>NZ_JAEMUI010000022.1 GCF_016461715.1 Marinomonas spartinae | reverse complement strand
AACCTAATGAATTCATAAGCTTAGTGATTCAGAAATAATTTATTAGAAAGGAAAAAAATTAAACAAATAGATTTAAATGTTTAGTCTGTAGCAAACAATAGGAAAAAATAAAATTAAACATAACCATAAAATTAAACTTAATTTATTATTTCCATACAATTAATTACGTTTTCATGACAGATTGATGGCATTTGTAAAGGAAGAGAGAAGCGATAAGAGATGTCAGCGATTTTCATCTTCCCCGAAGCAAGTAATGAGATCCATAAAGGTAAAACAAAGGTTTATCAGCCAGATTGATTGGCTATTGCAACTTCCGATAGAGAGAACGCAAGCTAATGCCAGCCACTTCAGCTACTTTCACCTTGTCATGGTTATAAAAGGAAAGTAAATCAGATAAATAAAGCTGCTCAGCTGTTTTCAAATCTACCCATACCCTCTCTGAATCATTCAACTGTTTAGCATCCACACACCCCGTAGACTGGTCAGCAACGTCCTGATTAAGTTCCTGATCAATAATCAGGCATTCCTCTATCGTACTGCGTTCAATGACATTCGTATCCGTCAATATGGTGGCACGGTTGAGAATGTTACTTAACTCGCGAATATTGCCAGGAAAGTCATATTGCTTTAATACATGAAACGCAGAATCCGTAAGATGATATTCCTTACGATGACTAATTCGTTTTAATAATGTGCTAATTAACAACGCCAGATCATCACGTCGTTCACGCAATGATGGAACATAAATAGGGAAGACATTAATTCGATAGTATAAGTCTTGACGAAACGCCCCATCTTTCACCATTTTGGCGAGGTTTTTATGGGTCGCACAGATCAATCTAAAACGCGTATGCTTGGTACTTGAGGAGCCAACAGGCCGAAAAGAACCCGTTTCAATTAGACGAAGTAGCTTGACTTGCATCGACAGTGGGACATCGCCAATTTCATCCAAGAATAGCGTTCCACCGTTCGCTAACTCCACTAACCCAGTGCGATTGCTATACGCCCCTGTGTAGGCGCCTTTAACATGACCAAACAATTCACTTTCAAACAAGGAGTCGGTTAGCCCCGCGCATTCTAAGGTAACAAGCGAATTCTTCGCTCTGTCACTGCCTTGATGGATAGCATGTGCCACGAGCTCTTTACCACTTCCCGACTCCCCTAGCAGCAATACAGATGCATCGCTCTGGCTCACTCGGGTCACCTTTTCTAACATGAGATTAAAAGGCTTACTAGAACCCACTAGCGTTTTACTGCCATTTTCAGCACTGGCTACGGCCACAGCTCGCAGTAACTCGACAAAAAATAACAACTTACCCTGGCTATCATGAATAGGCAGCATTTCTACATCCACATGCTCCTTGCCTCTTGGCGTTTGGTGAATATGCAGAACTCGTTCTTTACGACCGGAGTCTAGAGTTGCCGCAAGCGGGCAATCTTCTCCAGCAACATCACAAGGGACGTTATAACCATGGGATACCTCAAAACAACGCGGTTTGGTTTGTAATAAAACCTCACCAAATTCTTCTCGATAATGCTGATTAATCGCGAGAATTTGATAATCCACCGATACCAGAATCGCCGGACAATCGTACCCTTCGAGCATGCTCGTAAGTCCTTCAAGAGACGGTGAATCAGACGCAATGATATCCATACACAAACCTCGCCATTTTTGTCAAAACCAAGGACAAATATGACAATAG
Organism: Marinomonas spartinae; assembly: GCF_016461715.1. Classification (GTDB taxonomy): domain Bacteria; phylum Pseudomonadota; class Gammaproteobacteria; order Pseudomonadales; family Marinomonadaceae; genus Marinomonas; species Marinomonas spartinae_A. The sequence continues at coordinate 84,195 of NZ_JAEMUI010000022.1, read as the reverse complement.
ATGTGACGTTGGTCAATGCTATTTCAATAAAAGCGATCATCACAAAAAATAAAAGTCTTTATTTTTCAACTCACTAAATAACATAAAAAGCGTTGGCATGTTTTCTGCTCTATCAATCTTAATAAGATAAATCAGCATGCTATTAGACCAGTGATCAATCAGTGAGGTGTGAGATGACAACTAACACAGTAATGAAGCCCGAAGTGGCGGCTTTTTTTGAAAAAGACACCAGTACATTTTCTTATGTCGTAAAGGACCCTGAATCGTCGAACTGTGCAATTGTCGACAGCGTCATGAATTTCGATTATGCCTCTGGCAGCACTTTTTATAAAAGCGCTGACGACATTATTGAGTATGTTACGGCCCATAAACTAACCGTAGAATGGTTAATTGAAACCCATGTTCATGCAGATCACCTTTCCGCCGCGCCTTACCTTAAAGAAAAATTAGGTGGGAAAATAGGTATCGGTGAGCAAATCAGTATTGTGCAAGACACCTTTGCCAAAGTATTTAACGAAGGCCAGGAGTTTAAACACGACGGCTCTCAATTTGACCATTTATTCAAAGATGGCGAACAATTTTATATCGGCAAAATGCCATGTACTGCCATGCATACACCCGGCCATACACCGGCATGCTTTACCCATGTACTAGGTGATGCGGTTTTCGTTGGGGATACCTTATTTATGCCCGATGCAGGAACAGCACGAGCTGACTTTCCAGGAGGCGATGCTGGTACCCTGTATGATTCCATTCAAAAAATCCTCGCCCTCCCAGAGGACTATCGAATTTATATGTGTCACGACTATTGTCCAAATGGACGTGAGCTGGAATACCAAACAGACATCAAGACTCAGCGTGACCATAATATCCATGTCAAACAAGATATTAACAAGGCAACTTTTGTCCATTTACGGGAAAGTAGAGATAAAACCCTAGCCATGCCACGTCTTATTTTACCATCGCTGCAAGTGAATATGAGAGCGGGCCACCTTCCTAATCCAGAAGAAAATGGTTTGTCTTACTTAAAAATTCCATTAAACGCTTTTACATAAGACGTCAATAAAGAGCAATCGCATTACAGGCACACCAAAGAGCGGCAAACATACATATAACGACAAAAAAAGAGAGAGAAGAGCATGTTGCGCAAAGCCATCACAGACCACTATTCCGTGTCTGAACAAATCAGTTTAGACGATGTCAATACCCTAGCAAAATCAGGCGTCACACTGATCATCTGTAATCGACCTGACAACGAGGAGGAAGGGCAACTTAACTTTGCCAAAGTGGCCGAACAGGCCAACGCTAATAATATCTCGGCGATACACATCCCCTTTTCTGGAGGCCAAATGCAACCAGAAGACGTTGAGGCATTCAAACAGGCGATAAAAGGGGCACAGAACGTTCACGCATACTGTCGGACAGGTAATCGTTCAACGCAAATCTGGCAAGCTAGCCAAGAACCGACCATTCAACCCCAAGCGGCTGCCTCCGCATCACCCTCCCCGCAATACGATGTTGTTATTGTCGGCGCAGGATCCGCAGGCGTAGCAACCGCTGCGAGCTTGCTAAAGCGTCAATCCAACATTAAACTCTGCCTGATTGACCCTGCCAACAGCCATTACTACCAACCGGGGTGGACCCTCGTTGGCGGCGGCGTATTCAAAGCGGCCAAAACTCACCGAAAAATGGCCCATGTCATCCCCCGCAATAGTACTTGGATTCAACAGTCCGTCAGCTCTTTTTTACCCGACGAAAACAAGCTGGTTCTCGATAACGGTCAGCAAGTCAGTTACCGCTTTTTAGTGGTTGCCGCTGGAATCAAACTCAACTGGGATGCCATCGAAGGACTATCTGAGACTCTTGGAAAGAATGGCGTCACCTCCAATTATCGCTATGACTTGGCCCCTTATACTTGGGAATTGGTAAAAAACTTAAAAGACGGAAATGCCGTATTTACCCAGCCTCCTATGCCCATAAAATGCGCTGGCGCGCCACAAAAAGCCATGTATTTATCATGCGACCATTGGTTAAAAAACGGCAATCACAAGAACATCAAAACGTCTTTTTATAATGCTGGCGGCGTGATTTTTGGCGTACCAGCCTATGTACCCGCTCTTGAAAGCTATCTTAAAAAGTACCAAGTCAACACTCACTTCAGTCACAATTTGGTGAAAGTCGATGGGCCAAACAAAAGAGCATATTTCGCGGCAAAAGACAAAAACGGCGAGCCCACGATCATTGAAACCCAATTTGATATGCTGCACGTTTGCCCACCACAATGTGCACCCGACTTTATTCGCAACAGTCCCCTTGCCGATGAGGCTGGCTGGGTCGAGGTAGATAAGGAGACCTTACAACATACTCGATTTGCCAACATCTGGTCACTGGGCGATGTTTCCAACACGCCTAATGCCAAAACCATGGCCGCCGCTCGTAAACAGGCTCCGGTCGTCGCCCAGAACATTGCCGATGCATTACAAAATCGTCCAATGAAAGCCATTTACGATGGTTATGGTTCCTGTCCACTCACCGTTGAGCGCGGCAAAATCGTCTTGGCAGAATTTGGCTATGGTGGGAAGCTTTTACCCACCTTTCCAAAATGGATCAACGATGGCACCAAACCCACTAATTTTGCTTGGTTATTAAAAGAAGAAATCTTACCGCCCTTCTATTGGCATGGCATGCTAAAAGGCTATGAATGGTTCGTTAAACCTGAAGTGAAAGAATAGGTGAACCTAACGGTAGGCAAGAACGCTGTTGAACCACGCTCTTGCCTACAAAACGACAAGCAATCACAAGTGATCCTGCTATAAAGACCCCTTCTCCGTCGACGATGCTGATGATTGTCAGCTCATTCACTCAGCCTGCGACTAATCATTGTCACTGTTGTCATGTCCTATGCTACTCTTCGGAGTAAAGCCATTTCACGATCTGAATAAGTGAGTCATCCATGTTTGAAGCAGCCGAGTTAGGACGATCTATCAGTAAGCACGACTATAAAGAGCAAGAGCCCATTCTTCGTGAAAAACTATTGCTTACCCAATTCGCGCTGCAACAAGCCAACGTTCCCGTCTATATTCTACTCGAGGGCGTTAACAACAAAGATAAAGGCGATGTTATCAACCTGCTCAATCAATGGTTTGATACCCGTGGATTAGAGGTAAACGGCTTTGGCGCCAAAACCGAGGCGGAAGCCAGCCGACCACGCTTTTGGCGTTATTGGCGAAACTTCCCAGCCCGTGGCCGCATCGGTTTATTTTTTGGTTCTTGGTACAGTGGCGAACTCATCAAACGAGCGATAAAGAAGCAAAAGAAAGTCGCCTTTGATGTCCATATGCAGCGCATCCTAGCACTAGAAACCACATTAGCCAGAGATGGCGCCTTAATCCTCAAATTCTGGCTACACTCCTCTCAATCAACACAAAAGCAACGCCTAAAAGAACTCAAAGCCGCCCAGAAAGAAGGCTGGAAAAGCTCCCAGGCAGATTTTCAAATTCTGACCCATTACCCACGTTATATTCATGCCGCAGAAAGAGCTATTCGGCTAACTGATCAAGCCATCGCTCCTTGGTATGTTGTTGAATCTGAAGATAATTATTATCGAGATCTCACTGTCGTTAAACAAATCATCGAGACCGCAGAAAGCCACCTAGCCACTCTACCGAAAGAGGAGGACACAAAGAAAAATACCCCTTCACAAACCACTGAGACGTCTGAAAAAGCCCCAACAGATGCCCCTAAAACGCCTAAAGAAGAACTGATAACTGAACCCACAATCTTAAGCCAGTTAAAACAACCTCCATCTGAAGAGCCTGATAACAACAGCAAACACTTGGCTATGCTACAAGAAAAACTGACTCGGCTGAGCTGGCAGGCTTATCATAAAGGCATCAGTTTTATTTTGGTATTCGAAGGATGGGATGCGGCAGGTAAAGGCGGTGCTATTCGACGCATTATGCAGGCGGTGGATGCCCGTATCGCCAGAGTTATCTCTATCGCCGCTCCCTCAGATGAAGAAAAGGCTCACCATTATTTATGGCGTTTCTGGCGCCATATACCCGCCTCAGGCAAACACACCATTTATGATCGAAGTTGGTATGGACGTGTGTTAGTAGAACGTGTAGAGGGCTTCGCAACCGAGAATGAATGGCGACGCGCCTACACAGAAATTAATAACTTTGAAGAACAAATTATCCATCACGGCAGTTTATTGCTAAAATTCTGGTTGCATATCGATCAAGAAGAACAACTAAAACGTTTTGAAGCCCGTGAAAACATTCCCTACAAGCAGCATAAAATCACGGAAGAAGACTGGCGCAACCGCAACCACTGGCAAGCCTATGAAAGCGCCGTTAACGACATGGTGGTTCATACCAGTACTGATTATGCGCCGTGGACATTGATCGCCGCCAACAACAAACACTACGCTCGCATCGCGGTATTAGAAGCATTGTGCGACAAACTGGAAAACAGACTAAAAGAAACGAAATAATGCAATGTATCTATAAACAAGGAATCCAGTTCGAATGGACGAATTGCTACAACTAGCGGTATCTGGTTCCCTCGTTGGCGTGACTATTTTTTATCTACTCAGTTCATTACTCGTCAAGCATTGGGTTCGTATTGATGTTTACCAACTACTCCTATCCATGGCCGCGACTTTCCTCATTGCGATTGTTGGTGAGGTGGTTCTTGGTAAGCTGTATTATCTGGTCATGGGAAAACCACTCTGGCAATATCATGTCTGGCCCATTCATGATGGTTACACCTCCGCCCTGAACTTCATCACTTGGCCTGTATATGGCTTTTACCAATACTGCCTGCACTATGTGCTAACGCACAAAAAATGCCAATTGCGCCCCTACTGGCTGACAGGTCTAGCGTCTGGCATCGATGGGCCAATACTGGAAATTCTCGCTAACGGCTTTTCTTTGCTGTTTTATCAGACCTTCTACTTCTATTATCTACCTGATGACATGCGACACTACACGTCGCTGCAAGTTGTGCCTTTATACATGGTTGGTGGGGTCATTCTTGCGCTGATACTACAGCATCTTCGTGAGCGCCCACCTAAGTGGATATACCCTATTGTATTTTACGCTGCCGGCGTCGCTTTTATTCTCACAGGCTAGTCTGCCCTCCCCTCATAGGGCGTTTTCTAAGGATAGTGATAGACAGTACCTAACACTGCTAAACAGAAGCTATTTTGTACGCCAAAATTGCGGTATTTCTTGAGCCAGATGAGCGTTTTTCGGGATCGTGGAAAGTATCAATCACCTGAAAGCCTGCTTTTCTCATCATCCCCGCCGAGGCTAGGTTCTCTTCATGTCGCTCAATCAATACCACTTGCACTGGTTTCTTTTTCGCTTGTTCAAGGCAAAGTTCAAGCAACTTGGTCGCAATACCCTGACCAGAATAGGCCTGAGACACCACCACATCGCCGATAAAACAAAGCGCGTGGAGATCAAAATACTGGGTCAAATAGGCAGGGCTAACGGATCCATCAATTAACACTGCAAAACCAATGATTTGCTTATTATCAGCATCCTCTGCCACCATCGCCATCGCCGAGCCCTCTTCAATCAACTTGAATTCCGCCTCAACCCCCTCTTCGGTCAAATAATTCCACACATTAGGACCTTGGTCCCAGAGTAATGTTTTCAGCGCTGAAAGCTCAGCCACTGCTGCTTGACGATACACAATCATACTCATTTATCCTCTAAGTCATTGAGTTAGCAAATAATATCCAAAAACAGATCTCGACCGTAGGTAGGGTTTTATCCCAACACCAAGCTAAAGAACCAACAGACATTTGTAAGATACAAGTTATATGTCTTACATTCCTTTGCTTGAAAAATGAGTTTTAGACCTAACACCAAATTATGTTACGAGCCATAAAATGATTCATTTTTAAGCAGCTCACCCATTGTTCGTATACCGTTTTTAAGAAGCGCTAATTTGTGTCCAAAGTTGATTCTTATGCAGTGACCATGACGCTCTGAAGATGAAAAAATGCTACCTGAGACAACCTGTATTTTTCTCTGTAAAAGGCTTTTATTAAAAGCATTAGCATTAAAGTTTTTAGGGAATTCTACCCATAAAATATAGCCGCCTTGAGGCTGACTCATTCTTATTCCAGTAGGAAACGATTCTCCTATCCATTCGACCGTTTGCTGTAAATTTCTGTGGTACATAGCGCGCATTTTTCTTAAATGAAGTAGGTAGTGTCCATCTTCTATAAAGCTTGCGACCGCAATCTGTGCCGCACTCGAAGTACTGCCTGTTCCTGTATATTTCATATACAAAACACGGTCAAAAAAACGTGCTGGTGCAATCCAGCCAATGCGCAGTCCCGGAGCAATGGTTTTTGAAAAAGACCCACAAAGTAGTACTCTGCCGTCCATATCCATTGACTTTATGGTTAAAGGACGTGGGTAGCGATAGGACAAATCACCATATATATCATCTTCCAGAATCATCACATTGTATTTCTTGGCTAAATTGAGCAGCTCCCTTTTGCGTTCTTCTGGCATGATAAAACCTAAGGGGTTATTACAATTGGGCGTAACTTGAATCAGCTTCACCGACCACTGTTCGAGAATCATCTCTAATGACTCAATACTTATACCTGTTATAGGATCAGTTGGCACTTCTAACACTCTGACGCCACAGGCTTGTAAAATTTGTATTGCACCATGAAAAGCTGGTGACTCAATCGCAACAATGTCCCCTGGTTCACAAACAGCTCGAATAGCAATAGACAACGCCTCTTGGCATCCACTAGTAATAATTAATTCTTCCGCAGCAATATCACAACCTGAATCAATTAGCATTCGAGATATCTGTTCTCTTAACTTTTTCATGCCCGAAATATCATCGTAGTAGAGTGCTCGTTTATCGGTGCTTCTACCCGTTTGACTAAGCGCTTTCAGCAAAGGCTTTAATGAAGAAGAATCTACATCAGGCATACCACGTCCTAATTGAAGTACACCGTCGCTAGGAGAGCTTGCAGCTAACTCTAGAATGCTATGCCAGTTCTTAATATCTACAGGTTCTTGAGTAACTGGCTGAACACTAGGTAAATGGCCACTTGCTAATTGGCCTTGACGAACAAAATAGCCTGTTTTTTCAATAGGAATCACCAAGCCATTTTCTTCTAGAAAGTGATAAGAGTTTTGTGCTGTACCAAGACTAACACTAAACGAAGTACAAATTTCTCTCATAGAAGGCAGCTTCTCTCCAGGGCGATAAAAGCCTTTTTGAATCCGATCAGAAATAACATTCGCAATATCAACGTATTGAGGCATGGTAACTGGTTGCTCCATAAAGCTCAAAAACATACACAGGAGATAAAAACAAGGTATACAGAGGTCATAGAATACGATTCTGTATACTTAAATTAACAAAACTCTATCCATTTTAACAAGGTAAAAATCCACCGATAATCAAGTACGAGATAGCCACTGCTTGACTGATTGCGTCTCTAACCAATTCCAAAAACTATCAATTGACTTGGAGAAAACGATGACCATTAGCGTATGGTTGGTGTTTATTTGCCTGACAACAATACAAACAGGAAGCCCCGGCCCATCGACTGTAAACCTCATAAACAACGTCATTAGATATGGAAAATTTCAAGCCATCTTTGTTCTTACAGGTGATGTGTTAGCGATATGTATCATGGGGCTAATATCATCTGCAGGAATAGACATATTTTTTTCCCAACACCCAACACTCTTTAGCGGACTAAAAATACTCGGTGCGATTTACCTTATTTATTTAGGATTTAAATCTTTTACCAAAAAATCCGTAAAACTAGGTGATGAAGCCAATATGAGAAAAGAAGGATTCTGGAAGCTTTGGCGGCAATCCTTTTTTATCGGTATAAGCAACCCGAAAGCCATAATCTATTTTTCGGCCTTGCTGCCACAATTTGAAAGCCATGGAACGCCTAATCTACAGCTATTTATCATTTTGGTACTCAGCAGCGTGCTCATTAAATTTGCCACCTTATCTATCTACGCCTTCGTTGCAGAATATTTGTCATCAAGAATAAAATCGCCTAAAGCAGCAAACACTGGAAATAAACTCGTAGGAATTTTCTTTATGTTATTTGGCTCGCTACTCGCTGTATCGGGAATTTTTTAATCCATTTCAAGAACAAAAAACGAGCCGTAGCTCGTTTTTTGCAGATTCCAATAAAAGGAAAAACAACATCAATTTAATGCTTTCGCATGATGCTCTAGGTGGTCATCAATAAAGCTGGCGATAAAGAAGTAGCTGTGGTCATAGCCAAGTTGGCGACGTAGGGTAATCGGGTGATCTGCTTTTTCACAGGCTTCAAGAAGCGCGTCTGGTTTGAGTTGCTCTTCTAGGAAGTTGTCGGCTTCACCTTGGTCGATCAGTAAATGTAAGCGTTCACTTGCCTTTTCAACAAGCAATGTCGCGTCCCATTCGTTCCAACTGGCTTTGTCATCCCCCAAATACCCTGTAAAAGCTTTTTCGCCCCAAGGGCAATTTGTCGGATTCGCAATAGGAGCAAAAGCCGAGACGGACTGATATTTGCCTGGATTTTTCAGGGCACAAATCAAGGCACCGTGACCGCCCATAGAATGACCGGAGATAGAGCGTTTTTCCGTGACCGGAAAGTTTGCTTCGATCAAATGTGGCAATTCCTGAACCACATAATCGTACATATGGTAGGTACTGGAATAAGGTGCAACCGTAGCGTTCACATAAAAGCCCGCTCCTGAGCCAAAATCGTAGCTTTCATGTTCACCGGGGTATTCGGTCCCTCGCGGGCTAGTATCTGGACAGACAATAGCTAAACCAAGCTCGGCCGCCTTACGGAAAGCCCCCGCTTTTTGGGTGAAGTTTTCGTCCGTACAGGTCAGGCCAGATAACCAATAGAGAACAGGCACTTTTTGAGTTTCTGCTTGAGGTGGCAGGTAAATAGCAAACGTCATCTCCCCTTTCACCGACAGGCTTTCATGGCGATAGCGTTTTAGCCAACCACCAAAGCTTTTCGTACTGGATAATAATTCCATATTCTTCTCCTTCTCATTCCCACCACTTGAGCAAGCGGTGCGAATAAATGGGGTACTTGTTCGTTAAATTTGTACCCGCGCACGATAAACCGACTGTTAACTATGTATGAGTAAACACGTTCGTCATGCGCAGGTCGTCACTTTTTATCGAAAAGCTTACTTATCAAAAAGAATAACGGTACGAATACTCTTACCTTCGTGCATTAAGTCAAACGCTTCGTTAATTTGCTCAAGGGGCATGGTATGAGTCACAAAGGGATCAATCTCGATTTTACCATTCATATAATCTTCTACATAACCTGGCAATTGGCTACGACCTTTCACGCCACCAAAAGCCGACCCTTTCCAAACCCGACCAGTGACCAATTGGAATGGACGCGTAGAGATTTCTTGGCCTGCGCCTGCAACACCAATGATGATCGACTCACCCCAACCTTTGTGGCAGCACTCAAGGGCAGAACGCATCACTTGTACATTACCGATACACTCAAATGAGTAATCCACACCACCGTCGGTCATATCAACGATGACTTGTTGAATGGGATCAGAGAAGTTTTTCGGATTAACACAATCAGTGGCGCCAAATTGTTTCGCCATATCAAATTTCGATTCATTAACATCAATCGCGATAATACGAGACGCTCCAGCCATACGTGCCCCTTGGATAACGGACAAACCGATACCACCAAGACCAAAGACAGCAACCGTTGCGCCCTCTTCCACCTTCGCCGTATTCAATACCGCACCAATACCTGTGGTGATACCACAACCTAGCAAACATACTTTCTCTAGCGGTGCATCAACGTGGATTTTCGCCAGTGAAATCTCAGGAACGACACTGTATTCAGAAAAAGTAGACGTTCCCATGTAGTGATAAATCGGCTCGCCATTAATACTGAAACGAGACGTGCCATCTGGCATTAGGCCTTTACCTTGTGTTTCGCGGACGGCACTACACAAGTTGGTTTTACCAGACTTACAGAACTTACATTCGCCACACTCTGCTGTGTAAAGTGGGATAACATGATCGCCAACTTTAAGGCTAGTAACCCCTTCACCAACGGCTTCAACAACACCCGCGCCTTCATGACCAAGAATCGCAGGGAAAACGCCCTCAGGATCTTCACCGGAAAGTGTAAAAGCATCGGTATGACACACGCCTGTTGCGACCATTCGCACTAAGACTTCCCCTTTTTGTGGATCTTGCACATCAACTTCTTCTATTTTAAGAGGTTGGCCTGGTCCCCAAGCAACAGCAGCTTTACATTTCATTATCTTCTCCCAAGTCTTGTGTTAATCATTAACGTTTTAACTAAAAAACTAGAATGGATTGATAGGATTAAGGACAGTAAAAGCCTTCATCCCTTTCAGTTTCCACAGTGTAGACGCTAATGATTAAGACGATAATGCCTATTTTAGAAAATCATTATTGTTATACTGCAATAATAATTCCCATATGAAGCTATATTGTTATAATATAACACGACCAATACACGTGAAGATGAGAGTGGACACATGAAGAACTGGGAAGCGATGGAAGCCTTTGTCGAAGTCGTCAGACAAGGCAGTTTTTCAGCGGCGGCAATCAAACTCGACGTTTCGGCGTCTCACATCAGCCGCTTAATCACGCACTTAGAAAACGAGCTGGGTACCACCCTACTATTTCGCACCACGAGACGTATTCGTTTAAGCGAAGCTGGCGAACTGTATTATCAGCATTGCCGTAGCTTGCCCGAAGCATTAAGTAATGCCGAAGAAGTCATATCCACTCTTAACCAAGCTCCGATTGGCCCCTTTAAAATGACTTGCGCGACCACCTTTGGCGAGCGTTACATCGCGCCTATCATCAACGATTTTTTGCTCAAATACCCAAAGATAGAATTGGATTTTCATCTGACCAACCGTGAAGTGGATTTGATTGAAGAAGGTTATGACCTTGCTATCCGCATGGGTGCCTTAAAAGACTCCAGCCACTTATCAAGACGCTTATGTGACCGGGCCGAGCATCTGTGCGCGTCACGGGAATATGTTGATCAACATGGTATACCCCACACCCTATCCGAGTTAAATAAACACCGCTGCTTAATCGGCTCAAAAACCCATTGGCTGTTTCAACAAGACGGTCAGCGTAAAGAAGTGAAAATCTCCAGTAATTGGCGTAGCAACTCGGGGCCAGCTCTGTTGGATGCGGTCAAAAAAGGCTTAGGTATTGCCCAATTACCGGATTATTATGTCACCGATGAATTAGCGTCAGGCAGGTTAATCGCTCTCTTGCCACAATATCAGTATCCTTACAGCGGCGTCTGGTTGGTGTATCCAAAGGTACGACAAACCTCCCCTAAACTGCAAAGTATCTGCGACTACCTGACCCAATGTTTTAAAGACAATCCGCCATTTTAGGATTTGGCCTTTAAAATGGCCCTATGTTTAAATACGCCCAAACGACAATATGAATGGGCCCACTATGTTTTCTCAACAAGATCTGCTGCAGGTCGCACGTCAGACCATGCCGTTTGGTAAATATCAAGGCCGAATCCTGATCGATTTGCCAGAAGCCTACTTACTTTGGTTTGCCCATGAAGGATGGCCCAGTGGCAATTTGGGACAATGGTTGCAATTGGCATTAGAAATCAAAATCAATGGTCTAGAAAAATTGGTCGATCCGCTGCGCTTGCCAAAAGAGAAAAAACCAAACGAGCCGAAAGTGCGCATTCGCTTTGATGACGAGTAAATCGCTTTATAATCGAATGGCTAAAAAGAGGCTTGAGACATCACACACCATGAATAGGTCATAGACAGGAACAGACTCAGCGTTGAAAGTACAACACTCCCTCCTGCTCCCGTTGCAAAATAAAGCCTGTCCGTTGCGCTACTTTTATTGACGCAATATTCTGTGCTTTTATCTCGGCAACAAGCGGTTCGTTAAATTCTTCAACCGTCAGCGCCAGCATTTGGGAGGCGATTCCCTTACCTCGATAGCGGGGGGAAACGGACCAAGACAGGGTCCAAGTACCGTTATCAAAATCCGCTCTAACGGTGCCAACGGGAACATGCTTTTTCTCGACAACATACAAGCGTCTATTTGGGTTGCACAAGGACGCTTTTAACCACTGCATATGATCAGCCACTTCAATCCTCTCAGTTGAATGACTTGCCTTTCTTGTATCAGGGTCATTGCGCCATTCAAATAAACAGTCGGCATCTTTTATGCTGGCGAGTCGTAAAATCAAACCCATCGTTATTCGGACTCCTCTTTTGCTCATCAGTGCAAAAATGTCGTATTGTTGCTTGTGATTTAACGAAGTTGTAGGAAGAATCCAAGATAAGCATTATATTTGTTACGAATCAAGCCGTTCGATAAGAAAACCATATACACCAAGAAAATAATGCGTAAGGGCATCTATGAACATTAAAGTCGATGATTTATCTGGCCCAGAAATCGCACAGTTATTGACTGAGCATCTAAACGACATGCATGCTACGTCTCCCGCAGAAAGTGTTCATGCTCTGGATTTAAGTGGATTAAAAAAGCCCAATATTGCCTTCTGGACAGTGTGGGAAAACGATCAATTACTTGGCTGTGGTGCCCTAAAACGGTTAGATGAAACCCACGGCGAAATAAAATCCATGCGCACTAGCAACATTGCTCGGAATAAAGGAGTAGCCTCTTCACTTCTGCAACATATTTTGCATACAGCCACGGAACAAGGGATGACGAAAATCAGTTTAGAAACAGGCTCACAGAATTTCTTTGAACCTGCAAGAAGGCTCTACCAAAAACACGGTTTTACAGAATGCGAGCCATTTGCCGATTATAAACTCGACCCACATAGCGTCTTTATGAGCAAAACGCTTTAACATTAGTAACGTTAAACACAACATACCGAAACGCCCCCAATTTCTACAACAATTCTCTGGGAGCGTTCGGTACTCTTGATCTCATTTTCCTTTTTAATGGCCACCAGACATGCTGCTAGAGTCGTGACTAGCCGCTTTTTTGGTAAAGAAAACAAAAGGCGTGAGCACTAGGAATAAAACCGTCAGCATTGCAAACAGATCAATCGTCGACAGCATTAACCCTTGTGAGGTCACCGATTGATTAAATTGCAACAAACTTTCTACCGTTGGGTGTTGAAGTTGTTGCGACACCAATGGGTTATATTGCGAGATGTTTTCACTCAGTAACGAATGATGAAGACTTGAGTTACGTGCCCATATCCATGCGGTGAGGGAAGAGGAAAAACTCGCCCCCAAAGTTCTAATAAAGCTAGATAGTGAAGCACCATCAGCAATTTCATGACCATTGAGATCCGACATTAAAATGGTCGTCGTGGGCATAAAAAATAGCCCTATTCCCAATCCCATAAATAACTGAACTAAAGCCACTGTGGCAAAATTCACGTCCAGATTAAAATGTGCCCGCCAATAACAGCTGATTCCAATCACCACAAATGAGCTGGCTGCTAACCAACGCATATCAAGTCTATGCCCAAATTTCCCCAGAATAGGTGACAGCAGCAATGGCAAGACTCCCATTGGTGCCGCAGCCAGACCCGCCCATAACGCGGTATAACCCATTTGGGTTTGCAGCCATTGGGGAAGAATCAGGTTGATACTGAAAAAGCCACCATAACCAAGCGTCAACAAAATGGTGCCAACACAAAAGTTACGATTAGCAAACAGACGCAGATTAATGACCGGATGCTCGTCAGTTAATTCCCAAATCACCATAAAGATCAACATGATGGCTGAAAAGACTGAACCCGCAATAATCCAATTGTTAGCAAACCAATCTAAGTCATTCCCTTTGTCTAATACAATTTGCAGTGCACCAACCCCAAGGGCCATGGACACTAAACCAACCATATCTAATTTCGGTTTGGTTTTTTCCTGCGGACGATCTTTAAATTGAGCCAAAATCACCACGATGGAAAAAATACCAACGGGAATATTAATAAAGAAAATCCATGGCCAGCTGTAATTATAGGTTAACCACCCACCTAATATTGGCCCGACGATAGGGCCAACAACCGCTACCATGCCGATCAAAGCCAAGGCCATCCCCCGCTTTGCCCGCGGGAAGATCGACATCAATAACACTTGGCTCATCGGAAACAAAGGAGCCGCCGATAAACCTTGTAGGGCTCGAAAAAACACGATCTCGGCCATGTTTTGCGAGATACCACACATGAATGACGTCGCTATAAAGCAAAACAAAGCCGCAATATAGAACTGAACTTCACCAAACCGACGACTCAACCAAGAGGTAATCGGCAACCCTATGGCATTACAAACAGTAAACGACGTAATGACCCAAGTACCTTGGGTAAAACTGACACCCATATTGCCAGAAATGGTCGGCAACGCGACGTTGGCAATAGTGGTATCCAACACCTGCATAAATACCCCCAGCGCAATGGCGAACACACAGAGCGCCATATTCGCTGGTCGAAACCCTTCTTGTTGGCTCATAGATCACCCTTACGACTTGTTTTTAGGTGCATGGTTAAGCTGGGGATCATTGTCTTTAATAATTTGGCTGATGATCTGCTGGACGTTTTCCATCTGCTTCTGGTAGACATTGGTTTCATAACGCGGCTTTTTAGGGCTGCTTGTTGATAACAACTTGCCGTTTTGACTGGCAGTATCCACATCGACATTCATCGACAGGCCAATACGCAGAGGATGGGCGGCTAGATCATTGGTATCCAGCTTGATACGAACAGGTAAACGCTGGACAATTTTAATCCAGTTACCCGTCGCATTTTGCGCAGGTAACACCGAAAACGCACTGCCAGTACCGATGCCTAAACTTTCAACCGAACCATGGTAAACCACCTTGTCGCCATAAAGATCACTGACCAAAGTCACAGGCTGACCAATACGCATACTATCCAATTGCGTTTCTTTAAAGTTAGCATCGACCCACACTTCATTAAGAGGTACAACGGCCATTAAAGTAGAGTTTGGTGAGACACGCTGCCCTAACTGTACTTGACGACGGGCCACATAACCGGTGACAGGGGCCACAATGCTCGTGCGCTGCTTGTTTAGATAAGCCTGTTTCAACGCTGAAATGGCTGATAAAACAATCGGATGCGTTTCGACAGTGGTACCTGATATCATGGAGGATTGAGCTTTCAACTGCTCCTCCGCCACATTTAGTTGGGTTTGAGCAGACTCCACCATGTCTTTTGCATGGCTTAAGTCTTCTTGAGACAAGCCACCTGCTTTAACCATGTTTTTCCGGCGATCATAGTCTCTTTGTGCTTTGTGTAGAGCGATCTTATTCGCTTCAACCACGGCTTCAGCTTGCGTCACATTATTGAACATAGCCCGTACTTTTCGAACCGCTTGGGCTAATTGTGCTTTCGCATTTTCAAACTGCAGGTCAGCATCGGTTTGATCGAACCGTACCAACACTTGGCCTTTTTGTACAAAATCACCGTTATCTGCAGCAATTTCTGTGACGGTACCCACGGTTTCCGGCGTAATAGAAACAACGTTACCTTTTACATACGCGTCGTCTGTTGTTGCATTACCCACAACATATTCTTCGTAATACCCGATTGCTCCGATCGCACCCAAGATAATAATGCCAAGAAAGATCATTAAACTCTTCTTACGTTGGCTTTTCTTTGGTGTTGTTGTGTTGTCATTGTCTTGCATAATTTGGTTCACCATCAATGTTGAGAAACAGAAGTCGATTTATCTTCAAAGCCACCACCTAACGCCTCAACCAAGGCGACTTGCTGCTCTTGCAGTTGGTTTTTTAATTGGGTGACGACCGATTCAGCTTGCAGTAATTGATTTTCAATGAGCAGCACTTCTAGCTGACTCCCCATACCTGACTGATAACGTTTTTCCGTAATATGGTAGCTTTTAGAAGCTAACTGGAGACTTTTTTCTGCGTCTTTGATTTGCTCATTGATGGATTTAATCGATAAAACATTGTCGGTTATATCCCCAAATGCTTTGGTGATGATCTTATTGTATTGAGCAACCGCCGCATCATATGACGCTGTTTTATTAATCAAATTGGCTTTTAGATCTTGAGTAAATAAAGGCAAGGAAATCGCAGGACCAACGTTCCAAGAACGGCTAGGCTCACCAAAGAATGAATCCCCCGCAACCGCTTTAAAGCCTGCTGCCGCACTTAAATTCACATTGGGATAAAAACGGGTCTTAGCCACATCGATGTCCTTGCTTGCCGCTTCCACTCGCCATTTTGCTGCCACGATGTCCGGACGATGTGCCATTAAGTTGGCAGGCAATTGTTGCGGTAAATTCAGCTTGCTTCCCATCTCGACACTAGGGCGCGTTATGGTACTGGCAAGATCGGGTCCTTCTCCAACTAAAGTGGCTAAGGCGTTTTTCAATAGCTGAATTGACAAAATACGCTGCTTCAAGACCTGCTTAGCAGAAGCCTCATTACTTTGTGCTGTGTATAGATGGTCGTCGGATGTTAAACCATTCTTCAACAGTTGCTGAGTAATGGAAACAATACGCTGTGTTCGCTGAAGATCTTCTTTGGCCAGATCTTCTAAAGAGTAAGCATTCGCCAACTGTACATAGGTACGGATAATCGCCGAAGATAAATTGATTTTTGCGGCTTGATGATCTATTTCCGCCGCTTTTTGCTCGTTGACACTGGCAACCCAAGCCGCTTTATTCCCACCCCATAAATCAAAAGAGTAGTTCATATTTAAGCCAAGATTATAGACGGTTCCGTACTTACTTCCTTGGTAGGCAGGGTCTTCTATACGGGATAAGCGTGAGCGAGTTACACCAGCATTCGCAGAAACCACTGGGTCAAATTTACTGTCTGCAGCCATCACATAAGCCGACGCTTTTTCTAAATTTGCGTTGGCCATTTGAATATTAGGGCTGTGTTTTAATGCTTGCTCAATCAGCCGATTCAACTGAGCATCATCCAATGACAGCCACCAAGACTGGGCAGGCCAATTAGCAGAATACAAATTCTTGGTTTGTAAGTTGCTCGCGTGTTTAATCAGAGCATCGCCATCCATGGTATTATGCGTTTTAATATATGCTGGCGGCGCACAGCCGTACAGAAAGCATAACGACATAAAAGTAGTAATTTTTGCCAACTTTAACATTTTGCACCCTTGTATTTAGACAATACGAACTTTTCTGAGGGAAAAGAACTGACTATTTTGCTTAAACAATGCTGGAGATTTTGCTGTTCTTGCGTTGATAAGCAGTCCACTAAGTGATCTATCGCCGTCTGTATAAAAGGCATTGCCCTATCGGTCACAATACGGCCCTCTTCTGTCAACTGAATGAGAGTAGAGCGACGATCTTCAAGGTCCGTCTCTCGCTTAATGAGTTGCTTTTTCTCTAATCGATCTAACATTCGCGTCATTGCACTACCATCAACACTCAATGTTTTACTAATATCGGAAGAGCGCTGGGTTCCCATAAAGTAAAGTATCAAGAGTACCTTAACTTGACTGGAGGTAATCTCTTCTTGAGCTAAATATTGGTCGAGAAGGCGATCCTTTATATGGTTCGTTCTACCAAGCAAAAAACCAATACTGGAAAATAGCTGCTCATTAATTTGTTGTTTATTTAGCGTCATAGTTGGTTTGATCAGAATGTGGAAATAATTTACTTGTCTAGGCAATAGTTGCATAGACAAGTAAATTATTTCACTCCTCTCTATCTACAGTCAATCCTTAACTAACGGTCTATGACGTCCCTTAAAAAGTTTATTATTTAGTACACATTCAGTTCACTTTTTGCACATCAATCAACGTCATTCCCCCATTGGCAAGTAGCAAAAAAGCTCAGATAGAAAGGAAAAAAAACCAGCAAATTAACGCTGGTTTTTTCTCTATTTGGTAAGGGAAGAACCAAATAAAGACCTTTTAAGAGGCCCTAAGTCTAGAAGTGACGGGGCGAAGAAGCCCTATATTCCGCCCTGTGTCAGCTTAGCGGGATCAAGCAAAGCAAGCAGTTCTTCCCTGCTTAAGTCAGTATCTTCTTCAGCGACATCCACCACAGGTCGGCCTTCTTTGTAAGCTTTTTTCGCAATATCTGCCGCTTTAAGGTAGCCAATAATCGGATTCAAGGCGGTTACCAAGATAGGATTACGGTGTAAGGCATCATTGAGCTTGTCTTCGTTGACGGTTAAGGTCGAAATGGCATTATCTGCCAGAAGATAGGCACTATTGGCTAATAATTTAATACTGTTAAGCAAGTTTTTAGCGATCATCGGCAACATAACATTCAGTTCAAAATTGCCTGCTTGCCCACCAATGGTGATAGCCGCATCGTTACCGATTACCTGGGCGGCCACCATAGCCGTGGCTTCTGGAATCACCGGGTTGACCTTTCCTGGCATAATGGAGGAACCAGGTTGCAACGCTTGCAACGTAATTTCACCTAAGCCAGCCAACGGGCCAGAGTTCATCCAGCGTAGATCATTGGCAATTTTCATATAGGTAACGGCAACCGCTTTCAACTGACCTGATAACGCAACTGCCGTATCTTGAGAGCCAATTAAGGCAAAGAAGTTCTTTCCTGGCTCAAAGGTAATGTGGGTCAAATCCGATAATTCTTTGGCAAATACCGCTGCGAATTCTGGATGGGCATTAATACCAGTGCCTACAGCTGTGCCACCTTGAGCCAGTTGTGTAATCTTACCTTCTATGTACCTTAGATTATCTAAGTTGTCTTGCAATTGCGCCGCCCAGCCATGAAAGGTTTGGTCAAAACGCACAGGCATAGCATCCATCAAATGGGTACGACCTGTCTTGGTATAGCCAGCCAGAGTGTCCCCCTTCTCTTCAATCGTCTTTTTCAAATGGGTAATGGCGGGTATTAAATGCCCTAGTAACTCTATTGAAGCACTCACATGAATGGCGGTTGGAATGATGTCATTACTGCTTTGACCATAATTTACGTGATCGTTCGGACTCACTTTTTCACCCAAATGACGGGTGGCCAGCGTCGCGATCACTTCGTTCGCATTCATATTGGTACTGGTGCCGGAACCGGTTTGAAAGACATCGACAGGAAAGTGACTCATCAACGCCTTATCATTAAGCAGCTCATCACAGGCAGCCTGAATGGCTATAGACATCTCTGGTGTGATACATTCAAGGGACTGATTCGCTCGGGCAGCGGCGGATTTTAGGGTAATCAAAGCTCGAATAAAGGCTTCTGGTAGCGGTTCACCGCTAATCGGAAAGTTATTAATAGCTCGCTGTGTTTGTGCACCGTACAGGGCATTTTCTGGAACGCTTAGTTCCCCCATGCTGTCTTTTTCAATACGCGTTTTCATCTTGATTCATTGCCTTCTTGTTGTAAAGTGGAAAGAAAGTAGTGACTCAGCGTGCGCAGATCATGCTCCAGTTTGAAATAGGACTTAGCGTCTTGGTAGGTAATAATGAGACGCTTTAAGTTCCCTAAAGGACGATACAGCATGTCTAAACAGGTCTCGCGCCAGTAGATCGCCAAGCTGGTGTCACACACCGTATCAAGCAAAACATTAAATACCCGCTGATGCAAAGACATCGCATCATTTATATTCAGTCGCTCAGCGTACTCTTCACTCATATCAAGATAGTGGTAAAGTAATTGCGGGGTATCCGCACATTGTCCATCTTGAATCATTTGCTCGAACACGGAGAAAGGCACTATATAATGGCTCATGATCTTGTCCTACACTATTGAAATGATAATGATTATCAATAATGAAAGCGAATAATTAATCTGTCAATAAAATAATAATGATTATCATTTTTGATTAATGTAAGCATGACCTCTAACAACGATTTACCAACAAGTAAGATACGTCATAAAAAAACCACCAGAGCAATGTCCTATTAACATCACGACTGGTGGTCTATTTTGACTATTGTGAGCCTGATAAGCCGACGTCACACTTAGTGGTGATGGCCTCCTACCCCGTGGGCATGACCGTGTGCTATTTCATCATCCGTCGCTTCCCGGGCTTCAACAATCTCAACATTGAAGGTCAAATCTTTACCTGAAAGAGGATGATTCAAATCCACTGTGGCATGCTTAAGTCCAGCTTTAATAATAGTCACCTGACGCGCCCCTTGATCGGTCTGAACCATCGCAACCATACCTGGCTTCCAACGCTTAGCTCCTTGGAGGTGTTTTACTGGCACTTGTTGTTGACGGTCTTCATAACGCTCTCCATATGCCTCAGCCATAGGAACCGTGACTTCAAACTCATCGCCTGCTTCTTTTCCTTCCATGGCTTTTTCAAGACCTGGAATCACATTGCTGTGACCATGCAGATAAGAAATGGGGTCTTTACCTGCGGATGTTTCGATCAGTTCGTCACCATGACGAAGTGTGTAGTGAAACGTGACAACTTGATTGTCTGCAATTGACATGTTCTTTCCTCTAAAATAAAACGGCCTGATAAATACCATTGCGTATTTTGCGCAACATTATAGAAGTTCCGTAGAAAATGGCGAGCACCTAGTCTCTTCTTGTCCCATTTAAAACAGCCCCAGCAGTAATTCATTTTCCTTAATGGTGATGTTCTTGATCATAGAGGCCGCCAACTTCTGCTCTAAATTATGATTCAGTACATAAACAGGGTGTTGATTAAAATAGCTTGTTAAGGCTTTTTCAAAATCACTATTTAGAGAGCCTAATGTGGAACGCAATAACTGGTCGCTGAATTTAGAACCATAGACTTCAATGTTCGTTATTCTGGGGGAAACAAGGTAGATACGATTCTCCTCCAATCTCACCCCTGACGATAACGATGGTTTCACCTGAGTACTAAAAGTAAAACTCTGTCCAAAGGCGTTGACCTTTCCTGACAACAAACACACCATGTCGACTAACGCCATACCACCGTCTTTTTCGGTTAAATTCAGCTGAACACTTTGTACCTTCAGTGTCATATCCAAGGTACCATTATCCTTTAAACCAAGTGCTATTTGACGCTCTTTTCCTTGCGCGATTTCTTTCTTAATGGCCTCATTTAGCTGCGCTTGTGTAACGCTTAAACCATTTGTACAACCACTCAGAAACAAACAAAAAAAGACCAGTGTACAGGCTGCAATAACACGACGAATCATTCTAAGCTCCTAAGCTGTTTGGGACTTTTGTACTATTTTAGCCCGTTTTTCATACCAAAAACGCATAAAGTCTTCGGTGACTTTTTGCTCAATATCCATTGCTTCATTGGTTGGACAAAATAGCGATATAGTGAACTGGGTATGCCCCTCATGGGAGGTGGTAATGCGAACCCGAGGTTCTGGCCCTGATATTTTAATATCGAGACGTTTTTCAATCAGACTGTTATAACGAATGGCCACCCCATGAAAGTGCTCACTGTATTCTTTTAACTTATCTAAAATGTCCTGTTTTATTTCGAACAGGTTAACCTCATCATTCTGTCTTGTGATAGAAAAAACATGGGTGACATAGCGCCGCATATAATTCAGGTTTTGCACGGTACTCGTGAGCAACAAGCTATTCGGCACAACCGTTGTACGCCCTGTATAGCCATAACTTCCCCCCTTCAAGTCGACTTCAAACAAGGTTGTGGACAACCAATCACTGTCGGTCACTTCCCCTTCGAAATTACCAATCCTTACCCAGTCACCTACTTGATAAGGCCGAGTGCTGGCACGAAAAAACGCTCCTACGATACAAGAGATAAACTCTTTCGTCGCTACAACCAAGGCAACCATAAAAGCGGCAATAGAGATCGCAAGGTTTTGTAATTCAGAGGACCAGATTAAAATAAATCCAACCACTAAAAAAAGATTGAAAATATTATCCAGCGTGTTAATCCGTTGACGTTTTTTATCATGTTCAAGCGTAGGGTGACGACGTATCACCCGTCTCGTATAACGACGAACAGCATAAGAGATAAGCGCCCAAGCAATGGTTAATACGATTTCTACATGATCTCTAATGATCGTCGTATCAAAGTGTGAAATTTCAATTGGCATAACGTTCGGATTCCTTCGTTTAGGGCGCTACTTTAGCACTATCAGACGAATCAAAAAACAATGTAAAGCTGCAAGAATTGAAAAGAAAAAAGCTAGACACTGACAGAAATACTACTGTATATTTAAACAGTATTATTTTTCCCGAGGTGGATTATGCCTGTTGTTATTAAATACGTTGTAGCACGTGATGGAATTGAAAAAATGACCTTTACCTCAAAAACCGACGCCGATGCCTATGACAAAATGCTAGACACAGCCGACGCACTTTACGAATTATTGGATAACAGTCATTTGGCCGATGATCACCATCAAAAAGAAGCGTTATCACTGTACTTGGCCGAACACAAAGACGACTTGTTAGAGGCATTAGGAACAAAGCGTAAAGCCGCATCGAAACGCCAAAAAGCGAACGTCAAAACGCCCTCAAAAACCAGCTCCAATAAACCATTGGAGCTAGCTCAGAAGGAGACTAAAAAACCCCTTGAGGACCTTGTCATTGAGCCAGATGAAGATGCATTCTACGAAGAGCAAGACATCATAATTGATGAGGATGAATTAACTAGCTACGCAGATAGCGATGCCGCATAAAGACACCTGATATAGCCTTTTGATAGAGCCCATCAAAAGGCTAATTGCCATGTACTATGCGATGAATAAACGCCAGTTTTTCCCGTACTTTTGGCACCAGCACAAAGGGGTATAAATCCGGTTGTCCCATGCTCCGGTTCAGGTTATTCACGGCAAAGGTTAATGGCAGATATTGGGCAATAATATCCTCAAAATTAGCATGGCAATAAGGATCAATATTAATGGTCGCCGCTAAACCTTGGTGCTGATTATTCGGAGGCGACATACTAATACCAAATTCGCTGGCCGTTTCTAGGGTATCGACAATATGCAGGTAATGCGCCCAGGTTTCAGCCCAGTCTTCCCAAGGGTGAGAAGACGCATACGCACTAACAAAGTTGTCCTGCCAATTTTGAACAGGATTGTCATAGTGCTTGCGCAAGGCGTCAGCGTAGCTTGCTCGTTCATCCCCAAACAAAGCCCGGTAGTTGGCCAACTCAATGTCATTTTCTGCAATTAACTGATCCCAGTAATAATGCCCCACCTCATGACGAAAATGCCCTATCAAAGTTCGATAAGACTCTTTCATGTCTTCACGCATTTGCTCTCGTTCTGCACTGTTTGCTTCAGATGTATTAATGGTCACTTGCCCAAGAGCGTGGCCTGTTGTGGACTGTGCGTTTACTGGCACTGCATTTTCTTCGGAAATAAAGTCAAACGACAACCCCTCTTCTGGATTCTCCGTTTTATTTAAGACAGGAAGTCCCAGCTTGATTAACGAGTACACCAAGCGATGCTTAGCAAACTCTAGTTTTTGCCATTCGTCCCGCTGTTTGACGCGTTCTAAATTGGGAATATGACGATTCAACTGACAGGCTTCACACAAGGTATCTGGGTTATCCACCAGCCAATTACAAACAAAATATTGCGCGTTCTTACAGTAATACCACTTTTTAGCAGGCATATTGGTGTCTGCTAACGCCCTGAAGCCAGAGCCGTCTGGTTTCAGGGCGCTCAAAGTCATTGGCTCAGATAAAAAGCCTAAAGAAGAGCCACAGCTTTCACACAAAGTATTATCAAATAAAATCGTTTGAGAACATTGCTGACAGGTAAAAATTTTCATAATGCCTCTTCGTCTAAGACGGTAAGCTCGTTATTATAACGTTCGCTTGATTGCTCTCTATCCAACAAACCATCCAGACGGTGTGCTCTATGGTTTGGGATGATTTAATAAATAGTCTGTTGCCTGATCAATGGACAAAGGTTTGCTAAACAAATATCCCTGTAACTCATCACAACCATGGTCCGCCAACCATTGAGCGGTGGCCTCATTTTCCACCCCTTCAGCAACAATCTGGGCCTGCATTAACAGACAAATACTGATGATCATTTGAACCAGTTGAGGGTTATCCGGAAGGCTAGCAATTAGGCTACGGTCAATTTTAATAAAATCAAAAGCAATGTCATTTAAACGTGCAAAGTTCGAATACCCCACACCAAAATCATCCACCGACACTCTAACACCTAAATGGCGAAGCTGCTGGAGATTCTTAATAACCACTACATCTCCTTTTGTTAAAGCGGACTCAGTCAGCTCCAATTCTAAACGGTTCGGCGCACAACCATTTTCATCCAACATGCGCGCCAAGCTGGTAACAAAGTCCTCTTTAAACAATTGGCTGATCGACACATTTACAGAAACCGCCACATCTTGTCCCAATACATGCCAGTGGGCAATCTGCTTAATCACTTCGCGCAAAACCCACTCACCTATCTGCCCCATCTGTCCAGAACGCTCACACAAATCAATAAAGCTATCGGGATACATCAAACCATTCTCTGGATGATTCCATCTCAATAGTGCTTCGAGAGACGCAACCGATTTATCCTTGGCACTGACTCTTGGCTGATAGTGCAAAACAAATTCATCGTTACTAAGCGCTTCTTTGAGTTGGGCCAGCAATGTATGCTCATATTCGAAGGCTTCCCGCATGGCAGCATCATAGAAACAATATTGATTACGCCCTAGTAACTTTGCCTGATACATTGCAATATCTGCCGACTGCATCAGCTCTTCCAGTCCGGTCCCATGACACGGATAGATCGCCATCCCGATACTTGGCGTCACTTTTTTCACGCGATTTTTTAATGTGATCGGCGCGGACAGAAGCTGCAATAAGCTTTGGGCAAACTCCGCTAATGCTTCACTGTTATTTTCTCGAGCGGTTAACACAAAAAACTCGTCCCCTCCTAGTCGCACGACTGAATCACTAGGACCACATAGGGAAGACAAACGCTTCGCAACTTCCACCAACACACGATCCCCTTCAGCGTGTCCCATGGTGTCGTTTATGGCCTTGAACTCGTCCAAATCAATAAACAACACCCCAATGACTTCATTGCTTTGCCTTGTCGTTCTGATAAATTTGTCAAAAATATGGGGCAAAGCATGACGGTTCGGTAGATTAGTTAACGAGTCCAATAAAGCTCTTTTGGAAGCCAAAGCCTCCGCTTCTTTCAGTCTGCTGACGTCGGTTGCACTAATCAAAACCGATGGCTGACCAGTAACAGGGTCGTGACTCGCCCTTGCCGTCAATTCATGCCATCGGTTACCGGAAACGGTATGCACTAAAGCGGTAATATCTCCCTCGCCATGTTGTTCTACCTGCTGCATCAAACGGGTATAGTCACGCTTAAAAACAAAACGCTTTGACAACTCCTGCTGACTGTTCTCGAGAAACTCACGTGCCGCTGGATTTAAATATAAGTTGCTGCCGTCTAAGGTATGTAAGGAAATCATTAAATGCGTATGCATCAATGCATCTCGTCCACGGGCGGCTTCAGGCGTGGAGCGTTGCATTTCCAGACCTTCACACAGCATAGCAATTCGTCCATCATCCAATTTAATTCCTGTGTAACGGATATTTAAGCTCACAGGTTTACCATTAGGATATAAAGTCCACTGCTCATAAAACTCAGCATCACACTCTAAAAAGTCCACCAAATATTGCTTTAAACGGCGCTGTACTGCTGGAGACATGTCCGCAGCCAAATCTCTGGCTCGAAGCGAGTCCATATCAGGCGCATTCCAAACAGTAAGCGCCGCAGCATTGGCGAAAACCACCCTAGCGTTCTCTACATCAAACACCCAAACGGGTAAGTTAATTTGTTCAAATATTTTAGAGTACAATATGAATATCCAGGCAAAATCAAGAATAATGCAAATGGGTTTCAGGTTTTTTAGAGAGCTTGCTTGTACCTTCCTACACGATCTCAACGACGCAATAAGGCAGGTATATTAATTGCTATAAAGAAACGACATGCTTGCCATGCTAAGCACGGGGTTGATTATAGATGAGTCACCCACTCAGGGCGAGCGAACCGCCTTACGTGACTACAAATAGCCACTTTTTTTTACTTAAGGTCAATACTGCACAACACTTTTCTAACGATCACACCATGTGATTCACATCGCTAATAATTCGTGACGAATCGCAAATTCCAGTAATAAAACCTAATTATGTTCCCATATTTCCCTTTATAATAGACACTTAGGTGCGACCTTAGCTTCCGCACCCCTTACTTTTAGAGCCTTTAGAATGACAGACACTCTCCTCCTCGCTTTTATTTTTCTCGTAGCAGGTGTCATCGCTGTGCCACTTGCTGCTCGACTGAAACTGGGTTCGGTATTGGGCTATTTATTAGCCGGCATAGCCATTAGCCCTTTGCTATCATTGCTACAGGTTGATCTCGTTTCGATACAGCAGTTCTCAGAGCTTGGCGTCGTCATGATGCTGTTTTTAGTCGGTTTAGAGTTAAAGCCTCAGAAACTCTGGGAAATGAAAAGCCGTCTAGCGGGCTTAGGTGGTGGACAAATTATCTTAACAACGCTCTTGGTCATGGGAAGCGCCATCTTACTAGGACAGCCCTGGCGCATAGCCCTGACCATCGGTATGTTGTTTTCTTTATCTTCTACGGCGATTGTGTTGCAAACACTGGGAGAAAAGGGGTTGATGCGCTCTGATGGCGGTCAGTCTTCTTTTGCCGTGTTACTCGCTCAAGACATTGTTGTCATTCCCATGCTGGCGCTCTTACCACTGCTGGCAACACCAGATCTACTGGCTAACTTACAACACGCCTTAACTAGCTCAGGCGCGAGCCATCACAGTAGTTTACTCGGCGAGTTTAACGCTTGGCAAAAAACGCTCATCACCTTAGGTGCCATTGGTTCAGTGATTTTAGGGGGCAATTTTCTGGTGTCACCCATTTTGCGCTTTATTGCCACCGCCCAACTGCGCGAATTATTTACCGCCGCCGCTCTCATGTTTGTCATTGGCATCACCTTACTTATGTCTGCGGTTGGCCTATCCCCTGCCTTAGGCACATTTTTAGCGGGCGTAGTGCTGGCCCGCTCCCCCTATCGTCATGAATTGGAAAGCAATATCGAACCGTTCAAAGGTCTGCTGTTAGGGCTGTTCTTCATGACGGTCGGTGCCGCTATCAACTTCCACTTATTGTTCAGTCATTTTGCGACCATTTTGGGCCTCACAGTGGGCCTCATCCTGATTAAAGTTCTTATTCTTCGCTTACTCAGTGCCATCTTCCATATTCGTGGGGCAAATAAGTGGCTGTTCGCTTTGGGTCTGGCGCAAGCCGGCGAATTTGGTTTTGTGCTTTTGTCTTTCACTGTTGCTAATGGCATTTTACCCAAAGAAATCGCGGATCAGTTGCTCCTAGTAGTAGCCTTGTCGATGCTACTGACACCTATGCTGTTTATCATTTACGACCGAATAGTGACCCCCCATTATCTAACCGATCATCCAGCAGGGGAGCAGGAAGACATTCCAGATAGCAATAAAATCATCATTGCTGGCTCAGGCCGCGTCGGCAGTCAAATTGACCGAGTCATTCGTTTAGCGGGTTATGATTCCACCGTCATCGATTTTAGTGTAAAACGCTTGAAGGCCTTACAACGTTTCGGTGTGAAAAACTACTTTGGTGACGCCACACGTCCAGAGCTTTTAGAGGCGGCGGGCATTAAAGACGCTAAAATATTGATCGTCGCCATTGATAATCCAGAACAAATATCCAAGCTGGTCAAGTATGTTATTGACACCTATCCACACGTTCACATTATTTCCCGTGCGTTTGATCGTCATCACGTTTATGACCTGTGGTCTTATGGATGTCGTGATATTGTGCGTGAAAACTACGACAGCAGCTTACGCATGAGCCGTTCTGTTTTAGAAGCCCTAGGAAGCTCACGTCAACAAGCTGAAGAGATCATTGAGCTTTACAACAAACATGATCAAATGGCCATGGTGTCGGTGGCAGATGCTCATAAAACTGGCGTACCAGCCCATGAAAATGAGGCTTACATCAAACGTATTCGACAGTATTTGGATCAGCAGGACCCCTCGCTAAAGGCTCAGATGAAAGACATTCTGAATAAAGAGGCACATTAGTTTTAACAAAAGGAACAGGCACCCACGATGTTGAATTTTTATATTATTGCCATTGCCCTAGTGGTCACTCTCTTTCTGGCCTTTTCCCGTAAGCTCGCCCATTCTGAGGGCTGGAAAGCCACCGTCACGCCATTGGCTTCGATTATGGGCAGTGGCTTTTTGGTGGTGGCACCGTTACTGGCAGAATCCGTGGGGTACTTTGCCGTACTGTGTATGGGCTTATTGCTTATGTTAGCCTATGCAGTGGGCAGCGCGATTCGCTTCAATATTCGTCACTTTGAGCCCATCGAACATCAAAAAGGCCCCGCCCAAGCTGTTTCCTTCGTCTCACGTATTGTCTTGGCAGGCGCCTATTTTATTTCCGTCACCTATTACCTTCAGCTGCTGTCGGCATTTTTACTCAAAGCCTTTGGCTATGAAAGCGGCTTTGTGGCAAACATTATCACCACACTGATTTTGATCTTTATCTGCGGAGTGGGAATATGGCGCGGCTTAGGGGAATTAGAGAAAATCGAAACCTATGCGGTGAGCCTAAACCTTGGCATGATCGCTGGATTGCTTTTCTCACTCGCGGTATACAACGTTCAACTTTTAAAGTCTGGCCAATGGCATTTGCCCACGCTGGATTCCAGTATCGACCTACATGATTTACGTGTCTTACTGGGGTTATTAATCGTGGTACAAGGCTTTGAAACTTCCCGTTATTTACAAAGCGAACACCCTGCTGAGTTACGTATCAAAACCATGCGCATCGCCCAGTGGATTTCAGCGGCCATTTACCTAGTATTTTTAACCCTGATGACCGTCTTATTTCATAAAGGTATGGGAGCCGATGTCACCGCGATTACCAGTATGGTGGCACCAGTGGCAGTGCTATTGCCGATCTTAATTTCTGTCGCCGCAATTGGCAGCCAATTCTCCGCCTCCGTTGCTGATACCTCGGGGGCGGGCGGATTGGTGGTCGACATCGCGCGCGAGAAGATTCCCGTGCGTTATGCTTATATGCTGATTTTGATCGTCACTATTTTCTTAACCTGGGCCACCGATGTGAATGGCATTATCGCCTATGCCTCACGGGCATTTGCTCTGTTCTATACACTACAATCCGCCGTCGCCGCCATTGTGGCACTGCAAACGAAATCAGTCGAAAAGAACACCAAAAAAGCGGCTCTCTATAGCGTAGTGTCATTGCTTTGCTTAATGGTGTTTTTATTCGGCGTGCCATCGGCTTAATAATAGAGCCGTTAGGAAAACCAAGAACCGAATGGGGCTTGGTTTAGTAGCCATGATCAAGGTTGATGGGGTTTAGCAATGCATCACCTCGTAAAAACCTCGCGGCGTTCTCTGCAACCTGATCCACTACGACGGTTTCCCCCGCATCGGAAGCCATATGTGGGGTAATCACTATCCCTTGAGTTGTCCAAAGCGGGTTAGTTTCTGGCAAAGGCTCTTCGTCAAACACATCCAACATGGCACCACGCAAATGGCCACGTGTAACCGCTTGAATCAGGTCTGCTTCATTCACATGACCACCACGACCACAGTTAATCACATAGGCTCCTTGTGGAAGCTGATCGAATAACTTGCGACTTAGGATGCCTTTCGTCACCGGACTTAAAGGCAGCAAGTTAATGAGAATATCGGTTTGACCAAGCATGTCGGACAAAGAGGCTTCCCCCGAATAACAGGTGATATTTGCCATCGCCTTTTGGCTTCGGGACCAGCCAGAGACACTGTAACCCAAGTCTGCTAAGCCTTTTGCAACGTACTCCCCTAATGCTCCCAGCCCGAGAACCGAGACGCGAATATCCTGCGCGGCCTTTTGTTTATACCGTTGCCAACAATTTTGTCTTTGATTCTGAGCAGCAAGGTCAAAATAACGATGAACATTCAATACGCCCCACAGGGCATACTCAAACATGCCCTGCTTCTGACGCTCATCAACAATGCGACAAATGGGCAAACCAGCGCTTAGCAATGATTCCCCCAAATGATCGACTCCGGCTGACAAAGCATGGATAAACTTGATGTTAGGATAATTCGTTAAAAGCGTATCATCTGGGAACCAACAGGCGGCTACCTGCACCTTGTCTGAACCTGGCTGTCCAGGCAGTAGAACATCCACATCAGGATGTCGTTGCTGAAACGACGCTATCAATTGCTCGGTAAACGCCGCATCATTGTTAGCCAATAAAATAGGTATCTTCATGTTTACTCTCGGTACGATGGATCAATACGGTCTAACTTTCTTAGCCATGCCTGCCAAACTAGGTGACGTTCATGCTCTACTTTCTTAAACTGCTCGCATACATAGCTTGCTAACGTTTCAGGGATAGTAGAAACGGGCGTTAGACTGGCCATTTGCGCGGCTGCGAGTTGAATCTCACACGCTTTGTTTAAGTAATACATAATTTGAAAGGCATCGGCAACCGTTTCCCCTACGCTAAGCAGACCAT
Source organism: Marinomonas spartinae (assembly GCF_016461715.1). Taxonomy (GTDB): domain Bacteria; phylum Pseudomonadota; class Gammaproteobacteria; order Pseudomonadales; family Marinomonadaceae; genus Marinomonas; species Marinomonas spartinae_A. Next base: position 53,683 of record NZ_JAEMUI010000022.1, on the reverse strand, counting down.
GATGATGCAGCACTAGAGCCATATTGTCGCCGAGCGATTGTTGAATGCGTGCTCGCTCGTCTAAATTAAAGGCCACGCCTTCGTAATCATGATAACCAAGACGTTGGTGAAACTCCGCGCTGATCTGATTAAGGGGCAATAAGCCATTATCGCATGCCGCCATCGCCATACCAGCCAGCGTATGGGTATGCATCACACAGTGTGCATCGTCACGCGCCATATGCACCGCACTGTGAATGGTAAACCCTGCCAAATTATAGTCCGCGCTGCCTTCTAGCACCCGCCCATGCATATCCACAACGATTAAATCACTGGCACGGATTTCATCAAACATTAAGCCAAAAGGGTTGATCAAAAAACGGGGGGCTCCGTCACCCGGTAAGCGCACTGAGAAATGGGTATATAGAGTGTCTTCCCATCCCATCATGGCCGCTAAACGATAGGACGCCGCGAGATCCCGTCGCAACGTCGCCTCATCCGTTGTTATCATGTCGCTCAAGCTTGCCTCCCCATAAACTCTCTCATTCTCACCATTTCTGGTGTCTTGTGTGTTTCATCCACAATATCACTCGGTGCCGCGTTCACTTGAATAATACCGTGTTCCATCATAACCACACGATCGGAAACAGACAGAGCAAATTCCATTTCATGGGTCACAATAACTAGGGTCATCCCTTCTTTGGCAAGATCTTGGATGACTTTCAGCACCTCATTGACCATTTCTGGATCAAGCGCAGAAGTCGGCTCATCAAACAAGATAATGTCTGGCGACAACGCCAAGGCCCGAGCGATTGCCACCCGCTGCTGTTGCCCCCCGGATAACTGATGCGGGTATTTGTTTGCATGGGCGAGCAAGCCGACTCGATCCAGTAAATACAAAGCCTGCGCCTTATTGGTAGTTTGGTCAGGCGCTTTTCCATGATAACGTGGCGCCATCATGATATTGTCAAGCGCCGTCATATGCGGAAACAAGTTAAAGCTTTGAAACACCATGCCGATCCGCAACATACCTGACTTCAGCGTTTTACGTGCAGGTGACTGCCCCCCTTTGAGAAAATCTTCACCAAAGAGAATCACTTCACCGGCGTCGAGTGTTTCCAAACGATTAATGGTACGAATCAAGGTCGTTTTACCCGAACCAGACGGTCCAATCACACTGACCACGTCACCAATGTTAATATTTAGATCCACGTCTTTTAGCACCACATGGTTGCCGTAGGCTTTACGCAGACTCTTAAGACTCAATGCTGGTGGCGCCCCCGCAGAACGTTGATTTTGCTTAAGCGGCATGGGCAGTGCCGCCTTTCTTACTTCTTCACACTCTCCATCGGACAAGGTGGTTGGTTTGCGTGATGATACGTCCAAACGTTTCTCCACCCATTGTAGAATTGAGCTAAAGACCGTCACAATTAATACGTAATACACCGCAACCGCCAACAGTGTTTCAAGCACTAAGAAGTTCTGAGTGTAAAGACGCTGACCTGTGAGCAATAATTCCGGTAGCGAGATAACAGACACCAAGGAACTCAGTTTGATCACGGTGATATATTCATTGATCAAAGACGGTAAGGAAATACGGAACGCCTGAGGAATCACAATTAAGCGCTGAATGCCTAAAAAACCAATATTCAACGCATGGCCCGCTTCACGCTGGCCTTTTGCAACAGACAATAAGCCACCTCGATGGATCTCTGCCATGTAAGCGGCTTCCGTGACCACAAGACTGAGTAATCCAGAGATAAAAGGAACGCCTAAGAACGCACTGGTCGATGGAAATAATTGCGGCAAGTTATAGACAAACACCAAGACCACCAGCAACGGGACACTTCTGAAAAACCAAATATAAACAGCGGCGGGCAATGAGAGCCAGCGCGATGTCGACATTTTCGCACAGGCCACACAAAACCCAAGCACCAAACCAATTCCCCAAGACAAGGTACTGATCTCTACAACCGTGATGCTCGCTCGCCAAAACGATGCCATTGAGAAAAGCGAGAAAAAGTATCCCCAATCTAAATTCATACTAGCTCCTAACTACCGATAAAAACCTGTCTCATTTAGAGACAGGGGATAGATCGTATTTTTTAAGTAGAGCAGGAAAGGAGCCATTTTCCGTAATCTTTGCTAGTGCTTTCGTCAGCGCATCGCGAAGTTGGTCATTGCCTTTTTTCACGTAGATTCCCAAGGTTTGTGGGTAAACCAAATCTGGCGAACTGATCACCATTCGCCCACGAGACTTTTCCACAATCATTTTGGCAGCGCCATTGATTTCGAGCTGAGCTTGCACGTTTCTAGACATCAATGCTTGAGCCACTTCCGGCGCTGTTGGGAACTCCATCACATGAATAGCAGGCTTTCCGTTCGCTTTACAGTAGCTGGCAGACAGCTCATTAAGCGCTTTCACCCAAGTGGTCCCTTGCTGTAGGCCAACTTTTAAACCACATAAGTCTTTTTCTGTTTTGGGACGCAATGAGCCACTTTTTAACACCATGATGGAGGCGCCAGTACGGGCGTAAGGAATGGCATCCGCTTGCTTTTGACGTGCTGGCGTCACGTACATGCCAGAAATGACCGCATCAAATTTGTTCGACGCTAACCCCAAGATCAACCCCGTAAACTTGGTATCAGAAAAACTCACTTTGACTCCCATTTGCTTTGCCAATAACTCCGCAACATCTGGGTCAAAGCCAACAATTTTGTCACCGTCGTATGACTCAAAAGGAGGGTACGTCACTTCCATGCCAACTTTTAATGTCCCCGGCGACAGCAGTTCAGTCGCAGAAGCGGCTAAGCTCGTTAAGCCTAATGCAATCGACGTTAAACCGACGACTAACGCTTTTTTCGATGTATTCATGATTATGCTCCTTGGTGATACTTGTTTCTTTTGTGTTTTATATTAAGAGACTTTTGCACGACTACTGCGCTTGCCAATACTTCGTTAAAAACAGGCTCAAAATGCTCATTTATCGCGATAAACTCCGCTTTCTCGTCTGTTTTTGCCGCGTCTTGGCGTCGCTCGTGACATCGTGCAAAGGTCTTATTGGATGATTTTTTTATTACTTGGCGTGTTTTTTTAAATGCCCGAATGTCGCCACACCTCGCGCTTTTTCTGGTAAGGTCAACTCCCCTTTAGCCACTTTTTCTCGCAAATAACGATAGGTTTGCAGTGCTTGGCTATACATGTGATCCCCAATACTGATGGCCTCATAAGCCTGTTCCGACTCCGCCCCTTCGAATTGCGGCAAAGGGCGAATCTGCGTGTGATAATCACACGCAAAAAACAGCGGAAAGGAGTAACGTTCATGACTCACTTTACGAACCCTGTGGGCGGTCGCGACAAATTGCCCTGCGGTCAATACTTCCAACATATCGCCGATGTTCACCACAAAGGCTTCTTCTCCCGACTCTTCCACTGGCGGGGCATCAATCCAAACACCCTCTTCATTCATCACTTCTAGCCCCGCTTGGTCTGCTAGCAAAAGCGTGAAGCATTCATAATCGGTATGGGCACCAATACCGGGGCGGTCTTGTGCATCAGGGTTGAAGGGGTAATGAATAAGCCGTAATTTGGAAGGAGGACAGGTGACCATGTCATCGAAGTAGTGCTCCGGCAACCCCAAAGCCAAAGCAAAACCAGAAAACAGGCGGCGACCAAGGGCAAAAATAGCGTGGTAATAGGCACGAATATCTTGCTGGAAACCGGGTAGATTGGGCCATTCGTTATCACCGATCAAAGGCGTGTTTGCTAACACTAATGGGTGATTTTCAGGGGCGGGAAAGCCTACATCGAACGCCTCTTTATGATCGGGTTTGCCGGTGCCATAAATTTCTTCCCCCTCAGGCACATAGCCTTTATGGCTTTTAGAAGCACCAATGTAATAATCCATTTTTTGCGACATAGACTGAGCAAAAAACGCTTTCGCGGCTTTGCGCAACCCCGCAATTAACGCTGGGTCCATACCATGACCGGTGACATATAAAAAACCCACTTCTTTTGCAGCTTTACCTAACTGTTCCGCGACATTCTGACGACGCTCTAAATCCTCACTGAATAAACCTGCAATATTCACAACAGGGATGGAAGTAAAGGCTGACGGAGTAGACGAATTCATAAGACGGACTCACTTAACAAAGAATGATGTTGATGAATAAAACGTTCAAAATGCGCTCTCTCCTCCACTGCCATCCACTCATTCAAAGCCCATAAATCGGCCACGGGGACATTCGTAAACGGAAGGTGATGGAGGTAGCCATCGGCGCCAAATTCGGTGGTCATGGTGGTTTCTGTCCGGCCAGCATCAAGATGCTTTTGCCAAATGGCTTGCCAAACATTCTGGTGAAACTGCAACGCCTCTTTGTATTCCGGCGCACCTGGGTGTGGCGTTTGCGGCCCTTGCGGATAACCAACACGCGCCTGTATATGATGAACACGTTCAATAAAGCGCGATAAATCATCAACAGGATCATTTAGCAAACGCTCACATACCAGCACCCAATGACTGATATCAGCGGTATATCGCACCTCGGGAAGTTGTCGAATCAGCTCAAGCGTCACCCAAGGGCTGTAAAGAGACGTCGCCCGATGGGTTTCAAAACTACAGAATACGCCCTTTTCTTTGGCCAACTCATGGGCACGACCAAAGAAATCAACCTGTTGCGTCATGGTCCAGCGATCATTGCCGGGGAGCACATTAACAAACTTAGGTTCCAGCTCTGCCGCAAAATCTAACTGCTCTGCCAAACGCGCCAAATGTTGGTCTGGGCTTTCGGCTTGATTTGGAATCACATCGCCGCCTGAAAACAAAATCGCAATGTATTTCATATCCAGCTCTTTCAGTGATTGTTTAAAGGTACGGCGAGCCTCAAGCTCTAAAGGCACTCGCGCTTCCACACCAACAAACCCTGCTTGGCGTAATGCGTCCACATAGGAGCACATTTCTTGCTGCACGCCCCATAATGTCCTGAACAATGATAGTTCCATAAGCGATGCCTCTCATTTCTGACGGTTTATCGGTACTTCATAGCTTGTGCTTCATAGTCAGTGCTTCATAGCCGGTACTTTACACCTGGCAATACGCACAACATCTCATACAACAGGTTCGCGGCCAGCTGGGAGGTATTGCCGCTGACATCGTACGGTGGCGAGACTTCCACAAGGTCGCCCCCAACCAAGTTCAAGCCTTTGCAACCCCGAACAATTTCCAACCCTTGAATGGAGGTTAACCCCCCGACTTCAGGCGTACCGGTGCCAGGTGCCCAAGCAGGATCTAGGCCATCAATATCGAACGATAAATACACCGGACGATCTCCCATCATGTCTCGAACTTCGTCCATCAAAGGTGCTAGGGATTTGTGCCAACACGCTTCAGCAGTGACCAAACGGAAGCCTTGGTTTTCCCCCCATTTGAAATCTTCCGCAGAGTACCCTTGGGCACGCTGGCCAATCTGAATCACCCGCTCACAATCCAGCAAGCCTTCTTCCACGGCACGGCGAAAAGTGGTGCCATGGGCAATTTTTTCACCAAACATGTTGTCATTGGTGTCGGTATGCGCATCCACATGAATCAGCCCCACTGGGCCATGCTTTTTGGTGATGGAGCGAAGAATCGGTAAAGTGAGTGTGTGATCGCCGCCCAACGTCAGTGGAATGACAGGATAAGGGTTGAGCTGATCGTAATATTTTTCGATGATGTCAACGGACTTAAGCAGGTTGTAAGTATTGATTGGCACATCACCAATGTCTGCCACAGAAAGCGAGTCAAATGGTGCCGCTCCGGTGGCCATGTTATAAGGGCGAATCATTACCGATTCTGCTCGTATTTGGCGAGGTCCGTAGCGTGTTCCCGCTCGTTGAGAGGTTCCCACATCCAATGGGATGCCGATAAATGCGGCATCCAAGCCTTCTAGCACGTCAACGAATGGCAACCTCATCATGGTCGCTCTGCCGCCAAAGCGAGGCATCTCGTTCCCACTTTGAGGTTGGTATAACACTTTAGACATAAACAAAAATCCTCGTTTTTAGCGCAATGCAAACCGCGCCAGTTCAATAACCTAACTCGATACTAGAAAAGAGAACTTGACCGTTAAATAGCAAATCACAAATAATTAGTTCAGCTTTTACTGAACTAAAACGAGTGAGCTCTATGCGCCCAGACAAACGAATAAATATCCGATTATTAGAAGTCTTTGTTTCTGTGGTGCAAAACCAAGGTTACTCGGGTGCCCAGCAAGATCTGAACCTTACCACTTCCGCCATCAGCAACTACATGAGTGACTTAGAATCCCATGTAGGCTTTACCTTATGTCAACGTGGTCGCGCAGGGTTTTCACTGACGGAAAAAGGCCAACAATTTTTGCATCAGAGCATCAAACTGCTGGATGAAATGAATGAATTGGAGCGCCACGCGGAAGCACTCAAAGGTGACTTAGGCGGTACATTTCGGATCGCCGTTTTGGACGCAACCGTCATGGACGAATCTTTGTCTATGCCAGAAGTCATCCGTCAATTCTGCGAACGCTTTCCCGCTGTACATTTGAATTTACAAATTCGCAGTCCGTATGAGCAGGTGCAAGGCATCCTCAATAATCAGCTCGATCTTGCCATTGGTAACTTCCCTTCCAGTGTGAATAACGTGGTCGAGGAGAAGCTGTATCGCGAACAACATTGGCTCTATTGCAGTGATTTGAACCCGCTTTTTGACATCAAGCAGATAACACGCGAGCAAGTCATCAAATGTGGCTTGGTGACACGAAGCTACTGGAATACAGCGGATTTACGCAAGCGGGGATTTGGTCACAGTACGGCAACCGTAGAAAGCATGGAGGCTCAGCTCACATTGATTCTGTCTGGAAAATTTGTGGGGTATTTGCCTGAGCATTATGCACAGCACTTAGTGAAATCGGGGCGACTTAGACCCCTTCTCCCCAGTGAATTTGGCTATCAAGCCCCTTTCTCTTTGATCTTTCGACGGGGGCGCAGCAAAGAAGTCTTTATCCGTACCATGCGGGAGCTGCTCATCAAACAAACGTCGGAAAAAGCCAAATAAATATCTCGTTAAGTCTGATCATTATGACCCGTCAGACTCGACAACCTGCGGAATGTCACCTAACGCATGTAAAGACCTTTCTCTTTAATACGATGAAAAATAGCTTAAAAAAATAGCCATTTTCACTCAATTTAGGCCCTCATTATATAAAAAGCTTATTCACTTTTTTATTAAAAACATCGTCTAAAACGTGTTCTTCTCCTTCTGCTCATCATTTTTATTTAAACAATTCAATCACTTAAAAATGAAAATAAAAAAGTTAAAACGAGCTTTTTTTCATAAACCTTTTTTTCACTGGCCTCCCTTTACTGTAAAAACAAGCAAACTCTTTTCCTTTTCATCTGAGTCGCTTACCTGAGTTAACTTGCCAAGTGAGACCATTATGCAGTCATCCAATGCACTCTATGTAATGCCAGAGCAATCTCTTATTCCCACGCCAACTCTGCCTTACGAGTTTCTTTCTGCTGCCATGGAAGACCCAAAAAGAATAAACCTAGAAACCTTTGTCCAAGAGGGCTTCGCCAAAAAATACCAAGCCCATGTCACAAACTTCATGCCATTGTTATTAGGGATTCATGCACAACGCTTAAGGGCGGTAGTGGGTGTAAGACGAGCAACTCAACCTCTTTTTATTGAGCAATATTTACCTGTTCCCATTACCAATATGCTGCAAAAACATGGTGTTTGGACACAACGTCATGCCATAGCCGAACTGGGTAACTTATACAGCCAAAACCAACGTTTTACCTTGCCTTTATTAATGACGGTGGTGATGAGTTTATATCTCTCTGAGATTCAGTATTTAGTTTTTTCTGGCACCGATAAAATTCGTCAACTGTTAGAGAAACTCAAACTTAAACTCACCTTTTTAGCAGATGCAGACCCTAACAAGCTGCAAGATCAGGCCAATTGGGGAAACTATTACGCCAGTCAACCAAAAGTTATGTTTATTGATGTGGCAAAAGCTGTTGCAACGGCGTTAATGCAACCCGAGTTACAAGCACTGTTTGGCCTAGTTCAAGCCAATCATTCGGCACTTTTACAACAGATGAGGACGCTATAATGTGGTACTTTTCTTCATTGGATTGGGCCGATAAAATTGCCTTAGAATCCTCCCAACAGTCGCTGACTTATCAGCAATTGGCAGACGCTGTCACCGCTCGTCAGACTTGGTTACAAGCGCAATCCATCCAAACGCTTGCAATCGCTATGGACAACTGTGTGGAATGGGTATTATTTGATCTTGCCTGCCAACAAGCTGGACTGTGTTGTGTTCCCGTCCCCAGCTTCTTTAGTCCAGCACAAACATCCCATTTATTAACACAAAGCGGTATTGAGCTGCTGTTAACAGAAGACTCATCGGAGCAAACAAACGAGACGCCTTTTCAACAGGTGTTCATGCAGCGCTTTCAAGTCGATACACCGCCAGTCATGCCTCAAGGTACTCACAAAATCACCTTTACTTCTGGCACCACGGGCAGCCCAAAAGGTGTTTGTTTAAGCACTCAATCACAGCAAACTGTCGCACAATCTTTGGCAGAAACCGTCGCGATTCCCCAAGTTCGTCATTTGTGTTTGTTACCCTTAACGACCTTATTAGAGAACGTAGCAGGGGTCTATGCGCCGCTGCTGGTCGGCGGTACGGTTATTCTTGCTAGCCAATCTGATCGCGGCTTTAGCGGAAGCCGACTCACTCAGCCACAGAATATGCTTGCGCTTATCAGTCAGCAACAGCCCCATAGCGTCATTTTAGTACCGGAGTTGCTGTCTCTATTCGTCGGTGCTTGTCTACAAGGTTGGCAACCCCCAAGCTCTTTGCAATTTATCGCAGTCGGAGGTGGTAAGGTAGCCCCAGGTTTACTGAATAAAGCACGCGCTTTGGGCTTACCCGTTTATCAAGGGTACGGGCTATCAGAATGTGCGTCCGTTGTGGCGCTTAATACCCCCCAAGAAGAGGTATTATCGAGCGCCGGAAAAGTCTTACCACATAATCAATTACGCATTGAAGATGATGAACTCATTGTCTCAGGAAACCTCTTTTTAGGTTATTTAAATCAGCCAGACAGCTTTTATCCTCAGGAAGTCCATACGGGCGACTTAGTCCGCTTGGATCAACATTTCTTAACCATAGAAGGTCGTCGCAAAAATGTGTTGATCAACTCCTTTGGCCGTAATATTTCACCAGAATGGGTAGAAGCAGAACTGATGGCAACGGGCTGTTTTCGTGAGGTACTCGTCTTTGGGGATGCACTGCCCTGCTGTGGCGCTTTATTAACCCCCCTCCATGAAGCCATCAGCGAGCAGCAAATAGCGCATTGCCTTCAAATCACCAACCAAGGTCTGCCCGACTATGCGCAGATTGTTCATTGGATCACCTTGTCGCAGCCTTTTATATCGATAGATGGACTGGTTACAGCCACAGGCAAACCAATTCGAGACAAAATATTAACGCACTTTCAGCAGGAGATTGCCGCCTTGTATGCCTCTTCTTACGACAGTGTATCTAACCCTCTTCCATAGGAGACATAGGATGACCCTTTATCAACGCCTACAGCAAGAAACCCAAGCAGCACGCCACTATTTGGTCACGTCGCCCATTATTGAACGTTGTTTTCATGGCACCATTACCCTTAACGACTACTTAGCTTTTCTGACGCAAGCTTATCATCATGTCAAACATACGGTGCCCTTGTTAATGGCGACGGGCAGCCGCCTTCCCGAAGAGAAAGAGTGGCTGCGTGAGGCCGTGGGGGAATACATCGAAGAAGAAATGGGACATCAAGAGTGGATTCTTAACGACATCGCGGCCGCTGGCGGCGATAAAAACGCGGCCCGCCATAGCCAACCCAATGCATCCACAGAATTAATGGTGGCCTATGCTTACGATGCGATTCAGCGGCGTAACCCGTTGCGCTTTTTCGGTATGGTATTCGTACTGGAAGGAACAAGCATTGCCTTAGCGGATAATGCCGCACAACATATTCAAGATAAGCTAAACTTACCCCCACAAGCGTTTAGTTATTTGCGTTCACATGGATCTCTGGATCAAGAACATATTGTTTTCTTTGAAAATCTCATGAATCAGATTACCGATAAAGAAGAACAAGATATGATCATCCACAGTGCCAATATGTTCTTTACCTTATATGCGAATATTTTTCGCGAAATAGGCCATGTAGATCAGCAGATGAACGCCGAGTCCAAGGAGGCTAAATGAAAAAACAAGGTGTAAAAGGACTCTGGGCACAACAACGCTGCCTATTAACAGGAGCAACTGGCGGCATTGGTCAGGCCATCGCGAAAGAACTCGCTGACAGAGGTGCCACTTTAATTTTACAAGGCCGCGATAAGCAGCGTTTAGAAACGCTTGCCCAGTCCCTTAAGGGTCAACATCATATTCTCGTGGCGGATATCAACCAGGCAGATGACAGAGAAAAAATCCGTCAAACAATGGCTGAATCCGGCCCCTTCACCATGCTGATTAATAATGCAGGGGTGGGACAATTTTCCCCATTTGAGCAGCTTTCAGAGGAGGAAATCACCCACACTATTAGCACTAACGTGATCGCCCCTATTTTATTGACTCAAGCGCTATTGCCGCTTTTAAACCAACAACAGGCCCATATTGTCAACGTCGGCTCCACCTTTGGCAGTATTGGTTTTGCGGGTCAAGCAACTTACTGCGCCAGCAAATTTGCTATACGCGGTTTCTCTGAAGCCCTCTATCGGGAATTAGCGGATACGAATATAAAGGTGTCCTATTTTGCCCCTCGCGCCACCGCGACAGCAATTAACAGTGCAAAAGCCATGGCGATGAATAAACAACTTGGCAACGCCGTTGACTCACCTGAAACGGTTGCCCAAGCGCTTATTACACAGTTGGAAACAGGCAATCCCCGTCAATTCGTTGGCTTCCCTGAACGACTTTTTGTCAAAATTAACGGCTCTTTTCCTAATATCGTAGATAAAGCTCTCTTTAAAAAGCTCTCTGTGATAAAACATTTCTTAAACACACAATAAGAAGAGGTATGATTATGAAGTCCCTATTTGTTGCCCTTATAACCCTTGGCTTCTTATCCAGCGCTTGGGCTCAAGACAACAACACTCTGCTCGATATTCAACACCAATGGTCCCATATCAATTATCAAATGACAGATAACGATAAAAAGGTCGATGCCTTTAAAGCCTTGGCTACTAAGGTGGAAGCCATGGTAAAAGCCGACCCAAATAACGCCGATGATTATATTTGGTTGGGTATTATTCAAGCCAGTACGGCTCAGGCAAAAGGGGGGCTCGGCGCATTATCTTTCGCTAAAGAAGCCAAGAAAAACCTCGAACATGCCATCAAGATCAACCCCAATGCCTCCGAAGGCAGCGCCTACACTACCTTAGGTGTTTTGTACCATAAAGTACCAGGTTGGCCTATTGGATTTGGCAGCGATAGCAAAGCCAAAGAACTATTACAAAAATCCATCGCGATTAACCCAAAAGGATTGGATAATAACTTCTTCTATGCAGAATTTTTATACGACGATGGCGATTATAAAGAAGCCAAAAAATATCTAGAAATAGCTCAACAAGCGGCCCCAAGAGAAAACCGCCCCGTGGCAGAAGCTGGTCGCCGCAAAGATTTAAACGCCCTCCTAGAGAAGGTAAACAAAAAACTTCAATAGAGAACCCACTATTTAATATATCAATGCAGTGCATTGACCCCTTATAACCCCCTCCCAGCCTCCCCCTTAGTAAGGGGGAGGCTGGGGGGAGGAGCCTTTTACTGAGGCGAGTCCAGTTCCCTCCCCTTATTTAAGGGGAGGGTTAGGGAGGGGTTTAAGACATTCGAGCGTTTATATCCCCTTTATCGTTCGTTTTGTCATGCAAATGCACCACAAGTTATTCTGTATTTAGCAATGATTCTCTATATTTAGACATGATTGAGAATCAAAGTAGAACAATCTCAAAACTCACCGACACAATCCCCTTTTGGTCATGAATTCTCGCTAAAATGCGGCCATCTAAGACGGAAAATTCAAAGGAACTGTCAGTGAAAAAATTATTAATCGCTCTCCTTATCGCTGTTGCAGCCGTGGCTGTCATCACCCCTAAAATAATGGGGTCACAATACCAAAAACAATTAACCGACGTGGTCAATGCCATCAACGCCACGCCCCCTTATCATGCCACCATCGTCAAGTCGAAAAATGGCTGGTTTGGTTCTCAAACCACGCTACAAATCGAAGTGGATCTGAAAAAAGTCGATCCAAGCCTAGCCAACGAACTCAAGAAAAGTGATTTTAAAAGCGAACTCACCCTTCAGGCTCACTATGGCCCCGTTATCATGGATAAGGGATTCAAATTGGCGCTGTTTTCTTTCGATGGTCAAATCCAAGGAGATGACCTACGTAACAGCATAAAATGGGACAAAAACACACCGCTGTTCAGTCTATCGGGTCTTCAAACTTTGGGTGGAAAACTCACCTTTCAAGATACCATCGCGCCTTTTACCGCAACACTGCCTTCAGAGTCTAAAAGCAATGTTATATTCGGTGGTTACCAAGGTCATGGTAGCTGGGCAAATCACCATCTGACATACGACAGCAAACTAGACCATGCATCCATTCAAGATACTTCAACTCTAGAAGTGAAAGGTTTAACCACCACACTCAACTTCGAGGGAGACCTAAATGACTTGACCTCGGGTGGACTCAAAAACAGTGACATGACAATCAAAATGGCAGAGCTAAGGGTTGACCCGTTATTCACTGCTAAAGGATTGGTTTTCCAAGCCAACAGTCAATTAAACAAGGCCAACCAAGTGGGAAACCTAGCTCTTAAAACCAATATTAACCAGCTTGACTATCAAGATGAAAACGTCTCCGATTTTTCCATGGATGTCACCTTAAACCAATTAAACAATCAGTTCTTTAAAGATTATGTCGCCTTTAACCAACAACTTGACCCAAAAAACACCGCAGATCGAACCCAAGCAATGACCCACTTTATGCACGATCATATTGGTGAATTTTTCAAAACGACCCCAGAACTGGTGATTAATAACGTTAAGGGAACATTACCGAACGGTAAATTCAACGCCCAGTTCGATGGACACCTTACCAATCCCCATGACAAAATGACCTTTGAGCAACTCAGCCAACCTGATTACTGGCTAGCCAATGCTAACGTCAGCACTGCTATCAATGCGGATAAAGCATTAGTCAAAGCCTTAGCCGAATTCGCAATCGAAGATCAACTTGCCGACAACCCCAACATCCACTCACTGACTACACAAGAATACAATCAGTTAGTCAGCCATCAAGCGGACGTGCTGATCAAGCAAGCGATGGATCAAGGAGCCGTGGTAACAAAAGATGGTATGTATCACCTAGATATCAGTGTGAAACAAGGCAAAGCCTTGTTAAACGGCAAACCTTCAACGCTACTTGACGGGCAAAATTAATCTTGGGGTAACGCTTGGAAGCCATGGATGGTAGGCTTTTAAGCGTTACCTAGCCACAACGAGTCTCTATATCGACTCGAAAAATAAAAAGGAGAAGCACCATGAACACCAAGCTCAGTCTTCTATTTGGCGCCTTAGCGTTATCGGGATGCTCTAGCATGCACTCTGAATCTGGAGCCAAACAAAACCTGGTTCCCCCTCCTTCATCGCCAGCATTAATAGAACACAGAAGCTGCAACGATAGATATGACTACCATTTAAGCAATCAAGATTTTTCGCGTTTTGATGAAATGGCCCAGCAACTGGCCCATGCTAGTGGCTGTTTTATAAGAACCGATTTAGCCAAGACTGGAGACGTCAAAGTCCATTCAGTCGAAGGAAAAATGTCGATTCTTGAGGCCATAAAAACCGCCATCGCAGGTACCCGACTTCAAGTGGTTCATCACACACCTAAGACTATTACTATCGAGTAGACATTGCTAGAGACCTTTGCTCGATGCGATGGGCAAAGGTCTCGGCGACTATCTCTTCACATGTTCAAGCGCATTGAACAGCATACGCTTGTCAGATCGACTCAAATAACGATTGTTTACGGTTGCTTGGAAGCGCTGCCAGTCACTGTTTCGAATAGTGTGTCCCGTTTTTAAATACGCCGACAACTCTTGGTTCAACTCATTATTGAGTTTAATGAGAGCGGGTCGTACGACTTTGTTCAGATCTTTTGGTGTCTGCTTGGTGGTTTTAGTCAATAAATCCGCGCGGTAACGATATTGAATGGCTTTAGCAGCGTTAATTTGCGCCCTAGTCAGTCGTTCGACACTTCGCGCATTTAAATGATATTGCTTCGCCGACGCTCCCGCCTTTTTGATCACAACCGCTTCTCTAGGCAGATCTTCAATCGCCTTATGATGCTGTGCTTTATACAAAGCCACATCCTCCATATAGCTCAAGCGCTTATTCATGGTAGCAAAAATAGAGTGGGCAGTTGGTGAGGCAGCAAAGCAAGAAAAAGAAGCAACGGACATCGTGACTAAAATCGTTTTTTTCAACATAACAGACTCTCCGATTAAGTAAAGGCACCATATTAGAGACATTCACACTCGAATAAAGCCTCTTAGCACTATGTTTACACTCGCTCACTTATCTAACATAAAATTTTAAAAAAAGAAAACAAATCAAATAATGCATTGATATATAAGAAAATTATTTATTGTTAATAAAAGTCAAACATTACAAAAAATAAAATAGTAAAAAAAATGTCGTAAAAATGTCATTACAAACACTTACATTGGCGCCTAAATTCCCAACCAAAAAGAGCCTGAACGTGAAAAATAAACACTTACGACTGAACATCTTATTCACAGCCTGTGCAATCGGTTTTATCCAACACGCATCTGCCACTGAGCTGAGCTATGAACATCAGTACGAAGATGTAAGCAAAGACAATGTCGATGAAATTGAGCTATCGCACAAATTTGATTCTGGTTTCAAATTAGCAGGAACGCTCAAGTTCAAGCCTCATGAACAAGCCAATGGCGACAGTGGAAAAGCATTTCATGATGATCGCTGGCATGAAAGTAAAATCAGCGCCAGCTATAGCATTCAGTTGAATGATCATTGGCAGCTGACGCCAGGTGTTTCTTGGAGCAGAAAACAAAATGCCTACAAATACAAACCGTCACTTAAACTAAAAACGGCCATTACAGACGATACCCACGCCTCCATTCGTTATCGCAAGGAAATCACGGACGCAAGCGGTAAAGAGACTAAAAAAGTAGATCGTATCGATTTAGGTGTTAGTCACAAAATAGAGGACGTAACACTTGGTTACACCTACACCTACTACCATGGCAACCAAAATCTATTTGATAAAAAGCGAAACGACTATCAGCATGAGATAGAAGCCGCTTATAAATTAACCAAAACCTTCTCTCCTTATATTGCCGTTAAAAATGAGTCCGTTAGCTCTAAAACTGATCAACGACAAACTGAGTTTGATATCGGTTTTACGCTTAAAATCTAATAGGGAGTTGCTATTGAATAGCCCTTTAGTTTTGCGCTTTATTCCTGGAGAAATGCCATCAAGGAAAGTGTAAAAACCCATAGAAAGATCGAGAAAAGACAAGGGTCGCACCTTGGTAAAAATGTGAGTCTTGTCTTTACATCAAGTTCTTAATGCCCTCTCCACCAAGCTGTTTTAGCAATCAGGTTCTCTCCTGTTTTCCTTACAATGAGACGCGACAAAATACAGTGCTATCCTAGGTAATTTCAGGACCTAGCTTATTCATAGGTCCATCCAATAATCACGGCCATCACTGTATAACGCCAATAGGAAGTTAACGAATGCTCGCTTAAGGGGCTAGGCACATCTATAGCATATGCATCTATGTCAACGCCTAGCATCACTAAGTCCTACCAATAAGCAATCACAAGCTTTGATGGCCTTACACTTCATTACTATTTTAAAACATAAATAAGATCTCTATACCTACCGTTTACTACTATTATGTAGTGTCAAGTGAATTTCGGGAGAAGGAAATGTCGATAAAGCTAAAAGTTTATTTTGGTATACTCTTGTTCGTGATCA
Organism: Marinomonas spartinae; assembly: GCF_016461715.1. Classification (GTDB taxonomy): domain Bacteria; phylum Pseudomonadota; class Gammaproteobacteria; order Pseudomonadales; family Marinomonadaceae; genus Marinomonas; species Marinomonas spartinae_A. The sequence continues at coordinate 37,596 of NZ_JAEMUI010000022.1, read as the reverse complement.
TTGTTTTAAGTAGTTCAGTCATTGCTCTTTTATCGATTAACAAACTGAATAAAGAAATAAAGTACATCACAGGGAATGCTTGGAATGCTGCTGACGGGGCAATGGAAGGGACAATTGGAATACAAGCACAAATCATTGCGCTTGATACATTTATGTCCGGTGAAGTCTCTCTCGAAGAAACCAAAAACAAAGTTTCTGAAACCAACAAGTTCACTTTAGAAGCCCTTGATAGAATGAAAGCGTCCGGTTTAATGGATCCTAACGATCTACAAACCCTAGATGACTATTTAGCCACACTAGAAGGCCTAAAAGCGCAAATTTTGTCAGGTGATAAAGACGTCATCTCAAAAACACTCACAAAATTTGATCAGCACGTAACAACATTACTCGACTTTATTGGAAAATTGGAAGAAGCCGGAGACAGTCAAGTTGAGAAACGTGCTGCTGGCTTAGATGCTGTTATTCATGGTGTTGAACTGAATAACTACATCAGTTTGGCCATAATGTTAATCCTTTCTGCTATCATTGCACTGGCAGCAAACCGCCTGATTATTCGACCTTTGCGCCAAATGATAACCGTTTTAGAAGACCTGAATAGCGCCGATGGTAATCTAACGACGCGTCTCAACAGTTCAGGCAAAGATGAAATAGCCGAAGTAGCAAAACATCTAAATGGCTTTATCGACCTTGTTCATTCCATTATTAAACAAGTGTCCTCCACCGTCTCCTCAACACAACACTTTGCGGAGCAAATTGATAACGCCTTACAGCAAGTAGACCGCCTATCGAAACACCAACAGCAAGGCACAAATGAAATATCCAATGCCGTAAACACCATGTCACAGGCGTTAGGTGAAGTCTCTGCCGATGCCAACAAATGTGGCGAAATGGCCGTCGAAGCGACGAGCAATTCAACTAAAGGACAAACCAACCTTTCCCAGACATTGCAATCCCTCCATGCGGTTGTCGATGAAATGGAAAAGGCCTCTTCCGTTGTCTCCACCCTCGAAAATGACGGACAAAATATTGGCAATGTCTTGAATGTTATCCGAGAAATCGCAGAGCAAACTAACTTATTAGCACTAAACGCCGCTATTGAGGCCGCTCGAGCTGGGGAAACGGGTCGCGGCTTTGCTGTCGTTGCAGACGAAGTGCGCAGTCTTGCAAATCGTACCCATGAATCCACTCTTGAAATAGAAACCGTCGTCGAGCGCATCCAAAAAGGCTCAGCAGATGCTGCGCAAGTTATGCGCTCATCACAAAAACTCACGGAAGGCGTTGCAGCACAAGCGCAAGAAACCATCGAGATGTTCAACACCATCATGGGCTCGATCAATACACTTAGCCAAACCAACCAACAAATATCACAATCCATTCAAGAACAAAATCAACACGCTGGGGATATTTCCGAGCAAATCGGAGACGTGACGGCAACAGCGGCGTCGAATGTGGAACACACTCAAAAAGCCGTGGACATTAAAAAACGTCTGATTGCAGATGTTAGTAAACTCAGCGGTTTAGTAGATCGTTTCCGTATCTAAAATAGACGATTCTAAAAAGCACTATTGTTAGCCTTTAGCTCCCATGCCTCTTACTAAAACACAGTAAGGGGCATTTTTTGTTTATAATGACCGTTATTCGCATGGCCCATAAAACGGAACCGTTAAATGGATAAAATTAATAAAAAGATTCTGCGCTTACTGCAACAGATGGCCGTCTAAGCAGCACTGATTTGGTAGACAAAGTGGAAAAGAGAGATGCGCCTTATAATCAGTGTCATCGTAAAAACACACTTCACGGTTATCTCCACGCTGGATAATATAATGAGCACAATCTGGGAGGTAGAGACGGGGTAAACGAGCCATTAACAATCCATTCAATGTTTTAGAGTAAGAATGTGAAAAGGTTATCGTTTAATTAGATAAAAAAAACAATGACACTAACCCCATTGATCAAGTTTTAGCAAGGAGGCATTGCATGACGCAATACAAAGAGTTTGGATTTTTCGATAAATGCTGGGGAGTATTGGTTGGCCTAGGGGTAATTGGTAAAGCTTTTATCACCAAACCCACCCCTAAAACACTACAGCAACGTCTGGCTATGTTGCCAACGGATAAGCTAACACTGGGGTCTTCCGTTGACATATATTGGAATGATCATCAGGTTCCTTTTGTGGATGCGCAATCAAAAAACGATCTGGCGCAAACGTTAGGCTTAATTCACGGCCATCTTCGATTGGCACAAATTGAAATCATGCGCTACTTGGGAACGGGACGAATTTCTGAATTGATTGGTCCACTGGGTGCTGAAATTGATCGTTCTCTACGTTTATTGGATATCGCTAAGGCCGTGCCTGAGATGATAGCCACGATGGATGCAGAAACTCGTGAGTGGACAGAAAACTTTTTAACCGGCTTGAACACAGCCATTCTTCATTGTCCTGAGCTGCCACACGAATGCAAAGTGCTGGGAATTCAACCAAAGCCATGGACGATGGAAGATTTGATGACCTTTGCACGCATCAACTCTGCCGACATCAGCTGGTTAGTGTGGTTAAAATTACTGAAAGCTCGAAGAAGTATGCCCAGAAAAGATTGGCAAGCATTGTGGCCCACTCTGGTAAACGCCGACAGTCCAAGTGCCTATGCCGCACAAGGTCGATTTAGTGCAGAACATGTATTGGCACTACAAACTCGCAGTGGCAGTAACTCCTCAGGCATTTCCGGCCAACGCACCGAAAGTGGCTATGCCGCCATTGTCAGCGACCCACATTTGCCCATAGCCGCTCCCAGCCCTTGCCTATTCATAGGTGCCAAAGCCCCAGGCATGCATTTGGTTGGAGCTATGATGCCGGGGATTCCATTCTTTCTATTGGGAAGAAACCAGCATATTGCTTGGGGAGCCACTAACCTGCATGCGCAAAGCAGTGACTTGTTCGATGTGTCCGATTTTTCAGATGAACAAATCGAAGAAGAATGGCAAACCATTCAGCCTCGCTGGAGCCGACCTCGACAAATCAAACTACGTCGAACAGCGCTTGGCCCCATGGTTTCGGATGGCAAATTGATGCGCAGTGATCAAGCTGTATCAATGCGTTGGCAAGGACACAAGGCGAGCAATGAAATAGGCGCTTTATTGACTATCGCCAGCGCGAAAAGTTGGGAAGAGTTTCACGATGCATTGACGCCTTTTGGTGTAGCTGGCTTGAATATGATCGCCGTTGGTGGTGACGGTCAGCGTGCGGGGCATTGTTTGGCGGGGCATTTGCCAAAACGTCCCAATCAGGCACCAGATGATGTCATTTTACCCAGCAGTGCGGCCGAAAATTGGCAAGATATGGCGAACACCAAAGAAATGCCGGTCAGAGTAGATACCGAACAAGGCTTTGTGGTATCAGCCAATCAACGACCTGAAAACAGTGATTTCCCTGTGGGCTACTTCTTTTCCCCATTTGATCGCAGTGAAAGGTTAACCGCGCTTTATCAACAAGATCGTAAACTGACTTTTGCCGACTTTCGCAACAGTCAGCTCGATGTGCTCATGCCCAGTGCATTGCCATTGTGTCAGTTGTTTTTGCGCAGCATTAAAGACAAGCAATACCCCGCTAACTTACAAAGTATGATTTTCTTATTACAAGAGTGGGATGGCGGCTATCAGGCGGAGCGTGTTGAACCCTTGGCATTTGAACTTTTGCTTTGTAAAGTCGTTAAGCAATTGCAACTAATGAAAACAGCAAAACATTATCAGACGATTTGGATGGCCTATTCTCGTTTGCTGGATGACCTTCAAGAGGTGGCAACTGAGCAATTAGCGAATGCTGTCATTAAAGGCCTTAAAAAGCTAAGTAAACAACTTACTCATCATTCGAACTGGGGAGATATTCACCGTTTACGATTTGACCATATGTTTGCACATCTGCCCTTTATTGGCCGTCGTTATCGCTTCGCGGATGTGCCAGCAAGTGGTGGAGCTAACACGGTAAATAAAACTGGACACCCATTAGTCAGTAAAAAACACAAAGTCAGTTTTGGTTCTTGTATTCGTCATATCAGTGATATGAGCGATGAAGACAGTAATTACTTTGTAATGATAGGCGGTCAAGATGGTTGGATCGGCAGTGACAACTTTGCGGATCAAGTCGAGTTATGGCAAGCCGGGCAGTATATTCAGTTGCCAATGAAGCTGGATACCGTGAAGCGTTTGTTTACACACAAAACGGTACTGCTGGCTAGGGAATAACATGTGCGCTAGTAAAAGCCTGTACTAGGCTAATCAAAAGCACCCATAATCACTTGGAATCAATAGGGTCAGTATCATTGATTCTTCTTATCTTGAAATGCCTTGGATTTCCTGTCTCCTCCTAGCCCTAAAGGATTCGCTCTCCTGCCTGTTTTATCCTCGATTTCAGCTTTAAAACGATCATCATCCAATACTCGAGCCTAGTGTGTGTCTTCTTTATCCTTATCCAAGATTAAGGTATTCACTGTGTGGTGTAATCAGAGCAATCTCTTTTCCAATGGCATTGCTTTGGGAACTTGACCAAAGGTACTCTGAAGCATGAGCCACCATGCCCTCTCTCACCGGACTAAGCTCAACACCTTTAGCTCCCTTGCCTCTTACTAAAACACAGTAAGGGGCATTTTTTGTTTATAATGACCGTTATTCGCATGGCCCATAAAACGGAACCGTTAAATGGATAAAATTGATAAAAAGATTCTGCGCTTACTGCAACAAGATGGCCGCCTAAGTAACGCTGATTTAGCAGAAAAAGTGAATGTGAGTACTGCAACCTGCCATCGGCGTACCCATCAGCTTTTTAAAGACGGCTATATCAGCGAAGTCAGGGCTTTGATTGAACCGGAAAAAGTCGAACGCGGTGCATTAGTCTTAGTTGGTGTGGTATTAGATCGCTCGACTCAAGAAAGTTTTGCTACCTTCGAACTCGCCGTCGCGACACTTTCCTTTGTTTTAGACTGCCATCTTGTGGCAGGGGATTTTGATTACTTTCTAAAAGTTCGCGTAAAAGACATTGCCGATTTCAATAAACTGCACAGCGAGCAATTACTCGCTTTACCAAACGTGCGCCAGTTGCGTACGTTTTTTGTGATGAAAGAAGTCAAGGACAATGCCCCCTTGGATTTCTAGGCTTGTCCTTGCCAACAACAATGACACAAAAAAGGCACCTCATGGATGCCTTTATTATCAATAAACAAAATCCCATTAATGGAATCCAGGTATTTTCACGAAATCGTGAAATTAACCATTACGATAAATATAACTATAACCATTGATGGCAGGCACACCGCCTAAATGCGCATAAAGCACCTTTGAGCCCTCGGGGAAGAAGCCTTTTTGCGCCAAATCGATCAAACCTTGCATAGACTTACCCTCGTAAACAGGGTCCGTCATCATGCCTTCTAAACGTGCAACCAAACGAATCGCCTCGTTGGTTTCATTGGATGGTACACCATAAGCAGGGTAGGCATAATCTTCTTTAATAACGATGTCTTCAGCTGTTATTTCGCGGCCCAATTCCACCAACTCTGCTGTTTGCTGAGCAATGGTTAATACCTGATCTCGAGTTTGAGCGGGCGTTCCTGATGCATCGATGCCAATCACCTTTTGTGAACGACCATCTTCGGCAAAACCTACCGCCATCCCCGCATGAGTCGACCCGGTTACCGTACAAACCACAATGTAGTCGAATTTAAAGCCAAGCTCTTTTTCTTGCTCACGCACCTCTTCAGCAAAACCGACATAACCCAAGCCACCGTATTTATGAACGGACGCTCCGGCAGGAATAGGATAAGGAACACCGCCTTTGGCTTTCACGTCTTCAATGGCATTTTTCCAACTCTCACGAATACCAATATCAAAACCTTCATCCACTAGGTCAATCTCAGCCCCCATGACACGGCTCATCAAGATGTTACCAACGCGGTCATACACAGCATCTTCAAATGGTACCCAGCTTTCTTGGACCAAACGACATTTCATACCAATCTTGGCGGCTGTCGCCGTGACCAAGCGAGTATGATTCGATTGCACACCACCAATACTTACTAGTGTATCCGCACCCGAGGCTATTGCATCAGGTACGATGTATTCCAATTTACGCAGTTTATTGCCTCCGAGGGCAAGACCAGAATTACAGTCTTCGCGCTTAGCATAGACCTCAATATTACCGAGATGCTCAGAAAGGCGGCTTAGCTTTTCGATAGGCGTGGGGCCAAATGTCAGCGGGTAACGTTCAAATTTTTGTAAGTTCATAATAGTCATTCCTTAGTGAGTGAAGCTGTAACCAGACTACCGAAACCAAGATGAAATGTGCTTTCTAATTTTGATTTTTATTGACCTTAAAAACATTAAAAAATCGAAATAATGAGATATAAATTCATAAAAACATATAATATAGAAATATTCTTTCATTAAAAACTCACCCCTAAAAAACGGCTCATTGAGCCACTTTTCCTCCTATAGACGGAACAAAAAAATGCCGTTAACGCATCCTATTTATGCGTTAACGGCATTCCAAAACACGCGATTAAAGCGCTAACCTATTAAGTCACAGCAAGAGCCCAAGCAGGATCCGCAATCATCATAATCGCCTCGACTTCTAGTTCGGCATTCATAGGTAAAGCAGCTACCGAAATCACCGCTCTGGCAGGCAATGGATCTTGAAAGTGCTTTACCATCTCACGGTTAAATTCCGCTAAATTTGCCATGTTTTTTAGGTAAATGGTGAGCTTCACCACATCGCTAAGCGAGCCACCAGATGCCTTTGCAATGTTCTCTAAGTTACGAAAGACCTGAGTGGTTTGTTCTGCGATCGAACCGTCTAGTAAGGTATTGGATTCAACCAGCAATGGAATTTGTCCTGATAAGAACACCCAGCTGCCAGATTTTATCGCTTGGGAACAGATCTCTGATTCCGATGGGGCCAACTTGGTTTCAATTGAATGCAGCATTATGTCTCTCCTATAGCAGCCTGTGATTCATTAGGGTAAAAGCAACACACTTTTCGCCACCGCTTGAGCCCTAGGCACAAATGTGTCTAATAAACACAGCTCTCCATCCGTATGCATTTTGGCCCCCACTGGGCCCGTTCCACATAAGGTCGGAACCCCCATTGAGGAAGTAAATCCAGCATCAGAACACCCACCAGTAAACTCCCCTTCAACAGAAAACCCTAAGGTTTCTGCTTGTTGTTGATAATGTGCTAATAGCGCCTCACTCATCCTTGCTTCAAACGGATGAAATGCGGCTAACAAGTGCATGGATGCGGTCACCCCTTGGAGTCTAGGTCTATCGACAATCTCTTGAATCGCCGCTATGGCTTCTGTCATCTGCTCTTTGGTTATGTAGCGTAGATCTAGGCGCGCACTTGCCTCGGGTGCAACGGTGTTAGAGGAGATCCCACCGCTGATTAACCCTACGTTTGTCGTCACGCCACTGTCATAATCCGTCAGCCCATGAAGATCGGTGATAATCAAAGCCAAGCCGGCAATGGCACTGGCACCATCGGCATGGTTAACACCAGAATGCGCGGCTTTGCCTTTGACTAAGATGTCAAAGCTCGCACCGCCTTTTCGGGCGGATACCACATTACCGCTGATTCGACCAGGTTCGGCATTGAACACCGCTTTCGCTCCCTTCACCATCCGCTGAATCACATGGTGACCTTCTGGCGAGCCAATCTCTTCATCTCCCGTAAACAAACCGATGACAGGGCAAGGCAGCTCGCCAATATCGGAGTGGGTCAATAAATACTGCAACCCTTTTAAGACAAAGCAGTTCAGCACCAAACCGGATTTCATATCGGCCACCCCAGGACCAAACGCGGTCATCCCCTCTCGACTAAAGCCTCGCGTAGCAACGGTACCTTTTGGAAAAACCGTATCTCGGTGACCCATAAGATAAATAGCGGGTAACGGATCGTTCTTATCGCAACCTGAGTCAATACGCGCTTCTAACACATCCCCAGAGTTCACCGATGTATGCCAACGACATTCAATACCGTCCGCTTCCAACCAAGAAGCGATCAAACGGCCTGCCGCATCAACCCCCTCTTTGTCATAGCTGTTCGAATCGATCTCTACCAATGCTTGCAAACAGTGAATCATTTTCTCTTCTTGTGTGGCTAGCCATTCACACAAGAGGTCCGCATAAGGTAGCAGCGCCTTATCTGTGATCATTTTGTTCTCCTTAACGTTTTGCATAAATCGATGCACCTTGCTCGGATAAATCCCAAAACAGCCCGGTCATAATCTGTAAGGCTTCACGACACACTGGCGCCAGCACATGTTCATTCGGCGCGTGTTGACTACAGGCGGGGTAGGAATGAGGCACCCAAACGGTTGGTAAGTTAAGAATATTGGCAAAGACATCGTTTGGTAATGAACCGCCTAAGTTAGGTAATAACACTGGCTTCTTACCCGTCGTCTGAGCCAGCGACCCCAACGCCCAATCCACCCAAGGATCTTCAGGGTCAAGGCGTGTGGCTTCCATAATGTCCTTGCTGGCAATAACTTCCACATCCGAAAAACCGTGATGATCAAGATGCTCACGGATGTGCTTTAGAAAGTTTTTACTGTCGCTCTCTACCACAAAACGCAGCTGACAATGGGCACTGGCGTAACCTGGAATGGCATTCACAGGCATATCAGGATTACCCGTTTTGCACGCCAACATTTCCAACGTATTCCAAGCAAACACGCGCTCGGCTGGCGTTAAATCGGGCTCTCCCCAATTTGTATCAATCACCGGGCTGTTCGCGCCCTCACCCACAGGAATATCTTTGAGTGCTTGGCGCACCGATTCGGGTAAACGGGCCGGTAACAAACCTTTAACCAAAATTTTACCTTTGGCATCCACCATGGACGCCCAAGCATGGGCCAAACGCGTCCCCGCGTTACTCAATAATCCCCCCCAATTGCCGGAATGATGCGCCCCATCGCGCAACGTCACTTGCAAATCAAAATTAAACCCGCCTCGAGAACCAAGAAAAATGGTCGGGTGATCCGCGCTTAGTCTCGGACCATCGGAGGCAATAAATAAATCCGCAGCAAGGGTTTCTTTGTGGATGTCACACAATTCCGCCAAGCCCGGAGAACCGGCCTCTTCCCCCATTTCAAAAATGACTTTGACGTTAAAGCCCAGCTTGCCTTTTTTCGCCTCTATTACCTGTTTTAAAGCCGCAAAGTTAATGGTGTGTTGGCCTTTATTGTCCGCCGTTCCACGTCCATACCAACGCTCACCGTCTACAACCATTTTCCAAGGCGACAACCCCGCTTTCCATTGATCATCGTAACCACGTACGACGTCCCCATGACCATAAGTCAGTAACGTCAGTTGGTCTGGATCCTCTATTCGCTCAGCAATGAGAAAAGGCCAGGAACCGGGTTGTTTTGCGTCGGTAACGGGGTTGGCAACAATACGAGATTGAAAACCCAGCGAGGCCAATTCGGGCATAATCATATCTTGTAAATAGACATGTAACTGATCAAAAGCGTCCGGATTTTGGCTTTCACTGTGCACACTAACACGTTGTTCTAACGCCGTGAAAAACGCTCCTGAATCAAAATAAGATTCCGCTCCTTGAATAGTGGATTGACGGCTCATGCTCTCTCCTTGGGTAAAATAAAAACACTAAAAGCGCAACTCAAAAGCACGCAATAAAGCGGACTCAAAAATGACCATAGCAATAAAAATTATGAGGCTTTATCCCATGAACTGGAGTCCAACACCTCGGGGACGCCTAAAGCGGGATCAGGGGTTAATACAGAAGACAGCAAGGCTTGAGTATAAGGATGTTTGGCATGATGAAATATTTCCTCTCGAGTGCCTTGTTCAACCAGCTTCCCACGGTACATAACAGCGACTCGATCGACTAAATGTTCCACGACTCCCAAGTTATGACTGATAAATAAATAGGTTAAATTCAATTCTTTTTTCAAATCCATCAACAAGTTAAGGATTTGCGCCTGTACCGAGACATCCAGCGCCGAGGTTGGTTCATCGCAAACTAAAATACTGGGTCTTAAAATGAGTGCACGCGCGATGGCAACCCGTTGTCGCTGTCCGCCAGATAACTGACCTGGATATTGCTTTAGTAAACGTTCTGGCAACCCAACCAGGTCGCTGATCTCTTTTACAGCTTTTCTCTGACTATTACTGTCACCCACTTTATGGAGCTGTAACGGTAGACGTATGATTTTTTCAATGGTTTTACGGGGATTCAGTGACGAATAAGGGTCTTGAAAAATAGGTTGTAGCTGACGCGCCATGGCGAGGCGAGAACTTGCCCCTCTGACCTTATCATTCACCAATACATCACCATCGGTTGGTTCCAATAATCCTAGAATCATTTTTGCCAAGGTGCTTTTGCCGCAGCCAGATTCTCCTACCAATCCTAGCGTTTCACCGGGGCGAATACGTAGCGAAATACCATCCACCGCCTTGAGCAAGGTTGGTTCTTTAAAAGCGCCATTTTTCAGATAAAAATGGCGCGACAGATTCGACAATTCCAATGCATAATCTGGCATCACACAGCCTCCTGAAATGACAAGCTAACCTCAGGACAACGCACCTGATGGTCTGCTGAACTCGGCTTAATGGCTAAATTAGGGGTTCGACGCCGGCACTCACTGGTTGATACAGAACAACGATTCTCAAAAGCACAGCCTTTAAGCTCCCCTATCAAACTCGGTACCACCCCAGGGATCGAGGCCAAATGACTGCCCGGTTTAGTTTTCCCTGGAATAGGAATGCAATTTAGTAATCCCTGTGTGTAAGGGTGTAATGGATTAGCAAACAACGCTTCAGCGCTGGCCGTTTCCACCACTTGTCCGGCGTACATCACCGCCACACGATCTGCAATGCGTGCAACCACTCCCAGATCATGAGTAATAAAGATAACCGCTGTTCCAAACTCTTGTTGAAGCTCACGAATCAAACGTAATATTTGCGCTTGAATCGTCACGTCTAGCGCCGTGGTTGGCTCGTCGGCAATGATCAAATCGGGCTCGCACATCAGTGCCATAGCAATCATCACCCGCTGACGTAGGCCTCCAGATAGCTGATGTGGGTATTGGTTCAATCGCTTTTCTGGATAAGGCACACCTGCCCTCTCCAGTAAATAAACCGCCCTCTCTTTTGCTTTCTCTCTACTCAACCCCTTGTGCTTGATGATGCCTTCGCACAATTGATTGCCTAAGGTGTAAGAAGGGTTTAAAGACGTCATCGGCTCTTGAAAAATCATCGACATCCGCATACCACGTACTTGGTTGCGCTCTTTTTTCGACAAAGACAACAAGTCCATACCATCGAATTCCATTGCTTCTGCCGTGATCGCGGCGCGCTTGGGCAACAATCCCATCAACGCCATCGATGTCATGGATTTACCACAGCCAGATTCCCCGACAATACACAGCATTTCACCTTGATTGACATGTAGATCAATACCACGCACCGCCCGTAATGTGCCGTTTGCCGTTGGTAAATCTACTTGCAGATTTTTAACCTCTAGTATTCGTTTCATGATTGACTCCTCGTCTCTTAGCTACGGCCTTCCGGTGCATTCATATCCCGCAAGCCATCCCCCACGAGATTGATCGCCAATACCAACACCATCAAGGCCACACCAGGAATGGCAATCACCCAAGGCTGGAAAAACATATAGGATTTGCCTTCTGCCACCATCAGTCCCCAAGAGGGCGAAGGCGGTTGCACGCCAATGCCTAAGAATGACAAGGCCGCTTCTAATAAAATGGCATGGGCCATTTCTAAGGTCATCACCACAATTAAGGCACTGAGAATATTCGGTAGCAGCTCACGAATAAGAATATAAGGGGTTGACGCTCCCAATACTTTCGCCGAGGCAATAAACTCCGCATCGCGTAATTGTTGTGTCGTAGAGCGCGCTACAACCGCAAAACGGTCCCATAAAAGCAACCCTAAAAGGACAATTACTGTTTGCAAAGAACCACCAACCAAAGAGGCCATCGCCAGTGCGACCAATACCACTGGTAACGCCAAACGAGTGGTGATGATATAACTGATTACCGCGTCCACACGGCCACCAAAATACCCTGCCAACACACCAAGTGTGGTGCCAATCAGACCAGATATAACCGCTGCAGAAATCCCTATCGTCAACGAAATACGAGCGCCATATAAAAGGCGACTGAGATAGTCCCGCCCCAATTTATCGGTACCAAGAATATGGTTCCAAGTTCCTTTGTCATGCCAAATGGGGGGAATCATACGTTGCGAAACATTTTGCACATAAGGATCATGGGGAGCTAACCAAGGGGCAAAGAGCGCCGCCAAAATAATCACAGCAAGAATGACGGAACCAATCATTAGCCCACGATGTCCCAAAAAGCGATTCATAATGCGCCGCCACTCCGGCACAGCGGGTAACGATGTTATTGACGAGTTGGCAGTAAGTGTCAGGTTGGACATAGAGACCCCCTTAGCGAACACGCAAACGTGGATCAAGCAAAGCGTTGAGCACATCTGCAAAAAAAGTTAACGCGATATAAAACACCGCAATGATCAAAACAACCGCTTGCACAACAGGGTAGTCATTGCGGGAAATCGAATCCCAGGCCAGTTGTCCTAACCCTCTTAAAGAAAACACGGACTCTACAATCACCGAACCACCAAGCATAAAACCCAGTTCAACCGCCGCCAAAGCAACAACAGGAATGACCGCATTTCTGAGCGCATGCTTTAACACCACCGTCGATTCGTTCAACCCTTTAGAACGTGCGGTGCGGATATAATCAGAATTCAATACTTCTAACATGCCTGTTCGGGTCAAACGCATCATGGCTGGCATGGCGTAGTAACCAAGGCAAATCGCAGGTAACACAAAATGTTGCCATGATGAGTTCCCACCAGCGGGCAGCCAGTGTAAGTTCACCGCAAACACAATGATCAAGGTCAGACCGAACCAAAAGCTGGGCATGGCTTGACCCACCACCGCAAAACTTAAAGCAAGACGGTCAATCCAAGTATTTTGTTTAATCGCAGCAATGACCCCAAGCGGAATAGCCACCAAAATAGCTAAGCCCAACGCCAGTCCACCTAATGTTAGAGTGATCGGCAAACGCTCACTAATCAAAGACATCACCGAATCTTGGAAGTAATAAGAGCGGCCGAAATTCAGCTGCACAGCAGAAACCAACCAGTGAAAATACTGCTCCACAATCGGTTGATCTAAACCAAACTCGACACGAATTTTTTCTACCTGCTCAGCCGTGGCATCTGGGCCAGCAATAGACGTCGCTAAATCGCCAGAGAAATGCAGCAATAAAAAACTCACGATGGAGACAGTCAAAGCAACACTCAAAGCAACCAACAAACGACGAGTCACAAACACCAACATAGAAACTCCTCATAAATAACAAATCACTTAGATAAACCATGCCATTACAGGAATTGCCATGAACGACGTGATTGGATGAAATGGTTGCGCCCATCAAAAAGTAAAATGAGCGCCCTCCATCTTATTTCCAAGTTGACTCATAAAAGCGTGGTAATTCATCAGGATAAGGGGTGAAATTCAGGTCTCGATCAAACGCATAATTACTAGAATAGGTAAACATAGGCGCCCAATAAGCTTCGTCTGTAATACGTTTTATTGCGGCACTGTAGTCCTTTTTACGCATGGCAGGATCAACCGTTGTATCACCTTTTTTTAACAAGCTGATCACTTTGGGATCTTTATTAATATCATCCGCACCACCTTCAAAAAACACACTGGTAGACGCCGAGATATCATTCACTGAGTAAGATCCCCAGGTTTGGAATGCAATGGGAACATGTCCTGCACGCTGGGCTGTACGCAGTGCGGCGTAGGTCATAAAATGCAACTTCGCTTTAATGCCAACAGCAAGTAAATACCCCAGCATGGCTTCGGCTAGACCTCGTTCACGATAGGCATAAAAATCGGTAGTAAAGCCATTGGGATACCCAGCTTCAGCCAGCAAAGCTCTGGCTTTAGCGGGGTTATAAGGGTATTTTGTTGCTGCAGACACATCACAACCAAATTGACTAGGAAAACAAGGCGTATACAAAGGACGACTGCCACCGCGAACCAGTTGGTCAGCAAACGCCTTACGATCAATGGCATAATTCACGGCTTCACGAACCAATTTTTTCCTAAATGGCGAATCTTTTAATGAGTCGCTTGTGGTATCCATTGCCAAATAACCGATACGCATGGTTTCACCACTTTTTATCTGGATATTTGGCATGCCTTTCATCTTATCTGCTTGGTCAGAAGGTACTCGCCATACCCAGTCCACAGAGCCTGTTAAAAGCTGTGCAATACGTGCATCAGGATCTGGGATGACCCTAAATTTAATATACTTGATAGCAGGTTTTTTAATAGGCCCGCCAGTAAAGTAGTGATCATTGCGTTCTAAATTGACACCTTGACCGCTTAATATTGCAGTAATTTTATACGGGCCAGTACCGATAGGCGCTTTTGAGTAACCCTTTAAGCCGACTTTTTTATAATACTTTTCAGGATAAATAGGCGTCGGACCAGATAAATATTCTAGTGCCGCAGGAAAGGGCTTTTTAAGGACTAAAACAACGGTGTAATCGTCGATTTTTTTGACATGGTCTATCCAACTAATATTTTGGGCGGTGACAGCTTTTGCTTGCGGGGAATTCATATAATCAAAAGTAAATACCACATCATCAGCGGTAAAAGGGTCACCATTCTGGAATGTCACACCTTTACGTAAATTCAGCAACAGATGCGTACTGTCCTGCCATTTCCAACTTGTTGCCAAATCCCCTTCGTATTCACCCGTTTTTGGATTCCGATAAATCAGTGTATCCCAAGCTAAATGGGAAAGAATAACCCCTTCCCGCACGTTATTGTGGTAAGGACTGACGTTCTCCGGCTCCGTGTCAGAGGCATAAACAAGAGTATCATCCGCTTTATTTGCCAGGGCAGTAGTGGGCAATACAACGAGCGAACAAATAAATACTGAGCTGAGCAACGAAAAACGCGAGAAGGACTTAAAAAGAGCTGATTTTTTCATCGGTTTTATTCCTTTTGGACGGCTTAACTTAATCTGATCGTATGCAACTTTCATTCACATTAAGTAAAAAAAATCGTTGCCACAATAAAAAAAAATGCAAGGAATCGTTGCCAAAAAGGCATGGCTATGGCGAAATAGAAAAAGCATTAAATCTTCTAAAAAGTCGGTAAAATCCATAAAATTCAGGAAAATCAAGATGAAAGCGGCATTGCGTTTACAGGACACAGCTCTTCGCTATTTTTTAGAGGTGGCGAGATACGGATCGATCAGTGAGGCTTCTTTGCACCTAAATGTGGCAGCCAGTGCGATAAGCAGACAAATAAATAGTCTAGAAGATATTCTTGGTACAACCCTTTTCGAACGCCGTCCTCGAGGGATGGAATTGAGTGCTGCTGGGGAAATGCTCGCCGTGTATGCGCGTAAAAATGCACTAGAATCGGACAGGGTCGTATCGGAGATTGCTGCATTAGAGGGCCTAAACCGAGGTCATGTGAAAATCTCTTGCTCGGAAGGTTTTGCCATGGAATTTTTACCTCGTAACATTGCAAATTTTCGCAAAAAGCACCAAGGCATTCATTTTCACATCAATGTCAGCTCACCAGCGGAAGTATCACGACGCGTCAGTCACGGGGATGCCGACATCGGAGTCACGCTAAATTTATCTCCTGCTAAAGACATTAAAGTGGCTTACCGACAACCTTCTCCAGTAGTTGCCGTCTTTCATCCCTCTCACCCTCTGGCCCACAGAAAAACCGTCACCCTAGCCCAGCTACACCCCTACCCAATTGCCTTACCAGAAGAAAACACCACCGTCAGACAGTTATTTGATATCTGCTGTAGCCGCTTAAACCTGTTATTCGACCCAGTATTGGTCTCCAACAACATGGCGACATTAAACCGCTTTACAACCTACGAGGGCGGCATCCATCTCGCTGGCGAGATCTCCATGCGCCATCAACTGGCGGGTAACGAATTAGTTGCCATCCCCATTCGAGACCGTGGTATGGACATCCGCAACATTGAAGTGCAAACCTTATCAGGACGCACCTTACCCGCTGCCGTAAGAGTCTTTTTGGATTACATGATCGAAAAGATGCAGTTTGAAGAAAACATAGAGCCAACAATAGACTAACCACGCCTTAAAGAGCCTAGTCGAGCCAGTCATACACGTCAAAGCAACAGAGCTTGGCCTTTTTGGTAGTAGGTTTTTCTCTCTTCTTGCGGCACCATATCTCCACCAGTGGCCCACATAATGTGCGTCGCTTGTGGCAGTTTATCATTCAGCTGGTGATCAGTAAGATAGCCCCGTCCGGCGGTTAATATACGCAGTACACCGCTTACCCCCGCAGCACCTGATGGCTCTACTGGCATATTTTCAGTGTCCACCAGCATAGCCAAGTGACGATATAGATTGTCGTCGGCAACGGTATAAACACCACTGAGCAGTGTATCCATCATGGGGCCCACAAAGGCAGAAGGTCGGCCAACGGCTAACCCATCGGCACAGGTTTGGTTATCGATGCCCAACTCTTGTACGGAAATAGCATTATGCAAACCCGTTTCCATACCTAACACCATGCAAGGAGAATGGGTCGGCTCAGCAAAAAAACAATGTACATGATCGCCAAAGACCTGCTTTAAACCAAAGGTAATACCGCCAGGCGCTCCACCCACACCACAAGGCAAGTAGACAAATAAAGGATGGTTTTCATCAACCATAATCCCCTGCTCGACCAGCTGTTTTTGCAATCGTAACGCGGCCACACTGTAACCCAAAAACAATGACTTGGAATCTTCATCATCAATAAAATATGCCGTATCTTGTCGCATGGCTTCTTGTCGTCCTTGCTCCACTGCCACACCATAATCGGCAGTATGCTCAACGACATTGACGCCTTTGCTCCTCAACAACACTTTTTTCCATTCCCGGGCATCCGACGACATATGAACCGTGACTTCAAAGCCCAATTTAGCGCTCATAATACCGATGCTTAAGCCAAGGTTACCAGTCGATCCAACAATAATTTGATGCTTTGAAAATAAGGCACGAAAACCTTCTGAGTCAAAAAGACGATAGTCATCTCCAGTATGTAACAAGCCATTCGCTAACGCTAAACGCTCTGCATGCAACAAGACTTCATAAATGCCACCACGCGCCTTAATGGAACCAGCAATCGGCAATTGGTTGTCGCATTTCATCCATAAGCGACCCGGTATGTCTAGATTCATCACATCAGACAAGGCAAGTTGCAGAGCCGGCACGGCTCTCAATTCGGACTCGATAATGCCATTCGTGGCAGCCGTTTCGGGAAAGACTTGCGCGAGGTAAGGCGCAAAACGCATTAGTCTATCGGAAGCATCGAGCATGTCTGACCTATGCAGTGACAACGTAGATTGCACCTCTGCAAAGCGCGCTTTTTTCGGGTTGAACCAAGTGATTTCCTGCAACGCAATAAGCGACTGCACAACAGGGGTATAAATATAGTCAGTCACTTACAGACTCCATTAAAGATCTATAGAAAATTAAAACCCCATAAAACCCTCGGCATGTTTCAGCGCAGGTAAACGGGATAACATGGCGATATCGACTCTTGGACGCGCCAAATCGGGTGTTTTCTCTAACAGGGCTTCTAACGACTTGGCAAACGCCAAGGTAGATAAATCGTCGCCTCGTCGGCCAATAATCTGTAACCCAAACGGCATATGGTTTTTATCTCGACCAACAGGCAGGGTCACAGATGGATGCCCCGTTAAAGTCGAAGCATACGCCATCGCAAGCCAGTGATAATAGCTTTGTGTCGGCTTACCATCAATCTGCTCAGGGTAAAGCTCGTGCCAGTCTCTTGGGCTAATGGTCGTCGTGGGCGCCAGAATAAAATCATATTCTTCAAAAAATACCTGCCACGCACGATACATAAGCGTTTGTTTGTTTAGCGCACTCACTACGTCTAAGGCGCTGTATGACTCGCCCTCTTTAATATTCATCAGAATATTTGGGCCCATTTGATCTGGGTATTGGTGGGACAATTCTCGGTGATGACCGGAAAAGTTAAGCGCCCTTAGCACTGCAAAAATATGATCTGCATTGACACAGTTAGGGTGGGCCTGGTCACATTTCGCAAAGACCGAGCCAAACTGATCGATTTTTTCTTGAAAGGATTCTTTAATTAGCTTTTCCGTCATGGCAAAACCAAAATTATGGGTAACAGCCACCTTAGCGCTGCTCAAATCAAAGTCAGGCAAGTGACGATAAGCATCCCCATTGTGTTGCCCAACCCCTTCCACCACAGACACCCAAGGGTCACGGCGATCAGGACGAATCATTTGCGATAACATCAACCCCACATCTTCGACAGAACGTGCCATTGGCCCATTGGTTGGCAATGGAATTAAACCAATCGGCCGACTGTGCCCCGGCACCACACCCGGTGACGGACGAAAGCCAACCACACCACAAAAAGCCGCTGGATTACGCAAGCTGCCCCCCGTGTCGGATCCTGTTGCTAATGGGGTGATGCCGCAGGCCAACGCCACAGCTGAACCGCCAGAAGATCCCGCCGCCGAGCGGGTAACATCAAATGGATTCGCCGTTGCGCCATACACCGCATTGCGTGTATTACCACCAGCACTCCATTCTGGGTTATTGGCTTTGCCCAGTGGCAAAGCCCCTGCTTGGCGTAATTGCGCTACCATAGGATCGTCGGAGGTCGCCATATTGTCTTTGTAAATAGTACTGCCGAACGTCGTTGGGAACCCCGTTAGGTCAACCATGTCTTTCACGCTCAGTGGCAAACCGTGTAACGCCCCCAAGGGTTCCCCTTTATCAATGGCTTGTTGGGCTTGCTTGGCTTGGGCCATAAAATCGTCAGGATCACAAGCAACAATTGCATTCACCGCATGATTGACCAAATTCATTCGAGCAATGCAGCTTTGCGCTAATTCCATAACAGACAATGACTTTTGTGCCATTAAACGGCGCGCTTCAGCTGCGTTAAGATCACATGCTTCCATCCATACCTTCTTAGTGAGTTATCACGGTCATTTATTTGAATAAACAAATGGTAACGTCACACTCAGGCATCACAAAAGATGAATTTTTAGAAGAGATCATTGCTATTTTAGCAATGCAAAAAAGGCACTAATAAATGACTTTATTAGTGCCTTTTTCAACCTTGTTTCTTGATCGATTAACACATTTCAGCTGATGCTTGTGCCTCTCTGGCGACCCGACGCAACAAGAAGAAAAGCACCACTAAACCAATAACACCAAATACCGCACCCGCCGCGCCAACACTTTGCAAATTAATCCGTTGTATTACTTGGTTGCCAAATAAAGCCCCCGCACCAATACCCAAATTAATAATGCCGGAAAACAACGACATAATAATGTCAGAGGCGTTAGCATCCACATTAAACACGCGCACTTGCATGGCAAGACCAATGGTCATCATGGCCGCGCCCCATAGGATAATCAAAGCGATCATATAGCTACTATGCTGAGCAGCAAAATACAGAAGAGCCGTAGAACAGGTCACGATCACGGTACTACCGATCAACAATTGCTTATTGGCTCGCTCACCAAGATAACCAAATACCACACTGCCGATGATGCCTGCACCACCAAACAAGAGCAGAATCAATGTGGTGAACCCTGCCGAATTATGCCCGACGACTTTTAAAAAAGGCTCAATATAACTGTAAGCCGTGTAATGGGCCGTGAACATCAAAAAGATAAAAAAGTACATGTTCAACAAAATGGGCTTTTTCATCAACTCAGACACTTTACTCAAGCTGCCAGAAAACAAACTCGGTAAACTTGGCAGTAACCGAAATAGCGCGATAATCATCACAAAAGACGCCACAGCAATTGTCGCAAACGTCATTCGCCACCCTAAAGACTCACCAATCAAACGACCTAATGGCACACCCAGTACCATAGCGAGCCCGGTTCCCGTCGCCAGCACACTCAAGGCAAAGTTTTTCTTCCCCCAAGGGGCCACTCGAATCGCGATGGACGCGGTAATAGACCAAAATACGGCATGAGCAAAGGCAATACCAATACGGCTAATCAATAAGACCTCAAAACACCAAGCAAAGACCGACAAAATATGGCTGATAAAGAACAACACAAAACTTGCGATCAACAGGGTCTTACGATCCATTTTCCCCGTTAGCAGCATTAAGGGCAGTGACATCAACGCCACGATCCACGCATACACGGTCAGCATCCAACCGGCATGAGCGGGTGTTATCGAAAAATCTTGAGCAATAGACGATAACAACCCCACAGGCACAAACTCTGTGGTATTGACAATAAATGCAGCGACCCCCATTAAGATCACACGCAAGTACTGCGTCTTTTTAGAGGTGTTATCAACCTCAATAGAATCCAAATTCATTTTGACCTGCAAAATAATGAGATAAAAAAGTATCCCTTTTTAAACAACAAGATACATAGAACATTCGATGTTATCCGACGGATGTTCTCGCCGCTTTGCGCTTTGAAAATCGATTTGCCAATAACGCACACACAAAGATTTGCAGCGGATGATAAATCATAATAGGCAGTAACAGCATACCTAGCATAGGGTTTGCACCAAAAATCACTTTTGCCATAGGCACACCCGCAGCAAGGCTTTTTTTCGTACCACAAAATAAGGCGGCGGATTGATCTTCTTCACTGAATTGAAAACGATGACCGAAGAAAGACATGAGTGCGATGATGAAAAGCAATATCAAGGCGCATAGCCCCACCGCGTACAACAAAGTGACTATGGTAAAATCATGCCAGATACCACGCACAACCGAATCACAAAATGCATTATAGACAATCAGCAAGATCACCCATTTATCCAGTTTCCCAGTGATCGCTTTATAGCGACTCACCCACTGACCGATTAGCGGACGCAGCAGTTGGCCTGCTACCATTGGGGCAAATAATAACAAGGCAATGTGAGCAACGGTGCCACCAAAGTCTGCATGACTACTGGTAAAGCCCATAAATAACTGAACATAAAGTGGCGTGAGAAAAATACCTAACACACTGGATAAAGAAGCATTAAAAATCGCCCCAGGTACATTACCACCCGCAATCGCTGTCATCGCGACAGAAGAAGAAATGGTACTTGGCAAAACCAGTAAATAACAAAAGCCAAACGCCAAAGCTTTGGGTAAAAAGCTCTCAAACCAATGTCCCAATGCAAGCCAAACCAGAGGGTAAATGATGAAGGTAGCGGATTGAATAAACAGGTGAAGTCGCCAGTTACTTAAGCCTTTGCGTATATCACGGGGCGAGAGACCAATACCATGTAAAAAGAAAACGAGGGCAATCCCCCATTGTGTCACTTGGTCCAAGTGCAGCAGACCACCACTTGACCCCACCTTAGGCAACAACGCCGCCAAGGCAATTGCTAGCAACATCCCCGCTAAAAACCATTCTTTTTTTATCAACGCGAACAACGTCATCTCCCTCTTTATTACCACAAAAAAGCCGCCCATAGTGTTTTTAAGTAACCATATGTCAGCGTGTTTTTACAAGACGTATTGTCCACTGTCTGAGACAAAACAAAAGCAATAAAAATATGAATATTGCGGACAACATCATACTTTTTCACTTATTCAAGTCGCTGGGAGGACGTTAATACAACCCAGCAGTCATAACGGGCCATGACAATAGCTTCTATGTAACGTAATGCCATGAGCGACACAAAAACCGCTTGTGTAATCCTGTGTAATTGCCCTTTGAAAGAAACCTTACTAACTTAAGCGTTCAACTGTTGATGACAAGCGGAACGGCTGCCATCCATAAAATAAAAAGGCTATTGGTTACTTAGCAAAGACTTTTGGAGAGAATCATGAACAACAAGGATGGACGTATTTCATTAAATGTTGATGTGTTAAAAGCCCAAAGAAAACAACGAGGTTTAAGCCAAGAGAAAGTCGCTGAAGCGTGCTTAGAGCAAAGCCTTCTTGTATCTGTTTCTTCCATTAAGCGAGCGGAGCTGGGGATGAATGTCCTCTATCGCACAGCCACACAACTCGCTACGTTTTATGGCATTTCGGTTGAATTACTCTTAATTGATAACGAGCCTGCAACCTCACCAGCGGTATTATCAGGTTCTCATACTCAAAATAAGAATATCTTAGCCATTGTTATCGAAATGAAAAACCCAACACACAAAACAAAAATTCATTCTATGTTAGATGGCACACAGAAACACTGCCACCAACAAGGTAATTATATAACAATCGATTGGCATATCAGTGAAGATGACACGCAGGTGTATAAACGAATCCAGTGTCTATGTACCAAGCTAAAATCGACGTTTCAATCGGACATTCGATTATTTATTGAATCCACCATCATGGAACACAATTCAGAAGCAAACTTACGGCCTTCACTTACTCACAACAAAAGATCGAACCCTATAGTAGAGCATAGTGTTTAAGACTGTGATTTAATAGCATTCGCACAGTATGTATTAGATCAAGATACGCAATGGAAGCCACGCAACGTGGCTACAATCACTTCTCTCCAAGCAAACGCTAACAAACTAGGCGCTTACTCTATGTTGTTGTTTACTAGGCTTAATCAGGCGACGCTGCCAAAAAGGGTGATTAGGAAAGCGTTGCTCTTTTTTATAAAAGTCCCATTTGGTTTCGCAGTACTCATCAAAAGTCAGTATGGCATCTTGTTGATAATCCCGAACGGCTGTTTTTTGTTCATGCATTAGCGCATAAGCACCATGGCAACCACTGAGCATCGCAAATCCTATTCCCATAGAAGAAATCGGGTCAAAAGAGGCGACCGCATCACCAACGGCAACAAACTTTTCTGGGAAATCTGAAGCATAATACTGACTGTTGGCTTGTTTTACCCAAAGCTTTGGCTGCGTAGAGATACAGCCCTGTAAAGAGTTACCAATAGCAGTTGTCTTAGCGAGACATTGATTCCAAACCTCCTGACGGTTAAGTTGCTTCTCTTTCATGATATCCATATCGGTAAAGCAGGTTACCACAGCAAGGTCTTTCGACAAGCCTGCCATATACCACCAGCCATATTCGCAACTTTCAATTTTCTGTTGTTGCTCGAAGATATGCTCAGGATGCTCGACAAAGGCGCCAATACCCACAAGCTGATCGGTCACGACACGTTCAATTCCTAGCGATTGACCTATTTTTGTCTGTCGACCAGACGCATCAATCAAATATTCACTTTGATAGTGCAGTGTACCTTGTTCAGGATGAACACACTGAACTTGCCAACGGCCTTCTTGTTGCGCAATGCTAATTTGTTTACAGCGAGGAATAATCGTGCCTCCTCGTTCTGATATTGTCATCAGCAAGGTCTCATCAAAACGCGCGCGATCCAGTTGATAGGTTTTACCTTGTGCCGTGAACAGGCTGAAATGATGAGTTTTCACATCACTACCCCAATAGCTCTCTTTGCCATAATTTGGTGTAAAACATCCTGCTCCAAACGCCTCTCGTGGTATGTCCAGATACTCCAAAAAATCAAAGATACTGTGAGAAACCTGCTCAC
Organism: Marinomonas spartinae; assembly: GCF_016461715.1. Taxonomy (GTDB): domain Bacteria; phylum Pseudomonadota; class Gammaproteobacteria; order Pseudomonadales; family Marinomonadaceae; genus Marinomonas; species Marinomonas spartinae_A. The sequence continues at coordinate 13,989 of NZ_JAEMUI010000022.1, read as the reverse complement.
CAATACGCTGTTGTGTGAAATCGCCACGTTCAAGCAACAACACTTTTTTATCGTGGAACAACATCAAGGAGAGCGCACAAGCGGCCCCAGCGGGGCCGCCTCCTATGATAATGGCATCATAAGTTTGCATCACTAACCCCTCACCCGAGTGCCTGAACGATGAAGAATATTTGTCGAGCGAACAGGCTTGAAGGCTCGCTCTTCCAGATATTCAGCAATGCGTCTACCTCTTTCCGTTTCACCACGACTAATTTCAGCTAATCCCTCTTTTAACTTATCGGAAGAGACTTTGTGAGGGTTGATAAAAAATACTGGCAAGGAGGTCTCATTATCATCAGGGTTACCACTGATTTGCCCCACACCTATTTCTCTGTATTCAAACAATTCGTGGTTTCTTTCGGATTCAGTGAAATAGGGGAAGCCTTCATTTTTCGAGTTTTGATCTCGAATAAAAGCCAGTGCAAACCAGTGCCCTACCATTTGTCCATAACTATTGATACCACGGGCATAGTTGATTTGCTGTCCAGCAGGAAGGTGGCTCTGAAGCTGACCTGCAGCATCCAACTCACCCGTTAGCACATCCCAAGGACTTTGTGGCGGCCACCAATAACTATAATAAGCAGGTGGGAGTGGTGTTTTCTCCTCCTTGTCTTGAGTGCCTGAAAAGTAATTATCTTCAGGCACAGTCACACCATCGGGTAAATCTTTCCAAGTATGATTGGTTACCGTTAATGTCGTTTCTATCTGTGTGGCTTTATTGACCTTAGGTTCACTGAAGTTAATCGTCTGAACGGTGCAGTTGAAGAAGTCCGCCTGCCAAGGACACGCCATGCGTTTGGTTAAATCCCCTGGCTCACAACCACCACCTTCACATTCATCTCGACTAGGTGATAAACCTGTTTGGCTATAATTAACCTTGTCACGATGTTTAATTTTATATGCGTCTTCATACAGAGCTGGATTTTGCAGGTTCCATGTCACTTCAATGCCTGGACACATAGGCAAGCCCACGCAATTACCAATACTGGCAGCATCCATAGGGTTAACAGGGAAAGCTTGGCAGTCTCCAACATTGAATTTTCCTTCAGCCCACTGCTTTAACAAAAACATTTGCGTGGCATCTAAGGCGAGAAATTTTTCCACTACATTGTTAGTTAGATCATACGCATTGGCGCTTTTTACTGAGTTACTGCCCGAGTTCAGCGGCATCATGGGGAATCTATTTCCATCAGAATCCCCACTCATAAGCTGCTGCTGGGGCTGATCATAATCACCAATGACTTTCTTATCCAGCTGACGGAAATAGTTATAGTACTTCATTCGTTCAGGCTTTCTTGCCTCACTGTTATCACGATAATCAAACTGATAAGAAAAGAAACCGCTCATGGATTGTACATTCGCTACCCATTGATATTGGCTAATACGTTGAATAATAGGAAGAATATCTCTATCGAAGTTAGCAATATAATTATGATTAAAGCCGCTCCCCGTAGAATTGCTCTCACCATACATATCTGGCACCAGGTTAAAATACCGTACGCCGACATCAAAAAAGGTATCGTTTAAGGTAGAAATATTGACAATTTCAGGAGCAAAATCAGGTGAGCCCACCACGATCCAAGCATTCGTTGTCATCTGAGAAGCGTTTTTATAGGTCACTACACACGTCACTGAGCCATCTGAGATATCGTCGTACCAGTCATCGCCCCCACCGTAACCTTCTAAATTGGTATTGCCACCAGCAAAGCCATAACCGCCTAACACAATTAAGCGGCCTTGATTATCCGTACGTAGGGTCCCTAAGCTCTCAAACGTTTTTGACCCTTGTTTCATTTCGCCTTTAGGGTACGATGCGTGTGTGTAATCACTAGGAATATTATGAATACTAATTTCAATCTCAGACAAATAACCCGCAATGGTACGCGGCCCAAGATCTATAATCAGCTTCTGTCTTTCTGCCAGATCATAATCATCTAAACCGATAAGACCAACCGACTTGTTACGAAACTGAATTTTTCGATTTGTGTAGCTATTAGCTTGTCCATAAAGCAGGTTGCCATTAAGTTCACTAAATTCGTACCATGCGGCTTTTTTATTGGCTAAATGAACCGTCCACTCAATACGCTCAACATTAGGCGATTGCAGTGTTAACTCTTCACCAGACTCATCAAAGACTTTAAATACCTGCCCTTGGCGACGAATACGGCCCGCTTCATCTTTAAAGTTGATAACTTCCGTCGTTGGTTGCATGTTCTCATCGTGTTCATGGGGCAAACCGCCAATCTTCGTGGGGTTTAAAAGAAAATTATTGCCTTCTGCATTGCCCAATCGAGCCACTCCAACGGAAGGGTGAATTGAAAGTGTCATATCTTGCTCCTGTTACTCAAGCTAAAACGGGTGGATGATTCCATTACCGTTTCAGTAAAACAGGCGGGGGGATTTTTAGCAGTATCAGTTTGGTGTCAGTTGTCTTATTGACGAAGGGAAGAAAAGGAGAAGAGAGACAGCACAATACCATTTATCATGCCGTCTATTAGTTAGACGCTGAGTTACTTTTGCTTAGTCGTTAAAGAACGTTCATGGCAATTAAAATTTTCGCTCATCAGTATCAAGCATCGATTGCAACGGTTTGGGAATGGGCACACCTGGTGGGAAAAAAGCAGAAGGCAAATTGTCTACCATTGGAACGCGTCCTACGTATACCCAAAAGTTTTTTTCGTTTTGCTGATTAACCATATAGATCCGATATTCATGCCCATTGTCTTGCCAACTTGAGTCAGTACTATTTGAACTCCAATCAGAAAACTCTCCGATATAGGCTAGCCAGCGCCACTCTATTGTCTTATCTGGATTGATTCGGATTTGGACGTTAACAACATTATTGATATCAATTTGTATTGCTAGGTTAAAACGAACATGCGCCTCTTTAGGTATCGATTGAGGCATATCAAAAGCAAATACTTCCATATCTTCACTATTTGCTGCCACGTTACTGGTATACAACTCGTAAGACCCTTCCGGTGCAGGCACTTCACCAAATTGACAAGCCGTTATACCAATACTACCCTCCTGATGAATAGGTTTTCTGCCAACACCTGAAAGCATTCTTTTGTCGGCCTGTAGCGTCACAGTATAATCCATCTCTTTTTCCTTATTATGAGTGTTGTTAGAGAATATGCATGAATAGCAAAGCTTTCCAGTATCAATAGAGTATCAGTTAATAGGATAGCTTTAGCCAATCACCAAACGCCCCAGTTTGACTTTGGTGTCCTCATCATCCGGCACATACACCATTAGGCGTTCACCATTTTGCGGAGCAGACCACCAGTTAACCTGATGAAAAGCCATCTTACCAAGGTCTGGAATAAGAAACTTCTTCGTATGATTTTCAACGTCGAGAATTTCATATTGCTCCCAGTAGCGGTTAAACTCCGCAGAAGCAGCCTGCATCATGCCCAATCTAGCTTGCCAGCGAGGATCATCCATATGCTTTGCCATCGCTGCCCGGAAACTCCCCGCAATACGTGACAAAATCACCTCCTTATCGTCCATTCGTATAAGCCACTCATCATTAGTAAAGGCTAAATACATGCAGTTACGATGTTCATCCGGTAACGACGCTAAATCCACCCCCATTAACGCTCGATAAGCTTGATTAAAGCCCAAAATATCAAAACGAGCATTTTGCACTATCGCTGGCATGGGATTCAGTTGGTCTAGAATCATTTGATTCACTGACGATAGCTTCTGACATTGTCGCTGGTATTCAGCTGGTCGAGACAATCCTGACAAGGTAAACACATGGGCGGTTTCTACCTCACTACATTGCAATGCCTTGGCTATCGCACTTAAGGTTGTAACAGAGGCATTCACTTCTCGACCTTGTTCCAACCAGGTGTACCAAGTGGTACTTACGTCTGCCAGCATGGCCACTTCTTCACGTCGTAAGCCGGGCGTTCGTCGCCGACCACTGTGTAAAATACCAAGGCGCGATGGGTCTAAACTTTCCCGGCGCCGACGTAAATACAACCCGAGCTCTTTACGGTTATCTTGAGCAATAAAGCCAACGCTGTTAGCACGTTGCGGTTGATGGGAATCAAGCAAGGCGGTTGTCATACTCTCTCTTCTATCACTAGGTTTGCTGAATAAAAAGCCAAGCAGGTAGTTCTAATACTAGGATAACTAAACACTGGTACCTGTTTAACGGTTTTTACATACTGTCGACCATTCAATGATAAATCAAGAGAATCCGAATAAAATGACCACTACAGCAAAGACACTAAGCCGAGCTGGTTTGATCATCCTGATGGCAGGCCAGCTACTGCCGTTAATTGATTTTTCCATCGTCAACGTAGCGCTCGCTTCCATCGCTGAGTCCCTCCATGCCAGCCATATTCAACTCGAGTTAATGGTGGCCGCCTATGGTGTAAGTTTCGCAGTGTGCTTGGCAATGGGGGGACGACTAGGCGATAACTTTGGCCGCCGCCGTTTGTTTATTCTCGGCGTCTGGGTCTTTGGTATCGCCTCTCTCGCTTGCGGGATTGCCTCTTCCATCAATGGACTATTGTTCGCTCGCGCCGTTCAAGGTGTCGGCGCAGCCATGATTGTGCCGCAAATTCTCGCCACCTTGCATGTCACACTAACGGGCAGACGTCACTCTTTTGCAATTGGCCTCTATGGCGCCATTGGTGGTTTGGCGTTTGTCTTAGGGCAGGTTCTCGGTGGCTTTTTAGTCTCTGGCGATGTGGCAGGATTGGGCTGGCGCAGTGTCTTTTTGATCAATATTCCCGTTTGTCTCGGCATTCTTATTTTTGCTCGCGTTTGGGTACCTGAAAGTCGTTCAGAACACCCTGCCAATGTGGACTGGCCCGGCACTTTTGTTCTTGCGGCAGCACTGCTTTGTCTGCTGATTCCTGTCTCGCTTGGACCGGAATACCATTGGTCATGGCCATTTATCGTTATGCTCTTAGGTGTTATCCCTCTTTTGTATGCATTTTGGAACATTGAAAAGCATCAAGAAAATCGTCAGCGCTTCCCGCTAATGCCACCGAGACTATTACGCCTTCATTCCATTCAATTTGGCTTTATTCTGGCGATCTTTATGTTCGCCAGTTGGAGCGGTTTTATGTTCTCCGTCGCCCTGACTTTTCAATCTGGCTTAGGCAAGTCTCCACTGGAATCCGGGAATGCGTTTATCATGCTGGGTATGGCGTATTTTGTAGGCTCACTTTTCACGGCAAGAATATCCAACCGTATTGGCAAGCTCAATACGCTGTTTTTAGGTTGTGCGTTACAAATACCTGGACTGCTTGGCTTAGCATGGACTTTCTATCATTTTTGGCCAAATATCGGCATTACGACCTTACTACCAACCACCTTATTTATCGGGTTAGGACAGTCTTTTATCGTCGGTAGCTTTTTCCGCATTGGTTTGTCCGAAGTGGCTTCGAAAGATGCTGGAGCAGGCAGTGCCATGCTGACGACCATACAACAAGCCGCTTTTGGTCTAGGGTCCGCTCTACTCGGCTCCATCGCCTATCAAATCTTTGATATTACCCAAAGCCACAAAATCGCCATATCTACCACCTTATGCGCCGAAGTGTGTTTGATGGGCACCTTAGTCATCTTTGGCCTTATTTATCGTCGCAAATTGCATCATATCTAGGGGGATGCTCAAACATTCATTGGAATACGTTCTACAAACTCACATTAATCATAAGATTTAAGTGAGGGTAATGATGTTGATTCGATTGCGATTATTTCGTCACTTATGGATGGAGAAAAGATATTAACATGCTTACAAAAAAAACGGGTAGGCTGAGCCTACCCGTTTTTTTTACCAACAGACAATGACGCTTTCTGAGACTATTAACTCTTCAGTTTATTCAATTGGCTATCCAACTCATCCAACTGGTGAGTCACTTGCTCACTACTGTCATTCGTCTGGTGCGCAAAGTGCGCTAACACTTCGGCCGCGTCTTCGATTTTTTTCAACATACCAGTGATATCAATACTCACTTGGCTTTGCTCTTCCGCCGCGGCAGCCACTTGTTGAATATGATCATTTATTAGTTCTATTTCATTCACCACTGCTGCGAGACTATCGTTCACCTCTTGAGTAGACTTAACGGATAATGCAACTTTTTCACCACTATTAGCGATGCTACTGACCGCCATTTTCACTTCTTGCTGCAAATTACTGATTAAATTATCAATTTCTTCCGTAGAGTTTTGTGTTTTAGAGGCAAGGCTGCGTACTTCGTCCGCAACCACCGCAAAACCTCGACCTTGCTCACCCGCACGAGCCGCCTCAATCGCAGCATTCAGAGCTAACAAATTCGTTTGCTCAGCCACACTACGAATCACTTCTAGAATTTGATTAATATCATTCGAACGTGCAGAGACTTTATCGATGGACTCTTTTGCACTTTCCATACTGCTGCTAAGCTCTTGAACCGTATTCGTTGAACTCACGATACTACGCTGAGAGTCACTAACCATATGATTCATTTCTTTCATTTTCCCTGCTAATTCAGCGGTAATTCCAGCGACTTCATGGGCCGTGTTAGACATTTCTTGAGTCGACAAAACAACATTGGCAATCTCTGTTTTTTGCTGTGCGGTTTCTGCTAAAGAACTATTACTCGCAGTCACGTTCTCATTTGAGGATGCCCTTACTGTTACCCCAATGGATTTTAATGAGTTCACCATGTCACGAAGTTTTTGTAGAAACACATTAAAGCTGGCGCTCAATTCGTTCAATTCGGCGTGTGAATGCAAATCTAACGTTTGTGTTAGGTCTCCATCGTTACCAGACAACTGAGCCACTTGTTCATTCAGCAATTGCAATGGACGAATAATGGAACGAACAATCAACAACATTAGCAGTGTCGCGACGATAGAAATAATCACAGCCAATGTTAACTGTTCAATAAGTGCTCTTTGTTTAACGCTTGCCATCAGCGCCAATTTTTTATCCAGCTTCGCCATAGCAACCGACATGGGCAAGCTAATCAAAAACTGCCACTGAGTATTCGTACTTTCAAGATTTAAAGGCTGAGCAACAATCAATTGGCCATCTTGCTCCAATACGCCCCCCTTATTAGCCAGTGCTAACAACGCTTGACCATTTTTGGTATCGACTGCTTTAAATGGTTTACCTAAGCTCTCCTTATATTTGCTTGAGGCAACAATCAGCCCTTTCTTACTAACGATAGTGACGGAGCCTTGCCCATCATAAAGGCCCTTAGATAATTCATTAGCAAACACTTGTATAACAGGCAAATCAAGATCCGCACCGACAATCCCCTTAAACACACCACCGTCCATGACAGGCACGGTTAAGCTCGTCATGAGAACTTTAGAACCATCAGGCAAATCAAATAAGTAGGGCTCAACAAGACAAGTGGATTTCGTATCTCGCGGGCATAAATACCACTCAGAAATGCGCTGTCCGTTAGGATCTTTATCGGTATTGTATTTTATTTTTGCACTATCAACTGGATAATAAATAACCTTTCCATTTTCACCTACACCCACTGTTATGCTAAAGGAGCCATCATCTTTAGCACTGACATGGGTGTCTTTACCTACGTATTCGCTGTCTTTATTATCAAACGCATTGGGCTCAAAAAAGGTATACAGAACGCTGGCGTTGGGTGCTTCTTTTTTTGCCGCCGTTATAAGAGGCAAGACTTGCTCTCTAGACAAAGGCGCCGAAAGATTCAAATTATTAGACAATTGCATTGCCAAAACATTCACTACATCAAGGTTTTGCTCAATGTAAGCTTGGATTTTCTCACCAGCAATACGAGTATTCAGCTCAAGTTTAGATATAGCCGAATCTTTGAGGTCAGTAACAGCATCTTGTTTTAATTGATCACTTAAGGAAGAAATTTTTGCATAAGTTTGCCACGTGAATAACAAAGAGATAAATAAAACAGAGCCGATACTAATGAGTAACAACTTATTCTTTAGAGAGACACTTGCCATAACAAACCTACTGTATCAATGATAATTTCTTTCTTCACAACTATAATTAAGCACTAAAAGATACATTAATACAGTTTATATTTGTATCTAAAACGACCATCTAACTTCTCGCGCCAATCAACTAACTCCTTTAGATCAACATTGAGAACTTTACTAATATCATTTGACTCAAAATATGATAATAGTAATGGCTATTATTACCGTTATATTTCTAATTATTTAGTACAAACACTTGGTCTTCTGGTACAGTCAGTTCTCTTTTCTTAATAATATTTTTCTTACCTTCAACCACTAATTAACATTATAAAAATACACAAGATAATCTCTTACTCTTTACCAGTTAATACCTTAACTAAGCATCATAAAACTGAGCGTTGTCGAGAAAAGCGAGCTGCATCAATAATTGACCAAAGATGCAATATTCCGCCAACCACCCACATAAAGAAGAGGATCACTGTTGCCCCTAATGCATAGCACACAAAAACCGTCACAAAAAAGAACAGTGCCATAAAAAGACGCCCCTGCACCAGTTGACCTAATCCTGGAATAAAAACGCTACAAAGAGCGGCAAGCACATTGCCCCCAGAGCCTTGACCAGACATAAACACCCCCACCGTAAAAAGCCACTAAAGAATCAAGCGAAAGAACAAAGCAACAAACAGGCAACCACCATCACGAGCCTGCATTACTACTTAGCTATGTCTAAGCGATTTTATGAAAATCAAGGGGCCATGTATTTTAAGAACTGACTTCAACAGACAGAAAAAGAGAGAAGGGCTAAATAAAACGTTTTATCGCCAACCTATGATTCAATACACTACTTACTCCTTATCGCGTATGGCTAGCCCATTATGAATCGCTTTCAAAAAGCTTTAATCAAGTTATTGGCTTATTCATTGCTCATTTTTTGCGCCAGCTCGACCCAAGCGAATCAGCCAGCATCCGTGATAAAACCATCCAGATACAGCCAATCCGAACTTGATACAGCTCTCCTTAACTTCTACCAACACTGGAAAGCAACTTACCTGCGTCAACAGTGTGGCGAGAGTCGCTATTTAGTGGACATGGCAGCGGATGGAAAGACAGTGGAAGGAGGCACAGCGGCGTCTACATTAACGACATCAGAAGCTCATGGCTACGGTATGTTAATTACCGTGATGATGGCAGACTTTGACCCACAGGCAAGACGCATTTTTGATGGAATGGTAGACTTTTTTCATGATCACCCCGCCCAATCAGCCCCTGGATTGATGGCTTGGAACCAGTTAAAAAACTGCAAAAACGCGGGAGATAAAGTCGGGGGTAGTAATAGCGCCAGCGACGGCGATATGGATATTGCCTATGCCTTTTTACTAGCCGACAAAAAATGGGGCAGTTCCGGAAAAATAAACTATAAACGCGAAGCCATAAACGTCATTACAGCCATTAAGCAACATGAGATTGACCCTGAAAACCATTTTATTCGCCTAGGCGATTGGGTCGCTGACATCGATGACGGCCAATACGCTAACACTACCCGATCCTCTGATTTTATGGTCTCTCATCTAAAAGCCTACGCAGACGCAACTGACGACAAAAGTTGGAACAAAGTAAGGGATACCACTTACGCTATCATGGCAAGCATTCGCCAAACGGACAGCCCCAAAACCGGACTCATGCCTGACTTTATCGTCGGTCTACTTAATCATCCACAACCCGCCAAGGCCATGTTTCTGGAAAGCGAAGACGATGGCATCTACTCTTGGAATGCAGCCCGTTATCCATGGCGTGTCGCACTGGACTATCGACTATACGGTGATAAAAGAGCGTTATCTGCTTTAGCACCTCTCAATCAATGGATCATCAACACCACCCATGCCGATCCCCAAAAAATCGCCGACACCTATGCGCTCGATGGGATCTATTCAAAAAACAGTGGCTTTGACGCCATGGCATTTGTATCCATGTTTGCGGTGTCAGCAACAATAGATCCGTCCAACCAAGCTTGGCTAAATGCCCTCTGGGAAAATATCAAAGACAAGCCCATCGAAAATGAAGACTACTTTGGTAACACCCTAAAAATGCTTGCCATGATCACCATCACAGGACACTGGGACAAACCTTAGAAAACAAGCAGACTGAGCAAAGCAGCACGCCATACATCATCAACTTTCTACTAACGATTTCGGATGATCCTACATTGGCTTAACTGATCGACTAATGCGGCAATATCCTGTTGCGCGTTTTCCACCGAAGCCTGATGGCGCTCATCGGCAAACTCTTGATATTCCGAACCAATCTCATAGAACTGATCCACTCCCAGATATTGCGCCAACGCTTTAATATGTGGCGTTAAATGGTTCATGTGCTCACGAACGCCACCAGCACCAAACCCAAACTCCCCAGATGACGTCAACAAGACTAAGGTTTTGCCCGATAAGGTCGGTTCAATGGGAAAATCCCCGCGAGCGAGATCAAAAGTAAAGGTTTTATTCACCCTCAGCATCTGATCAAACCACGCCTTCAATACTGCAGGCATCCCATAGTTATACATGGGTGAGGTGATCACAATCACATCGGCTTGGGTCAGTTCAGTAAAGTATTCCTCGGACTCGGCCAGTGTTTGTTGTTGAGACGGGCTTCTTTGCTCTTCAGGGGTAAAAGCTGCTGCAATCCAATCCTGATCAATAAAGCTGGGAGAGTTGAGACCGAGGTCTCGATATATCACTTTGTCATGATGATTTTTATTCAGCCATAGTTCAATAAAATAACGTCCAAATGACTTCGAAATCGAATTATAACTTTGCGTTGAGTTGTCAGTACGACGAACACTGGAGTCGATATGTAGAATAGTTTTCATATTTTATGCCTCTTTCATTGATAGTGAGTAGGCATAGTGTGTTCGGCAATCGTTTTAGTGACAAATGGTGTTATTTTTCCTATAAAGTAATTATTCTCATCCATAGAGTGTCTTTATGTTTCAGCAACTCCCTTCTCTAAATGCCATCAAAGCCTTTGAATCCGCTGCTCGGTTAAACAGTTTTAAAGACGCCGCCAATGAATTAAATGTGACGCCGACGGCGATTTCTCATCAAATCAGAGCACTTGAAGACAGCTTAAAAGTAAGATTATTTGAACGAAAAACGCGAGCGGTGACGTTAACGAAAGAAGGCGAATTACTGGCAGCGTCTGCCAACCAATCTCTGCAGGATTTACTCTCAACAGTAAATCAATTAAAAGGCTCCCCTCAAACATTAACCATCAGCACCACCAACTCGTTTGCGGCCATGTGGCTGGTACCCAATCTTACTGATTTTCAGAAGCAATACCCTGACATCGATATTCAAATAAGAGCAGAAGAATTACTCATAGATATGGAACATGATAGACGTGTCGATATGGCGATTCGTTACGGTGAACCACCTAAACAACTCGAAACTAAAACACTTATTTACCAACCTTTAATTCAAGAATCGATTGGCTTCTTTGCAACACCAGACTATTGGAAAAAACACGGTGAAAACCTATCTGAAGCCGTATTTTTCTGTACTCAATGGAAGAACCCAAACCTACCAAATTTAGGAATAGAAGAAACGATAAAAAGCATCGTTGCCAACACTCAACCAAATATTCGCTATTTTAACGATGAAAACCTCACCGCCCAGGCCGCACTTTCTGGACAAGGCATCGCCATCATCAGCCAACTTGCCGTCGCAAACTCGATTAAAAATGGCTGGTTAAACCAAGGTATGGACAAAATGGCAATCTCTATTACGGGCTTACATTACTACCTTGTTATACCCAAGCGATTGAAAACCAACCAAGCTGCAATTCGTTTTAAAGAATGGTTGCAAGCGATAAAATTCAGCCCATGATTTCGTTTAACTTAATTTGTAGTTTTTGTCGTAAATGCTCGGGCTCAACTGACGCCAGCGTCACAGAATCACATTGCTGGAATTGACTGAATAGTTTAATGGCTTCAACGAAGGCGCTAATCACCATATCGTTATCAAAGCTCTGTTTTTCTAGGTATAGAGATTTGATTTCTAGACGGCGCTCTTTGCGGTGGGCTTTGCAATCCATGCGACCGATAAATTCCCCTCGATACAATAGCGGCAGACAAAAGTAACCATATTGGCGTTTGGGTTCTGGGACATAACATTCGATCTGATAATCGTATTGAAACAGACTTTTAAGTCGGTCGCGCTGAATCACGCTGTTATCAAAGGGTGACAAAATCAGCAGTCGATTATTTAATCGAGGCAAGCGACGCTCTAGCGCATCTGGCTCGATGACAAACACTTCGCCACTAGAAATCTTTATCTGCTCCAACAATCCTTGCGCCAAGCGCTCGTCTACTAAATTTTTTACCACCTCGCGCAGCCCTGTATTACGGCGTAGATAGGTCAATCCCTTTAAAGAAGCAAGCCCATGACAACGCAACTGCTGATCGATTAAATGATCTCCAAACTCTTCCAAATTAGGGAATGTTGTATTCACATAGGAGGGCAAAACTCGCTCGGTTAAATCATAGACTTTCTGAAAGCCCTCGCGATCACAAACCATCAGATCCCCTTGCATATAAAGTTGCTCAAGGGCTTTCTTCGCTGGCTTCCAATCCCACCAGCCAGCCGCATTATTGCTGGATTTGGCTTCAATATCTCGAGAACGTAACGGTCCATCAGAAGCAACACGAGCCAACAGCTCTGCCATCAACTTTTTATCTGGATCTTTGTACCAATGGGTTTGACCACTTTTTAGAGCCTGCTTGTAAGGTAAGGAAAAACGAAAATCGTCCATGGGCAAAAACGCCGCCGCGTGTGACCAATACTCAAACACATCGCCATCCTGCAACAGTTTATTGATCATCGAAGGCTCGAACTTAGGCACTCTTGAATGCAGCACATGGTGATGTGCTCGCTCCACTACAGAAATGGTATCAATCTGCACGTAACCTAAATGCGCCACTGCACTTCGCGCCCCAGCCAACCCCGAGCCAAACGGACTGGCCTGTAACAAACCTTGGGATGCCAAAGCAAGACGACGCAGACGCTCTAGGTCTTTGCGGGATGTTAGTTCAATCATAGCATGGCTTTAATCGCATTGTGAGGATAAACCAAGGTATCCACATCCCCCCAAGACTCCAACACCTCGCCGCTACTTGAAACAATAACCACCTTAATGCTGTGTACGCTTTCAACGACACTGCAACGCATTACCTGAACGGAAAGACGATCGTGCTGCATCTAGTTGTTCCTTATCTAAAATGGAAGTAAAAATAAGATATTGGAATCAGAGTAAGTTGAACAGGGGAATAAAACAAGAATTAGGAAAGTGGTACTGATTGATGGTCATGCGGGTGAACTACTGGCAATAAGCTTGCCAGAGAAAACCTTTACCCTTTTACTTCATGTTCACTTAGCTTCTTCTCAATCATATCGTTGTTTTTAAATAAGTTATTTTTAATTTGAACAAACGACTTTCGGCTTTACTATAAGCCCAAAAACAGCATAGCAACGATTATGCTTCCATACTATTCTTAAACAATCAATTAATTGGACTAATTCGCCGAGGCGACGAGATCATTTTTAGAGATGGCTTTTAATCTGACTCTATGTTCTTTTTTATATTTCTAACACAATATCGCCGTTCAGACTATTTACAAAAATAATTCGACTAAACGGTGTTTTACATAAATTGCTCGCTAAATATTCACGATACTCCACACTTCCATCATATGTGATTGTATCTGATAGAACTAACCACCACTCCTTATAGCGTTCTAGAAATGGTTTAATTTTATTCTTCTTCGTGTTATGACAAAAGACTACACTTCGTAGCATAACTTCCTGATCACAGTAATTTGAATCTAAGTCAATAATACTTGTAAGCAAAAAACCACTTCCATCTTTAACATTACGCTTACATACTTTTATTGAGAAAAATGGAGACAATGTAAATCTTACACTTTCACCAAGAAATCCATTGTCTTCGATTTCTTGTAACTTACTTTTAATC
>NZ_JAEMUI010000021.1 GCF_016461715.1 Marinomonas spartinae | reverse complement strand
ACAGCCTCCACCTAGTTTTTTGTTTAAAATATCAGCTTCTTTTTTCTTATCTTTTATTGCTTTAATACTTGGGTATTTTTCTTATTGGACCTTTCGTTATAGCCCTTTGGATGTACTATGTCGGTATGAAAGCAGTCAGTGCGATATTGGTCCATATGGCTGGTCTGTTGCATTGCTTTGTTCTGGAGCATCTGTATTACTGATCGTAATCGTTTTTTTGCTTATGAAAAAATCTTCACTTAAAAACCACTTAAAAAAACCAAAATGATTCTATTTTAAATTAGACATTCTTAGCGACTCAAAGCTGGAACTTCATTAATATGCTATTTTGCTTTAACTAAATCGGTTATGACTCATTAGGCCCCAAATGTTCCGTTATTATTTGCCAGCATCCGTTTTCATTGATCAGTACAGTGGTACCTCTGCCACTTCCTGAGCAGTGCTCTCCCTCAATAATTCCTTTCCAGCTGAAACAATACAGACACACGGCTTCTGTTTCAGAAATGTGAGCCCAGTGTGCCTTTGATATTGAATACTGCTCGTCTTTTATAGAGGAAAAGTTTTCTTCAAAGACCGTTCGAACTTCTTCAATGCCTTTAAAAGTCCCGTTTGAAAATGTCACACAAACATTCTTATGCATTAAAGGTTCCACCAAACACCAATCTTGGCTAGCCAAAGCTAACTCATAGCTCTTCAATACTTGCTGTGGTTTCATTTCATTTACCTGAGAACATTTATAGAAGTAAAACTGACTTTAAATGACTAATATCATCTTATCCATCTGCATGTCACGGTATTATTGGAAGTTAGCCAGATATTTGCATTAGTTACTTTTGAGTGACTTTGACAAGCGGCGAAGATAGGTAACGATCACACTTAACGCTTTCAAGCATGGCTGTTATCGTTGAAATCAAAGCAAAAATCACAGATGCATTGTCGTGAAAAAACCGAACTAAGGATGACTCACCTTCTATTTTAGATTGACCTCCTAATGACATAGTTACACACTAGAGAAAAACAATAAGGAAGCATGAAGCATGATATTGTATTTACAGTTAGGGAGCGTATTGGGGCTTATAGCGATCTGCGTTATTAACTATTTACAAGACATTATGCCTTTACCCTATGCTCTTGTCGGTATACTACTTTGCTGTTTTCTTGTCTTATCAAAATTTTTATCGGCACCCCATAAGCATAAGAAAAAGCCCAATCAGCCCTCTCTTGTGAAAGAGGACTTAGGCTATTCTCAAGTCAGTAAAACCGTGACCAGCGCCACATCAAAAATGGCTATGGGAGCTGCTGAAGTATCCCATTTCGTTGACACTCTCAGCAAAGACATCCACATTACCCGTGATGATAGTGAGCAGATTACTCAAGCGGTAGAAAGTCTCTCAGATACGGGCTTAACGCTTTCTAACAACCTGACTCAATTGACTCACACCATGAGCGATACCGCTGAATCAAGCCGCATCGCTCAGCAGATGCTTACGCAAAGTTCCGAGCAAATAAATGAGTTAACGCAAAAGGTACAAGCGGCCAGTGATCAATTAGCATTGTTAATTAAAAGTGCCGACGACATCGATACCATTACCACTGTTATCAAAGGGGTTTCTGAGCAGACCAATTTATTAGCTTTAAATGCCGCGATAGAAGCCGCACGTGCGGGGGAGCAAGGTCGAGGTTTTGCGGTGGTGGCTGATGAAGTCCGTGCGCTTGCTGCAAAAAGCGCGACGGCATCCGAGCAAATTTCTGGCTTACTGACAGATGTGCGCCGTAACAGTGAGGCCACAAATCACGAAATGTCCTCGCTAAAAGAGCTATCCGAAACCCTCTCTACCGCGCTCTTGGGGGAAACTCAGCGCTTTGTTTCTTTAACCAAAGAAGTACAAAACGCCTCCGTTGTTCTTTCTCAGGTGGAGAGTGCAGGGGAAGTATTAGGTTCCACCAGCAGTCAAATTAGCGGCTCTATTTCTCGCATTGGCACGTCATTAAACGATATATCCCAACGAAGTGACCGCTTAGCCCAAGAAGCGTCCGGCTTAAGTAATGGTGCTGAAGTGGTCTTTAGAGAGTTAGATAAAGTCGATAAATCCCTGTTTTTCTCAGATTTACTCAACACAGCACACACTTCGGCACAGGCCATTGCTAAGGTCTTTGAAGAGGCCATTGAAAAAGGTGAGCTCACCCAAGAAGCGGTTTTTTCTAGAGATTATCGACCCATTCCAGGGAGTAATCCGGAGAAATTTAACACGGCCTACGATTCATTTAGTGATCGGGCTTTTCCGCCTATTCAAGAAGCCGTGTTAGAAAAACATAGCGAAGTCATGTTTGCTGGCGCGGTAGATATCAATGGTTATTTCCCGACCCATAACAAAAAGTTCAGTCAGCCCTTAAGCGGTGACTATGAAAAAGACCTGATCAATAATCGCACCAAACGCATTTTTAACGATCCAACAGGACGTCGCTGTGGCGCACATACCGATACTTTTTTATTGCAAACCTATAAACGAGACACTGGTGAGATCTTACATGATCTCTCCGTGCCGATTTTTGTAAAGGGCAAGCACTGGGGTGGTTTCCGTATGGGCTTCCAATCAAACGCTTAGTTTTAGTTTTTTCATCATGCCTTTTAAACCATCCAGTCACTCGCACTAAACGGTAAGATCCGTTTAGTGCGAGTTAACTTCAAATCTAGCTCTGAGGCACATGCCATCACCCACAAACAGTATGAATCAAGACAATGAAAGAAGCCTAATAAGTCGAATTCGGCGCAATATCGGCATTCACTTCGCCATCCACTTCATCAGGGTCGATACCGTGAATAAGCAGAGCTTCCCTGACTGTTTCCACATGATTGAGCACCAACTGATATCGCTCACCGTATTCGTACTTGTTCACTTCTATCGCTTTTGGCATATAAGTGAACGCAATTTTTAACGCCTCTAATGCAGTTTGTTTGTCTTCCTCCGTCATAGGAATCCCCTCAATAAAACTAACTTATAAAAATACCACTTGGCTATTGCTACCAAATTGCGAGAAAAACGCTTTAACGATACCAACACCATTATTCACCATCTGTTAAGAGGTTAGCTTAGGCATAAAACGCGCTACAATCTTGGCCATATCAATGCCACTGTCTAAACAACCATATTGGTGAAAACCATGGTCACTGAAGCGTGCGGTTACAAAAGCATCCGCGATATCCTCATCGCCGTAGATCAGTAAGCTGGCGGCTTGCCAAAGCTGTGCTAAGGTCTCGATCACTCGTCTTGCCTGAACCTCTAAATGAGCTTTGTCTTCTAACAAGCGATAGGCTGAATCGAGTTTTTTTGCATACAAAGGGTTTGCCTGACGGGCAAGCTCAAGCTCCTCTAAAAAGACCTTCAATGTGTCAGGTTCTCGGTTGAAGACTCGTAACAAGTCGAGGCATTGCACATTACCAGAACCTTCCCATATCGCATTGACCGGCGCTTCTTTATATAAACGGCTTAAGACATTATCCTGTACATACCCCACACCGCCAACACACTCCATCGCTTCATAGGTATGCTGAACGGCACGTTTACAGATCCAATATTTACCGATCGCCGTGGCGCTGCGCACTAATGCGGCCTGCTTCTCATCGGCCATATTATCCAGGGCATGGGCAATACGCATCGAAATAGCAAGCGCCGCTTCTGCTTCAAGAGCAAGATCAGCAAGCACATTCAGCATCAATGGTTGTTGATGGAGATTTTTACCGAAAACACTCCGTCCTGATGTATGCCAAATGGCTTCTTTAGCCGCTTGCATCATCAACGCCGATGAGCCCAACATACAGTCATAACGAGTCAGCGCCACCATTTGAATAATGGTCGCAATGCCTCGGCCAGGTTCCCCTAGTAACCAACCTTGAGCCCCCCTAAATTCAATTTCAGAGCTGGCGTTTGATTGATTTCCTAATTTATCTTTTAAACGTTGAAGGTAAATAGCATTTTTTTGGCCATCCTCACACCAACGAGGCACTAAAAAACAAGACAACTGAGTATCATCCGTCTTTGCCAGAACAAGAAAGGCATCGCTCATGGGGGCCGAGCAAAACCATTTGTGCCCTACTAACGAATACAGCTCACCTGGCCCACTTGCCTTGAGCGGTGTGGCTGTGGTGGTATTTGCTCGTACATCAGACCCACCCTGCTTTTCTGTCATCGCCATGCCTATGGTCACCCCTTGTTTTTCAAACCAAGGTTTATTATCACCATCGTAATGATTGGCGAAAATTTTCGGCAACCAGAGTTTGGCGACGCTTGGTTGAACAGAAATCGCAGGCACACTGGCAAATGTCATAGTAAGTGGGCAACCCGATCCAGGATCAGCATGGGTATGCAACACTGCCAAGGTCGCACGCACTACATGACTCCCAGCCTGCGGTTTTTGCCAAGGCAAAGAACAGTGCCCATGTTCGATAGCATGCTGCATTAATTGATGATAGCTTGGATGGTACTCAACCTGATCAATGCGCTCACCAAAACGATTGTGGGTATGCAGTTCCGGCAAATATTTATTGGCAAGAAAACCCGCTTGTTGCAATTCACCGCCGACTCTAGCACCAAAATCTGTCAAAAGCTCAGTCCCCCAACCGCCATCAAAGCGCTGCTGCCAATACTGCAGCACCCTATCAGCAAGGTAAGCGTTATAGTGTTCAAGCGCTTTGGGTTGATTAAAAACCTGATGTGTTTCACCGTTCATGAATGTCATTTTCACACCCTATTCTTGTTTTTTCTCACTATAACAGCTCAAGTCTATTTGTCTAATACCTACCACACTTAGCATTTAGTAAGACTTTCCTCCTATTTGATAGGGCAATCTCTGTACATTGCATCCAAAAAGATATAAACAATTAGTGGAATAACGATTTTCAAGCTTTCACAAAGCAACAAGCTAAAAATTATTTTAATAAAAGCTAAACACAATCGACATAGTATTCAGCTAACGATTTAACAGGAGTAATCAAATGCAAACGCAAGAAGTCGAAGTTTTTAATTTTAATTTCGGAGAGTCTGTTCATAATCATGTACCAGAAAATGGCAACTACTATAAGATGCCAGAATATATCGATTTTATGAAATCGATTGAAGAAGACAATTCATCAGTGGACACTGATACCAACCTGATGTTAACCAAATTTCGAAAAATTTATTACGACTCATTTGGTTGGAATAAACTCCTCATCCCCGAAACAGCAAACATCGCGCCTTTCCCTGCCAGTGATTACACTCAAAAAATGCAACATAGCCATGAGGTTGTGCTGTCTAATAACGATCTATACGATGTCGCACATATCTTTGCCATTTTAGACGCTAACAACCATAATGGCCCACTCACTCCCGTACCAGAAAGCATTATTGAAAAGCCAGAAATTTGGGATAAGATAAAAGATATAGTACCTGTTGTTGAAAACCGATTGATGGCCTCTGGATGGCTTGGTGATTTATCAGAAATCACCGGAGAGTTTTTACTACAACATAAAATAACGGATCATCTTCTATCAAAAGCCAAACAACATGAGAAAAAACAAGGCATCATTGATCAATTTGGTGCGTATTATAAAAACTTAGCCAATGTTGACGGTATGATCCTAGCTGGTAATGCCAGCAGTAATAAATATAATGGCCAGACTGTCTCTGACATATTTGAAAGTTTTTATGGTAATGGCACTCAACCAGGAGAGCGAGAACAACTAAAATCGTCAATTTATTTACATTTTGGTGAATCGATTGGCCTAGAAGGCTGGGATGGTAATAAATTCAAAAACAGTGAAGATTGGCTGAATAAACAAACAAAGAACCTACAAACCTGTACCGCTTTCTATTTTATAAAAATGAAAGGGTTGAGTTTAGACATTCCTGCCATCACTCAAGAAAAACTGAAATCCGATCTAGAAAATTTTGTGACAAATTTAAAAGAAGACGATATCAGACAAGATTTCGCTACTTATGGTTTGAATATACTAAAAGACGAAAGTAAGTCCTTAGATCAAGATTTAAAAACGTTAATTACTTGCTTTTTAATCTGGAATGGCTGGTACAAAAACATATTATCCATAGATGCTGTACTTACTTCTTATCTAAATGGACTCTCTCAGGCCATTATTAAAACTCAAACAAATTAGCCTAGTAACTTTGAGAAACTTTAATGGGTTTTATAAAGGCATATCATCTTTAGTAAAGCCCAAAATTTCCTTTTAGATAAAAGCATGCTGATAAACCTGCCAAATATCTATCTTTTTGGTAGGAATAGATTGATATAACTGATCGAAATTTGTCTTAGTAGAATCGATTTCAATATCAGCTAATGTAATTTTCTTGAGAAGAGCACATTTTGCAAGATGCGATAATAAAATAGTTTGCAAACAATCATTCACCTTATCATCTGAATACAACCACCAGATGTTTAATATCGAAGAAGTAACACAGCTGGTAATACAAGACCTAATTGCTTTACCATCGTGGATTACAAAACTAAATTTCGGATCAAATTGTGATAGTTGTTGTGCCCATAACGCACTATCGTTTGACACAGGTGTCGACCAATAATGATCACGAGTATAAGCGTTAATTAAAAACGCATTGGTATCCAATGATAATTCCAACGCTTTTTCAAAATCACAAAGATAAAACCCATTTTCTTCAAGCACTGAATAATCTGGTTTCTGCATTTGATCACAATCAAACATCATAGAATAACAATTAAGCCGTCTTTTAAAACCAACTGACTCGATAAAAGCTCTTAATCCAGTATGTTGCACATCAGCACCAAATTGAAAGCCGAGCACATTGTTAGGCAATGGCTCTACAAGAAGTCGACGATAAAGCATTGAGCCAACACCTTTTCGACGCTGGGCATCAGCCACATAAACAAAAGGACGAGCCCAATATGGATGAAAATTGTTAAAACCAACAAATGCAAGTCCAATAGGAACTTCATCAAAGCAAGCATAAAAAACCGTTTGCTCAAGTTCGAAAGCCTGCCTTATCTTTTTCTCCACAGACTCACACTCTAACAACCGCTCAACCTGAGCGATATCCTTAGCCACTTCAATTTGGCACATAAGATTCTGCATATGAACACTTTACCCCTCTTGTTCCAGCGTTAGACAGTAATCATAAAAGCCAACTGAGCGCCAAAAGCTTAGCCCTTTCAGGTTATTTATTAAAACATCTAAACGTAGTTTTTCTTGGCCCCAATAGCGCTTTTTCGCTAGCTCAAAGGCTTTTTTGCCGTTCCCTTTACCTCGAAATGATTGTGCAATAAAAAACTGTCTAATATAAATAAAGTCAGTGTCCTTGCGCCACAGTGTATAACCAATAACCTCATCGTTGATCTCGAAAAGTGCTGCTGAATATTCCGATACAAGCCAGCAAGCCATTCGAGCTTTTAACGCTTTGACCGACATTGGATTGCTGTGTCCTTCGTCTTTTATAAGCTGGCAATTTAGTTCTGCCAGAATGTCTAAATCCTCTTCTTTCGCTAAACGAACCTTCATTTGTTGTCCTATTTACAATGTCTTTTATGAGGGATGTTATAGACTTGATGCCAGCGTGAAAACCAAAATAATTTATAATGAACAAGAGATCAGCAAAATGCTAATCACCGATACCCGTTCCTGACGTCACGCCTTATAAACATTAGGCAAATGCCTATTGCTTCATGCTCTGATTCCTTTTTGAAGTACTTGATAATTGTCAGTAAAAAGCAAGGTTTTCACCATGAAGTTGACTTCGCTAGGTGTTCTGAGTAGCTTGATTTAGTAGAGACTTTTGCACGACTGTGGTGCGTGCAAAAGTCTCTACTCATCTCTATTAGTCCAATAAAAGGAAAGCAAAATGAAAGCTGCTCGTTTTTATGACAGAGGGGATATTCGCATTGAAGATATCCCTGAACCTAGTGTTGAGCCAGGTACAGTGGGCATTGATGTTGCGTGGTGTGGCATCTGCGGTACCGATTTACATGAATTTATGGAAGGGCCGATTTTTATTCCACCTTGTGGCCATCCACACCCTATTTCAGGAGAATCTGCCCCTGTTACCATGGGACATGAGTTTTCGGGCGTGGTTTACGCGGTGGGAGAAGGTGTTGACGATATTCAAGTCGGTCAACACGTCGTCGTTGAGCCTTATATTATTGCCGATGAGGTACCAACTGGGCCAGGTGAAAATTATCACCTATCGAAAAATATGAACTTTATTGGTCTTGGTGGATGCGGTGGAGGGTTATCCGAAAAGATCGCCGTAAAACGCCGTTGGGTTCATCCTATTTCAAATGACATTCCTTTGGATCAAGCCGCCTTAGTTGAACCCTTAGCCGTCGGTTATCATGCATTTGTTCGCAGCGCGGCAAAAGCGGGTGATGTGGCGTTAGTCGGTGGCGGTGGCCCTATCGGCTTGTTATTGTCTGCTGTTTTAAAAGCTAAGGGCATCACGGTTATCCTGACTGAGCTAAGCGCTAAACGTAAAGAAAAGGCTCATGATACTGGCGTCGCAGATTATATTTTAGATCCAACTGAGGTCAACGTCACAAAAGAAGTGATGAAGATTACGGAAGACCGAGGTGTGGATGTAGCTTTCGAGTGCACCAGCAATAACAAGGTATTAGACACTTTAGTTGAAAGCACAAAAGCAAAAGGGGCAATCGTTATTGTCTCCATTTGGAGCCATCCGGCAACTGTGAACGTTCACAGTGTGGTCATGAAGGAATTGGACGTTCGCGGCACCATTGCTTATGTAAACAACCATGAAGAAACCATTAAATTGGTTGAAGAAGGCAAGGTTAATTTAGAGCCCTTTATCACCCAGCGAATCGAATTAGATGACCTGATTTCCCAAGGCTTCGATACATTAATTCACAATAATGAATCAGCGGTAAAAATTATTGTTCGTCCATCAAAAGCATAAATAACATCACAATAAAGCCAGCAAGGGCTCAATAAGGTTGATCCTTACTGGCTTTTTTATCAAAAAAACAACCTAAATAAAGTCTAGAATACAGTGCCTAATTTAAAAAAATGCATCTATGTATTTGATTAATATGGCTTTTCTATAAAGAATTCTCAAATTCCACTTCACAAAACACAACATCAGAATGTAAACAGTGTGTAATGTTCTGGCTTTTTATGACACGAACATTTTACCTATGCTAAATTTGCTCTACATCTCTCCCAATATCAATGACTAGAGCTCACAACCCTATTCATTAGGGAAATGAAACGATTAGACAGAACGTTATTATCTGACCTTTCAGCTTATGCTTGAGATAAACTTTTAGCATAGAGACAATTAATATTTAACAGTACGATCTAATGAATAATAAAACTAGAGTTTTTGTAGCTGTATCTCTTTCTTTTATCATGGTATACATAGATATATCAGGGATATCTGTAGCCTTACCGACATTAGAGAATGTATTTAACACCACACCCTCCACTATTATGTGGGTAGTTAATATTTACATATTAACTCGATCCGCCCTTGTTTTTGCTTCGGGAAAAATTAGTGACATTTTCTCACACAAAAGATGTTTTTTATTTGGGTTGGCTTTATTCTGTATTGCTTCACTAATATGTGGTTCATCACCAAATAGCATTACACTTATTACTTTTAGATTATTCCAAGCTATTGGAGCAACATTTCTTTTCACCTCTGGAATGAGTATGGTGACATTAGTCTACTCGAAAGAGCAACGTGGAAAAATGATTGGCTTGTTATTAAGTACCTCTTTGATTAGCATGGCTTTCGCTCCCATTGTAGGAGGCTTATTTATAAAGTACTTAAGCTGGCGCTGGATTTTTTACATTAATCTCATTGTTGGTGTTATTGTTTACTTATTGTTAGCCCGGTCGACTAATATAGAAGCATCAGGCATTTCAAAAAAAGGCTTTGATTGGCAAGGATTTTTATCGATTTCGCTATCGACAACCTTATTGAGTTTAGTTTTTATCAATAGCTCAATATGGAGATGGAGTTCATGGAGTTTTATTTTCTGTATCGCCTTTGCAATAGTTTTCTTATTTTTATTTATTTACTATGAAAAATGTTCTCTTCACCCAGTCATTGATCTTAGTATTTTTAAAATTACAAACTTTGCTTCTGGGTCATTAATTTCTACCATTAACCAAATCACTACTTGGCTTATTTTTTTCACAACTATTTTTCTACAAAAATCCTTCCATTACTCTCCATTAACAACAGGACTCTTATTAATTCCATTATTTTTCTTTGGCATAATATCAGCAAACCTAGGTGGTTTTTTAGTTGATAAATTTAATGTTAAGCTCCCATTAACCCTTGGTACTGGGGCAAGCCTCTTGGGTGTCATGATAACGTTAGTCTTATATCCTCATATCACCTATCTTAAAATGATCCCCATGTTAATATTGACTGGAATTGGTATGTTTATGATCAATGGTCCTGTTAGAACGTCGATACTCAATCAGATTACAAAGGATAAGTATGGAATGGTTAACTCAACACTAAATGGGTTACGTGCCATTGGAGGAACAGTTGGCTTTACCTTCTTAACGGCAGTTTTGATGAACACGGAGCTGTCTTCGGTAAGGTCGAAATTGGTTCAGATAATCCCTTCTATTTCTAGTGATGACATCCATAAATTAATTGGTTTACTTTCCAAGACCCCTGAAAGCTTAAATATAGTAAGTAAATACGATTCAACGGCACAGCATACAATATATAATGCAGTTTCCTCTAGTTATTTGCATGGCTTCTATTGGATGTTAGTAGTGATACTGATACTCATGCTTATTAACTTTATTTTATCAATCTTTTTTATAAAATCTTCCTCAAAATAGAAGGACAATTCAAATATAAAAACTCGTTGATACAATCAAATTCCCTAAAAAAGCGTCCCTATTAATATGAACGGCATAACAGCTAACGTCGCTCAGATAGAGCAAGCCCAATAGAGGGCCTAGCATTTGAATGCAGGCCCTCAAATCATATAATTAAGCTTTATCCAATGCTTGTGAAACGTCAGCAATAATATCGTCTATATGCTCAATACCCACCGAGATGCGCACTAGATCAGCACTCACGCCAGCTTTTTTAAGCTCTTCGTCATTCAATTGACGGTGCGTAGTAGAAGCCGGATGACATGCCAATGATTTTGCATCGCCAATATTGACCAAACGTAAAATCATATCAAGCGAATCAATAAACTTAGCACAGGCATCAATCCCCCCAGTGATACCAAAACTCAAAATACCAGAAGCTTTGCCCTTAGTAATTTTTTGGCAGGTTTCATAATACGGACTATCCGGTAAGGCCGCGTAGTTCACCCACTCTACTTTCGGGTGTTGCTGTAAATATTCAGCAAGGCGCTGGGCGTTTTCACAATGGCGATCCATCCGCAAACCCAATGTCTCCAGGCCTTGTAAAATTTGAAACGCATTCATCGGCGAAATGGCAGAACCTGTATTACGCAGTGGCACGACTCGACAACGCCCTATATACGCAGCGGCACCTAAGGCTTCCGTGTAAACTACGCCGTGGTAGGAAGGGTCTGGTTCGTTAAGAATCGGAAAGCGTTTTTTGTTGGCAACCCAATCAAACTTGCCAGAATCGACAATGATACCGCCAATTGTTGTACCGTGGCCGCCGATATATTTAGTGAGCGAATGCACAACAATATCGGCCCCCAGCTCAAACGGGCGACACAAATAAGGCGTAGCGACCGTATTATCCACAATCAAAGGAACACCGTGCTTGTGCGCTATCTCCGCCAGACGCGCAATATCAACAATATTACCGGCTGGATTACCAATAGATTCGCAAAATAACGCTTTGGTATTTTCGTCAATCGCGTTTTCAAACCCCTCAAAATCATCATGCGACACCATACGCACGTCCACACCTTGGCGCGGCAGTGAGTGCGCAAACAAATTATACGAACCGCCATACAACTGGCTGGTACTGACAATATTGTCACCCACTTGCGTAATACACTGAATCGCATAGGTAATAGCCGCCATGCCAGATGCCACCGCCAGCGCCGCAATACCACCTTCCATCGCAGCCACCCCGTTTTTCCAACACATCAGTAGTTGGGTTCATAATGCGGGTGTAAATATTACCTTGTACGGCTAAATTAAACAGATCAGCACCGTGCTGAGTATCATCAAAGGTATACGATGTGGTTTGATAAATAGGAACAGCGGCCGCTTTGGTGGTTGCTTCAGACTTATAGCCTTCATGAAGTGCAATAGATTCGAGTTTCATAGTGTGTCTCGTTTAAAATTATTGTGGTTGTATGACTAAATAACAGCGGTATATGTGACTAAAAACAACCGCCAAGATCGACAGAGTCTAGTGTAAACCTATCACAACAACCATAAAAACGTTAAGCCAAAAACAAACCTAATAAACTTTTCAGAATGTGCGGTTTGGAATGAAGACGTCACTGCACCGCTACCTTTGCAGTGGCTGGCCTTGTGAAAGTTGATGTCCATAATCTGATAAACCAGACCAGGCAGTTTACTGACTTCACCTTTTTTATTAACGGTTACCATTCCTTGATCTCAAGGTTCGGCCACCTCTGCTTAAAGCTACGATTCATTGTGTCGTAGTTTTCTTTACTCATCGCCGTTTTATTTGGTCGAATTGTCATGTTGGCTTGGTCTTCTAAACCAAAGGGAGCAAAGACATCCAAAACATCATCGACTAAACGAATACCAACGGCAAAACAAGGAAGCCACATGCGTATTCCATCTTCCGACTCTTTCAGTGGCTCTATGTTATTTCCAAACTTTGCACCATACCATTGATGGACGTTAGCTTGGTTTTTTACATCAACAGGCATCAAGTGAGTTTTTCGAGAGTCGATTTCCGCTTCATACTCCTTCTCAGATCTCGACATTTTTTGATCAAAGTAAACCACATCAAGGTCTTTCACTTTATAAAGTGGATCATTCCCCAACTTTCGATTCCAGACGGCTTGCGTTACCGAGCCTCCTGCTAAATAATGATTTGGCAGCTTGATTTCATTTAGTATTGTTAACAATTCCATCATTTCTGGAATATTAGAAATGGTATCGACTAAGTACTTCTCTCTCATAGCCATTCCGTATTTTGTCTTTGTAAATTAATTTATTAGGCATTTGACTTTAAAAAGTCGCCATCAATGATCAACAAGTGAACACCATTCTCTGTTACCGAACGATGGGAGCTTAAATCATCTGACACAATATACGACATGCCTTTACGTAAAGTTGATCGGCTTCCATCTTGAAGCTCATTTACCACTTCACCTTCAAGACAGTACACTATGTGACCTTTTTCACACCAATGGTCTGCTTTATAATTTTTTGAATATTCTACGTATCTGACGCGTAAACCGTCGAATTGCATAGTTTGCCAATACGCAATTCCAGTTTCTCCCTTATGCTCTGTTCGAGGAACGTTTTTCCAGTCTATCGTTTGAAAAGGAATGCTTGAGTTTTCCATTATTACTCCGGTTTAAGGCTGCCTACAGCTTGTGGCATTGGAGAGGAACGAGCCTTGTATCCACACCAGTTTTATGCATTATCTAGTTGATTTGTCTGTAAAAGCCTAATAGGCTCGACCTTTTGCTTTACTAGGCTTTCCTTACCGCTAGTTTCACGATCAATGACGAAGATTGTTACTTCTGCCGATATTCTTACCTATTGATACTAAAAAGCGGATCATATGCTAGGGATGAAACCGCTTAAACACTTGGTATGCCTTGCCACTCGGTTGAAAGAACTGACATTTAACACCAAGCACACAGATAGCCTTTACAGAGAAGCGCCGTAAAGGCTATCTGTGTGCCGAAAGTTCAATATACTACCTAGGTATATTGAACCTTTTGCTTAATGATCCGCAATAGCAACTATCGTTTTTTTCATTTTCGTCTTGGTCAAGACTCAGCACATTTTAGGTTTTGCTCTATGTTATGACACATTTTTAACCTCAATAAGGTTAGCGTCTTTCTTGGCAGCAGCATCAATTAATCCGTCAATTTTTCTCATGTTTTCGAGCTGGGCCTGGAGCTGCAATGAAAGCTCACTCAGTTCAGTGGCAGAGAGGGAAGTCTCTTCCGCAGACGCGGCCGTCGAGTGAATCACATCATCAATTTCTGACATCCCCTGATTGACCTGGCTCAATCCCATCGCCTGACTTTGCGATGCCTTATCTATTTCTTCGATGGTGTTGGAGATAGTTGACACGTGCTTAACAATCTCACTCAATGCACTCACACATTTTTGTGATATGGCATTACCCTTTTCGACATTTTCTACTGATGACTGAATATACTGCGCCGACTCGCTAGCCGCGGTTGTACTACGCTCAGCAAGTTTTCTTACCTCATCCGCTACCACCGCAAAACCACGCCCCATTTCACCAGCTCGAGCCGCTTCAATGGAAGCATTAAGTGCCAGTAAATTCGTCTGAGAGGCAATATCATCAATGACATTAATAATGTCACTAATGGCTTCGCTTGAGCGATTAATTTCCAGCATCGCTTGCTCAAGTTCTCTTATTTCATCGGAGGCCGTGGTCGCAGCCCGCTGCGCTTCAGACGAAATGGCGCTGGCCTTTGAGGCACGCTCGGCATTGTCATTGGCCTGACTAAGAATCTCATTGAGCGAACTGCCGATTTGAGTAATTGACGCCGCTTGCTGAGTCGACCCGACGGTCAAAGCACGGCTGGCAACATTAAGGTCTTTTGCTCCTGCTGTGAGGTTTTCACTGATGGCATCCACATCTTTGTAAACGGCTTTTAGCGCAACCTTTTCTGATATTTCCTGTACATATTCAACATGACCTATCTTGTTACCATCTAAACCATTGATGTAAAAAGTGTCGACGCGAAAATCTTTCCCCCACTGGTGAAAGGAAGTGACCGGCTTGTCTTTTCTTAAACAGTTCACTCCACAGTCTTCCGTATTACAGATGTTTGCTCCCCAATTTGAACAGTGTTGTCCGAGTACGTCCTCACGTTTGACACCCAGAGGATCGGTAGCCGCTCGATTGACAAACGTCCACTTCATATCCAGATCAGTGACTGAGAGTGGATTTGGTATCGTATCGAGAATTTGTACATAAAAGTTGAATCTCTCTTTTGCCAAACGCTCCATTTTTATCAAACATCCTAACAAGCCCACCATTGGTACAACCACAATCAGCAGGTTTGTGTTTTCTATCGCAAATAGTAAGGCAACAGCTATAGATACAATGTTAATACCTAGGGCTAGACGGTAATACTTGCTCATATATTTTCCTCTATTGACGGGTCTTATAATATTTATAGACCTATCTAATAGTAGGCTACATTTACGAGACTAATGAGTAATGATGAGTAATAATTAGTAATAGCTAGGTGAAAAGGTGCAATGCAATAGCGATTTAGCGAAGAATTTAAGAGGCCACTACGGACATGCCCTCGGGGTGAGTCGTTGGAAGTAGCTGTCAAAATAGCCTTAACATAGTCGTTACTTCGTCTTCTCAGAGAGTTTGGAGGCAGATAAATAATCATTTTATTTTGATCAGTCCCTGCATGCCCTTTAAGATATGAACCACTTCATGTCTACAACGTCAAATGGTGAACCACTAGATAGCTCAGCTTTTTCCCTGCCAACTTCCTCGAATCCAAATTTTTTATAAAAAGGCAGGATATCTACACTAGGCTATCCAATTAAAAAGGCCACAATATGTGGCCTTTGCAAAACTCAAAAACTTATTTTAACAGCTTTTCTAAAACGGCGGTCAGCGCTGCCATTTCTGCGTCAGTGCCAATGGTAATCCTCAAGTGGTTACCAATTCTTGGCTTCTTACCAAAATAACGCACCAAAATCCCCTGCTCTTTTAATGACAGGTAAATCTCTTCTGCGTCTTTGTTTGGGTGAGTGGCAAACACAAAGTTGGTAGACGATGGCACGATTTCAAAGCCAAGGGCTTCTAGGTCTTTTACCGATTGCTCTCGGGTCGTGATGGTTTTCGCGCAAATCTCTTGCATATAGGCTTCGTCTTCCACCGAGGCGGTGGCACCAGCCAAGGCAATACGATCAATGGGATAGGAGTTGAAGGAGTTCTTCAAACGTTCTAGCCCTTCGATCAAGTCTGGATGGCCCAGTGCATAACCCACTCGAATACCCGCCAAAGCACGAGATTTCGACAAGGTTTGCACGACTAACAGATTAGGATATTGGTTAATTAAGGTGGTCGCGCTTTGTGCACCGAAGTCCACATAGGCCTCATCCACTAGTACCACCACGTCTGGATTGGCTTTTAGAATATATTCAATATCCGATAGCGGCAGAGCTTTACCCGTTGGTGCATTGGGGTTGGTGACCACCACACCAGACACATCTAGATTGTCGTAATCCGCTGGGACAATATCAAATGTTTCGCTTAGGGGAATCAGTTTTGGTTCGATGCCGTATAAGCCCGCGTATACTTTGTAAAAGCTGTAGGTAATATCCGCAAACGCCAAAGGTTTACCGTCTGCAAAGTAACCCATAAAGGCCAAGGCCAAGACCTCATCCGAACCGTTCCCAACAAACACTTGATTGGTATCAAGTTGGTAGTTTTTTGCTAAGGCATTTTTCAATGTCATGCAATTTGGGTCTGGGTAAAGACGTAAACGCTCACTGACTTCTATAGCCATGGCATCTAAGGCTTTTGGCGAAGGCGAGTATGGGCTCTCGTTGGTGTTTAGCTTGATGTACTTTTTGTCTTGCGGTTGTTCGCCTGGCACGTAAGGGTCAAGAGACGCAATTTTATCTGTCCAAAAACGACTCATATCAATAACTCTCCACTTCTTCTTATAAAGGGGTCAGAGCCCTTTAAAAGTAGATACTAGATAAGGCAAATCTTGTTATCAGTTAAAGGGCTCTGACATCTTCTAACCTCTAAGAATTCTTTAAGAGTTTTTTTAAGGGAACAGGGACATTCCCTCGCTCCTCTTCTTTGGAGTATATTTCACAAAGTCGACTTAGTTCGACTTCATACATATATTTGCATTCTTCATAGTCATCACTATCTGTCGTATCCGATTGAGCAAGCAAATCATAATACCGAATAGCGTCTTCTAAAGCCTGAATACAGACAAATATACTTCTAATATCAGCGTCTAACATTGCTCTGTACCTTTATTTTTATCTTCGCATTGATTGCTAGCTGATCTAGAGCAGACAGAAAACTAGATACAGTCATATCAAAGTTAGGGGATATTGAATAATGCCAACTCTTCTTTTTGGAAATATAATGATCTTTTGTGATAATAAGTTCATGAGGAACAACTGTACCTGCAGGAATGACGACATAATCCCAGTTTTTATGTCCAAAAAGGCCATTTTTGTCAGAAAGAGATGTCCCTCTACTCTCTTCAGACTTAACATACTCTATACCGTCTTTCATATATGTTGATACATCAGCTAACCGAATACGTCCGTTTGGTAAGATTTTTTCTTTTAAGTCAGGGTAAAGAGGATTTCCTACTTGAAGCTCTGATTTATTGACCGCTCTCCAAAGAGTAAGCGATACATCAGAACGATATATTTTTTCCAACTCACCTCGACCAATAATAATTTCTTCCAAAGTAACCATATCAACTCCCTGTTTTGTTAAATATAAAAACCCTTAGTGAAACTAACCTTAATTTATGCAAAAACCTCTGAGGAAAGTGTCCCGAGTATAATATAAAAAATAGCCAGTAACACAAGCTGCTATCGCTGGCTATTCAAACTTTCTTTGTGGCTGTTTAGATATATAACCTCGGATTAGTCCTGAGGCTTCATATGTGGGAACAACAACACATCACGGATAGAAGCCGCATCCGTAAACAACATGACTAAACGGTCGATGCCAATCCCTTCACCAGCGGTGGGTGGTAAACCGTATTCTAGTGCGTTGATGTAGTCCGCATCGTAATGCATAGCTTCGTCATCACCGGCGTCTTTTTCCGCAACCTGACGCTTAAAGCGTTCTGCCTGATCTTCAGCGTCATTCAGCTCCGAGAAGCCGTTGGCGATTTCACGACCACCAACGAAGAATTCAAAACGGTCAGTAATAAACTCGTTATCATCGTTACGACGCGCCAGTGGAGAGACTTCCGCTGGGTATTCCGTGATGAAAGTCGGTTGATCCAATTTGTGTTCAGCAGTTTCTTCAAAGATTTCTGTCCAAAGTTTGCCTAAGCCCCAAATAGGTTTCACATCGATTTTCAGTTTCTTCGCCACTTCTGTCGCTTTTTCAACGGTTTCCAGATCCGCAGCGGTTAGTTCTGGGTTGTAGTGAAGAATAGACTCAAGCATGGTCATACGAACAAATGGGGCACCAAAGTCGTACTCAGCCCCCTGGTAGGTAACTTTTGTTGTACCCAAGACCTTCTCTGCCACGGTGCGCAGCATGTCTTCCGTCAGATCCATAAGATCTTTGTAGTCAGCGTACGCTTGATAGAATTCGATCATAGTGAATTCTGGGTTATGACGAGTCGACGTTCCTTCGTTACGGAAGTTACGGTTGATCTCAAACACACGTTCAAAGCCACCCACAACCAAACGCTTTAAGTAAAGCTCTGGAGCAATACGCAAGTACATGCTCATGTCCATCGCGTTATGATGGGTAATAAATGGACGAGCCGTTGCTCCACCAGGAATGGTTTGCAACATGGGCGTTTCCACTTCCATAAAACGACGATCTTCCAAGAAGCGACGAATGGTAGAAATGATTTTTGAACGCACTTGGAAAGTCTCACGGGACTCTTCGTTAACAATCAAATCCACATAACGCTGACGGTAGCGCATTTCCATATCAGACAAGCCATGATGCTTATCTGGTAATGGTCGTAGGGATTTGGTGAGTAATTGTGCTTCTTGCATATCGATATACAAATCACCTTTACCAGATTTGTGCACTGGGCCAGACACACCAATGATGTCACCCAAATCCCACGTTTTTTGCTCTGCTAAAAGCTCTGGACTGAGCGCCTTACGATTCACATAAGCTTGGATTTGACCTGTCATGTCTTGCAGCAACATAAAGGCACCACGGTTACGAACGATACGACCCGCGATGCTAACCTTATGATCCTTTTCTTCTAGATCTGCTTTTTCAAACTCGCCAAACTCTGCCTGAAGGTCAGCTGCGTAAGCATCGCGACGGAAAGAGTTAGGGAAAGCATTACGCTGTTCACGGATAGCCGCCAACTTGGCACGACGCTCCGCTACTAAACGGTTGTCATCAGTTGATGCGGTAGATTCTGTTGTCTTTTCGTTAGCCATGGTTTGATATTGCTCTTTATAAATGTTTAAAAATAAGTACTGGGCGCTTTATAGGCCTTGTTTTAAGCTTGCAACGATAAATTGATCTAGATTGCCATCTAGAACGGCACCTGTATTAGAGGTTTCCACCCCGGTACGCAAATCCTTAATACGTGACGCATCCAGTACATAAGAACGAATCTGACTGCCCCAGCCGATATCAGACTTACTGTCTTCTAGTGCTTGCGCCGCTTCGCTTCGCTTCATCATTTCCAACTCGTACAACTTCGCGCGCAATTGTTTCATCGCGAAGTCACGGTTAGCGTGCTGCGAACGTTGGTTTTGACACTGTACAACAATCCCCGTTGGCACGTGGGTAATACGCACCGCAGAATCAGTGGTGTTAACGTGCTGTCCACCCGCACCGGATGAACGGTAGGTATCGGTACGCAAGTCGGCTGGATTGATATCGATATCTACGTTATCGTCAATTTCAGGAGAGACGAACACAGACGCAAACGACGTATGGCGACGGTTACCCGAGTCAAACGGTGATTTACGCACCAGACGATGCACCCCCGTTTCTGTTCGCAACCAGCCAAAGGCGTATTCGCCTTCAAAACGAATTGTCGCGGATTTAATACCCGCCACATCGCCAGCGGAGACCTCCATTAACTCGACTTTGAAGCCTTTATCTTCGCCCCAGCGAAGGTACATACGCAACAGCATATTTGCCCAATCTTGGGCCTCTGTACCGCCAGAACCAGCTTGAATGTCCAAAAAGGCACTGCTTTCATCCATTTCTTTGGAGAACATGCGGCGAAATTCCAACTTAGCCAGTAAAGTTTCTAACTCAGCCAGTTCTGATTGCACCGCGTCAACAGACTCGCTGTCGTCTTCTTCCACGGCGAGATCCAGAAGTTCTTTGGAATCGGCGATGCCACTTTCCATGTTATCAATGGTTTCCACCACGACTTCAAGGGCAGCACGCTCTTTACCGAGCTTTTGGGCATAATCTGGATCGTTCCAAACATTTGGATCTTCCAGTTCGCGGTTTACTTCTTCTAGTCGTTCTTTCTTTGACTCGTAGTCAAAGATACCCCCGAAGGGTTAAAGTACGTGCAGAAAGGTCTTTTATCTTAGAAAGTATTGGGTTGATTTCCATATTTGCGTCAATTTGCTATAAACAGAGTGGATAAATGTGATTCGCAATTGTAACGAATTTAACCGCAGCATAAAATGCCATTCGCTACCCAATGATGGAAAAACAGACCATTTTATGGTGGGCCTTGCTATCAAATGGAGTCAATATGGATAAACCAACGGTTTCAGTCAATATACTTGGGCAAACTTACAAAATAAATTGCCCAAAAGGACACGAAGCGGATCTGAAAGAAGCCGCTGAGTATCTCAATATGCAAATGCGCGAAATCAAAGCCAGCGGAAAAATCATTGGCCTTGAAAAAATTGCGGTGCTTGCTGCATTGAATATTACTCACGACATGCTTTCGGGCCGAAAATACGCACGCTCTAATGAGCAGCAGCTGCGAGAACTGACATCACAGCTTGATGCTGCGCTCACGCATCAAACGAAAGTAGGTTAAAGCGGCTTACTCTTTAATCAACTTTGCTTCATGCAAGAGCGAGAACACGAATTTTCCTCATACAGCCGAGGCAACAAGTGTGAGCATGGGATGATTTTCCTCATCGCTTACTCTATACTGCACTTGTTTCCTGGGTTGTTCGAGGCGGCTTAACGCCCTTGAGCCTATGAGTAATACCCCGGACGGAGACTGTGGGTTCGGTGAGCATGTCCGTGCGTCGGAAAGCCTAAAGAGCCTCAGATCCATCCACCTTGAACCACTGGGTTCAAGGCCAATAGTCGAAACGGCAACTTGGGAAACTCTTTTATGCCTTCAGCAGTAGATTTTAGACAAACGTTACGTCGTCAACTTCGTCAAGCACGAAGACATTTAAGCGCAACTGATCAGTCACTGGCCGCCGAGGCTCTAGTGGATGCTTATCAGGCGCTTTCTTCTGTTCTTAACATCAGCGGTGACAAACGCATTGCTTTGTACTTGACCAATGATGGTGAAATTTCCCCCCATTTATTATGCGAACATCTGTGGTCACTCGGTCATAACATTTACTTGCCCGTTGTCAAAGAGCAATCTCTGGATTTCGCTCACTATACCCAGCAACATATAGATGATGATACCCTGTGGCGTGAAAACCGTTTTGGCATTAAAGAGCCTGTTGACGTTTCTCCAAAATCTGGCTTTGAAATGGATTTAGTGTTTTTACCTTTGGTTGGCTTTGATGACCAAGGAGGTCGACTGGGTATGGGCGGTGGGTTTTACGATCGCACATTCGCCAATAAGTCAAAACAAGCGAAGCCCGTGTTAATAGGCCTCGCTCATGATTGTCAGCAAGTGGCGAGCTTGCCAATGGAAAGCTGGGATATTCCACTCGACGCCATCATGACTCCCACTCAATTAATTAGCATTACTAACCAGACACAGACAGATTAAAACGCCATATCGTAACCAATAGAAAAATAGGCACTTCGTGGTATGGAGTGCCCATTATATTCGGTTGTCCCCGTTGAAACAGCAACATCTAAATTTAAACGGCGAAAAAAGGTCAGGCCCCCTGTCACGTATTTTAATTGACTACCCGCGAGGTTCTCTCGATAACCCACTCGAAAACCTGGTGCGATCAGGTTATCGCTAAAGAAAGATAAAGACGCGACCGCCCAGCGATACTTATCGCCAACAGGATCTTTCACACTGTTTAAATCGTATGATCCTGCCAGTATCCACTGGCGATTTCGTGAGGTGATGGCACCATCAATAGTACTTTGTGTCTTCATTTGATAGGTTTCAGACAAATCCAACTTACCCTTTCCTGCAAACAACACAGCAGCATTACAACTCGTTAATGCCGAACCAGATAAATTGGCGCAGTCTCCAAGATCAGCATAATCAAATTTTGGTTGATTAATATTAGCAATAGTCGCCCCCAACTGATAATGGTCACTCACCCAGATAGCACCAACATCAATCCCCACATTGGAACTCGCATGTTGATCACTAAACAGAGAATCGGTAAATACTTTACTGGCATCGTCATTTTCATCAGTTAAAACAACTAATGAGCGACCTAAAGAAATTCTGTGTAGATTGGCTTTTACACCACCAATCAATTCACCGTAATTCGTTCTCAGTACACTCTGGCTGTAACCCAAACCCAGTCTTAAATCCGTTGCTTTTTTGACATAAAACGAAGTGTCTGATTTGACCTTGTAAGTAGAGCCCGTTTGTTCAGCAACAATATCATCGGCTAACACATTTGCCCTGCCCAAAAAGGAGGCGCTGGCATCGACTATAAACGCACCACGGGTATTGGTTTTATAAATAAAGGGCATAAAAGGGATTTGGCTACTGCCCGCTACTTTTATGTAGGTTGTATTTGCCACGTCACTGACAATAGAGTTTGCTTTGGCTATTGCTGCATCAACCTCAGCTTGTGATTGATAGTCCGTGCGATTTAACAGGCTCTCTAAGTCGTCGACTTTATCCGTCAAATTCCCGACTTTCCCCAGCTCGTAGGAGAGACCAACCGGACCAAGCAATCCCAAACGCACATTTTGCCCAGAGGACACACTGCCCATCAGATAAGGCGCAGCAGGATTTGATAACGACGTCGACAACGCACGAGGGTTGATCACCCCGCTCAAAGTATAACTCGACCCTACAGGTAAATAGACAGGCATAGCCGCTAATGTTAGCGAGCTAAACAAGGCCCCAAACATACTGATGTAAATTTTCATAGACCAACTCTTCTCAGACTAAATTCAAACAGACATGACAACAAGCAAAAAACAGCCTATCCCACTCTAAATATATACAATTTATTGACAATATAAGAGTTATTAGCTGGTTTTCTATTAAATTTGTAAATAATACGTATTTATTAGTCATCGACACAAAACAGGGATGACTTTAGTAAGAAAATAAAAAAAGCCATCTAATGCATAGATAGCTTTCAAGGTGTCAATAAAATAGAGAGAACGAGTTCGTTACTTTCTAGAGGGAGACCTTTTAGAAAGTACGAATATAAGAGAAAGTCACTTAGAGGAGGCAATATGCTTACGCAACGCATTAAGATCATCTTGCGTATCCACACCATGGGGCGGTAAGCCAGACGCTTGTGCCACTTGTACCTTGATCCCTTGATGAAGAAAACGCAGTTGTTCAAGCTTTTCCCATTTTTCCAAAGGCGACATAGGTAAGGTAGCGTACTTTGCCAATAAGCTGGCACGATACACATACAAGCCAATATGACGCATAGCAGGAAAGTCTTCCGCTAACGAACTTTCATTAGTAGCGTTATCCATAAAACCATTACGATCCCATGGCATGGGCGCGCGGCTAAAATACAAGGCTCGGCCTTGCTCATCACACACAACCTTTACCACATTGGGGTTGAAGAAGTCTTCCGCATCATGAATTTTACACGCGATGGTGGCCATTTCAGACGCTGTGTCTTGTGCTAACGCAGCAACAGTCGAATGAATCAGCCCAACGGGTAATAGGGGCTCATCCCCTTGCACATTTACGATGATTTCATCTTGCTGCCAGCCCATTTTTTCCGCCACTTCCGCAAGACGTTCGGTACCATTTTCATGGTCATCCCGCGTCATCACAACAGGCGCGCCAAAGGACTGAGCCGCTTGATAAATCACCTCATGATCGGTGGCGATGGTGACGGTTTTTGCGCCAGCCTTAAGAGCCAGTTCATATCCCCATTGCAAAACGGGCTTACCCCCTAAATCCGCCATTAACTTCTTAGGAAACCGCTGAGACGCGTAACGGGCAGGAATAACAATGTGGAATTCAGGTAACTCAACGTGACTCATTTTTTCTCAAACTCCGGTTGTTGCGCCCATTCATAGGCACTTTCTAACGACATTCGCGTAGCCAAAATCACGTCTGCTACTTCTCGCGCTACACCTTGACCAGCCGCTTTTGTCAGTACAAAGTGGCTATAGCGCTGAACAAGCACATGCGCATCCGCCGGACAAAACGCTACTCCCACGTTGGGCATGACTTGCAGATCGATCACATCATCCCCCACATAAGCCGCTTGCTCCGGTAACACACCAAGAGCTGAGGCAATCTCATCAAACGCCTCCGCCTTATTATGACAACCGGGGTAAAAGTGCGTCACACCAAGGTCGCTCATCCGCTTACGTAGGGGAGCTGAATCTTTCGCGGTAATCACCGCCACATAGATACCCCACTTAGGCAACAGCTTCATGGCCACGCCATCTTTGACATTAAAGCGCTTTACCTGCTCTCCAGCGTCTGCGTACCATAAGCCGCCATCGGTTAGGACCCCGTCCACATCAAACACAACCAACTTCAGCCCTTGCAGCATACTCACAAGGGACTTGGCGTCCTGCAACGATGGATAACCTGCGAGAAAGTTCTCATCCATGATTAAGCGCTCGTATCCAACGTTTCAAAGGTTTTCACCAGCTCATCAAGCTGCTTCATTTGTTTTAAGAAGGGAGCCAATTTACCTAATGGCAAAGCGCAAGGGCCGTCGCATTTTGCCTGATCTGGCGTAGGGTGAGTTTCTAGAAATAAGCTTGAAAGACCAAGCGACATCCCCGCACGGGCCAGCTCGGTTACTTGAGCACGGCGCCCATCAGCAGAGTCTTCACGACCACCAGGGCGCTGCAAAGCATGGGTCACATCGAACATCACAGGGTATTCGAATTTTTTCATCTCCCCAAAGCCCAACATATCCACAACTAGGTTGTTGTAACCCATCATAGTACCGCGTTCGCACAACATTAAATGACTGTTGCCCGCCTCTTCACATTTTTTCAGAATGTGCTTCATTTCATGAGGCGCCAGAAATTGCGCTTTCTTGATATTAATCACCGCGCCTGTTTGCGCCATGGCAACCACAAGATCTGTTTGACGAGATAAGAAAGCGGGCAGTTGAATGACATCTGCTACTTCCGCGACAGGTGCGCACTGGAAGGTCTCATGCACATCGGTAATCACAGGCACACCAAAGGTTTCTTTGATTTCTTGCAGAATTTTTAACCCTTCTTCCATACCTGGGCCACGGAAGGAATTGATGGAAGAACGGTTTGCCTTATCAAACGAGCCCTTGAACACATAAGGAATGCCCAAGGCCTCCGTCACCTTGACATGCTCTTCCGCAACACGCATGGCCATATCACGAGATTCCAGTACATTCATACCACTGAACAATACAAAAGGAAGATGGTTTGCGACTTCAATTTTGTCGCCGATTTTAACGATCTTGTTACCGTGAGACATAGTCATTTTCCTATAAATTCAATATGGACGTTCACATAAAACCGCTGCAAACACCAAACATTCATCAACAGCCACAAGGCTTATCGGTCGTAGATTTCCAGCAACCCCGTCAAATTGCCCTGATCATTGACAACCACCAGCAAGGTGATTTTGTCACGCAGCATTTGTTCTTCTGCTTGGACAATCATAACGTTCTCATTAATGGTTTTCGGTTTTGCAGTCATCAATTCAGACATCGGCTTATGTATCATCCCTTCACTTTCTTTGAGCATAGCACGACGTAAATCCCCATCGGTGAAGATACCGAGTAAATGGCCTTTGTCTTGAATAACCACCACCCCCATACGACCATGAGTCATCACCGGGATGGCTTCTTTTAACGTGGTCTCTGGCGCACAAACCGGCAAATTATCCTTGTGCATTAAGTCTTTTACACGAGTCAGTAATTTACGGCCTAAGCTGCCGCCTGGATGAAAACGTGCAAAATCTTGCGGCTGGAAGTTGCGACATTCCATCAAAGCCACCGCCAATGCATCCCCCATAGCGGTGGTCATGGTCGTCGACGTAGTAGGGGCAAGATTATTAGGGCAGGTTTCTCTGTCTACGGAAATATCCAGTACACAGTCACAATGTTTTGCCAACGTTGAGTCGAGATTACCCACCATCGCAATACATGGGTTACCAAAGTCTTTTAGGGAAGGCAGCAAGCGTATCAGTTCCTCAGTCTCCCCTGAAAAACTAATCAAGAGTAAGACGTCTTGCGGCTGAATCATCCCTAAATCACCATGAAACGCTTCACTAGGATGAAGAAAAAAACTTGGGGTTCCGGTAGAAGCCAGAGTGGCCGCAATTTTTTTACCAATGTGACCGGATTTTCCCATACCACAAATGATGGCGCGCCCTTCGCTCGCAAGAATCATGCGAACGGCTTTGGCAAACTCCTCGGTCACTTGATTGGCAAGGTTTTGCAAGGATTGAGCTTGAGTCGATAAAGTGTGTCGAGCACTCTCGATGAGAGCGTCAGAGTGAATACTCTTAATAGAGGACGTATTGCTCATATGACTTCTCTGAATAATTAAGTGCATTGATTATACAGAGGTCAGAGTGAGTCGCCTACCATCGCAGACACTTTTCCCCAAGCACGGCGACAGCAGGCCAAGACGCCTAGAGCGATATCAAGAAATTCGTCTATTCATCACCCCCCAAGCACCTTTTATTTAAGGCAACTTGAAAACTGATGACTCAGCGATTTTAAGAAATCAAAATAGGCATTTGGGCTTAATTTAATATCTGAACCCAGCGGATCCAACACTGCCGTATTAACCTTAGTACCACTTAGCAAGGTCTTCACAATAGCGGGGCTAAATTGTGGCTCACTGAACACACATTTCACCTTATGCTCGGTGATTTCTTCACGCAACTCCGCCACTTTTTTCGCGCTAGGCTGACGTTCAGGGCTAACCGTAATGGCGCCGGCATGATTCAATCCATAATGATGTTCAAAATACCCATAGCCATCGTGGAAAACGATGTAAGGCACGCCATGAACGGCTTGCATGGCTTTTTTAATTTGCGCATCCGTCGCCGCTAGCTTGGTTTCAAAGGCCTGTAAATTAGCCTGATAGTAACTGGCATTAGTGGCATCCAACTTAGACAAACGTTTTGTCACAGCTTCTGCTAACACTTTGGCATTATTGGGCGACATCCAGACATGAGGATTCACCCCTTCATGATGATGGCCTTCATCGTGGTGGTGCTCCCCGTGGTCTTCATCATGATGATCGTCCTCATGGTGATCAACCTCTTCCATATGTTCATGATCTTCTTCGTCACCATGATCATGGTCTTTGGCAAAGTTCTCAAGCGTCATACCATTCAAGGTTAACCATTCAATGGAAGATTTTTCTTTACCTACATTTTCCAACGGTTTTTCCAGAAAACGTTCTAGAGACTCACCGACCCAAACCACCACATCCGCTTGACCTATTTTACGTAAATCAGAGGGGCGCATGGCAAAATCATGGGGGGAGGCGGTACTAGAGACAATTTGTTCAATATTCGCACGATCCCCTGCAATGGCTGCCACCACCATGGACACAGGCTTAATACTGGTCACGACCGTTGGTTTCGCCAACACCATAGGCGATAACATCGATACACTAAGCGCCATCAATAGCTTATTCATCACTTACCTCAGTCCTACTAGATATAAATTACGTTATAACGTAACAATATAGTAAAGAATGGTGATTTTCAAGTCACATCCCTGTGCTATAACCTATTCCATCAAAATGACAAAAATAGTATTAGGAGGTTAATTCAAACGCTAAAGAATTAATAGCAATGGGACGCACAACCAAGCCAGCTCTCTGGCCAATCGGCACCCCGGCATTAGGAAACACAATGGCATCACCTGTTTTCGCAATACGATAGCCACCAGCTGAAGAAGTCGCCAACTCATAGCCTTCATCAAAATCAGTGAAGTTTTCCTCATCTTCTGCAATGGTCAGCTGATAATCATCAGCATTTTTTACCAAAGCGTCTTGAACGGCAAAGACCTGAATCGACGATAAATCCCCCTGTGCTAACGTCGCGTTTTCTAGCAGGATGATTAGCGCCTTTTGTATTTGTGTAAAACTCGACAAGTCATTTTCACCAAAGGGATGCACTTTACCTAACTCAATCGTAAAGCTATTGGCACGGTGGGCGGCATAGGAATAATAAGAAAAGGTGGTGGTTGGCTGGTGCGACAAAAGGACCGCTTCAATCCCTGAGGCAACTAAGAATCCAAACTGAGCATGCTGATAGACGGGCTCTTCTAGAAAGGGATGCACTGCAAATTTTTCGTATTTAGAGCCACGGATGGCGGTGTGTAGATCGTAATGTAATCGTAATGTGCCATGAGAGTCTTGCCCATAAAAATCGCTCACGGCCTTTTCTAGTTGCTCTGCCCGGCGGGCTTCATTAAGTCCAAGCCCGGCTCCTTCATTCGTTAAATATGGTTGCCAAGCACCATTAAACAAACGGTTTAAATTCACTTCACAAAAGCGGGTAGCTTGATTAGCAGACACCGGATTACCAATCACCACCAATAGACGTATTGCTAAAGACAAATTACCCAACAAAATGTCTTTTACCAGTTGATTTACCAACTCTATCGGCCCCGTTTCATTGCCATGAATCCCTACTGACAAAACTAAGCTCACTGGATCATGAGATAACCGAGTAGACATCGGTTCAAAACGAAAAATCCCTGTATCCACAACAAACCCAACTCCTCCAGGAAAAGTAAATTCAAACGGATCGAGATGCGTTGGATTAGACAGCGTCAGGGCTAAAATATCGTTATCAGAAATCTGCACAGTATCATGTCCCATAATGATTAAAGGTTTCTAAGCACAATGCTTACATCGCTATGATAAGGCTTTCTTAATTCATGACTCAACCATTACAAGATCTGTACTGAGTCTTTCTCTCAAAAAGACACGTCTTTTTCCAACTTGAGATGATTATCCCGTTTCATTCCAGTACTTTTCCTGCAAATGCTTTTCTTTCACGTCAAATGCCGATACCCTTTAACAGGTGTGCTTTTTAATAGCCAATTCACTTTATTACCTGAGAGCCTTATGTCTGCCACCGATGAAATCATTACACTTGTTGATAAAAACAACACGGTTATTGGCGAAGTTGCGCGCCGTTTAATGAAATTTGGTGAAGATTACCACCGTGTTACCTATATCCTTGTTTTTAATACCAAGGGCAATTTACTCATTCAAAAACGCACAGATAATAAGGCCTTTTGCCCCGGTTTTTATGGTGTCGCAACAGGTGGAGTGGTCGAAACAGGGGAATCCTATATCGAGTCCGCTCATCGCGAACTAAAAGAAGAAATGGGCTTTGACGCTGACCTTACCTCCCATGGCATTTTTTACACGGAAGGCACAGGCTTCAAAATTTGGGGGAAAATTTACAGCTGTTGCTACGATGAAAGTATTCACGGTCCGCTGGTATTACAAGCCAAAGAAGTGGCTTCCGTGCACGAAATGAGTGTCGATGAGGTATTGAACAATCATAAGCAATTGCCCTTTACACCGGATTCATTGGACGCTTTATATCATTATGCCAATCAACTCACCGCCCCATCGTCGAGTGATCCAGAATAAATCCTTCCTAGGAAAAACACTCA
The DNA here is from genome assembly GCF_016461715.1 of Marinomonas spartinae. Taxonomy (GTDB): domain Bacteria; phylum Pseudomonadota; class Gammaproteobacteria; order Pseudomonadales; family Marinomonadaceae; genus Marinomonas; species Marinomonas spartinae_A. The sequence continues at coordinate 60,979 of NZ_JAEMUI010000021.1, read as the reverse complement.
TTAAAAATGCCTATTTGAGTGTTTTCTTAACTTTTTTTGGCCTGCCCGCCGTCGCTCAAGAACGCTGGCAAAATGACGCCTACATAACGCAGAGCTTTATCAAGATCGCCCTTGAGCGAGAATATAAGGAAACCAAACACCCTAAATTGGTGCGTTGGGAAAAACCGATTTCTGTTTATTTTGAAAGCGACACTGGCGATGCAAAGCTACAGCTTGACCTACTCACGGTTCAAATGCGCCACCTTGCCTATATTTCAGGAATGCACATCTATTTTACCAAGCAAGCAAAGGGAGCGGGCATCCTTGTCATTTTTACTCGATACAAAAACATTGAAGACAAAGTCCGCCAATACATTGGTGATCCAGATAAAATACGCAAAGCGCTTAACGAAGCTGTCTGCTTAGGTAATTTTCGCATCAATCAACGCCATGAAATCACCAGCGGCATCATTATTATTCCCGTGGATTATGCCCGCGAGAAAGCACGCTTATTAGACTGCGTCGTCGAAGAAATTACTCAACTACTTGGTCTACCAAACGATTCCGATGAGGTTTTCCCCTCGGTCTTTAACGATCACAGTATCGATACCTATCTCAGTCCATTAGATTACATTCTGCTAAAAGCCCTTTATTCCCCTCATCTAAAACCTGGCATGACGGTAAAACAAGTCAAAGCCGTGTTTCCTAGCGTACTCAAAGACTTACATCAATCAGGTGATATTCAACACGCTTTACAGCGAGTACAAATCCACAGTTTGAGACGTTATGTAGGCGACTAATGCATGCGATAAATCAATGCAATTAGTCTTTATCCGACTATTTGGCATAAATTAGGTTTATTGAATCTGCTTTTCTAAATCAACTTAGGTAAAATGATACAACTTACAATTTCCAGTGGAGAGTCTGAATGTTTCCTGAGCTTAAAAATGATCGCTTTTTACGCGCCCTACTCAAACAGCCGGTCGATACCACCCCCGTCTGGATGATGCGCCAAGCTGGCCGCTATCTCCCAGAATACCGTGCAAGCAGGGCCACAGCAGGCGACTTTTTAAGTCTATGCAAAAATGACGCTTTTGCCTGTGAAGTGACATTACAGCCTTTGGAGCGCTATGATCTAGACGCCGCGATTTTGTTTTCAGACATTTTAACCATTCCTGATGCCATGGGGTTAGGGCTATATTTTGAAACAGGTGAAGGCCCAAAATTCAAGCATACCATTCGCTCTCAAGCGGACATGGAAGCGCTTCCCGTTACTTCAGCGGATGACCTAGATTACGTCATGAAAGCCGTCTCCACCATTCGTCACGCTTTAAATGGCCATGTGCCGCTGATTGGCTTTTCTGGGAGCCCATGGACACTGGCAACCTATATGGTAGAAGGAGGCTCCAGCAAAGATTTTCGCCATATCAAAGGCATGATGTACCAAAACCCAGAGGTACTGCATGGCTTGCTGGACAAACTTGCCCAATCCGTGACCGCTTATTTGAATGGCCAGATCAAAGCGGGTGCACAAGCAGTACAAATTTTTGATACTTGGGGCGGCGCGCTAAGTGGCCCGATGTACCAACAGTTTTCTTTGCTTTACATGAAACAGATCTTAGACGGCTTGATTCGTGAACACGAAGGCAGACGTATTCCAGTGATCATGTTCACTAAAAATGGCGGACAATGGTTAGAAAACATGGCGGCAACCGGACCCGATGCGTTAGGCTTGGACTGGACAACCGATATCGCCGAAGCCCGTGCACGAGTGGGCGACAAAGTGGCGCTGCAAGGCAATATTGACCCTTGCGTTTTATACGCCGATAAAGATGTCATTGAACGGGAAGTGGAATTGGTATTATCTGGCTATGGTCACGGCACAGGCCATGTCTTTAACCTTGGCCATGGTATCCATCAATTTGTTCACCCAGATCATCCTAAGTATCTGATTGATGCGGTCCACGAATTAGGCAGAAAATATCACGAGCCGCTGTCTGAAGATTTGGATGCTCTGAATAATTTGGACTAACTTAGGCATTCTAACAAGTTAACGCCACCTATAAAAAAATAGCCATCCTATTGAGCAACACGATGGCTATTTTATCTTATTGCTTTTCACTCAATTTCCCCTCGATCCACCCACTTACCCTTGTCCAATCAGGCGGCAAGCAGATCCAATAAGCGACGCGCGCACAGATCATCAACCTTATGCTTTTGCTCACTCCATTTACCATTACGTTTACGTACAACACAGTGAAACGACTCATTCACATAACAGCAGACATGATCACAACCATTTTGATCCAGCCAAGATAAACGCCCTAAAGACTGATCATGGTCTACCGCTAGAACAACAAAACGCAACTGCAATGGACACTTACCCTGCTGCAAAAAAAGCGTAGCGAGATTTTGCGGTGTCGCGTGCTGGGACAATCGCACATTCGCTCGCTCATAAAGAACAGAGCGAATGTGCTTGATAAAGCCATCTATCCCCCTCTCAAACGCCATAACGCCCTCTAATTCATGCATACCTCTCCCCTCTGATTCCAACTCCGCAAAATTAATATAGCGCATAATTCACGTGCAAGTGGCGACTTTTACAAGAGAGTGTTACTTTTAGCGTATAGAACCCGTTTTGTATGGAGAGAAAAATGAAGTTAATTACAGCGATTATTAAACCCTTCAAGTTAGATGAAGTACGTGAGGCCCTGTCTGAGATTGGCATTAGCGGTATAACGGTGACAGAAGTAAAAGGGTTTGGCCGCCAAAGAGGTCATACAGAACTATACCGTGGCGCAGAATACGTCGTCGACTTTCTACCAAAGGTGAAATTGGAATTGGCCGTTGATGACGGTGAGTTAGACAAAGCCATTGAAGCCATTAAAAACAGCGCCAACTCCGGTAAGATTGGGGATGGTAAAATATTTGTGTCTGAGCTTGAGCAAGTCATTCGAATCCGCACGGGCGAAACCGGCGCAGATGCCATTTAATACAAACTTTTGCTGGTAGCATCCTTTCGCAACAGCGCCTTATTTAGGCGTTGTTTGTAGACTGTTGACGTTAAAAAAGAGGCCATATAAAGCCTCTTTTTATATTTTAAAACATCCTCCCCGTTGTATGTTAACCTTTATCTGGCACCTTAATCGACACCGTTCCAAGGTAACGGTTTTGACGTTTCTCTACCTGACGGAAGATGGCAATAATCACCATACTGATAACCAAATAAATCCCCCCCGCAGCGAGAAATATCTCAATCGGCGTATAAGTTCGAGCAATAATGGTTCTCGCCATCCCCGTTAAATCCAGTATCGTAATGGTACTCGCTAAGGCACTGCCTTTGAGCATTAAGATAATTTCATTACCATAAGCAGGCAAAACGATCCCAAATGCACGCGGCAATAGGACACGACGATACATCTGAGCCTTTGTCATCCCAACCACTTTACACGCTTCCACTTCTCCTTCAGGAATCGCTTGAATTGCGCCACGAAAGATTTCAGCGGTATACGCCGATGTATTCAAGGTAAAAGCGATAATGGCACACCAGTAAGGCTCACGAAGTATTGGCCATAAAATACTCTCACGAACCACATCGAATTGTGAAGCACCGTAGTAGACCAAAAAAATCTGTACCAACAGCGGTGTACCGCGAAAAAAGAAGATATAAGCGTAAGGGAACCCTTTAATCCACCAATTTTGAGAAATACGTGCCAGCGCGATCGGTAAGGCGACCAGCGCCCCCAACACAACAGACAATGCAACCAACTGCACACTGACCCAAGCACCTTCCAATAAACGAGGGAAATACTCGACTACCACAGAAAAATCCATCGTTTATCCTCTTCTCATGCCGCGACTCGCGCGTTTTTCTAACCATGTAACAACCACCATTGAAATAATGGTCAGTAGCAGATACATGACCGCTGCTGTGGCGTAAAACAAAAAAGGCTGCTTAGTACTGCTCACGGCAATATTGGCCTTCCGCATGATGTCATCCAAGCCAACAATCGATACCAGTGCCGTATCCTTTAACAAAACCAAAAACAAATTACCCAACCCAGGTAACGCAACGCGCCATACTTGCGGCAAGATAATTCGCTGGAACTTTCTAAACGCACCCATACCTAGCGCCGTCGCAGCTTCGTGCTGACCTTTGGGAATCGACTGCAGAGCACCACGAAAGACTTCAGTGGCATAAGCCCCAAAGGTTAAACCTAAAGCGGTCACACCCGCCGCAAAGGGGCCAACTTCAATATAGTCGTCGTAACCAAACTGGCTAGCGATAGCCATCAAAACAATGGTTGCCCCAAAGTAAATAATCAATACGGTGAGTAACTCTGGAATACCACGGACAATGGTGGTGTAAATGGTTGCAAGCCAACGTAATGGCGCAATGGATGACAGCTTGGCCGCTGCCCCTAACAAGCCCAAAACAAGGCCTACAGCCAAAGAAGCCATTGCCAGCTCCACGGTTATCAATGCACCTTGTAAAAGCTGATCACCGAATCCATGAAGATCAATCATATAAACATCTCAGAATAAGCTAGAAAATTAAAAACCTTTGGTGAAAACCACCAAAGGTTTTTTATCATCGCTATCTAGTTAGCTAACGCTTAGTAGATAGAGAACGGGAAGTACTTAGCATTGATTTTCTGGTAAGTACCGTTTTCGCGAATGTCTTTAATCGCTTTATTAAGCTGATCTTTCAACTTGGTATCACCTTTGCGAACCGCAATGCCGATCTGATCGGTTTTCAAGAAGGCTTTACCTTTAAATTCAAACTTACCGCCTTTTCCTGATGTTTTCAGCCAGTTGTAAGTAGGCAATTCATCAGACAATACGATGTCTAAACGACCGGACTCAAGGTCTAGATACACATTATCTTGGTTGTCGTATAGCTTAATATTAGCGGTTTTACCGTAATGATCTTCGAGGTACTGAGCCGCTACAGTCGCTCGCTGTGCACCGATGGTTTTGCCCGATAGATTCTTAAGATCAAAGTTCTTACCAACTAACCCCATAAAACGCACACCACCAGAGTAATATTTATTCGTGAAAGCCACGACTTTCTCACGCTCTGGTGTAATCGACATGGAAGCAATGATGGCATCGTACTTATGGACTTTAAGGCCAGGAATCAAACCGTCCCAATCCTGAGTCACGATTACACATTTCGCTTTCAGGTCATTACATAGCGCATGAGCGATATCGACATCAAAACCAACTGGTTTGCCAGTGTTATCCATATAATTAAACGGAGCGAATGCCCCTTCTGTGGCAAAGCGAATGGTTTCTTGCGCTTGAACCATAACAGAAGACAGCAAGGCGCCAGTCACTAGCGCAGAACCCAATACGATTTTTTTAAATGTCATAATATTCCCCTTTTAAAACGCACAATGATTGCAGTACGCACAATGAATAGCGCGCCTACAACCGTCCTTTCACAACGAAAAAATAATTAATAGCAAGTACTTACTTCATATCTGCTAAGAGAGTCATCCCAAAGAGACAGATAAACTAATAAGTACTGGATAAGAACGCTCTACAGCGTTCAGAATCTGGCGAGTTAAACACCTTATCTGGTGTGCCTTTTTCCTCGACCACACCTTTATGCAGGAACACCACTTCACTAGAAACTTCTTTGGCGAAGCTCATTTCATGGGTGACGATAAGCATGGTTCGGCCCTCTTCAGCCAGTTTTCGCATGACACCCAATACTTCCCCAACTAACTCAGGGTCAAGGGCTGAAGTAGGCTCATCAAACAAAATGACCTGTGGATCCATGGCCAGGGTACGAGCAATAGCCACCCGCTGTTGCTGACCACCTGACAGTTGATTCGGATACATGTGTTTTTTATCCGCAATCCCAACTTTATTTAGTAAGTGTTCAGCATAGTCCATCACTTCCTGTTTCGGGCGCTTTAAGACATGAGCTGGCCCTTCCATAACATTCTGCAGCACTGTCATATGGGGCCATAAATTGAAGCTCTGAAAAACAAAACCAATCTGTTGACGCATTTTTGTCAACTGCTTCATATCGGCCGCTGCTAAATCACGACCACTTGATGCCAACTTTAATGACTCACCATTAAAGATAATTTCGCCTTTAGTTGGGTTCTCAAGCAGATTAATACAGCGCAAAAAGGTACTTTTACCTGAGCCACTGGAACCAAGAATGGATATAACATCCCCATCATAAGCTTTCAGACTAATGCCTTTGAGCACCTCTACATCCGTAAATGTCTTATGTATATCAATGAGCTCTAGCGCAGGGGCTTTCGACATTGTTTATTACCTTTTTAAATTTCCGCTTAACTTTTATTTTGGGTGTTAAAACACACACAGCGTCAACATCCAATTTTTTACGCCATAGAAGAGCCATATAGGCAAGATCGAAGATCTCCAACATAACACCATGATGCAAAGGGGGCGTATTCTAAATTATTTTCGCCACAGTTGTCTTTTATTCCTGTCCGATTGAACAGGTGGATAAGCCTGAATCTGCAAATTTTTGCGTTCATCTCTGGGAGTGAGCCCAAAAAAGCCCTTATAAGTGGTACTAAAATGTGGCGCCGTGGTAAAACCGCATTCGAATCCCACCTCCATAATGGATTTGTCTGTTTTCATTAAAAGCTGCTTGGCGTGTTTAAGGCGTAACTCAAGATAGTAACGGGATGGCACAACGTCGAGGTTTTGTTTAAAAAGCCGTTCTAAATGGCGTCTCGAGACACCAACATGGTAGGCAATATCATCCGAAGAAAGAGGCTCACGAATATTCGCTTCCATCAACTGTACCGCTTCCACCAGTTTGGGTTGTCCGGTTCCAATTCTCGCCTGCAATGGGATTCTCTGTGGGTCGTCATGCATACGAATGCGCTCACAAACAAACTGTTCTGAAATACTACTGGCCAATGTCATTCCATGTTGCTTACCGATCAAAAACAGCATCATATCCATGGCGGCAGAGCCCCCACTACAGGTAAAGCGATCTCTATCAACCTCAAACAGGTGATTCGACACGATGATGTTAGGAAACTCATCGCGCAAATTCGCCATATCCCACCAATGAATGGTCGCACGATAATCACTTAACAGCCCCGATTTGGCTAATAAGTAACTTCCCGTACAAATTCCCCCGAGACTAACACCCTGCTTCGCTTGTTTCTTTAGCCAAATTTCTAAACTTTTACTTTCGTTTTGTGTCACAGGGGAAGCACCACACACAAAAATCGCATCTAAATCCCTTGGCGAGTCACTGGTTAAGTAGTCGGTAAGCGTGCTAATGCCCGTGTTAGAAGGAATTGACTGTTTCTCATGGCCAATCGTACAAAAGCCATAAAGCTCTTTTCCTGTCACCCAGTTCGCCATATGCAAGGTTTCAATGGCTGAAGAAAATCCCAGCATAGAATAGTTAGGCAACAGCAAAAAACCGTACTTTTGCGGTTTTTTGCTCGCCTGCATGATTTCTCGTGATGCGAATTCGTTCTTGTACAATTTATTATCCTGCGATAAGTAGATAAATTAGAGCATTATTTCGTTTAAAATGAATGTCGACATGATGATTTGCTAAAAACTCACTTTTTCTAGTGAATGATACCAGACACAGCAAACAAATGTCGCAATCACGAAATTAATATAGTTTTAATAGAGTATACTTTTATTAATAGACACTCGCATCAAAAACTAAAAGTTTCGTTATTTGCCAACTACAGCTAGCTTTATCAGAATCAGAACGCCAAATGAGGAAAAGTTCTAATGATCGACAACAAAAAAAGCGAAATAATAGATCGCATTGAAGCTGAAATCAGAGACAACTTTAGTGCGAGTGAAGCCCAATACATCAGCAATCTAACGCGCCTGTACTTTCGGGATGCTTTAGAAGAAGACATGATCAATGAGCCCATAGAGAATTTATACGGCACGATCATTTGCCTATGGGACTTCTTACAACTGCGCACCGGCCACCAACCTAAGGTTCGAGTTTATAACCCTAACTTCGAAGAGCACAGCTGGCAATCCACCCATACCGTTATCGAGATTTTAACCGATGACATGCCGTTTTTAGTGTCTTCCTTTAACATGGCATTGGTTCGCCTTGGACACACTATTCACTTAACGGCCCATCCTGTTATCCAAGTTAAACGAAATAAAAAAGGGGAATTGGAGGAAGTTGCCGAAAACATTCAAGGTGGCATCACTGAAGCCCTGATGCGCTTTGAAATTGACCGTCTATCCGATACTAACCTGCTTGATGATATCAAAGAAGAGCTACTCAACAGTTTAGCCGACGTGAAAAAAACTGTCGAAGACTGGTCGATCATGCAAAAGAGACTCAACGAAGCCATTGCTGAGTCAGAAAAAATCTCACATTTAAAAGACAAAGATAATCATCAAGAAAATTTAGATTTTCTTCGCTGGGTCGGTAACAACCACTTCACTTTTATCGGCTTCCGCGCTTATGACTTGGTCAAAGAAAAAGAGGAAACACACCTTAAATTAGTCGATGGCTCCGGTCTTGGTACTTTCCGTGACACCAACGATAAGAAAGTGAAACGTGACATCGTCTTGAATGATGATCTCGCAGGGTTAGCTATAGACCCAGATAATATTCTGATCTTAACCAAATCAACCGCCATATCCACGGTACACCGCCCGGTTCACCTTGATTACCTTGGCATTAAACGTTTTGACAAAAAAGGAGAAGTCATCGGCGAATGGCGTTTCTTCGGTTTGTACTCCTCTGCCGCTTACATCGCGCGCATGCAAGACGTTCCACTACTTCGCAAAAAATTGGCGCACATTATTGAAAAAGCCAATGTGGATCCAAACAGCCATAAAGGCAAAAATTTAAAACACATCCTCAACAGCTACCCACGTGACGAAATGCTACACGCCCCCGTGGAAGAGCTTTACGGTACCATTGAAAGAATTCTTGCGATTCAAGAGCGTCGTCAACTACGAGTCTTTATCCGTAAAGACATTTATGGTCGTTTCTTAAACGCCTTAGTCTACGTACCGCGAGATCGTTACAACACTGAAATCCGCATCAAAATGCAAGACATCTTGATGACCGCTTGCAACGGCACCAGTGCTGAGTTCAATGTCCAATTCTCGCAAATGGTATTGGCCCGTGTAAACTTCACTATCCAAATTGCCGACCCTAAAAACAGCCCAAATGTCGATGTAGACGACATTCAACGTAAAATGCAAGAAGCGATGAGCTCGTGGGATGATAAGTTGCTCACTGCATTACAAACCAGCAATGGAGAGGAAGGCGGTAATAAACTGTATGCTCAATACGCGCCTTACCTACCCGCTGCTTATCGCGAGGATTTCTCCCCCAATGCCGCCGTATTAGACATTGAACGGTTAAATTCATTGGCTGGCGAAGGCGATATTAGTACCCATCTATACCGCCAAGTAGGACAAAGCAAAAACCACTATTTCTTTAAAGTCTATGGCTCTGGCACCACACTAGTATTATCTGATGTACTCCCTATTTTAGAGTGCATGGGGCTACGCGTTTTAGAAGCACGTCCTTATGAGCTGGACAATCATGAAGAAAACATCAAAAACACTTGGATTGTCGAATTCGCCATCAGTGTTGATGCCGATGTAAACCTTGAGAAAAACACACAACGTGAATCCTTCCAAGAAGCCTTTAGCCAAGTCTTCAGCCGCCGCGTTGAAAACGACCGCTTCAATGCCTTAGTGTTGGATGCTTCCCTATCATGGCGTCAAGTCACCATGTTACGTGCTTTAACTAAGTACTTGATGCAATTACAAGTCCCCTTCTCTGTGCAGTACATGCAACAAACGCTGGAAAAAAACGCCAACATTGCTCGTTTACTTGTGCAATTATTCGAACAGCGCTTTGATCCAAACCAAACCGCTAAGCGTGATGAGAAAGTTCAAAAACTGCTGGAGAAGATTGAAGCGGCCTTAGACCAAGTGGCCAACCTTGATGAAGACCGTATTTTGAAACATTACCTGTCTGTTGTGCAGGCGATGATTCGTACCAACTTCTACCAAGCCGATGAAAACGGCAACATCAAAGACTATGTGTCATTTAAGCTGGATCCATCCATGATTCCAGCGGTGCCACTACCGCGCCCTAAATTCGAAATCTTCGTTTATGCACCTTGGGTCGAAGGGGTCCATATGCGCGGCGGCAAAGTCGCTCGTGGGGGGTTACGCTGGTCTGACCGGATGGAAGACTTCCGCACCGAAGTGCTTGGTTTGGTCAAAGCACAAATGGTGAAAAACGCCGTAATCGTTCCGACGGGCGCAAAAGGTGGCTTCGTCGCCAAACAATTGAAGAAAAATGCCTCTCGTGAGGATATTCAGGCCGAAGTCGTCCGTTGCTACACCACCTTTATCAGTGGTTTACTCGATATCACTGACAATTTGGTTCAAAACGAATTAGTCCCACCCGCCTGCGTTGAACGTTATGACGAAGATGATCCATACCTAGTTGTTGCCGCTGATAAAGGCACCGCAACCTTCTCCGATTTGGCAAACAGCATTTCAGCAAAATACGGTTTCTGGTTAGGTGATGCCTTTGCTTCTGGTGGTTCTAACGGATACGACCATAAGAAAATGGGGATTACCGCCCGTGGTGCATGGGAATCCGTCAAACGTCAATTCAAAGAAATTGGCATCGATTGCCAGACCACCGACTTTACGGCTGTCGGCATTGGTGATATGGCAGGGGATGTATTTGGTAACGGTATGCTACTGTCCAAACACACCAAGTTAATAGCAGCCTTCAACCACATGCATATTTTCATTGACCCAACGCCGGACCCAGAAACCTCGTTCGCGGAACGTGAACGCATGTTCAAACTGCCACGGTCCTCTTGGGAAGACTATAATAAAGAGTTGATTTCTAAAGGCGGCGGCATTTTCAATCGTTCGGCAAAATCCATTCCGATCAATGCAGACATTCGTAAAGCCTTAGGAATCGAAGGCAACATGAAGTCCATGGCCCCTACGGATTTGATCAACGCTATTCTCAAAGCCCCTGTCGATTTGTTGTGGAACGGCGGCATCGGTACCTATGTAAAAGCGGAGAGTGAAACGCATGCGGATGTTGGCGATAGCGGAAACAACGCCCTCCGTGTCGATGGCAGAGAGCTTCGTTGTAAGATTGTTGGCGAAGGCGGTAACCTAGGACTAACACAGCGTGGTCGTATTGAGTTTGCTCAGAATGGTGGCTTAATCAGCACAGACGCCATTGACAACTCTGCTGGTGTCGACAGCTCAGACCATGAAGTAAACATTAAGATTTTGCTAAACCGCGTGGTTGAAAACGGCGACATGACGGAGAAGCAACGTAACACCTTATTGGCCGAAATGACCGATGAAGTGGGCCGTTTGGTATTGCGCCATAACTTAGGGCAAAGCCATGTACTATCGCTTGCTAACTCGCAAGCAACGGAACGCTTAGCTGACCATTGGCGTCTAATTCAATCCTTAGTTCGCGAAGGTCGCCTAAATCGTGAAATCGAATTTTTACCAAGCGATGCGCAAATTAAGAAACGCATGAACAAAGGACAAGGCCTAACTCGCCCTGAAATTTCAGTGTTGCTGGCCTATTCTAAGATTAAGCTATCTGAGCAATTAGTTGAGGATGGTATTGGCGAAGACCCAGACTTGCTCACGCAAATCCACCAATACTTCCCTCCTCAATTGGGCAAACGCTTTGACAGTCAAATGGCATCTCACCCTTTGCTACAAGAGATCATTGCAGGTCATGTTACCAATAATATAGGCAACCGCATGGGCCCAACCTTCAGCACTTACGTGCAAGAAGAAACCAGTGCATCAGCCTTGAATTTAGTACGTGCCTACATGGCTGCAGAGGATATTTTTGGCATTCCAGCACTTTGGAATGCCATCAACAACCTTGATTTCAAAGTTGACAATAGCCTCTTAAATAAACTATTGATTCGTATTCAAAATTTGCTTGAACACGCAACGCTATGGTTACTGCGCAATACTCGAGAAAGCTTGTCTATTCAAAAACTGAAAGACACTTACAAGCCGGGTGTGGAAATCATTCGTGCCAATATGCAAGCCATTTTGACCGAGCCTAGCCAACAACACCTAACGGACATCACATTGGAACTAGTAGAACAAGAGATTCCTGAGGACATTGCCCATCAAATATCCTCGTTGCACTACCTGTTCTATGGATTGGACATTATTCGTGTTGCCGCTAACACTGATAAGGAAGTATTGGATGTAGCGCAAACCTACTTCGCCCTAGAAATGGACCTCGAACTACATTGGTTACGTCATAGTGTTAGCGAGCTGGTCGCAAGCGACATGTGGCAACGTCGTGCAAAAGCAGGCCTAGGGGATGAAGTTGATAATAGCTTAAGAACCCTCACTCAAGAAGTCATTCAATCCAGCCCTGATATCAAGGAACAGGAAGAAAGATTGGCCCATTGGCGCGAACAGAACAGCGATAACATTCAGCATTACAGAACGACCTTCGGAGAAATCAAATCCGAGTCGGATTTAACGCTTGCAATGATCACTGTTGCTATTCGTGAGCTGAGAAATCTGATATAAACCAAAGGGCGACTGGCCTCACAGTCGCCCATCTTAACGAGGTATATAAAAGTGACAGAACAAGTAACGAGAGCAACATTTGACGAAGTAATGTTTCCTAACTACGCCCCTTCTGCGATTATTCCAGTGCGCGGCGAAGGCTCTCGCGTATGGGATCAAGAAGGCAAAGAATATATCGATTTTGCAGGCGGTATTGCCGTTACTGCATTGGGTCATTCTCACCCAACATTGGTCAACGTCATGCGCGAACAAGCAGGGCAACTTTGGCATTTAGCCAATATCATGACTAATGAGCCAGCATTGCGATTAGCGAAAAAGCTAACCGAGAAAACCTTTGCTGATCGAGTATTCTTCTGCAACTCTGGGGCAGAAGCCAACGAAGCAGCGTTTAAATTGGCTCGTCGTTACGCGTTTGATCATTTTGGTCCAGAAAAGAACGAAATTATATCTTTCTACCAATCTTTCCATGGACGTACCTTGTTTACCGTCTCTGTCGGTGGTCAACCTAAGTACAAAGAAGGCTTTGAACCAACACCAAAGGGCATCACTCACTGTCATTTCAACGATATTGAAGAACTCAAATCGCTGATTTCCGACAAGACCTGTGCCGTTGTCATGGAGCCTATTCAAGGGGAAGGAGGGATCATTCCTGCCGACAAAACCTTTGCCAAACAAGTACGCGAGTTGTGTGATCAACATAAAGCGCTACTAGTATACGATGAAGTACAATCTGGTGTAGGTCGTTCAGGCACTTTCTTCGCTTACGAGCAGCTTGGTGTCACGCCAGACATCCTAACCTCTGCAAAAGCGTTAGGTAACGGCTTCCCTGTTGCAGCAATGATTGCAAAAGACCATGTCGCACAAAGTTTTGTCTTTGGTACCCATGGTAGTACCTATGGCGGCAACCCAATGGCTTGCGCCATTGCCGAAGCAGTCATTGATATTATCACCACCCCAGAGGTGCTTGAAGGGGTTAAAAAACGCCACGACTTATTTGTTGAAGGCCTTAACGCCATCAATGAAAAGTACCATGTCTTCAAAGACATTCGTGGTATGGGCTTGTTAATGGGAGCGGAAGTTGTCGAGCAATTTGCGGGGAACGCTAAAGCCTTTTTAACCGCTGCAGCAGAAGAAGGTTTATTTGTACTGGTAGCAGGCCCTAACGTGATCCGTTTTGCCCCTTCTTTGATTATTCCCGAAGAAGACATCAAAGAAGGTTTGGCACGTCTTGAACGGGCAGTGGCGAAAGTACTCGAAGCCAATAAATAGCTTACTGGTTCTAAGGTTATCGCTCTCTAAAATCGGGCTAAGGCCCGATTTTTTTATTTAAAAAACCTTTAGCCAATATTGACTGTATACTCGCCTTTCAGATAAGCCATACCAGACACATGTACTTGCGCGATGTCACCTTCACTAAGACTTAATTCAGCCCAGAGGCGCGATGTTTTCCCAATTGCTCGTCCTTGCTCAAAGCTCATACGTGTCCAACCTAACTGCTTATACAAGTAGCAGGCTAACGCTCCTGTCGCACTGCCTGTGGCAGACTCTTCGGTTATCCCAACCGCAGGCGCAAAGTTACGGCAATAAGCCGTCACCCCATCTTCTTCTGGATTTAATTCAAAAAGGTGAAAGCCGATCACTTTTTCCTGTCGAGAAAAGTCCACTACCGCTTTTTCATCCATAACCACCTTGTCTAATTCACCTGTTGGTACGGGCACGATAATGTCCGGTAATCCAGTCGATAAGGCCTGAATCGGTAAAGCTAGCGAAGAAAGCGCCCTCTCTGACAAACCGAACAGCGGCGCGATAACATCAGCAGAATAGACGTTCATCCAAGTTGGTCGAGTCTGCTCCATGGTAACCAACCCTGTGGAGTCTACTTCAACAGCTAACACACCCGCCTTTGTCTCTTGCATATAACGTCCCTCAGAGACAATACCTAGATGTTTTAACAGCCAAAAAGTCGCCACGGTAGCGTGCCCACAAAAATCCACTTCTTCCGTTGGCGTAAAAAACGCCACCGCAAAATTCGCTTTTTCACTTTGAGAAACAAACGCCGTTTCCGAGACGCCGACTTGTTTCGCTATGCTGAGACGATCCTCTCTAGACAAATTGTCTGCGTTCAACATCACCCCCGCCGTATTTCCACCCTTTTCAAGGTAGGAAAACGCCTCGACTAAATACACAGTGACAGGAGGCATGTTGTCTTCTACTTTTTCCATCACTACTGAACCGACTTTCATGTTTATTCCAACCTCTCTTCATGACGAAGATTGTTCTTACAGTGCGACTAGTTTACTCTCTTAGAAAGCGTCGTTGGGCTAGTTTAGTAGATCAACGACTTATCTGTAAGTGAACTTTATAGAGAAACCAAATAGTGTTTTTATCCTTCTTTCCCAAACCCAAATTATTTTTTCTAAGTTTCGTCCTATGGGCCCTTGTTTGTGTCATTAGCTGGTATGCAAAAATTCAAGACCTAGGTCACCTATTAAGCTTAGGCTCGTTATTTGGCGTACATTTTCCTGATGCCTTATCCAAAGGCGCGAACGCCGCCGCACAAGCCGCTTTCGCTAGTCAACAGCAAGACGCGTTAGATGTTTGGCTGTATCAATATATGGCCGTTTGCTACGCTATTTTTATTGGTGGATGGATGGCGTTTGGTGGACAAAAATGGGCTAAATGGTCAGTGATAGGCTCGGGGTTAATTGTCTTTATTACTTGGTTCCAAGTGCAGATCAGCGTGATGATCAACCAATGGTACGGAAGCTTTTATGACCTGATTCAAAAAGCCTTAAGTGCCCCAGACAACATCACTGCAACGCAGTTCTATTCTCAACTTTCAACCTTTATTACCATTGCTTTGGTTGGCATTACTGTCGCTGTACTCAATAACTTTTTTGTTAGTCACTATGTCTTTCGTTGGCGTACAGCCATGACACAATACTACACCTCTAAATGGCAACAAGTTCGCCATATAGAAGGGGCATCACAACGTATTCAAGAAGATACCATGCGTTTTGCCAGTATTATGGAGAGTCTAGGGGTGAGCTTTTTAAATTCTATTATGACGTTGTTAGCCTTTTTACCCGTGTTATGGATGTTATCTGCCCATGTTAAAGAGCTACCTCTTATTGGCGCTGTGCCACAATCCCTTATCTTTGTTGCGATATTATGGTCGATCATAGGAACCGCCTTATTAGCCATCGCAGGTATTCGTTTACCTGGCCTTGAGTTTAAAAACCAGCGAGTTGAGGCGGCTTATCGTAAGGAGCTGGTATATGGAGAAGACTATGAAGAAAGAGCTCAGCCTGTTACTTTGACAGAACTCTTCGCCAATGTGAGAAAAAACTATTTCCGCCTCTATGCAAACTACTTGTATTTCAACATCGTCCGATATGGTTATTTACAGGCAGGAGTCCTAGTGCCTCTTATTGCTTTAGGTCCTACCATTATTGCTGGCACAATTACTCTTGGTATCTTCCAGCGTATTAGCAATGCCTTTAACCAAGTAGAAAGTTCATTTCAGTTCTTAGTCGGCTCTTGGACAACGATTGTTGAATTGCTCTCTATTTACAAACGTCTAAAAGCCTTTGAAGCTGCCATAGATGATCAGCCTTTGCCCTCTATCGAAGAGACGCCAACCGCTTAATCGTCATTCATTTGTCTCTGTTGAGATAAAACAATTTCAGAACAGGACACAAAAACAAAAAAGCCAGCTAATTAAGCTGGCTTTTTTGGCATTGAGTTTTTGTTAATTACTTCGAAGTTTTTGTAACCTAGAACCTAACCTATTTTAGACATTAATATTAATATTCTGCCCAAGATTATCTGTTGTCATATGGCTGCCGCTGCTAGCGGCTGGCGTAGGATTGGCCTTTGGGTTACTGTCAGTGCTCGCTAACAGTTCAAGCGCCCGTTGACCCTGTTGCACTTGAGCATCCTGAGACAGCTTCGCAGTGTAGGCTTCTCTGGCATACGATGCGGCGGCACTTGCGCCACTGATACCATCCATAACAACCTCCCAAACGTCATTAAAAAAATACTTTCCGTTTCTTATATGACCATTATAGTCGAAAACTGTTCATTTTACGATCAATTTATTTTAACTAAGCGCTTTGCTTGTCTACTCGACTGATAATAAAAAGAAAATCTTCACTGAGTGACACTATAAACCAACAGCTCTATAAGCTCGCCTTGTTCACGAATTCATCCCAATGACGATTCACTAACGCCTGATTGCTCTCCAAGGTATCCCTTTGTACAACCCGCCCTTGCTTTTGAAGATTCAAACGATGGTTCAAAGCACGGTACAAAGTATACGTCTGCGTCATTTCTAGGGCCGTTTCATTGGCGATCAAACCGACATTGGCCGCCGCTTCTAGTTGGCGAACGTTATCCGAATAACGCATTAATTCTGGGTATTGATAGGACCAAGCCAGCACGAGATATTGCACCATAAACTCAATATCAATAATCCCACCGGCGCCTTGTTTCAAATCAAAGCCCTTCTCTTTCCCACCGGAATCCAGGTGAGCACGCATTTTTTCACGCATCTTGATGACTTCTTGTTTGAGCTCAACACGATCTCGTTCACAGCCAATAATTAACTTACGACAAGCTTCGAACTTAGCCATCAAACCCTGATCACCCGCTAATGCTCTAGCACGGGTTAGTGCTTGATGTTCCCACACCCATGCCTCTTTTTGCTGATAGTCTTTAAAAGCTTCCAGGCTACTGACTAATAATCCCGAATTACCTGACGGACGTAAGCGCATATCCACTTCATACAATCGGCCTGCTGCAGTAAAGCTGGTCAGCATGTGAATAACACGCTGGCAAAGCCGTGTGTAAAAGGTTAAATGATCGACACTTCTGTCGCCATTTGTGTAACCATTGGCTTGGGCATCGTGAACAAACACTAGATCTAAATCGGAATCATAACCTAGCTCCAAACCACCAGACTTCCCATAACCAATAATCGCCAATTGTGGTGAGTTGACCGGATCCCCATCCTGAACAGGAAAACCATGCTTGTGGGTCAAATGCCACCAGGATTGCTGCAATACTTGCTCTAACAGGACTTCTGCCAACCAAGTTAAGTGATCACTCACTTTCATAACAGGCAAGATTTCTGTGATGTCACAGGCCGCAATCCGTAAAGTAATGGATCGTTTGAAGCGTCTTAAAGCATCCATTTGTGCTTCTTCATCGTCTTCTGGAAGCCGCAGCAGAATTTGCTGTAACTCTTCTTTTAACATGGATTTGCTAGGAGGCGAGAATAAGGTATTTGCGTCTAGTAGTTCATCCAGTAACGCTGGGGAGCTGGAAATCACTTCACTAAACCAAGCACTTTCACGACATAACCTCATTAAATGGGTAATGGCCGTGGGATTTTCACACAATAGGACCAAATAGGCGGTACGGCGCAATACCGCATCCAGAATGGGGATAATCCGTTCTAAAATAATATCAGGAGCGCTTTCTTCTGCTAATGCCGATACAAAGGCGGCTAAAAAAACCGATAGACGCTCCTGCCCAATGGGCTGCATAAAGACCACGCCTTTTGAGCTTAAAAACACACTTAACCGATTCACAGCCGCTTCTCTATCCTGCCACTGTATATCAGCAATCGCATCAGCAATGGCTTCTTGATCCTTGGCATTTTTCAGCAACAAACGCCAGTTTTCTTGCTGTTTCACCTCTTCACTGCTTTCTTCGCCATCGTCAATCAGCTCAGAGAAAATTCCATTGACGAGATGGCGCAGGCGCCACAGTTCATCGTTTAATGCTTGCCAAGAATCAAAACCCACCATAATCGCTAGGCGAGTCCGTCCCATCTCATCCTCAGGTATAAGCTGTGTCTGCTCATCCCGATACGCTTGCAATGCATGTTCGGTACGACGCAATAAAAGATAGGCTTGTGTGAGCGTGGCAACATCGGTTGAGGAAAGATAACGATATTTTTCCAGATAAGGCAGAACAGACAATAAAGCAGGCTTTTGCAATCCATGATCTCGTCCACCATGGAGGATTTGCAAGGCTTGAGCAATAAACTCAACTTCTCGAATGCCGCCTTCTCCCAGCTTGATATTGTGTTCAATCCCTTTGCGACGCACTTCTTTGGCAATCATTTGCTTTAAATCACGCAAGGCACCAATCGCCCCAAAATCGAGATACTTTCGATACACAAACGGTTTGCGTAAGGCTTCGAACTCGGCAATATCTTGCTGGTCACCCGCCATGACTCGCGCTTTGATCATGGCATAGCGTTCCCAATCACGCCCTTGATCTTGGTAATATTGCTCCAAGGAGTCCATATTTAGCACCAACGCCCCCGACTGACCAAATGGTCTCAAGCGCATATCGACACGAAAGACAAAACCATCAGCAGTGACCTGATCTAAGTGTTGAATTAACTTTTGCCCAAGTTTCGTGAAGTATTCCTGATGGGAGAGGCTCTTTTTCCCTCCTTGAGTCTCGCCGTGCTCACGAAAGGCAAAGATCAAATCAATGTCCGACGATAAATTAAGTTCATTACCTCCGAGTTTGCCCATGCCAATGACAATCATAGATTGTACTTTGCCTGTATGATCCAACGCGTGACCATAAAGTGCCTGATAATAGCCAACACTCCATGCTAAGCTGGTCTTGACCGTGGCATCGGCTAGAGCACTTAGCTTACTGGTTAAGTCCTTTAGAGAAATCTGCTGCTGAAGATCCAGCGCGATCAAACGCGTCATCCACCACTGTCGATAAAGGCGCAGGCGCTTCATTAACCCCGGCTCATCCAGCCCCGCTGACTCTTGCTCTTGCGGCAACTCCTCTTTAACCATGTCGGCATCGCGAGCAAAGTAGTCCTCTCCCGCCATCATGGCTTCATAGGATGGTTGCGGCAGGTACATTGTCTCGCATAAGTGATCGTCTAACCAATGAGGAAAGCGCACCCATTGCTGATGCAGATAGTCACTTAACAACCATAGCGGTTCTAAACGATCGATTTGCTCTTGATTAAGAAGAGTCAACCCGCGACGCTCTCTAGACTCTTGAATCGCCTCGTAAAGCGTCGATCGATTAGGATGTTGTTCACAATAAACAGGGTAAGCAGTGTTCTTCACAAGCGGGGTCAAAGGAGATTCCTTCTTCATGGTTTAAGCCTTTACACAATGCCTACGGGAGTACATCATGTAAAAGTATCTATTTTTTATTATGGATAAAAGAATTAGCAAGCACTCTGCTGGATCAGCTGCATGGCAATCTAATGGACCGATGCCTGATTGAGCCATTGACCTACTTTTAACATGACAATGCCAGTTTGCTTCATACCTCCAAAATGAGGGAGCAGATCCTCCTCATATTCCGAGGACGCTGCCAATAATACTTTCTCTAATTGCAGCACCTCTTGCTTCAATTCTGACGACAGATAATAAGCCAGTTGAACCAACGAATGACGAATGGGCTGAATCAATATGTCATCTTTCATATAAAACATGGCTTCCCAATAAACTAACCAGCATTCGTACCAATATACGGCTAAATCCAATTCCGTCATTGTACTGTTTGGCTTATCGGGAAATTGAATCTGTCCATGCTTAAGACGAACCCCTTTCTGCGCTTTTGACACTGTACTCACTTGCACAGGAACCTGTTGGGCTAACTTATTAGCGAATTCGTATAAGCCATTATCATCACCTGACTTTAATTCAAGCTCTAATTCGCAGATAGGTGCTTCACCAAAGGGGGAGGTGACAACCCCTTGATCGCACACTACTTCCATTTGAGTGCCTTGCTCTTCTATCAACCAGACTTGACGCTCAAAATCCGTTCGATAGACCTCAATTAGATCTTTTCCCCAAGATAAGTCCACTAACGACTCTGGTAAAGGAACGGCTTTTAGCAAGGATAGATCTAACTGCCCATTAGGAACACGCCATTCCCATTCGCCACGGGCGTGCATGCCAATTCGGCTACTGCCTCGGGTTTTCAATGTCTGAATATATTCTTGATTCACCGACCGAATACGCAATGCCACCCCCGCTTCCATTAGGGTCTCCTCGGTCGTATCAAAATAGCCATTCATCAAAGAGAGTGTAGGTTGACGAGAGCTTGTCTCACTAGCGTGTTTGCAAATCTCATCAAGAAACTCACTCGCAGACTGGAGATACTCGGACTGAACCATTAGCTTAAGCTCTAGCTCGGTAGCCATATTTTCTTAACCTCATCTACTTCTGACGCCCTATCACATCAGAGACAACTTAATTTTTGTCTAAGTGTATCAGATGCCCAGCCTACAGTAGTAATATTAGCGTTATCACTTTGATCGAGGATAGTTTGTGAACACTCCACCGCCACTCATCACCATGATGTCTCAACTGATTGCATCGCCCTCTATCAGTTCTAGTCAAGCCAGCTGGGATCAGTCAAATAAAAAAGTCATTGAGCTGCTAGAAAGCTGGCTTTCTTCTTTGGGATTCTCTTGTGAGGTCATGGCAATTCCAAACCGGCCCAATAATGTCAACTTAATTGCCACCATTGGCCATGGCGAAGGCGGCTTAGTATTGTCAGGTCATACTGATACCGTGCCCTATGACCAAGGCCGCTGGCAATCCGATCCTTTTTCATTAGAAGAAAGAGATAACAAACTGTATGGGTTAGGCAGTTGCGATATGAAAGGCTTTTTTGCCGTGGTCATCGACACCCTGCGCGATATGGATTTGCGCCAATTGAAAGAGCCATTAATTATCCTCGCCACTGCAGATGAAGAATCCTCTATGTCCGGTGCTCGTGCGTTAGTCAACCAGCAGAAAATCAAAGCCCGTTATGCGGTGATCGGCGAGCCCACCCAGCTCAAACCCATTTATGCCCACAAAGGCATTATGATGGAACGTATTCAAATTAAAGGACAGTCTGGTCATTCATCCAATCCTGCTCTTGGTAATAACGCCATGGATGCCATGCATCTGGTCATGTCTGAACTGATGACCTTTCGCCAGCAATTGAAGAAAAAATATCGCGACGCCAGTTTTGTCATTGATTACCCAACCATGAACTTTGGCTGTATACATGGCGGCGACAGTGCAAATCGTATCTGTGGAAAATGTGAACTGGACTTTGACCTACGCGCTTTACCTGGAATGAGTAACCAGTCCTTGATGGAAGAGATTCAAACGATATTACCCAAAATCGAAGAAACAACGGGCACTACAATCGAAATGCGCAGCTTGTTTGAAGACATTCCTTCGTTCTTAACGTCTACAGACTCAGATATTTTAAAAACCTGTGAAGCACTGACTCAACAAACAGGTGATAGTGTCGCTTTTTGTACCGAGGGCCCCTTTTTAAATCAACTTGGCATCGAGACCTTAATATTGGGTCCAGGCTCCATTGACCAAGCGCACCAGCCAAACGAGTTTATGGCGCTAGATCAGATAAAACCCATGCAACATATTCTAAAAGGATTAATTCATCGCTATTGCCTACAAACAGTCGATAACAAACTGATTAAAGCAAACACACCACCTATCGACAAACACCATAAGCAAACTAAGATAGACCCATTTAACAACGTAGACGAGGAAGACCGTGTCTGAAGAACTCAATTACGTGGACTGGTTTCGCCACTCCTCTCCTTATATTAATGCCCATAGGGGAAAAACATTCGTTATTTTAATTCCAGGAGAAGCACTGGAATGTGATCATTTTTCCAGCATTATTCATGATTTAGCTCTATTGGATTCATTAGGCATTCGCCTCGTACTCGTTCAAGGCGCTCGCCCCCAAATTGATAAAGCTTTAGCACAAAAAAATGCAGTTAGCGTCTTTGAAGATGGCTATCGTATTACTCCACAAGAACAGTTGTTAGACATTATCCAAGCCTCAGCCGCCGTTCGTGTGCAGTTAGAAGCCCAATTGTCCATGGGCTTATCTAATACGCCTATGGCAGGGGCTCGTTTGAAAGTGTGCAGTGGCAATTATGTCATCGCACGTCCACTGGGCGTGGTAAACGGTATTGACCATGGCCATTCCGGAGAAGTACGCCGCATTGACTCCGACGCCATTTTTCGTCTGCTTGAAGACGATAACATGGTGCTGTTGCCTCACCTTGGTTTTTCACCAACGGGTGAAGTCTTTAATCTAAAAGCCGAAGACGTTGCCGTACAAGCAGCGATACAACTTAAAGCCGACAAGCTCATCATCTATTCGGAAGAAGAAGGGGTTTTCGACCTTGAGGGAGCACTCTACTCTGAACTAGTCGCCCATGATGCTGAAATCATTTTACAAAACAATACCCTACCACACTTCACTCAAGTCGCTTTAGAGGCCTGTGTCGCCGCCGTTCGTCAACATGTCCCAAGAGCCCACATGATCTCTTACAACGAAAACGGTGCCTTACTCAGAGAGCTGTTCACCCGTGAAGGCGCAGGTACCATGATAGACGAAGACAGTTATGAGCAACTTCGTCCCGCTCACATTGATGATGTGGGTGGCATGATGGCTCTACTTGCCCCATTGGAAGAGAAAGGCGTTTTGGTTCGCCGTTCACGAGAATTACTGGAAAATGAAATTGATCGTTTTATCGTCATCGAACGAGATGGTGCCATTGTGGCTTGCGCGGCGCTCTATCCATTTGAGCAAGAAAATGCGGGGGAACTGGCCTGCCTAGCAGTATCGCCCGATTACCGTGGATTAAATCGCGGGGAGCGACTATTAAAAGGCATTGAACAGGCCGCAAAGCAACAAAACTTGAGCACCTTGTTTCTCTTAACGACACGAACCGCCCATTGGTTTATTGAGCGTGGCTTTAGTGAGACATCGATAACAACATTACCAGCCAAAAAACAAGCGCTGTATAACTACCAACGAAACTCAAAAATATTTGTGAAAACTATTCGTTAAGGAAAACGCTGATCGCAAAAGCAAAAAACCGCCCTGATGATTCAGAGCGGTTTTTTTTAGATCCTATTTTCGCGAATAGGGACTGGCTATTCGTTAGATAAATCGCCCAATTCGAGCTTACTTTTTCTGAGTCGCCTGAACAGGCCATGCCTTATCATCTAAATTTAACTCAGGAAGATCCGCTGCAGAAAAAACAGGGCTATCTACACCTTTTTTCAATTGATCCTCATAGTGTTTCAGAATGCGTAAGCCTTTTTTGAATAGCATAATCAATGCCGTCAAGTTGGCAACCGCAAGCAGCCCCATGGTTAAATCAGAAAAAGCAAAGACAGAGTTTAAGTCGGCCACCGCACCAAGACCACACAGTAAGATAACCGCTAAACGGAAGATCATGACAGCCAATGTCCCTTTTCCCCTACGGAACAAGAAAGCTAAGCTGTTTTCACCCAAATAGTAGTTATACAAAATCGTACTAAAGCCAAATAACAAAAGCGCGATACTGACAAAAATACGGCCTGACTCGCCAAGATGGGTCGCTAAAGACGCCTGAGTTAACGCGACACCGCCAGCCCCAATATTAGTGCTAGAAGGATCGTAATTGGTGCCCAGTAGAATAATCAATGCCGTACAAGTACAAAGCAAAATGGTATCAATAAAGACAGAAAAGGACTGTACGATACCTTGGTTTACAGGATGAGGAACAAAAGCCGTCGCCGCCACGTTTGGCGCACTGCCTAAACCCGCTTCATTAGAAAACAAGCCACGTTTCATTCCCATCATTATGGCGGCGCCCATACCACCGCCGACAGCTGGGCCTAAACCAAACGCGCTTTGCACGATAAGTTCTAGAGCATGGGGAATAGCCGTCGCGTTCATTACTAAAACAATCAATGCCAACAATAAGTAACCAATGGCCATCACAGGCACAAGGATTTCAGCAATACGCGCAATACGCTTTACCCCACCAAAGATAATCAAAGCAATCACAACGGCTAAAGCCAATCCACTCACTTTTAGAGGAATATGAAAGGCATCTTGTAACGACGTAGCAACTGCATAGGATTGAACACCAGTAAAGGCCACACCAAATGTAATCAATAACAAGATAGAGTACACAATGGACAATGGACGCCAGTTCGCCCCAATACCGCGAGAAATGTATTGCGCTGGACCACCACGGAAAGAGCCGTCAGGTTCTGCCGTTTTATACGCTTGTGCTAGGGTACATTCAAAAAAGCTGGTAGCCATTCCCATTAACCCCACCAGCCACATCCAGAAAATCGCTCCTGGACCACCGATGGTAATAGCGACCGCCACACCCGCTATATTACCGCCACCTACTCGCCCAGCAACAGACAGCACGAGAGCTTGAAAAGACGTCAGCTGACCATTCTTAGCTACTTCTTTTTTACTGAATAAGACAGAAAACATGCGGCCAAAAAAGCGGAATTGAACAAATCGGGACGACAGAGTAAAACCAAGGCCAACAGCAATGAGCAATGCGATCAGAACATAGCTCCACAGTAAATCAGTTATTTGTACAAGCAAAACAAAACTCCTAGAAATGGATAAAATTGCTGGCGAGGCGTTTATTGCCAGTTCAAGGGACGGTATTGAACCAAATAGGAAAGGCAAGTAGCAAGAAAAAATGCACTCAAATAGATGTTAAAATCAAAAAAACGCACTATTTTAGTTCATTTTTTAATCAAAATAACACAGATACGGCTTATCACCTCTCGTTACAAGTGGCAAATCCTCTCTATTGGTGCTGACATCAAAAAGTGCCCCAGTGTACAACACACCATTTTTGAGCCTAAAAAAACCCCTCATATTGAATCAATATGAGGGGTTTTCTGTGAAAGCTATTCGCTTAAATAAGAACCTAATTAATGATTAGCCAAGCCTTTATTTGCCAATTTTAAATGGAATAAACATTGGATAACCTTGGCGAATCACACGCATTGGAACCGGACGATTATCTGGTATATTCTTCACAATGTCAGAGAAGCTTTGAGCATCTTTAATCTGTTTACCATCTAACATAGTGATCACATCACCTTGCTCTAACCCATTACGAGAAGCGGCTCCGCCGATCACTTGTTCGACAACTACACCTTGCTTGATATCAAGCTTTTTCTCTAGATCTGTAGATAAATTACCAACCACCATGCCTAAACGGTTTTGTTCAGCAACAGACTCTGCTGTTTTGTGCTTATCGGCAGGACGTGACTCAAGCGTTAAAGAAATGGTTTTATTTTTTCCATCACGGAAAATATCCATCGTCACTTTTTCACCCGCTTTTAGCTGACCAACCATGTAAGGCAGTGCACTGGAGTGATTAATTTCTTTGCCGTTGAAGGACAAAATAATATCGCCGGATTGTAGCCCTGCTTTTTCAGCAGGCGATTTTGGCATAACACGACTAATCAACGCACCATGTGGACGATCCAAACCGAAGGATTGTGCTAAATCCGAATTCACATCTTGAATCAATACACCCAACCAAGCACGAGACACTTTACCGTGCTCTTTTAATTGTTTAACAACAGACATGGCCACATTAGATGGGATCGCAAAGGACATCCCCATGAAACCACCAGAACGGGTATAAATTTGTGAGTTAATCCCCACAACTTGTCCATCTAAGTTAAACAGTGGACCACCTGAGTTACCTGGGTTAATGGCCACATCGGTTTGGATAAAGGGAACATAATTATCATCGGGGAGATTACGGCCTGTCGCACTCACAATACCCGCTGTGACAGTATGATCAAAGCCAAATGGTGAACCAATTGCTACGACCCATTGACCTGCTTTTAAAGTATCAGAATTGCCCATTTTAACGGTTGGCAAATCTTTCGCATTAATTTTCAACAGGGCCAAATCAGTACGCGCATCGACACCAATCAATTTGGCTTTATACTCACGACGATCGCTCAAGGTCACATGAATTACATCGGCGCCTTTCACAACATGATCGTTAGTTAAAATATAGCCATCAGGCGAAATAATGAACCCTGACCCTAGAGAGCTACGCTCTTCTTGTCTAGGAGCCTGTGGATCACCAGGTTGACCGGGGAAAGGTTGCTGGCCAAAAAAACGATGGAAAAACTCGTTCAGTGCTTGATTATTTGGATCAAGCTGCGGCCCATCTTGCGACGCAACGTTTGTCGATATCATCTGTTCAGTACTGATGTTAACGACAGCCGGAGCCGCCTTTTCCACTAGTTTCGTAAAATCAGGCAGCTCAGCAGCTTTGGCGAACATGGAAAACATCATCATAAACATGACGACACCGATGCTCGTTTGTTTAAGCAATCTGTTCATTGATTGGTCTCCTTAAGACATATCAAGTTGATTACAGTGCCAGGTGAAGAAGGTTCTACACTTAAGGCGTAAAAATTAATGGAATATGTTCGTCCTGTAAGGGTCTTTCTATCCGTAAAACGGTCGGGTAAAAATTAGGGTTATTTATTTCAGAGAGCGATTTTCTCTTTGCTAGCAATAACCCAAAAACAAACCCCATGATAGAACAAATTACCGATACATCATTGCTTGCCTGCCATAAAGAGGGAATCATGGCGCCACCCACTAATCCCAACAAAGGCATTAAGTACATCCAAAAAGACGCTTGCAACAAGGTATCTTCAGGAATACCAACCACAACGCGTTGCCCCACCTCAACTTCAAATGGGGCAGTCGCACGCATACGCATACGATTACTGGCAGACACCTGCGCAATCGCGTGGTGTCCACAACCGTGACGCGCTCGACAAGAGGTACAGCTGCTAGTACGAATGGTCTCCACCTCCGCATAACCCTCTTCAACGGACAGTACGGTTCCCGTTTCTTCTATCATTCTTTTACCTTTGGTTTATCTTTTGCCTTTGGTCTAAAAACGGACATGAGTTTCTCTATGGTTATACTTGGCACTTCACCAACCATTGTCACCAAATAAAGCTGATTGCCTACTTTGATTGTTTTTTCTCCTGCCATAGTCGCCCCCATACTCATCATCGTTGCTTTCTTGGGCTTATTCACAGCATCCACAAACACCGAAATGCTCGCCATTCCATCGGACAAGAGAAGCATCGTAGAGCCCTGATGAATGGCCCTAGCATTAGGCCAAACCAGAGCAAAGCCAGGAGGCAACCAATCAAATGTCCACTGACTTTTCACAGCGCGATACATGGGTTCTGTCAACTTTTCCGAATATTCCCCTTTTTTAGGGATAAAATCAGACCTTTTCAAGTTTGGATGAAAGTTCACTGCGGTGAACTGTATCCGGTCTAATAATTTTCCACTAGCATCCGTAATATCATGTTTCAGGAGAAAATGATTTTTATTATCCAGCCATAGCTCATGACCATATCGATAGTCATCTTTGGGTACCAATTTCAACACACGCGCATCTCGACCGGCAATCCGCCCCATTTTATCGCTCAGTTCTAATCGATAACCCTGTTTTAACCGATCAACATCCAACTGCTTAAAACGATCAAACGGTGCCTTCCCAAGGGTTAACTTATTAGAGTACGACTCATTGGGGTAAACACAAATTACTGTATCACCGATGCGCAGAACTTTGATCTTCTGACCATCAAGATCGACAAGACTTTCGTATTCTTTACCTTCTTTACGTTCGTGTTTCACCCGCATACTGTTCATTTGATTCTCTTCAGAATGCACAAAAATGCCATCATAACTGAGTTCTGAGAACGACTTAGACATGTCAATAAACAACTGAGCAGCATCAGGCTGAGTCACTTCTGCCTGAGCAAAAACGGGTACAAAACACACTAACAGTAGATAAACACGCCACATCCGTAATTGCTTCATGTTTACTCTTCCGTTGGATAGCTAACAAGACGCGCCATAGGAATGATACCTTGACCCGCACTGATCGTGGCTTGTTCTGCATGTTGACGTAGATAACTCTGCAAGCGCTGATTATCTGCATCAAGAGGCTGCTTATTTAGCTCAGACAAGGTCGTCACTGGCAGCGTCACATTGGTTTGCGGAGTCTCTACGGTTGCCACCTGCGTAGGAATATTATCGGGTGCCATGAAATAATTGCCAGTAAACACCACCACAACCGCCACACTGGCCGCTGTCGCCAAGGAAGGCCATAAGGACCAAACGCTTTTTATCTTTGATGTGCTTTCATCTTCGATGGCGTCAGACGATGCCCCCTTCACAAGGGTCTGTTGTGATACCAAACTCCCCTGCTCAATCGAGGTAACAGTAGAGGTTTGCACGTTATAATCCAGCGTTGCTTGCTGATCTTCCTGTTCTATTTGCGCCCTTACTCGACTGACTAAGTTAACACTGACATCCGCACTAATCGCCAATTCTTGATGCAAAGATTGCTGAATCAAATGAAACGCTTGCATTGGTTTATCAAGGCTTTCATCCGCCTCAAGAAGGCGTTTTAAATCCTGCTCACTGGCTTCATCATCAAACATAGCCGAAAGACTGTCTAACATCACAGGATCAGTCTCTTTAGATGTCGTCATAAAGTGTCTCCTCCATTTAAAAATGGACGTATGTGTTTTTCTAGCGCCTCGCGAGCACGAAATATTCTGGACCGCACCGTTCCAACAGGACATTCCATTATTTGTGCTATGTCTTCGTAGCTTAGTCCATCAAACTCCCTTAGGGTTAATGCGCTTCTCAGTTCTTCAGGCAAGGTCTTTAATGTTTCTCTAATAACCCTTTCTAATCGATCGCGATTGAGCACGGCCTCGGGAGTATCCGTATCCAATAGTGCATCATGATGATGCTCAGTTTCGTCATCATCGAGTTCCATATCATAGTTTGGTGGACGGCGAGTCCGATTAACTAAATAATTCTTGGCCGTATTCACCGCAATTCGATAAAGCCATGTATAAAAAGCACTTTCGCCACGGAACGAATCGATCGCTCTATAGGCTTTCACAAAACTCTCTTGGGCAATATCTAACACTTCATTTTTATCTTGTACATAACGACCAATCAGCCCTATTACCTTGTATTGATATTTAGCGACTAATAAATCGAAGGCGCGTTTATCACCTTGCTGCACTTTTTCCACCAACGCCTGATCAGAGGACGTTTCACTCAGCATAGGCACCCCTAATTAATACTTCACATCTGTGCCTGTATACACATAAGAGACAACGCAACATGTTATGAGTTCCCATAAAAATTAGACTCGCCCCAAGCATTTTTAAAATGTGTATATTTTTGGAGAATAAAGCGCATTCTTAGAAAGTATTCACTATTTATGTTTAACAATAGTAACATTAAAACTTCAGACACTATTTTAGTAGAAGCCTACAATGAGTCGACACTTTAAACACGATATCGTTATCGTCGGTGCAGGTGCTGCAGGATTAACCTTAGCACTTGAACTGGCTAACACTTATAAAGTCGCCATTTTGACCAAAGCCGATATTCGCGAAGGGTCAACACTTTACGCACAAGGTGGTGTGGCAGCAGTATTATCCGAAGAAGACACCATAGAGTCTCATATTGCCGACACCATTGACGCTGGTGCGGAATTGGGCGATCTGGACGCTATTCGCTTTACCGTTGAACACTCCAAAGAAAGCATCGCTTGGCTGATTGACCAAGGTGTTCCTTTCACACGTTATGGCAATAACGAAGAATACCACCTAACAAGAGAAGGTGGACACAGCCATCGACGTATTATTCACAGTGCCGATGCAACAGGTTTAGCCATTTCGCAAACTCTGATCAAAAATGCGACGAACCATCCCAACATCGAGTTTTTTCCTGACCGTGTCGCGATTGATGTTATCACCACTAAAAAATTGGGGTTAGCAGGAGAGAGTCGTGCCATCGGCGTTTACGCACTGAACCTAGACGACGATGTCATCGAAGTATTCCATGGTAAATACGTTTCTCTCGCCTGTGGAGGCAGTAGTAAAGTCTATCTTTATACCAGCAACCCCGATACCGCCTCAGGCGATGGGATCGCGATGGCATGGCGCGCGGGGTGCCGTGTTGGCAACATGGAGTTCAATCAGTTTCACCCGACTTGTCTGTATGACGCCAAAGCCAAAACCTTTCTGATTTCAGAGGCCGTTCGTGGTGAAGGTGGCCGGTTATTGCTGCCTGATGGGTCGCGCTTTATGCCGTCATTTGATGAGCGTGCTGAATTAGCCCCCAGAGACATCGTTGCTAGAGCAATTGATCATGAGATGAAACGTCTGGGGATTGATCATGTGTTACTGGATATTTCTCACAAAGACGAAAGCTTTATCAAAGAGCACTTCCCCACCATTTATCAACGCTGCTTAGAATGTGGCCATGACATGACCAAGGCTCCAATTCCCGTGGTGCCAGCGGCGCATTATACCTGTGGAGGCGTGGTGGTAGATCAAAATGGCGCAACCGATGTTAGTCATCTTTATGCTATTGGTGAAACCGCTTATACCGGCCTGCATGGGGCGAATCGCTTAGCAAGCAACTCGTTATTGGAATGTATTGTCTTTGCCCGGTCAGCGGCTAAACACATTATTAGCCATCCCCTCGAAGACGAAGGCCTAGTCATTCCAGATTGGGACGAATCGAAGGTCACCAACTCAGACGAAGATGTCGTCATCACCCATAACTGGCAAGAATTGCGTCGTTTTATGTGGGATTATGTAGGCATAGTCAGAACCAATAAACGCTTACTGCGCGCCAAACATCGTGTGGATTTGCTAAAGTCAGAGATCCAAGAGTTTTATAAAAACTACAAAGTCTCTAGCGGCTTATTAGAGTTACGTAATTTGGCTGTGGTGGCGGATCTAATTATTCAATCCGCCATGTTGCGAAAAGAAAGTCGAGGCTTGCATTTCACGCTGGATTATCCTAACAAACTGGAAAACAGCAAACCAACCATCCTTTCCCCCAATAAGACGCCTTAACAAGCCACCTCTTCACACCCAAAAAATCAAGCAAACGTTCACTAATCAGTGGACGTTTGCTCTGTCGGCTGATCCTGCGCTTTCTTGGTATGCTGGCGCAGCATTTGCTGCGCACCATAGGAGCGCAGCAAACGATAGGCTTCATAAGGAACACTGTCTCGATAAATCATACGATAACTTGGCCAAAAGAATCGCCTTAGCTTAGTTTCTTGGGACGCAAGTGTTGCAATCAGCTGAACCCCATTCACTCGCACAAAAGTTAAGCGTTCTATACGCTGCTCTTCCTGCCAGAAAGCACCAAATTCATCAATCCCAACGTAAATGGGGCCGCGTGCTCGGCGGTAAACTATTAGACCTAAGAAGCCAAATACAAAGACAATCAAAAGTCCCCACCAAAACCACGGAGGAAACCAAAAAACACGAAGGAGAAGAGCACAACACCCAGCAAACAAAAGCCAAAGTGCTATGCCGATTTTAGAAGGGTTAAGCCTTGTAGTTTTCAGGCTGAACACGGGTCAAAATAATATTAACAATACGGGCATGATCTGGATCTGGTGCCACTTCTCTTTGCATAAACCAGAGAAACAGCTCTTGATCTTCACAAGCAAGTAGCTTAGTAAAACGCTGCTGATCTTCCTCGTCCAAGGTTAAATACACTTCATCAAGAAAAGGTTCAAGAAGAACATCCAGCTCTAACATGCCTCGACGGCACTGCATTTTAAGACGTTTAAATTCAATGGAATCGGCGGTGATTTCAGTCATTCAATGTTCCCCTAAATAGAATCGGGCTCATTATAGCCATTTGCCGCAAAACAGAAAATAGCTAACACGGATTCCCTGATATAGATCTTAAAACCACTTAATTGTTCAAGAACGGTGGTAGTCCCTAAAAAATTAAACGTACTTTTTTGACTCATTTTTCCAGACAAAAGTAAAAACAAAGCAAAATAGTACCAACATTGGTGTTTTCTGTATTAGAGAGTCAATAGCACTAGGAATATATTTGAACAACTTGGTAACCATCATTACTAAGCCTAGGTTAACGAGATAAAAATAATAACGACTCCAGAAGGGAGAGACCTACTATGAAATACTTCGCGAAAACCGCGCTTGTCATAGCGACCTCTTGTGCAGCAACTATGCTGGCTACAGATGCCCTCGCCGACACTGTTCTAACCGTTGCGACGGTTAATAATGGTCAAATGATCCAAATGCAAAAACTCACCCCCGAGTTTGAAAAAGCCAATCCAGGCATCAAAATCAAATGGGTTACACTTCCAGAAACCCAACTACGTCAAAACCTTACCCAAGATATTGCCAACAAAAGTGGCTTGTACGACATCATGACCATAGGCATGTATAACACGCCTATTTGGGCCAAACGCGGCTGGTTATCCCCAATCAATACCAGTGGCAAATATGATGTAAAAGACCTGATTCCTTCCATTCGCCAGGGGCTGTCTTATAAGGACAAACTCTACGGAGCGCCTTTCTACGGGGAAAGCTCCATGGTGATGTACCGTAAGGATCTAGTTGAAAAAGCAGGCATGAAAATCACTGACCGAGATAAGTGGACACATATCGAAAAAGTGGCCAAAGCCATAAACGATCCCAAAAAAGGCATATATGGTATCTGTCTACGTGGTAAAGCTGGCTGGGGAGCCAATGTGGCCCTTGTGACCACCATTGTCAACTCCTTCGGTGGACGTTGGTTTGACATGAAATGGCATCCACAAATTGACACACCTGAATGGAAAAAAGCCGTTACCTTCTACGTCAATATGCTGAGAAAATACGGACCACCAGGGGCCACTTCGGATAACTTCAATCAGGACCTTGCCTTATTCGAACAAGGTAAATGCGGTATCTGGGTGGATGCTACCATTGCAGCCTCTTTTGTCTCGAATCCAACAGAGAGTAAAGTCGCTGACAAAGTCGCCTTCGCTCAAGCGCCCTATGAAGTCACCAAAAAAGGCTCTAATTGGCTGTGGTCATGGGCGCTCGCGATTCCTGTTACCAGTAAACATCAAGCCGATGCACAAAAATTTGTCCGTTGGGCAACCTCTAAAGGCTACATCAAATTGGTTGCAAAGCATTATGGTTGGGCGTCCGTTCCTACTGGTACAAGGGAAAGCACTTATGCCAATCCTAACTTCCAAAAAGCTGCAGTCTTTGCGAAAGCGGAGTTTACCGCCATCAAGTCTGCCAACCCAGATGACAGTACTTTAAAACCTGTTCCATACAAGGGTGTACAGTTCGTTTCTATTCCTGAATTCCAGTCAATCGGAACGATCACGGGACAAATGATTTCCGCCGCTCTGGCCGGAAAAATGTCTGTGGATCAGGCTCTGGAAAATGCCCAGAAAATTGCAGAACGTCAAATGCGAGCATCGGGTTACTACTAGCCTTGCTGTTTAGGAACAAAGGAATAACCCTCCTTTGTTCCTGACTTTCTGACCTACTACTGGCCTTTATAACAATAATAAGAGAGAGATTCCCCATGAAGCGTACTATCACTCGCTTGTTAATGGCTCCGTCTGTCATCGTGTTGCTTTTGTGGATGATCATACCTTTGTCCATGACCATCTACTTCTCAACCATTCATTACAACCTCCTGTATCCGGGACCAACTCGGTTCGTTGGTTGGTTGAACTACGATTTCTTCATAACGGACCCGGCCTTTCTTACCGCAATAGGCAATACCACTCTTCTGGTTGGGTCCGTATTGATTATCACCGTCGTACTTGGGGTCGCTCTGTCTGCCCTGATTGACAAACCCTTTTTTGGCCGTGGCATTGTGCGAGTACTGCTTATCTCGCCCTTCTTTGTTATGCCCACGGTAAATGCCTTGGTTTGGAAAAACATGATGATGAATCCAGTTTATGGCATTTTTGCTTGGATATGGCAAAGCCTCGGACTGACGCCCATTGACTGGCTTTCTACCTACCCGCTGTTTTCAATTATTGTCATGGTCAGTTGGCAATGGCTGCCTTTTGCCATTTTGGTCTTTGTCACTGCCCTACAGTCACAAGATCACGAACAAAAAGAAGCCGCGCAAATGGATGGTGCCACTAGCTGGCATATTTTCCGCTACCTGACCATTCCGCACTTATCTCGACCTATTACCGTGGTCGTCATGATAGAGGCAATCTTTCTATTGTCGGTGTTCGCGCAGATTTATGTCTCCACCAATGGTGGTCCAGGCTACTCCAGCACCAACTTGGCTTACATGATTTACAACCAAGCTCTGCTGCAATTTAACGTGGGCACAGCCTCCGCTGGCGGCTTAATAGCTGTGGTCTTGGCGAACATTGTAGCCTTCTTCTTAATCCGTGCCGTCGGCAAAAACTTAACGGTGTGAGGTGATTGTGATGACTCTTACTCAACAAAAAAAGCTCAAAACCGTCCTGATTGGCTCTTTGGCTTGGATAATCGCTTTAGTGCTGTTTTTCCCAATCTTTTGGATGTTTCTTACTTCCTTTAAAACAGAAGCTCAGGCCATTGCCTTTCCTCCAGAGCTGTTTTTCAAACCCACCCTAGAGAATTTCGCTATTGTGCAGGAGCGTAGCGATTATCTGTACCATGCCATGAACTCGGTTGTGATTTCCTTTGGGGCCACCATCATTGCTCTGATCATTGCTATTCCAGCCGCTTACTCTATGGCATTTTTCCCAGGCAAGCGGACCAAAGATATCCTGTTATGGATGTTATCCACCAAAATGCTGCCATCGGTTGGAGTATTGGTGCCGATTTATCTTTTAAGTCGAGATTATGGACTGCTCGATACACGAACTGGACTGATCATTATCTTTACTCTGATGAATCTGCCCATCATCGTCTGGATGCTGTTTTCCTACTTCAAGGATTTGCCTAAAGAAATTCTCGAA
The DNA here is from genome assembly GCF_016461715.1 of Marinomonas spartinae. GTDB lineage: Bacteria > Pseudomonadota > Gammaproteobacteria > Pseudomonadales > Marinomonadaceae > Marinomonas > Marinomonas spartinae_A. The sequence continues at coordinate 25,722 of NZ_JAEMUI010000021.1, read as the reverse complement.
GCCGCACGAATGGACGGGGCGACGCCCTGGACAGAAGTTACCCAGGTGGTGATGCCTTTGTCCGTTGGCGGCATCATCTCAACGGGGTTGCTATCCATCATCTTGTGTTGGAACGAAGCGTTTTGGTCCATCAACCTGACGGCCACCAATGCGGCACCACTAACCGCCATGATTGCCTCCTACTCAAGTCCTGAGGGCTTATTCTGGGCCAAGCTATCAGCCGCCTCCACTCTAGCCTGTGCCCCCATCATCATCTTCGGCTGGTTCTGTCAGAAACAGTTGGTCCAAGGCCTGACATTTGGTGCCGTAAAATAATAGGAATTTAAGCCATGAGTTATTTAACAATTAATCAATTACAAAAACACTATGATAACTACCATGCTCTGCGCGGCATCAACCTGTCCATTGAGGAAGGTGAGTTTATCGTCTTTGTTGGCCCATCCGGCTGTGGTAAATCCACCCTATTACGCACCATCGCAGGCCTTGAAACCAGTAGCAGCGGGGAGATCAATCTCGATGGTCAGGAAATTAGCGAACTGGCACCCGCAAAGCGGGATCTAGCCATGGTGTTCCAGTCCTATGCGCTTTATCCACATATGACGGTGAAAGAGAATTTGTCGTTCGCTCTGCGCCTAGCCAAAGCGCCACAAACAGAAATAGATGAAAAAGTCCGCATTGCTTCCACCTCCCTGCAACTGGACACCCTGTTGGAACGAAAACCCAAAGAACTCTCCGGTGGCCAACGCCAGCGGGTTGCCATTGGTCGTGCCATCGTGCGCCAGCCAAAAGTGTTTTTATTTGATGAGCCGCTTTCTAACCTAGATGCCGCCCTTCGAGTACAGATGCGCCTAGAACTGGCCCGCCTGCACAAACAACTGGGCACTACCATGATTTACGTCACCCATGATCAGGTGGAAGCCATGACCTTGGCGGATCGTGTTGTCATTCTCAACGCGGGACAAATCGAGCAAGTCGGCACGCCACTAGAACTATACCGTCAACCTAAAAGTCGTTTTGTGGCCGAATTCATCGGTACGCCAAAAATGAACCTAATACCTATCGATCAGATAGACAACCAAGGAGACCGTCTAGCACTGAGTGTGGGCGGTGGTAAAACTAGCTTCCCTGTCTCTCGCCTTCAAGAAGACATCAATACCAATAGCACATTAGGGATTCGCCCAGAACATCTCGCCCTAGTAGACAGTGATGGGGATTTATCCGGCCATGTAGAACTGATCGAACATTTGGGCTCTGAAGCCTACGCCCACGTACGCCTCAGTAATCAGCAGAGAATCATCGTTAAGGCCGCCGCACGTAGCAGAATCAAGGACGAACAACAGGTTCACATCAACATCGACACCGACGAAATTATCCTACTCAACGACAGTGATCGCGTTATTTCCATGATCGCTGAGGAGACAGTTTATGACTAATTACCTCAATCCCAGCAAACATCAGGCACAATTGTCTAGCCAGCCTTATCAAAGGGATGAGATTCAGCCTGGCATAGTACACATTGGAGTGGGAGCATTTCACCGTGCTCACCAAGCCGTTTACCTTGACCGTTTACTGGCTGAGCCTGAAGGCAAACAATGGGGCCTTATTGGCGTCAATATTCGTCCTCAGGACAGTGCCAGTTTCGCCCGTTTTATGCAGCAAAAGGGCGAGTATGTTCTGAAGACGATGGATCCTAAAGGCGGCACCGAATACCGACATATCCGCTCCATCGTGCACCAGATTGACGGTGCGCAAGTACCACAGGAAGTCGACAAGGCCATTGCCGATGCCAACATCCAAATTGTCAGCTCTACGGTGACAGAAGGTGGGTATTACCTGGATGAAAACCAAGTCCTGCTAAAAGATCATCCAGCCATCCAAGCAGACATCGAAGGGGGCAGAAATACTCTCTACGCCTTCTTGTATGCTGGGCTTAAAAAACGCAGCGAAACCTCGAAAGCCAAAATCACTCTCTTGTGCTGCGATAATCTGCGTCATAACGGTAAACATTTGCAGACAGGCTTGATGCAGTTTTTAGCCGCTAAACAAGACCATGCTTTGGTCCAATGGATCAAAGACAATGTGACCTTCCCTTGTGCTATGGTGGATCGCATCACCCCTAAGCCCAGCCAAATTCATGTGAAAGACGTACAAGAACGCTTTGGCATGAATGATCAAATGACCGTGATGGGGGAAGATTTTATTCAATGGGTGATTGAGGACAATTTTGCCGGTGAACGTCCTCCTTTGGAAAAAGTCGGCGTACAAATGGTCGATAAAGTCGACCCCTATGAAGAGGCAAAGATTCGTATTCTCAATGCTGGCCACACCTGCGTCACCTATCAAGCGGCACTGAAAGGGTTAACCTACTTTGATGAAGCCATGCGGGACGCCGAGTTAAAACAATATTTCACTGACTTTGCCAATCAGGATGCCATTCCAGCCATCGGTGATTCTATTGTCGATCTACCTAACTATTTCAACATCATTGCTGCCCGCTTCAGTAACGCCAATATTGGCGACACAGTGGAACGCATCTGTACCGATGGTTATGCCAAATACCCTATTTTTGTCTATCCGTCTTTGGCAGGTATCTACAAACTGAATCGTGTTCCTCATAAAACCCTACAGGGGATTGCAGGTTGGTTTGTGTTTTTCCAAAAAGCCGCCGCAGGCCAAATAGAGACGCCTTATCACGAGCCCAATCTCGATGCCATGAAGGCATTCACCAATGACGAAGCCGGCATTAAAGCCTTCACCCATGATCGGTTTCTATGGGGCAACCTCCCTGAGGACTACCCAGACTTCCCAGAACACTTGGCTCAGGCAATCCGAGAAATGCAAGCAACATACGCTTGATTACCATTAATAAACACTAGGTATATTGCCCTAGCGCCCTATGCCTAGGTTAAAAACAACCATACAAGGAAATGTCAACATGGCCACCAGCAACCATGATCTTACCAACAAAATTGCCCTCATAACTGGCGCCGCCGGAGGTATTGGTCTCGCTATTGCACAAACCTATCTAGAGAATGGCGCCAAAGTGATCCTCAGTGATTACCCTAAATCTGAACCAGAACCCATTGCACAAGTGCTGACAAAATACCCAAATCAATCCCGTTATATTGGGGCAGATGTGAGCAACCTAGAAGCAATTGATCAACTCATCGACAGCTGCATCAGCACATTCGGGCAAATCGATATCTTGGTCAATAATGCCGCCGTGTTTGACTTAGCACCGATGCTAGAAGCCTCAGAAAAAAGCTTTGACCGTATTTTCGCGATCAACGTCAAAGGCATGTTTTTCATGATGCAAAAAATCGCCCAAACCATGGTAGAAAAGAAAATTCCAGGTAAGATTATTAATCTGGCCTCTCAAGCTGGACGGCGGGGCGAAGCGCTGGTCAGCCATTACTGTGCCAGCAAAGCCGCCGTGATCAGCTACACCCAGTCAGCCGCGTTGGCTTTAGCGCCCCATAAAATCAATGTTAACGCCATTTCCCCCGGCGTAATCGACACGCCCATGTGGAAAGAGGTCGACAAACTGTTTGCAAAATACGAAGATCTAGAAATAGGTGAAAAGAAAATTGCCGTCGGTAAAGCCGTCCCCTTAGGTTACATGGGCAAACCCGAAGAAGTGGCGTCTCTAGCTTTGTTTTTGGCCTCATCCGGAGCCGATTATATTACCGCACAAACCTATAATGTTGATGGTGGCAATGTAATGAGCTAATCGCTAAGCATTAAGTTTGTTAGGAGTTTTTTATGACTAAAACAATAAAGCGAAATACTCCCGAATATGAATTAGTCGAAGGTGAAATCGAAACCATACGTTATCTGGAACATGGCTACCCCAGCGATTTAATTCGCTGGCACGCCCATGATGACTATGAGCTGCACTTTATTATCGCCACGTCTGGCAAGGTCTTCGTCGGAGACTACATTGGCAACTACAAACCAGGCCAGTTAATTCTCACTGGCCCCCGCTTGCCCCATAATTGGATCTGCCAAAGTAACGAACCACCGACCGACACAAGGGACATGGTGATACGCTTTGACCATGAATCCTTTGCTCAAGGTATGAAGATTATCCCAGAGCTGTCTGAAGTACTTCCCATGTTACTACGGGCCAAATCCGGCCTGGAGTTTCTGGGAGAGGATCCTGATTACTTGAAGACAACCTTTGCTGCCATCCGTGACTCCAGTGGCTTGGAACGCCTCACCCTAACACTCCCTCTATTGAAAAAACTTTCCCAGAGCCAGAACTATCGCCTGCTTTCTACGGTACAGATAGACTTAAAATCCAATGAAAATCTACAACGTAAAATCAATACAGTGGTGGATTATGTCACCCAACATTACAATCAGGATATTTGCCTGTCAGATGCCTCTAACTTAGTCAGCATGTCTGACAGCCACTTTTCGCGTTTCTTTCGCAAGGCAACCGGAAACCGCTTTACGGAATTTTTAAATCGGGTACGCATCAGCCGAGCATGCAATTTACTCACAGAAACCGATCAACAAATTGTCGACATTTGCTTTCAGGTGGGCTTTAAGAATGTCGCCAATTTCAACCGTCGATTTCACGAGTTAAAAGGCGTTACCCCTAGGGACTTTCGCAGCCAAAGCAGTAACCGTTTGGGACAGTATAGCGAGACAGTATTTTAGTTCTGGCTATAAGTCCCAAACTCTCGTTATAAACTATAAAGTCGCCAGAGCATGATTTAGCCCTTTAGTCGCCGTGAAGAACGCCTGATACAAAGCGTATTTGTCCTGATAATAAGCGGACAGTTGAGTATTTGGCTGATGGCTAGCCAGCACCTCAGGCAAAACACAATATTGAGAGATAAGCGCCTCAATCTCCCCACCTGCCTGCCGTTTTTCCCCCAACAAAGCCAATCTTGCAGCGCCGAGTCCAGGCCCAACATCGCCACCATCTCGGTAAATCACCCGTTTGTTCAATACATTTGCCAATATTTGTCGCCATAAAGAAGAACGAGCGCCGCCACCAATTAACGACAAATCATTCACCTCACTCCCAGCGCGAGACAAAGCATTTTGACAATCCAATAGAGAAAAAGCGACGCCTTCGAGCACCGCTAGGGTCATATCCGGTAGATCAGTACTATTACGTAAACCAATAAATTGCCCCTGAGCATCCGGATCATTATGGGGCGTGCGTTCGCCACTTAGATAAGGCAGGAAGATCACCGAGGTTTGTTTCTTACCAGACCGCTCAAGCGCCTCAAGCAAAGAGGACACGGAACTATCTACCAATTTAGCCAACCAAGAGAGAGAGTTAGCCGCACTCAAGGTAACCCCCATTTGATGCCAACGATTTGGCAGAGCATGACAGAATGCATGCACCGTATTGTCAGGGTTGGCTTTATGGCTCTCGCTCACCACAAAATACACACCAGAAGTGCCCAAAGATAACAACCCTTGACCAGCATGGGTCACCCCCATACCCACAGCTCCGGCGGCATTATCACCGCCACCCGCTACAACAGGAAGCTTAGGCAATCCTAATTGCTTACTCGCCTTATCGGACACATGACCAATTACATCGCATCCTTCAAAAACGGTAGGCATATTCGCTTGCGTTAAGCCCGTTGCTGCCAATAACTCATCATCCCATTGCCTTGTAGCAGGGTTCAACCAAAGGGTCCCCGCCGCATCAGAGCAATCCGTCGATAAGACCCCTGTAAGCCGATAAACGAGATAATCTTTCGGCAGTAAAACATAGGCGATTTGGGCAAAAATCTCAGGTTCATGTTCTCTCACCCACTGCACTTTAGGGGCGGTAAAACCAGGCATTGCCAGATTACCTGAACGCTCAGTTAATGAGGGATAATTCGCCATTAGCGCGCTACATTGGGCCTGACTGCGGCCATCGTTCCACAATATACAAGGACGCAAGACGTCACCCTGTTTATCCAACAAGGTCGCGCCGTGCATTTGTCCGGATATACCAATGGCTTTTAATTGCCCGAGATCGACCCGTTGTCCCAGCAGGCCCAACACATCAATACAGGCTTGCCACCATGACAATGGATCTTGTTCGGACCATGTTGGGTGTGGGCTGTTGACCGATAAAGAGACGGATTCTTGTGCGACGACATCGCCCTTATCGTCAATCATCACGCCTTTTAAACCTGACGTACCAAGATCAAGACCTAAATACATAGTTTTCTTTCTCATTTATCAACGCGACTTGCGTCTTTGTTGTTGTTATTTCGCTTAAGACCTTTTCACACAATCATGAGAAAAGCCAAGGGAAGCAGCGTACAAAAATCTCATATTGAAAACTCTGCCCCCTGACGTCAATAGTATTTCGCTAACTTGCGGCTTTCGTATCAAAACTCAATAAAAATCATCAACTAATGACCTATCCTCTAGATGCTCACTCACCATTTACAATGCAATAAACCTTATTTATAACAGACTTCCCTATTGAAAAACGCCACCATTAGCGCCATGTTAGAAGCATCAAACAGCGACGTTAGACACCGTTGCCGATCGTCACCGCCAACTATCATGGAAAAACGTGTATGACAGCTTTATCCTCCTTTGCCGACACCATGCTCTCTCAAGACGTTATTGCGCATCAGCGACAAATTGGTGTGCTTCAAGTCAGCGGAGTCGATATCAAAAAATTTCTACAGGGGCAAATCACCTGTGATATGAACAAGCTGACACCATCACACAGTCTCTACGGAGCAGTTTGCAGTATCAAAGGCCGCATCATTGCGAATTTTTTGGTGATTCAACAGGATGAACAAATTCTTTTATTAATGTCGAAGGATTTGCTAGAAAAGACACTCACGCATCTGAAAAAATACGCAGTCTTTTTTAAAGTGGAATTAGCGGATGCTTCTGAAGCTTACTGCGTCACTAGCATTCAAACACAAGCAACCAGCGCACAGCCAACGCAATTAACCGAGACACTTCCGACCCAAGCAGACAATAATATTATTCGTCTTACCTTGAGTGAGTACCCTGTGCGTACCGATTGGCTGTTAGAACCAGCACAAAATGCTTCTCTAGAAGAGCAAAACCACCAGTATGCAGATGTTTTGAACCTCTTAATAGCGCGGCCATTAATTCGTGCTGAGCACAGTGAAGACATTCTCCCTCAATGGCTCAATATGCAGCGCACTGGTGGAATCAGCTTTACCAAAGGCTGTTACACGGGACAAGAGATTGTCGCGCGCATGCAATACCGTGGGAAGTCCAAAAAGCAACTTGCCCTCTTTCGCTGGCAAGGGGGACCGACCGCTGAGTCAAACCTGACCGATCTTGGTGACAAAGTAGTGGGACAGCTTTTTGCCCAAGCAAGCAGTGACGATTGGTCTGTTGCTCAAGTCATTCTCAACATTGAGCCAGAAGAACTGTCCGCCCCAAAACTGGGAGACACGTCAGTAGAGCCGCTAGCGCTCCCCTATACATTAGATAAACGCTAGCCTACACGTTTCTTAGATAATCACACAGACAGCTCGTCTTACACCGGATCCAGTGCCCAGTTAATGGGCGCTTTTCCGATCTGTGTTAAATAGTGATTGGCCTGTGAGAAATGGCGACAGCCTAAAAAGCCACGGTGGGCAGATAAAGGCGATGGATGAACACTTTCCAGAACACAGTGTTTTTGCCTGTCTATATAGCGCCCTTTCTTTTGCGCATAGGCCCCCCACAGCAAAAATACGACCCCTTGATGTTCATGGTTGATCATTTCGATGATCTTATCGGTAAAACGCTCCCAGCCTTTATTTTGATGAGAACCGGCTTTACCTGCCTCAACGGTCAATATGCTATTAAGCAACAAGACACCTTGCTGTGCCCATTGACTTAAATAGCCATGACCCGCGGGGGCAATCCCTAAATCCGCTTGCAACTCTTTGTATATGTTCAAGAGGGAAGGCGGAATTCTCACGCCGGGTTTCACTGAGAAAGACAAACCATGAGCTTGCCCCTCTCCGTGGTAAGGATCTTGCCCTAAAATCACCACTTTAATCTGTTCGAACGGCGTTTCATTGAGCGCATTAAAGCAATCGTTCGAATGCGGATAGATAATTTTTCTCTGTTGCTTTTCGCTTTTAAGAAAGTCACGCAGAACCTGCATGTAATCCTGCTCGAATTCATTGGCTAATCGGGCATGCCAGGCGGGGGTTAAATTCATATAAACTACTCTGTGGCTATCGTATTGACATCGCCATGTTGATCGATAAAAGGATTCAAGGATGGCATGGCTTTAAACTCGTAATAATACGCTAAAGATTGCACATCGTCCCGAGAGGACACATGTTTTAATAACAACCAAGCCATTTCCCGTAAAGAATAGGCCTTACTATAGAGGGCGATTTTACTCAGCGTTTCTTCCTCATCCAAATTATTATCATAACTGCGAATAAGTAATCTCTGCTGTGTCTCATCGAGATTATGTGATTTTGCCACTACCGCCAAATCAAATAAAGGCTCGCCCATGCCCGTATATTCCCAATCAATCAACCAAATTTTTTCATCATTTATTAATACATTTTTGGGATTCAAGTCATTATGGCACACCACAGGCTCACTACTTGAGGCAACACGGGGTAAACTAGAAAACAGTGCCTGCAAGTACGCCCACTCTGCCTTCAGTTCAGAGTCTGGTGATATAAAAGAATCGATGGATTGCAGGTATTGCTCAATCAAACGATAAATACAGAAAACGTGGCCTACGCTAGGTAAACAATGAGCTTGGGTCAAAGCTTGGGCAATTCTCACTACATTATTTGAGGAGTGCGTCACATCCCAGCCTAATGAAGGCTGCACAACAAACTGACAAGCAAAAGCACCATCGGCGTCATACCACAACACGGGAGGCGATACACCCATCTGTGACGCCGCAAGTAAAACGGCTATTTCGCTTTGTCGATCAATACCAAAAACCCTTCCATCCAGTTCCGGTACCCGCAGCACAATACGAGGCGCCTTATTCCAATCTAAGCGATACACTTTATTGGAAAAACCCTCCTCAAACTCCACGACTTTAATTTTATTAAATTCAGGGAGAATATTAGCCATTTTATCGAAATAGTCTGTTAAATAGACCATTTTAAATCCTTTTTATTGCCAGAATTGGAAGTCGCTGTCAGAATGAGTTATTAAACTATCCGAGTCAATAGACAACTTTGAAGCAGAATTAATGAATAAACACGAAGACATTATTCGTAAGATCCAAGAACGACTAAGCACTTTAAGTAAATCCGAAAGGAAAGTTGCCGAAGCCATTCTTGCTGATCCGAAAACGACCATCCATTCGAGTATTGCAAAATTAGCCGCCAGAGCAGAAGTCAGTGAGCCAACAGTAAACCGCTTCTGTCGTAGCTTAATCGGTAGCGGTTTCCCAGACTTTAAAGTCTCACTCGCTCAAAGTTTGGCAACCGGTACCCCTTATGTGAACCTGAACGTTGAGCCAGACGATGCGCCAGGTGCGGTGACAACGAAAATTTTTGAAGCGGCAAAAAACAACCTGACGCGTGCCCAAGAGATTTTGCCAGAAAGCCTAATCAGCCGAGCCGTCGATGTTCTGGCCCAAGCAAGACGCATTGAGTTTTACGGATTGGGCGCATCCGGTCCTGTGGCCAAAGACGCTCACCATAAGTTCTTCCGCTTAAATATGCCCGTTGTCGCCTACACAGACATTCTCGTGCAACGTATGGCAGCAGCTGGAGCCCATTCTGGAGACGCCATTGTGGTGATCTCCTACACTGGACGGACGCTTCCTTTGATCGAAACCGCACGAGTGGCAAGAGCAACAGGGGCATCCGTTATCGGTATCACCAACCCAGGCTCACCGTTAACAGAACACTGTTCAATCGTTTTGCCTATTGAAGAGACAGAAGATACCGACATTTATACTCCTATGAGTTCCCGTATAGTCTATCTCACATTGATCGATGCCTTAGCGACAGGCGTGCTACTTAAACGTGGGCCTGAATTCAATGCTCACCTTAAAAAGCTCAAGCAGAGTGTGCAAGATACTCGTCTGCCAAAAACAGACAAAAATAAGTAACCTGTCACAACCTGCGTCACTAAGATAAAGCGTCATAAGTCGATGGCGCTTTATCCATTTCATACGACACACCGTAAACCACGCTTAACCACACATTCTTCCAACACACAAAACAGACACTCTTCACATACACAAAATAGACAAAGTACTGACAAAATAAAGTTACCTTTCTCACCACAAAACGAGTTTGTTGCAATTTTGCCGGATTTTTTTGAAAGATTATCAAAGAGCACCCACCTAGAATCACTGGTCAACCTTTGAAACATGGTAGAAATCGTCATTAAGAGACATTTTTAAGTGGCTTTTTTTACATTACTCAAAGACGGTTCATTCTAATAAATACATAAACAATGATAACGAGGTGATGCTTTCGAATGAGTTTTCACTCATCAGAAACGGCTTTTGGCATAACGACTAACGCGAAGCGTTGTCGGGAACAGCACTGATTTAAAAGCACATCACAACGACTTATCAAAACTGGGGACAACAATGATTGAGAATAGTAGCTACGCGATAGGCTTTACCTTTTTAGCTTATCTTATCGTCATGCTAGCCATCGGGCTTTACGCTTACAAACTGACATCAAGTTCTGAAGATTACTTTCTAGGTGGTCGCTCGTTAGGCCCTTGGCCGACCGCTCTTTCCGCTGGCGCCTCCGACATGAGTGGTTGGTTGCTGTTAGGTTTGCCCGGCTATGCATTTGCATCCGGTATGGAATCCATTTGGCTTGCCGCTGGTTTATTTGTTGGTACATGGCTAAATTGGTTAATCTGTGCAAAGCGTCTACGAACCTACAGCATTCAAGCGGACAACGCCCTTACACTGCCGGACTTTCTTGCCAAACGCTTCCAAGATAAATCCAGATTGATCCAGTCTATCTCAGCGATCTTTATCTTACTCTTCTTCTTGTTCTACACCAGCTCTGGCTTAGTGGCTGGCGGTAAATTATTCGAAACCGTATTTGGTGTAGACTACCGTTATGCGGTCATCATTGGCACCATCTGTGTAGTATCTTATACGCTGTTTGGTGGCTTCCTAGCCGTCGCTTGGACAGACTTAGTTCAAGGTCTGATGATGTCTGCTGCCTTGGTAATTGTTCCGATTGTCGCCATTCAAGGTGGTGTTTCTGAGCTAACATCCACCCTTGAAGCCAAAAACCCAGAGCTTCTAACGATTTGGCATAATGTGAGTGGCGAACCCTTAACGGCCATCGGTATTATTTCCCTACTGGCTTGGGGTCTTGGCTACTTCGGTCAGCCTCATATCTTGGCACGTTTCAAAGCATCCCGTTCTAATAAAGACATCAAAACAGCACGTCGCATTGCTGTTACTTGGACGGCTCTGTCAATGGCGGGCGCGTTAGCCATCGGCTTAACTGGCATCGTTTATGTGGATAACAACTTAGGTGGCCAGTTAGCCGATCCTGAGAAAATTTTCATGATTCTAGTTCACGCCGTGTTCCATCCTGTGGTGGCGGGTATTCTGTTGGCCGCCATCCTAGCCGCTATCATGAGTACGGCGGACTCCCAGCTCTTAGTGTCCTCTTCCGCTTTAGCAGAAGATTTCTATAAACAGCTGTTAAATAAAGACGCCACACAGAAACAAATTGTGAATGTAGGCCGTTTTGCTGTTCTGTTGATTTCTATTATCGCAATGGTGTTGGCATTAAATCCTAATAGCTCTGTACTCGGTCTAGTGTCTTATGCCTGGGCAGGCTTTGGTGCGGCATTCGGGCCAGCCATTCTATTGAGCCTATTCTGGCGTAACATGAACCGCAACGGCGCCTTGGCAGGCATCATTGTTGGGGGGCTAACCATCGTTGTTTGGAAACAATTACACGGTGGCATTTTCGATCTTTACGAAATCGTACCTGGTTTCCTATTTTCGACCATCGCCATTGTTGTCTTTAGTTTAATAGGTGGTGCTCCAGAGAAGAAAGTGACCGACACCTTCGACGAGTACGAAAAATCTCTAGAAACCATGGCTTGATGATTGATCCAATCGCCATCACTAGGCTTAAAGTCAAAAATCCAGATCAACTTAGTTGATCTGTTTTTTTTACGTGATGCTGCCGCCACTCCCTTATCTAAACGCAAACAATGACGTAGTTAGGTACCTATCATAGGTGTCCAATACCGATTATTGTTCCTCTACACTTCTGGCGTTAGCTTTTTTAGGATAAAAAAAGGGCTTGCAAAGCAAGCCCTAAACACCATTACTAACAAACGTTAGTAGTCAGAGGAAACGCGAATGACCAACTCTCAGCCGATCATTTAAAATCAAACATTATTCATTAAAAAGTGTACAAGCCCCTTGCTCTGCACCACTTACCAGTAGACGCTGGGCACTGAACAATTCACGTCCCATGCCTTGATGAGAGTCAGACAAATCAAAGTGTTCAGGCTCTCGTGCATTCAGCTCTTCATCGCTAATCAAGACCGACAACGTACCTTCTACCGCATCTAAGCGAATAAGGTCGCCCTCTTTAATCTTCGCAATCAGCCCACCCGCTAACGCTTCAGGTGTGAGATGGATCGCCGCTGGCACCTTACCAGACGCCCCAGACATACGACCGTCTGTCACCAATGCCACTTTGTAGCCTTGGTCCTGAAGATTACTTAAGAAAGGCGTTAATTTGTGCAACTCAGGCATGCCAATGGCTTTTGGCCCTTGAAAACGCACCACAGCAACACAGTCACGTTTTAGCTTACCGCTGGAAATGGCATCGGCTAATTCATATTGACTGTGGAAAACCGCTGCTGGCGCTTCAATAATACGGTTCTCTTCTTTTACCGCAGACACCTTGATCACAGCACGACCCAGATTTCCTTTAAGCAGAGACAAACCACCTTCTTTGCTGAATGGGTCTTCAATAGGACGAATGACATTTAAATCCAAACTTGCTTCTGGACCATCGCGCCATACCAATTGACCATTGTCGATAAATGGTTCTTTGGTGTAATGCTGCAAACCTTTCCCAACGATGGTATTCACCTCTTCATGCAGCAATCCACCTTTCAGCAACTGCTTAACCAAATACGCCATGCCACCAGCAGCGTGGAAATGGTTAATATCGGCTTGACCATTTGGATAAATACGCGTCAATAATGGCACCACTTTAGACAGGGCAGAAAAATCATCCCAAGTAACGATAATGCCAGCAGCACGAGCGTAGGCAACGATGTGCATAGTGTGGTTAGTGGAGCCGCCCGTCGCTAATAGCCCTACAATGGCATTAACAATACTGCGCTCATCGACAATCTCGTAAAGAGGACGATAGTCGCGTCCCAACGCTGTGGATTTTGTTGCCAACTGAGCAGTATATTTGGTTAATTCAGCACGCAGTGGCTCATCAGGATTCACAAAAGAGGAACCAGGCAGTTGCAGCCCCATCATTTCGACCAACAACTGGTTAGAGTTAGCCGTACCATAAAAAGTACAAGTGCCAGCACTGTGATAAGAAGCGGATTCGGCTTCAAGTAACTCTTTACGAGTCGCCTCACCTTGAGCGTAACGCTGACGTACTGCCGATTTTTCCGCATTGGTGATACCAGAACGCATTGGACCCGCAGGTACAAACAAAGCAGGAAGATGACCGAAGCGCAGCGCAGCAATTAATAGCCCTGGAACAATTTTGTCACAAATACCAAGGTACAAAGCCGCATCGAACATATTATGAGACAACGCAATCGCCGCCCCTTGTGCAATATTATCTCGGCTGAAAAGACTCAGCTCCATGCCATCTTGCCCTTGTGTCACACCATCACACATGGCGGGAACCCCACCAGCGACTTGGGCAACACAACCCATTTCTTGAACGGCTTTACGTATTTGATCTGGATAGCTTTCGTATGGTTGATGAGCAGACAACATGTCGTTATAAGACGTCACGATGCCAATATTTGCTTCTTCCATTAACGTTAGTTTTTGCTTATCAGTAGGTTGGCATGCGGCAAAACCATGAGCCAAATTACCACAAGACAATTTACCTCGATGAGGTCCTTGTTCCTGCGCTTTTTTCATGTCGGATAAGTATTGTGAACGCAATGCTTTACTGCGCTCAATGATGGTCTCAGTTACTTTCGTAACGATAGAATTCATGCTTCTCTCCGGTTTTGCAACAGTCTTTGTCCAACTGACGTGAAAATATTTTATGTAATATTACTACATTTTTAAAAGATTTCATCTAAAATTTGCGACGAAATCGAGCAAAAAACCAAAAATTATGTAATTTTTTTACCAAAAAAGCTCACACAAAGCCAGATTTTGTTTTAAAATAGCCGTCCTTGGTAACATTTTTAATATACGCTTTGTGATATAACATGACCAATGTTTATTTTTTGAGCAAAATACAGGACTAACGCAGCACTGTCCTTGCTTCAAAATCCTGTTGTGTAGTATTTTTACGTAAAACAACGCATTCCTCCATGTATTCTTAACTATAATCTAGTAAGGATACGAATGGACTTCCACTATATTTAGAGGTGAGTATGACAATTAAAGTAGCGATTAACGGATATGGACGTATTGGACGCAACACACTGCGAGCTTTATACGAATCAGGTAAGCGCGAGCACATTCAAGTCGTCGCGATTAATGACCTTGGCGACTCAAAAACCAACGCTCACCTAACTAAATACGACACGGTACACGGTCGTTTCAGTGAAGAAGTAACCTTTGATGAGGAAGCGCTCTACGTCAACCAAGACAAAATCCGCACGTTTTCTGAACGTAACCCAGCGGATCTTCCATGGGCAGAGCTCGAAGTAGACGTTGTCTTTGAATGTACAGGCTTCTTCACAACCAAAGAAAAAGCCAGTGCTCACCTTACTGCAGGTGCGAAAAAGGTCATCATTTCTGCGCCAGGCAAGGAAGTTGATGCGACCGTTGTCTATGGCGTTAACCAAGATGTTCTGACCAGTGACATGACCGTTATCTCAAACGCATCTTGCACCACAAACTGCTTGGCTCCAATTGCCAAACCTCTGAGCGATAAATTAGGTATTGAAAGTGGTTTGATGACAACAATCCACTCTTATACAAACGATCAGCGTTTATCTGATGTGTACCACTCTGATTTGTATCGTGCTCGTGCCGCAGCAATGAACATGATCCCAAGTAAAACAGGGGCAGCTGCCGCCGTGGGTCTCGTTATACCTGAATTGGCGGGCAAATTCGACGGCATGGCCGTTCGTGTACCCACCATTAACGTATCACTAGTCGACCTTTCTTTCTTAGCGCCTCGCGAAACCAGCGTGGAAGAGGTCAACCAAATCATCGAAGATGCGGTGAAAGCCGACCCAATCTTGGCTCAGGTTCTGCACGTTAACCACGATCCTCTGGTGTCTTCTGATTTCAACCACAATGCCTTCACATCTAACTTTGATGCGACACAAACTCGTGTTCAAGGCAAATTGGTCAAAGTCATGTCTTGGTACGATAACGAATGGGGCTTTTCTAACCGCATGTTAGACAATACCATTGCACTAATGAACGCAAAATAATCAATATTAGCAAAGGCTGCTGACGCAGCCTTTGTCCTACCTTATACTCTCTATACGCTTTCAAATGTTTGGTAATCTATCATGACTCGTAGAACGAAAATTGTTGCAACACTTGGTCCAGCCTCTAGCTCCCCAGAAATGATCGAAAAACTGATCCTAGCTGGCGCAAATGTGTTCCGCCTTAACTTTTCCCATGGACAGCCAGAAGACCATATCAATCGCGCCAATGTGGTACGTGACATGGCGAAAAAAAATGGTCGTCATGTTGCCATTCTGGGTGATCTACAAGGACCTAAAATCCGTATTGCTCGCTTTAAAAATACCAAAGTTGAGCTAAAAGATGGGGCAACCTTCATTCTTGACGTCGGCTTTGACAAAAACAGCGGTGACGAAACCCGTGTAGGTATTGATTACCCTCAACTGGCTAAAGACTCTCAGCCCGGCAATATTTTGCTATTGGATGACGGCCGAGTGGTTCTAGAAGTGACCGAGGTAAAAGGCCAAGAAGTAATTACCAAAGTTATTGTCGGTGGTGATTTGTCTAATAACAAAGGCATCAACCGTCAAGGCGGTGGACTCTCTGCCGCCGCACTAACAGACAAAGACAAAGAAGACATCAAAACAGCGGCAGCTTTGCAAGCAGATTACCTTGCCGTTTCCTTCCCACGCAGTGCGGATGACCTAAACGAAGCTCGTGCTTTGGCAGAAGCAGCGGGCCTGAAAGCGGGCATCGTCTCGAAAGTAGAACGTGCCGAAGCCGTAGCAGACAACGAAACATTAGACGCCATTATTATGGCATCCGATGCCGTCATGGTAGCCCGTGGTGATTTAGGCGTAGAAATCGGTGATGCCGAATTGATTGGCGTACAAAAACACATGATCAAACGTTGCCGTCAATTGAACCGCCCTGTTATCACGGCAACGCAAATGATGGAAACCATGATCACCAGCGCCATGCCAACCCGTGCGGAAGTGTTCGACGTGGCCAACGCCGTGCTAGATGGTACCGATGCGGTTATGTTGTCAGCAGAAACGGCAGCTGGTGCTTACCCTGAAGAAGTCATCAAAACCATGAACCGTGTTTGTTTAGGCGCGGAAAAACAGCCTGCTATTAACCGCTCTAAACACCGTATTGACGTGACCTTCACCGGTATTGATGAAACCATCGCCATGTCGGCTATGTATGCGGCTAACCACCTACAAGGGGTGAAAGCCATCATCAGTTTAACGGAATCGGGTACGACACCGCTTCTGATGTCGCGCATCAGCTCAGGCTTGCCGATTTATGCCTTGTCGCCAAACCAAGCTACATTAAACAAAGTCAACCTTTATCGTGGCGTAACCCCTGTGGCTTTCTCTTCGCAAGAGTTCAATGTGGATACGATTGTGACGGGTCTTGTCGATCATGTTAAATCCCTTGGTCTGATTAAAAACGGCGACCTTGTTATTGTGACCAAAGGCGATCATTTAGTAAGCTACGGCACAACTAACATGATGAAAATCGTCAAAGTTGGCGATACAGCGGAATAACCCAACATGGGGACTCTCTTGATAAAGAAAACCATCACCACACCAGAGCGTAAAAACGTCGCTCTGGTTGCCCATGACAATATGAAGCCTGAGCTTATTGAGTGGGCAAAAAAGCACAAAGAAAAGCTGATCAGACACAATTTGATGGCAACGGGGACGACGGGTAATTTAATGCAAAAGCATTTGGATGTGCCAGTCAAATCCCTTATCAGTGGCCCACTGGGTGGTGATCAACAACTTGGTGGCTTGATTGCAGAAGGCAAAATCGACGTTTTGATCTTTTTCTGGGACCCGTTTGAGCCCATGCCCCATGACCCTGACATCAAAGCACTGCTTCGTGTTGCAGCGGTATGGAACATTCCCATAGCCTGTAGTGTGTCCTCAGCGAATTTCCTCGTCACTTCGCCACTATTTGATAGCGAATTCGAGCGAAAAATCCCTGATTACGAGCAATACCTAAAAGAGCGACTTTAAGTCGCTCTTTGTTTATTCCAGCATTACCCTTCTAGTAAAACGAATTCCCCCTTCAACCCTCGCGGTTTTTGGCAAAATCGGCTATATTAACGCGCAATTAAAACCACTCTTTTAAAACCTATTAGGCTGAAAACATCCACATGAACGAGGGTGTTCTCAAGGTTTTGTCAGAGCCATCGTATATCGTTCAACATATTCATCCCTGAACGCCACGTTGAACCCTTATCAGGAGAAAGATTTTGCAAGCAAAAGTAGCCCTTATTATGGGATCGAAAAGTGACTGGGCCACCATGGAAGGTGCCGCTGAAATCATGGACACACTGGGCGTTAGCTACCATGTGGAAGTCGTTTCCGCTCACCGAACCCCAGTGAAACTTGCTGAGTTTGCAGAAAGCGCCGTTGAAAAGGGCTTCCAAGTTATCATTGGTGGTGCTGGCGGTGCGGCACATCTGCCAGGCATGGTTGCCGCCCACACACGACTCCCCGTGCTCGGTGTACCAGTACAAAGTAAAGCACTAAACGGCATGGACAGCCTGCTTTCTATCGCTCAAATGCCAAAAGGTGTTGCGGTTGGTACATTAGCCATTGGTACCGCTGGGGCATTTAATGCTGGCCTATTAGCTTGCCAGATCCTAGCCAATAACGACCCAGAACTGGCGAAAAAAATTGACGCGTTTCGCGCTAAACAAACCGAAACAGTGCTCGCTAACCCAGATCCTCGGGAGGCCTAATGTCAACATTATGGGTATTAGGCGCGGGTCAACTGGGCGCCATGTTAAAACAAGCAGGCACCCCATTGGGAATCGATGTGCGCCCTGTGGATATAGAGGCAACAGACGAACTACCACTGCAAGCAAACGACATCGTCACTGCCGAGCGAGAAGAATGGCCAGAAACCGTTGCCACCAAGCAGTTAGCCACACATAACAACTTTGTTAACCTTGCGACCTTCCCTCAACTGGCGGATCGTCTGACGCAAAAGCAATGGCTAGACCGCCTTGGGCTTGCCACGGCACCTTGGTTTCCAGTAGAAGCGGACTCTAGCGCACAACGCGCCTACGACACATTAGGTGAACGCGTCCTTATGAAACGTCGTCGTGGCGGTTACGATGGCAAAGGTCAATATTGGTTAAAACAAGCGGAAAACACTGAGATCCCCGACGACTGGAAAGGTCAAGCCATTGCCGAACAAGCCATTAACTTCAACGAAGAAGTCTCCCTTGTTGGTGTACGAGGCAAAGATGGCGAAAAGTATTTTTACCCGCTCACCCTCAACCTACATATCAATGGTATTTTGTACGCATCAATATCGCCACTTAAACGCCTCGATCAATACCAAAGCAAAGCAGAGACGATGCTTGGTAAATTGATGGATGCATTAGACTACGTTGGCGTTATGGCTATGGAATGCTTCCGCGTGGGTGATGACTTACTGATTAACGAGCTCGCCCCTCGCGTGCATAACAGTGGCCATTGGACACAAGCAGGCAGCAACGTTTGCCAATTTGAAAATCACGTCCGTGCCGTCATGGGCTTACCACTGGTAAGCGCTGAGATCAAAAATCAAAGTATGATGGTGAACTTGATCGGCGTCGATCTGGATTACCAATGGCTCAGCATCCCAAGTTTAGAACTCTACTGGTATCAAAAAGACGTCCGACCTGGTCGCAAAGTAGGTCACCTGAACTTCTGCACAGGTAACCTAACGGTTCTGAATACGGCGTTAGACAGGCTCAATATGCCAGCGCCTTATCCACAAGCCATTGAGTGGTTAAAAGCAAACCTACCCGCTTAATCTTCCATAGCGAACAAGCAGTAGAAAGGCCCATTGAGCACCATACTAAATAGTACCAAGTGCTAAATGGGCATTCTTTTTCTTTAGTACCACCAAACGGTTAGATCAGCAAACCATCAGACCGTTCTAACTTATACTTCTGGTAAGCGCAGCGCCATCAAAACCCCCACAATCGCCATACCTGAAAAGACAAGAATTAACCCTTCTAATGAGATAAATTGCGTTAGCGCGCCTATAAAACTCATCAACAATAGGATAAAACCAATCATCGTATTACTAACGGCCACATAACTGGTTCGCTTATTGCCATCGGCTAAATTCACTAAATAGGTTTTCCGTCCTACTCTCACCCCTTGATGGGCAATCGTCACCAAGAAATACAAAACCGGTAACAACAAGACACTGTCTAACAGTGAAGGTACCAACCAAGAGACCACAAACAAGACCAAACCAATCAGAGAACTGAACAAACAGGCCGCCATCATCACTTTTCGACTGGAACGATCAGAGAACTTTCCCCAAAAAGGCGCAGAAACAAGCGAGGCTAAACCACTGGCACCAATAAACATCGCCAACACCCACATGTTATTCCCTAGGGTATGCTGAGCCAGTACAACATAGAAAGGCGCACTCAAAGCGGTACATAAAAATAGCGAACGAGTGATCACAAACTGACGAAAGGCTTTATCCGTTTTTAGCAAACTCAGCTGCTTAAGCGCCTCTTTAAAACCGTTCTTACCGCCATCTACTTCGCCAGAAAACTCCACAACGCGGGAGTAAACCAACGCCCCCAACAGCCAAAAAATAGCCGCTCCCATTAAGCAAACGCCATACACATAGGCATTACCTTCAAAGGACGTTAACGCACTCAATAACATGACGATGGCAATCCCGACGGTTACTAGCCCTGCGACACTCGCCGACCAACCTGTCACTTGTCCGCGCTGCGTTTTTGGAATCGTCTTACCTAACACATCCTTCGACGCCACCGAGCTAAGCCCACGGGCAAGACTAAACACCACCAAACAGGCAATCACCAACCAACCCGCCACAGCCCCTTGCATCGTCATAGCGATCAACCCGATCAGCACAACACTGATCGACTGCAAAATACTCCCAACGATCCAAACCCATTTACGGAGCGGTAACTTACGTATAAAACTCGCAATGGCTAATTGCGGTAATAAAGACCCAGACTCACGAATCGGCACTAACCAACTAAGCAAATACACTGGCGCTCCAATGCTATTTAATATCCAAGGCAAGGTGATTTTTGGATTAATCATGGCATCGCCCAAATTGGTAAAAAACTGAGCGATAATCAGCTTGATAAAATTACCAGGCACTTCCTTACAAGCCGACTCATCAATGGCTTTACAGGCTCTGGCATCTTCTTCATTGGTTATTTTTTCGTACACCGACTCCAACACATCTTTGCTGGCCATAAATTCCCATACTCCAAAAAAACAGTCTCAGCTTGTCTGAGATAATAGCGCAAAATTCTAGCACTTTAGATAATGAATTTCTGTGACGGGATGTGAACATCAAGGAAAAACAACCCAGAGATAGGCTACTTTGTTGAATCAACCAAGACATCAATATACGACGGAACGGCTATGCTACTTCTATAGGCAGCAAAGACGTCCCATCAACTATTAATAGGCTGAGATAATTAACCTGCATCTAATTGCGAGCGAACCACCGACATACGCTCTTCAGCTTTGCGCTTACGTCTATCTCGGTTACCCAAGTACGCCAAAGGCAAAATGATAAACAGAGCCCCAATCACAAAGAAGAAGTCAATCGACTCGTTAAAAATAATCCAGCCCAATATCACAGCAAACAGCAAGCCGGAATATTCCGCACTGCTCACCTGGCTCGACGCTACATAGCGGTAACCTTGCAAGCACGCTAAGCTATAAACAATCGAACACATCGCCGATGCACCAGCGTATAACAAGCCATCCATATTCCAAGACGCCCCTTCCCAAATTGCCAAACAAGCCGTTAAAGGCAACGCCGATAGATGGGTTATCAAAAGCCCAAAGAACAGGTTTTGATTTTTTGGCAACTTGCGAATCAGCAAGCTATTGGTCGCCAATACCACGGAAAACAACACCGCACTGATCATCCCCCAACTGACGTCAGAAGGCCGTAAAATGATCAATACCCCGACAAAGCCAGATACAGCCGCAATCACAATGCCCATGGTAATTTTCTCTTTAAAGAAAATCCCCGCAAACAACACAATCAGAATCGGCGCGATATAAAACACCGCATTGGCCGTGGCAAGCGGCAACGCCGTTAACGAGATAATCAATAAAACACTCGCCAATACCCATAGGTTGCCTCTTAATAAATGCAGTTTAAGACCAATGCCCCCTTTAAAATCAATGTGTTTATAAGCCAATGGCAATAACACAAGACAAATCATCACAAGACGCATAAAGGTAAACTGATAAACGGCCACACTGCTGCCCGCCATTTTGATAAACACATCGCAAAACGTCGCGAAGAAGTTACCTATCACTAGGATCAAAATAGCGCTACCGATGGTTTTTCCAGACATAGCCGCTCCTTGAGTACAATATATAAAGAACCGCATTCTAGCCTCGACTTCACCATCAATAAAATGATATATCCTCACTTAGTATTCGTTTTTTGGATAATAAAATGCTACCACCACTGAAAGCTCTACCTGTCTTTGAAGCCGTTGCCAGATTAAACAGCTTTTCCCTTGCCGCCCAGGAGCTCAACCTAAGCCAAAGCGCTGTATCCCATCAGATTCGCGCCTTAGAAAATCACTTGGGTGAAAGCCTTTTCCAACGCCAAGGTCGCTATCTCAGCTTAACAACAGAGGGAAAACACTATTTAGATGCCATTAGCAGCTCCTTGTCGCAAATTGCCCGTGCTAGCAACCTGATACGAGGAGAAAGTGAAACCAAGGTAAGAATCGCCGTCTACAGCTCCTTTGCCGTGTGTTGGTTAATGCCACGCCTACCCGATCTAATGCGACGACATCCCAACCTAGATATCAGCATAACCATGACCCACAGCTCACCCGAGCTTTCTGATAAAACCGCCGATTGCTTTATTACCACAGACAAAGACAAACGCGGCTTCGCATTTACCCCCATCTACCGGGAAAGAATCTTCCCCGTTTGCAGTCCAGCGTTTTATGAAGCCATGAAAAACACTCTCGATATTCGTTCCGACACCGACATGGCCAACTTACTTGAAAAACACCCCGAGAGATTAGGCGACTTCCCATTGGTCACTTCCTTTGGCATCTATAACGAATACACAGAAGACTGGCGCCGCTGGTTTTCGGAAAAAGGAAAAATCCTACCGGACGAACTACAACTGCATAAATTTAGCCATCTACTGCTCACCTACGAAGCCGCTAAATACTCCCTCGGCATTGCCCTGATCAACGACTATATGTTCAATGAAGACAAAACCAAAGACGACCTAATCCGCCTGCCCACCCACCATATCGAAACCGACGATGAATTCTACTTTGCTTACAAATATTCAAGACGCAACGAACCTGGAATTGCCGAAGTAAAACGATGGTTGATTAATGAGTCTGTGGGGTTGGGATTGGGAGAATGATATATGGTTAGATGAGTGTGGGGGCGGGGGAAACACCGCATTAAAGGGCAGCAACGAACTGCCGCTAAACCTCAATTTACCGCCGTAAACACAAATACCAAGATTAGAGCAAGCTACCTGTCCCTCTTGAACACTTTGTTAACAACAAATTGGCCCAATAAAAAGGGACGACTTGTACTTAAACTTGACTTGACCATGTAAAGAAAACTGGTTAAATGCTCCAAGAGCTTATTGATCAAGTCTAATGGGTAACTAGGTCGGTATTTGTCGTAATCAGCAATACGGCTAGAAAATCTATCTACTGGATTGGACATATATCCTCCTTTGTCACTAACACTTAATAGTGCTCATACCCGTTTATACGGCTGCGTTCCCCTAACTATCCTATCTGTCATAATTGAAATTTAACACCCTTTCTAAAACGACAAATCGAGTGTACTCGTTCTTCTATCTCTCTTTTAGGAAAGGTACAGCGTATCATTTATGTTATGAGTTTTTTAATCATTGATTTAATTGTAGTTTTTTCTCTTAGCACCAAAAGAAACGCACCGAAAAACGCACAAAAAAAGAGACAGAAGATTCTATTCAACTTGGCATTGGACTCACGCCGACGCGTTGAGTCTGCGAAACAGGATCAAATGAATACAATGACAAGGTGGTCTATAAAGCAATTGGAGTATTTGACGGGGCATTAAGGACATAGCTTCCTGTCTTCGCTGAATGACAAGAACGGAGGCCTTACTAGAGTACATTTAAGCAGGCCGTCTAAATCTACCTCTCATTCTAAGACCGTCTATCATATTCATTCCCATCAAAATGAGATTGGTTGCACCTGCCAGCAATTCGACGCCTTGAACCATGTAGAAATCAGTATCAAAAACACTTACGGATGCCCAATGATCAAGCAATACAGCGCATGGAATGAGCACTAATATTCCATTGATTGCGATAAAGGGCATCCTCTTTTTCTTTTGTTGTACGAGCTTTCCGCTTCTAGATTTTGCTAAGGCGAAACCACTAGCACCCGTTAAGGCAATGGAAGGAACAAGAATAAATAAACCTGGCCATACAATAAGACTTTTTAGGGTTGCTATGGATTCTGTTGTCCCAAAAAGCTCGACAAAAATGGTTGCCGAGAAAAATGTAGCAATGCACAAGACGGCTGCGGATGCAGCAACTCGATGGAGTATGGACAACATGATTCCCTCCTAGGGAAATATTTGGTAACATATTGTCATTATGAAAATATCAAACCATATTGTCAATATGTTGTCAAACTATCAAAAGGATTGCAGATGAACACTCCTCAAAAAGGTACGGTATTTACCGACATCGCTCTTGAAGTATTCAAACTCGGCGGGCTCCTGGTTAGTGAAGGTGACCATATGGGATCAGAATATGGCATTACGAGTGCTCGATGGAAAATTTTAGGGGCTCTTTCTCTAGCTGGTGCTCCACAAACTGTACCGCAAATAGCCAGAAGCATGGGACTGACACGACAAGCAGTACAACGACTTGTTGATGCCATGAGTGAGGATGAACTTCTGCTGTTCCAAGACAATCCCGACCATAAACGCGCAAAGCTGATAAGCCTCTCGGCGCTTGGAGAAACGGTATATTTGCAGCTGTATGAAAAGCAAGCGGAGTGGGCAATGAAGTGCTCCGTAGGTATCACCAAGACAGAACTTGAGACAACCCTGTCTGTTCTTAAGCGAATCTCGGAGTCTATTGACCGCTAACCGTTAAAATAATATCGACGACTTTGCGCGTTTCTTTGCGAATAAAGGAACGGCAGAGTTAGGGGGAATCTTTCAGACAATATCGTTTGGCTAACATTAAGCTAACCCCCTCCTTGTTTCGTACTTCTCAACACGACATCAGCAATCACTTCAAAAAGATGATTAGAGCGCAATTGATGGGACGGCTGGTCACGTAGCCAAGGTGAAGTATACGTATTTGCAGAGCGTGACCATAACAAGCTCTTTACCAAGATTGAAGAGACAACACTAAAACTTAGTACTTAATACTGAGGAACCATTGGAGCTGTCGCTAAAGGTAGCGAGCAAAGATAAGGCAAGGCAAAAATCACCGAAAAGTGGAGTTTATACCTATAAACGAGCATTTTGAGGCGGTTTTTTAACGCAGAATTATCAAGCACATTAGTTTTGCGGCATCCCCTGCATCCCCCTTTGCAGGAATGAGAATTTTGGGACCCTATTGCTTTAACCTCTTATTGTGGATAAGAAACAGTCAAATTTAGTAGGTTTTCAGTCATCTTTGATGACTGATCTTTTTTTAACCAAATTCACTCTTGTAATTCAAACTTACCCCCTTCAAAATGTACCTTCTTTTTTTAACTCAAAAGGATCATATAAGGATCAAAAAATGAAAGTTAAACAGAAAAAACGCAATCCCTATGCGTTTGACCCAATCATGCGTAAAGGTGGGGTTCACGAAAAAACCAACAAAGCAAAACGACGTAAACACAAACTGCAAATGCAGAAAGAGGCTGCCAACTGGCAGCCTTATTCGTTTCTAGTACTTCTAAAAAAGTGCTTCTCAGCAAAAATGTTTTTTGAGACGAAAAAAAGCCCCCGACCATTTCTGATTAGAGCTTCCTATTTAAAATTTTGATAACGAACTACTTTCACATGCTTGTCTGTTATAGAGAGCCCCACACGACCATCGGCGATGGTGATGCTCCATAACGAAAAAACCCCACCCTGCTTCGCAGGATAGGGTTTCTCTTAATT
>NZ_JAEMUI010000020.1 GCF_016461715.1 Marinomonas spartinae | reverse complement strand
GAAGTTTTTTATGATTTTGTCATATCCATATGTTTTAAACACAAAATCAGGTTGTTTTTTAGACAGACCAAATAAAAAAGCCTGTCTTTTGTACAAAAAACAGACTTTTTTATGTCACAAACTTTTTCAACGATTTCCTAAGAGCGTGCTGTTTGTTCTCGGCGGCGTTTAATTTCATACACGATGGCTAAGATCACGGTAATCGAGATCATCACCAATCCCAACGCATTCACCGCAGGCGTGAGCCCTGTACGTACTTTTGAAGCGATGTACACAGTTAAAGTCGTATCGTACCCCTTAACAAACAAGGTGGTATTGTAGTTCTCAAAGGACTGTAAGAAAGCGATACCCGCTGCCGAAATAATGGCCGGCTTCAAATAAGGTAACAATATACGATGAAACGCCTGCCACTGTGTCGCTCCCAGGCTCAAGGCCGCATTTTCCAAGGTACGGTCAAATCGCTGCAATCGAGCTAGTACCATTAACATGACATAAGCCGCAATAAAGGTCGTTTGAGCAATAACAGTCAATACAATCCCACCCGTTACATTAAAACGCTGCCAGAAAATCAACGTCGAAATACCAATAATCACCCCTGGAGTTAATAGTGGCGACATCATAATAGAATAAACGAGGGTTTTGCCTTTACCATGCACCGTAGAAAGAAATAAGGCACAACAGATACCTATAGGAACGGCAACAAGCAACACTCCCACAGCGACAATAAGACTGATCCACAAGGCATGCCACATATTATCGTCTTGTGCCAAGGCACTAAACCACTTCAAAGTGAACCCACTCCATGGGGAAACCGTTGGAAAGCGACTATTATTAAAGGTCGCTAAGCCCATGATAATCAGAGGAGTGAATAAATATAAAAAGAAGACACCTATGTAAAAACGCACCCCCAGTCGCATAATGGTTTCTGATTTCATTTTGCAATGTCCCCCAAGCCAACCTTAAAGACACGCATAACCAAAGCGATAAAACCGATGCAGATAACAAGCAACAAGAAAGCGTATGCTGCTCCCTGATTCCAGTCACCTCCTTCAAAAAACCAATTATAAATAATCTGCGTGAACCAGCGACTGCCTGGAGAGCCCAATATTGAAGGCACTGCGTAACTGCCTGCGGCCAACATAAAGGTCATAATACAGCCAGTGGCAATACCGGGTTTCGCATGAGGGATGACCACTCGCCAATGGGTACGAATCCAGCCAGCCCCCAAATTACGCGCTGCTTTAATCTGATTGGTGTCCAAACTCTCAATGGCGTTATAAATTGGAAAAATCATAAACAAAATATAAGCGTACACCATACCAATCAGCACCCCTCCATCACCGGATAAAAAGCGAATGGGGCGGTGGATAAAACCAAGCCAAAGAAGCAAGGCATTCAATGGTCCTTTGTAAGCTAAGATAATGTACCAAGCAAAAGTCCGTAGAATTTCATTGATCCAGAATGGAATGATCAACAAAACCAAGCATAATGCGGCTTTTTGGGGGGTAGCGACTTTTGCCAAATAAAACGCAATGGGATAACTGACGATTAATGTCAGTCCAGTCACCAACACACTCGACCAAATGGTCTTAAAGAAAATCTCCAAGTGGATCTTATTGGTGAACAAGGTCTGATAGTTGACCAAAGAGTACACATCTTTCGGCCCCCCAATCTCTGCAGGAAGCAAATTAGGACGAAAGGAATAATCCACCATTAACAGCTGAGGTAGCACCACCATAGCAATGATCCAAATGGCGATCATGCCAATGACACCGACCGCCAACCCACTACCAAATCGGGCTTTAAGTTGGTTAAACATACTCTGCGGCTCCTAAAATGATGGCATCCTCAACTTTATAGGACAAGGATATATCCGCTCCAGCCACCAGAGACTCGGAAAACTGATGGGCACCCAGCTGAATTGCCAATTTAGTCGCGGCTGTATTCGCGTTTAGCGTTAAATAAGCACCCTCGAAGTTCACCTCTTCGATCTTACTTGGAATAGTCAGCATATTGTCTTCCGCTTGCAGGCGAAAATGCTCTGGACGAATAAAAAGCGTTGCTTGATCTCCCGCCTTGACTGTGTTGTGTACTCGTCCTTGTAAACGCCCTAACTGACCACAGTCCATTTCCGCCATGCCGTTATTTAAACTCAGCACCTTACCTTCTATGCCATTATTCTCGCCGACAAAGGAAGCGACAAAGGAAGTATGAGGATCGCGGTATAAGGTAATAGGATCGGCCACTTGTTGCAGTCGCCCTGCTGACATAACACCAACACGATCCGACATGGTTAACGCTTCACCTTGATCATGGGTAATATATATAAAAGTGATGCCTGTCTTACGCTGAATGTCTTTCAGTTCTGCACGCATATGCTGACGTAGTTTTAAATCTAATGCTGATAGGGGCTCGTCAAGCAATAACACCCTAGGTTCAACTGCCAAAGCTCGCGCAATCGCAATACGTTGACGTTGACCACCAGACAATTCCGTCACTTTTTTAGAGCCACTGCCATCCAAAGCCACCAGCTCTAGCAGTCGGTCTGATGTTTTTTTACGCTCTGCTTTAGAAACACCGCGCACTTCTAAGCCAAACTCAATATTTTCCGCAACCGTCATCAATGGAAACAAAGCTAGGTTCTGGAAAATCATCGAGGTAGGACGTTTATTAGCTGGCACACCACGCATACTTTGGCCGCCAATCTTCACATCACCGTGGGTTGGCTCTAAAAAGCCACTAATCATGTTTAAGATGGTGGTTTTGCCACAACCAGACGGCCCAAGAAAACTGAAAAACTCCCCTGACTCAATCTGTAAATCTGTTTTTTGAATTGCAGTAAACTCACCAAACTGCATCACGACGTTATCTAGATGAACACTGCTGTCCATACTACCTCTCTCAATTTTTAATAATAATTCGTTTCATTAAAAAATCCCTCGAAGCTGAACGCCACGAGGGATTTTTTCGATAAGGATTAGGCAGATAAGTAACGGTCTTGATACTCGTTACGCAACGCCACGTACCAAGGCTCTTGAATTGGCCACCACCAAAGGTTTGCCAAATCTTCTTTGGTATAAGAGGTATTGAAGAAATCTTTCGTTGCTTGAGGCAGCAGCGCTTCGGCTCCCTTCGCAGTGGAGTTATAGCCTGTCGCTTTGACAAACATAGCTCCCGCTTCTGGTGTGTAATACCAGTTAATGAACTCATACACTGAGTCCACATTATTGGCATTTTTAGGAACAACAAAGCCTTCCATCCATGCCAGTGCTCCTTCTTTTGGTGCACGATAGACAATAGGCTCGCCTTCTGATTGCAATTTGAAGGCGGTGCTGTCCCAAGTTTGCCCAATGATGGCACCATTGGTCCGAAAGGCGCCCTGCGCCTCATTTTCAGTTGACCAGAATTGAGCAATAGAACCTTTGTATTTGACTGCGGTTTTCAAAATCACGTCAAAGTTAGCCCGCATGGCTTTCTCTGTTTTATAAGAGTCCAACAGAGGGAAAGGCAACTTACCTTGTTTTTCAAGCCACAACCCAATGCCAACCAATGCAGAATGGGCACGAACGGTAACACCACCTGCATTCTCAGGTAGCCATAAGTCGCCGTAGCTTAATTCTTTACTGACTGTTGCCTCTTTCTTATTGTAAGCAATCGCTTCTGTTCCCCAGTCAGAGGGAGCGAAATAGCGTTTGCCTTTGACGACCCCACCGACTTTGGAACCAGAAATGGCACTGTCCAAACAACCGTCCCATTTTATGCGAGTTGTATCTAACGGCTGAACAAGATCGTAAGCAACATAGCCAGGCACACGATCCACAGTCGGCATAATAATGTCGAAGCCCGTACCATCGGTTGCACGCAGTGAGTTCATCAACTCATCATTGGTACCATAGGGGGTAAAGGTCGCATTGATGCCTGTTTTTTCTTTAAAATCTTTTAGCATTTCATCCGTGATATACCCCGCCCAAGCATAGATCCGTAATTCTTTATTGGCGGCTACTGCGCGGTTGATCATGAAAGGGGAAGCGACAACGGCTCCGACAACGGAAGCGCCTTTTATAAATTGACGACGAGAGAGAGTCATTCTAAAACTCCTTTAAGATGGTTTATGTGGTCTCGTTAAACGGAGACACTTCAAACGCCTTTTTTGATCAAGAGACGCCAATAAAACACTTTTTTATTAAACGAGTGTTCAATAAACATACCATACTACAGAAAAATGACAAATTTATGTCAGTTTAAATTCACATTTCACCACCGCCTCACTTGAACCAGAGCATAACAACTGACAAAGGACGAAAAAAAACCAGCACGAGGCTGGTTTTTTTTAGATCGTTCTAACGCTCTGTTTAGAATAAAACACGCGCTTTAATGGTACCTTCAACGTCTTTCAACTTCTCAAGCGCTAATTCACCCGCCTCGGCAGACACGTCCATCACCATGTAGCCCAATGTTTCAGTGGTACGCAAGTACTGACCAGTAATGTTGATGTTATTATCAGAGAAAATAGCGTTAATCTTAGACAACACACCTGGACGGTTATGGTGAACGTGCAAAATGCGGTGATTATCCGCTTGTGATGGCAACGCCACTTCAGGGAAGTTAACGGATGCAATTGTTGTCCCGACATCAGAGTACTGGATCAACTTCTCAGCCACTTCAACGCCGATGTTTTCTTGCGCTTCCATAGTACTACCGCCAATATGAGGGGTTAGAATCACATTATCCAAGCCACGTAGAGGTGACACAAACTCTTCATCATTGCCCTTTGGCTCGACTGGGAAAACATCCACCGCCGCGCCACTTAGATCACCCGCTTTAAGCGCAGCAGCAACGGCATCCAAATCGGCTACTGTACCACGAGAGGCGTTGATGAAGATCGAGCCTTTTTTCATCTGTGATACTTCTTTAGCTCCGATCATCATCTTTGTGGAAGCGGTCTCAGGTACATGCAAACTAATAATGTCACTGGTAGACAACAACTCTTTCAGACTTTTAACTTGATGGGCATTCCCCAAAGGTAACTTGGTCACGATGTCATAAAAACACACGTCCATCCCCAAGGATTCGGCTAGCACACTCAGCTGAGTACCAATGCTTCCGTAACCAATAATCCCTAAGCGTTTGCCGCGAGTTTCGAAAGAGCCTACAGCAGATTTCATCCAGCCGCCGCGATGACAAGCCGCGTTTTTCGCAGGAATACCACGTAACAACAAAATCAACTGACCAATCACCAGTTCAGCCACACTGCGCGTATTGGAAAAGGGTGCGTTAAATACAACGATACCTTTTTCGCTTGCGGCGTCTAAGTTCACTTGGTTTGTACCAATACAAAAACAACCAATTGCCACCAGTTTATTGGCATGGGACAGTACTTTTTCTGTCAACTGAGTACGCGAACGCAAACCAATAAAGTGTGCTTCGGAAATTTTATCGATCAAGTCTTCTTCCGCCAACGCGGTTTTATGATACTCGATGTTGGTATAACCAGCGGCATGCAAGGTATCTAATGCAGATTGATGAATGCCTTCTAATAACAAGATTTTAATTTTGTCTTTGTCTAGTGAGGTGTTGCTCATGGCTCGTTCGACTTCTCTATTAGTGTGGGGGGAAAATTTCACGCCAATATGTTAACACAGAACATTATCTGTCGTATTCAAGATACTAGAATGTCTTTCATTATGTTAGGAGTGAAACTCATATAAAACTTATACGGCGTATTGAGACAGCAAAAATCACGGTCTTTATGTGTAAAAGAGACCAATAAAGGGAACCTATTGGCTCCCTTTTTACGGTTAGTCAATGCGCTCTAAAAACACACCAGTTTCCACATGATGGGTATAAGGAAACTGGTCAAACATGGCATAACGCACCACCTTATGCGTGGAGGATAGCGCTTCCAAGTTGGTTTTTAGGGTTTCTGGGTTGCAAGAAATATATAAGATGCGATCCACCTTCCGCACCAACTCTACTGTCGCATTGTCTAACCCAGCTCGAGGCGGATCCACCAGCACAACCGATGGATTTAACACCGCCATTCCAGCCTGCACTAACGCTTTTGGCAAAGCCACATCGCCATTGAGTGCGGCAGAAACATCTTCACTGGCCATTTTCACGACTTGAACGTTATTCAGCCCATTCATCGTGATGTTTAGCTGAGCGGAATGAACTGAGACTTTGGAAATTTCCGTCGCCACGACACGATCAAAGCGGCGTGCCAATGGGATCGAAAAGTTACCATTACCACAGTACATTTCAAGCAGATCGCCAGAGGCACCTTTGGTAACATCCAACGCCCAGGCAAGCATCTGTTCATTAATACCAGCATTTGGTTGAGTAAAGCTGTTTTCTACTTGCTGGTAATGGTACTTATGACCATTCACCGTCAAGGTTTCCATGACAAAATCACGGGTTAGAATATGCTTTTTCTTGCGGCTGCGACCGATAAAATGACAGGATGGAAAGGCCTCACTCATTAAGCGCGCCGCCGCATTCCACTCATCATCAATCGGTTTATGATACAAAAGACTGATCAATGCTTCACCAGTAGTGGTGGTTAGAAAATCCACTTGGAATAATTTATGACGCAAAATAGGCGCATCGCGCACTGCGTCAATCAGCTTGGGCATGAGCTCGTTGATCAAACGTGAAGCGGCAAGAAATTGATCCGTCCGAATCGGTGTTCTGGGATCGGCCGAATCAAACATGGCGTAAAACAAATCGTCTCCATCATGCCAAATACGAAACTCAGCGCGCATTCGGTAATAAGCAGGTTCACTGGAAAACACTTCTAACGCTGGCAACGATAAATCAGCCATTAAACGGGTCAATTCAGCTTGCTTGTCGCCTAGCTGTTGTTCATACAATTCTGGTTGGATTTGATCCGGTCTCATGACTCATACTCTTTAAACAAAGGAAACGCACCATATTAGGGGCGGCATTATACGAGTTCCAGTGCGACAAATCTAATCCGACGCAGACGATAACAGCTATATGCTACCCTGCGTCAGCAAACTCATTATGCTTTCAGCATTTGCTGAATCATCAAAGAGGAATTCTCCGCAGCTACTTTCAAATATTCATCAAAACTTTGTGGCGACTCCTTGCCAGCAATGTCAGATAAAGAACGTACCACCACAAACGGTGTCGAAAATTTAAAGCAAACTTGCGCCACTGCAGCCGCTTCCATCTCCGCGGCGATCATGGTCGGGAAAATCGCGCGTACAGCTTCCACTCGAATGGGATCGTTCATAAAACTATCCCCCGTACCGATTAAACCGACTTTGGCTTTGACTCGGTCAACCGCTCTCACTGCGGCACTGGCCCTTTCAATAAGAGCCGGATCAGAGGTATAGGTTGCTGGCATACTTGGCACTTGCCCCATAGCATAACCAAACGCCGTCACATCCACATCATGATGCACAACATGGTCAGAAATCACCACATCACCCACACTTAGTTCGGGATCAAATCCACCTGCAGAGCCGATATTGATCACATATTCTGGCGCGAACTTTGATAACAATAATGTCGTAGAGACCGCAGCATTGACCTTACCGATACCAGATTGAAGCAACACAACGTTCTGACCTTCAAACTGCCCAGTATAGAAATCACAACCCGCAATACTTTGCTTTTCAACTCCCGTCATCCACGCCTTAATAACGGAGACTTCTTCATCCATCGCACCAATTAGACCAATCACCTTACTCATTCTCTGCTCCTAAATCCGTTGTACTTTGCACATAGTCTCGCAACGCGCAAATTTGCTCCCCAGTATAGGGAAGATACATTTCATAACGTTGTACATTATCCATCATCTCGGGCCAGTTTTGTACGGCGTAAAAACGTATACTAGGGAAACGTTGCACAACAGACATTAACAAGTCCTTGGGCTGCGGTTCCAATAGCACCACAACTGCATCAGAATGATAGGGAAAAATCGCCTCAAACTCTTCCAGCCCTGACAACCACTGAGATGAAATAGACAAACGCTCAAGCTCAGTATACCAAATAGCTTTTGCGACACGGCTACCTCCCACCACAATCCAAGCTCGCTTGCGGCCGCTCAAGCGCATGGGAACAATACCCTCATACTGACGCGCTTTAGCAATTACCTTCTGTAAACGGTAATCAGATACACAACCAGACAACCCCAGTACCCCGTAATCAAAGTGCTCATTATGCTGTGTACTTAGCCATATAATCGGTAGTTCTTCTCGATCTTGTTGTCCCTTTAGGGCTTTAATCATATGACGGGGCGCTTGAACATCATGATCGCTCCCCATGATGACCACATCGAATTGAGATACAGCACTTGCCTGCATAAAAAAAGCATCCGTTGAGGAGTAGCTTTCTACCTGCCCACCCAGCCGTTCCAAGCTGTCTTTGATACGCTCAGCCTCAAGATAGTCATTCCACACCCAAGCCACTGTAAAACTTTCTTTTTCATTCCCAGGCTCAATGCCTTTTATCGTCAAGGGCAATTCCACTTTAAAAGCATTATTGCGTAATTGACGTTGACGACCCGTTAGCGGTTGCAGTAAAGCATTGATCATCCAATGCCAAAAGGGTCTTAACTCCGCTCCACTGATGATCGTCATTTCTAAATCAATACCGGATCGAAGCGTTAACTGACGCTGTGATACATCACTTGAAACCACCAGCATAAGCAAGACTCGCAACAAGTTTCTTAGATTAATGTCACATGTAACAATCATAGAACCAACATCCACGGGACAATCGACTTGCACATCGTAGGGCGCGACCCCCAAGCGCGAGGTCAGCCACTCACACTCACGGGCAAGCAATTCGCCAATAGGCAAGTCTTCAGTCTGAGTTTCTTCTGATTTAAGATCGTCAAGCAACGCCAACAAAATGGCTAACCAGCCACGGAAATATTGACTGGAGATATTATCGGGCCAACGAGGTAATAAACTTAACTCCTTTAACAAGACATCAATGTCTATGTGTCGATGCAATTGTAATGACGATGGTTTTAGCTGCTCAAGCTGCCAAGAAAGGCGTTTTTCATTCGTTATATCACGCCCTACAAGCAATAAACTTCGAAAGCCATTCTCATTGGTGAAGGAGTAAGCGCACCAGTGATAGATAACATTTAAATGCGACAACGTTAACTCAAAACTCACGCCCACCTCTCCTTTCAAAGCATCCTGAATCGCTTGGTGAACAGAAATGGGCGTAAAATCAAACACACTGCGAGCATGGTGATTATTGGGAAAAAGTCGCATAGCCTCTTTATTCATCGCATCGACGCATGCCACTTCATTACAAAACATCACCGCATTGTTGGTCGAGTCGAGTAATAATTGAAAGCGTCGCTCTTTCGCCTGCAAAAATTGACGATACTGATCGCCTTGTACCTGTAATGGCTGCAACTCCGAAAAAGGCAAAAACTCCTCACTCGTCCGCCCTACGACAAACGCTAGGGGAGAAAACACCAAACGCCGAATCAGCATCACCAATAAGACAAACAAAATCCCCAACCCCATAAAGAGCCAAAAAACGAACTGCCCCCAGTGATACAGAGAACCGGAAGATATGACAGACTTGCTTACCACCTCCAGTTCGAAATGGCTATCATAAACAGAAGAGGAAAACGCACTGGTGAATTGCACACTATTGCTAGAAGATTCCAACGAATTACGTTTTTCTTTGAGCAAAATAGCGCCAGTAGAGGCATCTTTTATCTGCACCATATCGACTTTCGCCGCATCCAATAGTTTGCTGGCTAACGTCAAGTTTTCATTTAATGATACAAAGCCGTACAGATAGCCGACATTAATTCCCTCTTTCCCCACCAACTTTTTCTTATAAAGCAAAAATATGGCGCCATCTTTAGAGGTCACTTTTACCCAACGATTGATTTTACCCTGACGTAACAAGGGCGCGATATCATCCTTGGTGTACAAACGTGCCCGTGGATCGATCGCCGGCGGACGATTCGCCCAATCAATATAAAAAAAATCCAACCCACCAAAGAATAATAAATCATGATGGCCAAACAGCATATCCAAAGCTTTCGAAGGCGCGTAATGTCCGAGTAACAAATCTTGGCTGATAAAGTTCATCTCGTGTTCAGCTCGATTTAAATACGCTTCAAAGGTTTCTTCCACTATCTGTTTTTTCAATACTAGACTGGACTGAAGTTCATTTTTTTCTCGTGCATCAAAAGCAATAAACGAGGCAGCCGATGCC
Organism: Marinomonas spartinae; assembly: GCF_016461715.1. Taxonomy (GTDB): domain Bacteria; phylum Pseudomonadota; class Gammaproteobacteria; order Pseudomonadales; family Marinomonadaceae; genus Marinomonas; species Marinomonas spartinae_A. The sequence goes on along the minus strand of NZ_JAEMUI010000020.1, from coordinate 88,801 downwards.
ACTGCAAACGCAAATAAAAATAGCGCCAGTATGCGATAAAAGGCACGACGCTCAAGACTCATTGTCGCGTTTACCATATTACCGCCGAGTATCGATAGGCCTGTTGAATCATCAAATGCAAACTCGTCGAGTCCTGCTCTGGCGACATGATCGTTGTTCTTCCAACATACAACATGGGTTCTGCTTTTCCTTCCATATCTCCTTTAATTCCTTCGGCAACCGCAATGGCCAGGTCATCCCACATAAACAGGCTACTCACCATCACTGGCCCATTAATCAGATGATCCACCTCATTCACCGATAACCCCCAGCTATTGGTCTGTGCCGAAGATAATCCATCCTCTTCAGTTTTACTCTCAGCCATTCCCTTCATTTGATGGGCATGGGTGTTATGGTAGGCCTTGATCGCCCTTACCACGCCATTAGAAATAGACTGCGTACAACTAAAAATAAAAGCATCTGGTGTTTTTCTCAAGATTCGCTGGGCAGCCACATAGGCGGCTTCCGCGTTATCCGCCACCGTTTGTACATCACCAATATGGCGATTACGACTTGCCATCGCATCCAAAAAGCCATTACAGCGTAAATCATTCATATAACCAGATGACAACACCAAAGCGGCAAGTTTTGTCTTCTTTGGCAACTGCCGATCCAAATAGCTCGCCAGTGTTTGCACGGCTTTCAACTGATCAAACCCTACATACATAAATGGCGGCTGGTATTTCCAGTTTTTCAGCGGCGTCGATAAATTAAAAAAAATCACCTTGGTCTTACCTTGTTGTAACACCCTTTCCACTACGTGACTTTGCATCACATCCAAATCCGTGGCGACTAGATAATTAGGCTTTTCTTTTTTAATCAAAGAAAAAGGACTCGTTGCCTGAAGGTTCTGCAGATTATCGTAGATAGTAATCTGATAGGCGATGCCAAGCTCTTGCATACGCCGCTTAAAACTTAGTAATAGGGATTTGTTTCTAATGGATGACGTCGTACCAGACAACAAAAATGCGACTCGTACCGGAGAAATCTGCATCATATTTATAGGGTCTGCGGGGGAGTTAACCACAGCGGAAAGTTGTTCACTTAATGGGCGCTGATCCGGCCAAGCACGATAAAAATCCTGGCTACTAATAACATAGGGCAGCACATTCATCGCCTGAGCGGACGAACACACACCTAAAAGAAAAAGAGCAAAAAGGTTAATACAAAACAGTCGTCGCATGATGATATCCGCTGGCACTTCGGACAGAAGCAATCTTTAGACGTCATTGCACGATTAAAAAGTCAGATAAACAAACGTGCAAACGCCTTTTTATAAAGTAAGCCAAAAAGATAAGCCGTATCACACAGCAACACAAGTAAATGGGAGAGAAAAGCGAACCACAATGGTCGAAGAACAAAATTCAGACATAAAAAAAGCTGACATGATGTCAGCTTTTTTTAAATTTGGTGCGGAAGGAGAGACTCGAACTCTCACGCCGTGAAGCACTGGAACCTAAATCCAGCGTGTCTACCAATTCCACCACTCCCGCAAGGAATGGCGAGCATTATAGGGAACTCATTTTTTTGGTCAACTGTTTTTTCGAGTTTTTCACAAAAAAATGAAAAAAAGTTTTTTCCACCCTACGCGCTCGCTCTTTCTTAGGTTTGTACTTAGAAAGTACGTCCACCTTTGTACTCACCGCGCTCATAACGAACGGCCATTTCCTCAAGGTCGATGGTATGGATACGTGATGCTTGACCAGCACTGCCAAACGCTTCATAGCGATCAATACACACCGCTTTCATCGCTTTGATACTTTCTGTTAAGTATTTACGCGGATCGAAGTTGCCTTTGTGTTCAGCAAGGCTACGGCGAATAGCCCCAGTCGCTGCCAAACGCAAATCAGTATCAATGTTCACTTTGCGAACACCATAACGAATGGCTTTGACAATCTCTTCAACAGGCACACCATACGTTTCAGGAATCTCACCACCAAATTCATTGATAATCGCTAACCAATCCTGTGGCACCGATGAAGAGCCGTGCAATACAATATGAGTGTTAGGCAGACGCTCCACAATGGTAGCGATTCGCTCGATGTCTAAGATATCACCAGTGGGTGGGCGAGTAAATTTGTATGCCCCATGACTGGTACCAATCGCAACAGCAAGGGCGTCAATGCCTGTTGCTTCCACAAATTCAAGCGCTTCATCGGGATCTGTCAGCATTTGAGAGTGGTCTAGGGTGCCTTCCGCTCCCACACCATCCTCTTCACCTGCTTGACCTGTCTCCAAAGAGCCTAAACAGCCTAGTTCCCCTTCAACCGAAACGCCACAGGCATGAGCAAATTCCACCGTACGACGCGTCACATCCACATTGTAATCGTAACTGGCGGGGGTTTTACCATCGGCCATTAAAGAGCCATCCATCATCACAGACGAAAAACCAAGTTGAATCGAGCGCTGACAAATAGCGGGGGATGTGCCGTGGTCCTGATGCATAACAACAGGAATATGTGGGTAATCTTCTATGGCGGCCGCGATTAGGTGACGTAAGAAATGGGATCCTGCATACTTACGCGCTCCCGCAGAAGCTTGCATGATAACAGGAGAATTAACTTCGTCCGCCGCTTCCATGATCGCTTTCACCTGTTCCATGTTATTCACATTAAAAGCAGGTAAGCCGTAGCTGTGCTCGGCAGCATGATCTAGCAGTTGACGCATACTAATTAAAGGCATAAAAGTTTCCTCTGACAATGGAGCCTTCTATGGTTTTCACAGAAGGCTGAGCTATGGTATTTCACTCTGGTTTATTTATTCATAGATGCTAAGCATCCATGTGGCTTACGCCTTATCATTTATTGTCATTCCTAGTGTAAAGCCTAATATAACCAACACCAATAGGTCACTCTCTAGTTTTATGTCCGCCGACTCATTATTGGTGTAGACCAACACGGTCGGCGTGATTGGCTTACGCCATTATAATATGAGGCGATCTAGTGTCGCCCTCTTATCTCAATTTTGCGCACGAGTTTCCAACATAGCAACAGCAGGAAGTACTTTTCCTTCAACAAATTCTAGAAAAGCACCGCCCCCAGTTGAAATATAAGAGACATGGTCTGTAATGTCATATTTATCGACAGCAGCCAGCGTATCACCACCACCGGCGATAGAGAACCCCTTGCTCTTAGCAATGGCCATTGCAAGCGCCTTGGTGCCACTACCGAACTGGTCAAACTCGAAAACACCGACAGGACCATTCCAAATGATGGTCTGGGAATTCTCAAGCAAAGCAGCAAACGCAGCCGAAGCTTTTGGCCCGATATCCAAAATCATATCATCAGGGCCCACCTCTTTGGCATCCTTGATGATGGCTTCCGCATTCGCAGAAAACTCCGTGGCCACTACAACGTCTTCTGGCAATGGAATATTCGTTTTTGCCATTAACGCTTTTGCTTGAGGAATCAAATCTTCTTCATATAACGACTTGCCCACAGGAAAGCCTGCAGCGGCTAGGAAGGTATTGGCAATGCCACCCCCTACAATCAATTGATCCACTTTGTCGGACAAAGACTCTAGCACGGTTAATTTCGTCGATACTTTAGAGCCACCAACAATCGCGGCCATTGGGTGTGCAGGCGTTGCCAAGGCTTTTTCTAAAGCCTCTAACTCTGCCGATAGCAAAGGACCAGCACAGGCGATAGGAGCAAATTTTGCCACGCCATGAGTCGAGGCTTGCGCGCGATGAGCGGTACCAAATGCGTCCATAACAAACACATCACATAAAGCGGCCATGCTTTGGGCTAACGTTTCGTCATCACTGCCTTCGCCTTTATTGAAACGCACATTCTCCAGCAAGACCAGCTGACCAGCTTCCACCTCAACACCACCCAACCAGTCTTTCACCAGCGGAACGTTCTGTCCTAGTAGAACGGATAAATGACTCGCCACTGGCTGCAAAGAATAATCCGCTTCGTATTCCCCCTCCGTTGGACGCCCCAAATGCGACATTACCATCACTTTTGCCCCAGCTTCCAACGCCAGCTTAAGCGTTGGCAAGGCCGCACGAATACGGGCATCGCTCGTCACTTTTCCACTCTTCACAGGCACATTGAGATCTTCACGAATCAGCACACGTTTGTTTGCCAGATCCAGCTCTTTCATCTTAATTACAGTCATGCACACTATCCTCGTCTTATAACGGTCCGATGTATCAATCCAATCGTCTAGTGACTGATTAAATCAGCCCAATGCTTAGCCACATCCAACATTCGGTTGGCATAGCCCCACTCATTATCAAACCAACAAAGTAACTTCACCATCCGGCCATCAATCACTTGGGTCTGTGTTCCATCGATAATGACAGAGCGTGGATCGTGATTAAAGTCGACAGATGCATGAGGCTCTTGAGTAAAGCCCATCAAACCTAAGTATTTTAAGGTCGCCGCCTCTTGCAAGGCTTGGTTAATTTCATTTTTTGTGACATTTCTTTGCGTACGAATGACCAAATCAATCACAGATACATTCAAAGTGGGAACCCGTACGGCGTTGCAACCAATTTTGCCTTCTAGCTCGGGCATTAAGCGAGAAATACCACGCGATAACCCTGTGTCCACAGGAATAATAGAACTCAATGCCGCACGAGTAAGGCGTAAATCTTTTGTATGATAGCTATCGATCACAGGCTGATCATTCATGGCGGAATGGATCGTTTGCGTTACACCATGTTCCACTCCAGCAAACGTCGTCAGTGTATCCAAAATGGGAATCAAGCAATTCGTTGTACAAGATGCCGCTGAGACAATCCTGTGATCGGAGCGGATGTCTCCTTGATTAAACCCATAAACAATGGTCGCATCCATGTCCGCTGCGGCGGGTTGCGACAACAACAGTCTGGGGATGCCTGCATCCAGATATGCTTGTGCCCGCTGACGCTCAGAAAAGCTGCCAGAGCATTCTAGCACCATATCCACATCCAACTCGGACCAATTCAAATCACCAGGTTCCGCACAGGAAAAGCACTGAATGCTGTCATCACCTATGAGCAAACAGTTCCCTTCAATATTGACAGGTCTAGGGAAACGGCCGTGGGTCGTATCATAACGAGTCAGATAACTCATCGTCTCAATATCAGACAATTCATTGATTGCCACGACTTGAAAATGATCACGATGACCGTTTTCATACAAAGCACGTAGCACAGAACGTCCAATTCTGCCGTAACCATTAATTGCGATTCGCAACATAGCCTTACTTCATCACCACGAAGAACGCAAAACGCATTCTTTATAAAAAAGAAGAGAAACTAAAAAGACAGGCAAATCATTTGCCTGTCTTTTTAGACGAATTACGCTAGTCAATTACAGTTTATCCGCCGTAGCAACGACATTTTCAACCGTAAAGCCAAAGTAGTTCAGGACATCCGCGCCAGGAGCCGATTCGCCAAAAGTGGTCATCGCCACCATGTCGCCCTCAAAACCAACATATTTGTACCAGAAGTCTTTGTGGGCCGCTTCAATGGCAATACGTTTCGTTACAGCACGAGGCAATACAGACTCTTTGTAAGCGGCATCTTGCTCATCAAATACCGTTGTCGATGGCATGGACACTACTCGCACTTTTTTGCCTTTTTCAGCCAACACTTTCGCCGCATCCATCGCTAAGCCCACTTCGGAACCGGTTGCGATTAGGATCAGATCTGGTGTGCCAGTGCTATCTAGCAGTACGTAACCGCCTTTCGCCACATTGGCTAATTGCTCATCGTTACGAGCTTGTGCTGGCAAACCTTGACGAGAGAAAACAAGAGAGGTTGGGCCATCACGACGTTCAATCGCCGCTTTCCAAGCAACGGCCGTTTCGGCCGCATCCGCTGGACGCCATACAGACATATTGGGTGTCGTACGCAGATTCGCTAATTGCTCAACCGCTTGGTGAGTTGGACCATCTTCCCCTTGGCCGATAGAGTCGTGGGTATAAACGAAGATATTCTGAATGCCCATTAAGGCCGACATACGCACCGCATTACGAGCGTACTCCATAAACATCAAGAAGGTCGCACCATAGTTGATAAAACCACCATGCAAAGACACGCCGTTCATGATGCCACTCATACCGAACTCACGGACACCGTAGTAAATGTAATTACCCGCAGGATCTTCTTGGATGCCCTTCGAGCCAGACCAAAGCGTTAGGTTAGACCCTGCCAAATCAGCAGACCCACCCAGCAACTCGGGCAAAATCGCACCGAAGGCGCCAATCGCATTTTGGGAAGCTTTTCGGCTCGCAATGTTTTCCGCTTTTTCTTGAGACGCTTTGATAAAAGCATCCGCTTTTTCGCTAAAGTCCGCTGGTAGTTCGCCTTTAACTACACGGCGTTCAAATTCTTCAGCCAATTCTGGGTAGGCCGCTTTGTAAGCGTTAAACTGTTTTGTCCAAGCTTCTTCACGTGCTGCACCCGCTTCTTTGGCATCCCAACCTTTATAAACATCGGCAGGGATTTCAAAAGGTGCGTATTTCCAACCCAGGAATTCTCTAGCCGCCGCAATTTCGTCATCCCCTAGAGGGGCACCATGACAATCGTGACTACCTGATTTGTTTGGTGAACCAAAGCCAATGATGGTTTTGCAGCAAATCAAAGTGGGTTTGCTGGTTTCAGCTTTGGCCGCTTCAATAGCCGCTTTGATGGCTTCAGGATTATGACCATCCACATCGGCAATAACATGCCAACCATAAGCTTCAAAGCGTTTTGGTGTATCGTCAGTAAACCAACCTTCGACTTCACCATCAATAGAAATACCATTGTTATCCCAAAACGCCACTAATTTACCCAAGCCTAAAGTACCGGCTAACGAGCACGCTTCATGAGAAATACCTTCCATCATACAACCATCGCCCATAAAGCAATAAGTATGATGATCAACGACCGTGTGGCCTTCACGGTTAAACTGAGCCGCGAGCGTTTTTTCTGCAATGGCCATACCGACAGCGTTACTAATACCAGCACCTAATGGGCCAGTTGTAGTTTCGACACCGTCTGTGTAGCCATATTCTGGGTGACCAGGGGTTTTTGAGTGGAGCTGACGGAACTGCTTCAGCTCTTCCATTGGCAGTTTATAGCCAGACAAATGGAGAAGAGAATAAATCAGCATAGAACCATGGCCATTAGAAAGCACAAAACGGTCACGATCTACCCATTTAGAATTATTTGGATTGTGCTTTAGAAAATCGTTCCATAGCACCTCCGCGATATCCGCCATACCCATTGGTGCTCCAGGATGACCTGATTTGGCTTTTTGTACAGCATCCATACTCAAAGCACGTATGGCGTTAGCAAGTTCTTTACGAGACGGCATTGTTATTCCACTCCTGATCACTGAACGAACGATAAAAATCTATTTTCCATGCTATGACTCAGCCTTGCAATCTTCTCACTGACATTGCGCACTAAGATTGAGCAAAGAAGATGAAACAGCACTAAGTTAAGACCATCCTAGCAAAAAAGAATGTCATTTACCCCTAAAACTAACCATCGTGACTTGATATTTCAACAAAGATGATCGATCATTTAACGCACTTAATAAGCGTCGATTTGTTTCGGCTTGCGGACGCTATATAAAATCAGCTAAACAGAAGCGATATGACCTGTTTAGCGACCTTACTTTGCTAAGCGGGTTTTTTTATGCCTGTTTGGCGCTTATCCATCATGATGATAGAGGCACTGAACATGTCAGAATATTCTTTATTTACTTCAGAATCCGTATCTGAAGGCCATCCAGACAAAATTGCGGATCAAGTATCCGACGCCATCCTTGATGCTATTTTAGCGGAAGATCCAGAAGCGCGCGTCGCTTGCGAAACCTTAGTCAAAACAGGCATGGTTCTCGTCGCGGGTGAAGTCCGTACCAATGCATGGGTCGACATTGAAGAAATCGCCCGTGGCGTTATTCGCGAAATCGGCTACAACAGTTCCGATATGGGATTCGATTGGGAATCGTGCGCCGTTATGAACGCCATCGGCAAACAATCGGTCGACATCGCCGTTGGTGTTGATGAAGCCAGCGAAAAAGAGCAAGGTGCGGGTGACCAAGGCTTGATGTTTGGCTTTGCCACCAACGAAACCGATGTATTAATGCCTGCCCCCATTACGTACGCTCACCGTCTGGTACAACGCCAAGCAGAGGTTCGTAAAAACGGCACATTAGACTTCTTACGCCCAGATGCCAAAAGCCAAGTTACCTTCCGTTATGATGAAAATGGCAAACCGTGTGCCATTGATGCCGTTGTCCTATCAACACAGCACAGTGCCAATGTTAAACAGGCCGACTTGCGTGAAGCGGTAATGGAAGAAATCATCAAACCAGTGCTTCCTGAAGAATGGCTCTCCAAAGATACCAAGTACTTCATCAACCCAACAGGCCAATTCATCATTGGTGGTCCAGTAGGCGATTGTGGTCTAACAGGTCGTAAAATCATTGTTGATACCTACGGCGGTATGGCACGTCATGGTGGTGGTGCCTTCTCTGGTAAAGATCCATCGAAAGTGGACCGTTCTGCGGCTTATGCGGGTCGTTATGTGGCGAAAAACATCGTCGCAGCGGGTCTTGCGGATCGCTGTGAAATTCAAATTTCTTACGCCATCGGCGTGGCGGAACCAACATCCATTAGTATCAATACCTTTGGAACAGGTAAGGTGAGCGACGATATGATTTCTCAACTCGTTCGCGAACACTTCGAGTTACGTCCAGCCGGCTTGATCAAAATGCTCGATCTAAAACGCCCTATTTATTTACCAACAGCGGCTTACGGCCACTTTGGCCGCGAAGGCGAGAACTTTACTTGGGAAAAAACCGATAAAGCAGACGCGTTACGTCGCGCAGCGGGTTTATAATCTCGGCCATTTCCTTTATAAAAGCCCTTCCGACTTCGTAGAGGTCGAGAAGGGCTTTTTTTGGCCATTTTATTAAAAACCTTAGCATAGGATAAGACATGCGTATTCCCAGAATTTTTGTCGATGTAGAACTGACCGAACACTCAACCATTAGGTTACCCGACACCTCTTTTCAACACGTTTGCAAGGTTCTACGCTTAAAGAATGGCCATCCTATGCGTCTTTTTAATGGTAAAGGCGGTCAGTACCACGGCACCTTATGCGATTTGGAGAAGCGCTCTGCCAATGTGGCCATTGGCGAATTCGAACCACTCAATAACGAATCCCCAATAAAAGTCACACTGGGGCAAACACTTTCCCGTGGTGAACGCATGGACTATGCTATTCAAAAAGCCGTCGAGAGTGGTGTGTATGAGATTCAGCCTTTGTTTAGCGAGCGCTGTGAAGTGAAACTGGATGATAGCAGAGCCGAAAAGCGACAAAATCATTGGCAACAAGTTGCCATCAGCGCAGCAGAGCAATGCGGCCGAGGCATCGTTCCAACCATCCACCCCCCTATAAAGCTCACTGACTGGATTGCGAATTGTAACGAAATGTTAAAATTAACATTACACCATTACAGTGCAAAACCCATAACCGAGTTTAAAAAGCCCAATAATAATGCCGTCGCTCTCTTAATTGGTCCCGAGGGAGGCCTCACTGAAGAGGAAGTAAAAGCATCAAAAAATCAAGGGTTTAGCGCGATATCTTTAGGCCCTCGAGTCCTACGAACCGAAACCGCTCCGATTGTTGCGCTCACTGCCATCAATCTACTTTGGGGCGATATCTAGGCTTAACGCTAAATAACAAAAAAACGCCAAATGTAATCATGCATGAATTGTTCATTACTGTACACAGTGTCAACATACTCTAGCGAAATTAATGCGTAGGATCATATAAGTCTTAAAGGAACACATTCATGTTTGTTCGTAACCTCATGCTCAAAGTCACGTACCTTAGTGCTTTTTTATTTTCAATGCAGGTATCTGCTATTACCTTGGAAGAGGCAACCTACCAAGCCATTGAAAATAGCCCCACTGTACGTCAAGCACTGGCTAAATATCGAGAAGATATACAAAACGCAGAGCAGGCTGATCGAACGGGGTTTTATCCAAGCATAGATCTAGATGCGGGCATTGGACGCCAAACATCCTATGCAGACAATACGCGCAACAGTGACATCAGTCTGACACGTCGAGAAACGGTGCTCTCATTAACACAGCCAATTTTTGATGGCTTTTCTACCACCTACGATGTGAAACGCCTAAATAGCGAGGCTCAGTCAGACCGCTGGCAGGCTTTAATCAAAGTTGAAGACACTGCTCTGAAAGTGTCAAAAGCTTATACTGACGTTCTACGCTATCGCGAGCTTTTGGAACTGGCTGATCAAAACTTAGCCTCACACGAACGTATCTACAAGCAAATCAAATTAAAAACCGATTCAGGTATAGGTCGTGAATCAGATTTAAGCCAAATCACTGCTCGTTTAGCAAAAGCTCGAGCGAATCGCTCTGCGGCGTTAAACAACCTTTCAGATGCCGAAACGAATTATCTAGAGGTGGTAGGGAAGCTGCCGCCTAAAGACATGATCTATCCAGTACCCGACCGCACGCTATTACCAAAAACCTTACAACAAGCCGTTGATCAATCATTAAAACAGAATCCAGCTATCATTGGCTCTAAGTGGGATGTCGATGCCACAGAAAACTTTATTAAGTCCGTTAACGGGGAAAATTATCCAAGCATCAATTTTACGCTAGAGCGTAAGTGGAACAACAATATCGATGGTACCCCTGGCCCTGACGCCGATTTTCAAGCTATGATACGCTTAAAATACAACCTATATAACGGTGGCAGTCATCAACGTAAAAAAGAGTCAGCGGTTCAACAAAACGTCCAAGCGTCTGAAATTCGTCGTAATACAATTCGCGAAACACAGCAAGCGGTACGTTTAGCTTGGGCGTCATATCAAGCCACTCAAGAGCAAAAGGGCTACCTCAAAGAATATGTTATTGCTACAAAAGAGTCACAAGTGGCGTACGCAAAGCAGTTCCGCTTAGGGCGCCGTACCCTGCTTGATGTGCTCGATAGTGAAAACGAATTATTTCAAGCGCGCCAAGACTATGTGAATACAGATTTTGATGAACTGTATTCTGAGTTCCGCCTCTTTAATGCAAAAGGTGAGTTATTAAAAGCCTTCAGAATTTATCGTCCTGAAGCACTGGGGTTCTCGGATAAATTTACCCAAGACAAAAAAGTACGTACTGCTGTCACGCCAATACAACAGTTACAACAGACAGAAAAGGCAGCAACGGATGCCAAACCTTCCACTAACAGCGACAACAATACACAAGTAGGTGGCCAAAATACGTTATCTACTCCAAACGAAAAGAGCTCAGACGATTCACTTTTCATAAACTCTGACGGAGACAATAGTCCTTGGCAGTAATTTTTTTAAGGTTAATATGTATTATCGTCATGGGCATGGGCATAGGCTCAGTTGCCTATGGCGATGATTTGTTTGGAAATCGCTTTAACCCTCAGACCCTCAATGATGACGACCATGATGGGGTTATCAACCAGCGCGATCTTTGCCCTAACACCCCTCCTGGGGTAAAGGTCGATAATAACGGCTGCCCTATCGTCACCACCTCCCTATTAAAGCTAGACCTAAAGGTCCTATTTGCTTCTGGCAAATACGACGTAGAGCCTCGTTTCTATAAACAGATTAAACGCCTTGCTGACTTTCTTAATAAACACCCCAAAAGTCAGGTGTTAATCAAAGGCTATACCGACAGCAACGGACTAGCACAAGACAACCTGACACTCTCTCAAAAACGAGCCTCTGCCATTGCCGATGTCTTAGTTAATGTCTTTAAAATTAATAGGAACAGAGTCACAGCTAAAGGCTATGGCGAAGCCGACCCCATTGCGCCGAATGATACCCCCGAAGGACAAGCTAAAAACCGCCGGGTCATTGCCGATGTCACCGCTGATAAAACTGAAGCTGAACTCAGGTGGACTATTTACAGTGTTGATAAAAGCATACAGTAAGAGGCTGCACCTTATAATGGCAAGTACAGGAAATGTTTGTAGAGCGCAAGCCTAGCAAAAATAGAAACAAAAGCAGACATCTGCCTCACAACCTGCCTTCGAGTGACACGGGGAACCAAGTGTTTATTAGGACGGACCCCGTATTCCGATTTATCTTCTTATTTAAGGGTGTTTTTTCTTCTCAGTACCCTTATATTTCTATAGCATCATCTTTATATTAATTCACACAAGATTTACCTTCGCGAGATCGCACTAGGAAAAACAACATGACCATCAAACTTGGCATTGTAATGGATCCGATTTCATCCATTAACTACAAAAAAGACACCTCCTTGGCTATGCTCTGGGCTGCCGCAGAGAAAGGCTGGGATCTGATTTACATGGAACAAAAAGACTTATTTATAGAAAATGGCAAAGCCTTTGCCATGATCCGCCCCTTACAAATATATAAAGATCCTCGGCATTTTTATGACCTAGGGGAAGAAACCAAAATGGCTCTTGGTGAATTGGATGTCATCTTGATGCGCAAGGATCCACCGTTCGACAGCGAGTTCGTCTATAGTACGATGATTTTAGAGCAAGCTGAACGGGATGGCGCCATGGTGGTCAATGACCCGAAAAGCCTTCGTGACTGCAACGAAAAACTGTTCGCTACGCAATTTCCACAATGCTGCCCAGAAGTCCTCGTCACACGCCGCAGCGACTTACTCAAAGCTTTCCATAAAAAACATGGTGATGTGATCTTCAAACCGCTGGATGGCATGGGCGGTTCTTCTATTTTCCGTCTCAAACCAGATGAATCAAATGTCAGTGTGATTATCGAAACACTTACTAACATGGGCACAGAGCAGATAATGGCGCAAAAATTTATCCCTGAAATCAAACAAGGTGATAAACGCATTCTTGTGGTCAATGGTGAACCTATTCCCTATGCTCTTGCTCGTATTCCCGCCTCTGGTGAAACCCGTGGCAATTTAGCCGCAGGCGGCCGCGGTGAAGGACGCCCCCTGACAGATCGTGACCGCTGGATATGCGATCAAGTCATTCCCTCCTTGAAAGAAAAGAATCTCCTGTTTGTCGGTTTGGATGTTATCGGTGATTACCTTACCGAAATCAATGTCACCAGCCCAACCTGCGTCCGCGAATTAGACACGCAGTTCGACCTTAATATCGCCATGGTATTAATGGACGCTATCGAAGCACGACTAGCCAATAACTGATTTATTGTGCGGGTTACTGATCGATTTCTAATTGCCTTATTCATCGCCATTAGCATTCATGTGCTTTTGGTGGTGGCTATTGGCTTTAATTTTTCATTGCCCAGTACCAAACCCAAAACATTAGAAGTCACCCTGGTTCGCCACACTTCAAAAGCCCCAAAAGAGGCAGACTTTATCGCCCAAGCCAACCAACAAGCTAGCGGCACTGAACTTCGCAAACATAAGTTAACCACCACGGAAACCGCTCAGTTTTTATCGGACAACATTCAAGATGTGACGCCCCCAGTGCAGCCCCAAATAGCCTCCCACGAACCGTCAAGCAAGCAGCAGCTAATCGCAACACAAGACAAAGACTCAGTCTTTAAGATCAAACCTCGCCCTGAAAAACGACAAAAAACACTCGAAGAACGCTTTCGGGGAGAAACACAAATACCCGACCATCTATCAAGCGATATTTCTACCCTAGAAGCCTTACTAGACCGACAACGCCAAGCCTATGCCAAACGCCCCCGTATTCGCCGTCTGACATCTGTCTCAGCTAAATCTGCCGTCGATGCCAAATATCTAGACGATTGGCGCCGAAAAATTGAACGTGTAGGGAATAGCCATTACCCAGTAGAAGCCAAACGTAATCACCTCTATGGACAATTACGCTTAGCGGTCATGATCAAGCCCAATGGCTATGTTGATAGCATAGAAGTACTGCATTCCTCAGGCATTCGTATCCTAGATGATGCCGCCATGCGCATTGTGCGCCTCGCCGAGCCATTTGAACCCTTTCCAAAGGCCCTTAAAAAAGAAGCCGATAAGTTAGAAATCATTCGTACTTGGCAATTTTTACCCGGTGACGAGCTACAAAGTCGCTAGCTTTCAGTATGCATCAGGCACAAAAAAACCTCCGAAGAGGTTTTAGAACACGGTTCAAGGATTAAAAAGTGATCAATCCATACCGATAGTCATTTCATTCAGCAGTCAGTCAAACTGACCATCACCCATCGCCTGACGAATCTTTTTCATTGCATTCTTTTCTAACTGACGAATACGTTCCGCTGACACGCCATATTCATCAGCTAACTCATGTAATGTCGACTTACCATCAGATAACCAACGCTGTACAAGGATATTACGGCTACGCTCATCCAAATCGGACATAGCAACCTCAAGACGGTGGTTTGAATCCGCCTCCCAATTTCCATTTTCCAGCATGGTCGCAGGATCATAGCGATGATCTTCCAGATACTGAGACGGCGCTTGGTAAGCCGCTTCATCATCGTCATCTGCAGAAGCATCAAAAGCCATATCCGATGAACTCAAGCGACCTTCCATTTGACGCACTACATCTGGCGTTACCCCTAAATCGCTGGCAACAGACTCCACTTCCGAGTTACTAAACCAAGATAAGCTCTTCTTAGCGCTGCGAAGATTAAAGAACATCTTACGCTGTGCTTTAGTGGTCGCCACTTTAACGATACGCCAGTTTTTTAAGATAAACTCATGGATCTCAGCTTTGATCCAATGTACGGCGAAAGACACCAAACGCACACCGACTTCTGGATTAAAGCGTTTCACCGCTTTCATCAAGCCAACGTTGCCTTCTTGAATTAAATCACCTTGCGCTAATCCATAGCCTGAATAACTTTTTGCGATATGAACAACAAATCGTAAATGAGACATGACCAGCGTACGGGCTGCTTCTAAGTCCTCTTTATAATAAAGACGTTCCGCCAGCGCCTTTTCTTCATCGGCTGACAAAATTGGAATTGTGCTAACTGCCTGTATGTACGACTCAAGGTTCTGACCTGGAATCATCATATCTATAGGCTGCAGAGCTTTACCCATCTCTATTTCCACCTCTGTAGATTCATGCTTAATGTAGATTGATACTAGCAAGTTAATCTTGCTTATGTGTGACAAAAATGTGGATAAATATACTTTTAAGTATAAATTTAAACCGACATTCCCTCAACTCTCTACAGCTCAATGTTGGCGATATGGCGATTCACCGCTATCCATGCGCCACTAACGCCAACGAATGCACTAATAGTTAAACACAAAACGATCTCATCTGCATTAAATGTCTGTAGTTTAAAATGCGAGCCATACAACTCAATCAAATGCTCGGCAGGTACACTGACCCACCAGCTTAATATGAGAATACACAGACTAGCAAAAAAGCCGCCCAATATACCAAACCACAATCCCATGTATAAAAAGGGTCGACGGATATAGCTGTCTGTGGCCCCAACTAACTTCATCACCAGCACTTCATCACGCCGGCTTTCTACGGCCATACGAATGGTATTACCAACAATCAGCAACACCGCCACAATCAGTAATATTGATAATGCATAGGCCAAACGCTGCCCAAAACTCAAAATATTAGCAAGACGCTCCAACCATTGAGCATCTAATACAGCATTTTGCACTTCACCTTGCGCGGCCAATTGCTCACGTAATGTTTCTAATGCTGGTAACGTTTGCTCAGACACCACCATTTTCGGGATGACTTTCAGCACAATCGGCAACGGGTTCCCCTGTAAAGAGGATAAAAGCTGCGTATAGCCACTCCATCGTTCAAAGTCCCTCAAACCTTCTTCTTTCGAAATATAGTCTACCGATGCCACATCTGGTCGCGACGACAGTCGATGCGACAAGGCTAACGCCTGTGTATCGTCAACCTGTGGAAATAAATACAGGGTAATTGCCGACTGCTTATCCCAATTATTGGTAATCGATTGCACGTTCTTGAGGAGCACATACAAACTGCCTGGGAGCGTCAACGCGATAGCAATCACCATCACCGTCATCACGCTTGCCAAAGGATAGTTCAACAAACGCATAAAGCTTTCTGTCAGTGTGCTTTGATGTTGACGTAAATAGTGCTTTAAACTAAACGATGATCGTTTCGACCAACGATGTTTCGTGGCTTTAACCGATTGACGAGTGGCACCACGGCGAGCGTTCTTCTGTGGCATTTAAGCAAACCCTCCATCGTTCACCATGCGTCCTTGGTTTAAGGTCAACACCCGATGACGCATTCGTGCCACCAAAGCCAGATCATGACTGGCCACTAACACCGTCACACCGACGTTATTAAACTCTTGGAAAAGGTTCATGATTTCCGCCGATAATTTGGGATCAAGGTTTCCTGTCGGTTCGTCTGCAAGCAGCAACTGTGGTTTATTAACGACCGCACGGGCAATGCCTATTCTTTGTTGCTCACCACCGGATAAAGCCATCGGATTGTATTTTTCTTTCCCCAACAACCCCACCTTATCCAGCGCCGCACGTACCCGCTTTGCCGTTTGTTCTGGATCTGTGCCACTTACCTGCAAAGGCAGCGCCACATTGTGAAATACGCTACGATCAAACAACAGCTGGTGATTTTGAAAGACCACACCGACACGGCGACGATGGTAAGGAATGGCCCGGCGACTCAAGGTCCGAAGATCCACGCCATCCACAAGAATCTGGCCCGATGTTTGACGCTCAATCATCATCATGAGTTTCATTAAGGTGCTTTTCCCTGCACCAGAATGACCAGTAAGAAACGCCATTTCACCCTGTCTTAAATGAAAACTCACTTGTGACAATGCTTCCTGCCCGCTGTCATACTTTTTGCCAACTCGCTGAAATTCGATTTCCACGCTGTCAATGTTTCCTTTTTCGCTGTTACACTATGACCGCATACGCTACACGATGATCACATACGCGACACCATGGCCACACAAGAGCCACCACCACATAGTAAAGAAGTTATTCATTCTTGCTATCGTTTTCTTTTTTACTCACTATCAAACAACGCATCAACAAATTCTTGGGCAACAAAAGGACGTAAATCATCCACTTGCTCCCCAACACCGATATAACGAATCGGTAAACCAAACTGTTTGGCAATAGCAAAGATAATTCCCCCTTTTGCCGTGCCGTCAAGCTTCGTCAAAGTGATACCAGAGACACCAACCGCCTCAGTAAAGAGCTTCGCTTGACTAAGCGCATTTTGCCCTGTGCCTGCATCCAATACCAACATCACTTCGTGGGGTGCCTCGACATCCAATTTTTTCATCACACGAACCACTTTTGATAATTCATTCATCAAATTGGCTTTGTTTTGCAAACGACCAGCAGTATCGGCGATGACAATATCAACCCCTTTGGCTTTCGCCGATTCAATGGCGTCATAAATAACCGACGCTGAATCCGCTCCAGTATGTTGAGCCACGACAGGCACATTATTGCGTTCGCCCCAAACTTGCAACTGTTCTACCGCCGCAGCGCGGAACGTATCACCAGCGGCCAACATCACACTTTTGCCTTCTGCTTGATATTTTTTTGTCAACTTACCGATGGTTGTGGTTTTACCAACCCCGTTCACGCCCACCATTAGAATAACAAAGGGGCCATCCTTTTTGGTTGGATCGAGCGCCTTTTGTGAACCACTCAGGATGTCGTTCATTTCGCCTTTTAAACTGTTTAATAGGGCATTCGAATCTTTGAGCTCTTTACGGCTGTGCTTTTCTGTTAGGCCATCAATCAGAGATCTCGTCGCATCAATCCCCACATCCGCGACTAATAACTGTGTTTCCAGCTCTTCTAACAGATCATCATCAACTTTTTTACTGCCTACCAAAATGGAAGATAAACCACCGCCTAACCCTTGTCGGGTACGGGATAACCCGGACTTGATCCGTTGTGACCAAGAAAGCGTGGAGGCTTTTTCCTCCTTTGGATGGGATTGCTGTTCAATCGTGTGCTCTTCTTCAACCGAAGCCACCTCACTCGTCTGTTCATTTGAAGAAGACAAGGCCGCCTCTATACTGGCTTCACTTACCTGTTCGTCACTAGCTGTTGTAGGTGTCGACGTTTCTGAGGTGGGTTCTGATACGGTTGCTGATTGCGTATCTGTACCCTGTTTTTGCTCAGATCGTTTTCTTGCTCTCATTTGTTTTAGAACACGGCGACGAATGACCACCGCAATAATCGCCAATATGGCGCCAATAGCCATCGGAGCATAACGAGCATACTCCCCAAAATACGGCGTTAAAAAAGCAATGAACTGATTAACAAATTCCATCAAATTAATCTCTTATATGTAGACTGATGCGGTTTGCACCAGTGAAGTGCTATTATTCATATAGAAGCCAGATAAGTTGGCCCTAGAAGCGGTGATTTTATCATCATTCCGATTAGCAAGCAGGTCTAGTTTTATGGAAAATTATCCAATGTCTGTCTTTCCTATGGTTCCTTATGTTTAACAGTCAAAAACCTCTTTTTAGTAAGCCTGTGCTGGCCGGCATTATGATTTTTTCCACCTTGGCCATTTGGGCACTCAACTCCACAGCTCCCAAGCCCATATCTTATCCAAAAATGACCATTGAAACGTGGCAGACGGATTCAGGCATTCCTGTTGTGTGGCTCACTCAAGACGATTGGAAAGGCAGCAACAAACTCAACATTAGTCTGTCTTTCAATGCACCTGAGCATAATCTTGCGTTAACCGATGCCACCTTATCCATGATGCTCGATGACCCTTTACCCTTAATTAGCTCGACCATCAACCAACGTTTATCCCCTCTGACTGCTAGTGTCAGCAGTGGCTACAATCATGAAGGCCAGACACTCTACATCACAGCGAATAGCACCGCGTCTTTTCTCAAACCAACCTTGGATATACTGACTCAGTGGCTAACACAACCCATATTTAAGGCCCGTTCTTTTTATCGCTGGCAAAATATTAAAGACCCCGACCTATCTGCCTTGTTCACGATGCAACAAGCACTGTTCATTCCAGTCAATCAATCTCCCGAAACACCATCCGAGAAAAACTACGCGCAATTAAAAATGCAGGTAACTCAGGAGCAGGTCGCCGATTATTATCAGCAGCTTACCCAGCATGTAAGTCGAATTACCCTTGTTGGAGATATGAGCCAAGCGACAAAGCAAGCGGTTACTGCGAGTTTGAACCACATAACAGAGCATTTTCGTCATCCCCCTTCTCTGTCGCCCCTGCCATTCAAGGTCAACCCGCATAGCCATCTATTAAGTAAAGAAGAAGCGCAGCAAGGCCTAACTCAACAAGGTATCGCCCTCAGACCACTCCGTTCAGTACAGGATTGGATTAGCTTACAATTATGGGGGGCAAATGTGATCGACACTCTAAATAAGCAGAGCACCACGCAATATGCTCAGCTCAATTTCATCTTGTCTCCACGACTCCCATGGGCTTGGTGGCGAGTACAGCACAGTCAAGAGTCGAAGCCTCTTCCCCTTGCCAGCATGAAAGACACCATTAATACGGATACGCTCCCCTCTGTCACCGAGAACAAGCATTTTAAAACCCTGTTCACATCTTTCCAGCAACAGCTTAACAAACAGTCTCACTCACCTGACTGGTGGATCAAAATGGCAACCGAAGTAACACCACCAAACAGTGCATTGACTCCTTCAGACTTTGCGAAACACTACCAAAATGCCATTGATACCTTCACGCAAAAAAACTATCAAGCAGCACTGAAATACCTATTTATCACCTCATCTTACCAAGAAAATCAGGTTACACCATGAACAAAAAGCCCGGTAAAACAACCACTAAGACCAGTCAAAAATCCACGGCAAAATTGCGCATTATTGCCGGTGAGTGGCGCTCTCGGCAGTTGCCCATTCCTGATATCGAAGGTTTACGCCCCACCCCAGATCGCGTGCGTGAAACCTTGTTTAATTGGATAAATCATTTCGTCCCTGGCGCGCAATGTGCGGACCTATTTTGTGGCTCTGGCGCCCTAGGTTTAGAAGCCCTGTCACGGGGTGCCAAAAGTGCACTGTTTGTCGACAACTCAAAAGTGGTAACGCGTCAAATGCAAATCAACCTAGATACTTTGAAAGCTCAGAATGCGACGGTCATTCAACAAAATACCAAAGACTTTTTAATGGCAGCGACTCCCATACCGATGGATTTGATCTTTCTAGACCCGCCTTTCCGAAAAGATTGGATGTCACAGATTGTGCCGCTATTGGACAGAGGTTGGCTGGCAGATCATGCGATGGTGTACATTGAAATGGAAAAAGAAGCCATGCTTCCGTCCTTACCCGAGCACTGGACGCTACTAAAAGAAAAAGCCGCTGGACAATTAGTTTACCGTTTATTCGAGATAAACAAGCACCATTAACAAGCACCATGGATCAACGATAACACACCGCATTCTTAATGGTTTTACCGAGCCTCAGGACATCATGACAGCCGATCATGAAGTACTGAGGTTATAATCAGGAAGTGTTCGCCCTTCCATTAATAGGTTTAATGGCCTTATTGTCTGTGCAATGCCCCCTATCAGTGCAATCTTACACCACCTCATCCACGATTCTTTTTATAAATAACACAACGTGCACAAAACTTGCATAAGCAAAGTATCGTTTCTTAACTAAACCGACGACACCGCTCAATCAAAGAGCGACCCGTCGATTCATTGCTATATGGAAGGGCTCTATGCTTAGCAATCTCATGTTCCGCACCAAATTAATTTTGCTGCTCATCACCGTTATTTCTGGCTTTGCCATTGTGACCTTTGTGGCCATGCAAGGGTCCGCATCCCAAAAAGCTGCCAACAACCATTTAAGAACCTTGTCAAAAATCCAAAACTCGAACGATGCTCTGAGCATCAATATGCTGGAAATCGCTGACCAACTTCGTGATTTAGACGATAAACGCTACCCAGGTTACCTCGCGACGCTGAATCAACAGATCGACAAAAATAATAAGGTCATCCAAACCAATATCGAACGCAGTCAATCTTCCGAGCTGAAAACCATTTTAAAAAGCACGCAGACAGACATCAATCACTACAGCAACGCCCTGCTCAACCTTGTTAAAAAGCGTCATATCATTGGCTTTGACGCAAACTCAGGCCTACGTGGTAAAATCGATCAAATGGGGAGTAAGATCGCGCAAGACATTCACTCCTTGAGCTTATTGCGCCGCGAGTTCACCAATGTACGTAGAGCGGAAGCCAGCTATTTATTCGGTCCTTCCCAAGAATATCTTGACCAGTTCAACACAAGTTATGATCGACTCAATACCCGTTTTAACAACTTTGGCTTTGAAGACACTTATGGAAAAGAGGCTCAGATTTATCACGATGCCGTTATTCAATACGGTAAAGAATACGTTGCTCTAGACGCCGCAGATAAAGCCTTCTCTAAGCAAAAAGCTCAATTTAATAAAAGCCAACTCGCAACCGCCAAACTCATTGAAAACATCGTTCTTAAAGCAGAAGAAAATGCCAAGCAACACTCACAGCAAGCCAACATCAGCTTATGGGTAGTCAGTATCGTGGTCACACTCATCGTGGCATTATTGATCATGAGCATAGGCCGCGACGTTCATAACACATTAAAACGTATTATGAGTGATTTAATTAAAGTAAAAGCAGGCGACATGACGGCCAAGTCGGTCGTCAACGAGCGTCGTAACGATGAGTTTGATTCACTCAGCCTCTCTTTAAATGAAATGACACAGGGCCTTGATCATGTGTTAAAAGAAGTGGTCAACACCACCGATACTGTCAACGACATGGCAACAGACATCAGTGGCACAATAGGGGAAATCGCCAACAGTAATCGAGCCATTAATAACAGAACCCAATCTCTCGCCAGCGCCACAGACGACATTTCCAAACGCATTACCCAACTTTCTACCACCACCGATACGCTACGCGCCCACTCTAGTGAGACCTATGAATCGGCAAAAATGGGCTCGCAAACCATACGAATGGTACTCGACAACTTGAAGACCACCATCAATGTGGTCAATTCCACAGGTGACCAACTGAACGAATTAGGACGTTTATCAAATAATATCGATAATGTTATCGGCATGATTAACGATCTTGCTAGCCAAACCAACTTATTAGCCCTAAATGCGGCAATCGAAGCGGCTCGTGCTGGTGAAGCAGGAAGAGGCTTTGCAGTGGTGTCGGATGAGGTTCGCTCCCTGGCGGAAAAAACCGTGGATGCGACCGCCAAGATCACCGATATTGTCAATGTGATACAGACCTCTACCCAAGGGGCCATTTCCACCATGGCAAGCGGTCAAGACAGCTTAAAAGTCATTGAGGAAAACGGCAGCAAGGCGGAAACGGCCATTCATACCATCGAATCCAAAGCTCTAACCAGCGCCCAATCTGCCGACTCAATGGCCTCAGACATTCAGGATGTCGCCAGCACAGCCGTTCAAATGAGTGCTGAGATGGATACCATCGCTCAGCAACTCAGCCATGATACAGGCTCCATTGAAACCCTCGCAGACAAAACACAAAGCATTAAAACGTCTGCTGCGGAATTATCCCAGAAAACGAAGGTCTTTACGTTGAGTTAAACAAGTACTTTAAGCAAAACCAATAGCGACCTAGAACACCACGTCTATGAGCAATAATCCCGCACCATTTGCCATAGACGTGGTTTTTCATCACTCTCTCTTGATGGGGCTGGCGGCAAACGCTAGACTGTTGCTCCATTATTCACAAGATGAATTCCCCTATTTTCACGGGACGTCGATTTATTTCACTAGGACAAATATAAAGCCTATGCCGGACACTCTTCCTACCAACTCCGTTGGTGTAGTTGTGCCACAAATCGCACAATTTGATACTCCGCTGACGCTTTCTTGCGGCCAAACCCTATCCAGCTATCAATTGGTTTATGAAACGTATGGTGAACTAAACCAACAGGCGTCTAATGCCATTTTGATCTGTCATGCATTAAGTGGCGATCATCACGCTGCAGGCTACCATGATATGTCAGACAAAAAACCTGGTTGGTGGGATTCTGCCATTGGCCCAGGCAAAGCCATTGATACCAACCTGTTTTTTGTTGTGAGCCTAAACAATCTTGGGGGCTGCTGTGGCAGTACGGGGCCCACTTCCATCAACCCTGAGACCAATCAGATATGGGGAGCGCATTTCCCCATTGTCACCGTAGAAGATTGGGTGGAAAGCCAAGCCCGTTTAGCCGATCAGCTAGGAATCCAAACCTTTGCCGCTATTGTGGGCGGCAGTTTAGGTGGGATGCAGGTATTAGAGTGGAGTATCCGTTTCCCGGATCGATTAAAAGCCGCCGCCATCATCGCGTCTGCTCCCAAACTCTCCACACAAAACATTGCTTTTAACGAAGTCGCCCGTCAATCCATTCGTCGTGATCCTGAGTTTCATGATGGCAACTACCTTGATCAAAAGACGGTTCCGACCAATGGGCTTGGATTGGCCCGCATGCTAGGTCACATTACCTATTTGTCCGATGATGCGATGGGCACCAAGTTTGGTCGGCAAATGCGTCATGATGCATACCAGTATAACTACGGCATTGAATTCGAAGTAGAAAGTTATCTACGCTACCAAGGCGAAGCCTTTACCAAGCGTTTCGATGCCAATACCTACATGTTAATGACAAAAGCCCTTGACTACTTTGACCCAGCCGCCCAAACCAATGGCGATTTAGCCGCCGTATTGAGTCGTGCCCAGTGCGAATTTTTACTCGTGTCCTTCACCACGGATTGGCGCTTTGCCCCAGAACGCAGTGAAGAAATTGTCAATGCCTTAGTCAAAGCAGGTAAACATGTTTCCTATGCCAAAATCGAAGCGGCTGAAGGACACGACGCGTTTTTATTCCCCATACCTCGATACATGAATGCGCTCAGTAGTTTTTTGACGCGAGTCGCCAAGCGCTTAACCACGGAGGTCAAATAGATGCGTTCTGATTTAGAGATGATCGATGAATGGATTCAACCCAATACCCGTGTACTGGATTTAGGTTGCGGCCCAGGTGAGTTATTACAGCATCTAATAGGCAACAAGCAGGTACACGGCTATGGTCTGGAGATTGATCCGGACAACCTGAATATCTGTATCGAAAAAGGGATTCCCGTATTGGAGCAAAATATCGACGAAGGACTGCACAACTTTGAGGATCAAAGTTTTGATCTCGTCGTCATGACCCATGCGTTGCAACAATTTCGTCGTCCTGATTTACTCTTAGACGAAATGTTACGCATTGGCAAAGAGTGTATTATTACCTTCCCAAATTTCGGCCATTGGCGCAACCGTATCCATCTTGGGCTCAAAGGGCGAATGCCAGTCTCTGATTTCTTACCCTATAATTGGTACGATACGCCCAACATCCACTTTTGTACGTTTCATGATTTTGAACGTCTCTGTCATGAAAAAAACATCAAAATTCTGCGCTGGGCAGCGGTGGATGGGCAACTAAAAGATCACTGGTGGATTCGCTCTATGCCCAATATTTTTAGCGAAACCGCCGTTTTTCATGTTAGCCGCTAAGGCACCAATGCATTAGGTTGAAGGCGGCCTTTAGGCCGCCTTTTTTATCCAAAACACCTCGACAAGCTTAGCCGTCAAGAAGCCTAAGCCGTCACTTTACCTAAGGAGAGCCAAGATGAGTCAAACCATCGTCTTAGCCAGCAATAACACGGGCAAAATCAAAGAATTTAATGATCTGCTTAGCCACGTCGGTTTCGACGTAAAACCACAAAGCGAATTTAATGTACAGGATGCTGATGAAACGGGTTTAAGCTTTATCGAAAATGCCATTTTAAAAGCACGACATGCGTGTGTTCATACTGGGCTGCCCGCCTTAGCGGACGACTCTGGTATTGAAGTAGATTATCTAAAGGGTGCACCAGGCATCTATTCTGCGCGCTTTGCAGGGGATCATGGCAACAGCGAAGCCAACAATGCGTTATTACTCAAAAAGCTTGAGGGAGTGCCCGACTTTGAGCGAACTGCACGCTTTCACTGCGTATTAGCCTACCTAAGACACAAGGATGATCCAACGCCGTTGGTGTTTCACGGTATTTGGGAAGGACGCATTGTCACCGATCCTGAAGGCCAAGAAGGTTTTGGCTACGATCCTTTATTCTATGTCCCTGAATGTGGCTGCAGTGCCGCTAGCCTTCCGAGAGACATTAAAAACCAAATCAGTCATCGAGCCAAAGCGCTGAAGCAGCTACTCTCGGCTTTTCAAGAGATGCCAACCCGCTTATGAGCCAACTCACGAACAATTTGCCACCACTTAGTCTCTACATTCACTTACCCTGGTGTGTCCTTAAATGTCCTTATTGTGATTTCAACTCACATCAGGCAGATCGTTTTACTCAAGACGGTAAGTTGCCGGAGCAAGCCTATCTAAAACAATTATTGGCCGATTTGGACGCCGATTTGCCCTACGTGGCAGGGCGCACCATTCAAACCGCCTTTATTGGTGGTGGCACCCCCAGTTTGATGAGTGCGGATTTTTACTACCACTTAATGGATGCCTTACGAGATAAGCTCTCTTGGGCAGACAATGCTGAAATAACCATGGAAGCGAACCCAGGCACTTTTGAGCAAGAAAAGTTTCGCCATTTTCGTCAAGCTGGTATTAATCGGTTATCCATTGGCATACAGAGTTTCCAACCAAACCTGTTGAAAACCCTAGGAAGAATCCACAACCGTGAAGAAGCCATTCAGGCTGTGGATAAATCCCGCCTTGCAGGATTCAATAATATTAACCTGGATTTGATGCACGGTTTACCTGATCAAAGTCTGGAAATGGCCATGGACGATCTCTCATTAGCCATACAGTTAAATCCCGAGCATCTTTCTTGGTATCAGCTCACCATCGAACCCAATACGGAATTTTATCGTCGTCCTCCCACGCTCCCCGAAGATAATACCCTTTGGGGAATTCAAGATGCAGGGCAAGCCAAATTAGACAAACATGGTTACAGCCAATATGAAGTATCAGCAAACGCCAAGGCCAACCAACAAGCTCGACACAATGTCAATTATTGGCGTTTTGGGGATTATTTGGGCATCGGCGCGGGCGCCCATGGCAAGCTCACATTAAGTAATGGTCAAATATTTCGTACACGAAAGACTCGACACCCAAATCACTACCTGAACACTTTACC
Organism: Marinomonas spartinae; assembly: GCF_016461715.1. GTDB lineage: Bacteria > Pseudomonadota > Gammaproteobacteria > Pseudomonadales > Marinomonadaceae > Marinomonas > Marinomonas spartinae_A. The sequence goes on along the minus strand of NZ_JAEMUI010000020.1, from coordinate 62,661 downwards.
AGAGGCCTTAGTCATTAAAGAGGCTATTGAACAAGAAGACCGACCTCTCGAATTTATGATGAACCGCCTACGCTTATTTGAAGCCTTTGATTTGCAGGAATATCAACGCTATTGCGATCAATCGCTACCTGAAAGCCTGATCAAAGCCTGTGAAACCGCCGTAAAAAAAGGTTTTTTACATGAAAAGGACTGGCAGCAACGCCGTATTCAGACCACCGAAAAAGGCAAACTTTTTCTCAATGAACTCCTCGAACTCTTCTTACCTTAAAGCTCCTTTTTCTTACATTGATTTGACATCTAAGTAAATTCATGTGAATCTTAATAGTGTATCTAGGTGGACAACAATTGATCCACCTAATTGTTGGGTAAAGAGCTTTCTATCGGCTCTTTATTCTTCTCTGTCGTATTAATCGAAAAACAAACTGCTATAGGCCTCTGCCGTCAAAGCAAAGGGGAAAATAGAACCGTTCTTGTCGCATAAAGAACAAATCATTCCGACTATTTGTCTAACATTAGAATGTTAAACATAAAAAAAGCTAGTGTGTTCGTTTAAGCAAGTTCGACGTGTCAATTTAATTCGGGAGAATTTTATGAGTAAGAATGTGCCGGACAATGGCCGGCTGGAATACAATACGTCCTACAAAGTGGGGCAAGACAATATTCGTTTTTTAGGGATGGATATCCTTAATCCGGTCTTTAGTACCAGTGCACTGATCATCCTCGCCTTTATCATTGGAACTATCATATTCCCTGAGGAAGCAAAGTCTGTTTTGCTGGGCGCAAAAGGTTGGTCTATTGCTAACTTTGACTGGTTTTTCATGATTGCAGGCAATGTTTTTGTTCTGTTTTGTCTTGGTTTAATCTTATCTCCTTTGGGTAAAATACGTTTAGGTGGCATAAACGCCAAACCTGAGCATTCCACCATTACCTGGTTTTCTATGCTATTCGCCGCAGGTATGGGGATTGGTTTGATGTTTTGGAGTGTGGCAGAGCCTGTTGGCTATTATACCGATTGGTATGGCACACCTCTAAACGTCGCGCCAAATACACCAGCTGCAGCTCATCTCGCCCTTGGGGCAACCATGTTCCATTGGGGTCTTCATCCATGGGCCATTTACGCTGTTGTTGCTCTATCACTTGCTTTCTTTGCCTACAATAAAGGTTTACCTCTTACCATTCGTTCAGCTTTTTACCCTCTTTTAGGTGAGCGTGTTTGGGGATCACTTGGCCACGGCATTGATGTTCTTGCGGTGATTGCCACCATATTTGGTTTGGCTACCTCCCTTGGCTTAGGTGCTCAACAAGCCTCCAGTGGTTTGAACTTTCTATTTAATATCCCTGATACACTGACTACCCAAATTGTTGTTATCTGTGGTGTCACCAGTGTTGCCATCTTCTCTGTGGCAAGGGGTCTTGAAGGCGGAGTTAAGCTACTCAGTAACATCAACATGCTGCTTGCTGCCGTCTTTGCCATATTCATTATCGTGGTAGGCAATACTGGCGCGATCTTTGGCTCCATCGGAACCATTTTCGTCAGTTACATGGAAAACATCATCCCATTAAGTAACTGGATTGATCGTACTGACCAAACTTTCTACCATGGTTGGACTGTGTTCTACTGGGCTTGGTGGATTTCTTGGTCTCCATTTGTTGGAATGTTTATCGCGCGTGTTTCCCGTGGACGCACCGTTCGCCAATTCTTAACGGCCGTACTGCTTGTTCCAACCCTTGTTTCCATGGTGTGGATGGCAACCTTCGGTGGTTCCGCTATTGCACAAATTAAAGAAGGCGTAGGTGCCTTAGCGGGCGGTTTGACAAGTGTCTCCCTAGCCATGTTTCAGATGTTACAGAACCTACCTCTGACTTCTATTACATCGTTCATTGGTATTATTCTTGTCTTGGTTTTCTTCGTAACGTCTTCCGACTCAGGATCATTGGTTATCGATGGTATTACCGCTGGCGGTAAAACCGATGCACCATTGGTACAACGTGTCTTCTGGGCAGTGTTAGAAGGTGTTATAGCGATTGCCTTACTAGTCGGTGGTGGTAAAGATGCACTCTCTGCCATTCAAGCCGCTGCGATTACCACAGGCCTTCCTTTTACCTTGCTTCTACTCATTATGTGTATTGGCTTGCTGAAGGGACTAAAAGGCGATCTTGTGTTGTACAAGCAGGCCTAGAAAAGTCACTATATCTAGTTCACTGAATCAATAGGAGTGGTATTAACCGCTCCTATTTTTTTGTGAATTGTTTTTCTCGCCTAAGTCTTTTAGAATACGAAGCCTCTTAGGGGAGTAATCGGCTTTGCCATTGTGCAAAGATTCTTTGTCAACATAATTGAGCCTCATGCTCATGGCAAAGAAGTTTGAACATCTTCGTTCGAATTGATGAGACTTAAGACAGTAACTTGGCTCAGGTGGGCACAGGTTGTTGTCTTTCGTTTGTCGCCCACCTAGGATTTGCATAATGGAAGCCATACTGACTTCAATATCAACCGTTGCTCTTGCTGAAATGGGCGACAAAACACAACTACTTGCCTTGTTTCTTGCCGCACGATTTCCGTCTAAAACCGCGATCATTCTTGGTATGTTATTCTCAACCATATTCAATCACGCCCTGTCGGCATGGTTTGGAGTGGAAGTTGCCAACTGGATCCCTGGCGAGTGGGTCAATTGGGTAATAGGGTTAAGTTTTATCGCGGTGGGTCTCTGGCTATTAGTGCCTGACAAAGACGACAGTGAAGAGGGAGGCTTGCTGAAATACGGTGCTTTTGTGGCCACCTTTGCACTCTTCTTTCTCGCAGAAATTGGTGATAAAACTCAAATCGCCACCGTCATATTGGCCGCACATTATGGCTCAGTACTTCCGGTATTAATCGGCTCAACCATTGGCATGATGCTTGCGAATGTACCAGTTGTATTTGCTGGCAATTGGATTATGGAGCGTATCAACCCCGTTCTAACCCGTCGATTGGCCTGCTTATTATTTATTATAATGGGCTTGCTGACCATAATATCGCCTATGCTTTAACGCTTAATCAAATAAAAAGGAACCACTTATGGACGTCGAATTAACGGAAATAGTCGAAGCGCTTTGCCAACATGCTCCGTTTAACGAAATTGCCGATGATCCTAGCCTTAAGGACATGGTCAAAGAGGTCGAGATACAGTACGTACGTACTGGGGAATGGATTATTGAAAGAGGCACCTTAAATAACACGCTCTTCTTTATTCGAAGTGGCGCGGTGGAAGTGCTCAATAAAAACGGTAAGTTAATTCGACGTATGAATGAAGGGGAGCTGTTCGGTTATGGCTCCCTGCTGCGGGGTGGGAAATCCTCCCAATCTATGCGCGCCATAGAAGATAGTCTGTTTTATCGCATCCCAGCTCGCTGGTTCCTAAAGTTGTATGAAGAAAGCGATACCTTCTCCGACTTTTTCGAGCTCGATAGAGAGACTCGACTGAAAGCGGCGATGAACTCCCAAACCTCCGATGTGTCCTTAATGACCTGTCCAATCAAAAGCTTACTGCGCCGGGATCCAATTGGCATCGATGTGGGAGAAAGCATACGTCAAGCCGCGCAAATGATGACGGAGCATCGCGTCTCTAGTTTATTGATCATGGAAAACGAGCAACTAGTGGGCATTGTCACCGATCGCGACTTACGCACCCGCGCCGTTGCCGAAGGGCTAGCCTACGACACACCGATCAAAGCCATCATGACCAAAAATCCAACTGTTATGGACAGTGGCGATTATGCGGCTGAAGCCGTATTAAAAATGATGGAGTTAAACATTCATCATATCCCCATCGTCAAGGACCACAAAACCATTGGCGTACTCAGTACAGGGGATATTATCCAAAAAGAAAGCCACGGCAGTATCTATTTAATCAGTGACATTTTAAAACAAACTGACGTTGACGGATTAAAAGCCATCAGTCGCAAAATGACGCATACCTTTACTCAGTTGGTCGTGGCCGACGCCAATACCCAGATGATTGGTAATGCGATGTCCCACATTGGTACGGCGTTTGTTAAACGCTTACTGCAACTGGGTGAAGAGCAGTTTGGCAAACCACCTGTCCCCTATTGCTTTATTGCCCTAGGATCCCAAGCGCGGGAAGAACAAACCATTAAGACCGACCAAGACAATGCCATCATTTTAAGTAATCGCTACGACCCGGAAAAACACGGCCAATATTTTGAGCAATTAAGCCACTGGGTCTGCCAAGGCTTGGATCAATGTGGCTACCCTCTGTGTACAGGCGATGTCATGGCATCGAATACGCTTTGGCGGCAACCATTAAGTGTCTGGAAAAACTACTTTAGTGAGTGGATTCAAGAGCCCAAAGCCGAGGCCTTATTACACTTGTCCATTTTTTTCGACCTACGTGGTATCTATGGCGACAAACTATTAGCCAATGAACTCAATAAACACATTCGTCAAGAAGCGAAGAATAATTCAGGCTTCCTGTCTTATATGGCACGTAACGCCAATCAGCGTAAACCCCCTTTAGGTTTTTTCCGTCAGTTTGTCCTCGATGGTGAAGGTAAACAATCACGTACTTTTAACCTAAAGGAGCGAGGTATAGCGCCCATTATCGACATTGTTCGAGTGCATGCCCTCGCCTGTGGCAGTGATAAACTCAATACAATTGAGCGTATTGCCGACATAGAAGCCGCCAAACTCTTGCCCGATGGACGAGCAAAAGACCTCGCCTTAGCCCTCGAAATGATCGGTATGGTGCGGATTAGTAGCCAAAAAGATCAGATCGAAAATGGCGAAGAGCCCACCAATCATGTGAACCCGGAGCGTTTATCTTCCTTTGAGAAGCGCCACTTACGGGATGCGTTTCACATTGTCTCTCGTCAACAAGAGTTCATTAAATTCCGTTATGCAGGGAAACGCAGTTAAATGCCCAAACAATTAATGCAATTCATGAAAACGAAGCCGGAGACGACCCTCCCTCAAGATTGGCAAGCCATGTTTCGGGACTGGGCTAAAGAGGCACCAGAAGGGCCTCTCAAACGTTACTATGAAGCTGGCACCATTCCCATGGATACACCCTTAAAAGACGTGCCTATGCTGGCTTTGGACCTAGAAACAACCGGTTTAGACTCGCATACGGATGAGATTATTAGTGTGGGCAGTGTGCCAATGGATCATCGTATTATTCGCTGTAATGGCTCGGGCTACTGGATGGCAAAACCAGAATGCTCCCTTAATCCAGAGTCAGTGACCATTCACGAAATTACGCATACAGAATTAGAAGAAGCGCCCCCGCTTCATCATATTTTCGAAAACATACTTGAGACCCTTAGCAACAAAGTGGTGGTGGTCCATTGTGTCGCCATCGAACGACAGTTTTTGTTGGAAGCCGCTCTCAAAATATACGGTTTCCCGCTGTATTTCCCTGTCCTAGATACCATGGATATCGAGCGCCGTTATCATACAAAACTCCCCTGGTGGAAACAGATTCTGGGGAAAAAGCCGTCATTACGTTTAGACGCTTGTCGCCAATATTACCATTTGCCTCGCTACAAGGCGCACCATGCATTAACGGATGCCTTATCCTCTGCGGAACTGTTACAAGCGCAGATCGCCTATCACATGGACGCAACGAACGACCCGATCTCAAAGTATTGGCTTTAGTCGCCATACGTCCTTGTTAAGACTCACTCTCGACAAGGACGCGATGAAACATAACATCTATGCGGATAACGAGCGAGCCAAGGTTTTTGGGCAACTTTCACGGATAATCAACTCCGTTTCCAACACCACATCTTTGGTTTCTCTGAGCCCCAAAAAGACTTGTGCAGCAATTCGCCCTTTCTCCACGGTTTGCTGATGCACAGTGGTAATCGAAGGATGAAAGTTCTCACTTTCGGAAATACCATCGAAGCCAACAACCTGAAGATCTTCTGGTACTCTTAAACCCATTTGCAACGCCGCCTGTACCGCCGCAATGGCAATACGATCACTCATGCATAAGAGTAGCTGAGGACGGTCCGCCATTGTCAATGCTTCGCGCGCCGCTTGATAAGCCATCTTGTGGGTATTTTGCGGAATATTCCATATGCGCTCATAAGGCACGTTTAAACCATGCTCATCGAGGGCATCAAAATAACCACGTAAACGTTGAATCGAAATCGATGCGGACACATCAAATAGCTCATCCTCTTGTGCACGACAGACACGATTCGTATCTAATAAGCTCAAACCAAGAATGGCGACACTCTTAGGACGATGAGAGAGGGCATGAACGGCAATCTCGTAAGCCCCCTTATAGTTTTCAACATTGACCGAGGTGGTGCCTGGAATAAAGCTATCCACGGTAATAATGTTTTTGTTGGGCATTAACCAAGGCGCATTACTGCATTGCTGAGGTCTATGACCATACACGACGAAGCCGTCTACCATAGACGATTGCATACGACTTTGTGCATCTTGAGGTTCGTGATCATGCACAGATAATAACAACATATTGTAGTCATTATCCTGAAACACTTCGGCCATGCCTTGCAAAAATTGATTCGCCACGGGATCTGTTAAGCTATAACTTAAATAGTCCGACAATACGATACCAACAATCCCAGTACGCCCCGTTCGTAAACTACGCGCCGCCGCATTAGGGCCAAAATACCCCATTTTCTCGCAGGCTTCGAGAATACTATCGCGAAGCTTGGCTGATAACTGATCAGGGCGATTAAAGGCATTAGAAATCGTGGCAGTCGAGACGTTTAGCGCCTTTGCCACATCCTTTAGCGTTAATTTTTTTAATTGTTTTTTCATACAACACTCTCAAGACACTGGCCTATCGTAATGCACAACCGGTTAATACCCCGGCTCATCACCTCCCATTCGCCGTCCTTCAGATAAAAAAGACGGCGCTACACAGTAAAGAGGTAAGGCACGCAAAGGTCTTATTTTATTATTGTTATTTAACATTTACCCCTTATCTTACTGAGATACCACAGCGTAATACGCTTGATACGCTGGCAAGATTAACGTATTCCCCTCTAACGAGGAAACAAAACCATGACCTTCCAGAGTCTGCTTGACTGCCACAGATAACTCACCCATCTGGGCCTGTCCCGTCATATTCAACACCACCAAAACACGTTGTCCCTCGTATTCACGAATCAGGGCAATCAAATGATCATTTTTGAGATCCGCCAACTCAAGCTCGCCATTGATCAACGTGGGCTGCTTTTGACGCCAATGAATCAACTGACGCACCTTATGTAACAAGGAATCTGGATCCGCTTCTTGCTCCGCCACACTTAACGGAAGATGGCGCTCTTCCACTGGTAACCAAGGCTCAACGGTCGAAAAACCACCTTGGTTAGTGTTCTCCCATACCATTGGTGTGCGGCAACCATCACGTCCTTTAAAAACAGGCCATAGAGGAATGCCATATGGATCCTGAATGCGTTCAAAAGGGACTTCCGCTTCCGGTAAGCCAAGTTCTTCCCCTTGATACAAACACACACTCCCCCGTAGAGATAAAATCAACGCCATGGCAATTAAAGGATAAGCTTTTTGATCTTCATTTGCCCCCCAACGTGTACAAGAGCGCACCACATCGTGATTGGATAAAGCCCAACATGGCCAACCATCTCCTACAATGTTTTGCATATTGCTCAATACACCCCGAATATAATCCGGTGAATGAGGCTTATTCAACAAATCAAATGTATATGCCATATGCAGTTTATCACCGCCTGACGTATATTCGGCCATCCGTTTTAGAGGAAAGTCATCACCGATTTCCCCAACCGTTGTCGAGCCAGGAAATTCATCCATCAAGGCGCGCAAGTCTTTTAAGAAATCCAGATTCTCAGGGCGACTTAAATCATAAACATGACGCTGGTAAGTGTATGGGTTATCTTCTGGCGCCCCCATGGTTTTTGGTTCGCCCGCTGGCACAGGCGGATTATCTTCCAACCCTTGACTGTGGAAATAGAAGTTAACCGTATCCAAGCGGAAACCATCGACCCCAAGCTCCAGCCAAAAACGCATGCAATCCAAATGCGCTTTACGTACCTCCGGGTTATGGAAGTTCATATCAGGCTGAGACTCCAAAAAGTTATGCAAATAATATTGCAAACGTCGGCTGTCCCATTTCCATGCACTTCCCCCAAAAATCGATAGCCAGTTGTTTGGTGGGGAACCATCAGGCTTTGGATCAGCCCAAACATACCAATCCGCTTTTGGATTGGTTTTATCCTGACGACTTTCCTCAAACCAAGGATGTTGGTCTGATGAATGACTGATCACCTGATCAATCATCACTTTCAGATTTAATTCATGGGCGCGATCCACCAAAGCTTTAAAATCGGCTAGCGAGCCGAACATCGGATCTATATCGCAATAATCAGACACATCGTAGCCAAAATCTTTCATTGGCGACGTAAAAATAGGCGATAACCAAATCGCATCCACACCAAGAGATGCCACATAATCCAATTTGCTGGTGATACCAACCAAATCGCCAATACCATCGCCATTGGCATCCATAAAACTACGTGGATAAATTTGGTAAATAATGCCGCCTTTCCACCAATTCAAATTCCGAGTCATGTCCTCTCTCCGTACCATATAAAGTTGTCTGTCATGCTTCTCCCTCAGCCTCCCGTCCTAAAAACAGGTTCCGCTGAGGCAACGAGCCTAGAACTAGCCTAAACGTGCGTAGGATTGCTCTTTATCATTGAATAGATGCATTTTGTCAGGCGCAGCCGCCAAATGAATTAAATCACCACGCTGGGAAATTAAGGTACCAGGCTGCTTGGCAATGACCATTTCCTTGCACCCTTTCACTTGCAAATGCAGCAGGGTTGCCTCACCCAGCGATTCAACAAAGGCGACCTCTCCAGAAATAAAGCCTTGCTCTTTGCTATCGACCACCCTTAAATCTTCTGGTCGAATACCAAAGAAAGCCTCTTTGGTCTGCTCACTCGCTTCGGTCACAATGGGAACCTCTACGACTTCAGAAGAAGACAGAGACACACGGGTGGATTCGCCAGTTTTTTCAATACGGCATGGCACAATATTCATGGATGGAGAACCAATAAATCTCGCGACAAACACATTGGCAGGATGTTCATACAACTCCAGTGGTGAACCAACTTGCTCAATGTTCCCACCAGATAATAAAACAATACGATCTGCCAAGGTCATCGCCTCAACCTGATCATGAGTCACATAAATCATGGTTGAGTCAGGCATATTGTCTTTCAAATTGGCAATTTCCATACGTGTCGCCACACGTAGAGCCGCATCCAAGTTCGACAAAGGTTCGTCAAACAAAAATACCTGTGGACTCCGAACAATGGCTCGACCAATCGCCACACGCTGTCTTTGCCCACCGGACAAGGCTTTTGGCAATCGATCTAAATAAGGGGTCAATTGCAACATTTCCGCAGCTTTTCGCACCTGTTTATCAATGTCCGCTTTACTTGCTTTGGCGATCTGCAAACTGAACGCCATATTATCGTAGACAGACATATGTGGATACAAAGCATAACTCTGGAAGACCATCGCAATACCACGTAGCGCAGGCGGAACATCATTCATCACCTTGCCATCAATTTCTAGCGTGCCACCAGAAATATCCTCTAAACCAGAAATCATCCTTAATAAGGTGGATTTACCACAGCCAGATGGGCCAACAAAGACGATAAACTCGCCTTGTTTAATGTCCAGATTAATATCGTGAAGCACTTCAACCTTGTTGGAGTAGATCTTTTTCACATGGGTTAACTTTACATCAGCCATGAATACTTGCCTCAATTAGAATTCGAAACTTGGGTGAGGAGTACACTCAACTCACCCGCTCGCTTATTGTTATTAGGTTGTGCGTCTTGGTTATTTCACCGACCCTGCTAGCAGCCCTCGTACTAAGAAACGCTGTAGCCCAAAGAACACACATAACGGAATAATAATGGTAACGAATGCAGAGGCGGTAAGAATGCCCCAATCCCCTCCTAGAGACCCCATTAACTGCCGCAATTGAGCCGTTAACACAATGTGATCAGGACTGGTACCAAGGAAAACCATCGCCACCAACAAGTCATTCCATACCCATAAAAACTGGAAAATGGCAAAAGACGCGAGGGCAGGAAAGGACAAAGGCAAAATAATTTTCCTAAAAATATCAAAGTCCGACGCACCATCCACCCGAGCAGATTCGATGATCTCTCGAGGCAACCCCACAATGTAATTGCGCAGCAGGTAAATCGCCAAAGGCAAACCAAAGCCCGTGTGAGCCAGCCATATCCCCACATAGGTTTTCGAACTCACCCCAAACAGATCCCCAATCCAGTTATAACTTTTTAGCAAAGGAATCAATGACATTTGCAACGGCACAACCAACAAACCGACCACACAGGCGACTAAAATAGCCCGTCCAGGAAAGCGCATCCAAGCCAAGGCATAGGCCGCAAACGCCGCGATCAAAATAGGAATCACCGTGGCAGGAATGGTAACCGTCAGGGAGTTGATAAACGATTGCCCTAACCCATCGGCCCCCAACACCTCTTTGTAATTACTTAAAGTAAAGTGTGGTGGCATTTCCGCCGTGTAGAAAATACGTTTGCCATTTCGTCCGAGCCACTTGGTCGGTGACGACAACACATAATCCCCATTGGACATGACTTGCATGGTTTGACCATTGCGAATCGATACCACTTCACCCGCTTTATAGGCTTGTGGATGCAAAGAGCTATAGCCAAACTTTGAAATCTTGCCAGATTGCCCATGCAAAATATTGCCTTTAATAACAAAATGATCACCCTCTTGCACTTGGCTCGATGGTGGCTCAGCCCGGTCTACAACCATATGAGTAGAAGCTGATAATGCGGTCCACCAGCCAGACACTGCCAATTGATCTTTATCACGCAATGAGGAGATAAATAACCCAGCCGTCGGGATGGTCCAAAGAATCACTAGAAACAGCACAGTGGCATGCGTCAAGTAAATCAGAGGTGAACGTTTTGATGAACGTATCATATTAATGCCCCTCCATTTCTTGATTGGCTCGACGGATGTTCCATACCATAATAGGAGTCACCAGTACCATAATCACCAGGGCAATCACGGCACCACGGCCAAAGTCACCACCCCCGCGGAACATCCAAGTGAACATTTGATTCGCAAGCACTTGCGTGTCCCATTGTCCGTTGGTCATGGTCAGAACGATATCAAACACCTTGAGTACTAAAATCGTAATGGTCGTCCAGACAACGGCGATGGTTCCCCAAATTTGTGGCACCATAATTTTAAAGAAAATTTGTATCCCGTTAGCGCCATCTAAAACGGCAGCTTCGATCGTCTCATCAGGGATACCTCGCAGGGCAGCAGACAAAATCACCATAGCAAAGCCCGTTTGTATCCAGATCAAAATTACCATTAAAAAGAAGTTGTTCCAGAATGGCATAGAAATCCAGTTTTGTGGCTCTCCACCAAAAAACACCACGATGGCATTAAGCAAACCAATTTGTGTATTGCCAGCACTTTGATAATCGTAGATAAATTTCCAAATCACCGACGCGCCAACAAATGAAATAGCCATTGGCATAAAAATCAATGTCTTCGCAATATTTCCCCACCAAATCCGATCGGTCATCGACGCAATCACTAACCCTAAAAAGGTAGCCGATGTTGGCACCACCACGAGCCACATCATGTTGTTACGGAACGACTCTAAAAACTCGTCGTTGCCAAACAGCCAAGAATAATTCGATAACCCTACAAACTCTTTGCCTGCACGACCATAGAAGGACAAAATGATCGAGTCGACAACGGGGTAAAACAGGTAAAACGTTAAAAAAACAATCGCAGGGCCCAAAAACAACCAAGGCCGAATACGAGTCGTGATTCGCAGATTCCGTGCAACAATATCAACAGCGCGGTTTTTGGTCGGAAAGAGTTTATCCAACAAAAAGTTAGAACCGTAAAAATAAAAGGCACATACTGATACGCCTATTACCATGTACACTAATGCGGAAGCGAGCTGTTCCATAAGATCTCCAACAATCACAGGAAATTCGAAGCGAGCCTTTCGACGTCATCATTAAAACGTGTCGCCTCAAAAGAGGTCGACACGCTTTATGCTAATCATCGATAGATCAGTTCTTTTTCAATGCATCCCAAGTTTTCTGTATATCATTGGCAACGTCTTTAGCGGATTCGCCATTGACGTAATTGACCATACCTGTCCAGAAAGCCCCTGCACCAATTCGTCCTGGCATCAAATCCGACGCATCAAAACGGAAAGTGGTTGCATCCAACAAAATTTTCCCTTCACGGCGCTCGGTATTATTAGAATAGACAGCTGGGTTTGCCTTCAAATCTGCCGATAAGAAGCCACCCTGAGCCATCCAGATTTCTTGGGCAATCGGTGAACGTAAGAAGTTCACGAAATCGTGTGCGCCTTTCGAATTATTAGTAATGGTGGCTAAAGTACCCGCCCCTTCAACAGGTCGACCAAGGTCTTTTTTAGAGGCAAATGGTGGGAAGTAGAAGAAGTCAGCATCCACTCCAACTTTCACGTCTTTTGGAAAAAAGGCCGTCACAAACGACGCTTGTTTTACCATGTAACATTGTGGTGGAGAGGTAAATAATCCTTTGGGACTATCTCGGAAATCAGTCGTTCCGACCGCCGAGGTACCGCCATAGACAAACTTATTATTTCGGGCAAACCAGCCAAACTCTTTAATCGCATCAACGATACGTGGATCATTAAATTTCACTTTATTGGTTATCCAACCGTCATAAACGGAAGGTGGCTGCATTCTCAATAATAAATCTTCCACCCAATCGGTTGCTGGCCAGCCTGTAGCTGCGCCGGAGCCCAAACCGATACACCAAGGCGTACCACCATCGGCAACAATTTGCTTAGTGAGTGCTTTTAGCTGTTCCATAGTTTTAGGAACCTGATAGCCTGCGTCCGCAAAATTATCGGGGGAATACCAGACCAGTGATTTCAAATCCACGCGATAGAACACGCCATAAAAATGATCCTTATGATCTGGGCCTTTGAAGGTGGCTAATTTCACCCAAGATTTACCTGCTGCGTAATCCTTTAACACCCCTTCTTTGGCTTTTTCACTAAGCGGTGTCAAATACCCCTTAGCGGCTAAGTCTGCGGCCAATCCAGGCTGGGGAAAGATGGAAACATTCGGTGCGCTGCCGCCTTGCGTATCAATCACAATCTGCTGCTCAAACGAGTCAGAGCCATCATATACAACATCAGCCCCTGTCGCCGCCTCAAAATAGGCAATAACGTTTTCGAATTTGGTTTTTTCATCCCCTGTCCAAGGGCCAAATACGGTAATTTTTTTACCCTGTAGATGTTCTGATTTCAGAGCATCGTAACTAGCCCAGTTAAAACGGGGATCTTTTCCGGGCGGAATAATGAGGTCTTGGGCGAAAACAGAATGGGCAGAGAAGGACAACGCAAGCGCTGCTGCTAAAAGCGATTTTTTCATGTGGACTCCTTACAGGCATGCTCGGACGCTTCCTAATGCAGGCCTTTGTTTTTATTATCGTAAGTCTATGCTGTATTAAAAACGATCTTCTATAAGGATTAAGAAGATATTTGATTATTCACAATAAAGAACCCAGATTCAAGCGCTCTACTTGCTTAATATTGTCTTAATCACAAGTTCACGCCGAAAAAAGTCCAGAGGCTTATTTTTAAAACATTTATATGAATTTAAGCTGAAAACTCACTATTTCATCAAAAAAACAATACTTTTTGTATGAAAATCAAACAAATAAAGACAACCGCCATCACTCTAATCTTGCACATTTATTGACAAATTGGCATAAAAAAACGCGGCATGCCGCGTTTTTCTAAATCGTTTAACCCAATGGCCTAAAGAGTCGTTTTTTCTTCTTTTTTTAAGAGAACATTGCCAAACGAGCTTGTGCCTCTTCAAAAGAAGGTAGTGAGGGATAAGCCCCCAGTTTGGTGACAGAATCTGCACCACACGCCGCCGCAAAACGGATAATATCCAATAGAGCCTCTTGGCTTAATCCCGTCAGGCTGGAACGATCTGCACATTGTTGGGACAGTTGATAAAGCAAGCCACCAACAAACGCATCACCGGCCGCCGTGGTGTCCTTTACATCCACCTTAGGAGTGATGATCTCCCCTTGTCCATAAGCTTTCGTAAAATAGCGAATGGGATTTCCCCCATCGGTCAACACAAACAGCGACACGCCAGCCGTAAGGGACTCATCAATCAATGCCAAGGGGTCTGACGCCAAGACAGCCAGCTCTTCGAGGCTGGCCTTCACCACATCGCCACTTTGCATCCAGTCAATAACGCGCTGAGTGTTCACTTTATGATCTTGCCATAGATTGATGCGCAGGTTCACATCAATACTGACGATCCAATTCGCCTCTCGGGCCATACGGACACCCGCAAGCGTTGCTTGTGTAATCGCGTCTTCCGTTAACGTATTGGAGCAAGTGTGAAACACACCTTTACCGGCAAACCACGCCGCATCAAAGTTGTCTTCACGAAATAAAATATCCGCAGAAGGGTGGCGATAAAACTCAAAACTGCGCTCACCAGACTGATCCAAACTCACAAACGCCAGTGCGGTTTTAGCCTCTTTCGTCATCAACATACTACTGGTATTCACACCATAACTGTCTAAAGAGTCTTTCAAAAAATGACCAAAAGCATCGTCGCCTACTTGACCTGCAAAATGGCTATTCCCGCCTAAACGAGCGACCGCTACCGCAACATTCGCCGGAGCGCCACCTGGGTACTTGGTAAAAGATTCCAGCTCACCCGATTGGGTCGCACCGTTGGAAAGGAAATCGATAAGGGCTTCGCCAAAGGCCATTACTTTTGTTGTCATCTTATTATTCTCTCTTTAATCAGAAATGCTCTGTGTCTATTACCACCACCGTTTTGTCATGCCAATGCATCACGGGTAGCTATATTTTGCAATCAATCGCCATGATGTAACACCCCATGACCACCGCACTGGCGAGAAAGTATGACGGCGAGCCCCTATTAAATCAATTTAATTTATTTAATTATCTGTACGAAATCCGCTAATTTCGCTAATTGGTTCCCTCAGCCTTTCTTGCTAGACTGAAACATTGCTGTTTATTTTTCACTATTCTTGAGAGTCACCATGACAAACACCAAATCCATTTATGTTGTTGATGACGATGACGCCATTCGTACCTTGTTAAAAACGTACCTCGAAAAACAACAGTTTCAAGTGTTTACCGCCGAATCAGGTGAAGCCTTTCTGGCAGACTTTCATCAGCATAGCCATGTGGATCTGGTTGTACTAGATATTATGCTCCCGGGCCAAGACGGCTTTTCCGTCTGTCGATCGCTCAGAGCACTGTCCCATGTTCCCGTGATTATGCTCACCGCTAACTCAGATGAAATGGATCGCATTATCGGGCTCGAAATGGGAGCCGACGATTACCTTGCCAAGCCCTTCAATCCACGAGAACTGCTAGCCCGCATCAAAGCCATTTTGCGGCGCATGGAACACGTTGACGTCATGGAACAAGAGAACGTTGCCCAGCGCTACTACCATTTCGCATCCTTTACCTTAGATACCCTTTCCAGAGAGCTGTCTTTTCAGGGCGAAAAGGAATCCTTATCTGGAGCGGATTACAATTTGCTAATGCTCTTTTTAGCCCACCCTGGTGAAGTGCTGACCCGCGAACAAATCGCCGAAAATACCCGAGGCCGAGAAAGCGCCCCATTGGATCGTTTTATCGATGTACATGTTAGCCGTTTGCGCCAACGCTTAAGAGAAGACGCTCGTCACCCGCAATTAATCAAAACCGTGCGAGGTCAGGGTTACATTCTGACCGCAAACGTCCTCAGCACAGACAGTGAGTCCAGTACTCTTTCCAGCATGGCCTTATCGGATGCTAATGATTAAAGCTCGCCTGAAACGCTGGTCCCAATCACTCACGGGGCAAATCTTAATCATCATGGCATTAGGAGTCGCCAGCGCCCAGTTTATTAGCTCAACCATTTGGCTAAAACAGGTAGAGTCAGATACCCAAAAGAACATAACGGAAGTGGCCAAACACATGGCCTTTCGTATTGCCGCCACCGTCAGTTACTTTACCTCGTTACCACAGGCTTATCGCCATATCGTGATCGATCAACTGCAATCCATGGGCGGCACACGTTTTTTTGTTACCCTCAATCATGAAGAAATCCGCATTAACGCGTTACCCGACACCACCTTAAAAGACATTGTCAAAAACCAAATACAAGAAACCCTTATTAATCAACTGGGCATTCGCAATGCCAAGATTGCCTTTTCCAGTCCAACGGACCTGCATGTTATTAACAATCACACCCTATTGACCGATTTACCCGATCATTGGGGAGCCCACAGTTTATTAATAAAACCACTGACGCCACCGATCATTGTCATCCAAATTCCGATCAATAAAGGGAAAAACTGGCTTTATCTCGCCACGCTCATGCCTGCGCCTTACTTTTTAGAAGGCGGCTCAGTTCTCAGCCCTGAACGACTGTTTTCCATGGCCATTTCCGTGATCACCGTCCTCATTTTAAGCTTATTAATTCTCAGACGATTGACACGCCCATTAGCCATACTGGCGCGAGCGGCAGAGCGCTTTGGGCAAGGGGACGCCAAACCGATAGACGAAGTGGGCAGTATCGAAGTGCGTAACACCGCCCATGCCTTCAACGACATGCAAGCACGCATCCAGCGTTATTTAAATGATAGGGAGCGCTTATTTGCCTCCATTTCTCACGATTTAAAAACCCCTATTACACGTTTACGTTTACGGGCAGAAATGCTGGACGAAGACGACACCCGTGACGCCATGATCCGTGATCTTGAAGATTTAGACATGCTGGTCAAGGGCGCCTTACAGAGTGTGAAAGAAACCGATATTCACGAAAACCGCGTAGAGATCAACATTCTCAGAATACTGAGGGACATACAAAGCTCAGTCAACAGCAGAGAAACCAAGGTCACCATCAGCGGCGAACTGGCATCACCTTATATAGGAAAGCCATTGGCCATCAAACGCTGTTTAGGAAATCTGATCGATAATGCGTTGTACTATGGCAAGGTGGCGCAGATTATCCTTGAAGACAGCGAGGAAGGTTTAACCATTCGTATTTGCGACCAAGGTCCAGGCATCCCTATTGAAAAAATTGATAAAGTCTTTCAACCCTATACACGCCTTACCTCTGATGCTAATAGCCACCCTGGCGGCATGGGATTAGGCTTAAGCATTGCTCGCAATATTGCCCGTGCTCACGGTGGCGAGGTGACATTAATTAATAGAGAGACAAAGGGGTTGGAAGCCATCGTTTGGCTGCCGAGGCACTAAAAAAACAGACGATTCAATTCTTGAGCACACATAGGCCGATGAAGGAAAAAGCCTTGACCGATTGTACAGCCATAGCCCACAAGCGCATCCAATTGCTCTTGAGTCTCAATCCCTTCGGCGATCACCTCTAGTGACAACCCCTTAGACAGAAAAATAATCGCTTGCGTAATGGTGGGATCCGACAAATCCTTTCCATGACCACCAGAAACAAACCCTCGATCAATTTTAATACTATTAATGGGCATGGCCTTTAGATAGCGCATTGAAGAATAACCCGTACCAAAATCGTCAATAGAAATGCGAATCCCCGCTTGACGAATGTCTTCTAGCAAACTCATATTGACCGCACTGATGTCAATAAATGCGTCTTCAGTAAGCTCTATTTCCAGCATGTCTGGTGGTAAGTTGTAGCGTTTCACCGCATCCAAAAGATAGCTTTTAAAACTCGGCGACTTAAGCTGTCTTGGGGAGACATTCAGCGCAATCACGGGGCAAGCATCATGACTCAACCACAAATGCAATTGCTGACAAACGTGATCGATCACCCACTCTCCAAGGGGTACAATCAACCCCATTTTATTGGCAGCAGGAATAAACTCATTTGGCATGCGCATGGAGCCATCCGCTTGCGGCCAACGAATCAAAGCCTCAACCCCCAATAACTTACCTGTTCTAAGGTCTAATTGGGGTTGATAGTACAGTTCAAATTCATTGTTTTGAATGCCTAACCGAATCTCCTTCTCCAGAGTAATCGCCTGTTTTAATTTCAGCTGCAGCTCGTCAGTGTAAAAAGCGTATCGCTCGAAAGGATTTTTTTTACATTCATACAAGGCCATATCGGCTTTTTGCATCAGCGTGGTACCATCCGAGCCGTGTTTTGGATACATGGCAACACCCACACTGGCCGACACATCCAAACTGACCGTGCCTAACATCGCCGGTTGCATCACCTCACTCAACACTTTTTCCACAGCGATTATAACACTGTCATCATCCTGTATATTTTCGAGTAACAGCGTAAATTCGTCACCACCAATACGCGCTACAACATCATTGTTGTGCACCACACTTAATAATCGATAGCCCACCAGCGTCAGGAGCAAGTCACCAATATGATGACCAAGGGTATTATTCACCTCATTAAAACGATCCAAATCGATGAAAATCACCGCAAACTGACTCTTATTTCTTTCTGCTTTAGCAATCACCAGTTTAATATGCTCTTCAAACAGAATCCGGCTCCCCAGCCCAGTTAAGGGATCCCGCTTAAGCATCTCTGCAATCTGTCGCTCTACTTGCTTACGTTCTACGGCATGACGAATGCTTCGTTCTAGTAAACCTGCGCTGATTTCGTCTTTAGGTATGAAGTCCGCCGCTCCCTGCTGCATCAGAGCATCATCCAACTCAATATTCGAATGCCCCGTCATCACAATCACCGGAGTGTCTAGGCCAACTTTTTTGGTGTGCTTCAATAAATCGATGCCAGTATGTCCGCCTAAAAAATAATCTAATAAAACAAGGTCATACTGTTGAGTTAATAATAAATCAATGGCTTCATCAAACTGCTGAGTATGAGTAATCTCATAGGAAGACCGTTGGCTTTTATTTAAGCACTCTTTTAACAAAATAAAATCTTGCGGGTCGTCTTCAATTACCAATAACTTCAAGACTTGTCGTTTCATGAGATTATTCCCCGATTTGAAGCCATCAATGTTTTTTAAACAACCAAAAGTGATATATAGAATTCATAATTTTCTCTAGCTCTCTTATATTATCTGGCTTATAAATATATGAATTCGCACCCATTTCATAACTTTTCTTAACATCTTCATGGGCATCTGATGTCGAAAAAATCACCACAGGCAACTGGCTAAAGGACTGAGTCTTCCTAAGTTTTGACAAACACAAACGCCCATCCATTTTGGGCATATTCAGATCAAGTAGCACCAAATAATTCGTCTGCTCATCAACCGATTCATGATGAGAATACGGTGTTTGGGACACTATAAAGTCTAGCAACAATTCGCCACTTGGAAAGGATAAAAACGAAACGGGTAAACCTATACGTTTTAATGCGGTTTTCACTAAAACAACGTCTTCTGGGTCATCATCGACCATAATAATGCAATCATTCATTGAGTTGCTCTTCCTGCCTTATTAAAGGCAATTCAATATAAAAAGTACTTCCTTCACCTTTTACTGAATCTGCCCAAATCCGCCCCTGATGACGGATAATAATTTTACGACAGATGGCCAAGCCCATCCCGGTGCCTGGATATTGATCTCGCCCATGCAAACGCTTAAAAACTTCGAATATCTGCTCTGCATATTCACTTTCAAAACCAATGCCATTGTCTTGAATCGTCAAAAGATACTTACTTTCTTGCTGCTCCCCGCTAATCACAATCTTAGGCGCCTGATTCGTTTGACGATATTTAATGGCATTCCCTATCAGATTTTGCATCACTTGACGCATCTGACTGGCATCCACTTCGATACTCATCAAAGGCAACACCGTGATCTCAGCTTGATTTTCTTCCACGGTCAATTGCAAATCCGCACAGACATCCTCAATCAAAGCGTTTAAATCTGTCTTCTCAAAAGAGTTCGCCATTGACGTCACTCGGCTATAAGACAACAAACTGTCCAATAAGGTTCGCATGCGTTCCGCCGCATCCACTACGTATCCAGAATATTCTTTTCCCTCTGCTGTGAACGTACCGTAATCTTCCCCTTGTAATAATCGAGAAAACGCAATGATTTTACGCAACGGTTCCCGTAAATCATGGGAAGCAATAAAAGCAAATTCTTGTAATTCTCGGTTCGAGTTTTCGAGTTCATTATTACGGCTTTCGATAAAACGCTGATATTTTTTGCGTTCACTAATATCCACAATCGTTGCCACAATTTCTTGGTCAAAACTGCCTTCAATCGGGTTTAAACCAATTTCCACAGGCACCTTATGACCATCCAAACAAACACCATAAAGATCCTTACGATCCCCCATCATTCTCTTGGTAGGGGCTTTCACATAATTATTTCGATCCCCATAATGTTGAGGACGATGCTCTTTTGGAACCAGCTCTTCCACTGATAAACCCACCATGCCCCCCTCAGGGTAACGAAAAATACTTTCTGCTAAGGTATTGGCTTGAGCGATGGAGCCATCCTTACGCACCACCAACATGCCATTAGGCGCCGACTCAAAAATACTCTGCATGCGTTGGCGCATTCGGTTAGCGGCTTCAATTTCCTGTTCCAGCTCTTTTTGAGTCGCTTCTAATTCGGGTGTGGGCTGGTCGCCTTGCGGCTCAAAATCGGCTTTATCTGGGCTACCAAAAAAGACCGAACTCAACACTGAGCGGTAAAAATACAATGCCGCCAAACCCGCGATGACAAACACACAGTTCAAGACTAGATAAACCGTCATTGAGATGGAATCAGAAACAACAGCGCCAAGAAAAGAAAGACACGCTTGAGCGAATAAACAAACAGACAACGCCAAACAACTCAACCGAGCTGTTGTCGCTTGTTGTTTCGCGATGCAAAAGAAACAAAATGAAGCAAACACGCAAAAAAGACACAAAATAACCCCACTGAACAATTGCATGTGAGGCCACCAAAGGGGAGAAGCATGCTCCATCCTATATAACGTCTGTTCCATATAACAATCCATACTCCAAAAGACAGCCAATATCCACCATAGAGCAGCCTCTAAGAGACTCGTCGTACCAATCCTCTAGCCACTACTCCTTTCCTTTTTCAGTATAGTCAGGCGCGAGAAAAATACAGTACGACAGACCTTCCGTTCAACAATCGGACAATCTCCGAAGCTCATCGTGGCGAAAGGACAGACGATTCCAAAAACACTTATCCTTTCTAACATATAAATCTTTGCCAACAAAGTGCACACAATGGACAAATGCAAATCACCTTATGCAAGACTTTGTTACATTAGGTTGCTCTATTTTACCACTTAGCTTGTCAAGCTTTGCTAAATTGCAACTCGAGTTAGTATAGAAACGATCCGTCTGACATCTCTGTACTCTCAACGACATATAATAAAGACAACTTACCGAGCAAACTGTTCGGGCACCATAACAATAACAAAGGTTAATTATCATGAAGAAAATTGCTTTAGGCCTAACCGCAGTTGCACTTTCTCTTGCTGCTACCACCAGCCAAGCTGGCCAAGTAGAAGTACTACATTGGTGGACATCCGGTGGCGAAGCAGCCGCTATCGATGTATTGAAACAAGAGATGAAAGAGCAAGGCGATACATGGAAAGACTTTGCCGTAGCGGGCGGTGGCGGTGAATCGGCCATGACGGTGTTAAAATCTCGCGCTATTGCTGGTAACCCACCTTCTGCCGCACAGATCAAAGGCCCCACTATTCAAGAATGGGGGGATCTAGGCTTCCTAGAAAACATCGATGACGTGGCTAAAGCCGGTCATTGGGATCAACTTCTGCCACCTGTCGTCAGCAAAATCATGAAATACGACGGCCATTACGTTGCCGTACCGGTTAACGTTCACCGTGTTAACTGGCTTTGGGCCAACCCTGAGGTCTTCCGTAAAGCAGGCGCCTCCATCCCAACCACTTGGGATCAATTCTTTGTTGCAGCAGACAAAATCAAAAAAGCAGGCTACATTCCACTGGCTCATGGTGGCCAAGCATGGCAAGACGCCACACTATTTGAAGCCATTGCCCTATCAGAAGGCACCGACTTCTACAAAGCAGCGTTCGTTGATCTAAAAGACGATGCCCTGAAAGGCCCCAAAATGGTTGACGCCTTAACGAAATTCAAAAAAATGCGTCAATACGTCGATCCTGGCTTCTCAGGTCGTGACTGGAACGTCGCCACTTCTATGGTCATTAATGGCAAAGCGGCCATGCAAATCATGGGAGACTGGGCGAAAGGTGAATTCACCGCGGCGGGCAAACGACCAGGCATCGACTACGTCTGTCTTCCTGCACCGGGCACAAGTGGTCAATTTACCTTTAACATCGACTCACTCGCCATGTTTAAAGTCAGTGGTAAAGATACTCAAAAAGCACAGCGTGACTTGGCTCGTTTGGTCATGGAACCAAAATTCCAAGAAGTCTTTAACTTGAAAAAAGGCTCTATTCCAGTTCGTTTAGGCATGCCTCGTGACAAGTTTGATGCTTGTGCTGATTCCTCTATGGACGCTTTCAACGCGGCCTCAGCAACAGGTGATCTCGTCCCAAGTATGGCCCACGGCATGGCAGTGAACTCCATGATCCAAGGCGCGATGTTTGATGTCATCACCAACTTCTTCAACAGCGATTCAATGACACCAAAACAAGCGGCAGACAAGCTAGCACGCTCGGTTAAAGCTGCCAGCATGTAATTGACTGCTCGTGAGGCTAACCCCCTAGGTTAGCCTCTTTGTTTCTTCCTTTGTCGTGACGTATTAATTATGAATACTAACACTCCCCACTCTGGGTCTAAGTCAGCTCGCCCTTCAGGCTTCAGTCTTACCGACTGGATGCCGAAAATCGTACTGGCCCCCACCATGGTCATCGCCATTGTCTGCATCTATGGCTACATGATCTGGACGGCCGTGCTCTCTTTTACCAACTCTCGTATGTTGCCGTCTTATAAATTTGTCGGCTGGGAACAATACGAGCGTCTGTTTAACAATGACCGCTGGATGGTCGCCCTCACTAACCTAGGCATATTCGGCAGCTTATTTATTCTGATCTGTTTGTTTTTAGGCGTGATGCTAGCCATTTTTCTCGATCAGAAAATTCGCGCTGAAGGCGTGATCCGTACCATTTATCTTTACCCTATGGCGATCTCTTTTATCGTCACAGGTACCGCTTGGAAATGGCTATTAAACCCAACCAACGGTATCCAAAAGCTGATGATCGATATGGGCTTTGTCAATTTTAAATTCGATTGGCTCATCAACCCACACATGGTGGTTTACTGTTTGGTCATCGCTGCGGTCTGGCAAGCCTCTGGCTTTGTAATGGCGTTATTTTTAGCTGGCCTTCGTGGCGTCGACGGCGACCTTATCAAAGCCGCTCATCTGGATGGTGCCAGCACTTTTACCACCTATCGCCGTATTATTTTACCGTCGCTTAAACCAGTATTTTTCAGCGCCCTAGTCATCCTTGCGCACATCGCAATCAAGAGTTTCGACCTAGTACAAGCGTTAACTAATGGTGGGCCTGGCTATGCATCCGACTTGCCGGCAAACTTTATGTACACCTATACCTTCTCGCGCAGCCAAATTGGTATGGGCTCTGCCTCTGCCATGGTCATGCTAGGGTGTATTTTGGCGATTCTCGTTCCTTATTTGTACTCTGAATTACGAGGTGAGCGCAGTGAAAAATAATGTCGTTGGTCGTAAGACGTCTGGCGTAGATAAAGCCCTACGCATTGCCTTGTACGCAACATTAATTCTGGTGGCAGGCTTCTATTTGATGCCACTGGTCGTCATGTTGATTACCTCCATGAAAGACGCCGAAGAAGTGCGTAATGGCACCCTATTGTCTTTGCCCAGTTATATCCACTTCGATTCCTGGGAAAAAGCTTGGTCAAGTGCCTGTACTGGCAGCAGCTGTCATGGGATTTCACCCTATTTCATGAACTCCTTTAAAATCGTTATCCCCGCAGTGGCTATATCGACGATTCTTGGTGCCATCAACGGCTACGTCATTTCACTATGGCGCTTCCGTGGTAGCAACTTATTTTTTGCGGCCTTGCTATTAGGGTGTTTTATCCCTTTCCAAGTGGTGCTTTTACCAATGGCACGCACATTAGGTTGGCTTGGCATCGCCAGCTCCACCACGGGATTGGTGTTTGTTCACGTGGTGTACGGTGTGGCCTTCACAACACTGTTCTTCCGTAACTTCTACCAATCGATTCCAGGGGAATTGATCAAAGCGGCACGCTTGGATGGTGCCGGCTTCTTCACCATTTTCTATCGTATTATTTTACCGGTTTCCACACCCATTATCGTTGTCACCGTGATTTGGCAATTTACCCAAATCTGGAACGACTTCTTATTCGGTGTGGCCTTCTCTGGCTTTGAATCACAGCCTGTGACCGTTGCCTTGAATAATCTAGTTAATACCAGCTTTGGTGGTAAGGAATACAACGTGGACATGGCCGCTGCCGTCATCGCCGCTTTACCAACGCTTATCGTGTATGTATTTGCAGGAAAATACTTCGTCCGCGGTCTGACTGCGGGGGCGGTCAAAGGTTAAGAACGATGCTCGCACTTATTCATTCTTTCACCATGCGAGCGATTCACAGAGAATTTGGAGCAACAAGATGGCAAACCTAACCATAGACAACGTAAAAAAGAGCTACGGCAAAACAGAAATTTTAAAAGGCATTAACATTGCCATTGAAGCGGGCGAGTTTTTGATTCTCGTCGGCCCTTCTGGGTGCGGTAAATCCACCCTGATGAATTCCATCGCTGGGCTGGAAGATGTGACCGAAGGTCGTATTCTCATCGCGGACAAAGATGTCACCTACACCAGCCCAAAAGATCGTGACATCGCCATGGTGTTTCAATCTTACGCGCTGTACCCCAATATGACAGTGGCACAAAACATCTCTTTTGGCTTAGAAATGCGTAAAGTGCCAAAAGAAGAACGCGATGTGGAAATTCAACGGGTAGCAGAACTGTTACAGATCAGCCACTTATTGGATCGTAAACCAGCGCAACTGTCCGGTGGTCAGCGTCAGCGTGTGGCTATGGGCCGAGCCTTGGCCCGTCGTCCGCAGCTGTATCTATTCGATGAGCCGTTATCGAACCTAGACGCCAAATTGCGTGTGGAAATGCGTACCGAAATCAAAAAGCTACACAAGAAACTTGGCACCACCATCGTCTACGTGACCCATGATCAGATCGAAGCCATGACCTTGGCCGACCGCATTGCAGTAATGAAAGATGGCGAAGTGCAGCAATTGGGTACACCGCAGGAAATCTACGATAATCCAGCAAACTTATTTGTTGCGGGCTTTATGGGTTCTCCTGCGATGAACTTTATACCGTCGAAAATCGTCGAGCAGAACGGTGTACCGATGCTAGAGCTGAATGCCAGTGAAACAACAGCCTTGCCTTTCCCTAACCCAGACTCATTAAAAGCTTATGTCGGCGAGACGGTGCTACTTGGTTTACGCCCTGAAATGATCACCGAACCCCAGCCCCACAAAGAAGGCCAAGCGTTCGTCGTAACCACTGGCGTAGAAGTGGAAGTCACCGAGCCAATGGGCGCCGACACCATGATCCTCACGCGCATCAACGACGCCGAGATCAACTGTCGCTCGAACCCAGCCTACCCAGCCAAACCTGGGGATGTCATCAACATGATGTTCGATACCTCCAAAGCCGTGGTATTCGACGCGAAGTCAGGCAGGCGCTTAGACGTTTAACCAACCTATATAAGGGACCCCGTCATTGTATTTTGCCAACCTTCGGGTTGGCTTTTTTATAGCGTGACGGTGCATTAACAAGACCTTTCATTTACAAGAGAAAGAGGCAAACTTTTCACACAAACTCTCGAACTTACCACCGATATAAGCTACCTTTCTGGCAAGCGAAAACTCAAAGGAATGGCTAAATGAAACAGTATCGTCGATCTCTTAATTATTTCCTGATCAGCCTGCTTACCCTCGTCATGGTAGGTTGTGCAAGCCTTGCACCTACGCCACCAGAAAAACCCGATTGGCAGCCGGGCAAGATCTATCATCTGACCATTTTACACACCAACGACCACCACGGTCGCTTCTGGCAGAATGAGCAAGGCGAATATGGCTTAGCTGCCCGCAAAACCCTTATCGATAATATTCGCGAAGAAGTCGCGCTAAACGATGGCTACACCATGCTACTATCCGGCGGCGACATTAATACAGGCGTTCCAGAGTCCGATTTACAAGACGCCGAGCCAGATTTTCTCGGTATGCGCATGCTTCACTACGATGCCATGGCCCTAGGGAATCATGAATTCGACAATCCCCGAGCGGTACTGGAGCAACAGCAAAAATGGGCAGGATTTCCCTTCCTCTCCGCCAACATCATCGATAAAAAAACGGGCAAACCACTGTTTCAGGCCTATAAAATTTTCAAAGAAGGGGACCTAAAAATTGCCGTCGTCGGATTCACCACAGACGATACCGCCAAGCTTGGTAACCCAGAATATCTCAAAGGCTTGGAGATCAAATCCCCCATTGAGGTGGCCAAAGCTTTGATCCCAAAACTGCGTAAACAGGCGGATCTTATTATCGCCATCACTCACATGGGCCATTATAAAAATGGCAGCCATGGCGGCAATGCACCTGGTGACGTGTCCTTGGCTCGGGCGGTACCCGGCATTGACGTGATTATCGGCGGTCATTCTCAAACCCCTCTATTCAAACCCGACGTACAAAATGGCACCTTGATTCTACAAGCTCACGAGTGGGGTAAATACGTGGGGCGCCTTGATCTAACCTATGAAGACGGCAAAATTACGCACTCTTCCTATAAGCTCATTCCAGTGAACTTAAAGAAAAATACGTCAGACCAACACAGCAAAGACCGATTGATTGAGGATGACATTCCACAAGACCCAGACATGATCAACTTATTGACCCCTTATCAAGAAAAGGGCGAACAAGCGCTCAATACCCAAATCGGTAAGGCAACTGGCGACTTTATCGGGGATCGACACCAAATTCGCCATGAAGAAACCAACTTAGGCAACTTAATTGCCCGCGCGATGAAAGAAGCCGCCCACGCTGACCTCGCAGTAATGAACTCAGGCGGCATTCGTGACAGCCTCCCAGAAGGTGCTATCACCTATAAAAGTGTGCTGAAAGTCCAACCTTTTGGAAACACCTTAGCGTATGTCACGCTTAACGCCGACCAGCTCACAGACTATTTATCGGCGGTGGCCAGTATGCCGCCAGGCACTGGGGCCTTTGCCCAATTCCAAGGGGTATCACTCACCCTGAAAAGTGGCAAAGCCACCCACATACTCATTAACGGTAAGCCACTTGAACAAGGCCGAACCTACCGCCTTGCCACCAACAACTACTCCGCCAATGGCGGTGACGGCTACCCGAAACTCACTGATCTACCAAGCTATGTCAACACAGGCGACAGCGATGCGGACCTATTAGTGCAGTACATCAAACAGCACTCACCGCTGAATCCAGACGATTACGCCCCAACAGGGGCCATTCAACGGGAGCCATAGCCAATAAAAAAACCAGCCCCTGATAGGATGCAATGCAATCTATCAGGGGCTGGTCTTATTCAAAATATAAGCCGTGCTAACGCTTATTTTTTCTCAAACAATACATCCCGTTGCAGCGCCATGATTTCAGAAATACCTTTACGCGCCACCGCCAACATGCCCATCATATGCTCATCACTAAAGGCTTCGCCTTCGGCCGTTCCTTGAATCTCAATGAAACCTCCTTTGTCGTTCATAATGACGTTCATATCGGTTTCGGCATTGGAATCTTCTAGATAATCCAAATCGAGTACGGGCACACCTTGATAAACCCCCACGGAAATGGCCGCAATTTGTGCCACAATGGGGTTTTCTTTTACTTTTTTCGTTTCCACCAACACGCGCATGGCATCGGCCAATGCCACAAAACCACCGGTGATAGAGGCCGTACGAGTGCCGCCGTCGGCTTGAATGACATCACAGTCAATGGTGATTGTATTCTCACCTAATTTTTTCAAATCCACCGCGGCACGCAAAGAGCGACCAATTAAACGTTGAATCTCAACCGTGCGACCGCCTTGCTTGCCTCGTGCGGCTTCGCGGTCCATACGGCTGTGCGTAGAACGAGGCAACATACCATATTCTGCGGTAATCCAACCTTGGCCCTTGCCTTTCAAGAAACGAGGCACGCCATTGACCACTGTCGCAGTACAAATAACCTTAGTATCGCCACATTCGATCAACACCGACCCTTCGGCATGTTTAGTAAAGTTGCGTGTGATCTTCAGGGAACGTAACTGATCTGCTTCTCTTCCGCTTGGACGCATATTTGCTCTCTCTGTCATAACCATTTTTAAAGACCCAATTATAATGATCTTAGATAAAATTGCGCCCCCAGTGATGGGAAAAACCAACAATCTACGAAACTGTCGAAGCAGAGCCCGTTAAGCTACAATAAGCCCTTCGTTTTTCTCTTTATTTCTTTTTTATTGATTGTTAGGTACTCAAGATGACAGCAAGCATGACCGCTTTCTCACGCCAAGAAGCCGTATTCGATTGGGGCTCCATCAGCTGGGAAGTACGCTCAGTGAACCAACGCTACCTAGAGCCCAGTTTTCGTCTACCGGAAAACTTCCGCGAGCTTGAGTTTGCTTTCCGTGATGTGCTGCGCAAAAAAATCAACCGAGGCAAACTAGAATGTCAACTGCGCTTTCAAGGCGTCGACAAAGCCGCCACCAGCTTGAGCATCAACCCAAGCAACGCCCAAGCCTTAGCGAAGGCCATCGACACACTTGGCACCTGGTTTAAAGACCTCGATCCAGCCAATCCGTTAGACATCTTAAAATGGCCGGGCATCCTCAGCGAAGAAGGCAGCGACTTTGAAGCCATCAAAAAAGCCGTCGTCGAACTCTTTAACCAATCGGTCGACGAGCTTATCCAAGTACGACTTCGCGAAGGCGCACAACTCAAAGACATCATCGAACAGCGCCTTGATGCCATTGATACCATCGTCGAAGACGTCAAAGCCAAACTACCAGAGATTCTAGCCGCGCAAAAACAAAACCTACTGGATAAACTGGAAGCCGCCAAAGTCGACCTCGACCCCATGCGCGTCGAAGCAGAAATCGTGTTACTGGCGCAAAAAGCCGACGTCGCCGAAGAACTGGATCGCCTCGCCACCCACACCAAAGAAGTCCGTCGTCAGCTACAACAAAACGGCCCCATAGGCCGCCGACTCGACTTCCTTATGCAAGAACTCAACCGCGAAGCCAACACCCTTTCCTCAAAATCCATCGTCGTGGAAACCACCCAAAGCGCCGTGGAATTGAAGGTGTTGATTGAGCAAATGAGAGAACAGATCCAGAATATTGAGTAATTTTTACACATTGCAAGATAGAACCATGACTCGCTCTTTTGTTAGTATGCGTTAGCCCTATATGCTAAAGGAATGTATTCATATCTAAGGATGGATAGCTCTCTTTGTGACTTAATCAGCCCCTCCTTATATCTCTATACGCTTTAGCAAAATCTTAAAAAGATTAATAAGGAAGCAAAGCTATGGTCAGCTTTTTTGGTTTAAAACGCTATGACGTGGAATTGTCGCCCCCAGTAAAAGGCAGAATTACAGATAACGGTGAGCCAGTCGTTGGAGCTGAAGTCGTACGCGAGCTTTTCTACGCTGGCTACGATAAAAAGAATGCTCTATTTGACTATTCAACTACTAATGATAATGGCGAATTTGAGTTTGATGAGAAAATAGTTAAATCACGATCACCAGGAGACATCTTTGGCCAGAATAGTATGGTTTTTCAAGATATATATATTGAAAAAAAAACAGAGAAGTTAAGCGATGAAGATAAGTATTATTGGCTCTGGTGCACAAGAAAAAGTTGGCCTTCAGAAGATCAATTAAATAAATTAATGCTTCACCTAGAGGCAGACCTTCAGAATAAAGAAATACAACATGAAGTTGATCTTTCTAAAAATGGTGGTAGATCTGATCAACCAATTATTAGTCTTTGTTACTTTAAAGATGAATCAATAAAATCTTATTATAAAAGTAAAGTTGTAGAAAATTATAATGAATTGAAATAAATGTTTAAAGGATTAAATATGAATACCCTAACCCCTTGTATAGCATCAAGAATTGCTCAACTTTCCTATACTGTAGAAAGATCCCCTAAAACATTAATATTACCTGAAATCATAAAAAAACATTTTAGCTTCAATATTAACAATATTAAAAAAGGAAGCTCTGGTGGCTTTTTTTGGAGACAAGAAACTGGTTTTGCCTTAATAGGAAAAGGCCATAGCGAACTATATAATAATGATCATGTTATCGCGATTAGAGGAACCAATACAAAAGCGGATGCCATCACCGATATAACCTGCCATTGTAAAAATAGTGACTCTGGCATGCCAGTTCATAAAGGCTTTCAATCTACTTTTGCTTCTCTTAGGGAAGGCATCGCTAGTTATATGAAACAACCAGAGGTTCTAAATGGTAATGGGGCCATCCATTGTGTCGGCCATAGCCTTGGCGGTGCAGTCGCCACACTGGTTGCAGATTGGATTAAAGCAACCTATGACAAAACCGTTTACCTATATACTTTTGGCAGCCCTCGCGTTGGCAAAAAAGGCTTTGCAGAAGTTAGTGGCGGACGTATAGATCAAATATTTCGCTGTGTGCATGCGTCCGACCCTGTTACTAAAGTTCCTGTTTGGCCCTTTGTACATACACCTAATAGCGGTCAAGAATATACAGCATTAAGAGCAGTGAACATTAGTCCAGCAACACACTCAATGGCAACGGCCCCTGGATATATTAATACAGCAGATCATAGCAGTTGGAGCGATATCTTCAGCCAGAAAGGCATGTCGGTTTATCAGCGTGTTAGGCTCAACTATGAAGACCGTCTAAATGCCTACTATTCCACTCACTGGGCCGATAAAATCACTGCCGCACTACTAACGCTATTGCATGATGGCGGCTTCACTGCCTTAGTGAGTTCTTTACAAACCGGGGCAGCCGCCATCGGTACCGTATATGACTTAATGGCACAGGCAGTAGTAAAAATCGCTTCCATGGTAGGCTTTGAAGATCAAGTCAGAGGGTTATTAGCACATATGATCGTCTTCTCAGGGCTCGCTGTTGGCATACCAACCAAGCTTACTTATTCTTTTATAAAATGGGTATTTGAAAATACCATCGCTAGACTACTTAAAGCAGCCAAAATTGCATTGCAATCAATTGCTTAATAGCCAATCAGTCAGGCCTAGCCATCTAACTCTGTTGGTCTGACTTACCTCTCTAATAAAAGTGCAACCACAAAGCAAACATCCTATCTTCGAAACTGTCAAAGAACTTAGAGACGGCAAGTTATGATTGAACAAAGGAGAGAACAGGTCCAAAATATTAAATGAATACTATTTAAAATAATGCATGTATAAGTTTCAATGCTGCTCACCAAAGTAATCCAAAAACTCTGCTTGTATTCAGGATAAGAAAACTCGATTTCGAGAGGTGTAAATGGAAGATATTAAGCCACTAATTAGGCCGTTTAGAGCAAATGCTCATTTGCTCAAACTACTTGGCGATGAGTTGATCGGTGATGATCGCTTAGCTGTATTCGAACTGGTAAAGAATGCTTATGATGCTAATGCTACAAAAGTAGATGTCACGTTAAACCTAGAGAATGATAACCCTAATATCATTATTTGGGATCATCATGGTTCGGGAATGACTGAAGATGACATTCTCAATAAATGGATGGAAATTGGCACAAACAGTAAACGTAGTAAGAACAGAGTTAGAACTCCTGCCCCTTTAAACCGCCTTCCTTTAGGTGAAAAAGGTGTTGGCCGTTTAGCTGTCCATAAACTTGGTAAAAAACTCACTATCAATACACGAGCGGAAGACTCTCAAGAGCACCAAATCACCATTGATTGGCCAAAATTAATTGGTGAAGCTCAATACATTGAAGATACCAAAGTAACCATTACGCCTCTGAACACACCTAAATACTTTGAATCGGAAACAGGAACTAGAATTGAAATTGGAGACCTCAATAATACACACTGGACTCGTGGCGATTTAAGACGCTTGAAGCGCCTATTAACTAGCCTTATATCTCCATTTAAATCTGTCTCTGACTTTGATGTAAAACTAAGTGTTCCTGGAAGAGAAAATGACGTCTCAGATGTACTTGAAGCTCAAGACATCCTTGATAAAGCAATGTGGACGTACGATTTTATTATCGATGAAAATGGCAAATTTTCGTCTACCTATGCTTTCAATCCACCAAGAACATTCAAAGAACTGGCATCATCGTCCTCTGAGACTCAAGATGAGGCACTAGAGCTTCTAGAACCAAGTAAGGAAGAGGAACTAGCGCGCGATCAAGCGATTCGTGAGTCGTTATTGCTAAAACAAGAGGACTTGCAAGGGATTGGGGCAATATCTGGTACATTTTATGTCTTCATGAAAACACCAGCTGTACTTAACGCCATTGGCTCACCTCAATTCGTAAAAGAATATTTAAAGGAGCAGTCCGGTGTACGCGTATATCGTGACGGTATTCGCGTGTTCAACTATGGTGAAGGTAAAGATGACTGGTTAGGCTTAAATGCTGGACGTATAAATATGCCTGGTCAAAAGATTGATACAGGAATGGTTATCGGCGGTATTGACTTGAATCTTGAAGATAGCGATGGCCTTAAAGAAAAGACTAACCGAGAAGGTTTCGATGAAAATGATACGTATAAGCGCTATCGCTGGATAGTGGCTAGCGTAATTGAAGATTTTCACCTCAAGCATAGACGAGATCGAGAAGCGCTTGATCTTTACCTTAAGGGGGATGTTAAAGATGCCTCGCCAGCAACATCTCGTTTCGCTGAAAATATTGAAGCAATCAAAAAGACAATCAAGACACATAACCTTGAGGAAAAAATGGGAGGGAAGGTCGCACAAATAGAATCTGATTACTATCAGATGCGTGAGGTTACCTTAAGCTCCGGGATTGCAGGTATCAATTTAGCGGTTATCTTCCACGAAGTAGAAAGGGGAGTAGATGA
Source organism: Marinomonas spartinae (assembly GCF_016461715.1). GTDB lineage: Bacteria > Pseudomonadota > Gammaproteobacteria > Pseudomonadales > Marinomonadaceae > Marinomonas > Marinomonas spartinae_A. The sequence continues at coordinate 29,511 of NZ_JAEMUI010000020.1, read as the reverse complement.
GCTAAATGAGTCAATTCGTCATGCTGATGACTACGACATTCTGCTAAAACGTGCAGAGCACCTAGCGGAATTGCTCGAAGGTTTCGCCCCCTTACTTCGACGAAACGAACAAAAAACTTTTAACATCAAAGCGCTTACTCAAAAGATAATGCAATTGAATAAGCACCGTTTTGAATACCATAACGTTACATTTTCATGTCCAATCAATACTGATGAGTCAGAATCATTTGAAGTGACAGCACCATTTGGCTTACTTCAAGCAACATTAACCAATCTAGTCGATAACTCTATTCATTGGACAAGTTTAAAGGCAGAGAAAGAAAACAGCGGCTTTAAACCAGCTATACGTATAGATAGTCTACCAAACTGGTTTAAGGAAGGACCCGCGCTAGTAGTAATGGATAACGGTCCTGGCTTTAGCTTAACACCAGAGGAAGCAAAACAACCTTTTAAAACATCAAGACCCGGAGGAATGGGGGTAGGTCTGTATTATTCAGATAAAGTAATGGAAACCATTGGAGGTAGTCTTTTGATCTGTCACCCCGATGATTTAGAACTGCCTGAGCAATACCAAGGAGCTGCTGTAGTAATGTTATTCAATAAGGAAATGAATTAATGATTAGTTTGCCTAGTATTGTGCTTATCGACGATAGCAAAGACGATCTGAATATGCTGCAAGATAGCTTTACTCGTATGGGCTACCCATGTCTCGCTATAAATTATGATGGTAATGATCCTAATAATTTATCAGGTATAAACCATGTCAATTTAGATGTTATCAGACCACGGATTGTCATTTCTGACTTAAACCTACAAGAGTTAAGCCATCTTAATGCGAAGCAACTAGCGGGGCCAATCGAGAATATTCTTAGAGCATTACCTCTTGATGGCCCATTTATTTTATATTTCTGGTCACGTAATGCTTCTACCGTAGAGCCCGTTCTAGATACTATTTATGATAGAAACAATGATATTCCTTACCCTATCTATTGGGGAATCCTAGATAAAACTCTGTTTAAATCTGGACAAGAGGATCTAACTGAACGAGTTAGAGCTCTTACGAAAGAAAGTAGCGTATTCGCCGCTTTGTGTGGCTGGGAGTCACGCGTATCTTCTGCAGCACAAAAAACTACAGATTCGTTATTCAGTTTAGCTCGTGCCACTGAGCCTAAGAACCTACTTGATTTCCGAACTAGAACAACTGACAAGCTACAATCTATGATAGCGGTAATTGGTAATGAGGCTATCGGTGAAGAAAATGCCGCTGAAGAGCCAGAAACTGCAGTTGAACTAGGTTTAGCTCCAGTTTTACATGACCATATAAGCTCTATTGGAAATAATAGTAATGCTTCTGGATGGAAAGATGCAGCTCCATCTTTAGGAGCAAAAGCACATCTTGATGAAGAAATAGCTACTAAACTTAATTCATTTTGTCATATTGAATGTGTTAATCATGATTATCCTAAAGGATGCCGTGGGGTATTTCTTGAAATAGCAACTGATATTAAAGATGATCCTAAAAAACGAGAGAAACTAGAGTCTCGATTAGGAACAGACCTAAAGACTATTATAGAAGATGAGTTTTTAGAACAAATTGTAAAAGCAGCTAAAAGGCCTTTGGTAAGAGATGCAACCAAGTTGGGGTTTGTAGAGATTTCTGCTGAATGCGATCAAGCTCAGAAAAAGACAAAACTACATCGCTATGTAATTGCAGCACTGACACCACTAAACTATACGCTTGAAGATACAGAATCATTTAATCTGTATGGAAAACAGAATAAGAAATCTCATAATGGCATTTATCGCGTTCCGGACATAAGTATTGATGGCACTGATTATATGCTTCAACTTTCTTTTAAATATCAAATCGGCACACTTCCACACGATAACTCATGGTTAGGAATACCTTTACTCAGGCTTAGAGATCAAATAATGGTCGATATTTCATTCAACTGTGCACAGTACATCTCACGACCCGGAATAATTGCTTTTAAGTAGCCCCATTACAACCCTACCTATCTGCTGTGCCAAGAACGGTGGCACAGCATTTCCAACCTGCACATACTGCTGCGTTCGATTTCCTTCAAATAAGTAGTTATCTGGGAATGTCTGCAAACGTGCCGCTTCTCGTACTGTTAAGCTACGACACTGTTTTGGGTCATAGTGAATAAAGTAGTGACCATCCTTTGAGATATGGCTTGTTACAGTCGTGGCACATTTATTAGCTGCTTGGGTTCTAAAGCGATCCGCGTGGCTACCTGATTTCCAGTTTTCGTGCTTGGGGGCTAACTCTTCTGGAAAATCTCGGGATTTTGGCGATATGCCACCACTAAGTTGTGTGAAGGCTGCACTGTATGCGTATCGGAGTAAGTCACTGTCCATATGACCCCGAGTTTCATGATTTAGTACGCAGCTTGGTGCGTTGTTTCGATACCAATCAGCAAGGTCTTTTGGCACTTGAGCAAGCGACGCTATTGGCTGAGAGGCTGACCGAGCCAAGTTTGTAAATGGCTTTAAGTCTAAGCAGCTTGCTCCATCAAATTGTTTTTTCAGTAAAGCTTTTATCTTTGTTGAGTTTTGGGAAACGACTTTTTCCCAAGCGGATAGCTCGTCTTTACGCTTAGAGAAACCACTACGCAGCTTTGGTAGGTCATTGATGACTTGTTTAACAGATACTTGCGTATCTGAGGGTATCAACGTACTTGGCACTTTATCAATATCGCTGCGTACACCTAGTAGAATGACACGATGGCGGGCTTGAGGTACACCATATTCTTCGGCCTTGATAAGGTAATCGCTTGAGTCTTGATAAACTGGATTATTGGGATCCGTCGCCTCGACAACCAATGAATAAATTTTGTATTCAGGGCTAGCGATGTTAGTAGCACGCCCAGGGCTTCTTAAGTCATCGAGAATACTTGGAAACATAATCTCACCGCCGACTTTAGCGGAAAGGATACCTCTTACATTTTCCATGACAAAGACATCAGGTTGCGCGATAGAAAGTACTTTAAGGTACTCTCGATATAAAAAGTTGCGATGATCGTCTTCGGCTTTATAACTTTTATTCCCTGCGTTACGGGAACGACCTGCCAATGAGTAGGCTTGACATGGCGGACCACCGATAACGATCTTGGGACAGTTTCCGTGAAGCTTTACTAACTCAGCAATACGTTCATGAATAACCTCGTTATCAACCCCAAGTGCTCGTGGGCGATAAAGGGTTTCAATTGCAGCTTCTTCTGCTTGTACAGGATATCGACTAAAAAGCTGCTGCCGAGTGATACTACCAGATAGATATTCGTTGTAACTGGCTAGCCCATCGTTTAGATCTTTAATTTTTCGATAAAAGGCACGCGTTGTAAGAGTTTTATGGGCAGAAACTTCTTTCTCTACTGAAACACCTATTTTGAAGAATGAGTTACCATTTTCATCCTCGACTGAAGAAAATCCTTCCCCAAGACCTCCCGGCCCTGCAAAAAGGTCAATGACTAATGCTTCTTTAATCTTCATTCGCCCAACAGCTTAAACTTAAAAATCGATCAATCATACTCGCAAAAAAAAACGAGACAACATTACATACAAAAGCTAGCTGATGTAGGTAATTTCTTTGTATACGTATCCACTTTACTTAAAGCGAAAGACTCCGAAAAAACCACCATCACTTCCAAGGTACATTAGGATCCAAAATACCCTATCAACTCATCAACATGCTCTGACCGAAAAAGATCTTCTTTTGATGAGTCGCAATAAATCTCTGGAGACTCATCATCCCCTTCATTGATCGCAGGACTTATGGCGTATCTTGGAGAGTTTTCGTTCTCTCGGTATTGCGGACTCTGATGTTCAATCCAAAGAAGATAGTAAGCTTCGTCCTTCTTAAAATAAAAAGACGCACATACATCGTTTGATGAAGTATTGTTCACTAGCCGCACCGGCAACACATCTGAGTTAAAGCCAAGCTTTAATATTTCCATTGCTCCCCTTCCTGGAAAACTGTATATACATACAGTTTAAATCATTCTTTTGTAAAAACCAGGGCCTTTTTTACACATCAAGGAAAATTACCACTCCTCGTCAAACACTGTAATGCTTATAAGGCCGTAATTCCAAAGATATGGAACTACCCTATAGAACAAGCTCTTTGTCGTATCAATATGAAGCAACCTAGAGACGATGTTGGACACTTCGTTTTCCCGTTATTTTAACTTGGCGTTTAAAATAAAAGGCGAACATTATTTAACTTAAACCATCTCTACAAATTAAAGCCATTAGTCAATATTTGTGTTCTATAGAAGGCCAATTTAGCATAGCAATTTACCCTATTTGGTAAACATAACATGGAACAAGTCCGGTCCCCTTTGGCTAATGGCTTCTGCAAGCAATGTTGTTGGGGAGTCTGACGGTTCGTCATTGCGAAGTACCACATTCCAATCGATATTCAGCCCTTCTTGAGTGGCTTTAGCGGTCGTTATGGGCTCTGCCAATATGTCGGCGATTCGCGCCAAGTCATTAAAAATGGGGGCGCTGTTTATTGATCTGGTTGAGCAACGACTTAGTCGATTCGGCTTTGACATTGCGTCTTCAAAAGATGAATCCATTCGTGGCAGTCAGGTGTCTTTAGTGCACGATCAAGGCTTTGCCATCATGCAAGCCTTGATCGCTCGCAATGTGATTGGTGACTTTCGGGCACCAAATATCCTTAGGTTTGGATTCACACCTTTGTATCTTCGCTACGTCGATATTTGGGATTGCATTGAAGCATTGGAAGATATCATGGAGCAAAAAGAATGGGATCGACCTGAGTTTAAAAAGCTGACGGCGGTGGCCTGATTTATTCATCCAAACAGTGTTTTCAAAATCTGGCAGCCCCAAACGGGGCTTCCAGAACCCGTCATAACGTTAATGTATTGACGCCCTTCCCACCGAAATGTTCACGAATATTTGCAATTAGAATAGCGGTTAAGGCAAGTGATCGGATCTGCCCGCACTTCTTTCTCATATCACGGACATTGCAAATAACACCGTCAAGGTGAATAATCACTTATATACCAAGTGTTTGCAGACTCGTTACCTAGCCTAAGCGCTTCCTTCGTTGTTCAACGTGCGCAAAACAGGTCAAACGACTCTTCCAAAACACGCTACATTCCAGTATAAATTGATAATATTAAAAAAATATTACAATGATATAGCACAATAAATGAAAGTCTTTCTCAAATAATAAAAATAATGCTTAAAAATTAATGTTCACATTTACCAATAAAAATCTGTTAAGCGCTTTCCCTTTATAACCGTCATATAGTTGAGGGGTCAAAAGAGACCTCCTCGTTATGTGCATAATGAGCCTTTTCGGCTTTAACACTATTCGCTTGAGGATACCGCCATGTTTTGGAACACATCCCGAAAGAAACATCAGGACATGAACAATGAGCTTGAGTTATTAAAAGAGCGCAATGAGGCGTTAAACCAAGCATTACGAGAAAAAGATCAACAGATAGCAGAGTTGTCAGCACAAGTCTCGCCAACCAATGCATCGATTTCAAAAGACATTTTAGCGGGGCAAGTAACGTCCTCGGCAGATCAATTAACCATGCTAGGGCAACGGGTTCAGCTGATTTCAGAGGAACTTTTTGAACCCATGAGTGAGTGCGCAGGCACCAGCGATGAGCTTGAGCACAGCTGTACTCAGTTAGCGGGATTGAATGCTTCCATTGTTGAGATCTCCAGTAAAGCGACCAATAGCCTAGAATCCGTAAAAGAGCTGAAATCCCTGGCCGTCGAAATCAATAACTTTGCCAGCATCATCAATAAAATATCCGAGCAAACGAATTTATTAGCGCTCAATGCGGCCATTGAAGCGGCTCGCGCCGGTGAATCCGGACGAGGCTTTGCCGTCGTAGCTGACGAGGTCAGAGAATTGGCCAAACGCTCTAGAGAATCCAGCGAAGAAATTAGCGAACTGGTACAACGCATTCAAATCAGCACCGAAGAAGTAGAAGAAAGCATCGACGACTTAAGCAAACGAACCGAATCCCTTCACAACACCTCTTCTACCGTGACGCGCTCTTTTGAGCAGTCTACCGAGCAAACCAGCAACATCATTCATTCTGCCTACAAAGCCATGGCCTATGGCCACCTCTCTTCTTGCATATTAGAAATGGTAAAACTGCAACACCGATGGTCGGCAATGTACCTCAATAATCAAACGCCCTCCCCTGATGAATTCGATCCCCGTAAGAGCCAGTTCGGCCAGTGGTATTTTGACGGTGAAGATAATGAGTACGACTTCCGAAACAATAACCACTTCAAACAAACGGGACACGACCTAACGGCACTCTTTCAACAGGGCCAATCCCTGTTTGAAGACGCCTTTCAGCAGCAAGCAAGCAATACACATCACCAAGTCTACTTAGATAAAATCCATACCATGGATTCAACTATTAGCAATATTCTCAAAGACTTAGACGCAGTGACCCAATACTTGCTTCAGAAAGTTGAAAGGCATTAACCTTTAAAAAGATGTCTCAAAAGCGAGCAAGCCCAATCGTTTCAAGACAGACTTTTCCCCTTAAATGAGGGAGTGACGCCCTGACACAACGTCACTCCCTCCCCCATCGCTCGATCCGATATTGTCTTGGTGATTTGCCCAGTGCTTTTTTAAAGAAGGTAATGAAGGCGCTGACGGAGTCGTAGCCAAGTTCTTCGGAAAGGGTTTGGATGGGCATGTTGGTAGCGAGTTTTTGTAAGGCGAGGACAATATGGAGTTGGCTGCGCCATTGGCCGAAGGTGAGCTGTACGTGGCGTTTGATCATGCGCGCTAAGGTGCGTTCGCTCATGGCAAAGTCACTGGCCCATTCACCTAGGGTGCGTTTTTCGCTGGGTCTGGCAATAAGCTCTAGAGCGAGTCGGTTAAGTATCGGTTCGTCGGGTATGGGAAAATCAAATTCTTCTCGCTCTAGTTGGATCAATTGATCGAGTAAGACGTCAATCAGTCGGTCGGTGGCGGGATCCGTTTTGTCATCATCTTGTTGTCTATGTAGGTGCAATATCAGTTCACGAACCAGAGGCGTCACCGTCAGGGTGCAGGCGGCCTCAGGTAAAGCTAAATCGGTGCTGTCGACAAAGAGCATACAGACGTCAGCATGGGGGGAAATCTGATTACGATGCATCACATTGCTGGGAATCCAGACCGCACAGCGGGGCGGTACGAGCCACATTTTGTCTTCTATAAAGCTGGTGACAACCCCCGTTAAAGGGAGGACTAGCTGCGCTTTTTGGTGCTGGTGCCAAGGGGTTTCTTCGCGATGGGGCACAGATTGGGAGCGCAATACCAAAACACGATGAGGATAGTGATCGGCAAAGCTCAAATCGGTGAAGGATTCAAAAATGGTTTTGTCTGTATTTCGCAATTTATTGTCCAAACGTCTCAATTCTGCAAGCAGAGTAACCCATATAATAGCCAATCAACAATCTTTCCCTCTCTGCTTTTGAATAGACACATGAAACGATTACAACGCCTAGCCCAGCACGATGCGGCCTTTTTACTGTTATTTATTTTTTTGGTGGCATTAAACCTGCGCGGACCGGTGACGGGGTTACCCCCCTTGTTAGACAAAATCAGTGCCGATCTGCATTTAAGTAGCTCCCAGTCTGGTTTGCTCACCAGCTTGCCATTGTTAGCGTTTGGCTTTTTTGCCCCAGTGGCGTCTTGGTTGACCCGTCATTTTCGGATTGAGCGTATTTTGGCTTCAGGCGTGGGGTTAATCGCCATTGGCATGATCATCCGTACCTTTGGCTCGATCAGTACCTTGTATATCGGAGCCATATTTATTGGTGCAGGGATTGCCATCGGCAATGTGCTGTTACCGAGTTTGCTAAAACGTGAGTTTCCTCATTATGTGGTTCAACTGACGGCAATCTACGTATTGATGATGAGTATCGGTGGCTTTTTGATGTCGAGCCTTGCCGTGCCATTAAGTTTGTATGCGGAGCAGCCTACTTTCGATTTGCCTATGAGTGGCTGGTCGTTTGCTCTAGGCTGTCAAAGCCTGTTGATTCTGTTGCCTTTGGTGGTGTGGTTTAGTTGTAAAATTACCCAACACCAAACACCCCAAGCTAATCCGGTGGATATTTCAACGTCCGTTTGGCGCTCTATTACGGCTTGGCAAGTGGCCAGCTTTTTAGCGGTAAACTCGTTGTTGAATTACGTTGTCGTGGCGTGGGTGCCGACTATTTTAATGAGTCATGGTTATAGCGATGCAACCGCCGGACTCTATCAAGGCTATTTGCAGTTGGCCGGGGCCATGCCTTCGTTGATTTTGGCGCCATTTATCCATCGTTTAGGAAGCCATAGACGATTATGCTTATTGGCCACGGGGTTAACGACCTTAAGTCTGGCCGGCTTGTTGTTCGCGCCCAACTGGTCTGGCCTGTGGTCGGTGTCTTTTGGGTTTGGTATCAGTATGGGCTTTATTCTAGGCTTGTCGTTTGTCAGTTTAAGAACCCACAGTCCCAAACAAGCCGCGGCGCTGTCTGGCATGGCTCAGTTAATTGGCTATACACTGGCGGCGATTGGCCCGGTGTTGATGGGTGCCCTTTACGACTGGCAGCAAGCTTGGACCGCGCCACTTTACGTCATGCTGATGATTGGCTTGATTTGGATGGGATTAGGCTGGATGGCAAGCCCCAAGCACAATGGCTAAATTATCAGTATCAGCAACATCTAAATTAGTGGTAGGTAAATATCAGTGATCAGCTCGTGTTCGGCAACGTCTGCTAAGGAGTTCAAGAAGGCGAAAAAACAAGGGGCATCGCGAAGCTCTTCACCACTGTTTGGTAACCACGCCCCATAAAGGGTTCGAACACTGTCATCAAGGTTGTCCCGAGAGCCTAAGTGGCGCAATACCGCGCAGCGCCCACCCGCAATAACTTTTCTGACGATGCCTTCGTCGTTCTCAATAATCGGTTGCGTTACTTTAACGGCAAGGTCATAACGAAAATCTTCCGGGGCCACTTCTTTTGGGTCGTTGTACACTAGACCAAACGAACGACCTTTTAGTAACGGGTTGATGCCAATGCGTTTCAAACTGGCTTGAAAGGCAGAAGACGAGGCCACTATCTGGCCGAACGGCCCACGGTGCTCGTATACCGCTACAGGGGTTTCGGTAAATTCGACAATATTCACCTGCGTGGATTGCTCCATCTGATTGTCAGTCACTGGACATTCCTGCCGCCAGTTGAGCCAATTCGGCTCTTGGCGAAACGCCCTCGGTGACTGACCAAAGGTTTTTTTGAAGGCTCTGGAAAAGGATTCGGGATGATCAAATTGCGCGTCCATGGCAATGTCCACAATGCGCTTTTCAGGGCGAAATACCAACTCATAGGAGGCCCGTTTCAAACGCAATTGCTGGATGAATTTAAATACATTGATACCCATGTATTCAGAAAATTGTCGATGGAAATGATGCTTTGAGAAATGCGCGACCTCACTTAATATCTCCACCGTTAACACCTCATCAAGATGCTGATATATATACTGACACACCATCTGCATACGTTTTTCATAACGCGCCTTCGCATCCACTCCCTCACTCCTTCGATTGATCATCACCTACTGTTATAAGCCACTGTTATGGTAAGAAGTATGCCGTATTTTGATACGTCATGCCCGATCAAAATAGTACCGCTCATTTTGCGTAATTTTCGCTTTAAATATGCAAGAAGCAAGATTTTCGCTACGGCTAGCGACTTTTTATCTCGGCACTGTCCATTTATTGAGTGGTATAATCGGCCCTTATTTGTGTATTTTAGGATAGTCACAACGATGTATCAGAGTCGAATGCGGCCATTATTGGTCACAATAGCGATCCAAGTCATTTTTATCGCGTTAGTATTAATGACGGGGCGTTATTTTATGCTTCACTATTTCGCCGTCCCTGCTGAGTTAGCAAAACACAGTGACGATGTTACCCGCATGTGGTCCATTGGGGTTCGCTACGACTTGCGTATTGGCGGTCTGTTCATGTCGCCTTTTTTGTTAGTTGGTTTCTTATTCTGTGCGAATCGATTCACATGGCGAGTGCTGAAGGCCATCAGCCCCTATTTGATGGGGCTCATTATGTTTCTTGTGGTGATGGTCACTATCAGTAACTTTTACTACTACCAGACCTACCATAACCATTTTGATATTTTCGCTTTTGGTATCGTCAATGATGACACGCAAAACGTCTTACTGACTATTTGGCAGGACTACCCTGTTATTCGCGCAGTGCTGTGCGGTTTGCTATTGGCTTTTATCTCCTTCCGTCTTGCCAAACACACCCTGCGAGATAAAGCACGACAGCATTGGCACACGGGGATTTTTATTATTTACCTGCTCATTGCCACCATCGTACTTGCCATTGCGTCCCGAGGTAGTGTCGGCACCTTTCCTTTACGCCGTGGTAATGCCCAGGTGTCCCAGTTACTGATTCTGAATAAACTGTCGCCAAATGGTTTTATGGCACTGGATTGGGCCATTAATGATAAAAAGGCCGACGAGTCTTTCGCGCCTGTCAGTCATGAACGCGGAAAAGCCTTAGAGGCACAACTAGGCATTAGTGGGCTGGATGCACGGACTCCAGTTAACCCTTGGTTAGCACAACACAAGCCCAATGTGGTAATGACAGTGATGGAAAGCTTCGGTAGTAACATGCTGGACTTTGATGAACCTGGAGTGAATGATTTGCTCGGCCATCTGCGTCCACACTTTAAAGAAGATTTTGTTTTTAAACGCTTTTTATCCGAAGACAATGGCACAGCCCCCTCTCTGGCCGCGATGCTGTTCCACAGCCCATTTGAAAACATCAGCCACAGTTCGGAACAAAAAGTGACGCTGCACGGCGTACCATTCGATGTGTACAAAAAAGCCGGCTATAAAACCATTTTTATTTCCCCGGGCAACATGGCGTGGCGTAATTTGGTGAACTACTTACCAAGACAAGGCGTCGATGAGGTATATGATCAAAATACGCTAATGGAAATGTACCCACAATCTGCCTCAGAATTGGGAGCGTGGGGCGTACCGGATGATTACGCTTTCCGTTTGGCAGAAAAATTACTCAGCGAAAAAAGCAAAAAGCCGCTGTTTATTACCATTTTGACCATTACCAACCATCCCCCCTATGAGACACCGAAACGCTATCATCCCGCGCCCTATGCCCTCACTCCTGAAGTGCTAAAACACTCGGCGGATACTAAAGCGTCGCAAAAAAATATACTGGAAACCTACCAGTTTGCGGCGGATGCCTTTGGTCAGTTTGTCAGCGCAGTAGAAGCGTCTCCGGCTGGCGACCATACTATTATCGCCAGCACTGGGGATCACCAGATGCGGCGTCTGAATGCCTTCTATCCACAAGAGCAAGTGCTTGATCGTGCGGTGCCATTCTATCTGCATGTCCCCAAGTCGATTCTTGCCCATACGAAGTGGACGTACGATCCGAATCGGGTAGGTTCTCATAAAGACATCTTCCCAACACTGTACAATCTCAGTTTATCGGATACGCCCTATCAAGCCATTGCAGGTCGAAATATGCTGGCGCCAGTGGACGACCCGAGCCGTGCGTTTGGCTACAACGTCACCTTATGGATCGATAAAAACGGTGCCTACCCGATGAGCGGTAACCCTGCTTTTTATCCGTGGGCTACGGCCACTGGGCTACGAACGAAAACCAAGAGCATGGTACCTAGCGAGCAACAGCAGGAGCGCCAAAAGGCCTTGCCTGAGTTATTACGCTGGCAATTAAACTCACAGGTTAAGGGGTTTACGGATAAGAGCAGCAGTCCGATTAAGCACTAGAGAATGCCCCTAAAAGGCATTTAAAAACCCCCAACGACATATAAGTCGCTGGGGGTTTTATATGACAAGGTCATTAAATTAACCGCTGGGTATCCTATATTCCCAAGCTCTATCTTTCTCAAGCTCAGTCTTTTGCTAAGTCCCTTATCTTAGTCGAAAGCGCGAAGACACTCGGCTTAAGCTCACACTGGCTTCTTTCAGTTCTTCACTGAGTCGCTCAGTGTCATGGACGCTGCGGTGAATGTCCTGAGACACTTGGTGGATTTCATTGATACTGTGCGTCAACTCTTTCGCCACAATCAATTGTTGCTCGGTGGCAGCCGCAATCATCTGGCCCATACCATCAATGGTTGTCGAAGAGGCCATCACATGTCCAATGCTCTCTTGACTACTGCGGGCTTTTTCTAACCCTGAACGCATTTGAGTTTGACTGACTTCCATTGTGCTAACGGCTTGCTCGGCATGGTTTTCAATCACCTCAATGGTCTTGTTGATCTCATCAATAGAATCTTGCGTTTTTTGCGCCAAAGAGCGGATTTCGTTCGCAACAACAGCAAAACCTCGTCCTGCCTCACCAGCTCTGGCGGCTTCAATGGCGGCATTTAGTGCCAACAAGTTGGTTTGATCCGTGATGTTACGAATGACTTGAGAAATCATTTCGATCCCAGCGCTGTCTTCTTTCAGCGCTTGAGTGACCTCAGACGCTTGCGAAATCGCATTAGACAAAGATTCGGTTTGGTTCAAAGAGGCTTGAATGACTTCTCGGCTATTGGTCGCATGCTCTTTCACATCGGCGGCACTTTGCGCGGCGGTCACCGTATGCTGGGCGACATCAGCAAAGCTGCTCTGTAATTGAGACATAGCCGATGACACTGAGCTGATTTCACTTTTTTGCTGATCCAAACGTATTGTGGTGCTGGACATCCGTTCTAGCATGGTTTGACTGATGTGCTCGACGGTCTGCGTGTTATGTTGCACTCCTTCAGCAAGTCGATAAATGCCTTGTTGCATTTGATCAAATGAATGGGCGGCACGACCTAACTCATCGTCAGCAAATTGTGTTAAGTCCAGACGAGTGCGCAAGTCACCGTTTTCAACCGTATTCATTTGCTCAATCAGCAGCCCCAAAGGTTTGTTCACTTTGCGAGTCAGCAAGACGCCAAACACCATCAAAAACAACAACACAATCCCCCCGACCATCGCTTCAGTAAAGATAGCCCGCCCCATGGATCGGGACTCATCTTCTTTCATCTTGAGACCTTGCGTTAGTAACTGTTCTTGTAACTCACTAAGAGAGTCCACAATGATGTTAAACGGGTCGAGCATTGGCCCTAGCATTTCCACTCGAGCTTTATCGATTTTCCCTTGGTCAATTAAAGAAAGGTAGTTGTTTTGCATCCCCCGGTACACATTAATGCGAGACTTCACCGTTTCCATAAAGGCTTTCATGTCAGGTGTATCCGCTACTGTACTGAAACGATCCAGTGACGCATCAACCTTCTCATCATTTTCATCGATGGTTTTTTGAATGTCTTTATGTGCACTGGCACTGGTTGTTAGCCCATAATCCAAGGCAAAGCGCCGATAGGTGACGGTGTAAAAGCGCAAATCCGAGAGAACGGATTGCACTTGTAAGTTATGTGTGACCAAAGTGTTAAATTGATCGCGAACGTTACTGATCACGACAATAAGATAGAAGCCTAAAGCCAACACCATGGTAATGGCGACACCAAAGCCCCATTGCATGGCTCTGGCAATGGATATTCTTGATAACATAATCGCTTCCCCTCGCGACGTTGATAATGGGAGCGATTATCAAGAAACCTTATAGATTATGAAATGAAATTATAAAAATTGCTTTTATAGTTTTTTTATATCATGCGTACAAATTGACACAAACGCCTCATGTCTCTTCCCCAGTCAACCCAAAGGTGAGAGTAAAGCAGGTTCCCTTGCCCAACTCTGAGGTAACATCAATACGCCCTTTCAATAATTTATAAACCCATTGACGCACCAAATACAGCCCCAGTCCTGTGTGCATACGGGAACGGCCAGTCGTCACGAATGGATTAAAGAGCGTTTCTTTCATCTCTGGGGCAATGCCTTTGCCATTGTCTTGCACCATCAAGATGAGCAGCCCGGCCTGACAACGCGCCTTGAGAAGAATCGTCCCCGTCATATTTTCATCAAACCCATGACTTAATGCATTATCGACTAGGTTTTGTATCACCTGCGTTAATACGCCTGGATGGCTTTGCAGACGAATGTCTTGAGGACAGTCTACCTCAATTTTAATATTAGAATGTTGTTTTAGACTCGGACGAAAGGTCGTCATAAAGTCGTTTAATACTTGATGCAGTTGGAAGGAAACACTCTCTTGTGCCGCTTGGTTGGACGTTAGGCGTTTGAAACTTGAGACGAGCTCAATAGCTCGCATCAGGTTCTTTTCCGTAATCTGCAGTGAATGAATCATCGAACGGTAGTTTGAGTGAGCGAAATCAGCTTCGTCTCGCGTCAACAGAGCTTGTAAAGAAGACAATGCCATCTTAGCACCACCTAATGGGGTATTCATTTCATGGGCTAACCCAGCCACCATCATGCCTAAAGAGGAAAGTCGACTGTTTTCAACCAGTTCATCTTGCAATAAAACCAAGCGCTGATTGGCCGTATTGAGCTCTTTATTGGTATTTTTTAAATGGACTTTTTCACTTTCCAAGGCCAAAAGCAGTGCTTGGCGTTTGTAATAGGCTTCTATTTGCCACCAAGCCAGACCAGCTAACACCACAAAGCATAAAAAACCAATCACAAAGGTATAAGCGAGCAAAGTATGACTCTTGACCATCAAATTTTGTGGCCAAGAACGGGCGATGAAATATAAGTAGCTGGACTCATCTTGCGTCACCGACGATGGGTCCTCGTCTGTCAGAACCTTCATGCCACTCCAGACTTGCTCTGCATAGATGAAGCTGGCAAAAAAGCCGTCAGTCGTCAAGGTGTTCCATGCCTTAGGGTATCGAGATGACATACTTTTTTCTAATGATAACGAATTCAGTGTCTGAGCCCATTCAAGCGGTTTCTCTTGGCTAATCAGCCATTCGCCTGTGGGACTCACCACATCCAAAAAGACACTGTTATTGGCTAAAGCTCGCAAACTGTCAAACAAACTTCGTAAATGGTAATTCACCACCAACATCCCTTTATATTGCGGTTGCAGCATAATCGCGGCCCTAACGGTCGGTTCAATGGGCGTGACAATCTGACCATTTTCAATATTGAGATCGATGGGTGAGATATAAACATGATTTCCTGTCGCCCTCTTGGCTTGTTGGAAATAGTACCGATCCGCTTTACTCTGAAGGTATTCTTCTTTAACTACCGATAATGCTCCGTTCACCCGGTTCACTCGGATGCGCTCTTGCCCATCCAGACTCAGCCAACGCACTTGAGAAATCAGGGGAGACATATTCGCGAATTGAGAAAAAGTATCAATCACCGACTGACGCCATAGCGGCGTATTATTTGGATCAATCGACGATAATTTGGCTTCCACACTGTTGCGTAGAAACAATGTGACATTTTTTAAATGCCCTAATTCTCGATTAAACAGGCTACTGCCCCGGGACAAAATTTCCGTCTCGTCTAGACGAATCTGGCTAATATATTGGGTTTTTAATAATTCGTAGTTACGCCATGCAATCACGATAATAATGAGCAGAATAAAGGCCCAACAGGTCAGCAAATAATAATTTTTTTTCGTCCCCCACCTCATTTACTGTTGCGACGCCATATAACTTTTTGCCCAACTCACCACCTGAGAGATGGGCAAAGGAGGGCAAAACAAATACCCTTGCCCTTCATGGCAACCTAATGTCAGCAATTTCTGGTATTGTTCTTGCGTTTCAATGCCTTCCGCGATGACCTTCAGATCGAGAGAGCAGCCTAAGTCGATGATCATTTTAAGTATTTTTTGATCTTTCTCGGAGTAATCCATGTTCCAAACAAAGCTGTGATCCACCTTCAATGTGGAGACGGGTAAGGAGGATAGGTACGCTAGGGAGGAGTAGCCCGTACCAAAGTCATCCACATTAATGCGAATACCGCAGTTTTTCAGGGACTCCAGACGTGGAAATAACGATACTTTTTCTTGAATAAGTTGAGTTTCGGTAATCTCTAATTCAATTAAATTTGGCGGTACTTTTTCTTGTTCTAACAGCGCAATCAACCGATCAAAATAATCCGCTCTTAACAATTCACTCCCCGCAACATTCACAGAGATGGGCAAATGAATGGCATTTTCTTCTAAAAATAATACCGCACGACAAGACAAAAGCATCACCCAATGGTCCAGTTTGCCAATCAAACCACAGCTTTCTGCGAGGGGAATAAACTGATCAGGAGGAACGAAATGCCCATCTTTATGTTTCCAACGAGCCAAAGCCTCAAACCCCACTAAACGTCCGTCTTTCAAAGAGACTTTAGGTTGTAAAAAAATACTGATCTCATTATCAAGGATAGCTTGGCGCAAATCATTTAACAGGCCATAACGCCTAACCATGGATGACGCCAGCTTTTCATTGAAAACCAAAAAGTGACGACCATTTTGACGAGCATGCTCTACAGCGCACTCTCCCGCGTTAATCAGTTGCTCTGGGGTAAAATGGGGAAAATCTGCTAGTTTCACCAGCCCTGCAATCATGTCCACGGTATGAAGGCTGCTTTTAAAGTTAAAACACGCATGTACTATCGGAGTCAAAGACGTTTCATCAAACGTAGGATAACGCCGAATCAGAATGGCTAAGGTATCCCGTTCGGTAAGTGCGATTTCAACCCCTTTAGTAAAGTGCTCACACAGATGTAGATACAGCATCTGCATGAGTTGCTGTCCAAACGCCAAACCAAATGCGGTCTGCTTATGAGCAAAGTCGTCCACTTGAAACATCACAAGCTGCGCACTCTGCTTATCCAGTTCAGACATATGGCGTAACTCTCGCGCTAACCAGTTTTTATTGTACATACCAGACGAGATATCGAAGTAAGCTAACTCGGATAACTTTCCATGCAGCGCCACATTACGAAAGCCAACACTGATGTTTTCACTCATGACCTTCAGTAACGTCGTCTCATTACCTGCAAGGCGACGCGATAACGTAACGATGATAATGTATTCATCGTCTCCCAGCTCTTCATTGGCAAAATACAACACGCACTTATCCTCAAGAAACACATGAGAGCGTGTTTCAAATGCCTGCTTCATGCCCGCCAATAGCGCCTCATTCTGAGAAATACGGTTTAAAGGCTGGTGCAAAAAGGATTCAAACTCACCACAGGCAGCAATCACTAGGGCCTGGTCAAGATGCAGACGATTCTTCACATTAGAAGCGCAAACTACACAGCCTTTATGGCAGGGAAAGAGTTGGGTGATTTCTTTTTGAACGGACTGAATGTAGGGAATCATATCCTGTCGTTTGGCCAAACGTTGTGTCGATTCCACCAAGAACTGCAAGCCTTGGCGCGCTTCACGCAGGGTATTAAGATGATGCCAAGTGCGTAAATTACTTAATATAATGGTTTGCAAGTGATCATGAGTCAGCTCGGATTTGCTCCAGCAGTCATCAATATCATACTCATTCATAATGTCTTTAACCGGTGCCATGCCGGGTTGACCCGTTAGCAACACGACTCTGACTAAATGATTCCCCAACTCTTGACGAATAGTGTTGACCAAACACAAGCCCGCTGTGTCGGTTTCCATCACTACATCCAGAAGAATCACACTGATATCTGAATGCTGCGCTAACAATGTTGCGGCACTGACAGCCGAGTTTGCGGTCAGTATTTGAACCCCCTTACCATTGAACTTCAATGACGACATAGGAGTCAGCAACGCCGCTTGATAATCCAGATCGTCCTCTACGGATAACACTTTGTAATAAGGTAATGTTTCCTGAAAAGTAGAGGTTAGGTCATTATGTAAGGCACCCATTAAACAGTCCTTGTTCAAGACACAAAAGTAGTGGCACTAGAAAAAGCATAGACGGCAAATGATGATTGTCCAGCGTGAAATGCTTAACTTTTGTACAGTAAAGCCAGCCATAGTCTTTATTAAAAAGACTCTATGCCACTCTCTAAACGCTGTGGCGTAAAAAGCTCATCGCGCATTTGAGAAAACAAAAAATCTCAAGTTCAGCACTCACGGTAACAAAAAATTATGGATAAATCGTACACAATAGGCCTAGAAAAGAAGCTTCTATGGTATAGTACTTTAAATTAGGTATGGACAAGTTATGAGACGTGAGATGGCTCTGACAGAGTCCTAATGACAGACACTCCTGTAAGCACTCTGGTCGTTCCAAAACACCCTATGCGAACTTTCCTTAACCCATTGATTCCTTAATCCATTTAAACCGAAAAGAAGAGTTTCTATTACCTCCTATGGAACAACATACTGGAAATTTATTTATCTTGTCAGCCCCCTCTGGGGCCGGAAAGTCGTCTTTATACAAAGCCTTATTAAAGGCAGACGACAAGGTGCGTATCTCGGTATCTCACACAACCCGAGCACCTCGAACAGGAGAAGAGCATGGCCGCGAATATTACTTTACCAGTGTAGATGAATTTAATGTCATGATTGAGCAGAAGGCGTTTTTTGAACATGCTCAAGTCTTTGATAATTTTTATGGCACCTCAAAACAGTCTGTTTTTGATATGCTAGAGCAAGGTTTGGATGTCATTTTAGAAATTGACTGGCAAGGGGCACGACAAGTTCGCAATTTATATCCAAATGCCATAGGCTTGTTTATATTACCACCGTCTTTAAGCGTACTGGAAGAAAGGCTAAAAGGACGAGGAACCGATTCAGAAGAGGTCATTTCTCGCCGTATGAGCAAAGCGGTCAATGAAATGTCTCACTATCAAGAGTACGACTTTGTCATCGTTAATGATGATTTCGATAGCGCTTTAGCGACCATGCAAGCCATTTTTATGGCAATGCGCGCTAAAACCCGTCTAATCGAACAAAAAAATGGCAATCTCATTAATGACCTCTTGTCATTATAAGAAGCCCTTAAGTAGAATGACATATATATAACTAGATAACCGCACATTAGAGGTCAATATGGCTCGAGTTACCGTAGAAGATTGTTTAGAGAACGTTGATAACCGCTTTGAGTTAGTGATGGTGGCATCCAAACGTGCACGTCAGCTTGCCACTGGTGGAGAAGAGGCGAAAGTTGCCA
Source organism: Marinomonas spartinae (assembly GCF_016461715.1). Classification (GTDB taxonomy): domain Bacteria; phylum Pseudomonadota; class Gammaproteobacteria; order Pseudomonadales; family Marinomonadaceae; genus Marinomonas; species Marinomonas spartinae_A. The sequence continues at coordinate 10,440 of NZ_JAEMUI010000020.1, read as the reverse complement.
TTGAAGACGACAAAATGACCGTTGTTGCACTGCGTGAGATAGCTGAAAATTTGATCAACGCACATAACGTTGATAAGCAAAAGCAACCTATCCACGAGTTCTAGAATTTATGGTGTCGCTCATACCACTGCTGTCGTGCTTATTATTTGCTGTTGTGAGGTGAGCGATGTATACCATTGAAGAATTAGCGCTGACCCTAAGTCAGTATTTACCCTATGAGCAAGTTGCTCAAGTAAAACGCGCCTACTATTACGCAGAACAGGCCCATGACGGCCAATGGCGTAAAAGCGGCGAGCCTTACGTTACTCATCCTCTTGCTGTTGCGCAGATCCTTGCTGATCTTCGTATGGATTGTGACGGCCTGACGGCGGCCCTGCTTCATGACGTGATTGAAGACACGGGGATTAGCCGCGAAGCCTTAACCGAGCAATTTGGCGAAGGCGTTGCCAGCCTCGTTGATGGTGTTAGTAAACTAACCCACCTAGAATTTAACAGCCAAATCGAAAAACAAGCGCATAACTTCCAAAAAATGGCCATGGCCATGGCGGATGACATTCGCGTTATTCTTGTCAAACTGGCCGACCGACTCCACAATATGCGCACGCTAGATTCCATGCCAGCCCATAAAAAGCGTCGCATCGCCCGTGAAACATTGGATATATACGCCCCTATTGCCAATCGACTTGGTATGTACAATGTGCGTGTCGACTTAGAGTCTCTTGCGTTCCAAGCTTACTATCCTATGCGGGCTCGCATGCTACAGCGTGCCATTCATAAAAAATATGGTCAACGCACCAAAGACACGGAAAAGCTTGAAGACTTTATTCGATCTGAGCTGGCAGCCGATTACATCGAAGCGACCATTAGTGTCCGCGAAAAACACATCTATAGCATCTACCAAAAAATGGATAAAAAACACCGTTCTTTGGGGGAGATCATGGATGTTTTAGGAGTTCGTGTTGTCACGGATCGCCACGATAGTTGTTACCGCATTCTAGGCGTGATTCACTCTCTTTTTAAACCGATTGAAGGGCGTTTTAAAGATTACATTGCCGTCCCGAAATCCAATGGCTATCAATCGTTGCATACCACGGTCTTAGGTAGCAATGGTTTGCCGATGGAAGTGCAAATACGAACCGAGGAGATGGATCTAGTTGCCAACAATGGTATCGCCGCCCACTGGGCGTATAAGTTCAGCGGTAACTCAGCGATCCCAAGTAATCATGACCGTGCAACAAAATGGGTAAAAAGCCTACTAGAAATCCAACAAAAAGCAGGCAATGCCATCGAATTTGTCGATAACGTGAAAAGTGACCTCTTCCCAGACGAAGTCTATATTTTTACACCGAATGGTAAAATCATCGAATTGCCTTCTGGTGCCACGCCTGTCGACTTTGCGTATGGCGTCCATACTGAAATCGGTAATTCCTGTATTTCCTGTCGTATAAACCGTCGCTTAGCCCCCCTGAGTACTCAGCTAGAAAGTGGGCAAACGGTCGAAATCATCACCGCCAAAAATGCTCAACCCAATGTGGCTTGGTTAAGCTTTGCGATTACCGGGAAAGCACGTACCAATATTCGTCATTATTTGAAAGGTAAACAACGCGAAAATGCCATTTCCATCGGCTATCGATTGTTAACACGCTCTCTCAATGCATTTAAAACCAACATTGAAGACTTAACCAAAGAGCAAATAGCCCAGGTTTTAGATAACTATCAACTTGCCTCTATGGATGACTTATTGGAGTCGATAGGCAAAGGCCGACACGTTGGTTACTTAGTCGCACGACAATTATTCCCCGACTATGATGAAAACACCTTGGTGACACCAAAATCCTTCAAGGTGAACGGCTCCGAAGGCATGCTGATTTCTTATGCGAAATGCTGCTCGCCCATCCCTGGCGACCCTATTGTCGGCTATGTCCAAGTGGATAAAGGGATTATCATTCACCATTTAAACTGCCCCAATATTCAGGACCATCTATCGAGTCCAGAACGCTTCATCCGCATGGCATGGAGTAAAGATATTGAAGAAGAGTTGAATATCAGTCTGATCGTCAGTTATGTTAACGAACGTGGTGCGGTCGCCAAAATCGCCAGCTCGATCACAGACACGGATTATCAAGTGTCCAACTTAGACATTATTGAACGGGGCCGTATTAGTCGACTACGATTGAATATCACTATTTCAAGTCGTGTCGGCTTGGCCGATGTGATGCGCCGTATCAAGGCCGTGCGCTGTGTTGAAAAAGTCTCTAGAGAAACCATCGTTGGTCGTTGAATAAGGTGAGACGTCTATTTCTCTCACTCTTTATTCAAATAAAGTAGAATACAAATAACGCTTTTTAAACCGTCTGCGGCTTCACTCATGCCGCAGTTCCACTCATTTTGAAATGGAATCGAAAACATGGCAAAGCAAATCATTCATACTGAAAATGCACCTGCGGCAATTGGCCCTTATTCACAAGCCGTTCGTGCTGGCAATACTGTTTACCTGTCTGGTCAGATCCCGTTAGTCCCAGAGACCATGGAAATCATCAGCGAAGACATCGTTGAACAAACCACTCAAGTCTTCAAAAACTTACAAGCTGTGTGTGAAGCCGCTGGCGGCTCCCTGAAAGACGTGGTGAAATTCAATATTTTCATGACAGATCTGGGTAACTTTGCCACAGTGAACGAAGTGATGACGCAATTCGTTTCACAACCCTACCCTGCTCGTGCCGCAATGGGCGTTCGTGCCCTACCAAAAGGCGTACAAGTAGAAATCGAAGGCATTATGGTATTAGAAGACTAAGCGTCTTGTTTATGACCCTAGCCGGCTAAGAGCTAGGCTAACATCAAATGCTCAATAGCACTAAAAAAAGACGCCACGGCGTCTTTTTTTAGTGCTATTGAGCGAAATGTATTTCCCTAATGCGCCCTATGACCAGGTTTGTAGGTAATCAGACTGACCCCGAGCATGATCAACACACTGCCCAGCAAGACAACTAAGGATAATGGCTCGGCAAACACGAAGTGAGCCAATAATGTCACCAACACATAGCTGATACTTAAACATGGATAGGCCACCGATAGGGGGATTTTTTTCAATGCCAACATCCAGCAGCCCAGTGACAGTCCATAACACATCAGGCCAAAAAACACGCGGACAAGGTTAGAAAGATGACTTTGCAACAACGCAACGCCGTTCCCCTCCGTCAGGAGCCAATTGAGGGAAACCACAGGCATGCCGCTCATACCGGATTTCATCAACAACTGTGCGAGGGTCACCAGCAATAGGCTTGCAATGATCGCGAACCAAGACCTCATGCATAGCCTCCCAATAGGCTTACCCCAAGGATGATGCAGAGCACACCACACCACTGGCGAACACTCACAGTTTCTTTGAACCACCAGCGCGAAGCCGCCATCACCAACACAAAGTTCAAGCTCAACATAGGGTAAGCAATACCAACTGGGAGACGCTGCAACACCAGCAACCAAAAGACTGCCCCCAAGCCTAAACAACCAATAATCGCCAATAGCCACCAGACTTGATGGCTATGATCAGTGCGGGTCGCAACGCTTTTTTGCAACAGCTGACCAATACAAGTCAGCAGTAACGTCAGCGCCATTAACACCACTATCATGGCTGTTTCGCGTACACTAGCAGGTAAAACCTTCCGGCATGATACTGTTCCGTCGGCACTGGCAGTCTCGCTAACAATTTCGCACTGTCTTTATCAGTCTCCAAAGCTAAAACAACTTGTTGAGATTGACGTTTTTTCGGCAAATCATCGCGGAATTCCTGGTAGGTATAACGACGTTTTTTGCTACTGTGATCCAAACCATAGCTCAATTCGCCCGTGCCATTTAGCAGGTCAATGTCACTGCGTTTTAATTCCCAGCCAATTCCTCCGATAAGCGCAACAGAGTTACAGAGTACCCAAGCATCTGGTTGCACTTTTTGAACATACTGACTGAAAAAGACCTCTGGCAATTTGCTGTTTACCACCTTCATAGGCAAAGCTAGCGGAAGCAAAATAAACAATGCCATGGGGGCCAACGCCAAGAGCATGGGAGCTCTCTTGATGTTAATAAGACCCAACAAGGGAACCAAAGCACAGCCAAACAAAATCGCCATGCCAAGCCAAAAGCGCATTATTTCATGGGGGCCATAGCCTTCTACCTTGCCAACCACATTGAATTGCATTAGCAACAATACGAGACCAAATCCACCAAATCCTAAGGCATTTCCCCACACAGAAAATTTAATCGCTCGATGCTTTTCCTTTAACAACTCAACCAAACCACAACCCATCAAGATGGCCAGTGGCATCATCAAGGGCGCAATATAGGTGGGTAGTTTGCCTTTGGCGATGGAGAGCAATAAGAACGGCAAGACAAAACAAAGCACTTGATACAAGAAGAAGTGTTTATGAGTCTTATCAGTAAAATTGCGCAGAATCGCTTTAGGAGCCAAAAACGTCCAAGGAAAAACCGCCAACAACAATACAGGAAGATAAAACCAGAAAGGCCTGAGGTGCTGGGCATTTGAGGCATCAAAACGTCTAATATTTTCATTCCAGAAAAAGAAGTGCCAGTAATCAGGCGCCTTAAGTGCGACGGCTAAACTCCAGGGTAACGCAACGAGAACGGCAGCTAAAATCGCCAACAAGCCATAAACAAGTACCTGCTTAAACTGGCGAGTCAGGATCATAAAAGGTACAAGCGCAATCACTAATAGTGCCAGCCCGACAAAACCTTTGGTTAAAAAGACGGCTCCACCAAACGCACCAAACAGCAAATAGCGCCATGCTAAAGCCTGACGAGTCTGTGCTTGGGTCGCATAATAGAAACTCGCAAAAGATGCCGCCATCCAAAAAGTTAACTGGCCATCTAGTGCATTATAAGTCCCCACCCCAAACACCAAAGGACAGGACAAATACACCAACGCAGAATAAAACGCTTTGCGCTGATCTTTCAGAACAATTTTAACAAATTGGTAAGTAATCAGCGCCGCTAAACCAATGGACAACGCTGGCATAAAACGGGCTGCAAAATTCGTGTGACCAAATAGCAACTGGCTGATGTTGTTCATCCAGTAACCAAGAATCGGCTTTTCAAAATAATGCAGGCCCATAAAATGCGGCACCACCCAGTTACCACTGGCGAGCATCTCTCGGCTGATTTCCGCATAGCGGGTTTCATCAGGCATCCACAGTGGGTGCCAACCAAGGGGTAACAAATACAATAACGCAAAACCAAATACTAAAATCCATTTATAGGGAACTGGGCGCATACACTTCCTCGCTCTTAGAGTCTTGCCAACCAACCCAACCTTCGCGCCCGAATAGACTGTCTCGCTTCACGTCAGTGACGATGTTTGCAGGCTGTTCTGCCAATAAATCCGCTAACGTCACAGGTTGCCATTGGCGTGCTTTAAACATCGCTAATAATTGCTCGAACTGTTCTGTCATCACAATGCCTTCCACTTCCGCATGAATCGTATAAACGGGAAACGGCTGTTTTTCCAGAGCATCGCAGATATATTGATTAAATCCGTCCATATCGCAAGCCGTTCCAACGACTTCGTCAAAGGTCGGTACGGTGACAGGGATTTGAACCGTCCCTGCTTGTCCATTTTGCAAACGTGGATAGAATGCCTGGCGTCCACGGCAATCACTGTTGTAATCGAAATGAAAACGCTCTTTTAACTCAACCACACGAGCATCCGCACGCCATCCAGGCGCAGCACTACAACGCACCGCTTCACCTAAGATATCACCTAAACGGTCATACCCCTGCTGAAGGTGGTCTAACATTTTGGCATCAGACCAGCGCTGAGTATTCAATTGCCACCCATGATGATCCCAAGCATGCAAACCAATTTCATGACCTTGTTTTTGCGAGTCTCGAATGGGCGTCGCGGCATGTTTACCAATCACCTTACCAGGCCAGCAAGTACCCGCCAGTAAGATGTCCAGCCCATACAAGCTTGCCGCATTGGAGCGCAACATTTTAATCAAAAACTTGGGTTTGATGAGACGCCATAAATGGCGCCCCATGTTGTCTGGCCCAACGGAAAAGAAAAAACTCGCTGTAATATCATGCTTATCGAGTATTTCTAATAACTTAGGGACACCGACTTGCGTGCCTTTCAGCGTGTCGACATCTATTCGTAAGCCAATTTTTCTCATTGAAAATTAGTCCTGAGAAACCGTCGATTGAATGAAAAAGTCGAGTGTTTTCTCAATGGTTTCATCCATGTGAATCTCAGGATGCCAATCCAACAACTTGTTGGCATTTTCAATGCTTGGACGACGATGAGAAACGTCTTGGTAACCATCACCATAGAAGCTACGGCTTTCAATCGCTTTAAAGCCAGCAAATGGAGGGAAATTGCCACGCAATGGATGCGCTTCGAATTTTTCCAACAAGGTTTGCGCCATGTCTTTGATGCTGGCTTCGTTATCTGGGTTACCAATGTTGATGATCTGGCCATCGCACTTGTTGTCGCGGTTTTCAATAATGCGGAACAAGGCTTCGATGCCGTCCTCAATATCTGTGAAACAACGTTTTTGCGCTCCACCATCAACCAATTGAATAGGCGTCCCTTCGATTAGGTTCAAGATCAATTGCGTGATAGCACGAGAGCTACCGATACGCGCTGAATCCAAGCTGTCTAAACGAGGGCCCATCCAGTTAAAAGGACGGAATAGTGTGAAACGTAAGCCATCTTTTGCACCGTATGCCCAAATAACACGGTCTAGAAGCTGCTTAGACACAGAGTAGATCCAACGCTGCTTGTTAATTGGACCAACGATTAGGCGAGAGGTATCTTCGTCGAAACGCTCGTCATCACACATACCATAAACTTCAGAGGTAGATGGGAAGATGATGCGTTTGTTGTATTTCACACAGTAACGAACGATTTTTAAGTTTTCTTCGAAGTCCAATTCGAACACACGAAGTGGGTTACGGGTATACTCAATAGGGGTGGCAATCGCAACTAGAGGAAGGATCACGTCACATTTCTTAATGTGGTATTCCAACCACTCGCTGTGAATGCTGATGTCCCCTTCTACGAAGTTGAAACGCGGATGATCCATCAAGCGATCAATCGCGCTTGAACTGATGTCCATACCGTATACTTCGTAACCATCGTCTTTAAGAAGACGTTCGGTTAAGTGGTTACCGATAAAGCCGTTTACGCCTAGGATCAACACTTTGACACGTTTTTTCGCCGCCAAGGCCAAACTCGCTTTTGGCCCAAGACGCATGCCTTGCGTTAAACTCATTTCACGTGCCAATTGCGCGCCGCTTAGGAACAAACCTTGCTCAGATTGACCAGTTTCAATTTGCAGAACGCCACTACCACAGGCTACTTGGAAAGGTTCGGTGCTCAAAACCGTACCAGCGGCTTGTGTGGTTTCTTGAGAGACGATTTTCGCTTCCCAAACAATGATTTTGCGATCACCGATATAGCTGAATGCGCCTGGGTAAGGCTGTGCAACCGCACGGGTTAGGTTATAAAGCGCTTGCGCACTCTTGCTCCAGTCCAACTCACCATCCGCAGGGGTACGACGACCAAAGTAAGTGGCATCCGCATCGTTTTGTGGCGTAAAGGTTAGCGTACCCGCCACGAGTGCAGGCAATGTAGTGGCAAGCAAAGTTGCTGCTGCCGCGTCCATTTTTTTGTGTAGCGTGTAAGCCGTATCCACTTGTTCAATGTCGACGGTTTGCTGGCCGGCAATATCCCCTTGATCAGGGCGAGCAGTCATTTTATGAAGCGTGACGCCAGTTTGCGTTTCACCGTTCACCAATGCCCAGTTAATCGGCGCACGACCACGATATTTTGGCAACAAAGAGCCGTGTAGGTTGAAGGCACCCAATTTCGCGCAATCCAGCAGTTCTTGGCTTAACATGTCACGGTAGTAGAAAGAGAAAAGGAAGTCTGGTTCCATCGCTTTGATGCGCTCAATCCATAATGGATGGTTCACTTCATGAGGCGCGAACACAGGCACATCATGTTTAGCACATAATTGAGCGACCGAAGCAAAAAACTGCTGTTCATTGGGGGAATCGGTATGAGTGAACACAGCTTGGATTTCAATGCCCGCTTCAAGTAGCTGGCTAATTCCGGTGCATCCAATATTGTGGTAAGCAAAAACAACGGCTTTCATATTATTCTTTCTCTTTTAAAAATGGCGAAGTAGAAGATCCTGAACGGACTATTTTCTGAATAAAGTAACGAGGGCGAGCGCGAACATCGTTGTACATTCTGCCAATGTATTCACCCAACAGCCCCATACCAATAAATTGCGCGCCAACAAAAATAAACAGCACAGCAAATAAGGTAAACACACCATCGCCCGCCCAAACAGGGCCTTGAACGAGACGTAAAATAATCAATAAAAAGGCGAAGAAAAAACCTGCGCCAGCAATTAATGACCCCACAATGCTCAATAGACGTAGTGGCGTGGTTGTCATACAAGTAATGAGGTCAAACATCAAGTTGATCAGTTTCATCACACTGTATTTTGAATCGCCAAATTCACGCTCGGCATGATCCACATCAATCTCTGTGGTCTTTCTTGCAAAGCTATTGGCTAAAATCGGGATAAAGGTGCTGCGTTCGTGACATTGCAACATCGCATCAATGACGTGGCGGCGATAAGCGCGAAGCATGCAGCCATAATCGCTCATTTGCACTCCGGTGGCACGGCGCACACCGCCATTGATAATTTTCGAAGGCAATGTACGGAAAAGCGAATCTTTACGGCGTTTACGCACTGTCCCAATCACATCATAACCTTCGTCGGCTTTAGCAACCAAACGAGGAATTTCTTCCGGCGGATTTTGTAAATCCGCATCCAAGGTAATCACCAGATCCGCATCAACGATTTCAAAACCGGCCATAATGGCCGCATGCTGACCATAATTACGGTTCAGCAAGACACCCACAATATGACTATCAGGTTGGTCAGACGCCTCTTGAATCAGTTGGGCTGAACGGTCATGACTGCCGTCATCAACTAAAATAATATCGTAGTCGCGATCTATAAGACGACAAGCACTGTCCGTACGTCGGATTAATTCCGGCAAGCTCTCTTCTTCGTTATAGACCGGAATAACGATGGCGACATTCGAAATGTCTGTTTTATTATGCACTTTTGTTATTTCTCCAAAATGTCATTAATAGCATCCAGAACTCGTTGAACATCCTGCTCCGTCATATCTGGAAAAAGCGGAATGGAACACAATCGGCTTGAATTCCATTCTGTATTTGGCAACGAAATCTCAGGGAAACGTTGACGGTAATAATGTTGTGAATGCACAGCACGAAAATGGATGCCAGAGCCAATATTACGTTCTTTCAACTCTGCCATAAACTGCTCGCGAGTAAGACCACATGTCTCAGGGTCAATACGCACGATCATCAAATGCCAAGCATGAACATGAGGGTAATCTACCAGTGCCAAAGGCTTAAGAGGCGTTTTTTTCAGGCCTTCAAGGTAGAAATTTGCTAAATCCGCACGCTGTTGATTTAACTTAGCCAAACGGGCGAACTGACCTAGCGCCAACGCCGCATTCATATCCGGCAAGTTGTATTTAAAACCTGGGATCATGACTTCTGCCTGAGGCTTACGACCCTGCATTTGACGATCAAATGCGTCGACTCCTAAACCATGAAAACGCAGCATTCTTAATTGTTCAGCTAAGGCATCGTCATCAGTGGTAATCACACCACCCTCTGCACTGGTAACATTTTTAATCGCGTGAAGCGAAAATATTGCCGTGCCAGTCTGGCCAATTGGCGTACCATGATAATAGGTACCAATGGCATGGGCAGCGTCTTCCACCAAGGGAATATTGTGCTGTTTGGCGATGGCGTTAAGTGCATTCAGGTCAACGGGAGCACCAGCGTAATGAACAGGAACAATGGCTTTCGTTTTTGCAGTAATCGCTTGTTCTAACGCATCAGCTGTCATCATCAATGTGTCTTTATCCACATCCACAAATACAGGAGTCGCCCCCAATAGACAGATAATGTTGGCGGTCGAAACCCAAGTTTGTGATGGCGTAATCACTTCATCGCCAGGACCAACCCCCAAGGCTAAGAGCGTCAAATGCATGCCTGCAGTGGCTGAAGAGATGGCAATGGCATGCCGACAACCTAAATAATCACAAAAAGCCTCTTCCAACGCATTGGTTTTAGGACCTGTTGTAATCCAGCCAGAAGATAACACTTCTGCAACGGCGGCAATATCATCCTGATCAATAGCAGGACGGGAAAAAGGCAAAAACTCTAACGAAGGCATTCCTGAGCTCCACAATAGAATTGCTTAAGAAAATATCAGTCCATATACAATATAATCGGCAAGGACTCTTTATAACGCATTTATGGTCAATAAATTATGAAAAAATGGTCTAAAGCGCAATTATAAAACAAATAGT
>NZ_JAEMUI010000002.1 GCF_016461715.1 Marinomonas spartinae | reverse complement strand
TAAGAATTAATTAGGAAAAAGGAAGAATAAAATAAAAACGCAGCCAAACTGGCTGCGTTTTTTTTCACTTATCAATCAATAATAAAGTTACAACTTGAATTTTTCTACTTGCTCACGTAAAGAGTCAGCCAAGACTTTTAGGGTATGAGCTTGCTTTAGCCCTTCATCCATCTCAGCTTGCATTTGAGAAGACACATCCCGTATCGCCTGTGTGTTAACCCCAATTTCAGCGGTCACACTGGTTTGCTCTTCTGCTGCGGTGGCAATCTGTATCATCATGCCATCTACATGCCCTATTGCCTCAGCAATCTCCTCAAAGTTAACTCCTGATTTTTTCGTGTCCTCCACACTCGTACTCGCAAGCGTATGACAAAGTTTCATAACATTAACAGCTTTTGATGTAGTTGTTTGCAACATGCCAATCATGCTACTTATCTCTTCGGTCGACGTATGAGTACGCTGAGACAATACGCGTACTTCATCCGCCACAACCGCAAATCCTCGCCCTTGCTCACCAGCACGTGCCGCTTCAATAGCGGCATTGAGTGCTAGCAAGTTAGTTTGTTCGGCAATACCACTGATTGTCGAAACGATAGTATTAATTTTATCACCCTGCTCACTCAGCTCACCAATTACGGTACTCGCTAAATCCACTTCCTTCGCTAATTGATTAATAGACTCCAAACTCGCATTGGCCAGCTGTTTCCCACTGTTACTGATATCAACCGTTTTACTCACATTGCGTGCTGTTTGCTCCGCATTGCTCGCAATCTCTTGCGTTGCGACGGTCATTTCCTCAACCGCAGCGGCAACAGACACAATCTCATTCTGTTGCATATTAAGTTTTTTAGTACTTTGCTCTACCGATTTTGCACTCGTATTAGATTGATCCGATAGAACACTGCTTAGCTTATCAATGCTTTTTATAATATCTCGCAGCTTATAGACAAAATCATTAAAATTAGATGCCAACTTACCAACTTCATCACGACTCTTCGTTTCAATTTTAACGGTTAAATCCCCCTGCCCCTTGGCAATATCTTCTAAAGCATTGGATACTCTTAATAGATCAGTCAGTAGGAACCGTATTAATATCGTCAGTACAATAATAGAAAGCACTACCATTACAATGACAGCAATTAATTGATAAATGATAAGTTTTTTAATGGGGGCTTTGAGTAGTTTTTCGTTTCCTAAGGAAACTAAAAACCAGTTGGTACCAGCAATTTTTACTGACGACATTAAATAGTTAGTGCCATTTAAACTAACTTCATCCAACTTTGTGGATTTAACATTAGAGTCAATATTATCGAGGGTCAACGTCGAGTTTAATTCACTAAGTGGCTTATTGTTCATACTACCATCAGGATAAGAGATAATATTGCCGCTTTTGGAAACAATAAATGCTATTCCCTTTCCAGGTACTTTTAAAGAAGCAACCACATCGTTTATGCCTGTCAAAGCCACATTCGCAGACACGACACCAGCGAACTGTCCATCAATGCTCACTTGATTGACAATTGAAAAAATAAACACTTTTGAAGAAGAGCCGAAAAAAGGCTCAGAAACAGCAGGTCCTTTTGCATTAACTCCTAATTTATACCAATCTCTCACTCTTGGGTCGTACCCAGCTTTGGTGTTTTTACCGTTCACACGATACGTATCACCATCCCGAGTGCCATAAAGTGTACTGATTAGGTCTCCTGCCGCTTTACCTTGAGTAAGCGCTTGCACGATATACGCATCATTATGAGGATGTTTCTCGATTACCTCTTTAATAGAGGCGACCACCTGATGTCTATCATCTAACCAGCTACTAATCCGACTCGCACTACTCACACCATAGCGATTCATCGTACTTTCTAAATTGCTTAAAAGCTGCGACTGCATTGAAAAAATTGAGATTGTAGATAGGGTACAAGCCGCTAAAATAAGTGTTAAGCAACTTGCTAGGATGAGTTTTCTATGTAATTTCATTATCATTCTACCAATAGATTAAAATTAAGCGTTGAGCACAATTCGATGTTTTTACTCCTTTATCCTTAGCAACATGATTAAATTATAGTTTTTATATTAAAAAAAAACGGTAAACATTAGTTTTTATGTAGTGAAGCATGTCTGATTGTTATCTTTTGTGTTGATGATAGAAAGGCAGCCTTTCGTACCTCATATAAAATAGCATTTTTTGATATACCTAATATCAATAGCAACACTATCACACCAAAATAATCAAGGAAAAAAGAATATCTTTAAAGGCAAAAAAAAGCAGCCCGCAAGCTGCCTTTTTATAATATTGTTTTAGCGCTTATTTTTCAGCGCGACCGGCAAATTTGCGTTCTTCTACGTTAACTTTGATCCTGTCACCGATAGAAATATGCTCTGGTACCTGAATGGTGGCACCTGTCGATAATTTAGCAGGCTTATTACGAGACGTAGCGGAAGCCCCTTTAATAGAAGGATCAGTTTCGATGACTTCTAACTCTACGTTGGTAGGCAACTCCAAAGCCACAGGAGCTTCGTTAACAAGAATGACTTGAATACCAGCGGTTGATTCATTAATAAACAACAACTCGTTTTCAATCGCCTCTTTGTTTAGCGTGTAAGGCGTATAATCTTCATTATCCATAAAGACATACTCATTGCCATCGGCATAGGAGAACATCACAGGACGACGAATTAAATCCGCCAAATTCAACATTTCAGAATCTTTAAAGGTTTCGTCTAACTTACGGTCAGTTACCACATCGTACATGCGCATACGGTATAAGCTACCGCCAGCACGACCTTGAGGTACAGAGCGTTCAATATCACGAACAATCCAAGTTTTACCGTCGTATTCGATGGCCATATTCTTTTTAATTTCACTAGCCTTAGGCATTTGTTCTCGTCCTAAAATGAGGTTTTATACAATCAAATAAATGGGGTTCTTCGCGCGTGATGCTAATCGACTTCGCAAATAAGCGCTATAGTTCAAGCAAAGATTTTTCGTAAAATATCCCGGATAATGCACATCAACCGCTGCTAAGGACACGTAGTCTAGTACTCAGTGTACTTCTTCGCGCAGCCTTTCACCCGATCCGCAGGATAATGGCTTTCATTCTTAAGCATTTTTTCTTGCGCCGCCTCAAATAAATTGATATCCAATTTATCAGCTAAACACACCGTGAACAGCAGCACATCCGCCAATTCTTCTTTGACCGCCTGCGCCTGTTGAGCATCCAGTTGATAACTGGCCTCCTCTGTCAACCAACGAAAGCAATCCAGCAACTCTCCCGTTTCACCCGCCAGTGCCATGGATAAATTTTTTGGCGAGTGGAATTGATCCCACTCGCGCTCTTTTGCAAACTCTCGCATGGCTATTGTCAGCCATTCCAACGAATCAACCGACATTCTATTTATCCGCTTTCATGTGTTTACTATTAATCACCTGATAAATTGGATACAACACATCTGCTCCTAAAATTTTTGCACGCTCAGGCGACCAGCCAACGCGCTCATCAGGTAAATTTTGGTTATCTTTAAACGGCATTTCCAAGGTAAAGGATAAACATTGATACGTGTCTCCTACCCATTTAGTCGCCACTGTCAGATTGGCTTCACCAAATTGATCTGGCGTGTAACCAATCTCAGTTTGAAAATCAGGACTAACCGCGAGAAAAACCTCTTTGAACAAGGCCTCCATAGCCTCCATGCGCTCATCAAATGATGGCACACCTTGGCAACCATCAACGAAGTTGACTGGCAATGCTTCATCTCCATGAATGTCTAAAAACAGATCCACACCGGTTTCAGCCATCTTGCTTTGCACCGCCAACACTTCAGGGCTGAACTCTTTACTTGGGTTCTTCCATTCACGGTTTAAATTGACGCCTTTAGAGTTCACCCGCAAGTTACCATGAACTGCCCCATCCGGATTCATATTAGGAACCACGTAAAAACGACACTGTTTCAACAATGCTCGTGCAATGGGGTGAGATTCATCAAACAAACGCTCTAACAACCCCTCGATAAACCATTCAGCCATGGTTTCACCAGGATGCTGACGCGCAATGATCCAAATATTCTTTGCCAAGCCTTGGGTTTTACTGATCTCTAGCAAGGTAATATCACGACCTTCAGCGGTTTCCCCCAAGTGATCTGTTATACAATCCTCATGGCTTGCAGCCCAAGCGATCATATCCAAATGACGTTCGTAGCTGTACGGCGCAAAATACGCATAATAAATACTGTCTTGTTCAGGCTGGTGAGAAATCACCAATTTTCCATCGATGTATTCTGTTGGCACACGAAACCAGTCCTCACGATCGTAGGAAGCCACAGCTTGATAATCTACCCAACCGTCTGGGTAAGCCGCCTCTTTGGCATTTTCAAACTGAATGATGCACTGCTCCCCCATTCCCCCCTGCAAGCGAAAATAAAACCATTGAAGGAATTTAGAGTTTGTATCATTAGGGATTTTTACTCTAATATTGTCCGGCTCCGAGGCACTAATAACGGAGATGTTACCGCCATCAAACGCACTACTAATCTTGATTCGGCTGGTCATTCGCTTTTCCTTACAATCAAACATTGGTTCTACATTATGGCAAGTTTACCTATATTCATAACATCTGTCGCCAACTCATCTGACAACCCAGCATTTCCTCTACTATTTACTTGGTCAACACCAGAAGCCCAAGTCAAAGAGGTATTGGTAATACCTGACGATGAGTGGCTTGAACATCACGTCATTGAACCAAACACACTGGATATCGACGAAACCCAGCTTTATGAATTTGGTTTCGAAGCCAGCGATATTCTGGCCGAGTGGACAAATGAATTCGATACAGATGTCATCTATGCCTTGCATCCAGAAGAAACAAGTCTGCTCGTTGAAGCCACTTACGAGACAAAAAATCTGGATCCCAGCTTTGAAGTTCACAGTATTCACAGCTGGTTTGCGGAACGCGACATCAATTTAGATGACGCATTGGCCGATAACGGACAGTCAACGCCTCTACACCTTCTTCCACCTGATGAAATCATCGTGCTGTTATTGCAAATTGCAGTAGAGCATGGGCTGATCAACGCCTCAGACATTCCCGAGTCTTCTGAAGAATGAGTACCAAACCTCACAACTAAACAGTAAAGATTCTTTACAGTTATCACTCAAATGAAATATTGAACATAATAATCAAAAATTGGTTTTCATGGGCGTAGCTCTCTAAAGTCAATACTGAACCCAACTTTGGAATAGTAAGCCCGTGAAAGACATTCTCCCTGACTTATGCGACCTTTACCCTGAACACCTGCAAATTGCCGATCCGATTTTTACATCGTATGGCAAAAAGACAGTCTTTCATGGGGAAGTGGTCACTGTTTCCTGCTTTGAAGACAACAGCCGAGTTCGTGAATTGGTCAGCACCAATGGTAAGGGAAAAGTCATGGTAGTTGATGGGGGTGGCAGCATTCGACGAGCCCTACTGGGGGATATGCTTGCAGAAAAAGCGGCATCAAATGGCTGGGAAGGTATTGTTATTTATGGTGCTATTCGCGACGTTGCTGCACAGTCGCAAGTGAATTTAGGAATTCACGCTTTAAAAGCCTACCCCATGCCAACGGAAAAACGCGGCTTAGGAGAGATTGGCAAAACACTGCGTTTTGCGGGCATCGTTATCCAACCTGGAGACCACATTTACTGCGATCTCAATGGCATTGCCGTAGCCAAACAACCACTGGCGTTGCCATAGCATATCGCTCTTCCATTTACTTTTATAACACGGCTAAGGTGTGTGTGAACAAACTGCGCACACCATTCACCACCATCTGTACAGACATCATCAATAGCAACATCCCCATCAAACGTTCAAGAGCCGCTAATCCTTTTTCTTTTAAAAGACGATTTAATAGTGGTGCACAAAACAGAATCGTCACCGAAACGCCCCAGGCGCAAAAAACGGAAATCAGCAAATCACTGTGGTCATTAGGATAACTTTTTACCATTACCAGTAACGTCGCCAAGGTCGACGGCCCAGCCAACATGGGAATGGAAATTGGTACAATAAAAGGCTCTATCAGAACAGATTTCTCTTTTGGTACCGAGGAAGGAAAAATCATTTTGAGCGCTATCACAAACAACACCACACCGCCGGCGATGGAAATCGATTCTGTTTCCAAATGCAGCAATTGCATAAACTGTGCACCAAAGTATAAAAAGCCCACCAGAATTGCCAAACCAACCACACCATCGCGCACAATAATGCGGTACTGACGCGATTGCGGTACACCTTTCATCACAGACAATAAAATTGGAATATTTCCGAATGGATCAATAACAAACAGGAATAAAAGAAACGTCGATAAAATAGAAAACTCAGTACTCATTAAACACTCAAACTGTCTTTGTAGGGAGAATTTTAAAGCCGCGCAGTTTAGCGTATTACGACGAGTGACGATACCCTAGAGCATTTAGAATCGGCAAGAATACAACGCTCAACAAGTACTCTTTGCCAATGGTCTTACCATATTAAAATTGCTTAACGCTTCTCCACGTATTTCAACGGTCTGCTCACTCTCGGTAAAAAAGCCAAAGTGCTCAAAGAAAGGCTTTGCTGTAATACTGACATGAGAGTATAGACGGGGAATTTTTCGCTCATCCGCAAGGGAAAAAATATAATTCATCAAGGCCCTACCCACCCCTTTTCCTTGGTACGCATGATGACAAAAGAAGTGATCAATCAAGCCATCAGGCTGTAAATCCGCATAGCCAACAATCACACCATCCAATTCAGCAATAAAAGGCTGAATAGAGGCCATCTTGTTTTCCCACACAGTCATATCAAAGGATTCCGGCGCCCAGGCTGTCACTTGGGCCAGAGAATAGTCTTTAATATTAATCATTCGTACTGTACTGAAAAACAAATACCAGAGAGCATTGGCATCCTTTGGTTGATATGAGCGGATTTGAGTCATGAAACTTTTATTCTCCGTGGTATCAGCTGAAAAACAAACTACTTCAGTTAGTTAATAAGAGTTGTCACTCACACAGAAGTGTCATATAAGATCATTAAAATCGCAATTTTTCATTCCACAAAAGGTTAATCATGACTCTCAAAACATTATATATTCCGATGCTGGCCCTTTTATTAGTCGCGTCTAGCTTTGTCAATGGGGCAGCACTACACGCAGGAAGTGTGACTAAGGTATCGCTGGATCAGATACATCCCACTCAGCCTGCCATCGGTTACGACCAAGTCTACTATAAGCTAGGTCGTTTTAAGAAAGACCCTAAAAAGCTATTTGATGAAATTTGCGAAGTAAATGGACAAAAAGGCTTGGCGCACTTTGATAAGTCATCAAAACCAAACGACCCAACAAGCTTTGAGTGTAAAGATAAGGTCGGCACCTACCCAAAAGATATGAAAACCATTGTCATTGCGCCGAATAATCAATATTACCTCACAGACGGACACCATACCTTTAATTCTTTTTGGCAAATGCAAGGTGGGGGTGCACATTTTAAAGTAAACGTACTGGTAGCTAAAGATTACCGCAACCTTGCCAATATGCAGCAATTCTGGAGCGCCATGAGAAAAGATGGCAACACTTGGTTAGAAAACAATAAAGGCCAACCCATTACCTATCAACAGTTACCAACATCCCTCGGTATGAAAAATTTTGAGAATGATAAGTATCGTTCCATGATGTACTTTTCAAGAGGTATTGCTTGGAAAAAGCCACAGCACCCCATTCCGTTTCTTGAATTCTATTGGGCTAAAGACCTTAGAAAAGACGTTGACCTAAATAAATACAATCTGAAAACAGAAAAAGGCTACCGACAAGCCATTATGGCGATCAGCCATGCTATTCTAGATATTAAAAGCAGCAATGTGGGGGGATCCGGTCAATCCGCTAAAGCCATGGGGCAGTTGGCTAGCTTTCATGAAAAAGCCTTTAAGAAATTATTCAAAGCCAAAAAAGGAAAGATCGCTTATATGCTGGCATATAAAAATAGCTTGTAGCTCGCCGCCGCTATTTTTATCTATTCGTTTATTCTCAATAACCCCATCACTTATACCAGTGATGGGGTTATTTTATTTGTTCTAGCTCACCCTACTATGCTTTGCATGTGAAGTTAGAACATTGCTGCCTTAGCTAAAGCAACGATTCGTTGCATCAAATCACAATAAGTTCCGCCAATAATACAGCTGAACCTAACTGAGTCTCCACGCCTCCCAGTATGGTGCGCTCTCTGTTGCAAAAGCGACCTCAAATAAAACAAGGTGGCTGGATTTGCATCCACAACCACCAAAAATCGCTTGTACGGCTCAAGTACCACTATTTAATAGCAATATAAATATCGACTTTCTTGTCACTGGTGTAGTGCTCAAAATCCACGGTGTAAGCGCGTTGGTGTGGGCAATCAGGGTTAGAAAAGTACTGCCAAATTTCGCCCCAAGCATCGACCACCGCTTGTGGCATCTCTCCCTCTTTGGAAAAACGCAGGTAATCGCCGCTAGGAAGCGTCACACCTTCTAGGGGTGTAGAAGTTCGAACTGTCTCTTTTTCTGTTCCGACCAATATGGAGAAGTCTCCCGTATAGTCTGACTCGTAATTGTAATATACGCCGTATAGACTGGCACCGTTGGCGTAGTTAACTTTGATTTGCTGAGCAAAGGATTGATGCAAACCAGCGATTTTGGCGGTTTCTGGCTGTGTTTCATTGGCATTGTTAGTGCGTTCACTTAACCCTAAGAGTCGCTTCTCTTCAAAATATACCTGTTCCATACTGCTTACTCCATAGGCAATGATAATGACGGTAGCCTTTCATTATCATGCGTTTTTCAATAATATAAAAGACATATTACACGCGAAATAGCCCTCACGCTTGCCCTACAAATCATGACTGTCATAGCGATAAATTTCATAGGTATATTTGTAACTAAAATGCGAATTAAGTCCAAACGGTGTAATCTGCTCCATTAATTCTCTTTCAATCTCCTCATAGGCTTTCCCTGCTTTGACTTGCACTTCAACATTGGACTGAGTCGTGAGGTATTTGATTAATCTCTCAACACTCATACGAATGGGCAATGTCCCTTTACCATCAGCAAGCTTAGTGATGCCCTGTTCATATTGAATATTGGCAACTTGGCTGTTTCTGTGGGGAGTTGGATAGTGCTTGAAATAGTAGTTAATCAACCACCAATTAAACGCCTCGCTAGAGTCACTACCCCCAAAGGAAAAATTATAAATGAGCCAGACCGCTCCGTTTTGTGAAGCCGACTTATAGGCATCTATCGCCTCCTCCAGATCAAACCAGTGAAATGCCATACAGGTAGAAATCAGGTCGAATTTGCCCAATTCAAAAGCGTGCTGATAAGACATCAACGCGGTTGAGATAGATTTCTCGTTAGCGTATTTTAACATCGCCTCCGAGATATCGATTCCGATCACCTCATCACATAGAGCCATTAACGGTAATGTCGAGTCTCCCGTCCCGCAGGCAACATCCAGCCCTCTGGAAAAATCATTATTACAACCTGCCTCTTCAAGCCATGTTTTAATCACATCGTGCACCTTTGGCCGATATTCATTGTATCGGGCTGCGGCTTCCTCTAGAGAAAAAAACGCCATAAACACTCCTCGCCATAGAGAATAGGCAAAGTTATGTGGAAGTCATGTGTTAGACTGATTTAACTTATTCACGTTATCAAATAATGTCTATAGAAAGTGTCTATTTCGTGAAAAGTGGCTACAAGATAACATTATCATCTTGTACTCTGGCACCACCAACTGCGACCTTTATACTGAGTATTATGATAAAAACACTGTTAATGGTTCTTTCTCTCGTCTTACTCACCCCGTTTCAATTGGCTTTTGGCGCCCAAAACTTCACGGAGATAAAGACACAAGCCACCCTATCAGCGGATACCTACCTAACGCCATCAGAGCTAAAAAAGTCTTTGCAAAAACAAGGACAAACACTGGTGCATGAGGCCACCCTTCCAAGCTCTCAAGTGAGTTATTTTTTAAGTCAGAAAAAGGGTATTCAGACCATTGCGATTAGAGGTACAGACAATCTAGAAAACGCTATGTTGGATTTAGACCTTGAGTTAAAGCTCGACCCGACTCTAGGCATCAAACTACACCAAGGCTTTGACTCGGCTGCAAAAGCCGTCTATGACAATATCAAACCTTACTTAGTGAAAAACCAGCCAATTCATATTACTGGGCACAGTTTAGGTGGCGCTATCGCCGTCGTGCTTGCAATGTACTTGGAAAAAGATCATTACCCTATTGGACAGATCATTACCTTCGGTCAACCCAAAGTCACTAACGTCACAGGCGCAACTAAATTTTCCGATTTGCCGTTAATACGCGTCGTTACCTTTGATGATATTGTGCCGCTGGTCCCACCTATTAGCCCAATGCAGATTAAAGACTTGGACATTTATTGGCATATGGGGAAAGAGATCATCTTGGAAGGTAATAAAACATACGCCGAAACTAGCGGACTAAAAAGCATGCTCAGAGCCACCAAATTCACCTCGTCCATTCCTAACGAAAAGAATCTTCAAGCTCATATGATGACCACTTATCTAAAATTAATTGATGGACTGCAAACAGACCCTATTGAAGTGCCTTATAAAGCCGATATTAAGCTGTTTGGGATTTCCATAGACTGAATCCCCTCTTTGCAGTTAAAAAGCAAAGAGGGTACACATGTCATAAACGAAGCCCTATGGGTAAACTTTCACCGACTAACGCATTCAGTTCATCGCTATTAATTTCATGGCGACTTTCTAGGCGTTCTAGCCATTGGGATGGGCATTTGTCTTTTTTCAGTTTGTTGGCGATTTTCTTGCGATAACCAGTTAACTCCTTAGATTCACCAAGGCTCATTTGACTCATCAGCACCGCTGCAAGACCCGCTTGTTTGCGTTTTTTCCAATCTTCTTTGAGAACCAAGTCCAATATCGGAAGAAGTTTCTTCTCTTCAATACGCTGTTCCTGCTGGCCTGATAACAAATGGCGCGAAGCAATACGTCCAACTGTCCACCATGCAGTATCCGGCTCAGACGATTTTTGCAAACGCTTGAGTAACCAATCAATCGCAGTTTGTTTGTCATCCATCGATAGGTTTTCTAAGGCTCCCACAAGGCGAATCAAGTCGTCGCTGGACTTGGTCGTTAGTGCTTTCATTTTATCTCGAGAGCGTTGCCCTGATGGTGAGTAATACTGACTAAACTGTTTAAACAGATGCGTTTGCTGTTCGGTAGATAAGCCGCCTGCAATGCGACGGTAAAGCGTCCAGTATTGTCCCCACACTGGTGCGGTATCAAATTGTGTGCCCGCTTTTGTGATATTGACCACTTGCTGAACACGCGCTAAATCCTCAGCGGCACCATAACCTGGACGTAAGCAGTAACCAACAAGCTGTAACCACTGACGTTCATGTTGAGCACTTTTGAGTCGACCAGACTTTAAGCTAAGTAATTTATCGGCCAAACGACGAGATGTGGCTAGGTTCCAATCATCTCGATTACCTAGTAACTGTTCCAAATCTTGTTTAAGCGATTTGACTAAGTCGGGCTGTTGCTTTTGACCTACGCTTGAAAAGCATTTGGCCAGATGCTCTTCTGCTTGCCCCATATGAGCATGCAGCAAACCACTTTCATCGACTTGCCCTGAATCATCATGTCCAGACGTTCCTTGTGAAGAGCCTTGTGAAGGACGAGATTGCGTGGAAAAATCCAAACGCCACTGGTCTCGCTGATTATTCGCCTTCAGCAATACTTGTAATACCCCGACTTCTGTCATCTGAACCGCTAAAGTCACAGCACATTCTTCTGACTCCGTTGAGCCATCAAGCTCTGTTGTTAATGTAGAAATATAATGTAGCCCATCTTCACTACGCACCGCTCCCACTAAGCACTCAACATGATCATCCGAACGATATAAAGGAAACTGCACTTGCTGACCCAAGGTGACAAAAAAGGCTTGTCCTAAAGTAATGGTTTCGCCCTTAAGCGTTCCTTTAGGCAAAATACCCACAAATTGATCGTCGCCCACTTTCAAATACAAGCTGTGCGCCACGCCACTTTCAATACGCGTACTTTCTCCCGCCAACGCGTTTAAGTACATGGCGGCCCCTTTAGCAACAGCATTATTGGGCTCGTCGGCAGTACACACCAAAATGGGCTCAGCACACCAAGCGTTCAACTGTTCCACTAGGCGATCTTTTAACACCGGGCTATTAAATAATCCCCCGTTAAACAACACGGCATCCGGCATAGCCGACCCCGTCACCGCCTCAATCGCCACTTTATGTTGCTGTAAAAAAGCCGCTAGATGACGTGTAAAAGCAGGGTCTGATTCATAAGGCAAGCCCAAGGTATGCATAGCGTAATCGTTTTTTTGCACCTTATCATTAGCACCGACTAAGGGGAAAAAACCCTGACTGACTTGCTCTAATAGCGCCGCTCTAGAGACATTAAACTTTTGTGACCCACCTATTAATCGACTACCGCCCCCCAAAACAGTGATGCTTAACGACTCTGGCGCGTTCGGTCCTAGAAACGTTTCTTTCGCCTGACGGGTCTGCTGAACCAAAGCCGCCAGTCGTGTCGCTGATAAAGCGGAAATTTGCTTAGGATCGAGCTGAAATGCCAGTGCTTGATCTAAATTATCGCCCCCCAGTAACAAATGCTCGCCCACGGCAATACGCTTTAGGGAAATCGCAGCATTCTGCTCGCTTTCCACATTCGCTGTTTTTTCCACAGAGCGAATCGCCACTAAACTAAAATCGCAGGTTCCCCCACCAATATCGACCACTAAGAGCATTTTCTTATCGGACAGGGCAGCGAGACGATTATCATCACTGATGTAGTGGTAACAAGCGGCTTGAGGCTCTTCAAGCAGATATAGGTTGTCCAAGCCAGCCAATTTAGCAGCTTCTAACGTTAAGGCTCTTGCCTCTTCGTCAAAAGAAGCAGGGAGTGTTAAGGCAATGGATTGAGAAGCTAAAGGCGCCGTAGGGAAACGATGATCCCAACTTTGTTTAATATGTTGTAAAAGGGTTTTGCTCGCCTCTAGTGGACTGACTTTTTTCGTGAACTCACTTGCCCAAGGAAGAATTGGCGAACGACGATCGACCTGGCGATGGCTCAACCAGCTCTTCGCACTTTGCACCAGTTGCCCCGCCCGACGCTGTCCAAGTGCTAATGCCCCCATCCCCACCACTCGTTCTTTATCATGGTGACGCCAAGGCAATACAGGGTCCAGTTTGCCTATTTCATCTGCCGCCAATAAATAAATGGCACTCGGCAAATGGGTAAACTCTTGCACCGACCCATCCGCCATTACTTGAGGAATGGGTAACAGTTGTGGCGTAGGCAATGCTGACGAGGCATTCATAGAAGAAGCCTCTGTCGAGGCTGGAATATAAGAGACAACACAATTGGTTGTCCCTAAATCAATCCCTACGCGAAACGTCGGTTGTGCCATGTTTACGCCTCCCTAACTTGAAACTCAATGGTCCAACTTAGGTCAGATTGCGTATCATGTGCTTGCAATAATAGTAGGCCCAACTCCGTCACTCGTGCGGTCAAATAAACACGCACCATGTCCCCTTCATGATAATGCCCAGCATCTAAACGAATCGACAAAGGATTCAACTCATTTAACTGACCAAGAGAGAATGAAGAAATAACGTTACCTACTTCATCTACATCACTGCTTTGCGACTGGAAGAAGCGGAATGTCACGCTTTCCCCCACCACCAGAGAAAATTCATTCGGCAGCATCTGCTCTTCTGAGCCTTCCTCCAACCCAAAAGGGGCCACACAAATCGCGTCGACTGGCGGTGCCATACCTGGAATTGCTGGCATCGGGCTTGCCACACCAATATAGTAATTCGCCGCCAAACCACTTTTTACTTTAACACCGCCTTGCGCCTGAACTTGGGCATAGTAAGTTGCGCCCTTAGCAACAGCGTGGTCTAAATGTGAAGGCGTCAGCATGGTAAATTTGCTATCCCCCAACATATAGGCCAAACGCGCCTCAAGTGTTGAGCGAATGACACCAGCATTAAATACACCACCGTTTAGCAATATTTTGCTCGGCGTTACATCGTGCTGAGATAAAAACTCACTAATATGACGGGTAATCGCAGGATCGCCTTCGTACTCTAAATTGATGGTGCTAAAACCGCTACGGGCATTCTTTTGAGCTTGCTCACCTAGCGTGACTTGCGGGAAGAAACCGTCAATTAATAATTGCTGTACATCGTTTTGCGTCAATGTCGCTTTGATACTGTTGTTAAACAGACTACGACCTCGGCTTGGCACCACCACGCTCGCATCTTGTAAATCCGGATTCGACAGCAAACGCTCTTTCGCTTCACGACAAGCTTGCGTCAAACCACTAATTTGCCAAGGCTCAAGGTTCGTACCATTTTGCGCAAGTTGTGCCGCCATATGGTAGGTTAAGGTTAGATCCATATTATCGCCGCCAAGCAAAATATGTCGACCAACCGCTACACGCTCTAAACCCAACGCTCCTTCTTGGTCGACAGCTTTGATAAGCGATAAATCCGTCGTGCCGCCCCCCACATCGACCACAAGGATGTGCTCGTTGACGTCCAGACTGTCGGTCCAGTTTTGCTGATCACTTAACCAAGCATAAAAGGCAGCTAATGGCTCTTCAATCAAGCGAGCTCGCAAGCCGATTTTCGCGGCCGCTTGCTCGGTAATGGTCCGAGCCGCTGGATCAAACGAGGCTGGCACAGTAATCACCACGGTTTGTTCCGCGATAGGCGCATTGGGAAATTGATGCTCCCAAGCACTCACTAAATGAGATAATAAGGTTTCTGTCACTTGTGCAGGTGATACTTTTTGCACTTCTGGTAAGGCATCAACGGGCAAGACAGCTTCATCGGCACTCACCCTAGCATGACATAACCAGCTTTTGGCACTTTGAACCAGTCGACCAGCTGACTTGGTCCCCAGTTCACGAGCCAATTGTCCAACCACTGATGACGTACTTCCCCAAGGCAATTGTAAATCGCTGTCTAAAAACTCGCTTTGATGGGGAAAATACACAAAAGAAGGTAGTAAAGGTCGAGCATCAACTTGACCCGCAGCAATAAACTGCGGAATCAATAACTGCTGAATAGCCGCTGGCATGGAGTGAGTGTCTGATGACGCCAGAGCAGACTGTGAATAATAGACAGCCGAATGCGTGGTACCCAAATCGATACCAATAAAATATTGATTCATGATTTATACCTCGATTTCGGCTGGCGCTAATATGGTTAGATTGTCAGTATCACTGACTTTGGGTAAGCGCGTTTCAGTGATTTTCCAGCCTGGGTGTATCAAGGTGCCCTTATAAGGCCCTTTGCCTTCCACTCGCCCTTCCAGCTTAATTTGCTTCGCATCGTAATCCGCAGGCACTTCTACTCGGCTATTTTCGGCAGCGCTGTTCACTACGTCGAGGGACACCACATCAATAGTGAAATGCTGTTTTAATACTTTTGCGCAACCCGCATGAATTTGCCGAGACGCAGCTCCAACATCAGCATCACTGTACTCATCTATGCTTTCTTGTAGAAAATCAATAAAACGAGCCCCTTGCTGAAGCAACTGCAATAATTGATGAGCACCGTCTTCATTGACTGTATCCAATGTTGGCGACGCCACTTCGATTTCCCGAATGATTTCGACTTCTTTGGTAATCACTTTGGGCTCAGCTTCAAATGCAAGTAACTCGCCTTGCCCTACATGCTGACAGCGAGCAGCATAATCACCACTCCCCATGTATTTGAAGAATTGGCCAAAGGCACCAAAAAAACGCGATATAAAAGAAACTGGTTGAATTTTTTGTGTCATAAATTACCCATTCTGCGCGGTTTATCCATTCTGCATAGTTTCAAGCTCTAGCCAACGTTCCATCATGGTTTCAAGCTCTTGTTCTTTGTCTGCCATCATTGCCAAGGTTTGCTCAATGTTTTGTGCATCACCTGTATAAAAATCAGGAGAACTTGTTATGTCCTGTAAAGCGGCAATGTCCTCTTCTAACTTAGCAATGGTCTCTGGCATTGCATCAAATTCACGCTGCAGTTTATAACTCAGCTTTGTTTTTGGTTTAGGAGTGGAGGCTGCTGCTTTAGTAGTCGTTTGCTGGGTGGCTTCTGCAACTTTTTTCGCTTCGGCTTTTGCTTGTTCTTTTTTAGTTGGTACATCATCCGTTTGCGACGTGGATTCTGCGGGGAACTTACCACCTTGACGGATCCAGTCTTGATAACCGCCGACGTACTCTTTTACGTTACCTTCGCCTTCAAACGCAATCACACTCGTCACCACGTTATCTAGGAATGAACGATCGTGACTCACGAGCAGCAAAGTGCCATCGTAATTCATTAACAGTTCTTCCAAAAGCTCTAGGGTTTCGACGTCTAGATCGTTGGTTGGCTCATCCATGATCAGCAAGTTAGCAGGCTTCGTGAAGAGTTTCGCCAACAATACACGGTTTCGCTCACCACCTGATAACGCCTTAACAGGGGTACGTGCCCGCTCAGGAGGAAACAGAAAATCCCCAAGATAGCCAATCACATGTTTGCTCTGACCGTTAATCTCGATGGTATCTTTGCCTTCGCCAACGTTTTCTACCACCGTTTGCTCAGGGTCAAGTTGCTCACGCAGCTGATCAAAATAAGCAACGTTCAGTTTGGTCCCCTGACGAACAGTGCCGGATTTTGGTTTCAAATCCCCCAGCAGAATTTTCAAAAACGTACTTTTACCACAGCCGTTTGGTCCAATCAGGCCAATACGATCACCACGGTTCACAATAAAATCCATGGGATTGAGAATCACTTTATCCTCAAATGCATGACCGACTTGTGTGAATTCCGCTACCAGCTTGCCCGATTTATCTTTCGTTTCAATCGCCATTTTAGCATTACCTTGACGATTAATACGTTCGGAACGTTCTTGACGTAAAGCTTTCAAGGCACGTACACGCCCCTCGTTACGCGTACGACGGGCTTTTATCCCTTGGCGTATCCAGACTTCCTCTTCAGCCAAACGCTTATCAAACAAAGCATTGGCTCGTTCTTCTTCTTCGAGCAATTTTTCTTTGAAAACAAGAAACTCATGAATGTTTCCAGTGAAAGAAATCAAATTACCGCGATCCAGTTCCACGATACGATTGGCCAGCTTCTCTAGAAAACGGCGGTCGTGGGTAATAAATAAGATCAAGCCACGGAATTGTTGGAGTTGTTGCTCCATCCATTCGATGGTTGGTACGTCCAAATGGTTAGTTGGCTCATCAAGTAGTAGAATATCGGGATTCGAAATTAACGCCTGTGCCAAAATAACACGACGACGCCAACCACCAGATAACTCCGACATGAGTTTGTCAGCAGGCAATCTTAAACGCTGAACCATGTGGTTCACTCGCTGCTCTAAATCCCACCCTTGGATTTTATCTAACTCTGCCTGGATCTCACCAAGCTCATGGGAGTGATCGTTTTCAAAATCCTCTAACAAGGAAAAGTAGCGTTTCATCAAGTGATGGGCTTGACCTGCCCCTTCACTGACAACTTCACGAACGGTTTTCTCATTAGCGTCTGGTAGTTCTTGAGGGAGCTGGGCGATTTTCATGCCCCCTTCAATACGAACTACCCCTTCATCCGGTATTTGCTCACCAGAGACGACTTTTAAAAAAGTAGATTTACCCGCACCATTACGACCAATGATGGCAACACGCTCACCCGCTTCAGCAGAAAAGCTGATTTTCGACAGCAACGGATTATGTCCGAATGCAACACTAACCTGTTCTAACGACAATAGACTCATATCTATCCATATAAAATAGTGTAAATTTTTTGTGGCGCTATAGTAGCACCCTTCCTAATGAAGGTTTAGTGAATACCGCACACCAAAAAGCAAAAATCCTATTTAGATGAACGGTTTTTATGCCAAGTCTGTTTTTTTAAGCGTTTTCAAGATAAGCCTATCGACCGACACCTTAAGCTTTTTGCAATAATCATGGCAATAATGTGTTAATGAATTCTTTTTATGCCTATAATTCCACGCTATATCTAGACTTGATTGATCCATGATGGGAAGCCAATGTCAGCTAATAAGGAGATATGAATGGCGTTGAAAACTAAGCTGGGACCGGTGACGGCGATTCTCATCGTCGCAGCAATAGCATGTTGGTTATTGATCGGCGGAAAAGGCATTATTACAGCGCAACACAATAGTCATAAAGTAGAATCGCAGCCTCCTAAGCCCGATTCGATGGCTAACGCACACCCACAAACAGCCTCACTGACATCGGTACAAGCTAAACGGATTTACGCCCAAAACATTGATTTGCATTTGACGCTATCGGGTCAAACCATGGCGGGGAAGACGGTCACGCTACATAATCAATATG
The DNA here is from genome assembly GCF_016461715.1 of Marinomonas spartinae. Lineage (GTDB taxonomy): Bacteria > Pseudomonadota > Gammaproteobacteria > Pseudomonadales > Marinomonadaceae > Marinomonas > Marinomonas spartinae_A. The sequence continues at coordinate 371,085 of NZ_JAEMUI010000002.1, read as the reverse complement.
CTGGCAAAATTACCTCTCTGCCAGTTACAAAAGGCGATCATGTCAAAGCAGGTGATGTACTGCTCAAAGTCGATACTCGGACATTAGCAGCTCAATTAGAAGAAGCTCGGCTCCTCGTCAAACAACGCCATTTAGAACTGGATGGCATCACGAAATTAAGCAAAAGCAACCTTTCTTCTCAGGTCAAATTGGCTGAAGCGAAAACCTTGTTAGGGACAGCCACAAGCAACCTTAAGCAACTTGAGGTGCAGCTCGAAAACGCGACAATTACCGCCCCCTTTGATGGAGTAATGAATACGGTAGATGTAGAAAAGGGGCAACAGTTAGCAAAAGACGCGACCATAGGAACCCTTGTCTCACTTGATCCCTTACATATCCAAGTGGCCATTCCACAAAATAAAATACAACACATCCATATAGGGACAAAAGGCCAGGTGAAACTCGACTCCGGCTATACTGCTATGGGCACAGTTGACTATATCAGCGCGGTCGCAAACCAGCAAAGCAGAACAATTCCGGTAGAACTAACCATCGCCAACCCTAATCAAACGGCCCCAGCAGGCATAACCGCCGATGTCGATTTTATATTGGATCAACAACATGCCCATGCCTTCTCAGCGGCCTTGTTAACATTGAATGGGGCTGGGGAAACAGCAGTTAAAATTCTTGATAAAAACAATATTGTTCAGATCTTACCCGTTACGCCTCTTAAATCGGAACGAGACAAAGTCTGGGTGGGGGGGTTACCGGATACGGTAACCATCATTACCGTCGGCCAAGGCTTTGTAAAAGCCGGAGAAAAAGTAGCACCTCATTTTGACAATGAGAACACCAATGCAACCACACCACCAGCAGAACAAGCAAACTAGAATGGCTACACGGTCTACGCATTTGGACAAAAAGGAATTTACACCATGCAAACCTTAATTGACGCTGCGCTCGCTCGCTCCCGCACGGTATTATTATTATTTGCCTTGGTGATTGTGTCTGGCATCGCTTCTTATATCAGCATTGCTAAGGAAAGCACCCCCGATATTACCATTCCAATGGCTTACGTATCGGTCTCATTAGAAGGCATTTCTCCTGAGGACGCTGACAGTCTTTTAGTCAAGCCCTTAGAAAAAGAACTAAAAGGTTTAGAAGGCCTCAAGGAAATTCGCTCCACCGCATCCGAAGGACATGCATCGATTATTTTAGAATTCCAGCAAGGCACAAACATTGATCAAGCACTAATTGATGCTCAGCAAAAGGTCGATCGTGCCAAGAGTGAACTACCAAGCGATGTAGACGAACCCACAGTTACCGAGATTAATTTATCTACCTTCCCAGTATTGCGAATCAATCTGTATGGCAATTTGGATTTTGCCACCTTAAGCAAAATAGCCAACAACTTACAAGATAAAATAGAAGCTAGTCCAGGCGTACTTGAGGCAAAAATCAGTGGTGATCGTGATCAACAAGCGCACATTGTTGTGAGTCCTGATAAGCTCAACACCTACAACCTGTCATTGCCTGATGTAATGAATTTTGTTGATAAGAATAACCGCCTCGTCGCGGCTGGTAACCTAGACACGGGTGCAGGCCGTTTTCCTCTTAAAGTACCTGGCCTGCTTAAAACAAAAGACGATATTTTAAATTTACCGATTAAGGTGAATGGCGATCAAGTGGTGTTATTAGGGGATATTGCCAGCGGAGAACTCGGCTTCGAAGACCCAACCAGCCACGCCCGTGTAGAAGGCCGCAATAGTATTACGCTGGCGGTGTCTAAGCGGGTCGGAGCCAACATCATAGAAACCATCAATGGGGTCAAAGCCATCACCCAACAAGCCAGTAAGCAGTGGCCTGCAGGTGTGAAGTATGAGTTTACCCAAGACGAATCCAAACAAATTGAAACCTCCCTCAACGATCTCTTCAATAACGTCTTAATCGCCACGTTATTGGTGATGATTGTTATTGTTTGGGCGTTAGGTATTCGTAGTGCCCTCTTAGTTGGCATCGCCATACCCGGGGCCTTTTTAGCAGGTATTTTACTGCTCAATATCCAAGGCTACACCATCAATATGGTTGTGCTATTTTCTTTGATATTAAGTGTTGGCATGCTGGTAGATGGAGCGATTGTTGTAACCGAATACGCTGATCGAAAACTTGCAGAAGGTGCCACGAAAAAAGCAGCTTATGCTGAAGCCGCCAAACGCATGGCATGGCCTATTACCGCTTCCACTGCCACCACATTAGCGGTCTTTCTCCCGCTACTTTTCTGGCCAGGCATTGCCGGAGAGTTTATGCGCTTCATGCCAATCACTGTTATCGCAACCCTCTCATCATCTCTTGTCATGGCCCTTATCATTATCCCCACCATCGGCTCTTTAATCGGCAAAAAAGGCGCCTATTCCCCTAAAATGCTCAAGACGTTAGCCTTGGCGGAATCAGGCGATCTAAAACAACTTAAAGGATTTGTCGGGACATACAGCCGAGTGCTCAGCAAACTAATTGAGTATCCTATTTGGGTACTGCTTGCCACCATTTTGTTACTGATCGCTATTTTTATCAGCTATGGGAAATTTGGCAAAGGGGTGGAGTTTTTCCCCAATATAGAGCCTGAAGTGGCGCAATTAGAAATCCATGCCCGGGGCAACTTATCGCTGGAAGAAAAAGACAAGCTGGTACAAAAGGTTGAAAAACTCGTATTAGGTAACCCTAACATTACCAGCTTGGTCGCCACCTCCTACGCCAAAGTCAATAATAATGATGCCCCAGATAGCATAGGCACACTCACTATGGAATTTGTCGACTGGTATAAACGTGAACCTGCCAGCGTCATTTTGCAGCGCATTAGAGAGAAAACAAAGCAAATCCCCGGTATCCAAGTCACCTCTGTGGTGCAACAAAATGGCCCTCAGTCCGACACCGATATTCAATTGCAACTCAGTTCTGACTACGGACAGATACTCAATAAAACCGCCGATGCCGTGATCAAAAAGTTAAAAGCCAGCGATGCCATAGTCTCTGTCGATGACGATAGATCCTTGCCTGGCATAGAGTGGCGTTTTGACATTGATAGGGCCAAAGCCGCCCGTTATGGCGTTGATGTCAATACACTAGGCAGCGTCATCAAGTTGGTCACTAACGGTATTAAACTAAGTGACTTCCTACCAGAAGGCGCGGACGACAAAATTGACATCGTCCTACGCTACCCTATTAACAATCGTAGTTTAGAGCAACTGGATCATTTACAAATTCCATCTAACCAAGGCCCGATCCCTGCCAGTAATTTTATTCATCGCTACGCCGCCCAAAAACAAGGTGTGATCAACCGTACCGATGGCAAGAAAACGGTGAAAATTAATGCTGACGTAAAAGACGGATTGATCGTTGACCAAGTAATAAAGCAAATCAAAAAAGAGCTTGATGCCTCGAACCTACCCAAAGCTGTCAGCTATCAATTTCGAGGTAATACCGAAGACCAACAAGAGGCTCAAACCTTTTTACTGAAAGCCTTTGGCGTTGCTTTCTTCATTATGGCCATTATATTGGTGACACAGTTCAATAACTTCTTCCAATGCTTATTGATTTTAAGTGCGGTTATCTTCTCCACCATGGGGGTGTTAGTTGGCTTAATGATAAAAGGAGACCCTTTTGGGATCGTCATGAGCGGTGTCGGTGTGATTGCTCTGGCGGGTGTTGTCGTTAATAATAATATTGTATTGATTGACACCTTTAATGTGTTGCGAAGTCAGGGGTTGTCGGTAAAAGAGGCGGCTGTGAGAACGGGAGTACAGCGCCTTCGCCCTGTCATGCTCACCACCATCACCACCATTCTAGGCTTGGTTCCTATGGTGTTTCAACTCAATATCGACCTGCTGCAAGCAGATATCAGTGTAGGCGCCCCCTCTTCTCAGTGGTGGACTCAGCTATCAACAGCCATTGCAGGCGGCCTTACTTTCGCCACGCCATTAACTCTTATACTCACCCCATGCTTATTGGTATTAGGGTATCGCCGCAAAGAAAGGTTAAATAGCCTTTGAATCGATGGCGCAAAAACAGTGAGATCAGGGATGGGAAAAACACACAATCAGAGACAAAAGCCAAACAAAATTAAAAACTATCGACAATTCATAACTTGTCATGTCAATAAACCCTCTACATAATGTCAATCTCATTACATTATGAATCGTGCTAGGCTTATTAATTTATGGATTTTACGTCTTTTGTAGGGATCATCTCAGGTCTCGCGTTAATCGTTTCTGCGATTCTTTATGGTAGTAGCGATATCAGTATTTTTGTCAACGTTCCGGGCATTATGATTGTCATCGGCGGTACCATTGCCGCCACGCTATTTACGTTTCAATTCAAAGACACGATGGCCGCTTTTCGTGCAGCCGCCATTGTTTTTACCCAGGACAAACAGAATCCACAACAGATGATTGCTACCATGCTGCAATTAACTAGAGTAGCTCGACGTGAAGGCTTAATGGCGTTAAGTCGTGAAAAAGCCGACTCCCCTTTCTTACAAAGAGCACTCAATATGGCCTCTGATGCCTCCGATGAGGACTATATTCGTCATACCCTACAAGCCGATATTGACTCGTTAAAAATGCGCCACTATGTGGTTCAGGACGTGTTTAAAAAAATGGGCATGTACGCCCCTGCGTTTGGCATGCTTGGGACGTTAATTGGCTTGATTCAGATGCTGTCCCATCTTAATAACCCAGATGCCATTGGTCCTGCTATGGCTGTTGCACTATTAACCACCTTCTATGGTTCCATTTTATCGACAGTGATTTTTCAGCCCATTGCTGGCAAGCTCAAAGCCAGAACCATTTTAGAAATACAAACTCTGGAAATCATCCGAGATGGTACCATCGCCATGATGGGCAGCAATAACTATCTAGCCGTGTATGAGCGACTCTCTTCCTATGTCCCCGCTCATCAGCGTAAACCTGTTGGTCTTAGGGATTAGACGATGGATGATCCTTTTTTCGAAGATGATGAGGTTCCAACATGGATCTTCACCTTTGCTGATTTAATGTCTCTGCTTTTGGTGTTTTTTATTCTGTTATTTTCACTGTCGAGAATGACTCAATCGACTTTAGAGTCAACTTTATCCTCTATTCAAATTGCTATCTCGAACAAAAATAATATCAAAGGAACGGACAACAAACCGGCTCAAGGTGGCAACAAAATCATAACCCCCATCCCACTAAAAAATACCGACACGAAATCCGGTAAAAGCGATTCACAAGCAGACGAAGACGCCCCTGATGCGAACCTTCCCAAGATGGAACGAGACTTACAACGGCAACTTGATGCCTATAAACTGAATAAAATGGTGTCTGTTTCAGAAAATGGTGACAAACTCATCATCCGAGTTGATGGAAAAAGTTTATTCGCCTCAGGTGAGGCCGAGATTGGTTATGATGCCGACTTTATCTTAAACACCTTGCTCTATACCTTTAAGAAGTACCCAAATTATACAATCAACATCCAAGGACATACGGATAATGTGCCCATAAAAACAGCACGCTTTCCAAGCAACTGGGAGCTGTCAGCGATCCGTGCCACGACCATTTTGCGCTATTTCCTAGACAAAGGCATCTCACCCGAACGAATGACGGCAACAGGTTATGCAGACAGTATTCCGCTCGTGCCAAATGATACGCCTGCAGACCGCGCTAAAAATCGGCGTGCTGAGTTTGTTTTGGAAAGGATGCCTAAGTCTGCCACCAAAGAGCAACCTCAGGAAACCAAGCCTTTGGCGTTTCCGTAACCTTAAGAAGTAGATAGCCCCTTAAAAAAGGGACAACTTAAACCTTCAGATAGAAAAAGAGAATGCAGCAATAGGACTGCATTCTCTTTTCGGGTGACATACTATCAAGGCAATAGCTTTTCAGTTAGATCTGAGACAAAGCCCCATCAAAATCCGTGATAATATCTTCGATGTCTTCCAAACCTACCGATACACGAATCAAACCTTCCACAATGCCCGCTTTGGCTTTTTCCTCATCGGTTAACCGACCGTGTGTAGTGGTAGCAGGATGCGTCACCAAGGTTTTAGTATCACCTAAATTACCCGTGATAGACACCAGCTTGGCACTATTAATTACTCGCCATGCCGCCTCACGACCTCCTTCAACTTCGAACGACAATAGCCCACCAAAATCTTTTTGCTGCTTCTTGGCAAGCTCGTGATATTTATGGCTTGGTAAACCACCATAGTTCACTTTTTTGACCTTCGGGTGAGCCTCTAAAAACTGTGCCAATTTAAGCGCATTCGCTGAATGTGCGGTCATCCGTAGCGCCAAGGTTTCTAAACCATTAACTAAAACCCATGCGTTAAATGGACTCATGCATGGCCCCGCACTGCGCATAAAGGCCGTAAACACCTCTACTATCTCTTTGTTTGAGATCAATGCCCCACCAAGAGTACGGCCTTGTCCATCAATGAACTTCGTCGCCGATTGCATCACGATATCCGCCCCCTGCGTTAAAGGGTTCTGAAGGGCTGGTGTTGCTAATACTGTATCGACACACAGTAATGCCCCTTTCCCATGAGCAAGGTCTGCCACACGCTGTACATCCACTACTTCATATAGTGGGTTGGACGGTGTTTCAAAATAACAAAGCTTAGTGTTTTCATCGATAGCCTCTTCCCAAGCTTGATAGTCCGTCGCATCCACATACACCACTTCCACACCAAATTTGGTTGTGTAGGTACTAAAGAATTTAACCGTAGATCCAAAGATGTTACGAGAGCAAACAACTTTATCGCCAGTACTCAACAGACTGTATGCCATGGTCATCAAAGCCGCCATACCGGAACTGGTCGCAATCGCCGCTTCCCCCTTTTCCAGGGTAGCTAAACGCTTTTCAAACAACTCAACGGTGGGGTTAGTAAAGCGAGAATATACATTGCCATCTTCTTCTCCAGAAAACTTACTCGCGGCCTCTTGAGCACTTGAATAAGCGAAGCTAGAGGTAGCAAAAATCGCTTCACTATTTTCCTGCTCCTGCGTCTGACGAACACCAGAATGAATCGCATTCGTCGCATCTTTATAATCAGGCATTCCTGTCTCTCCAACTTGGTTACTACTTATAAACCCTACATATCACAATTCTATGGGAGGCTTTTGAAAAAGCCTTTTCCAATTCATCCGTACTAAACCTATCGAGCCCAAGGCATCCTAAACCACTTTAATCAGGCTAAAAATCGACAGATTAAAAAACAATAAAGCCAGGCGACAACCTGGCTTTATTTCACGGGATTATGTCACTGAAAACCAGCGCTCACATGTCCTTCTCTAAATTTACCATAGACAGTCTATTTTTCTACATAGGGTACATCATGTCACTACTAGAACTCACTGTGATAGCTGCCTTTTTGGCATCATTGCGCGCTTCTTGCAAACGTTCCAAATACGCGTCATCGATATCACCTGTGATGTACTGGCCATTAAAGACCGAAGTATCAAATTCACGCACCTCAGAATGCTTTTCATCGATACAGGCCTCAATCAAATCGTCCAGATCTTGGAAGATCAGTTTATCCGCTCCGATTAGCTCACAAATTTCATCAACATTGCGGCCATGAGCAATCAATTCCGTTACCGCAGGCATATCGATACCATAAACGTTTGGATAGCGTACTTCTGGAGCAGCAGAGGCAATGTACACTTTTTTCGCACCCGCTTCGCGAGCCATCTCGATAATTTCTTTACTGGTAGTGCCACGCACAATGGAGTCATCAACCAATAAAACCGTTTTGTCTTTGAATTCAAAGGGTACTGGGTTGAGTTTTTGACGCACCGATTTTTTACGAACAGCCTGACCCGGCATAATAAACGTACGGCCAATATAACGATTTTTCACCAAGCCTTCTCGAAACGGGATATTCAACGTTTGTGCAATTTGCAATGCCGCCGTACGACTCGTGTCCGGAATGGGGATAACCACATCAATATCATGATCTTGCCACTCTCTCTGGATTTTCGCCGCTAAACGATCCCCCATATTGATACGCGCCTTATAGACGGAAATATTGTCAATCACTGTATCAGGGCGCGCAAAATATACGTATTCAAACAAGCAAGGACGAGGCACTTTCTTCGGTGTACACTGACGCACATGAACCTTATGGTTCACATCGAAGAAAATCGCCTCACCGGGCTGAATATCCCGCTCAATAGTAAAACCTGCAGCATCCAAGGCGACACTTTCAGAGGCCACCATATACTCAATGCCACCATTTTCACTCATTTTTGAGCCGTAAATCAGTGGACGAATACCATCAGGGTCACGGAAGGCTAAAATTCCATAGCCCGTAATCAGAGCAACAACTGCATACCCACCCTCGATACGCTTATAAACACGCTCTAGCGCATTAAAGATATCATCAGGCGTTGGAATTAACTTGTTTTCTAAACTCATCTCATGAGCTAAGACATTCAATAGAACCTCTGAATCAGACGTCGTATTGATGTGGCGCAAGTCGGACTCAAACACTTCTTGTTTAAGCTTGGCGGTGTTGGTTAAATTACCATTATGCGCCAGTGAAATACCGTAAGGTGAGTTAACATAAAAAGGCTGCGCTTCTGCAGAACTGGAAGTTCCAGCGGTGGGGTAACGAGCATGCCCAATGCCAATGTTACCATGTAGTTTTTTCATATGACGTGTACGAAAAACTTCGCTCACAGGTCCATTGTCTTTGCGTAAGCATAATAGTCCATTATGACTTGTCACCATCCCAGCTGCATCTTGACCACGATGTTGCAGAACAGTCAAAGCATCAAAAATGGTTTGGTTAACCATGGACGTGCCAACGACACCAACGATACCACACATGTATTAGATCCTCGTATTGGGGAAATTACGTAAAATACGCAAAAAGGTTCTTCTTCGGGTGGTTACTCATCATAAGCAACCAGTTAACTACCTAGAACACGATTTATGAGAGACGGACTGACCGCATCCGAACTCTTGCCTAACATATCTCGCGTCCAGTCTTTTAATAACACCAATTGAGGGATCAGAGTCGAGGTTTTCCACATCTGAGTTTTTTCAATTGATGGACTTAAACTTAGTAAGGATACAAACGCCACGACCACTAAGGCCCCTCGCGCAAAGCCAAATACCATACCTAATACCCGGTCAGTACTAGACAATCCAGTAACTTGTATAAGTGAGCCTATTAAGTAACTCACCAAGGCACAAATGATTAAAGTAGCAACAAATAGAGCAATAAAGGCCACTATATAACGGACTTGATCGCTCTGAATTTGCTGAACCAATAAAGCCTGCATATTATCCGAAAACTTAACAGCTACAACAAACGCTACAACCCAAGTCACCAGAGACAATACTTCTTTAACAAACCCTCTCTTTAAACTCAACAAAGTCGATACAAGAACAACGGCGATGATCAGCCAATCTATTGTAGTAATAGAGTTTACTGTGTTCATAATGGTCTCCATAAAATCGCGGAGGATTTTAACAGAAGCGAATCGCTAATTCTCTGAAAACTTCGTCACAAATCCCTTCAGACCAAATTTCTTTTTAATGTCACTCATAGTTTTCTCAGACGCACTTCTCTCAAACTCAGGACCAACATAGACCTTATTCAGAGAGCTGCTGGTGATACTATATGCCGAGTAATTTGCCTTTTTTAACTTATCCACCAAACGTTTTGCATTCGCCTCATTCGCAAAGGTGGCAATTTGTACTGTCCAACGAACGGCCATTTGTGGCTTAGGCTGGCTTTTGCTGGCGACACTGGTTTGTTTATCTGTTGACGCTTTTGCCGCACTGGATGAAGAGGAGCCTGTTTGGGCAGATTGATTTGACACCGAAGTGTCTTTCTTAACAGACGCCTTATCGGCTGGTACAAGTGTAATATCTTGAGGTTGTTTGATAGGAATCGCTGTGGTGGAGTGTTTGTTTGTGACAGAAACATGAGTGACATCATTTGTAGAAGACGTATCCGGCAAATTGTCTACAGGCTGAGTTGCCGCTATTTTTGCCTCTGGAAACACGGGGGCTTTACTCACTTCTACCTGAACCCCCAACTCAGGGGGACGTTTACCATTTAAAACTTGCGGTAGAATAATCGCCGCAGCGACAATCATAATGCCGGCACCGATTAACCTGTGAGTCAAAGTTTTATCTAACATGGAACACCTTTTTCTCGATCATGCTGCAAATAACGAGCATGCTCTAAATAGTCTGTAACCGTTACAAAAGAACCAAATACAACGACGGCCCTTGACTCCTCAATCGCCTGAGCGACGGCGGCATCATAAGCTTGTGCTACCGATGGAAAAGACTGCTTGTATGGATGAGTCAGCTTGGTAAATAGTTCATCCGCCTTCGCTCCTCGTATACCCTTCAGGTCCGCACAATACCATGCTGAGAATTGCGAACCTAAAATGACCATAACACTGGCAATGTCTTTGTCTTTTAACATACCACAAACAGCAATAGGAGCAGATTCAAAATCAGCAATCCGATTGGCCAGTTCAGTGGCCGCCTCAGGATTATGAGCAACATCAATATACACCAACGGCTCACTGGATACTTTTTGAAAACGTCCGGTTAACTGCGCAGAGTGAAACAACGACGCTAGAGCCTCTTTTGTTGGAGACAATCCCATATAACTCAATATCGCCACGACAGTCGCCGCGTTTTCAATCGGTAGATTGGGGACAGGTAGATCATCAAAGCGAACATTATTGCCAGACCAAGACCACACATTCCCCTTCTTAACGTAGGAAAAATCCGTGCCTTTTTGACGCAATACAGCTCCAATGCCATTTGCTGTATTAGCCAACGATGCGGGAGGGTTAACAACCCCACTGACCAACAGTTTTCCAGCTCGGGCAATCCCCGTTTTTTCCTGTGCAATTACCTCAAGGGAATCACCTAGCCAATCGGTATGATCCAGTGCAATGGACGTCACCACCGCCACATCGGTATCGACCATATTCACCGAATCCAGCCGACCACCAAGACCTACTTCTAGAACCCAATAATCCAAATTTGCTTGAGAGAAAATCCACAATGCAGCCAAAGTACTGAACTCAAAATAAGTCAGAGGTGTGTCACCACGAACCGTTTCGATCACCTTAAAAGCCTGACAAATCAGATCGTCTTCACAGGGCCGATCATCGATCGTAATGCGCTCATTAAAATCGATAAAATGGGGAGAAGTGTAGGTACCTACAGAATGACCTTGAGATTGCAGATACTGGGTCAACATGGCGCAAGTCGAGCCTTTACCATTGGTACCCGCTACTGTAATGATTTTTTCTTTGGGTCTGACAATATTAAGCTTAGCTAAAACCGATGCCCCTCGTTCTAGGCCCAATTCAATTTCTGAAGGATGCTGGCTCTCAATATACGAAAGCCAGTCATCTAGAGACTTACACACAGTCAACGACTCGGATGTCATTCAATTAAGCCGCTCTATTTGTCAACATAGATAAAATATTGTAGAGGCGATCACGCATTTCGTTACGCTTGATGATCATATCCAATGCGCCTTTTTCCATCAGGAATTCACTGCGCTGGAACCCTTCAGGCAATTTTTCACGAACCGTTTGCTCAATAACACGAGGCCCGGCAAAACCGATCAACGCGTTTGGCTCAGCAACGTTTAAATCCCCTAACATAGCCAATGAAGCAGACACCCCACCAAACACAGGATCCGTCATCACCGAAATGTATGGAATACCTTCTTGTTTCATGCGTTCAAGGCCTGCACTGGTTTTCGCCATTTGCATCAAAGAAATCAACGCTTCTTGCATACGCGCGCCACCAGAGGCTGAAAAACAAATCAAAGGTATACGTTTTTCAAGGCTCACATTCACTGCTTGGATAAAACGCTCCCCAACAATTGCTCCCATAGAGCCCCCGAGGAAACTAAACTCAAACGCAACGGCAACTACAGGCATGCCATTTAATGCCCCTTCCATTGCGACTAAAGCATCTTTCTCACCAGTGGCTTTCTGCGCAGCAACCAAACGATCCTTGTAGCGTTTAGAGTCTTTAAACTTCAATTTATCTTCAGGCTCTAAGTGCTCACCAATCTCATAGCGACCCTCATGATCCAAAAAGATATCTAAACGACGACGCGCACTAACACGCAAATGATGCTGGCACTTTGGGCAAACATCGAGATTTTTATCTAACTCAGGGCGGTATAATACACTGTCGCATTTCGGGCACTTTTTCCAAAGCCCCTCAGGCACAGATCCCGAACCACGCTTTGATTCGCTGCGCACAATCGAAGGTAAAAATTTATCTAACCAGCTACTCATTTATTTCTCCAAATCCTTATTTACTAACTGCCGCTTTGCTCAGCGTCCATCTGTACACGCATTGGTGCAAGAATAGACTGTAAAGCGTCAGCGATATATTCTTTTGTTTGATTTTGATTTTCTGCGATGGCATTCACCAATACACTGCCAACAATTACACCATCCGAACACTGACTCACCGCTGCTGCTGTTTGAGCATCTCGAATACCAAAACCTACCCCTATAGGTAAGTGGGTAATTTCTCGCAATGAATCAACGTGTTTTTTCACACTATCCACATCCAACGCTGTCGAACCAGTCACCCCTTTCACAGAAACGTAATAAACATAACCGGAAGCAAGCTCACAAATTTTCTTCGCTCGAGCAGGTGTCGTCGTAGGTGATAACAGATAAATGAGATCAATATCATTTTCGCGGAAGCATTCTACTACATCTGTCGCCTCTTCTGGAGTCAGATCCACCAATAAAATGCCATCTACCCCTGCTTCTTTAGCAGAATGGGCAAATGCTTGATAGCCAAAAAACTCAATGGGGTTCAAATAGCCCATAAGCACAACAGGTGTGTCAGTATTCTGCTCTCGGAACTGACGAACAATATCTAATACTTTACGCACACTCGTCCCAGCGGCCAGACTGCGTTCACAAGCCAGCTGAATAACCGGGCCATCGGCCATAGGGTCGGAAAAAGGCATACCAACCTCGATGACATCAGCCCCTGCTGCCACCAAGCCATTCATAATGGTTACCGTGTGTTCTGGTGTAGGATCGCCTGCCGTAATATAAGGAATCAGAGCTTTCTTACCTAAAGCTGCTAAACTGTCAAAACATGCATTTATACGGCTCATACTTCAATCCCATCCAATTCTGCAACGGTTAAAATATCTTTATCACCACGACCCGATAAATTGATTACGATAATTTGGTCTTTGCTCATGGTGGCGGCAAGTTTCATACCGTAAGCAACTGCATGACTGGACTCCAAGGCGGGCATTATGCCTTCTAGACGAGTAAGATCACGGAACCCCTCCATCGCCTCATCGTCATTGATGGCCACATATTTGGCACGACCAACATCTTTCAACCAAGAATGCTCAGGCCCCACGCCAGGGTAATCTAAACCTGCAGAAATAGAATGAGTACCGATAATTTGACCATCTTCGTCGGCCATTACATACGTACGATTACCATGTAACACACCTGGACGACCTGCCGATAACGGCGCCGCATGACGGCCCGTTTCGATGCCATCCCCCCCGGCTTCAACACCGTACATCGCTACATCTTTGTCACCAATAAACGGATGGAACAAGCCAATTGCGTTAGACCCCCCTCCAACACAGGCAACAAGCGCATCTGGTAGACGACCTTCTTGTTCCATACATTGCACTTTCGTTTCACGGCCAATCACAGATTGAAAATCACGCACTAACTTGGGGTAAGGGTGTGGTCCAGCAGCGGTACCGATAATATAAAAAGTATCATCGACATTACTCACCCAGTAACGCATGGCTTCATTCAAAGCGTCTTTTAAGGTTTTTGTACCAGACTCAACGGGAACCACTTCTGCCCCCAACAATTTCATACGGTACACGTTTAAAGACTGGCGCTTGATATCTTCGGCCCCCATAAAGACCTTACACTTCAGCCCCAAGCGAGCCGCCACAGTCGCTGATGCCACACCATGTTGACCCGCCCCCGTTTCAGCAATGATGTTTGGCTTGCCCATATGTTTGGCAAGCAAGGCTTGTCCAATGGTGTTATTGATTTTATGAGCCCCTGTATGATTGAGATCCTCACGCTTCAGATAAATTTTCGCACCACCTACTTTTTCGGTTAGGCGCTCGGCAAAATACAAAGGTGACGGGCGCCCAACATAATGCGCCATATCTTTATCAAACGCTGCCTGAAATTCTGCACTTTGAGATAACTCTTCATACATCTTGGTCAAATCATCAAGTGCCGACATCAAGGTTTCGGATACAAATGTTCCACCAAACTGCCCAAAGCGCCCTTGCGCATCAGGCAGGTTTAAATCAATTGGACTATCACTCACATTTCGCTCCAATAATAAATTCTTGAATACGTGACTCACTTTTGAGCCCCTTGGATCGCTCGACACCACCACTCACATCCACTGCGTAGGGAGCTACTTGCTCAACCGCCGCACGAACATTTTGAGGCGTTAAACCACCCGCCAAAATCACACTAAAAGGCAACTCCTTCGGAATCAACTGCCAGTCAAATAATTCGCCTGTGCCTCCTGGAACCCCTTTTTTATAAGCATCCAGTAAAATGGCACTGGCCGAGGAGTAAGCCTGCCCAAGCGCCGCGATATCTTCCCCCTCTCTAACCCTTAAGGCTTTTATATAGGGACGATTATACGGCAAACAAGCCGACTCTGTTTCATCACCATGAAACTGAATCGTCCAGCGCGCACTTCCCGAGATAACACGCTCAATCAAAGAGGGTTCTGCGTTGACAAATAAGGCCACAGGCACCACAAAAGGTGGCAACTTAGCCACTATGTCATTGGCCGCTTGAGGATCAATATACCGTGGGCTTTTTTCATAAAACACAAAACCCAGCGCATCTGCCCCATGACGACAAGCAATCAACGCGTCCTCAAGGTTTGTTATGCCACAAATTTTAACTCGACAGGTCATAAGACAACTCTTTATCAGTCGAAAGTGCTTTTTGGTTGGACGAAGTAGAACATACTGAGTCGTCTTTCCGATAGTATGACTTCACAGTACCAACCGATTCTTCAATAACCGGCAGAAAGTGCGGACCTAGAGTAGGTTTAGGGATATTGAAATGTTCGGGGTATTCGGCATCGACAAAATACAAACCAAAAGGGGCTGCGGTCACTCCTCCTTTAGCTCTGTCTTTTGCCTCAAGTACGAGCCTCGCCCACTCAACTGGCTGTTCACCTGCCCCGATAGCAATCAATACGCCAGCAAAGTTACGAATCATATGGTGTAAAAAAGCGTTAGCTCTGACATCTAGTACCACATACTGACCAAACTGCTGGACAGAAAAGTTTAAAATAGTACGTACTGGGCTTTTTGCCTGGCAGCCGACAGCACGAAAAGAGGAGAAATCATGTTCGCCAACAAACACTCTGGCCGCTTCTTGCATGGCTTGAACATTGAGCTTTTTGTACGTCCAAGTAACACCATCGATTAAAATGGCAGGACGCAGCTCTGATTGGTAAATAACATAGCGGTAGCGACGGCTCAAGGCACTAAAGCGTGCATGAAAATCCATATCCACATAGCGAGCCGCTACAATGGAGATATCACGAGGAAGATGTGTATTCACCCCGAGTGTCCAAGAACGCTCATTTCGAACCGCATCCGTCTCAAAATGAATTACCTGCGCACTGGCATGAACACCCGTGTCCGTCCGGCCAGCACAGATTATACTGACAGGATGATTCGCAATAATACTGACCGCTTTTTCAACTTCTTCTTGAACCGTTGGCACACCGTATTTTTGTGCCTGCCAACCTTTATAGGCGGCGCCGTTGTACTCAACGACAAGAACTACTTTCTTTTTAGTCACTTGGGAACATTCGCTCTATCATACTTTTTGCTTCGGCAATTTGTTGCTCATTGCCGGATGAAACTACATCCTCAAGTATAACACGAGCGCCTTCATCGTCGCCCATATCCATGTAAGCTCTTGCCAGATCCAATTTCGTAGCGGCCTCATCACCACTGGCATCGAAGAAATCAAATTCTTCTTCGTCATCATCGACTGCTTCACCATCAGCCGCCTCAGCTTCACCAAAGGAAGGAACATCTATATCCGCTTCATTTTCTTGTGCTTCGGCTAGCGTCTCTTCAATGCTCGACGCCAGCGACTCGTTTGGCTCTTGATCAAAGATTGCCGACTCATCTGGACCTTCTTCATTCTCACCATCCGTATCTTCAAGTAGATTTGAGACAAATGACTCTTCTTCAGAAAAATCTGCTTCTGAGTCAGATGTGCCCTCATCAGCCTCATCCTCATTCACTGGCTCAACGGTCGGAATCACTTCTTCTGCCGTCTCGTCTTCTGGAATGGCCTCAAGCTCGTCATCAAGGGAGTCGAATCCCTCGTTAGCAGCATCGTCATCTAGCTCATCCAGCTCATTTAGATCGTCCATCTGAGAATCCAAAGAGGCAAATGGATCCTCTTCTTCATCATCGTCGTCATCAGACACTGAATCATCAGCAAAGGCTAAATCATCAGGCAATTCAAAATCCTCCACATCCGATTCTTCTGGTTGATCTGGATCTTCTAAATTATCGAACTCACTAAATCCATCAGCCTCTTCTTCCGGCTCTCCAAAATCAAAAGCAAAAGGATCTTCTTCCTCTATTTCCTCCTCTGGCTTAGCCTCTTCTGTTTCGACTGCCGCCACGGCAGCGCCAGTTGCAGCGGCGGCACCTGCGGCAGCCGCTAGTGGCGTAGCAGCAGCTAAGTCAAATTCATCACCATCCATTTTCGTTGTATCAGACTTTTTCTTGCCCATACGGCGCATCAACAAACCAATCAAGAAGCCCAGCATGAGAAGAACCACCGCTCCCACCGACACAATAATGGGGTTACCAAAGATCTTGTGCTGCCATGAGTCAGCTTCTGCTTTCTCCTTATCAGTACGCTGTTGAATAGTTTCCAGCAATTGATCCACTGTATTTTTTTGTTCTTGCATGGACTGTTTCGCACTGGCGAGTTGTTTTTGAAGCTCCGCCATTTGCTGGTCTTTTAAACTAATCAGTTTTTGCAACGTCTGAAGCTGCTTATTTAGATCGCCTAACTGATTCGAGAGGTCCTCTTTTTCACGCTTCTCTTTGTCTAGCATCTCTTCCGTGGCAGAAAGTTTGTTTTCTAACTTAGAAGACTCATTGCCACTGCCCTCATTCGAACTTGAATTTTTCTGTGCAAGCGCGCTTTGTCCAGACACCAATGTTAAGCGGTCTGAATCAGAAATAGGCTGCTTAGATGCACCCTTCCCTTTGGCTTGAGTATTTAATTGTTCACGGGCAATAGGAGAATGCTTAGAGGACGCGGACTTAATGGTTTGCCAGATACGAACTTGTCGCTCAAATTCTTCTTTCGACATAGAACGATTAAACAAAGCAATCTGTTGCTCTGTCGGAATACGTAGTACGACATTTTGCTTAAGGAGATTGATATTATTCGAATAAAATGCATCTTTATTTAATGCTTGAATCGCGATCATCGTTTGATAAATCGTAAAATTATTCGATGGTCGATTCTTTTCAGCAATACGCCATAAAGTATTGCCAGCTTGAGTGAACGCATTACCTTTTACTGGTAACTTGTTCGCCGCCTGAGATTCTTTTTTGAAGACGCTATGGCTATTGCTAGCTGAATTAGTCGCAGCCTTCGGTTTTGCGGCTCGCGAGGCAACGGTAGGCGACTGAATCACCTCTTTTTGAGATTTATCTACCAAAGCCGACTGAGTCAATGGCACATCGTATTCTCGTACCACCTGCCCACTGGGCCAGCGCGCAGCCAAAACAAAATGCAGATCTTTGGATTTGAGAACTTTTTTCGACACTACATCAATGATTAAGCCTTTACCATTGTTCCCACGGGCAACATCAAAGGACAAATCATTTAACTCAGGAGAAGGCGCAAACCCAGCCTGACGAAACTCACCTTCACTCCCTAAACGCACTAATATATCTTGGGGAGTCAGTGAGCCCACATCAGATAACTCAATTTGCCCCCGGAAAGGTTCATCTATGCTCGATTTTAAGGTTAATTCACCCAGTTCCAGCGCATAACCGCTTACCGAATACAACGCACCAGCAATGGCTAAACTAACGAGGGTTTTCCTGAGCATAAGCTTCCCTTTTCTATTCAAAAAATGGCTTTTATTACGTACCAAGTATCTTACACAGGTCACTATTTATCAATAGCTTTAGAATCAATGGTTTGGACTATCGGCTTAAGAATAGAACAATGATCAATGTCGCACCATTTTAATCTATTAAAAAACAACAAAACTCGCCCTTTCAACGGAAAAGCCTATTTCAAAAAAAAGCCCCGCTAAACAGCGAGGCTTTCTATTAAGCTAAGTAGCTTAGGGGATGATATTACATCATGCCGCCCATGCCACCCATTCCGCCCATGCCACCCATATCAGGCATAGAAGGACCATCGTCCTTAGGAAGATCTGCAATCATTGCTTCAGTAGTAATCATTAGACCTGCAACAGAAGCGGCTGCTTGAAGCGCAGAGCGAGTTACTTTCGCAGGATCTAGAATACCCATTTCCAGCATATCGCCGTACTCGCCCGTCGCCGCATTGTAACCGTAGTTACCTTCGCCTTGTTTCACTTTATCTACAACAACAGAGGCTTCTGCACCAGCGTTAGTTACGATTTGACGCATTGGGGCTTCCATCGCACGAAGAGCTAGAGAAATACCAACGTTTTGATCTTCGTTGTCGCCTTTAAGGTTAATTACTTTCGTTAGTGCGCGAACAAGAGCAACACCACCACCAGCAACCACACCTTCTTCAACCGCTGCACGAGTTGCATGAAGAGCGTCATCTACACGAGCTTTCTTCTCTTTCATTGCCACTTCAGTTGCCGCACCGATCTTGATCACAGCAACGCCACCAGCCAATTTCGCAACACGCTCTTGAAGTTTTTCTTTGTCGTAATCTGAAGAAGAGTTCGCGATTTCTGCACGGATTTGCTCAACACGGCTTGTAATGTTAGCCGCTTGACCAGCACCATCGACAATGGTTGTGCTTTCTTTTGTCAAAGTAACACGTTTAGCCGTACCTAGTTGCTCTAAAGTAGCACCTTCTAGGGTCATGCCAACTTCTTCGGAAATCACTGTCGCACCCGTTAGGATAGCGATATCTTCCAACATCGCTTTACGACGATCACCAAAACCAGGTGCTTTAGCCGCAGCCACTTTAACAATACCACGCATTGTGTTCACAACTAGAGTGGCTAATGCTTCACCTTCAACATCTTCAGCAATGATCAATAGTGGGCGAGACGCTTTAGCAACGCCTTCCAATACTGGTAGCAAATCGCGGATGTTAGAGATTTTCTTATCAACAAGAAGAATGAATGGATTTTCAAGCTCCGCACTCATAGTTTCTTGATTGTTGATGAAGTAAGGAGATAAGTAACCGCGGTCAAATTGCATACCTTCAACCACTGCAAGCTCATCTTCAAAGCCTGAACCTTCTTCTACAGTGATTACGCCTTCTTTACCAACGCGGTCCATTGCTTCAGCAATGATTTTACCGACAGATGCATCAGAGTTGGCAGAGATAGTACCTACTTGCTCAACAGCACGATTGTCTTTACAAGGTGTAGATAGCGCCGCAAGTTCTTTTACCACAGCACCTGCTGCTTGGTCGATACCACGCTTAAGATCCATTGGGTTGCGACCAGCGGCAACAGCTTTAAGACCTTCAGAAACGATCGCTTGTGCAAGAACGGTTGCAGTTGTTGTACCGTCACCTGCCACATCATTGGCTTGAGAAGCAACTTCCTTCACCATTTGAGCGCCCATGTTTTCGAACTTGTTATCCAGTTCGATTTCTTTCGCCACTGTCACACCATCTTTAGTAACAAGAGGCGCACCGAAAGATTTTTCAATAACAACGTTACGACCTTTAGGCCCCAAGGTTACTTTTACTGCATCTGCAAGAACATTCACACCCTTCAGCATTTGCTGACGAGCGCTATCTCCAAATTTCACTTCTTTAGCTGCCATTTTTTTATACCTTAACTGTTGTAAATGCTATGAATCGTAATAAAACTGCAGGACGACTTAGGCTTCAATAATGCCGTAGATTTCGTCTTCCTTCATGATAAGCAGTTCTTCGCCCTCGATCTTAACCGTTTGACCTGAGTATTGGCCAAACAAAACAGTATCACCGACTTTAACAGCCAGAGCGCGCACATCACCATTTGATTGAATACGGCCAGTGCCAACAGCCAAAACCTCGCCTTGAGTAGGCTTTTCTGTCGCAGATCCAGGTAGAACGATACCAGATGCAGTTGTTGTTTCTTCTTCTTTACGTCGAACAACGACACGATCGTGCAAAGGACGAATATTCATTGATCAATCTCTCCAATTAAAAACAATACCAGGACTCCCCTGGCTGGATTACCCTACTGCATACAGAGTAGGAATCTTTAACAAAGTCCTATATACGGCTAGGTAAACCGATTTCAACCCTTCCGATAAATTATTTTTTATCAATTAAGTCATTGTCATTTTTAGATTCTTTCGAATACTCACCATCAATCGTCTCTCCTTGAGCGTGATAGTCATAACGACTATAGGATGTCCACCTAGAACCTTTTTTTACCATAGAGGCAATAAAGTTGACGACCAACCCGGCTGCAAACAAGCGACGCAGCGGTGGAATCAACAACAAACCACCAATGGCATCCGTTATAAACCCTGGCATCATTAAGCATAAGCCCGCGAAGATCAGCATAATACCTTCTGCAACCTCAGAAGCTGGCAGTTCACCACGCGCCATTTTTTCCTGAGCTTTAAGAGCGGTTTCAAGGCCTTGCTTACGAATGATGGTCACACCTAAAATAGCCGTTAGAAGCACCAAACCAATGGTTGCTAACGCACCGATATGACTACCCACTTTGATTAGAACGGTCATTTCAATTATGGGCACGAGAATAAAGAGCAAAAGTGCAAGTCTCATATATACCTTCTTAAATATTATTGCTATACCTCATATCTAAGGACTAAACGTGACGAATCAACCAATAGACAGATTTAAATCTCAAGTCTTGCTTATATTGAGCGAAATCCCTAAGGGAGAGTGCATTGCTTACGGAGAATTGGCAAAACTTGCTGGTTTTCCCGGTTATGCGCGACAAGTCGGCCAATTAATGAAAAACTTACCCAAGGACACCAAGCTGCCTTGGCATAGAGTTGTCAATGCTCAACGGCGCATCAGTTTTGCTGAAAACACTGACGGCTATCTTAGACAAAGAAAGAGACTAGAGCAGGAAGGTTGGCTTATTGTCGGCACAAAGTTAGCGCATAATGACAACACAAGCCCCAAAAAAAACCAGAACAAGACCAGTAACAGAAAATAGCGTCAGCAAGACCAAACAATTAGGCACTTGCTGACGATTCTGCTTTTCTACAACTCCCCCTAGTCACGGAAGTTGGTAAACTGTACCGGCTGATTCAAATCCGCACCACGCAATAGCGCCATCACCTGTTGGAGGTCGTCACGCTTTTTACCTGTCACACGCAATTGATCGCCTTGAATCTGTGCTTGAACTTTGATTTTGCTCTCTTTGATCATTTTCACAATTTTCTTCGCTTCGTCTGTTTCCAAACCCTCTTTCATTTTAACGGCTTGCGACGCACGCAAATTCCCTTTCACAACTTCCTCTTTTTCCAAGCTTTTCAAATCAATACCACGATTAACCAGCTTTTGATTCAAAATATCCGCCATTTGACGTAGCTGAGGCTCTGCTTCTGCCTCCATCACGACACTGCTTTTATCTTTGATCTCATAGCTTGCTTTTACACCTTTAAAATCATAGCGTGTAGTTATCTCTCTGTTTGCTTGGTCAACAGCATTGGTCACTTCGTGCCAATCCAGCTCGGAAACAACGTCAAATGATGGCATTTTTATGCTCCTTAGCATTTTCAATGATAAAGTTTGGCGCGATAATAACAGGGATTGAAATAAAACACCTAATGGAACGATGACTATGAAAACAACTCCTTGGCTTGTCGTTGGCGCTGGCGCCATAGGTATGCTGGTGACATGCAAACTAAAACACTTAGATCAGACAGTCCATTTAGTTTACCGATCTGAAAAAACGGGTAATGCCATTACCCTTGATGATCAGGCGGACCCAGAGCACCCTAATGGCAAACTTGTCGATTATAAAATCAAATCTTTTTCCCCTGACAACCTCACCAAACAATATGACAAAGTTATTTTTTGCACTAAAGCCTTTGACCTTGTTTCGGCGTACCAACAAGTACAAGAGCATTTAACTGACGATGCCGATATTTGCTGCTTATGCAATGGCATGGGTGCCCAACAAGAGTTGGCTGCACAAATAAAAAGTACGCAAACATTATGGGCTGGCACGACCAGCGAAGGCGCGTTAAAACTCAGTAGCAATAAAGTAAAGCATACGGGAAAAGGCGATACCTTTTTCGGCTTATGGAACCAGCAAGCAGATAAACAAAGCTTTCACCTTGAAGAGCTAGGCGTAGCTAACATCCATCAAAGATTGCTTGAAAAGCTAGCAATCAATGCGGTGATTAACCCTATTACGGCCCTATTTGCCATCCAAAACGGCGATGTTTTAAACGATGAATATTCGCCGCTGTTAAAAGCGACTATAAAAGAACTCTCTGATTTTTTCACCAACCCTAAATTCGAATATTACCAACACAGCCAACATCTTACCCAAACCAATATGACGAATCGGATCACCACGGTCGCCAAGCTCACCCATTTAAATCGTTCTTCAATGCACGAAGACATTCGCTTAAACCGACCAACAGAAAACGAGTATATTTCTGGCTACCTCGCTGCGACGAGCAATCATTCACTTCCTATCCAAGAAATGCTTTATCAAGCCATTAACAACCCAGAACAACGGGAAGAAACGAAAAAAAAGCTCCTGAGCATTGCTTAGGAGCTTTTCAATGGGTATATAACTCATCTCAACAGGCTATTTTTTCGTAACCTTTTCTTTACTGAGCACAATTTTCTGATCTTTATAAAGCGCACCAAGCGCTTTTTTGTAAGTGGCTTTACTTACTTTAAAAACAGCATAGATCGCTTCAGGAGAGGCTTTATCCGTTAAGGCCATCTCACCCCCTTGCGCCTCTAAGTAGTCCATAATATCGTCTAAGATGTTACGGACTTTCTTATAACCAACTTCTTGCAAGCTCAAGTCGATCTTTCCGTCTTCACGAACACGCTTAATAAAAGCGGTGGTTTTCTCACCTTTACGTAATTGACGAAAGGCATCTTGAAAAAACAAGACCCCCCAGAAACGATTATCAATAATGCACTTAAAACCAATATTGGTTTTATCCCCAATGATAATAGATACCTGATCGCCCGTACGATAAGGCGCCTCTTCACGATTCAGCAAAGCATCAACCTTGGTCGTCGCGACAATGCGATTAGTCAGTTGATCTAGATAGACAAACAGGAGGTGTGTTTCGCCTTCTTCCACTCGATTTTTTTGCTGACTAAATGGCACCAACAAATCTTTTGGCAGCCCCCAATCAAAGAAAGCACCGACTTGATTGACCGCAACACAGGTTAGCGCCGCAAATTCCCCCACTTGCACTTTAGGTGTTTCAGTCGTGGCGATAAGCTCATCGTCAGAATCTAGATAAACCAACACCTCAACTTCTTCACCCACTTTCAACCCTTTAGGAATATAGCGCTTGGGTAATAAGATTTCCCCCAACTGATCGGCGTCTAAATACATTCCAAACTCTTTCTCTTTGACTACTTTTAACGTATTTAAACGCCCTACTTGTGTCGTCATATTTTTTCCTATTATTCATTTTACACGCTACCATTAATTACCCATGAAAAAGGCAGCGCTAATCGCTTGTTTTCATACAAGCGGATAAAATAGCTTCCAGCTTGTCTTTGCCAAGCTCATCCATCTTTTCTATATTCTGTTCTGGAATGACATCCGTATCCCCATAAAAACCGATGGCCTTATCAACGCTTGCTTCTCGCAACAAATGCAGCATTGGATAAGGTGAGCGGTTAGTATAATTCGACACATCATTGGGTTCTGTGCCAGAAAAACAATAATCAGGATGAAAAGTGGCCAATTGATACACCCCTTCACATTCTTGCTCAAACATCAGGTTTTCTGCCAGATCAACAAAGTCCAGATAACGGTAAAAATCACTAAACAGCGTCGGAAACACCAATAAAGTCGTTTCCGTTTCAGGGTGCTCATCCAACCATTGCACTTCAGCCATTAACTCCTCAAGAGCAACTTGCGTCTTTTTGGAACGAAGTACCACAATACGAACCGACTCACGCTCCACTTCTCGTTTAGCGAAAGGGCAAATATTCAAGTCAACGATGAAATTTTTTACCCATTTCATGGTCTGGGTTGTGACCAATTCATCAGACAGCTGCATACCACTCTTATTTCTTACTAATGTTTTCTCCATTCTAGAGCAAACGCCCCAGAGGGTATAGATAATCCCAGCATGTTTCGATTTCGAAAGCCCATAAAACAAGGTATGATTGACTAATTGTGCGCAAATAGAATGAATGGCGCACCTTTTTTCCTCGCAACAGAGAGTTTACATGTCATTTGCTGAATTAGATCTTGATTTCACCATAGAGCAAGCCATTAGCGACTTGGGGTTTGAGTCCCCTACACCGATACAAGAACAAGCCATACCCATTGCGTTAGATGGATCCGATCTATTGGCAACGGCACCAACAGGAACAGGGAAAACCATTGCATTTTGTGCTCCTGCCATTCAGCACATTCTTGACCGTGATGAACAGTCAACCACTGCGCCAAAAGTGTTGATTCTCGCGCCGAGCAGAGAATTGGCACGGCAGATTTTTAATGTTGTGCAACAACTAACACAACACACTCGCATTGCCTCTCAATTGATTATTGGCGGCACGCCTTACGGCATGCAACAGCAGCAACTAAGTGAACCTTGCGACATTTTAGTGGCAACCCCAGGTCGACTGGTTGAATTAGACGAAAAGCAGTGGCTTGATTTAAGCGATGTCTCTTATTTTGTCATCGATGAAGCTGATCGAATGTTAGATATGGGCTTTGTTGATGCCATTAACCGCATTGCGAAAGAGTTACCAAAAGAACACCAGACCCTAATGTTTTCCGCCACATTAGAAGGTGAAAAAATGGGACGCTTTGCCAGCGCCTTACTCGACGACGATACCCAACAATTGCGCCTGGGTGAGTCCGCTCGCACTGTGCCAACACAAATTCGCCAAATTGCTTACCGTGTCGATGACGACGCCCATAAAGAAGCCGTTTTAAAACACCTATTAACTCAAGAACGAGTCAAACAAGCGGTTGTCTTTGTCGCCAATCGTGAACACGTGGATGTATGGGTACAACGTATTCGCAACATGGGGCTCATGTGCGATGGCTTACATGGAGAAATGAAACAAGGGGATCGCAGCGAACACTTAAAACAAATGAAACGTGGCCGATTACAGGTTCTGGTCGCAACGGATGTGGCCTCACGAGGCATCGATCTTCCCGAAATCAACACCGTTATTAACTTAAGGCTGGCGCGTAAAGCAGACTCATACATTCATCGTGCTGGCCGTGCTTCACGAGAAGGCGCCCCAGGGGAATGCTACTCCCTGATTGACATCAACGACCTGCCGATGATTGAAAAAATTCAGCGATTTATGCAAGCCAATATCAAATTCGGCCGCATTGAAGGTTTAGAACCCAAAACTAAAACACGCTCACCAAGCAATAAGCCAAAGAAAAAGAAAAAAACAACCACTACTAAAAAGTAATACACCAAATCTAAGCGACACTCAAACTTTCAAACGTAGTGTCGATATGGATATGACTAGGCGGAATACCCGCCTAGCTCATTGAAACGCCTACAATGGTCTTTATAACTTCACTAAAACCAATAAAACTAAGAGTCATCAGTCAAACTTAAGCGTATGATGCTTGCGCTTGGCTTTAGTCTCTAAATATTGGCGGTTATGCTGATTCATATGCACTTTTGTCGGAACCAACTCCACCACATCAATACCGTGCTCTATCAATTGCTTTGCTTTATCTGGATTATTCGTTAATAAACGCAATTTGGTTACACCAACGGCTTTAAGCATTTCAGCGGCGACACCGAAATCTCGACCATCCTCAGGTAAATGAAGCATTTCATTAGCCTGATAGGTATCATAACCTTGATCCTGCAATGCATACGCATCAAGCTTTGAGTACAGCCCAATACCACGCCCTTCTTGGCGTAAATATAAAATGTACCCTCCTTCTTGATTGATGCGATCAATGGCTTCATCAAGTTGCTCACCACAATCACAACGACCCGACCCAAATACATCTCCCGTTAAACACTCGGAATGCAAGCGCACTAACGGAATGTCGTTCTTCTCACTGCTTTTTCCTTCAAAGAAAATCCCTATATGTTCTTTACCAGAATCATCACCATCAAATGAGATGAACTCAGCCATCACATCACCTGCACGGACAGGAATGACAACTCGCCGCTTCTCCGTCAATTTACTCATAATCTTTCTCTACTAGGGATTTTTAACTTTGCCAATTATAACGTCCATTAATTTGGTCAAAAGCATAAATATCAACACTAAATGAGGAAATACCCTGCTAAATGATATGATTTAATGGCAGGGCCGTGCTCTCTTTTACGCTACGCAATAGAAAACTTGACTGTACACCCGTCACCCCTGGAATGCGCGTGAGCTTGCCCAATAAAAAATCATGGTATTTTTCCATGTCTTCCACGACGACTTCTAACAAGTAATCACAATTTTGCCCAGTCACCAAATTGCAATTTTTTACTTCCGGAAAGAGATCTACCTGTTCCTCAAACACACTAAATCGATCTGGCGTATGTCGATCCATACTAATTTGCAAAAAAGCCGTTAATTTTAACCCTAAACTGGATCGCTTTAATAAAGTCACTTTGCGGTCGATAACACCACTCTCTTCAAGCGCCTTTACGCGTCGCAAACAAGGTGAAGCTGACAAGCCAACACGATCGGCTAACTCTTGATTGGTTAAGCTAGAATCTTGCTGCAACTCTCGCAAAATACTCAAATCAATTTTATCAAATCGCATCTTACACCCACCTTTTGCTTCGTTTTCGGAAAATTTAGCAATATAATGCCAAAATTATTGTTTTTTCTAGTGAAAAACGCAATCTTTTACTCAAGTTTTTTCGCTATGATAGTCATACTGAGAAAACAAATACGCACACTACAAAACAAGCGCCTATACAAGACGCATTAATAAACGAGGTTTATCGACCTCCCATTTATAAGGACAAGATCATGTCGTCTTTTGACCATACAACGTTTAATCACAGAAAATACAAACCGTTTACGCCGGTTGCCATTGAAAACCGCACTTGGCCAGATAAAGTCATTACCAAGGCGCCGATTTGGTCAAGCGTAGACCTGCGTGATGGCAACCAAGCGTTGGTTGAACCTATGACAGTGGAACAAAAGAAACAGTTCTTTGCCCTGCTTGTTGATGTGGGCTTTAAAGAAATAGAAGTGGGCTTTCCGGCGGCGTCTCAGCTGGATTTTGACTTCGTTCGTTGGTTAATCGAAGAAGATCAAGTGCCTGACGATGTCTACATTCAAGTGCTAACGCAAGCGCGTCCTGAGCTAATTGCTCGCACCTATGAGTCACTAAAAGGGGCCAAAAAAGCCATCGTCCATGTGTACAACTCAACGTCCACAACACAACGCGAACAAGTATTCCGCTTGGATAAGGAAGGCATCAAACAAATCGCCGTTAATGGAGCGAAATGCGTTAAGGAACACGCCGAAAAATACCCTGAAACAGAGTGGGTATTTCAATATTCTCCTGAGAGTTTCACAGGAACAGAAATTGACTATGCGGTAGAAGTCGTTGATGCGGTTACCGAGGTATGGCAACCCACGCCAGAGCGTAAAATTATCATCAACCTTCCTGCGACAGTAGAGGTATCCACACCAAATCGTTACGCCGATCAAATTGAATACTTCTGTCGTCACGTGAAAAAACGTGACTGCATGATCGTTAGTCTACACACACACAATGACCGAGGCTGTGGTGTGGCCGCTGCAGAGCTTGGCGTGATGGCCGGGGCAGACCGCATCGAGGGAACCTTATTAGGCAATGGCGAGCGCACAGGCAATATGGATATCGTCACCATGGCAATGAACATCTATAGCCAAGGGGTTGACCCTGAGTTAGCACTTGGCGACATGGATCGCATCATTAGTGTAGTTCAAGCATGTACCTTGCTACAGGTTCACCCTCGTCACCCTTACGCAGGTGAATTAGTGTTTACCGCGTTTTCCGGCTCTCACCAAGATGCCATCAAAAAATGCTTGGCGAATCAGACTGATGACAAACCTTGGGATGTGGCTTATTTACCCATTGATCCACGCGATGTGGGTCGTAGCTATCAAGAAGTTATTCGTGTTAACAGCCAATCAGGTAAAGGTGGTGTGGCTTATACCTTAGAGCAAGAATATGGTCTAGCTTTGCCGCGCTGGTTACAGGTAGAGTTCAGCCCAATTATTCAACAATATGCAGAACAAGATGGCGGCGTAGTCGACGCAGAATCCATGAAAGACTTGTTCGAAACACATTTTATGACAGGAACAACGCCATATAAGCTAGGCAAGTATGATCATAGCAAAGACGAAGTAGACACCATCCATGCCGAACTTATCGGTGCTGGTAGCAAGATAAACATTTCAGGCAAAGGCAATGGTGCATTATCGGCCTTTGCTGAAGCCCTAGGCAAACACTTTAATGTTCGAGTCGATATTATCCAATATCAAGAGCATGCCTTAACAGTGGGCAGTGATTCGCAAGCCATTGCCTATGTTCAAACCAACATTGATGGTGATCGCTTTAATGGGGTTGCCATCGACAACGACATTGTATCCGCTTCTATCCAAGCATTACTTGCAACAGTCAACCAAAAGTCGACTCAAAGCAAACAAGAAGCCGTGGCTTAACTTATCCAGTTAACCCTTTCTTCTTTGATAAAAAAACCGAAAGTCACTCCCGCGACTTTCGGTTTTTTTATTCCCTTGGACTTTGGACACCGCTCGTCAGCGATCTGACGCTTGTGTTGCCAACCTAGCATCAAGCGCAATCAACCTTCGTCGCATAGCGGCAATACGTTGCATGGTAAGCGTTTTGGCCAATAAAACTTTCTGTTGAACCGGTTTGATTAGGTAATCATCCCCCCCTACTGAAATGCTTTTTTCCACATCTTCCATTTCGGCACTTGCACTCAGGAAAATGACTGGCACCCACTCCAGCTCTCGCTCTTGCTCAATTTGGCGAATTTCTTTCACCGCCTCAAAGCCGTTTAATTGCGGCATCTGAGCGTCTATTAATATCAAATCAATATCATTTTTATGGAGAATATATTGCTCTATCGCTTCAATACCATTTGAGGCTTCAATAATATGATGGCCCAATTTAGACAAGTGTAGCTTGAGCAACAATCGATCCGTATTGGTATCATCTGCAATCAATACTTTCATTACACACTAACCAGATGTTTTAACTCAGAACAAAACGCACTGTACTCTTCTACTATAAGATCAATTAGCTCGACAATATTATCTTCCACTCCTCGCTTCGAATCTGCCTCTAAACGAGCCGCCAAGCTTGACAAGCGCTTAGCCCCCACATTCATCGCAATGGATTTCATACTATGACTGGCAGAATGCAGAGCATCTAAATCCGGAGAAAGACGATGGCGTTTTAATAGATTAATAATGGAAAGAGAGTCTTCATAGAAGGTATCAATAAGTATTTGCAAATCCTCCCCCAAAAGGCTTTTTAGCTCCATTAGCATATTTATGTCAATACACGGCACTGAGACTAAGTGGTCGAGCTGTTCCGCCTCGGACCTCACCCTTGCATTCGATGAAGTCTTAAGTAATAAATGCTTTATCAAAACAACTTCTAGATCAGCTTGTTTAAACGGCTTCGCAATGAAACCATCGCCGCCAGCTTGATAGACTTCACTAGATCTTTCCACCATCGCATCTGCCGTTAAAGCGTATATAGGGACACGTTTAGACACCCGCCCCTTTTCAGCCTGGCGAATTGCTCGCATAGCAGAAAAACCATCCATCACCGGCATATGTAAATCCATCAAAATTAAGTCTGGACGTTCAGAGTGCCATTTTGCAACACCCACTTCCCCATTTTCAGCCTCGATGATCTCGACACCCAACTTCTTGAGCATACCTCGAGCAACGACTCTATTGGCGGCCATATCCTCTACCACCAATACTCGGCCAATATATTGCTTTGTAACAGTCGGCAGCGGATCCTTACTGCTTGTCACGTCCCAATAGGAAAATTGTTTACCCAAAACGGTACTGTTCAGCGCCAAGGTAAGTCCTTCACATAATACTCTCACGTTAAGTGGTTTTGTTAAGCACACATTCACGCCAGCCTCAGTCAATTCATTCTGACTGAGGCGGCCTGCTGATGTAGACATTAATATCACCGGGGAATGCATTTGTTTACTGTGCTCGCGAATCAAACGGCATAAATCCAATCCATCCAAATCTGGCATTTGATAATCCAAAATGATGGCGTCGTAAGGACGCTGACTACGATAAGCATCGAACCATTTATCAAACGCCAAGTTAGCATTGCGCTCCGCATCACATGCCATGCCTAACTCTCTTAACTGATTAGATAGAATCGCCAAATTTGACACATTGTCGTCAACAAGCAATATTTTACTCCGCCCCACCAAAGACAAAGGAAGCACTGTCTCTTCCGCTTTATGAATAGCGTAACTTTCCACCAAAGGCACATGTACCACAAAAGTAGAACCAACCCCTTCCTTACTTTCCAGCTCTATCGAGCCATCCATTAACTCAACCAATTGTTTTGTGATCGCCAACCCTAATCCGGTCCCACCAAAACGGCGCGTGGTTGAGGTGTCCGCTTGAGTAAACGCCTTAAATAGAGACGCTTGAGCCCCATCAGGAATGCCAATCCCCGTATCTTGCACTTCAATAGAGACATTCACATTGCCCTGTTGATTTGACTCACATGAAACGCGCACCACTACCTGACCTTCATGAGTGAATTTCACAGCATTACTAATCAAGTTAATCAGAATTTGACGCATGCGAAATGAGTCACCAATAAAATGCTTTGGCATCTGTACAGGATACTCAACCAGAAGATCAACCCCCTTTTCTTCCGCTTTGATCAACAGCAAGCTAATGACAGAAAAAATTTTCTTTTCTAAGTCAAATTCCACTTTCTCCATGGTCAACTGACCGGACTCTATTTTAGAGAAATCCAATATGTCATTGATAAGCCTTAACAAGCTTTCTCCAGACTCCCGAAGAATATCCACTTGCATTCGCTGCTCATCCGTCAGATAGGAAGATTGCAACAACTCAGTCACCCCAAGAATGCCATTTAAAGGGGTCCTGATCTCATGACTCATTGTCGCAAGAAAATCACTTTTTGCCTGATTCGCCATTTGCGCTTGATGGCTGGCTTTCTTTAATACCTCTTCCGCCTCTTTGCGAGAGGTAATATCAAAGTTCACGCCAGTAATACGAGAAACAATGCCTTTTTTATCGTATTCAATTATGCCTGTTGCCTTTATATAGCGAATTTGACCATCAAGCCGAATAATACGAAAGTCCGTATCTAAATTTTCTTTTTTTCGATAGGACTCACCAAGTGAATGGTAAAGTAACGGTGCATCATCTGGGTGCATCAAATTCAGCCAACCCAAAAAGGGGTCAATATCATCACCTTTATTAAAGCCAAATATTTTCAACATCCAATCATCCCAGATGACTTCATTGGTGCGTGTGTCCCAGGACCAGACGCCGATGCCAGCAGAATTAGCCGCCAGAGAAAAACGCTGATTCACTGTCAACACTTCATTCTCAGACTTAATTCTTTCCGTAATATCATTGATATGAACAATGTAGCCATTTAAACTACCATCTGTCTTTTTAAGAGAACTACCAAAAGTTTCAGAGGCAAAAATACGGCCATATTTGTCTTTATAATCCACATAAATTTTAGGCCGTTCAGCCTTTTTTTTATAGAATTGGCCAAGCCAAATAAAATCCTCTTCCTTCGCATAAAGCTGGCGCGTTGAACAGCCAATAATCTCCTCTTCCAAATAGCCAAACAGCCTAGAAAAAGCAGGGTTTATCATCCGAATGGTTCTTGTATTATCATAGAAAGCAATCGCTGTAGGAGCATCCATAAACAAAGATTCGAAAATTAGCTTCTGTTCTAAAATAACGGTTTCCGACTCTATTTGTTTTGTCTTATCCTGAAAAGTAATCACCGCCCCACCAACTTCATGATCATTTCTTTTTAAAGAAACACAACTGAACTCGACAGCAAAAGGCCCCTGCTTACCCCAAATAAATTCATTGTCTGAATGGGAGCTTACCCCTGTTTCTAACGTATTTCGGACGGAACAATTTTCTACTAAATTGGGCGTCCCATCGGGAGCGGTATGATGTAAAAAGGCATGGTGGTGTTGGCCCAACAACTCATGTTGACTGTACTGAGTTAAGCGACAGGCTGCTGAATTGGCAAAAGAGATATTACCATCAGAGTCTAAGCCCAGCACCCCTTCCTGGAGAGAATCCAATAATAGGCGATTGCGATATTCTGACTCTTTTAGGCTTTCAAGCGCTCGGTTTCTGTAGATCTCATAGCCTATCCATTGTCCTAATAATTTGATGAGTTCGATCTCATCCTCTTCGTAAGGTACATCTTTAGGATAAGTGCTAGAAAAATTTAACGTTCCCCATACCTCACCACCAACCCTAATAACAATACCTATGTAGGCTTCTAAAACGAAATATTGATAATAAGAAGGCGGTTTAATGTGTTTTTTATTATTATGAAAATATGTTGGCTCCTCACTATTAAGCGTATATACACAGTAGGTTTCTTGCAAATCAAACACCATGCCAGCCGACAGTTCATTATTAGGAGATTGGCAATACTGTATCGTGTACTTTCCCCCTTCAACATGGCTCACAACACCAAGGGGCAAAGCATATTGTTCGCACCCTATCTCCAACATTTTCTGTATTTTTTCATCCGTAGACAACGACTCATTATTCGTAACACTGTGCAGCGCTCTTAACGTCGTCTGTGTACGCCTTAATACTGTAATATTTTGAGAGAATAAATAAAAACCATCCTGTTTATTTTTTATATAGCGAGGCACTATTTTAACTTTAATAGTGACCTTTTCTTTATTAAAACCATGATAGGAACTATATTCAAAATTCGATTCATTACCCGCCAAGGCATCCGATACTCTCCCTTCAATAAACTGGTAACAACCCTCCCCCATCAACTCTTTAACAGTTAGACCGACAACATCAAAACTTCGTTTTTTTAAAACTCTTTCATGGGCTTTGTTAGCATATACACACTTTAGATCGTTATCATAAGCGGCGAGAAAGTCAGGAGACATATTGCATAAAGCGATATAGTCATGCTCATTATGAGCCAGAGAAATAGCGCCTTGATCTCTCTTATTGAACGAAGAAGTCGGTTTGCCGACAGTTTGATTGTTCAGTAGGCCCGTAAAAATACTCACAATGGAGGAAAGTGAATCGAAAAATGCTTGATCGAATGATAAAGAAGTATCCAGACTCACAATACACAATAGGAAACTTGTCTGATTACCTAAACAAACCCGCTCTATTAACACAGAGCCTTGAGTTAAAAACTGTATTAACGATGCATGCTGTAGAAAATCAGGCAAATCCTCTATGTCGACGATTTTTTCGATAGCTAAACGATCCACCGTGAAATGATGACGAATTGGCTGGGCGAGCGACAAAAAATGCTCTTTATTTTGCTCACTAGACAGTAAGCAATCATCCTGAAAAATTAACCCAGTATAAGAGCAAGCAAACAGCCTATCGACAACAGAAAGAGTCGCAATTAACGACTGTTTGGCACTGTCTATTTGCTGTAAAGCAGTCAAAGAACCTAACATAAATAAAAATACCTTTTCATAATGTAGCTTTACAGCAAATCAGTATAAGGTGAGCTTATTGCTCCTTAACAATCCACTCCCTAGGGCAGCAGCTTATCCAACAAGGCACAATCCCCCATCTTGTCACGATTCGCTTTCACTTTTTCTAAAATTTTCTGAGCAACTTCTTTTTGTCTTTCAGATACATATTTAGAACTCACCGTGTCATGGATACCTTGCAAGTATAGATTTAATTTCGGAGTGCAGTCATCTTTCGTAGCAAACACACTAGAAGAGGAAAAAACAAGGGCGGTGGTCATTACAATAAGGGGTAATTTCAAAGACATAATTCCTGCTTAGTCAAAGAGAATGTGATAAGTCAAAATTAGACCATACCCCCTCTATAAATAAAACACATGCCTCTTTATTACTCTCTTATATAGGATAGCTAGCCTTCTACTATGACCCACTTGTTACCACTCTTTCTTCTTTACTGGTTGTGCACAGCAATATTTCAGAAGACCTTATGATGTCAACCAAAACAGTTAACACATTGAAAGTTAATAAAATTTCACAATTGATTATAACGCTCACTTGGTGCAAGAGAACTCATAAATGAACCATTTAGGTGCACACATTTTCTTCATCAAAAACCCATTGTAATCAAAAAAAAATCATGTAATATTCGCATTTCAGTCATAATATTGACTAATTGGTTATATTTTAAACACCGCTCACTATTGCACTCATGGAGACGCTAATGCGTAAACTACTTTTAGGACTAGGGTTAGCTGCCGCAGCAACGACAACTCTTGCCGCCGATTATTCTGATAATATTCATAAAAATGACTACTCTTGGAAGCAGTTCAACCTGATGTATGCATCAAAAGAGCTACCAGGTAAAAACAGCCATGACTACATGGAAATGGAATTTGGTGGACGTTCAGGTATTGTTGATCTTTACGGATACATTGATGTATTCAACCTGACCAACAGCACAAGCAGCGATAAATACGGTCAAGATAAACTCTTCTTGAAAATTGCACCGCGTTTCTCTTTGGATGCAATTACTGGCAAAGACCTGTCTTTTGGTCCTGTGAAAGAGCTTTACATTGCAACACTATTCAGTATGGATGGTGGTTCTGGTAAATATGCAGTAAATAACAACTTCATTGGTTTAGGCTCCGATATCGAAATCCCTTGGCTAGGTAAGACTGGGGTAAATCTATACGCTCTTTACGATAGCACAGACCATCGCCAAGATTGGAATGGTTACCAATTATCCGCAAACTGGTTCAAACCCTTCATGACGTTTGATAATGGCTCTTTTATCGCCTACCAAGGTTACTTTGATTACCAATTCGGCATGAAAACAGATAAAGGCTATGCAACCTCAAGTACAGGGTTTGATAACTTCAACGGTATTTACTGGCATTCTAAGCGTTATGCAGTAGGTTACGGCTTGAAATACTTCAATAATGTTTATGGCATTAAAAACTCTGATGCCCTTAAGTCTACTGGTTTTGGTCAATATATCGACGTATCTTATAAATTCTAAGACGCTGTATTATTCGTTTATACATAAAAATCCCCGCACGAGACGGGGATTTTTTTTCAACGAAGTCAGCCCATTCACTAAGACAAGTCAATTACCTGATCACAAGTGTGTCGAATCATATCAGGATCATGACTCACTAATAGCACACTACAGTCTTGCTCCCTTGCTAATTCCACCAACAACATGGTCACTTCTTTTGCGGTAATCGGATCCAATCGTGAAGTAGGCTCATCCGCAAATAAAAAGACAGGGTCTAGCAACAAAGCTCGTAGAATCGCAAAGCGCTGCAATTCTCCTCCAGACACCTCAAGACAAGTCCGCTCTAATATTTCTTGCGACAGGCTCAATCGAGTCATAAGCGGTCTAATTCGCGCTTGATCTACCCCATGCAAACTAACTAAGTCATCTAATAACGTCGCCAGCGAAACACTCCCAGTAAAGGCTGACGGAGGATCTTGATACAACTTCAGCCATTGATGTGGTTTTGCTTTTTTGTCAAAACGCTCAATAGATCCAGCCTCTAATGGCAACAGCCCAAGCAACGCATCACCTAATGAGCTCTTACCGCAGCCACTATCACCTACCACCCCCACCACTTCGCCTTTTGCGATAGTAAACGACAAATCCTCAATGATCGTTTTACCGCCACGTACTAGGCGAAGCGCCTCTGTCTGCATTATCCTATCGGACTTAGCAAAATAGCCCGGGTCACGATCTACTATAGGCCACTCACTCGGCTGAGCCTGCAATAATAATTTAGTGTATTCAGCTTGTGGATTAGAAAGCACCTGCTCGACTGTACCCGACTCCACCAGTTGCCCATCTTTGATCACCATGATGTCACCGCCCAGTTGCTTAGCAACATGAACATCATGGGTAATGGTTAATAAACCGCCCCCCTGTGATTTATCCTGTAGAAGGCGAATGACTTCTTCCCGGCGACTAACGTCCAGCCCTTTAGTCGGTTCGTCTGCTAGGATCAATGAAGCACCACCCGCTGTCGCAGCAACAATCGCTAGGCGCTGGGCCATACCACCCGATAATTCACCTGGCAGCTTATCCGCGCTCTTGTCCAAACCAAGAGACGTCAATGCTTTCATTGCACTACTGTTTGCGGTGTGTTCTGTTTGGCCCACAACCCATTGATATACATCACGGACCTGTCTCAGACTGGTCATTAATGGATCAAGGGCATGCCATGGTTCTTGGGGCAACATCACTAATTCTTTTCCCCACATAGCACGGCATTCTTGTTTCGTCAGGGTCTTTGCAAAAATACTCACCTTACCTTTAATTCTGAGTGAATCCGGCAAAAGCCCCATGATCGCCTGAGCCAACAAACTTTTTCCGGAGCCAGTTTGGCCAAGGATTGTCAAAGGGCGATCTTGGTGTAAGTTAAAAGTTAACGGAGAGACTAAACAACTCGCCTTTGAGTAGACACTTAGTTGATCCACTGAAATAAGAGGATTCATGATGATTTCCTTCCTAATAAATGAAAACCCAGTACCAACAAAGCGATGGCAATAAGCGGTTCAGCGAGTAGCCAAGGTGCATCAGAGTAATAAGGAAACAACTCCACCATCATCAATCCCAACTCCGCTAAAGGCGGCTGCATACCAACATACACAAAACCCAGAGACGCCATGGTTAAAATGGCCGTGGCACAACCAAAGGTCGCTAGTGTGAATACAGAAGGGGCGATAGCAGGCCAAATGTGTCGTTTAAACAGGTACCAACGACCAAAGCCCATCATCTGTGAAGATTGCATAGCAGGGGAATCTACTGTCGTTTTCGTAACGGCTCGTACAACACGAAAATATTCAACCCATTGAACCAATGATATAGCCAAATACAGAACAAAAAACGACCCTGGAACAATAGCTGCGAATAGCAAGACAATGACAAGTCCGGGTAAAGCTAATAGGATATTCACAAAAACATTGAGCACCGCATCAACTTTTTTCCCCGACCAAGCAGCCCACACACCAAGAGATACACCAATGATCGAAGACGTTACGACACACAGCACCCCTAGCATAAAGGATAAACGAATCGCATCTGCCATTCGCGCTACCATGCTACGTCCAAAGTGATCCGTTCCTAACCAATGAGTCTCGCTAGGAGGCGCTAGAATGGCATCTAAATCCTGATAAGCACCATCGTTGGGGGCTAGGCCATTGCCGAATAGTGCAAAAGCCAACAGCACAAGTAATAGAAGCCCACCACACTTTTGTCCAAATGTGGCATGTTTTAACAATGACACCATCATGCTTGCCTCCTCGCTCGCGGATCTAATCGATAACAAACAAGATCAACAAGGGTATTCAACACCACAAACAAAATCCCCATTAACAAGGCGGCACCTTGAATTACCGGAATATCACGGGCAAAAATCGCATGAGCCAAACCGTGACCAATTCCGGGCCAAGAAAACAAGGATTCAATCATCACAATCCCTTCGATCATCCCCACCAGCTGGATGCCTAAAAAGGCCACCACAGGTAAGGCAATATGACGCGAACCATGACGCAAAAAAGTCCGGCCTGACGACAAACCTTTGATCTGAGCAAAACGATAAAAAGGCGCGTAAAAAGCCTTAATGGCTGCGTTTCTCACGACACGATTAGAGATAGCGGCCAAGGTAAAAGCCAGACTTAGCGCAGGCAATACGATATGTTCTGGCGAGCCAAA
This sequence comes from Marinomonas spartinae, assembly GCF_016461715.1. Taxonomy (GTDB): domain Bacteria; phylum Pseudomonadota; class Gammaproteobacteria; order Pseudomonadales; family Marinomonadaceae; genus Marinomonas; species Marinomonas spartinae_A. The sequence goes on along the minus strand of NZ_JAEMUI010000002.1, from coordinate 332,743 downwards.
CCCTGCCACAGGCAACCAATTCCAATGAATAGAAAACACCAGAATAAAAATTAACCCCACCACAAACACTGGCATAGCCCTTATTGTCGTCGAAAATACCACGATACCCTGATCGACCTTTTTACCAAAAGTCGCACCCAATAAACCTAAGGGAATGGCAATAAAGAAGGATAAGAACAGTGCCACTGAGGCCAACAGCAAAGAGTGTCCTAGCATATGCTGCAATATTTGCCACACTGGCTCATCACTGACTAAAGAGCGCCCTAAGTTACCTTGCAGCAATTCTTTCAGCCAAGAAAAATACGTAACAACGGCTCCTTGATCCAAATTCAGTTCCTGACGAACCAAATCCGCAGCGTCACTGCTCACATTATCTTGTCCATAACGACTAGCGGCGATCCGGTAGGCCATGTCGCCCGGCAAAGCTCGCATCAAGATAAAAGTCAGCGTTCCTACCCCCCAAATCACGGACAATAATTGAAACAGCCGAGGAAAGAATATTTTTTTCATCGTGAAACAAACACCATGTCATTTAGATAAAAAGTACGCTCGAAAGGATCAAAGTGAAAACCTTTTACCCGACTATTTACCGCAGTATGTTGCTTATAAAATGTCACAGGAATCACTGGCCGATCTTGGTAAATGACCTGAGCAACATGCTGTGCTAATTGGTGGCGGACTTTCTTATCCGTTACTGATTGCAATGTTGCAAGGTCTCGATCAACCGATTCGTCATTCCAATTCATCGCGCCCCAATCGCCGCCAGTGCGGCCATAATCACTTAACATCACCCCTAACGGATCAGGAACAAAACCATAGTTACGCGCCATCAAGGCGACTTGCAAAGATCCATCTTGATGACCAGCGGGGATCGCACTAGAGTTACTCATATTCACCTTTAACTTCACGCCAATTCTCGCCCACTGAGCTTGAATGGCGGTGGCAACGGTGATCAGCTCAGGGCGATCCGCATAAGTAATTAACGTCAACTCAAAAGGCTTACCATCGCGCTCTAAAACACCATCTTGATTAAGATGCCAGCCTAATGATGCCAACAGTTTTTGCGCTTTCACGACTGGCTGTTCAGGTGCTTTGATATTGGGTAAATGCCAGTCGGCAAATGAGGCGGGTAATAATTGTTCGGTTTGTGATCCAGGAGAACGAAGCACTGCATTCGCAATGCCGCGACGATTAATGGCCAAACTCAGAGCTTGTCGAGCACGAACATCATTAAGAGATGGATAGCCACTATTCAGCTTTAAAACAATGGTCCGTGGCAGAGCGTCATCAAATACAGACACATTAGGAAGACGCTGCAGCATAGGAATACTTGCCGGATCGACACCAAACACAATGTCTGCCTGACCACTTCGTGCTTGCAGCACACGACTTTCTGCGCGATGCCCCGTCAAATAGCTCGCAAAAGGAATGCTCGCCTTCTTCCCCCAATAACCAGCAAACTGTTTCACCACCAGCTTATGGGGCGGCGCGTATTGGAAAAGCTCATAAGGCCCAGTACCTGACATAGCTAAGACATTACCCTTCCTCCCATAGCTATCTGGCGACAGAATGCTATTAGCGTAATTTGCTAACACAGCCCCTAATAAGGTGTAAGGTCGAGTAAGCTGTATCTCAACTTCGTCCTCGCTCACAGCATGAATGTTACTTATAGGTGCCCTTGCTAGAGTGCCATGCTTACCCATAGCGATCGATAAACTCTTCACAACGGCATTCGCATCTAGAGGTTGCCCGTCATGAAAAACCACCCCCTTTCTGAGCGTAAAACGCCACGCTAGGCCATCATCACTCACCTGCCATTTGGTGGCTAATTCCGGAATCAAATGACCTTGATTATCGACGCCTAACAAGGTTTCTAACACTTGCATACGAGTGTAGATGTAGCCATTTTTAGAGGGGTCTAGACTCGTAAACTCAAATGGGCCACTGATAGAAAGCGTATTCTGTGAGGTTGGTGTTGGGTTGTCGGCGGCTACCGCAGAAGCGGTCATTGTGATGAAGAGACTTAACAGTAAAAAGAACCTTGTCGGTCGCCCAAAAAGACGCAGAAAACTTTGCATTATTTATCATCCTTACTATAAAAATAGGTATTACATCGCCCAGAGCAGGCAATGAGTCCTTTAGAAGCATTTTAAAAACGTTATGATATATCATAACCAAAATATGCATCAACCATTCAATGCAATCTAATTACACAATATTTATAAAAACTATACTTTTAGAGAAACGTGTTGTTCATCAAACCGCACGTATATGATGCATAAAAAGATCCCCAGTCATTGGATGGTCCAATGAATGGGGATCTCTTCAGAATGCCTAGTGGTTTTTTGTTTTACACATCAGACAAGTACTAATTTTGCACTTTAAACACACGCTCTCTGACTCGCTCCAAACGTTTCAAAATCGAATCAAGACGATTTGGCTCCATCATAAACTCTTGAAACCCTTTCATACCTTCTCGCGCCATTGCCGGATCGGTATCACGGTCATAAAATTGTGAGGTGCCAGAAGCCGCTTTGAGAATTTTCTCCCCTTCCTTTAAGAATACATCATTAGGTGCATGGGCATCTTTATTGGTAGGGATCTGCAGTAACGCAGCATTAACCAGTGTCTGAGTGCTAGCACGCGCCATAAACTCTAAAAATTTCCGCGCGTCTTTTTTGTTTTTCGCTTTACTCGGTATATTAACAGTATCCATTGGCGCTTCTTCCGCGTCAGGTACTTTAGGATTAATGGTTGGGAATGGGAAGAAGCCCATTTTATTTTCAAGATTTTTTGGGAAGTTGGGTGTAATAAAATTCCCAATTAAATACATTGCTGCTTTACCGTTATACAAGAACGGCTGTGCCTCTTGCCATGAGTAAGATGCATTATTCTTCAAGAAGTAACCCGGTTTTACCAACTGATCCCAGTACTCAAATACTTTTCTCACGCGCGGGTCTGTATAGGCAATTTTTCCATCCATCAAATCCATATGAAATTTCAAGCCATTAATACGCAAATCGAGATAGTCAAACCAACCAGCTGCAGGCCACAAGTACTTGGTTCCTATAGTAATTGGTGTAATATCATTGGCTTTCAATTTAGCATTGACGGCTAAAAATTCTTTCCAGGTCTTAGGGACTTTTAAGCCTAATTTCGCAAAAATATCTTTTCGATAATAAATCCCCCATTGATAATAAGTGTAAGGAATACCATACTGTTTATCATTGACCGTCATAGCTCTGACGGCAGAGGGCATCAATTTTTTAAGGCCTTCTTTTTTCCACATGCCACTGACATCTTCAAACAAACCCTTCTTCACAAAGGTCTTCATTCGGTTACCAGCATACCAAAACACCACATCTGGCGGACTGGTCACCAACCAGTTACGAATAGCAGTTTTATAACCCTCTTTATCATAGAGATTATACTGGACCTTAATATCGGGATTTTCCGCTTCAAACTTTTTAATCACTTCCGCAAAGGCTTTCTTCGGCGCAGGATCCGCCTGATCCGAATTGATCACCAAGGTCCCTGCATAGGATAAAGAAGCCGCGACAGACGCCAGGGCCCCTATGCAAAACAAAGATAGTTTTTTCATATGATACATCCTCTTTTTGTTGTTATTAATGGAAACCAGTTTTATTGATTATCCGTTCATTCACGCTGCCAAATAGCGACCCCAGCAGGTGGTAACGCCTCACCGCCAAGCAGACACTGCGCATTATTAGGTCGATAGTGAGCTGTTTGTGGGCCGTAGTTAAAGGCAAACATCAATTTGCCTCGCTCTCGAACACGCACTCCTAATGGCAGATATTCACTTGCCAATCCCGCTTTTTCACACAATTTAGCAAGGCTCGCTTTAAGCAAAGGCTTCTCAAGACAGGATCCAAGATAGAAATGTTTATTATGACCCACTAAAACAGGCTTGCCCGCCTCGTCTTTTAACAAGCAAGGTAAATCCGTGGAAATTTGTTCATGCCAATGACACAGCGAGCCCTCCCCCCAAAGGCCAAAGACTGGTGGCTTGGTATGGTCTGGTAAAGCGTCGACCCGCTCGACCGTCAATGGCAATAAGTTCGCCAGCGGCCCTGGCGCTAGATTTTCAGGAATCTGATACGTATCCGTCTTACTACCCGTACGCGGCCCCGCTAATAACACCCCTTGATAGCTATTTAGTCTTGCTTGCAGGTCTTTAGAAATATGCGCCTGAGCGGGAAGTACGAGTAACGGATAGGTATCTAAAGCTACTTGGTTAGAAACAATATCAACCGACAAACCTAACTCACGCAGCGCTTCATAAACGCGATAACACCAAGAAAGATAACGATAAGCACGAGACTGCGGTTGAATATCCAGTGACCAACAAGCATCATAATCAAACATCAAGGCAACATTACCTGATTTAGGTAACGCCATTAATTCCTCGGCATTCAACCCTAGCGCATGTGATAAATCACGCACCTCTTGCGCTACTTGAGCCACTTCTTTGGCTGCTTCTGCCCCTTGACCATCGGGACGTAGCAAACCTGCATGCATTTGCTCTTGACCAAATGGCGCTTGTCGCCAGCGAAAATAAGAGACCAGTTCAGCACCATGGGAGAACGCCTCCCAAGTCCATAGTCGTACCGCCCCTTCAGCTGGGGTCGGGTTATGAGGTGCCCAATTTACCGGGCCTGGTTGCTGCTCCATGATCCATAAACGCCCTTTGCCACAGCCACGATATAGATCATGGTGAAAAGCGCCAAAATCTGGGTGTCCTACTCGTAAGTAAGTCTGCTTTTCTTTTTGGCTATAGATGGCCTCTTGATCTAAAAAGCCCAACGGATAGGTATCCCAACTTGCCACATCCAAATCTTGACCGACTTTATGATGATCAAAAGCAGTAAAAAAGCCCATGTAGTTATGCACTAAATCACGGCCTTTTGAATACTGACGTAGAATGTCCACCTGTAACTTATTAAACGCAACCACTTGATCAGAACAACAACGCTGAAAATCCAAACGATGGGAGGGGTTGGCTTCTGTCACCGTTAAATTCGGTAAGTCAACCTCTTCAAACGAACGGTAATCCATACTCCAAAAGACATTTCCCCAAGCAGTATTTAAGCGATCGATGGTGCCATATTTGTCTTTTAACCAGAGACGAAACGCCGTTAAATCCGCTTCCGCGTAACTCAGCACCGTATCATGACAACCATATTCATTATCCGTCTGCCAAGACACCACCGCAGGATGTTGGCCGTAACGTTCAGCCATTAAGGTTACCATTCGCCGACATTCGTCCCGATAATCAAGGCTGGAAAAGGTATAATGACGACGCGATCCGAAATGACGAACCCTGCCGTGTTCATCTTTTGCCAACATAGAAGGATAACGATCTACCAGCCATTTCGGCGGGGTCGCTGTTGGTGTCCCTAAAATCACTTTTAAACCATGTTGGTGGAGGGTATCTAATGCTTCATCTAACCATTCCCAATGCAGCACACCGGGCTCAGGCTCAATGGTACTCCAGCTGAACTCTCCAATACGCACATACTCAAGACCAATTTCTCGCATCTCTTGAGCGTCGTGCTGCCAACGACTTTTGGGCCAATGCTCCGGGTAATAACATACGCCTAACTTCATATTATGCTCCCGCAAATGGCTGACTTGGCGCGCCAGCTACATTCATTTCAATCGCTATCACATGACCTGACAGTGGTTGATTTGCCAATTGCTCAGCGGGGGTATCCACGCTAGCGGATGTGATAAACAAGGTTTTTCCTTCTGGCCCACCAAACACACACGAGGTCGGCTTGGCAAAAGGCAATTCTATAGTCTGCAACATCTCACCTTCCGGGCTATAGCGCACAATACGAGAACCATTCCAGTTTGCATTCCAGAGACAGCCTTCTAGATCAATACAAGAACCATCGTTTCCGATCCCTTCTTTCACTTCCACAAAAGGCTTTTGCATTCGTACATCGTAGAACTCAGGGTGAGGATAAGCGTGAATTTGACGTGTCATTGAGTCACCAAAGTACAAGCGTCCACGCCCTTCATCCCAAGCGAACGTGTTGCTAATACCAAGGTTTTCCAGCATTAATGTTTTCTTGCCTGCTGGCGTGATTTTCCATAACCGCCCTGTCATTTGTTGCTCTAAATCATCCATCGTACCTACCCACAACACACCATCAGGATCGCATTTGGCATCATTGCTACGATTACCAGGAAGATCACTGTCCAAATCACACAGGTAATCCAGCATTGCGGTTGTTTTATCCAAATAAGCAATACCATCGGCCATTGCCACTAACAGCCGGTCACTTTGTGTGGTGAAAACCGCAGACACTTTCTTTGGCAAGGTCCAATGCTCGTATCGATCATCCTCTTGATGCCAACACCATACTTGGCAGGCTGGAATGTCGACCCAATACAAAGCTTGCTCCGCTTCACTCCAAAAAGGCCCTTCTGCCAATTGATGACGCTGGGTACTAATCTGTTTCATTATTATTCTCCTTGTTATGACCTTTTCTTCTCTGGTCACTTACGCAGACGCCTGTCTATAATCGTTCCAAGCTGCCACAAAGGCATCGGCATTAGCTTTAGTCACCTCAACAGATTGACCTTTTTTGTATAAAGCCGACCCCAGACCAAACCCTTTTGCACCAACAGCAAAATAGTCTGGTACATTATCTGGTGTCACACCGCCAACAGGACATAACCAAACATCCTGAGGAATAACCGCACCCAATGCCTTCACGACATTTATGTTGGGTAAAGCTTCCGCTGGAAATAATTTAACGGCATCCGCCCCCGCATGAAGTGCGGCAAAAGCTTCACTCGCCGTAAAAAAGCCAGGCATGGCATACAAGCCTGCGACTTTCGCGGCCTTAATCAATTCCACATCCGTATGGGGGCAGACCATCAACTTAGCGCCCGTAGCCACCAGCTCTGTCAATTGCGTCATGGTTAAAACTGTACCCGCACCAATCAAAGCCTGCTGACCAAAAGTACGCTGCAATAAGCGAATGCTGGTAAAGGCATCCGGCGAGTTCAGTGGCACTTCGATCAATCGAAAACCAGAATCAATTAACACTTGAGTATGCTCAACCACTTCTTCTGGTTTAATGCCTCGTAAAATGGCAACCATAGGAAACTCAGTCATTAACTCATTAAAAGATGTGTTCATTACTTCTTTTCTCCTATTTGTTGCTCCTGACGCACTTGCTGGCGAGCCAAGCGTGTTAAACCACGAATACTCGCTTCACTGGCGTCCAAACATTGAGAAGCTACTTGATGAAACGACAGGGCGACTTGATATCGTTCGCAGAGATGTTCGCTACCAACAATCAACACGCTGCTGATAGGTTTCGGTTGCGCAGCCAACATATCGTTCACATCGTGACCGATAATGATGCCGGAGAGATAATCTCGCACCTGCTCTGCTGGTAAACGTCCACAAACAGAGTCACTGCGAACACTAAATAGATGATGCAATAAGCCACCCGCTTGCTGACTGGCTAATAGACCTTGTTGAAAGCCTTCTTTATTCAGGGAATCCTGCTTAGGTAGCCCCTTTACCAAGCTGGATTCATTATTCAATCGCGCAAACATTTCCCCCGAAAAACTGGTCGAAAACTGAGTTACCTCCCCTTGCAACAGGGGGACCCATTTACTATGGGTGCCTGGTAAACAACACAACACAGCTTGATCCGCTTGACCTTGTTCATACAGCCAATCCATCGCCCCTAACAGCTGAGTTTCCTCACCGCGCATCACATCGAAATGCCCACTGATACCAATCCCTTGAAGCCCTGGTACAATGGCTACCTCACAAGGCAAATGACTATCAAGCCAACACAAGTGATCAGCAAGTGTGTCGAGTTGCATAGGACAAACTTGGTAAGGTACCTCTTGCCAGCCTCCACGACTGCCCACCATGCCTGCCATATAAATAGGCACATCAGGGTGCAACCAATCGCCTAAAAAATCCTGTAAAACAGATTCAAACTCGTCGCTATCGAGGGTTAGCATGCCTCGATCACTGCTTCTCTGGGCGTGAATATGTCCAGTTTGATCCATTAGAAAAGCACGTAAATTGGTCGTTCCCCAATCCACAGCGATACACAAAGGCACAAAAGGATCTGAGTCAAACACTGGACGAGTCTGTGTCATCACAAACGCCCTCCGTCGACAACAAGACTTTGTCCTGAAATCATACGACTGTTGTCAGACCCCAAAAACAATACTAGATCCGCCACATCTTCTGGCTCAATTTTTTCCTTAAGAGCTTGCTGAACCATTAGTTCTGCTTCTGCTTCTGGAGTCAGCCAAAGACGCTTTTGTTTTTCCGTCATCACCCAACCCGGTAAAACCGTATTAACCCGAATTTTTTGCCCGCCAAGTTCTCGAGCCAAGCCTTTGGTTAAACCAGAAATCCCGGCTTTGGCCGTGACATAACCTGGGTAACCAGACAAGCCCAACATCCAAGAATTAGAACTCATATTAATAATGCTACCGCCCCCAGCTTCAGCCATGGCAGGAGCAACCACTTGAGCCGTGAAGAAGTGAGGCTTTAAATTGACCGACATACATTGATCAAACTGCTCTGAACTAAAATCTTGTAGACTATGGCGCTGATCGTTGGCGGCGTTGTTGACGAGAAGACGAATGGCTCCCCAATCGGCTATCCGCTCTATAATCGTACTTTTCAGTGTCTCAATGTCCGTTAAATCTACTCTGCTAAAATGTGTTTTCAGCCCTTTGCCGTTTAGCTCTTCCGACAAGGTTTTGCCTGCGATTTGATCAATATCAAAAAAGCTCACCAAGCAACCTTGTTGCGCCAACGCACGAACCAATGCCTCACCTATCCCCGATGCGCCCCCTGTCACCAAAGCATGACGCCCCGACAAACTGGGGTACTGAGGATAAGCTTGAGTCGAATTCAGATGGTTCTGGTTATTATTTTTATTGTTTGACATTAATGAGACTCCCTACTCACTTTTGAGCCACTATTGCCGACTAAGAAATCCAAGTCAGCACCTTCATCCGCTTGCATTACATGATCAATGTACAACTTGGCATAACCACGGTGATATTGGCTCTCTTCTGGTTGCCATGCGGCTTTGCGACTCGCCATTTCCTCCGCACTGATATGCAGATGCAGACCACGACCTGCCACATCTAACGTAATTTCATCGCCATTTTGAACCAAGGCCAATGGCCCGCCCATGGTCGACTCCGGTGCTACATGCAAAACCACCGTACCAAACGCAGTACCACTCATACGCGCATCACTAATACGCACCATGTCCGTGACACCTTGTTCTAATAATTTACTGGGCAATGCCATGTTGCCGACCTCTGGCATACCTGGGTAGCCTTTTGGCCCACAACCTTTCAGAACAAGAATGGAATCTTTGTCGACCGCTAACTCAGGAGAATCGATACGAGCTTTGTAGTCCTCAATGTTTTCAAACACCACAGCTTTACCTGTGTGCTGTAACAATTCGGGGGTCGCTGCGCTGGGTTTAATAATCGCCCCTTGCGGTGACAGATTTCCCCGCAAAACAGCAATCCCTGCATTGCTTCTCAGCGGTTTATCAAGGGGACGAATCACCTCATCGTTGAAACACTCTGCAGCAGAGGTGATTTCGCCTAAACTTGCGCCACAGACCGTATTGGCCGACATATCAAACAGGTGACTTAAACGTTGAATCAACGCAGGAAAACCACCAGCATAATGAAAATCTTCCATTAAAAAGCGACCCGATGGCATTAGGTCCACCAAACAAGGCATCTCGGCACCGATGCGATCCCAGTCATCGAGAGTCAGTTTCACTCCCAAACGACCGGCGATTGCGAGCAAGTGCACCACTGCATTAGTGGAGCCACCAATGGCTGCATTGGCTCGAATGGCATTTTCAAACGCCGCCTTCGTCAAAATATCAGAGGGTTTTAGATCTTCTTTGACCATCTCAACAATTCGACCGCCAGTTAAATGCGCCAATGCCTGACGGCGCGCATCCACAGCTGGCAAGGTGCCATTTTCAGGTAAGGACATTCCCAGTGCTTCCACCAAACACGCCATGGTCGAGGCAGTGCCCATGGTCATACAGGTACCACGGGAGCGAGACATACTGGATTCCGCTCTCATAAATTCATCTAGGCTCATTTTTCCACCACGAACTGCTTCGCTGAATTTCCACACATCCGTGCCAGAGCCAATGTCTTTGCCTCGATATTTACCGTTTAACATGGGGCCAGATGAGACAACAATGGTCGGCAAATCCACTGAGCAAGCGCCCATTAATTGCGCTGGTGTGGTTTTGTCACAACCACCTAAAAGCACCACACCGTCCATTCCATAGGCGCGCATGGATTCTTCCACGTCCATACTCATCAAATTACGAAACAACATGGCGGTGGGTTTCATTTGTGTTTCGCCAAGGGACATTACCGGGAATTCAAGGGGCACTCCTCCTGCCTCCCATACACCACGTTTTACGTACTCAGCCAATTCACGAAGGTGGGCATTACAAGGCGTCAACTCACTCCAAGAATTGCAAATACCAATCACAGGACGACCATCAAAACTGTGGTCTGGCAAACCTTGATTTTTCATCCAGCTGCGATGAATAAAACCGTCCTTATCTAACTTGCCATACCATTGTTGGCTACGGAGTGGTTTTTTCTCGCCATTGACTGGTTGGCTATCCTTTTTGTCTTTCGTAGAATCGGTCATTTACTGAGCCTCCAAACGGGATACAGCGCGAATAGACAGCATTAATAAGGATTCTGGATCCAATATTGGTAGTTGCAGTCCTAATTGACTTAACGTCGCGCCATTTAAAATAAGGTCGTTTTTCCACCACGCAGGTAAAGCTTTCATCAAGTGCCCAGGTAATGGACTGTGTTCCAATACACTAATTTGATAGTTCTGCTCAGCTTCTAGCCCGGGTAAACGAACGGGTAAGGTTTGCGCCTGTTTCGGCATCGTCAATTGGCTATAAACCAATAGACCCTCTTGACCATCCTCGCTCAACGCCCACTGAGCTTGCGCTCGACCATCGGCACTGGGTAAACGCCAATTACGGCCTGAATGCAGAACTGAACGATAGGCTTTATAATGAGAGATCCAACGGGCAATAGTCGCTTTTTGCTCAGCATTAGCATCCAACAAATTCCACTCAATACCCAAATGCCCCAACATGGCGGTACCTGCACGAAACGCCACATCGTGGATGCGATTTGTGGTATGACTTTGATCCGGCCCGATGTGTGAGCCCATCACTTCAGGCGGGAAAAAATAACTAAAACCTCGCTGAATACTGTGGCGCTCAAAAGCATCATTACAGTCAGATGCCCAGAAACGCTTAGTAAAGTTCAAAATACCGAAATCCACGCGAGCGCCACCGGATGAGCAACTTTCAATTTCTAAGTCTGGAAACGCAGTATTTAATTCGCTAAGCAGACGATACAAAGCAACAACCTGTTCATAAGCTTGTGGTCGGATCTCACCACCTGGCTGGGTGTAATCTCGGTTCATATCCCATTTAATGTAATCAATTGGATAGTCCTTTAATAAGCTAAACAGGCGTTCTCGTAGGTAGTCATACACTTCTGGTTTCGCTAAGTTCAATACCAGTTGATGGCGAGCGAGAACCGCATCGTATTGTGGCAGTTGCAAAACCCACTCTGGATGGGAGCGATAAAGGTCGGAATCGGGATTCACCATTTCTGGCTCAAACCACAAACCAAACTCCATGCCCAGCCCTTTCACATGATCGATTAACGGCGTCAGACCGTTAGGGTATTTTTCCTGATCAACAAACCAATCCCCTAGTGCTGCTTGATCATTACTGCGCCCTCGAAACCATCCATCGTCTAAGATATAGCGTTCAACACCAACATGAGCAGCACTATCAGCGAGGGCCTTTAAACGCGTTATGTCATGGTCAAAATAAAAAGCTTCCCAGGTATTAATATGCACCGGACGGGGCTTGCTTAGCGCGAGTCGTTCCCTAGCATACAGATGAAATACCTGACTCATCATATTGAGTCCCGCACGACTGTAACTGGCTAATAACTCTGGGGTACTGATCGATTGATTGGAAATTAGCACGATCTCATCAGGTAAATAGAGGGCCTCCGCTTGCAAATACCGATGGCCTTCCATGGTGTAATCTGCTTTAAGCCGATGGTTGCCACTCCACGCTAAGTGTGCGCCAATCAGCTCCCCCTGTTCTTCACTAAAACCCTGCTCACCAAGAATCACACTCGGAAAATTAGCATGAGAGTTACGACCATGACGGTTCTCTTGCAACCAGGTACTTTGCCACTCACTTCGTTGTTGCTGAAATTCTTGGCACCAACGGCCATAAAAACTCAGCATCTGAGTGAAATGTGGTGGAATTGGCAGGGTGCAGGCAAGACGATGAACAGTAATATTAGCTTGTCCCTGATTCGTCAGTGTCAGCTGTTGCCGTAACAGCCCAGATGATTGCAAACCAATAGACAATGCCACAGCAAGCTGAGCCCGAGTATCTTCCAACTCAATCAAAAAACCATCCGCTTGCTGATGAACGCTTGACAGAGACCAACACATTGCCCAAGCAGGCCGATCCACTGCGCTGGCTTCTACCCCTGGAGATTGCAACCAACCCCGGCCTGCTTCAGGAATCAAACTCATTGAAGCGGGTACGTCCAAGGATGCCTGCTGAGTTGCTTGCTGCTGAGACCAATAAAGACTGTTTAAGTGAGTGTCTTTTGGTAAAGCTCGTCCAAAGTAAAGCAATTCTGGCGCGCCATCTTGTGGGCAAGCAATCACCAACGTTTGATTCTGTCTATCCTGACGATACAGAGCAATATCGTGTGTATTTTTCATCACCATTACCCCTTCGTTGCACCGAGCGTTAGACCCGCAATAAAGTGTCGTTGCATGGCAAAAAACAACATCACCGGAGGCAATGCAGCAACAATGGAGCCAGCCGAAATTAACTGCCAGGATGCCATCCACTGACCTTTCAAGGCTGCGATACCGGCGGTAATCGGGCGTACATCATCGCTTTGCACCAAGACCAAGGCCCAAAAATAATCATTCCAAACAAAGGTAAAAATAAGCACAGCCAAAGCTGCTAGCGCAGGCCTGACCAAGGGTAAGACGATATGGCGGAAAATCTTCCACTCACTCACCCCTTCCACCCTTGCCGCTTCGATCAATTCATCAGGCAAGCCCACGATGAAGTTGCGCATAAACAAGGTACAAAACCCTGTTTGGAAGGCAATATGGAATAAAATCAAACCACTGGCGGTATCATACAAGCCCATATGAATGGTTAAATCTCGTACAGGTATCATTAAAATTTGAAAGGGAACAAAATTACCAGCGATAAAAGTCGCAAATAATCCCATACGCCCACGAAACTTAAATTTCGCTAGGGAATATCCAGCTAATGTCGACAATGACACCGCGCCAATCACAGCGGGCACCGTAATAATGATGGAGTTTAATAAATAACGCAGCATGGGGGTTTGCGTAAAGACTTGCTCATAGTTCTGAACAAGCATCCACTGGGTGGGAATCCCCCAGTAATTTCCCGCATTTAAATCCGCCGTAGAACGCGCTGAGGTTAATAACACTGCAATCAAAGGTAGGAGCCATAAAATTAAGGCAATCCAAACCGCGACACGGTAACTAATATTAAAAGGTAATGATCTTTTTTCGATTGGGGTAGGAAACATTAGGCTTTCTCACTCTTCAGCATGCGCCATAGAAAGTAGGCAATGTAGATATCCATCATCAGGAACAAGACCGTGGCAATAGCAGCGCCATAGCCCACGCGATAATTGAAAATCGACTGTTCGTACATGAAGTAAGCCAGTACACTGGAGCTACCAAATGGTCCACCAGAAGTCATGGTCGCCACTAAATCGAAACTTCGTAAAGCACCGATGACAGTAACCACAATAGCAATAAACGTCGCTGGCTTTAGCTGAGGAAGAATCACATGACGCAGCATTTTCCAGCCATAAGCACCATCTAAGCGGGCCGCTTCAATTTGGTCTGGGTTAAGATTGTTTAACCCTGTGAGATACAAAATCATGCAATAGGCAATTTGCGGCCACAATCCCGCTGCAATAATGCCAAAGGTAACCACATTTGGATCCGACAAGACCGCAATCGGCTGAAAGCCAAACAGTTCAATGAATTTATTGAACAGACCAAAGCTCGGATCATAGAACCAGGAAAAGACTAAGCCAACCACCACTTGGGAGATAACGAAAGGAAAGAAGAACATGGCCTTAACAAAGCGAATGCCCATCATTTTTTGGTTTAAAAACAACGCCAGCAATAAACCAATAGGTGGCGCTAGCATGAAAAAAATCAACCAGTAAATATTATTGACAAATGCAGTCCAGAACTGATCATCCTGAAACAACTCAATATAATTACCAAAGCCAACAAAGATTTTTTCACCAAGCCCATCCCATTGATAGAAGCTTAACCAAACACTCTGAACAATGGGGAAGATAACGTACACTGAAAACAAAATGACGGCCGGTGCAAGGAAGGCAATCGGCATCCATTGTTGTTGTTTGCGATGCAATTTCTGCATGCTAACCCACCTCTTATTTTTATTACTATTTTTGTTAGAGTTATAACTATTTTTATTAAAATAAAGGGTCATCATTCTTGACAGAACAACTCACCTAAAAAAATAATGGAATAAAGTTCCATTTTTTGCAACACTTAATAAAAAAATAATGGAACCGAGTTCCATATATAGACATCAAGATTATTAAGCTTACTTTTTGGAGAACTACCATGACAAAATCGGAGACCAAAAGCGGAGGCTCCTCTCTGGATAAAGCACTAAGCTTGCTCCAGAAGGTGTGCATGTCTGAGATACCTCTAAGATTCGCCGAGATTGTTGAAAGCGCAGATTTACCTAAAGCAACAGCTCATCGTATTTTGCTCTCACTTGTCGATAAAGGTTTATTACGCTTCGATGAAGACGCCCAAACCTACCATCCAGGGTATGGTTTATTAGAGTTAGCTCATCTGTCTTGGTCAAAAATTGATGTAAGAGATATCGCCGCAGACCAAATGAAGCATCTATGGAAGGAAACCGGTGAAACCATCCACTTAGCCGTGTTAGACCGTGGTGATGTCATTTACATTGACAAACTGGAAAGCCAAAAAAGCTTACGCTTATTCTCGGCTGTTGGTAAAAAAGGCCCCGGTTATTGTACTGGCGTAGGAAAAGCCATGATGGCATTTCTAAAGGAGGATCAACTAGATGAAGCAATAAAAGCGCAATCCTTTATTCGTCACACACCAACCACCATTACCAATGCGGACGACCTAAAAGCCAGATTGGCCGACATTCGTGAGAGTAAGATTTCACTGGATTTAGAAGAGCATGAAGAAGGCATTCAATGTGCCGCATCGGTCATCTTTAATCATTTAAACGAACCCATCGCTGCGCTTAGTATCACCGCCCCGAAATTTCGAGTCGATGACGCGCGTTTTCAACACTTTCAAGCACTGGTTAAAGAAGCTTGCTTGAAAGTCTCCACTCGTATGGGGGCCATCGCCTCCGACAAGCAGTAAGGTAATTTCATGGCAACAATAACTTTAAAAAACGTCATCAAACGCTTTAATGACATCGAAACCATTCATGGAGTCAATCTAGACCTAGAAGATGGTGAATTTGTCGTCTTTGTTGGTCCATCTGGATGTGGTAAATCAACGCTACTGCGTTTAATTGCTGGCTTAGAAGACATCACCGAAGGCTCTCTAGAGATCAATGGACAAAACATGAACCATGTTGCTCCGGCTGATCGCGGTGTTGCCATGGTATTCCAGTCCTATGCCTTGTATCCGCATATGACTGTCGAGGAAAACATGAGTTTTGGTTTGCGCATGACAGGAGGCGATCCTGAGCAAATCAAAAAGCAAGTGGCCAATGCCGCCAGCATACTGCAACTGGAGCCACTTCTTAAACGCAAACCCAAACAGCTGTCCGGAGGCCAACGTCAACGGGTTGCCATTGGTCGCGCCATTGTACGACAACCGGATGTGTTTCTTTTTGACGAACCCCTATCTAACTTGGATGCAGAGCTTCGCGTCGACATGCGCATTCAAATAGCTAAGCTGCATAACCGATTAAAGTCATCGATGATTTACGTCACCCACGATCAAGTCGAAGCTATGACCTTAGCCGACAAAATTGTCGTATTACGCGACGGAAGAGTCGAACAGGTTGGTTCGCCACTTGAGCTTTACCATAACCCCGCCAATGAGTTTGTCGCAGGTTTTATTGGTTCGCCAAAAATGAACTTCTTAGATGCAAAAGTACTGGAAATCGATGGCAACGATCTTGCCACCATTGATGTGGCAGGGCAAATCATCCAATTAGAAGTGGATGGCGTCAAGGTCGCGAAAAACGACCATGTAAAACTGGGCCTGAGACCGGAACATGTCAGTGAAACCACACAAAATGCCGACTTTACATTGAGTGTAAAAATCGATGTTGCAGAGCATTTAGGTGGCACCACTTTCCTATATGGTGAACATAAGGGCCACAAACTAACCATCGAAGCCAGCGGTCAGAACTTAACTAAGAATGGTGAATCTGTTGAGGTCGGTATCAATAAACAAGACTGCTACCTTTTTAACCAAAAAGGGGAAGCGCTAATTGATCGGCCCGTACCGGTGCGTGGATAACAAAATAAGACCACGGTAAAACAGCAAAAAACCGACGCCATATAAAAATGCCCTCAAGTGAGGGCATTTAATCGTATTAGCTAGGATAGGAGCGGTTTTAATATAGATTTAAAACTCACTCAAAAAATGCTCTAGATAATGGTAGCCACGCTTAGCAACCGTTGGGTTGTACATACTACCATGGTCTGGATTGTTCGCACTTGGCAACATAAAAGAATGCATCGTATTACCAAAATCCATAAATTGGAAATCAATGCCTAACTCTGTCCAGTAGTGCTTCGCTGACTGTGAATCTTCATCACTGACTAAATGATCATCATAGCCATTTAGCACCATAATTTTCACATCTCGGTTGACGTCTTCTTTGGCACCGCGATAGAAACTCATCAATCCATGAAAACTTACTGCCCCTGCACTGCCAGTCAAATGAAGCCCAGCTTCCAGAGACAAACGTCCACCTAAGCAAAAACCAACGTGAACAATGGTTTTACTAGAAGCATTTGGGCAAGCCGTTTCCACGAGTGAGCGTTGCAAATCATGTAATGGTGCCTCTTCAGAAAGTAAGACCCCCATGATGGAGCGCTTATCTTCCATGCTTTCAGGAGTATTCGTACCATAGAGATCCAAAGCTGTTGCAGAGTACCCGAAGGCTGCAATTTGATCAGCAATGTCTTTTTCAAACTGTGTCAGGCCGGAAAAAGTTGGCCATATAACGACCTGTACATGTGACTTTTCCGTTGTAGCAGGATCGGCTTGATAATGCTGACGAGACACATTATCAACAAAAAGAGATTGAAATGAACCGTTCATAAATTCCTCCAAAGCAATGACTTAGCTTAAATGCTAATTGCATTATGTTTTAGAGAGTTTACCTAGTCGATTTTAATTCACAAACTTACTTCGATAAATGTCGATGTATTTGCGCATTTCGCCAACTCGTTTGCCGACACATGACACGAATAGATAACTGAGTCAACAACTTGACCATCAAGCTGTCTCTGACGCACGTGTGAATGAAAGAAAAATGTAATCACCAAAGATATTAGAGTGCCGCATTGTCATCGTCAGGCCACTGATACCATCAATATCACTGCTTGTCTGGACCCGATAAGATCCTTCTTCAGTGCCGATTTGCATCACTTGGCTCGCTAACGATGCTGGAATAATATCAACTAATTTCAGTATGTTAGGTGCGCTCAACTCCTTATCACCGTCCCGAAAGTACAAACATTGCCAATCAGGTGACCAAAAGGAGATCACTAGTGCAGAATGCTCGACAATATCTTCCAATTGATTTTTATAGAATAAAGTTTGCCTATCAAGTGCTTTAATTCTCAATAAGTTCATGACCCTCAATTTTAAAATGGCAGGGACAATAGGCTTCACAATAAAATCAGCGGCCCCAAGCTCTAAAGCCTTTTCTTCTATATCACTACCTGTGTGACTGGTAATGAACATAATGGGAGGCAGCTCGGACAACTCGTATACAACCTTAAGCTGTTCGATGAAGTCCCAGCCAGTTTCTCCTTGTAACTCAATATCTAATAGCACCAGATCGACTTCGCTCTTTAGCAATAGTTCATGGGCTTTACTAAGATGGGAGGCGTAGAGCAACTCGCAATAGCCTTCTAAGATCTTTTTTACAATAAAAGCAACGGAAGGCTGGTCATCAACCAGAAGAACGGTCGGGGTATGATCAAATTCTTTCGTAATCAATTTCATTCTATGGCCTTGTCCAATCCTAAAATAGCACCTATTTTTATCATGAGTATAGTGAAGAATCCCTATGTCGCCATTAATGGATATAAAGATGAGTGAAAAAATATCAGTGGCCCAAACAACCTCATTGACTGTCACTCCCTTGATGGCATACCAATCTACAGACCATAACACGTCTCCTTTTGACGCTAAGCAATCTACCC
This sequence comes from Marinomonas spartinae, assembly GCF_016461715.1. GTDB lineage: Bacteria > Pseudomonadota > Gammaproteobacteria > Pseudomonadales > Marinomonadaceae > Marinomonas > Marinomonas spartinae_A. The sequence goes on along the minus strand of NZ_JAEMUI010000002.1, from coordinate 314,104 downwards.
ATAGAAAAAGTTTTATTTATCAAATAATTAAAGGGTAACAAAATGGATAACGAACTCAGCTATAAACTGGATTTTATCAATCACTTTAAAAGCAATGGATTTGATATTAGTGACTCAACATTCGATCTTGCCCTATCGCGTTTTTTAGACTCATTTGACACCTATAAAATGGCGTTATTCGCTTTTCAAAAAGAAATCATGACCGCAGTAACCTATCTTGAAGAAATAAACGATCAGACAGCAAAAGGATTACATATTTTAAAAGGTGGGTTTGCCACATTTGGCTTTATGACTCTATCAACCCACGCATATCACTTAGAAACTCAATTAAAAAGTCTCCCCTCCCCTCTGCCTTCTTCTGTAATAGAAAAGATAGGTGAAACAAAGCGACTCTGTTATGCGTTTAACGACAGCATCTCATGTTATTTTGAGCAAATCGAAGGAAAAAATAGCGACCAGACATCGGTCTCTTCTTTTCAAACAACCTCCCATGCAAACAAAATCTCACTTGCGACGCAGGTATTATCAGACGCAACCCGTCCCACAGACTCTCAGCGCCCCCAAACAGCTGAAATGGATTTAGATGAAGAATTAGTCTTTCTATTAAACCTTGTTGAGAATTGTAACTTACGCTCTTTAGATCACTATCAATATATTGAGAAGAAGTTAGAAAAGTTTCACTTTGACGAAGTGAATGTTCTCAGAAATGCTATGCAATCCATTGACTTTGAAAGCGCCAAAAAAGCACTTAATTCATTGATTAAAAAAGAGTTTACATATTGAAACGTATTTCTCTCAAGATTTTTGGATTTTTGGATTTTTTTTACTAGTCTTAGGATAAGGCATTTAGCATCAATTTTTTATCACAACCAAAGAGCAACAAAAAAATTACACTGTTTTAAAAACAGAAAAAGTCCAACTAAACCGCTATTAGGATAGGATGCTTAGATCATGTTTAAAAACTGGTTTTCAACACCTGTAGACGACAGTAAAGTCGTTGTTGATAAGGACGAGCTAATTAATTTACGAGGCCAATTAGCTGCCATATCTCGTTCACAAGCAATCATAGAGTTTGATTTAAAAGGAAACATTCTCTTTGCCAATGAAAACTTTTTAAATGTCCTTGGTTATACATTAGAAGAGCTACAAGGTAAGCACCACAGCATTTTTGTTGATCCTCAATATCGTGCCAGTGAAGACTATAAAACCTTTTGGAATAACATCGGAAAAGGTGAGTTCCAAGCAGGTGAATTTTGTCGTTACTCCAAAGAAGGCAAGCCTGTTTGGATTGAAGCAAGCTACAACCCTATTTTTGACGATAATGGAAAACCGTATAAAGTCGTTAAGTATGCCACAGACATCACTGATAAAAAGAATCAAAATGCCGATTATGAAAGTCAGTTAGCGGCAATTTCTGCTTCGCAAGCCGTTATAGCATTCAAATTGGATGGCACTATTCTTGATGCCAATAAAAATTTCCTAGACACATTAGGTTACTCGATCAGCGAAATCCGAGGCCAGCATCATAGTTTGTTTGTAGACTCTCACTACAAAAAAAGCGACGAATACAAAAAGTTTTGGCAGGATCTCTCTCAAGGCAAGCATTTTGTTGGACGTTTTCCTCGGGTGCATAAAAATGGCAGTGTCGTTTGGATTCAAGCAAACTACAGCCCTATTCGTGACTCTTCCGGCAAACCATACAAAGTCGTTAAGTTTGCCACCGATATCACGAAGGAAGTACTTGCTGAACAACAACTGCAAGAAACCATTAAACAGGTCAATTCTGCTATTGAGGCCGCTTCAGGAAAAGATTTAAGAAAGAGAATTCCCACTGAGGGCAAGTTTGAAGGGACGTTGGCAATCTCCAAAGGGGTTAACTCGCTTTTCGATACTATGACGCAGATTATTGTGCAAATACGTCAAGCCTCTGAAACCGTTCATGTGAGTGCACGTGAAATTTCCACAGGAAATAGCGACCTGTCTGTTCGTACTGAACAACAAGCAGCCAGTTTAGAAGAAACCTCCTCAACCATGGAAGAAATGACCAGTACGGTTTCGCAGAATGCTAAGAACGCAAAACGGGCCAATGAACTGACCTCAAACGCAGTGTCTATTGCAACAAAAGGAGGAGAGTTAATAGAGCAAGTGGTGAATACTATGTCTTCTATTAATAACTCATCACAAAAAATATCGGATATCATCGGCATGATCGATGGTATAGCATTTCAGACGAATATATTGGCATTAAATGCTGCCGTTGAGGCAGCTCGCGCAGGAGAACAAGGACGTGGGTTTGCCGTGGTTGCGTCGGAAGTCAGATCCTTAGCACAACGCTCAGCCAACGCCGCCAAAGAAATTAAAGATTTAATCTCGGAATCGGCCCATAACATTAATAACGGCAATGAGCTTGTTAGTGAATCCGGTGAAACGATGAAAAATATCGTCAATGCTATCAAACAAGTAAATGAGATTATGACCGAAATCGCCGATGCCTCATCGGAACAATCCATCGCCCTGAATGAGGTGAGTAAAACCGTTAGTAATATGGATGAAATGACGCAGCAAAACGCCGCGTTGGTGGAGGAAGCCGCTGCTGCCTCTGAAAGTTTACTCAGTCAAGCGGATCAATTAGCTTCTGACGTGAATGAGTACCAACTGAATGACAACGAGAACGACGCTCACAGTCATTTAAAGAAAATCGCTAACTTCTAATGGAGGTCGAGTTCGGCTCGCTTGCCTAAGAAAACCAACTTGTTTGCCTTCAAGTTGGTTTTTTCGTCTAGGGAAGAACAGCAAATTTGTAAAGGGCTTGTCGTTGTAGTAATAAACCGACCTTGATTACCTTATTTGTTTTCACCTTTATCTTTATTGGTATCCGCTGTCGACGTATTTGAGTCGATCATAACCGCTAGCCAATGCATCCGTGGATTCGCTTCAAAAGCCAATTTCATGATAATGGTCAGCGGGATGGATAACAACATACCAACAGGACCAAATACCCACCCCCAAAGTAATAGTGACAAAAAGACAACCAACGTGGATAAGCCCAATCCTTTCCCCATATAGCGCGGCTCAATCACATTACCAACCACTAAATTCACGACAGCAAAGCCCGCCGCTGTTAACCCTGCTGAAAACGCTCCGAGCTGAACAAAAGCCAACATTACAGCGGGCACCGCCGCAATAATAGAACCAATATTCGGGACAAAATTCAGCAAAAAGGCACACACGCCCCATAAAATAGGAAAGTCCACCCCTATCGCCCACAGCCAAATAGCAATCATCACTCCTGTTAGAATACTAACTAGGGTTTTAATAACCAAATAACGATTGACCGATTCAACAAAAGAACGAACCCCACTTAAGGATTTTTCTGCGTTGGACACGGCTAAGGTTAATTTTTTGGGTAACTCAACCACTTCAAATAAAATAAAAACAACCGTCATAATCACCAAAATAATATTGGTTAGGGCACTACCTAGACTGGTTAGCGCCTTGGTGAAGAGCTTCATAAGAGAGGACGGATCAAGATACTCTTGGATACGACTATCAGAAATATGAATACCAATAGTATTAAGACCGGAGAAAAGCACTTCCATTTGTTTTGCAAAGTTCTGCTTATAGGTTGGCAATTGCTCAGACAAATTGTCCATTGAAGAGCCCACTAATGCGGCCAAACTTCCAATGCCAACTAACACAATCAATACCACAATCAAAATAGACAGCCATGTTGGCAAACCATATCGTCGCAGTGTGGCCATAAAAGGAGCACAAATAATGGCAATAAATACTGACAACATAAACGGCACCACTATTTGCGATGCCGTTTTTAACCCAGCAATAATAATCACAAAAGCCGCCAAACCAACCAGCCAATGTGTCCCTCTATGTTGTTCACTCATGATTTGATTACCCTACTTACCCAATGGGATAGATGCTTTGTGCGTAGTCCGCAAGATCCTGCAACATAATTTGTTTAGCAGGACTGAGATCACCAGTTTGTGCAAGATTATTCAAACACTCAAAAAAGGACGACATAGTAATCGAGCCCCCACCATCACTTTCCATTAAACGAATCATACGATATTCCTCCCACTGTCCACGTTGTTGCTCGCTTAAATATTCAGGATAATTACGACCAATATAGCGCATCAGCATTTCAGGTAAACGACGATCATCAAACGACATTTCCAATTCATTCAGCGCCTCAGGCGGTGTTAAGCGTATGGTTTCCATTCGCGCCTTATCGTCCCTAGAGAAAAAGCCCCCTGAATACAACATCAAATCTGGATCATTGGGTATTGCTCGTTCTTCTTGCATAAACACATCACGTATTTTTGCCGCCACATGAGAATGCTGTTTCAGTAACGCCAAATTACGACGACAAATATCGCCATCTAACTCCAAACGTTCAACAACCGTTTTGTCTTTTAAAAAAGTCGCCGGTGCCACCGCTGGTGATTTATTGTAATGAATCACTTTGAGTGGCAACCGTTCTACCTCACCAAGCGCTTCTTTGGAAGTGAAAACCCGGTGACGAATCTCTTCTACAGACAAATCCACCAGCGGCTGAGCATCAGCCATTAAGTCATAAACAATCACGCCATTTTTATTAGTTGGATGCGCGGCAAGTGGCACCACAAAGGCCGTATATTTGCGCGCCTGACCAAACATCCCAGAAATATGCAAAAAAGGTTTCATCCGAACTGGATCAATGAACTGCTGCAGTTCGTGCTTTTGACGCATTTTTAGATAGTAATGAAATAATTTAGGTTGCTTGTCCCGTATCAGTTTTGCCATCTCTATCGTGCCATACACATCTGACAAAGCATCGTGGGCTTGCTCATGGGCAATGTTATTGGCTTTCGTTAAGGCTTCCAATTTCATAGACACCTGACCTTCTTCGTCTTTCGGCCAAACGATGCCCTCTGGACGCATTGCATACGCCATGCGAACCAGATCAATAATGTCCCAACGTGAGCAATTGTTTTGCCACTCACGGGCATAAGGATCAATGAAGTTACGATAAAAGCCATAACGTACCACTTCGTCATCAAATCGAATGGTGTTATAGCCTAAAGCACAGGTGCCTGGTTGAGACAATTCGGCTTCAATTGCTTGCATAAATTCGGCTTCACACAAACCTTCACGGTTTGCATCCTGCGGGGTAATCCCAGTTAGCAAACAGGCTTCTGGCTGTGGCAAGACGTCTTCTGAAAGGCGGCAATACAGCATGATGGGCTCGCCAATGGGTTGAAAATTCAAGTCCGTCCGGATGCCTGCAAATTGCATCGGCCTATCTCGTGCGGGGTCTGTTCCTGTGGTTTCAAAATCAAACCAGAAAAATGAAGTTGGTCCCGATGAGGTCACAAATAATTCCTGTTAGCCATTAAATAAAGCGGTATTATACGCATCTTATTGACTATTTGGCGATGTAAGGTGATCTATCAATGACACTCCCAACCCCTTGCCCTTGTGGCAGTGCAATCCCCTACCCTGAATGCTGCGGCCTTTATCATAGTGGAAGAGCTTTCGCTCCTACCGCAGAAGCTCTTATGCGCTCCCGTTATGCAGCATTTGCCTTGAATAAAATGGATTATATCCTTGCCACTCAGCGCCTAGAAAACGAAGATGAGAGTGAAATAGGAATAGAAGATAACAGTAACGCTTTAACCAACTGGACTCGGCTTGAGATTTTAGCAACGGAACAAGGACAAACCAGCGACGAGACTGGAACAGTGACCTTTCGTGCTTACTTTCAAGAAGGCACGCACAAAGGTGAACTAAGCGAAAAGTCTTGGTTTAAAAAAGAAGGAAGTCAGTGGCTGTATATTGCAGGGGAACATGACATCAAATCAGCGTCACTTGTCAAAACCATTGCCCCTAAAAGCGCTAAACCAAAAAACATTGGCCGGAACGTTCCTTGTTCCTGTGGATCTGGAAAAAAATTCAAAAAATGTTGTGGTTAGCCCAGCTCAATTCACTCAACGATGATGCTTTCCACTTGAGACAGGGAGCGATTTTGCAGAGCTGTCGTATCCAACCCAGGGATTTTCTCTACTGGGTAAAGGAGAAACAATGGACCTTTTTCTCGGCTATCAACGGGCTTACCGTTCACGTCTATTGCCAGCAATAAGCTGTAATTGTAAGCATCACTAATCGGCAAAACGGTACTATGCTTATTACGCCACTGTACTCGCATAATCGCGCCCCTTGCTCCAACGTATTCTAATACTTGGCGAAGCAATGGACCGGTATAGTTCTCTTCCTTTTTCGCCCATGGTGTCGAGGTGGTACTTTCCACAATACCTATGTCTGTCAACATTTGACGGTCTAACCGCACGGTTTTGCCATCCTTTCCAGTATTGGTAATCTTGCCGCCAATCACTAAAATCACCTTCCCCTGAGGATCTGGTAAAGTGATCGCTTGCGCTGCAGATACCAATAACAACATACAGCTAGTGAGTATTATCCTATAAACCTTACACATAATCTTACCCCCAGACTGAAAATAACCGACGCGCCATTATAGCAAATAATGTGCATATATTGTCTTTTTTTTTGGTTATTTTGATTATTTATACTAGGCATATGCTGGCAAACATCTAATAGACGTTTTTATAGCAAAGCAGGGGAAGTAAAGGACAACAAAAAAACGGGAATAAACTCAAACAATGAACAGCAAGCCAGTGAAGAGCCAACAGCCCTCCACTAGCAGATTTTGTTACGGAACGGGATGACCTTGCGACGTAATCCAAATCTTGAACCAGTCATCGTCACTTAAGACAATATTGGCGGCTTGGCAAACCGAAGCCAAACGTTCAATCTTACCTGAGCCCATTACAGGGCAAATACCTGATGGATGACGTAACAACCAAGCGATCACCACTTGATCAAAGTTTACCCCCATCGATTTGGCGATATCTGACACCACTTCTTTCACTCGAACAACTCGATCCCCATTTCCACGAAACAGTTCACCTCCCGCTAAAGGAGACCAAGCCATGGGCGTAACCGCGTGTTGCTGCAAATGATCCAAAGTGCCGTCTTCAAAAGGTGCTAAAGAAAGAGGCGACAGCTCAATTTGATTCACAATCAAAGGGGCATCTAAGCGTGATTGCAGTAAATCAAATTGCGCAGGCGTAAAATTAGACACGCCAAAATGCTTGACCTTGCCAAGCGTAAACAATAGATCAAACGCCTGAGCGACCTCGTCCGCATCCATTAATGGACTCGGACGGTGCAATAGTAGAGTATCGATATAGTCACACTGCAGATTAGCCAAAGAACGATCCACACTTTCGTGTATGTGTTTGGCACGGTAATCATAACGATGTACTGATATATCGGGGCGGCTCTCAGACGGTAGCAAAATCCCGCATTTAGTGACAATTTCCATCTTATCCCGCATCGCGGGCTTTTTCGCTAAGGCCTCGCCAAACAAACCTTCGCAACGATAATCACCATAAATGTCTGCATGGTCGAAAGTGGTTACCCCTAAATCCAAACAGGACATAATAAAGTCCAAACGTTCCGAAACAGACATCTCCCATTCATGGCAACGCCAAAAACCCTGCGCAATTCGAGACCCTTCAAACCCAAGAGGATGATATTGATGACGCATAAAAGTGCCCTTATTTGTTTGAGTATCTCCTCATTCTAAACCATCACACTCAACTAACAAGTTTTGTTCAATGGTCATGACTTGCTCATCGGAAAAGAAAAACTCATCACAATTGTGCCCCTCACCAATGCGATCCACGACTAAAAAGTCTGACGTCGCCTGCAAGGCCAATAACGGATGATGCCAAGTTCCTGACCGATAATTCACGCCTTGCTCGGCGGTTGCATAAAAGAGTCGAATTTGAGAGAGATTGGGCACATCATTCGCGCCGTTTGGCGCCACCACCACTAAGTAGGGACGACCTTGTAAAGGCATAAACGCCTGAGACCCTTTTGGATGACGCTCTAACATGCGAATCGCAATGGGAAACTCACGGGCTTGCCCACGAAAAATACTAATGCCCCCACGAGCTTCACCATCCACCTCAACTGCAGCAAGATCGTGAAAACGCTCTGTGGTTCCACCGTTAATCGCAAAAGAATGGGCAGACTCCGTCGCAGCAATCACTTCCCCAAAGGGAGCAAACGCCTCAGCCGTTAATGGCTCTAACACAAAAGGCATAGCAAATCCTTCTATAAATAGATGTACAGAATGTTTTTTATACGACCCAAAACGATGACCAATCAGATAACAGGTTTACCGATCACTCGAATACGACTGATCCCACCATCTGGATAAATATTCACTCTTAAATGCGTCACGGGGCCGACCTCTTTCAATCTATCTGTAAACAAATGCTCCTGGTCTGCACCCAGTTCGGATTTTGGCAACAACTCTTTCCAGTAAAGGCTTTGCGCAGGTAAAGTACTGTCTGGTAGATTGTGAATATCGGCAACCTGAATAGAGCAAGCGGCAGCGTAATTGCCTTTAAAAAAGGCAGTATCAATGACGACTTGATCAATTTCACCACGATGACCAAGGGCTAAAATCACCCAATCATTACCTGGCTCTCGACGGCGGCGGGTTTCCCAGCCATCTCCCATATTAATGCCTTTACCGGGCAAATTCAGGTTATGCATCGTGCCAAAGTGTTCATCATTAGTAGCAATCGCACGGCCACCCACTTCTAGAGCCAATAGATCTACTGAACGATTTGCCAATGTGCTCCAGTCGACCTCAGGTTGACCAAACACACGTAAACGCGCAATCCCACCATCTGGGTAAATGTTTAAGCGAATATGACTAAATACCTCATCGTGCTCGATATCCACCAATTTTTGGTCATTACCAGCTAACGCTATGGTATCTGTAATTGGCCTCCAAACAGTGTCAGCATTCGGTTCTGTGGTGCTAAAGCACGCCTCCACCAAAGCAGCAGGCGCATAATTCCCCGTAAAATGGCGCGTATCTAATTCGATTTTATTCAAACGTCCAGGTACGGCTAACTTCACAATACAATAATCATACCCTTCCCCACGCTTACGTCGTGTTTCCCAGCCATCCATCCACTTTCCGTTGTCATCGTATTTTCCAGGAATAAAAACAGGATCACTGTCTTGTAACATGCGTTCCTTAGGAGCAAAAAAATCATCATTGGCATATAACGCTTTCGCTCCTAAACGTTCAGAAGCGAGGTTAACGCCATACCATGGCTTTTGACTGAGAGACATAACAACTCCTTATGGCTTTGCCGATTCCATAAACAAAGCAAATTCAAAAAATTAAAATGCAAAATGGGTGTAGCATGATCAATGCACTACGCCCCCCTGAACAAAGTAGGACAAGCGTACAGGGTATATGCGAGCATCGGTATTCTAGAGTTCACTACTTTTAACGGTCAGTTTTATCATGCAGCGTAAACCAATATAATACATTTGTTTCATAATAACCAAAAATAAAATTAATGAACCCATTCAATTTCTTTCCTATTTTGATAAACGCCCCGTTTCATTCGTCTATTCTGAACAGAAACGCTAGAAAGGCTTCCCTGACGCCCTGTTTTCCTTCATTATTTGCTTACTCGCGAACTAACACGATCTAAATAATGTCTGATAAATCGATAGAACACAGAATCAAGCAAATATACGACCAACTTTCACCGACTCAGCAAAAGCTAGCCGCCTGCATTTTGAATCATCAAGGTGACATTGCGACCTACTCTGCAACAGAGCTTGCAAAATTGGCAGATGTGTCCAAGTCAGCCGTCACTCGTCTATTGCAACGTCTTGGCTATAAAGATTTCACGGAAGTCAAAAAGCAAGTACGCGCTGCTCGTCGTTGGGGCGCACCGATTGCAGATAAACAGCCTGATAATCAACCGTTATCGAATCTGTTTCAGGATTATGTTAACTGTGATCAAAACAATATCCGCCGAACCTTGGAGTCCATTAATACAAAACACTACCAAACGGCCATTCGCTGGATATCACGAGCCAGCCGGGTCTATATCATTGGTTATCGAAACAACCACGCCCTTGCCTTACACTTGCGTCAGCAACTGATTCAGTGTCGACCCGATGTGCAACTATTACCCTTACCCGGGCAAACTCTCGGTGAAGAGATCGTCAGCTTTTCCAAGGATGACATCGTTATCATCATGGGGGTACGGAGAAGACCCGCTTGGCTAAAAAACCACATGATCACGTTGCGTCAAAATGGCTGCCGACTGATCTATATTACCGATCATGCAGACGCTAACCCACAACAAATTAGTGACCTACATTTTTCATGTGTGGTTCGTGGCGTGTCCGCCTTTGACTCTTATGCCAGCGTGATGAACTTAATCAGCATGATCGCCAGTAGCGTCTATCAAGAAAACTACGATCAGGCCAATGAGCGTATTGAAGACATCGAAAATACCTATCAAGCACTCAATGAATTAGACATGGCCGCTTTAAATAACGGTGCCATTATTGACGACTTTGATGATGACGCTTAATCCTATTAAACAAGTCGTCATCAACAAACACATACTGACTATATAACGGACATAAAAATGAACTCAATCACACTTGGTCCCCTTTCCAAAGCCAATGGCGACATCCAGATCCCCGGCTCGAAAAGCCTTTCTAACCGTATACTATTGTTGGCAACTTTGGCAAAAGGCACCACACGCATTACGAATTTGCTCGACAGCGACGATATCCGTCGCATGCTAGAAAGCCTCACAAAACTTGGCGTCACCTATTCTCTAGAAGACAATGACACCACTTGTATTCTGGAAGGCCTTGGCGGTCCAATCCAAGCCGAGTTTGGAGACTTATTCCTAGGCAATGCTGGAACCGCCATGCGCCCACTAACAGCGGCATTGTGCCTAGGCAAAGGCGAATTCCACCTGCATGGTGAACCTCGCATGCATGAACGCCCTATTGGCGATCTTGTCGATGCTTTACAAGCATTAGGTGTTGATATTACTTATGAAGGCGAGAAAAACTACCCACCACTTTGCATTAAAGCAAACGGTTTATCTGGCGGTGAAGTATCCATCAAGGGCAATATCTCTAGCCAGTTCCTAACCGCTATTCTAATGAGCGCACCGATGGCGAAAGACGACCTCACCATAAAAGTGGACGGAGAGCTCGTTTCCAAACCTTACATCGACATCACCTTAGATGTCATGAAACAATTTGGCGTGGAAGTGGAAAACCAAAACTACCAAGCATTCATCGTTAAAGGCCAACAAACTTACCAAAGCCCTGGCGAAATCATGGTCGAAGGTGACGCGTCATCTGCGTCTTACTTTTTAGCCGCCGCTGCAATAGCAGGCGGAAAAATCAAAGTTCACGGCGTAGGGGCAGACAGCGTACAAGGCGATGTTAAATTCGCTGATGTACTGGCGAAAATGGGGGCCAACATCACCTACGGTCCAACCTGGATTGAAGCAGAACGAAACGAGCTAAATGGCATTGATATGGACATGAACCACATTCCAGATGCTGCCATGACCATCGCCACCACCGCTCTGTTCGCTAAAGGCCCAACCACCATTCGCAATATTTATAACTGGCGTGTCAAAGAAACTGACCGTCTATACGCCATGGCGACTGAACTGAAAAAACTGGGCGCCGATGTCATCGAAGGGGAAGACTTCATTACGGTTACACCAGTTGAAAAACTACAGCATGCGGCTATCGACACCTACAACGACCACCGCATTGCCATGTGCTTCTCTTTGGTGGCCTTTTCAGATACTCCCGTCACCATCAACGACCCTGGTTGTACATCGAAAACCTTCCCCACTTATTTTGAGTTGTTTAACTCTATAGCAAGCTAAAAACTTCCAGCAGGTCTTTCTCTTTATTCAAGAGGAAGACTTGCATGTTAGCTCAGGCAATTCCTTCAAACATAGGCTCTGTGGGCGTTTTGTTTGCCTTAGGAGCTGGTGTTTTTTAGGCTCTTGAAGATATTAACGATTATCCTTTTTGCAGACAGACCGTCATTTCCAACCGTACGCCTTTTTTCAAACCATATTTTTTAAAGCCTCCTTCGCCAAGTTCCAGTACGGTTTTAGCCGGTTGCGCGGATTTATGAAGCGTATTGGTATTAGGCTTCATATGAGCAAGGTTAATAATCACGCCATTGGCATCTAAAAAGCCAGCTGTTAATGGGATCAGTGTGTTATGCATCCAAAATGCGCGAGGCGCCGCTTTTGGGTAGACAAACAACATCCCAGCCCCTGCACTTCTCCTATTAGAAAGGCCTTTTCGCCGCTGTGCATCTGTTTCAACAGTGGGAACCGCTTTTAACGTGATGCCATTGGAAAAATACAGGTCACAATGTTTTGTTATTGCTGAGGCTTGGGTGAGTGACGTGTGGGCAAGTAGAAACAGAGCGCCTAACAACATCACCTTTCTAGATATGGATAGATATTCCTGAGAATGAAAGCGTTTCTTGGGCATTCCAAAACTCCACCATAAAAAAGGAATGTGATTGTAAACAGACAACAAAACAACTACCAAAAGACATAAATCGATTTTAGAGTAAAACGCGGTATAAGGCATTCAATTCAGTATTTGTTGAGCATAAAAAAAAGCCCCAGCTTTTGACGGCTGGGGCAACACTCTCAACGACAATCGTTTAAGGACGATCACTCCTTTATTTGGCTGTGGCTTTTGGCCTACCGCCGTGCTCTAACTTTTCGATCTGCTTAGGTGTTAGCAGAGAGTACAACTCAGCACGACTTTTCGCGTATTTGATGGTCAACTGCTTGGTAAGATCTGCGCTTTGATCTGCCAGAGCGTCCACTTTTTTCATATAACCCTTTTCAGTTGGGTTTAATGCATTCAATTCTCGACGTTTTTCATTCAACTTCATTTGCAGATTCTGAATCTGCTTGCCATCGGTACTGAATAACTTAGACAGTTTATCCCGAGTGGCATTACTCAAACCGAGTTGTTTTGCCATTGTTTCAGCAATTTGATCACTGGTTGGGGCCGCACTGATGTGACCTTGAGTTGCCGGCTCTTTAGAGCTCGCAACAGCGTTGGTTGCCATTCCTGTCATAAGGGCTGCACTCAACCCAATAACGGTTAGCATTCCCGCCTTTCTACGTTTCATCATAATGGCTCCTTAGTTATCGCTTTCCTGTTTTGTTGGAATCCATTATGTCTAAATTTGCGTCAGACAGTATCAAAGAGAGTGAAACGAGATGCATAACTTGTCATGAGAATGTAAGGAAAAATGCGCATTCACGGATTTTTCCTAATAACCAAGTACGCTTAAACATATTCTTAGAATTGGCAAAGAATGGCCTGACGCTCCGTCCTTTTTATTGCACTTGAAACAGCTTATACGTAAGAAAGAGCAGGATCCCAATCTTTCCAGACCACTTCCCGTCCCTGACTGCGTATCATAGCGATAATGTCAGCCACTGGCCGCTCGTCACTGATTTCAAATTGCTCAAGGGCTGCTTGAGCGTCTTCAGCATAACCACCTGGTTGGGTTTTGGACTCTGCGCTCATGGTGGTAAAGCCCATTCTCACTGCATGGTGACGAAATTCTGGCGACTCACGCGTTGACAAACTCATCTCCAGATCCCAATCAAACAAGCGCCATGCAGCAATCAGTTGCACTAATTGTCGATCAGTAATAATTGACTTAGGAACTATGCCCCCTTCACAAGGGCGAATACGTGGAAACGCCACACTAAAACGACTGCGCCAATAACGCTTTTGCAAGTGTCGTAGATGATGCGCCATCATCATAGAATCCGTACGCCAATCTTCTAACCCAAGCAAAACACCCAAACCGATTTTATGAATACCCGCTTGACCAATGCGATCTGGCGCGTCCAATCGATAATTGAAGTTGGATTTGTTACCTCTCAAATGATGTTCAAGATACGTCTTGCGACGATAAGTTTCTTGATAGACCAGAACACCATCAAGACCGATTGTCTGCAGCCGCTTATACTCCTCTGAGTTAAGTGGCTGCACCTCCATGGAAAGCTGGCTAAAATGCGGTTTGATCAAGGGAATCATTCGTTCAAAATACGGCATAGAGACCTTATTGGTTTCCCCAGTCACCAGCAAAATATGATCAAAACCTTTGTCCTTAATCGCCGCGATTTCTTTTTCTACTTGAGATTCATTCAACGTCAGGCGCTTAATGGCATTACTCATGGAAAATCCACAGTAAGTGCATTCGTTCGCACACGTATTAGACAAATACAAAGGCGCGAATAAGCTTAAGGTTTTGCCAAAACGCTGCAAAGTAAGCTGTTCGCTTTTTGCCACCATTTCCAGTAAATAAGGCTCTGCTGCTGGAGAAATTAAAGCCGCAAAATCCTCCACATTCAGTTTGCTCTTGCTCAAGGCTCGCAACACATCTTGCTCGGTTTTCTCTTGATGCCATTGCGTCATGGCATGCCAGTCTGTACTTTCCACAAAATGGCTAAACTGACCTTCTACTGCGGGACTTTGTTCTAATAAGCGAATTTTATGACTGGCTCCATCTATCATGACAAGGCTCCGATAAAATCCGTCAGTGGACTAGTCGCTTGCGCTTGTATCCGTCGTTCACCTAACCCCGATTCATAGGCCATACGCCCTGCTTCCACGGCTAGACGAAAGGCGTTAGCCATTTTGCTAGGCTGATTAGCAACGGCCATGGCGGTATTAACCAATACCGCATCCGCTCCGATTTCCATAGCCAACGCCGCATCTGACGGCGCGCCAATGCCGGCATCGACAATCACTGGCACACGGCTTTGCTCAATAATGATTTCTAAAAATGGGCGACTTGCTAACCCCATATTAGAACCAATGGGCGAACCTAATGGCATCACACACTGACACCCTATTTCTTCTAGCCGTTTACACAATACGGGGTCAGCATGAACATAAGGCATCACCACAAAGCCTTTTTTGATCAACGCTTCTGCCGCCAATAATGTCTCCATACCATCCGGCATTAAATAACGTGGATCAGGATGAATTTCTAACTTTACCCAGTTAGTTTCTAATGCCTCTCTGGCCAATTCAGCCGCAAAAATCGCTTCTTTTGCGGTGCGTGCACCAGAGGTATTGGGTAACAGTTTCATTCCCTTCTTTTGCAAGGGTTGGAGAATATTGTCCGTTTGATGTTTTAAATCCATACGGCGCAAGGACAAGGTCACCAGTTCGCTTTCACTGGCGGTAATCGAGTCCATCATGGCATTGGCACTGGCGTACTTGCCCGTGCCAGTAAAAAGTCGAGAGCGAAATTCGTGCCCTGCAATCAATAAAGATGACATATTAACCCCCTGCAATGGATTCAAAAATAAACACAAGGCTCTGTTCATCAAGCCCTGTGCTGCACCACAAGCTTCTTGGTACTACTTGCTGATTAAGCGCGATGGCAATGCCTTGTTGACTCTTATCCAACTCAATGATTAAGTCTTCGAGAGTTTCCCCAGCAAACTCATAAGGTGCGTCGTTCAACATAATCTTCATTGCTCACCTCTAGTACTTTGCTCAAACAAGGTTATGAGTGACTGAGTGGCGACTTCTGGTTCCGCTGCTTTGGTAATGGCCGTCACTAAGGCGACACTGTTCACTCCTGTTTGGACAACCGCAGGCAAACGCTCTGCATTAATGCCACCAATCGCCACCGTAGGAAACACGCCTTTTAATAAGCTCGCGTAATGGCCTAATCGGGTTAAGCCTTGCGGCTGAGAGGGCATGTCTTTGGTCTGTGTGGGAAAAATATGGCCCAAAGCGATATAGCTTGGCTGAATAGATTGGGCGCGGGCAATTTCATAGTAGCCATGGGTACTGATACCAAGTCGCATACCTGCCGCTTGGATTTTCGCCAAATCCGCCCGTTCTAGATCTTCTTGACCAAGATGAACACCATAAGCACCATAAGTAATCGCCTGTTGCCAATAATCATTGATAAAGACTTGAGCATCGTATTCTTTGCCTAAGGCAACCGCCTGTTGGATTTTATGTTCTAGGTCGACATCATCAGGGTCTTTGATACGCAGCTGAGCGATTTTCACTCCTTGCTTAAGCACTAATACTAACCAAGCAATCGAATCGACCACTGGGTATAAGCCCATTTTTTTAAGATCCATCTCGGCAAAAGGCCGACTAATAGACATCAGTGGTTTATGTGGCGTGACAATCCTCGGCAAATTGTCAATTTGTAACGGCCAACCAGAGCGACCGAGTGGTCCAGCCCCTTCACCAATTTGCACACCGCTTTTTAACGCCCCCGTTATGTAGGCTTTTGCCATGGTCATGGCATCCAGTAGGTCATAACCATGGGCGATAAAACTCGCCAGCGCCGTCGATAAGGTACAACCCGTGCCACGCGTATTATGTGCAGAGAGTCTTTCGCCTGCGAAACCAACGATAGTATCGCGATCCACCAGCCAATCGGTTGCTTGGTCTTCTTTCTGCTTGTTAAGCTCACCGACATGCCCCCCTTTCAACAACCAACGACTTTTAGAAGTAGCAAAATACACTGCCATGTCAGCTTGCAAATCCTTAGGGGCAAGCTCAGCAGACAAACCTGTCAGTGCCGAGAATTCCATCCGATTTGGCGTTATCACATCCGCATAAGGTAGGATATGATCCAGTAAACTAGCCCCCGCGTCCGTTTGTTGTAGTTGATTACCCGACTCACTACTCGCCGCCATCACAGGGTCAAAGACGACCTGAATGCCAGGAAAGTCCGTTTTTATTCGTTTTAGCCATTTGGAGCACGCCTCCACAATATCAATTGAAGGTAACAAACTCACTTTAATGGCATCTGGCAGCACATCGTCGAGTAAGGTTTGCCACTGCTCATCAAACATAGCCAAAGAAACTGGCTCAACAGCACGCACCTCTTTGGAGTTTTGCGCCGTAATGCAAGTGACAATGGTTTGCACATGACAGTCCAAATCCTGCCCAGTGCGCAAATCCGCTTGAAGTCCTGCGTGGGCGGACGAATCCGACCCGCCCACACACCAGACTACAGGAGGTTTTATCGACATAAATCCTCCTTTCACTTACAGTGATTTTTCTTTTGATTTATCAGCTGTTAGCTTGTCTGTGGTTAACTTATCCGTGGTTAAATAGACATCACTGCCCAGCTCACGGAATTGTTCCGACATTTTTTGCATACCCGCTTCAGCATCACTGACTTCTAAAGCACTGACATCTATAGCCTGTGAATCTTCTAAAGCTTTTTCGCTCTCTAACCCTTTTGCATAGTCACGAACTTCTTGGGTGATTTTCATGGAGCAAAATTTCGGGCCACACATAGAACAAAAGTGTGCCACCTTGCCAGAAGCTTGCGGCAACGTTTCATCATGGTATGAACGAGCGGTTTCAGGATCTAATGACAGATTGAACTGATCTTCCCAACGAAATTCAAAACGCGCTTTTGACAAAGCATTATCACGCACTTGCGCACCCGGATGCCCCTTTGCCAAATCCGCCGCATGGGCAGCAATTTTGTAAGTGATTAAACCTTCTTTCACATCTTCTTTATTCGGTAAGCCAAGGTGTTCTTTGGGGGTGACGTAGCACAGCATGGCACAGCCGTACCAACCAATTTGCGCAGCACCAATACCTGAAGTGAAGTGATCATAGCCAGGTGCAATGTCTTGGGTTAATGGTCCTAAGGTGTAAAACGGTGCTTCATGACAATGTTCTAATTGCTCAGTCATATTCTCTTTAATAAGTTGCATTGGAACGTGCCCTGGCCCTTCGATCATTACTTGTACATCGTATTCCCAAGCTATTTTCGTCAGTTCTCCTAAGGTGCGCAGCTCCGACATTTGCGCCTCATCATTGGCGTCCATGATCGACCCAGGACGCAGGCCATCCCCCAATGACAACGCCACATCATAGGCTGCACACAGCTCACAAATCTCACGGAAGCGTTCGTACAAGAAGCTCTCTTTATGGTGCGCCAAACACCATTTCGCCATGATGGAACCACCACGAGACACGATGCCTGTCAGACGTTTCGCGGTCATTGGCACATAGCGTAATAAAACACCAGCATGAATTGTAAAGTAATCCACCCCTTGCTCCGCTTGCTCGATCAAAGTATCGCGAAACACATTCCAGTTCAGATCTTCTGCTACGCCGTCGACTTTTTCTAGGGCTTGATAAATGGGGACGGTACCGATTGGCACAGGGGAGTTACGCAAAATCCATTCACGTGTTTCATGAATGTTTTTGCCAGTCGACAAATCCATCACGGTATCCGCCCCCCAGCGTGTCGACCAGACCAGCTTTTCTACTTCTTCTTCAATAGAAGACGTCACCGCCGAATTGCCAATATTGGCGTTCACTTTTACTAAGAAGTTACGACCAATAATCATCGGCTCGGATTCAGGGTGATTAATGTTGTTAGGAATAATAGCGCGACCTCTTGCTACTTCGTCACGGACAAATTCTGGTGTGATCCGTTTTTGTAAATTAGCACCAAAACTTTGCCCTGGATGCTGTTTTAATAACAACTCACTTTTGATGGCATCGATATTTTGGTTTTCACGCAAGGCAATGTATTCCATCTCTGGGGTAATGATGCCTTGTCGAGCGTAATGCATTTGCGTCACACACTTACCTTGGCGAGCTTTGCGTACTTTAGGCAATTTTTTAAAACGCAATTCATCCAGCGCAGCATTTTCTAAACGCGATTGAGCAAACTCAGATGACACACTTGGCAAGATCTCTGTGTCGTTACGTTTTTCAATCCAAGACGCACGCATGGGCATTAAACCTTTATACACATCGATATTTTCTTGCGGGTCAGCGTATGGACCGGAACAGTCGTAGACGTAAATCGCCTCATTGGGTTCAAACGTTAGATTATTTGGATCAGAGCCAATCGGCGTATCGGTTAGATTGATCTTACGCATTGGGACACGGATCGAAGTGTCTGATCCTGTAAGATAGATTCGCTCTGAGGCTGGGAACGGTTTAGCTTGCAATGACTCGATAAAAGACTTCGCCGCTTGACGAGATTCCTCGCGGGTCTGCTTTTTAGACAGGTTCGTTGGCTTCTTGTGTGATTCATTAGTAGTCGACATGAGCACTTCCCTTATTTCAAAAAATGGAGAATTGCTTGTCTGGGGTGCTGTTTTACAGACAAACGCACGACGGGCGTTAATTGCAAAACATGAACCCTGAAGTTTATTAAAAAAGATGCTTTAGGTGGTATGACCGCATCGATTCCATAAAAATCAGGAGTTCATTCGATGCAGAAAAGAAAAATGGAGACTTTCTTGTTTCCTACGCGGGTATTAGCCCGATCAGGTTCTGCGGATCCCGCACTTAATTATGCGATCTCAGCCAAATGGCACTCCGACAAGTGATTTTGAGTATACCCCTAGACAATGGATTTTGTAAACGCAAAAGCAATATCTACCCGACCCACAATCGTTGATCAAAGCAAAACACAATGAGACATGCGTTTTTTTCTTCAATTTTTCGATGAATTCCTATTGACAATAAAAATTTAATGTCCTTATATAGTCAAACAATAAAATGAAAAAAATTTCGCATTCCGAAAAAGTGAGTTTTATGGCTGTCGATTCTAAAAATAAAGTGGGCTCCCTCGCAAAAGGTTTCAAAGTACTGGAATCTTTTACACATGCTTTTGAAGCCTTAACGTTAAGCGAAGTTTGCTCGCGCTCCGGACTGGATTCAGGAACGGTTTTCCGCATCCTGAATACATTGGTCGATCTGGGATATATAGAAAAGTTAGAAGAAACAAAGCAATTTCATTTAACACTTAAAGTCGCCAATCTCGGTTTTAATGCGATCGGGCGCAGCGATATTCGTGACTTAGCATTACCTATTTTACGTTCATTAGCTAAACGCATTGGAGAAACCGTCAGCTTTGCCACTCTTGAAGGGGCAAACATGGTTTACCTAGAACGGGTACGTGTTGGCTTAGCTCGTCTGGGAGTCGATATTCGTGTCGGATCAGTGATTCCTGCCTACTGCAGCGCGATTGGACAAGCCCTTTTAGCTTTTCTTCCTGAGGAAGAATTAGAGCATGTGTTAAACCTTGAGCCGGATTTTCATGAAGTTGTTCCGCTGGATAAAGACGATATACCCGTCATGGAGCAATTAAAATCTATTAAAGCAAAAGGTTATATTTTAAAACGCTCCAGTTTCAATTCTTCATTAACGGTATTAGCACTACCTGTTTTTGACCGAGACCGTTATCCAATTGGGGCAATTAGTGTTGTCGTTCCAAGTATTAGAATATCTGAAGATGAACTCTTCATTAAAGCCTTTGATGGCATGGCTGAAACGTCTGAAAAACTATCAAAGGCAATTAATGTTAGCGGCAGTGCAACATCTGCCATTTAACTAAAAACCCAAAAATAATAAGGAAAATGATCATGAATAATATTGATTTAAGAGGTTTAGTACCCGCACCAGTCACACCTTTCACTCGCGATGGAGAGGTTGACCATAAAGCAATCCATAAACTAGGTGCTTGGTTAGGTAGCTTTGATGGTGTAAAAGGGCTAGTAGTGCTTGGTCACGCTGGTGAAGGCACATTTATGACTTCTGAAGAACAAATGTCTGTTATTAGAAGTTTTGTTGAATCTACTGATGGACGCCTTCCTGTTATTGCTGGTATCACAGGTGAAGGAACCAAAGTGGCTGTAGAGGAAACCAAACGCGCTATCTCTGCGGGTGCGTCAGCAGGTCTTGTTTATCCATCCCACGGCTGGTTGCGCTTTGGATTTCAAGAAGGTGCTCCTCAAGATAGATACAAAACGATCCATGAAGAAACAGGATTACCCTTAATCCTTTTTCAATACCCTGATGTGACAAAAGCAAGTTACAACCTAGATACCTTACTAGAAATCGCTGCTCAGCCCGGTGTTTTCGCAATGAAAAACGGCGTTCGTAATATGCGTCGTTGGGATACAGAAATCCCAATCATTCGTCGTGAAAATCCAGACCTACAAGTACTGACATGCCATGACGAATATCTACTGCACACTATGTTTGATGTGGATGGTGCACTAGTGGGTTACGGCGGTCTCACTCCTGAACCACTAATTGAATTGATTGCGGCGGGTAAACGTCAGGATTACAAAGCAGCACGAGCCATTCACGATCGTCTGTTCCCTGTCACCCAAAACGTTTACCACCGCGGCTCCCATATGGAAGGTACGGTTGCTTTAAAAGAAGGTCTCGTTGCACGTGGCATTTTGGAGCACGCAACAGTGAGAAGTCCACTATTACCTCTTCAAGAAGGTGCAAGCGAGGAAATCAAAAAAGCACTTCAATCTGCTGGCTTAATTTAATAAGCAAACAGTTTTCGTACGATAACCAAAATAGCGATGCTGAGCGGGCAAACTTACATCGCTATTCTACTACTCAATAAAAATAATAGTGTGGTATCCCATGAAAATTGAAAACCGTACCCCAAAAGACGTTTTGGAGCCTTACCATAATAGCAAAAATGCAGCAAATAAGTACAAAATACTCTTACTTATGGGGCCTGCATTTGTCGCTGGTGCATGGCGCTTTGGTCCTGGAGCACTTACATCAGCCGTTCAGGCAGGTAGCCTGTATGGCTATCAACTACTTTGGGTCATCGTTTTATCGGGCATTCTCATGTTCTTTTTTAACGACATGGCCGTTCGAATAGGACTATCAACAAAAGGTGTCTCGTTAGTTGATACAATAAAAAGCAAAATTGGTCATACTGTCGGTATTTTGGCAGGCTTTGGCGTTTTTTTTATCACCCTATGTTTCTCTGTAGGGAATGCAATTGGCTCAGGAATAGCCCTGCAACTACTCTTCGGAGGATCAGTAATAGCTTGGGTGTTAGCATCCACCGTGGCGGTAGCTATCTTGATTGCCTTAAGAAATGCGTATAGAGCCCTCGAAAAGCTCCTTATTGCATTGATCGCAATTATGTCAATTGGCTTTTTAGGATCGGCAATTATCAGTGATCCGTCATGGGTAGGTGTCTCCCGTGGCTTAATACCAAGTATCCCAGACTCCGCCGGCTTCTTGCTGATCGCTTTAATTGGAACAAATTTTTCAATTAACTCTGCCCTCTATAGCGGTTACTCCATTCACGAAAGAGGATTAAAGCCTGAACAATATAAACGTTTGACATTAATCGATACGATCCCAGGAAATATTGCCACTGCCGCCATGACGATGCTTGTCATTATTGTTGCCGCTGGGGTATTTAGTGCTACGGGAGAAACCGTTAAAAACTTTACTCAGTTAACAAAAGTTCTTGAGCCTGTATCTGGAAAAATGAGCTCCATTATTTTCAGCATTGGTTTTTTTGCAGCAGCATTCTCATCAATGGCCGCCAATGCTTCTGCTGGCGGTACACTATTATGCGATGCACTTGGCTGGGGAAACAAATTATCCTCGATGAAAGTTAAATTTTTCACATACGCTATTTTAATTTTTGGCGCCTCAGTGGCTATATTTAACAGTGGATCTCCAATAAGGATAATTATTATCGCTCAAGCGTTGACTGTATTAGTGGCCCCATTTTTAGGAGTGATCATTTTCATACTGTCTTCGCGAAAGGATATTATGGGAGAATTAGTGAATAAAACGTATCATAAAATAGTAGGTGTTATTGGTCTTATTGCCATATTTTCACTTTCTTTTAGATTGATTGTGAACCTATCAAGCTAATATAGCTAGAGAATAACCAAGCCAACATCATGCAATTTGTATAACAGAAACAATGATATTATTGCCTACTAGTTTTTAGGGAGGGTGCGAGAAATCCCCTTTATCAGGGTTGCACTTCCCTAGCAATAATATCATTTTTAAACAGCGATACTTTTCTAAAAAGCAATAAAACGCCTTCCGTACCCAGTAAATACTTTATTGGGCAATCCCCCAACGTTGAGCTAAAGTAGAGCTTTCATTCCCTTGAAGCCAATTATTAACCTTTTTAAGTAAGTGGCTATTGTTTTTTTTCATCATATAGACTTTAACACTAGAGGTACCCGCTAAGATGGTCTTGGAAGACACGCAAAATACACCCTTCTCATGTAATTGGTAATAATTTCCTTCAATTAGATCTGTAATCATCGCGTCTGCTGAGCGATCACGAATCCCCTGTAAATTAGCAAAATTATTTTTTGTCAGAATGATATCAGCATTCTTTATATGATCATCCACATAGGTTTGGTTAGTACCACCTGGGTTAACAATCACTTTCACACTGGGTTTATCAATATCTTTCAAAGTACTCAATGGCTTATTGTTATGACAATTACTCAGAATAATTTTGCCATTTTTTGCCACGGGATCAGATAATAAAAACTGCTCAGCACGTTTTTTGGTACGTGTAACGCCACCAGCCGCGAGATCAAATTTATCAGCCGCTAGATCTTGAGATAGGCTAGGCCAAGTGGTTTTGATAAATTGTACTTTTAGATGCAAGGATTTGGCTAACGCTGAGGTCATATCCACAGCAAAGCCTTCTAACTTTCCTGATTTAGCATGGAAAGACAAGGGCGCATAATCCTCCGTTAGTCCAACTTTTAAGACACCACTTTGTTGAATTTCCTGCCAAGTTCGAGCTTGTACCTGTTGCGTATTTAATGCGAGCAATGTGAACGCGACAAACGATATAAGGGTTAACCGATCCTTATTATTCTTTTTAAGCATATTTAACCTTCGTTCTTTTAAGAGGTAATGATTCATGCACTTTGCATGTCCAATGCCATTTTATACAGGCTATTCTTCTTTTCGCCAGTTAATTTGGCTGCCAGCGCTGCCGCCTGTTTAACTGGTAAATCTTCTAATAAGATGGTCAGAATGCGTTTTGCTTCTAATTCAGCCTCATTACCGCTCTCTTGTGTAAAACTCAGCATGACCACAAATTCACCGCGCATTTGGTTTGCATCGGCGTCAAACATAGCCAGAATCTCTGATGCCGTTCCTGATAAAAAGGTTTCAAAGGTTTTAGTAACTTCTCGAGCCAAAACCAATTGCGCATCGTCACCATAGACTTTTTGCACATCAACAATCGAATCATAAACACGGTGCGTAGATTCATAAAATACAACCGTGCCTGGCTGCTTTTTCCAAGACTCAAAAAGATCACAACGAGCTTTGGATTTTGCTGGGACAAAACCTGAGAAAAAGAACTGATCGGTTGGTAACCCAGAGGCACATAGAGCCGCCACCAAAGCACATGCACCTGGAACAGGCACTACCTTGTGACCTTGTTTACGAAGAGCATGAACGACATGATAGCCAGGATCTGAAATCAATGGCGTACCAGCGTCTGAAACCAATGCAACGTTCTTACCTTCATCCAGCAAACTGGCGACGTAATTTGCCTTGTCTTTTTCATTATGATCGTGAATGGAAAACAGCTTTGCCTCAATGCCAAAATGATTCAACAAACGGCGAGAGTGTCGTGTATCTTCCGCTGCTATATAGTCTACATCACGTAAGATTTGTTCTGCCCTTTTACTAAAATCGTCTAGATTACCAATTGGAGTCGCAACTATGTACAGCGACCCTCTCGCATCATCGGAACTATGTGATACCATGTTGCCTCTTTTATCTGTCATTTATAAGCTTATGAGCCTGATTAATTACCGCATCATATCATTAACTGTCTGTACTTTTCTGCTAAGTGCTTGTAGTTCGGTCAATTTAAATACGCAGCCGGGCTATTACTCACCTGATGCCTACTCACAAAAAGGGGAGACAAAAGGTGATGAGTTGCCTCCTAGCATATATCATCCATTACCGACTAAAGCGCCCAAGGAACTGGCCGACTCCTACAACAAAGCCCTACAACTCTACCGCGATGGTCAATTCTTGCTGGCAAGAGACGCACTGACTGATAAACTGCTCGATACTCAATCTATAATTCGTTTTAAAGCGCATCTATTGGCGGCGGCCATTGCCTCAGAATTAGATGACCCAAGTAAAGCGATGGATATGTTGAATCAGGCCTCAAAACTGCCCGCAGCGGATTCTCCAGACAATCAGAACCTGTTGAACAAAACCAAAGCCACCATTCTAGAGCACACAAACAATTGGCCTGAAGTCGTCAAAGTCCGCTTAGACTTACTTGAACACCTACCAAAAGGCGAAGGACAAGAAAACGAAGCCAAATTATGGCGTGCCGTACAAAACCTAACCGAAGCAGAAATGGCTGAATTGAGTCAAACCGACTCACCTGTTCTCAAGGGATTTTTGACAATTAGTGGCATTTTAAGAAATCAGTCACTGTCTATTGAACAACAGCTAAAAGCATTTAAAGCCTGGCAGCAAGCCCATCCGGATCATCCTGCCGCCATTGATGTGCCACAAGATTTTAGGGTGATAGCTAACCTAAATGATATGGCCCCAAAGAAAATTGTCTTAATGCTCCCTATGACAGGTAAGCTTGAAAGCGCTTCTCAAGCGATTGTAAATGGCTTCTTCAGTGCCTATTACCATCAGAAGCAACCCAGAGCACAGATCGCCGTAGTAAATACTGACAACTACAAGAACATTGCAGAGGCGCTTAAAGCAGCGGATGCACAAAACCCAGACGTGATTATTGGGCCTCTTAAAAAGTCTAACGTGACCGAAATTAATCGCTTATCTCCTCAACACCCTGTCATCGCACTGAACCAGGTGACTGACAATCAGCGTATACCTAATGTTTATCATTTTTCGCTAAACGCAGAAGATGACATTAATGAACTAATCTCTTTCGCCAAACAAGCTGGCGCCACTAGGGCCGCCATTTTAAGCTCTCAAGATACATGGGCACTGAGACAGAGTGATGAGTTTCGCAAGGCAGCCAAGCAAGCCAACATTACCATCACGGGTGATTTGTCTTATCAAGATACTTCCAAAGGTCGTCAACAAGCAGTTCAAAAATTATTGCTGATAAACGAAAGTAAATCTCGTATTTATACCATTCAAAAATGGATCGGCGAGCAAGTAGACACTGAAGTACGCCCTCGTCAGGATCTAAACTATATTTTTTATGCTGGCAAATTGAGCGATGCGAAGCAAATTCGTCCTCTTTTGGATTTTTATTTTGCAAGCGATGTTCCTATGCTAGCCAGTAGCACACTGAATGATTCACCACCAGAACAAGGCATTAACTATAACGACATTGAGCGCATTTTATTTGCTGAAATACCTGCTATTGTCAATAAAGATAGTGCCCTAAAAGACGTATCATCAGGACGTGATTCAAATATTTTACGACGCCTACAAGCCTTAGGAGCAGATGCTTATCTATTAGCAAACCGCTATCCTCTGTTTGTACAGCTGCCGACCACGCGATTATCTGCAAACACAGGCATTATTACGATGGATCAATATGGTACCTTCCATAGACGTCCAGAAATCATGACTTACCGAAATGGACAGTTGGTACATGCAGTTAGCACGCAGTTTTTTCCGAAAAAAGAAGAAACCGAACAATAACGGTGACAAAGCAGAACAATGTGCTGAGGCCTTTTTAACTAAAAAAGGCCTCAAATTTATCGCCCGCAACTACCATTGTCGTGGTGGTGAAATAGATCTGATCTTTTTAGACAAGACGACTTATGTGTTTGTTGAGGTCCGCTATCGGGCAAACTCAACCCATGGAACGGCAGCTGAAAGCCTTAGTGAAGCCAAGCTAAGAAAAGTAAGATTAGCTGCATCCTACTGGCTACATAAACATCATCAAGATACCAGTGGCTGTCGCTTTGACGCGGTACTATTTGATGAAAAAATCGACTATCAACATTTAACCTGGCTAAGAGCAGCATTTTAATTACTATGGATTTTCAAGAAGCAATTTATACTCAATTTGCGCAAAGTTTCGAGGCTCAACAGCAAGCACTAGAAAGCTTGCCCCCTTATATTGAGCACGCTGCTCGCGTTATTTTCGCTAGCATTGCTGGCGGTGGCAAGGTCGTCTGTGTTGGTAACAGTACTGGCGCCCACCTTGCCCAGTACTTTAGTACTCTAATGCTAGACAGAATGGATCGAGAACGTCCGGGTCTACCCGCGATCAACCTCAGCGGCGATGCTGCCGCCTTAATGTCCATTTCTCATAACGACAGTTATCATGATGTGTACTCTAAGCCGATTACCGCCATTGGCAACCCTGGTGATGTGCTATTTGTCGTCGCAAACAAGGGGAACACCTCTCCCATCATTCAAGCCATTCAAGCCGCCCATGAGCGCAAAATGAGCATTGTTGCACTCACCAGCCCAGAAGCGAAAAACATTTCCTCCTTGACCTCTAGAGACGATACGGAGATCAAAGTGAACTTATTAGGCACCGCACGCGTTCATGAATGCCAAATCACCGTTGTTCATACCATCATTGACCTGATTGAGCGTCAACTTTTTGGCTACGACGAATAAGCCGACATATATTCAGGTAAATATAGCCGTACCATGTATTAGTTTAAATGAACAACATTATCAGTATGATGAATCAAACTTGTCTGATGAGTGATGGCAATAACGGTCACATCTTTAGCAATATTTCTGATGTATTGCATAATTTCGTTTTGTGTTGCCTCATCAAGACTGGAACTGGCTTCATCCAAAAATAAAAACTGTGGTTTACTGTAAAGCGCTCGTGCAATAGCAATACGCTGACGCTCTCCACCAGACAAGGTTAGGCCACGTTCACCAACTTGCGTTGCAAAGCCATCTGGCAGCGATTCAATTTTTTTCAGAATGGCTGCCTTTGCTGCCACACTTTCTAACTGTTGTTGATCTATCGGTCGCCCTAAAGTGATGTTTGCTTCTAACGTATCGTTCAATAAAATAATTTCCTGTGGCACCACTCCAATACAGTGATACCAATCTGTGCGATTGATTTGATGTAATACTTGGTCATCAATGTAGATAGCTCCGCTAGAGGGCTCAGCATACTTCAAAGCAAGCTTAAGAAGCGTTGATTTACCCTTGCCAGTCTCACCCGTAATAAAGGTAATACCTCCCCTTTTAGCAGTAAAACTAATTCCCGATACTCCCCGACCATTTTTATAAAAAAAGCTCACATTGTTAAATGTCAAAACACCTTTTACAATTTTTTTATCTAAGTACGATGTCTGGGAGCTTAATGCTACTTCTTCAGGAGCAGACCACATCTGTGCAAAAGGTCTGAACTCAGTCAAAGCCCGCATAACCCCTTCAATAGCAAGGCCAGCCATTTCAAATGGCCGATTGAGCTGCAATAACAGCATATTAAACAATACGATATTACCAACAGAAAGCTCACCATCGTGATATTTGGGTAGAAATATAGTCAAAGTAATTGTGAATTGGAGACAAAGTGCCACACCATACCCCCCTGAAAATAGGATTTTCTTCAAGGAATAACGTCTCCAGTTATGCAATATTTCTTTAGCACTATGACGAAAACGGCGACTCATCCAATCTGTCGCATCAAAATAACGCAGCGTTTCCATTAAGGTCACTGCATTACCAACCAATTGTGCGTTGCTTTGTCCTTTTTGAGTTGCTGCTTGAAGATATTTTCTTGTGATTTTATTAGAAAAATAGGTAAGCGATATATAAATGATGCCATAAGCCAGAACAATCAATACAACCCTTATATCAATTGTCAATCCCAAAACCAGTAGAGTGAAAATAAGTTGAGCCAATCCCGGTAGAATAACCATGAACATGAGCTGAACCAGAATATTGACCGCTTGTGCGCCTTGCCGTTGTACTGCATGAATTTCAGCAGGATTATGTTCAATAAAGAAATGCGGTGATTTTTTGACTAACCGTTCAAAAAAATTGGTCGCTGCACTAAAATTAAGATTCTCAGCCAGCATTGCGGATAAATAATTCACCGTATTATTCAGAGTTAACGATAGTCCAATCAATACTGCATAAAATATGACTAATACAGTCATCTTCTCTTGCCATTGATTTCCTGTCATGTCATCGATCATCTTTGAGAAAACATATGGCGCCAATACGGAAATGAATGAGGAAAATAAAATAACTAAAAAAAACAAATGATAAAAATAATCGGGAGGTCTTGATAAAATTACGAATAATTTGACCAAAAGACACAATAACTTTTTGAGAATCTATTTTTTCTTCCATAACCAAAAGACCCCACATATTACTTTTAATTTTTCCTAAAAAAAACGGCATACCATCGATATAAAAAAAGGCTTCTTTGGAAGCCCTTTTGTAGATATAAAACCATCGGTTATTTCCTGTTTACTCTAACCAAGAAAGCCATTATTTAACCACTTTTAAGGTAAAACCTTTCTTAGGTGGCGTTGGCGGCGTTGGCTCAGGCGCTTCCTCAGGAAATTCTTCATCAGGAAAAACAAAGCCATCACCATTCTCTTGTGCGTATAACGCTAAAGCTGCCTGAATGGGGACATAGACTTCCATGGGCTTACCACCAAAACGAGCACCAAAGGACACGCCATTCTGATCCATTATCAGGTTACGAACCGCCGACATGCTAATATCCAGCACAATCTGTCCATCTTTTACAAATTCTCGCGGAATAATCGTACCCGCTTGATCCGCGTCCACCAAAAGATACGGTGTCATGTTGTTATCGGCAATCCAGCTATAAGCCGCGTTCAATAAATACGATCTTTTCGGTAACATTTTTACTCCTACAACCATCTAGCCTAACGCTTGATCGAATCAAAATAGTTTGTGTTTCAAGTCTTCCTCTCAATGAAATACCCCGCCATACCTCTTTCAAATACAGCATGCGTCTCATGATGCAAAACTCAAGCAAATTGATGAGAAGATGGTAACACATGGTATTCGCTCATGTTACTCAGCACCAAGACGACATATGGAAAAATACACCGATAAAGGTCATCAAAGTGTAAAATTGCTCATTTAAGACATAAAAAAAGAGCCAATATCGGCCCTCTTTTTTATGCTTGTTGCAATCACTAGATAACAACAGATTAAGTAAATCACTTAATCCAAACGCATTTCTTGCTCCGCCTCAGACAAACTTTCTTTGAATGAGTCACGCTCAAACACTAAATCCATATACTTGTATAAAGCACGTGCCTGCTCTTTAGGAATATCGATACCCAAAGAAGGCAAACGCCATAGGATAGGAGCCAAGCAGCAATCAACTATAGTGAATTCATCACTCATAAAATAAGGCTTCTCAGCAAAAATTGGAGAAACACTGATCAAACCTTCACGCAACTCTTTTTGCGCTTGAGCAACGGCTTCTTTGTCTTTACTAGAAAGAATCAAATCGACCAACTTCGCCCAGTCACGCTGAATACGGTACATGTACAAACGACTTTCTGCACGCGCAACCGGATAAACAGGCAACAAAGGCGGATGAGGAAAACGCTCATCAAGATATTCCATCATGACATTAGGCTCGTAAAGAACCAAATCACGATCTACCAGCGCAGGCAATTCATTGTATGGATTCACATCAGCCAACTCTTCTGGCTTATTGAATGGGTCCACATCAATGATGTCCACCGTAACAGCTTTTTCTGCCAATACAATACGAACTCGATGGCTGTAATGATCTTCACCATCGGAGAAGAACGTCATTGAAGAGCGCTTAGCAATAACACCCATGTATAACCCCTTTCTTAAAAACAACACACACCCACGACGGGCAAACTTAAAATTGACCAGTTCAATCCATTATTGAGGGATATGACCGGACGATAACTTATCTAACATCACGCCAAAATTCTTTTTTTAGTAAATAAGCAAACACACAAAACAAAGCAATAAAGAGCAAAACTTTTAACCCTAAAGACTCACGCTGAAAACGCGAAGGATCCGCTGTATAGGCCAAAAAGTTCGCGGTATCATATGCGATTTGCTTAAATTCTTGCTCAGAAACCGTTCCTTTTATCTTTCCAGCCACTGTGCGGCAATTATGACCAGACTTAAGCGATTTCTCTTCTTGCTGACATTGTAGCAACCTTTGCCCTTGCAAATGTTCGAGCACATTGGGCATCGCAACATTCTCAAGCAACAGGTTATTCACCCCTAATGGCCGCGACTTATCTTGATAAAAGCCCTGCAAATAATGATATATCCAATTGGGACTTCTTCGCTTCGCCTCAAGTGTTAAATCAGGTGCTTTTGCACCAAACCAACGTTTTGCATCAACAGATGCCATAGTCGCTGTAATTTGGCTGCCCATTCTAGCATATTTTGGTAATAAATTTTCTTCAAATAATGCATTAGGAATACCTAAATCAATAGAAATTTCCTTATAACGCATATAACTAAGCTGATGACAGCCAGAACAATAATTTGAATAAATCTTTAACCCCCGCTGTAAAGAGGCTTGATCACTAAAATCAGGCGTCATTACCCCTTGGTCGCTCCCTCCTGCTACGGCAACAATGCTAAAAAAACAGGAAAACAACGTAATCAAGATGGCTCTTCGCATCACGGGGACACTCTTTCCGGAACAGGCTTAGTCGCTTCAACACGGGAATACCAAGGCATTAATAAAAAATAAGAAAAGTACCCCAAAGTGGCAAGCTGTGAAACCCAAGTCGTCGTTTTACCAACTGGCAAGCTTCCCATCACTGCCAGCACCAGAAAACTCACCACAAAAACACATAAAAAGCATTTACTTAAATAGCCCTTATAGCGAATGGATCGAACAGGACTTTTATCCAACCAGGGCACAAAAAATACGATAAGTACTGACGATAACATGACGACCATGCCCAAGAACTTCGCATCCAACCCAAACAGCGAAAAGGTAATAGCACGCAACATGGCATAAAAAGGCGAAAAATACCAAGCGGCCTCAATATGCACAGGCGTTATTAAAGGATTAGCAGGCTCAAAATTCGCTTTTTCTAGAATAAAACCAAAACCATCAGGGAAGAAGAAAATCACCGCGTAAAAAAGAAAAAGAAAAATGGCAATAGCTAAAATGTCTTTGGTAATAAAATAAGGAGAAAAAGGAACCCCATCTAAAGGCACGCCTTTTTTATTCACATGTTTTTTAATGTCGATACCTTGAGGATTGTTTGAGCCTACATGACGCAGCGTTGACAAGTGTAAATACACCAAAAGCCCCATCAATATAGGGAACGCAATAATATGCAATGCGTAGAACCGACCCAACGTCACACCAGAAACGAGATAATCACCTCGAACCCACTGCTCTAAGCCTTTGCCAATCACGGGAATACTTCCAAATAATGAGGTAATAACCTGCGCGCCCCAATAAGACATTTGCCCCCAAGGCAGCAAATAGCCCATAAACGCTTCGATCATAATAATGAAATACAGAGTCATCCCCAATAGCCATACCAATTCTCTAGGTCGTTGATAGGAACCGTACAGTAAACCTCGCAACACATGAATATACAGTACGATAAACAAAGCCGAAGCTCCGGTTGTATGCATATAGCGAATCAGCCAACCGTAGGGCACATCACGCATAATATATTGAATAGAGGCAAACGCACCGGCCGCAGTGGGCGTATAGCTCATCGCCAACCAAATCCCCGTAATTAGCTGATTAAATAGCAGCAACATTGCCAAAACACCAAAAACATACATGGCATTCAAGTTTTTGGGAACATAGTATTCAGAGAAGTGCTTTTTATAAAATGCCTTAATTGGGAAACGTTCATCCAGCCAATCAAGCAGCCCAGAAAAAAAGCCCACTACACTTCTCCCTTGGCATTTTGACCGATACCAATCACAATCACGCGATCACTCTTAAAATAATAAGGTGGAACAACAAGGTTGGTTGGCGCTGGGTAATGCTTATAGACTCGTCCTGCTAAATCAAAACGCGAACCATGGCATGGACAAATGTATCCGCCATACCATTGCGCATTATCATCAGCCGCTGAGTTGGGTTGATAGTTTGGTGAGCAACCGAGGTGGGTACAAATACCCACTAATACCAAATATTCAGGCTTAATGGAGCGATAAAGATTATCGGCATAGGCTGGCTGTTGATCAACAGAGGAAAAAGGATCCACCAACTGCGCGTTTAGCTTTGGCAAATCGTTAATGGTTTGAGCCGTACGACGTAATACCCAAACAGGCTTTCCTTGCCAAGCAATCGTCACTTGTTGGCCTTCTTCAAGCTTACTGACATCTACTTGAACAGGGGCACCAGACGCTCTTGTCGCATCACTTGGCTGCCAAGAACACAAAAAAGGCACGGTCGCACCGACACCCCCAACCACTCCCAAAGCGGTGGTCGAGCCAATTAAAAATCGACGACGACTTTTATTGATTTTTTCTTCCAAACAACCAACACCTCATTGAACAGCAAAACAATATTCTATTGAATAAACACAATTAACTCTATGTCCTAGCTCAAAAAATATATTTCAACAAATTGCAAAACAAAAAAAACGCCTGGTGAGAAAACACCAAGCGCTTTGATAGTAATCTGAAAACGAAAATTAACGTTTTGAGAACTGAGGACGACGACGAGCTTTGCGTAGACCCACTTTTTTACGTTCAACTTCACGAGAGTCACGAGTAACGTAACCAGCAGAACGTAAAGTACGACGTAGAGTCTCATCGTATTGCATCAATGCACGAGTGATACCGTGACGAATTGCACCAGCTTGACCAGAGATACCACCACCTTTAACAGTGATGTAAACATCAAACTTCTCAGTTGCTTCAACTAGCTCAAGAGGCTGACGAACAACCATGCGAGCAGTTTCACGACCGAAGTACTGATCAATTGAACGGTTATTGATAACTAGGTTACCAGAACCGGCTTTAAGGAACACACGAGCGGTAGACGTTTTACGACGACCTGTACCGTAGTATTGAGTAGCTGACATAATGATCTTCCGTATTAAATGTTAAGTTCTTGAGGCTGTTGCGCAGCATGTGGATGCTCAGCACCAGCATACACTTTCATTTTCTTGTGCATTGCACGGCCCAAAGGACCTTTTGGCAACATACCTTTAACGGCGATTTCAAGAACGCGCTCAGGAGCGTGATCAATCAACTTCTCGAAATTCATAGAACGCAAGCCGCCTGGGTAACCAGTATGGCGGTAGTATTGTTTCGCAGCTGCTTTGTTACCAGTAACGTGAATTTTCTCAGCGTTGATAACAACGATGTAATCACCAGTATCAACGTGTGGAGTGTATTCCGCTTTATGCTTACCGCGTAAACGGCGAGCGATTTCAGTAGCCAAACGGCCTAGTGTTTTGCCTTCAGCATCAACCACGAACCAGTCGCGGCGTACTTCAGCAGGCTTAGCTGTAAAAGTTTTCATCAAAAAACCCTTTCAATACGCGTGCTCATTGCACGCTATACCTATTATTATTGGTTGACCAAACATTCACATGTTTGAGCAACGTACACATACCCTTAAAAAGGCGAGCGAAGTATACATGAGTCTGTATAAATAATAAAGTCGAATTAGCGTTACGGCCGGTGCTCCAGAGAAAGGTATTCTTCAGACTGCATCTCCAGCAAACGACTCACCGTACGATCATACTCAAAAGCCAAGCGGTCGCCTTTATAAATATCAGGTATATCGACATCTGCTGTGATAATGACCTTCACATGACGGTCATAAAACTCATCGATCAGGTTAATAAAACGCCGCGCTAGATCATCTCGGGTCGCATCCATTTGCGGCAGATTGGAGATCAGTATCGTTGAATAGAGTTTCGCAATCTCAATGTAATCCACCTGACTACGAGGTCCATCACATAGGGCATAGATATCAAACCAAGCCATATGGTCACAGCTTTTCACCAATGGTATCTGACGGCCTTCTATCTCTACCGCCCCACCCGTTTGAATGTGAGATGCATCAGAAATCAAGCTCATAAAGCGATCTTCGAGTATCTGATCTGATTGCTCTGTCAGCGGAAAATGATATAACTTTGCTTGCTTCAAGGTACGCAGGCGATAATCAATACCGCCATCCACATTCATTACTCTAGTATACTTATTTACCAGATCAATCGCAGGTAAGAAACGAGCCCGTTGCAAACCATTCTTGTATAAACCATCCGGTTCAATGTTCGACGTCGCCACCAGCGTGGTACCATTCTTAAATAGTACGTCCAACAAGCCTGCTAATATCATGGCATCGGTTATGTCCGTTACAAAGAACTCATCAAAGCAGAGCACTTGGGCTTTTTCAGCAATATCCTTACCAACAATATCCAGCGGATTTTTAACATGCTCATGCTTACGCATTTCTTTATGAACCATCTGCATAAAACGATGAAAATGCAGACGCATTTTTTTGTCGGTTGGTAGACATTCGTAAAACGTATCCATCAAATAGGTTTTTCCGCGACCTACGCCACCCCAGAAATACAGACCTTTCTCAACATCGACGCCTTTCTTTTTACGGAAAATTCCGAACAAGCCATTAGACTCAGGTTCATTTTGGCGTGCTACCAGACGATCGAATAAATCTTGAAGAGCCAGCACCGCTTCTTCCTGCGCCGGATCATAATGAAAATCTTCTCTTTCTAAATCTTGCTTATACCGAGTAATAGGTGTCATTGTTGCTCATTCATTCGATTAAATTAGTGAAGGCATTCTAACAAATAGATACTTAAACAACACCTACCATGGTGTCATCGTTTGAGGATTTCAGGCTATAATGCTTTATTGATTTTTAGGAGTAAGCCATGATCTTAGAAGAATTCAACATTATTGTTTTTATTACTGGCGTTGTCGCAGGGTTCGCGATCGCCCTTATTTTAAAGAGCATCACCACCAAAAACACAAAGAAAAACACTGTCTCAAACACCAATGCCATTACCATTAAGTCACTACAGGAAGAACTAGACAAAAAACAAGTCGTTATTGATAATTTTTTCTCAGACAGCAATGATCATTTATTGGCCCTAGAAAAACGTCTTGCTGAGTTACGAAGCAGCCTATCGAATGGTGCAAGTCAGTTAAGCCATGTCCAAATAGCGCCAGCCTCTCCCTCAACACCACAACAAGAGTTGGCAAATGAAGACAGCCTATCTGAACCACCAAGAGACTACGCGCCAAAAAGCGACGATGGGCAAGGCATGCTAAGCGAGAAGTTTGGACTCAAAAAACAAGCTGAATTCACCGAGCCAAAACGCACAATCTAACACTAAGCTCGTCATACAATACGAGCAATCAGCACACAATACAAAGCGGCCAACTAAGCCGCTTTTTTTGTGCTTGAGTTGTTAGTCAAGTCACTTGTCTTATGCTGGACTATCTATATCGATAAATATCGCTTCAAGGCCATGCTCACTCGATAAAAATTCTGCCATAGCTTGTGCACCAAAACGCTCCGTCGCATGATGTCCTGCGGCGATAAAATGAATGTCCATTTCTCGGGCAATATGAATCGTCTGTTCGGACACCTCACCAGTAATAAAGACATCTGCACCAAGCTCGGCAGCCTGTTCGATATAACCTTGCGCACCGCCGGTACAGAGCGCCACTTTATGAATAGCCTTTTCATTGACCACCTCAAACAGAATATCTCGTTGAACAGCTTGCTCAACCAAGGCTTTGAATGCATTAGCATCAAGAGGCTTATCCAAACATCCTATCAAACCAATCGACTGTTCCAAAGGAAGCGATGGCTGTAAAGACGAACGATCCGTCAACCCTATGGCATCCGCCAATCCTGCATTATTGCCAAGCACTGGGTGGGCATCTAAGGGCAAATGGTAACCGTATAAATTGATATCATTTTTGATCAAAGCAGAAATTCGACGATACTTCATTCCCACAATCTGTGGCGCCTCATTTTTCCAAAAATACCCATGATGCACAAAAATGGCGTCGGCTTGGTAGTCAATTGCCGCTTCAATTAATGCCTGACAGGCCGTCACACCGGTGACAACACGCTTAATCTCGGCTTTCCCTTCCACCTGCAAGCCATTAGGGGCATAATCTTTAAACAAATTTGGGCTCAATGTTCGGTCTAATAACCATTCAAATTCACTACGTAGCAAAACAACCTCGACATTTATGATACATAAAAAACAGTGGACACCTCTCATTATCGCCATTCTACTTGGCACTTGTATAGGACTAGGCACCCTTCTCATTCAAGAAAAAAACAAATTAGCAGACACAAGCTACACCTCTTCCGTTAAAAAAGCTGCACCTTCCGTGGTCAACATCTATACTCAAACGGCATCTCCCAACAGCATTTTAGAGCGTAACAACAACCCACATACCATCAACCTTGGCTCAGGCGTCATTATGTCCAAAAGCGGATACATACTGACCAATTATCATGTTGTACAAAATGCTAGCCACATTGTTGTCGGTCTACACGATGATAGACAGGCGGAAGCCAGATTAATAGGTTCGGATCCCGCTACGGATTTAGCAGTATTGAAAATAGATCTACCTAACCTTACTCCGATAGAGTTGGGAAATAGCCAGACAATTCAAGTAGGAGACAAAATCCTCGCTATCGGAAACCCTTTCGGCATTGGCCAAACAGTAACCGCTGGTATCATTAGCGCTAAGGCCAGAAATAGTATTGGCCTCCATTCCTATGAGAATTTTTTACAAACCGATGCGGCGATCAATCCTGGCAACTCTGGCGGTGCGCTGGTTAACTTAAAAGGTCAATTGATTGGCATAAGCTCCGCTATTTACTCAAGCACAGGAGGTTCTCAGGGAATAGGCTTTGCTACACCAGTAAATGATGCCCTAAAAGTCATGTCTCAACTGATTAAATATGGTAAAGTGACGCGCTCATATCTTGGTATGGATGCTAAAAAAGTCAATAAACAGTTAGCAAAAAGCCTAAGTTTACCTGTTGACCATGGTTTGCTAGTCAGTCACGTCATTCAGCAAAGTCCAGCAGATAAAGCGGGAATCGAAGTGGGCGATATTATCGTTAAAATCAACAACACCCCAAGTACCAATCCATTTGAAACCAGACAAAGAATCGCCAATATGAAACCCGGCTCAGTCATTTCGTTACTTGGTATCAGAGGCCTGCAATCCTATCAAGCCAATATCAAGTTAGAAAAACAACCGGTCATGCAACACTTAATCAATTAGCAACAATTGATTGATTTAAAAAGTGATTAAAGATGAAAAGCGCCATGAACAATGGCCTATAAGAACAAAGCAAACCAGCACAACACCAAAAGTAGGTCTTACCGACCTACTTTTGTTTCAACGATGTCTTTCAAACGTTCCAAACTTCTTTCAAAGTTGCTGCCAGCAATACGATTGGCCAATAAAGCCACATAGGGACTAAGCAAACCAGCTCGCAACTTACCTTGAATAAGCCAATCAACCTTGGTTTTGCCTCCGATAGATTGCAAGCGAATCACATTTCGAACCACATCGACTTCAGGCTTAGGCTTGACATCAAAGGTAATTTGGTCATTTCCAATGCTGGTCATCGTAATGCTACCTACCTTATCGGTCTTATTATAGTGAATGGTTGCAGAGCGTCCGTTAGTATAAACCCCATTAAACGCCTCCACTCGCCCATCACTAATATACATCCAGTTTGGTAAAGCGTTCCCATCCAACAACACACTCATCACAGTCTGCTTGGATGAGTCTATTGTCACAGACCGCTCTACTTTATAATTCGTTGGCAGTAGCAATCCGACGATCACCACTGCCAAAATCACAAAGGCAGAAATACGCGTTACGGTGCGTAATTTATAGAGCGCTTTTGGATGCTCGGATGCCTTTGACTTCTTACTTGTCATATGGACCTGCTGCTTGTTCATCGATAATACGATATTCAGCAGACATAGCGTGCGCTTCAAGGGACTCGCCACGGGCTAGCGGAGAGGCAATCTTAGCTAATGCACTCGCGCCTTCTGGTGAACAGTTAATCAAAGAACTGCGCTTTTGAAAGTCATAAACACCAAGTGGAGAAGAAAAACGCGCCGTACCAGATGTTGGCAATACATGGTTCGGCCCAGCGCAGTAATCACCCAAGGCTTCTGGCGTATGTCGGCCCATAAAAATAGCACCAGCATGACGAATCTTCTGGGCCCATTTTTCAGGTTCATCAACCGATAATTCCAAGTGCTCCGCCGCAACAATATTCGCGATATCCATAGCTTCATCCATGTCTTTGACATGAACAAACGCGCCACGATTTTCCAAAGACACTTTAATAATGTCGCGGCGACTTTGGGTTTCAATTAAACGCTCCATAGAGGCTTTAACATCATGAATAAATTGCTTATTAGGTGATATTAAAATAGCTTGAGCGTCTTCATCATGCTCTGCTTGAGAGAATAGATCCATGGCAATCCAATCTGGATTGGTTTTGCCATCGCAAACCACAAGAATTTCAGACGGCCCAGCGATCATATCAATACCAACCGCACCAAACACCATACGCTTGGCTGTCGCAACAAAAATGTTACCAGGACCAACGATCTTATCTACCTTAGGAATGGAGTCTGTACCGTATGCCAAGGCTGCCACCGCTTGCGCACCACCGATGGTAAATACACGATCAACACCCGCGATGTATGCAGCCGCCAGAACGATGTCATTCACAAAACCATCTGGCGTCGGTACTACCATAATGATCTCGCCAACACCTGCCACTTTCGCAGGCATGACATTCATTAGAACAGAAGAAGGATAAGCAGCCTTACCACCCGGAACATATACACCTACACGATCCAAAGGCGTTACTTTTTGACCAAGAATCGTACCGTCCGCTTCTTGATACTGCCAAGATGGCTGCTTTTGACGCTCATGATAATCATGGACACGTTTTGCGGCCGCCTCTAAGCTAGCAATCAGCTCATCGCTCACACGACTTTTTGCTGCCGCCATTTCTTCACGGGAAATTTCAAGTTCCGCGGCTGACGTCACCTGACGACGATCAAACTTATTGGTAAACTCAATAACCGATGCATCACCCTGTAGGCGCACTTGATTAACAATATGGGTTACCGCATCCTGTACCGATACATCAGACACAGAATCCCATGCCAGCAAGCTTTCCAATTCTGCTAAAAAACCCTCAGAATCCGTGGAGAATTGTCTAATATTTAGATTCACTACTTATCCTCGTTATTGTCAACTGCGCGACGAAGCATCTCAATAATTGGCTCAATCTGAGCGTATTTAGTTTTATAGGCAGCTTTGTTGACCACCAAGCGCGTACTAATATCAGCAATGAAATCTCGTGGTTCCAACCCATTCGCTTTTAGGGTGTTGCCAGTATCGACTATATCCACAATCAAATCAGCCAACCCCATGATGGGAGCCAGCTCCATCGCACCATAAAGCTTAATTACATCAGCCTGAATACCTTGCTCAGCAAAATAAGCCTTAGCAGTCTTAGTAAACTTAGACGCCACTTTCAAACGGCGAGCTGGCAGAGCTTCCCCCACCACTCCAGCCGTCATCAATCGGCACTTTGCAATTTTCAAATCCACCAATTCATACAAATTTTTGGTGGTCGCTTCCATTAATACATCTTTGCCTGCGACACCAAAATCTGCCACCCCATGCTCTACATAGGTAGGCACATCTGTAGCTCGTAAAATCACCAACTTAATATTGTCATGGTTGGTATCAAAAATTAACTTACGACTCTTATTAATATCTTCCGCTGGAATAATATTGGCTTTTTCCAATAGCGGTAAGGTTTCACCTAAAATTCGCCCTTTAGAGAGGGCGATAGTCAAAGTATTACTCATATTAATCTACCACTCGTGAAATTTTCGCGCCCAAAGAGCCAAATTTTTCTTCGATACATTCATAACCGCGATCAATGTGGTAAATACGATCAATCTTTGTATCTCCTTCTGCGACCAGAGCAGATAACACCAAACTGGCTGACGCACGCAAGTCCGTCGCCATAACGGGCGCCCCTTTTAGCTTTTCGCACCCACGGACGATGGCGGTATTGCCAGTAATCTCAATATCTGCCCCCATGCGAACCATCTCGTTCACATGCATAAAGCGATTTTCGAAAATATTTTCTACAACACTACCAACACCAGTCGCGATGGAATTAAGCGCCACAAACTGAGCCTGCATATCTGTTGGAAAAGCGGGATAAGGTGCGGTGCTAATGTTAACCGCTTTAGGACGCTTGCCTTCCATATCCAACTCGATCCAATCATCGCCGCAAGTCACCTTCGCACCAGACTCTTCCAATTTCGCCAGTACCGCTTCCAATGACTTCACATCCGTATCAATAACACGTACTTTCCCGCCAGTAATGGCAGCCGCTACCAAAAACGTACCCGTTTCGATACGATCTGGCATAACGGGATAAGTAGTACCATGCAGGGCTTCTACCCCCTCAATGGTAATAGTATCGGTACCATGCCCAGTTATTTTGGCTCCCATCGAAATCAGACATTCAGCAAGATCCACCACTTCAGGTTCTTTGGCCGCATTCTCTAGGATGGTTTTGCCTTCAGCTAACGTCGCAGCCATTAATAGGTTCTCTGTTCCGGTGACAGTTACCTTATCAAAGAAAATTCGCGCCCCTTTTAGACGACCATCAACGCTGGCAATAATATCGCCGCCTTCAACTTCGATCTTTGCTCCCATTGCTTCCAAACCGCGCAGGTGCAAATCAACAGGTCGACTGCCGATTGCACACCCACCTGGTAAAGAAACAGTTGCTTTACCAAAGTGACTGACCAATGGTCCCAAAACTAGAATAGAGGCACGCATTGTTTTAACCAACTCATAGGGTGCTTCTGAATTGTTCAATGTCGAGACATCCAATTGAACGCTCATTTTTTCATCAACCACTACACCACAGCCCATGGAGCCTAACAACTCTAACATGGTGGTAATATCATGCAGGTGCGGTAAGTTCTTAATAGTAATCAATTCTTTTGTTAGTAAAGTGGCAGCCAGAATAGGTAAAGCCGCATTTTTAGCACCTGACGCGCGCACAACACCATTGAGTTTAACACCACCGGAAATCAGTAGTTTATCCATATATTCCAATCTCTTATTATGATTTATTGCGCGCTGTATTGCTGTGGCGTCAGTGTTTTCATTGTGACGGCATGGATTGCGCCGCTAGAAATGGCATCTTGAAGATGAGAATAAACAAGCTGCTGTCTTTTTACGGTAGACATTCCCTCAAACTCCGAAGAGATAACAACAATACTAAAATTACAACCTTCACCTTCGGCAATGACCTTGCAATCGTTGATAGTGGCTTCTAAAAGTGCTTTAACTTCACTTGCGTTCACAATCACTCCAATTTTTAAATATTCACAGATAGAGACATTCTACCTTAGTCTTGCCAACTTCTTAACACCCATCCAGACAACTCCGCGTAAAAAAGCCGTCTGTTTTTGCTAGTAACCTTTGATCAAGCGGTCAAAAACAAAAAAATCCGAATTCAGCATAGCGAATTCGGATTTTTTATGAAATTCAGTGAGCGAGATCATCCAGAACCTTACCCACTTACTAGCAAATTAGGACTGTTTTTTAGATAAAGAATCTTTCCAAGCCGTAATAGCAGCATCAATATTATTGCTATTTTGCTGCATCATCACGCCAAACTGTTTGCGAAAAGTCAGTCCAAAATTGATGTTACTCACGACAACATTACTCAATTTCCAGTTATTGTTGCCATAATCTTCCATATAAAAGTTAATATCAATCAGCTTACCTGTATCCTGCTGAAAGGTAACATCTACTCTAATTTCATCACTACGATTTTGAGGACCTAATGGTAATACTTTGATTTTGCTAGGGTCTAAATCCAACAAGGAACCACCATAGGTTTTCAACAAGGTTTCCTTGGTCACAGTAGCAAAACGAATTCGCTGCTCAGGAGTCGCTCTACGATAGTACTTACCCATCACTCTCTTCGCGAATTCATCAAAATTAACCACTGGCGTGAGAATTTTATCTACTTTTTCGGACAATAACGCAGGGTTGTTTTTAAGCTCAGCTTTATCGGCCACAATCTGAGTACGAAACTCGTTAACAACCTTAACGACGGTATCACGAGCACCTTCCTCGTTATCTGCCCAAACTAGGGACGAAAACAGCGCCCCTACTAAAAACATCACGTTTATTACCTTTGACATGGTCTAAGCACTCCAATTCATTACTTTTTCGAGTCAGATTGACTGGTTTTATTAAACAAGAACTGACTAATTAAATTCTCTAACACCAAAGCAGATTGCGTATCGTATATTTGACTGCCATTTTTCAGCACTTTCTCATCAGCTCCAATCGTAATACCAAGGTATTTCTCACCCAACAGGCCACTTGTCAGGATAGCGATGGAACTGTCTACAGGAATATTGTTGATATCCGAATCGATTGCCATGGTAACTTTTGCCATGTAAAGCTTTTTATCATAGCTAATGGAGACAACATGCCCCACTGTAACACCTGCAATGGTTACTTTGGCACGATCTGTCAAACCACCGATATCATCAAATTCAGCAACGACTTGATAAGTATCTTTTTTGCCGGTAAATGCCAAACCACTCACTTGTATGGCAAGATAAACAAAAGCTACTATCCCCAAAACAATGAAACAACCTACCAATAACTCAACACGCTTACTTCTCATCCTAAAAATCTCCAAACATCGCAGCGGTTAAAATAAAATCCAACGCTAAAATAGACAATGAACCCAAAACGACGGTTCGAGTAGTCGCTTTCCCAATCCCTTCTGATGTCGGAACGCATTCATAGCCCTGATAGACAGCGATCCAAGTCACCACAACAGCAAATACTACCGCTTTGATTACTCCATTCATGACATCCGTATCAAAGTTAACGGATTGCTGCATAAGGGTCCAAAACGCCCCATCACTCACACCAAGCCAACCAACAGAGACAAGCATACCGCCAATGATACCAGCTGCCGAAAACACAAAACTAAGCAAGGGCAAAGAAATCACACCAGCAATAAAACGCGGCGCAATCACACGACGTAAAGGATCCACCCCCATCATTTCATAACTGGAGAGCTGCTCTGTTGCCTTCATCAAACCTATTTCGGCAGTAAGCGATGACCCAGCTCGACCAGCGAACAACAACGCCGTCACCACTGGTCCCAATTCACGCAACAAAGACAAGGCTAACAATTGACCAACAGATCCTGATGAGCCAAATTTTGCCAAAATACTATAACCTTGTAGGGATAACACCATTCCGATAAAAGTACCGGATACAATGATAATAACCAGAGATAACACGCCCACTGAATACAACTGGCGAATCAAAAGGTTAATGGATTCCCCTAATCGAACGGGTAAACGAACGAGACTTTGAACAATAAATATCCCCGCTCTTCCAACCGCCTCCAACCAATCTAAAAAACCAGCGCCCAAAGAAATCAAACTATTCATCATCTTTGACTCCTCT
Source organism: Marinomonas spartinae (assembly GCF_016461715.1). Taxonomy (GTDB): domain Bacteria; phylum Pseudomonadota; class Gammaproteobacteria; order Pseudomonadales; family Marinomonadaceae; genus Marinomonas; species Marinomonas spartinae_A. Next base: position 269,791 of record NZ_JAEMUI010000002.1, on the reverse strand, counting down.
GTTCATCAGCAACACTTTCCGGATAATGAAATGGAACTGGACCATCGGGCTCACCATTTAAGAACTGTTTTACTTGAGCATCGTCAGAGGCACGGATATCACTGGGTGTCCCTTGAGCAATAACTCGACCACCAGACAAAATACAGACATGATCCGCAATGGATAACGACTCTTCTACGTCGTGGGACACTACGATTGAAGTAATGCCTGACCCATCGTTTAACTGACGAATCAGCTCGACCAGAACACCTTTAGAAATGGGATCCTGACCTGTAAATGGTTCATCAAACATAACCAGCTCAGGATCCAATGCAATCGCCCTAGCAAGGGCTACGCGTCTAGCCATCCCCCCTGACAATTCAGAGGGAAATAACCTTGCTGCTCCTCGCAACCCCACGCTGTGCAATTTTTCAAGCACAATGCTTTCGATTTTACTCGCATCAAAATTGGTGTGTTCTTGCAAAGGAAAAGCAACATTTTCAAAAACAGACATGTCACTGAATAAGGCACCACTTTGAAAAAGCATGCCCATTTTCTCTCTTACTTTATATAAATCTGAACGGGACAAGGAATGAATATCCTTCCCATCAACAAAAATATGACCACTGTCTGGATAAAGCTGCGCAGCGATTAGCTTTAAGAGAGTCGTTTTTCCGGTTCCACTTGGCCCCATCACAGCAGTGATTTTTCCACGAGGAATATCCAGCGACACATCTTCATATATCACCCTCTCCCCTCTTGAAAAGCGAAGATTCTGTACTTTTATATACCTATCCAGCACGGACCCACCTATCATTTCCCAATATAATAGTCGCTGATACTAACACCCGCCCTTAGAAAATAGAATCGCACAATAAACGGAATCGAAATTGTTTCAAAGATCAAGTCTTGAATTTACACAGTAAACCTCATTAAATGGGACATCTTTTTGATTCATGAGTAAATAAAAGGTTATGCTGCTGTTTTCCGCTGCTCTAATTGCAGGCTTAGTCTTGCTGGTTATTAGTTCTGATAAATTCATTGAACATGCGGCGCTCGTTGCCGAAAAACTAGAAGTGAGCCCCATTGTTATTGGAGTAATATTGGTTGGGTTAGGCACCTCCGCGCCCGAAATGGTTGTGTCGGCGATTGCGTCATTTGATAATGCACCTGGCATTGCCATTGGTAACGTATTAGGTTCCAACATTGCCAATATCGCATTGGTTTTCGGCGCTACCCTGTTGTTTTCAGCTGTACCAGTTACTAAAGATTTGATGCGTAAGGAGGTCCCCCTTGTTTTAACCATCACCTTGGTGACAGGCTGGCTACTTCATGATGGCACATTAAGCTTTTCAGACGGTATCGTATTGGTTTTCATGTTTATTATCATGATGATCATCATGCTCAAAGGCAGCAAAAACCTAGAAGAACAACTTTCCAGCGAGTTACCTGAGGATGATGGCAGCCCTGTCAGTAAATCCCTATGCATTTCATTTGTCAGCCTAGCGGTTCTGATTGGCAGCTCGAAATTACTTGTTTGGGGAGCCATTGGCATTGCTTCCGCTCTTGGTGTCAGCGACATGGTAATTGGCTTGACCATTGTGGCCGTCGGCACCAGTCTGCCAGAGCTAGCCGCCTCCATCAGCAGTGTGCGTAAGGGCCACCATGATATTGCCATTGGTAACATTTTAGGCTCAAATATGTTCAACTTGGCGACAGTGTTACCACTACCTGCGTTAATCGCACCTGGCGTAATTGATCAAACCACTTCAGGACGGGATTTCTATTGGGTTCTAGGATTAACCGTTGCCCTATCCTTGCTCATCTACGGATTTGCCAAAACCAAAAACCAAAGTATCCCACGCTGGATAGCCATTCCCTTACTCGTTTCGTACGCTGTCTATATTTTCTTCGTTAGCACTGGGGATTCTGTCTAATGATCAAAGCAAGCCACAAAAAACTACTACTGGGGGCTGGCAGCATTGTTATCATTACTCTTTTTTTCTGGGCGGGTTCATCCGATAATAAAAACTTGCTTCAGACTGATAATCTGAGCAGCACCCCCGATTATTTCATTACAAAAATACACGCTACAGAATTTGATCAAAATGGCAAACTGATAGAAACCTTGACCGCTGATAAAGGTCTACATTACAACAAGGGCGCAAAGACACTTCTCGAAAACCCAAAGGTAAAAAGAGTAGAAAAAACGGGGAACTGGGAAGCACAAGGAAAAAAAGGGATAATTGAAGATGGCAGTAGTGATATCCTATTAACAGATGATGCATCTGCCATAAAACATTACGTAGACTCACCAGACATCACACTAACAGCGGACAATATTCGCTATTTAGATAAACAACAGTCACTTACGAGTACAGGAAATGCAAAAATCCACTCAACACAAGGCGAAACAACTGCCGATGTCATTGTCACTTATATCAACACAGAAGAAGTTAAAATGACAGGATCTGTAAGAGGACAGTATGAAGCAACACATTAAGGTCTGTACTTTATTAACCAGCTTATTCATAAGCCAATGGGTAGTAGCGCTACCAGACGACACAAGCAAACCACTAAATATACAGTCCAATCAAGCCCACTTTGATCAAAAAACAGGCGAAGCCGTTTACACGGGCGACGTATTTGTAAAACAAGGTACGATTGAAATTCAAGCTCAGTATCTGAAAGTCATCACCAATCCTAAAACACGTAAATTTACCGAGCTAATCGCAACGGGCCATCCTGCCAAATTTAGCCAGCAAATCGATTGGCAAGGTAATATGATGATTAGCCGTGGCAATAAAGTTGTCTATAAGACGGCTCAGTCCAAAGTAGAAATTTTTGGAGACGGCTACCTGAATAGAATGGACGATAAAATCACTGCTGACCATATTGTGTACTACATTAACAATGGCACCTTCAGCGCCGAAAAAGAAGGATCAGGCCGAGTCTCTATGACTCTACAACCACAAACCGAAAAACAACAAGAATCTTCACAGAAAAAAGAGAACTAAATGGCTGTTTTAGAAGCAAAAAACCTCGCAAAAAGTTATAAAAAACGCCAAGTGGTTAAAGATGTGTCACTTTCTGTCGAGTCAGGTCAAGCGGTTGGCTTGCTTGGTCCTAATGGTGCGGGCAAAACAACCTGTTTCTATATGATCGTTGGCATGGTCACCAACGATGCTGGCGGCATCTTTATCGATGGTCAAGACATCACCAAGAATGCCATGCACACCCGCGCTCAAAAAGGCATAGGCTACCTCCCCCAAGAAGCCTCTATTTTTAGAAAAATGTCGGTAGAAGACAATATTTATGCCATTCTTGAAACACGAAAAGAACTTAATAAAGCTCAAAGAAAAGAACGACTAGAAAGTTTATTAAAAGAATTTCATGTCACTCACATTCGCTCTAACTTGGGTATGGCATTGTCTGGTGGTGAACGGCGCCGAGTTGAAATCGCGCGGGCACTGGCAATGAACCCCAAGTTCATATTACTTGACGAACCATTCGCTGGTGTGGATCCTATTTCAGTGGGTGATATAAAGCTCATTATCAGGCACTTACAAGAAAGTGGTATTGGGGTGTTAATTACCGACCACAACGTCAGGGAAACCCTCGACATTTGTGATAAAGCCTACATTGTTGGTAATGGTCATATCATCGCATCAGGGGATGCTGACACGGTTATCAACAACGAACAAGTGAAAAAAGTCTATTTAGGTAACGACTTCCGCTTATAACCTCTTATTTTTGCAACTCAAAGGGAGTAACATGCATAACTTGTTCCATATTTCTTACTTTCAACTTAACGATAAAAGAGTTGCTCTATGAAGCAGTCTTTGCAATTAAAGCTCGGTCAACAACTGACCATGACACCACAGCTGCAGCAAGCCATTCGTCTACTGCAACTTTCAACACTGGATCTAAAACAGGAGATCCATGAATTTTTGGAGTCTAATCCACTACTGGAAATTGACGATGAGGAATATACCTCAAGTGACATCTCATCCGTATTGAGAGAACGCGACAGTGACAACACACACTCTGCCGAGAAAAAGGCTGAGTCAAATAATAGCGAAGAAGCAAAAGTCGAATCAGAATGGACTGACAGCATTCCAGAAGAGTTATCCATTGATAGTGACTGGGATGATACCTATCAAAATTCAGCGTCTGTCAGCCACTCAAATAACTATGAAAATGATGGGGATTTTGAAAGCCGTAGCGCGCCAGAAGAAAGCATTCAAGACCATTTAATTTGGCAACTTAATCTCACGCACATGTCTGATCGGGATATTGAAATTGCTTACGCCATCATTGAATGCGTTCAGTCCGACGGATACTTGAGTATTACCCCAAATGACATTTGGGAATCATTAAGCACTGAACTTGAAGACCTTGAGCTTGATGAAGTCATTGCTGTTCAACACCGTTTACAACGCTTTGATCCGGTCGGCGTATGTTCTATTGATCTGCGTGATTGCCTGTTAGTTCAATTAGAACTTTTCCGCGATCATCCTTTGTACAAAAGTACTTATAATTTAGTAGACAATTATTTACCTCTGCTGGGTAATCGCGATTTTGCACAGTTAAGCCGAAAAACAAAGTTGAAAGAAGAATCACTCAAAGAAGTGATTGAACTAATACAACAACTCAATCCGCGGCCAGGATCCATTATTGATGCAGACGATACGGATTATGTTATCCCCGATGTGTCTGTTAGAAAGCGTAATAACGTCTGGCAAGTTGAATTGAACAATGATGCTCTTCCACCGGTTAAGATAAATGAAACCTATTCGGCCATGGCATCAACGGCTTCCACATCAGAAGACGTCACGTATATCAAAAACTCCTTACAAGAAGCTAAATGGTTCATGAAAAGCTTGCAAAGCCGTAATGAAACCTTACTAAAAGTCACCAGCTGCATCGTAAATCGACAAATCGATTTCTTTGAGCTTGGTGAAGAAGCGATGAAACCCATGGTGCTTCACGATGTCGCAGAAGAAGTAGGCATGCATGAGTCCACTATTTCTCGAGTAACCACCCAAAAATACATGCATACCCCAAAAGGCATTTTTGAGCTGAAATACTTTTTTTCCAGCCATGTCAATACCGCCTCTGGAGGGGAATGTTCTTCGACTGCTATTCGAGCTATGATTAAGAAGCTCGTTAACGAAGAGCCTGCCAAAAAACCGCTTAGCGACAACAAACTAGCCAGCATTTTAGCGGAACAGGGTATTCAGGTTGCTAGACGAACAGTGGCAAAATATCGCGAGGCGATGAATATTCCGCCTTCTAATGAACGTAAACGACTCATCTAATACGGATACATTTCTTTATGCCTTTGAAATCTATATTGAAAGCTGAACTCGTTATCGCCAAACAGGATATTATTAGCAAGAAACGCGTACTAGAAAGCATTGCTGATGTTGCGTCAAATCGATTACATTGCGACAACGAAGCAATTTATGATGCATTATTAGGGCGCGAAAAACTTGGTAGTACTGGCATAGGCAATGGTATTGCCATCCCCCATTGCCGTTTGGAAAGCGCTAACCATACAGCTCTGGTTGTGATGTCATTGCAATCCGCCATTAACTTTGACTCCGTGGATAAGCAAAACGTGGATTTAATTTTTGCTTTAATCGTGCCTCCTAGCGAATGCGATAACCACTTATCAACCCTGTCAGAAATTGCTGAGTTGGCGCAGTCTACCGAAAAACTCGATAAATTAAGAGCGGCCGAGACCAACCAAGCCCTTCTTGATGAATTAGAATCACTATTGAATTAGATTTAATATAATAAGGAAAAAGGTATGTTGGAAGAGTCGGTCACCATCATCAACAAACTTGGCCTACATGCACGAGCCGCAGGAAAACTGGTCGAAACCACTTCTCGATTTTCTTGTGATGTTACCATCGAGAAAGACGGGCGCAACGTTGATGGTAAAAGCATTATGGCAATGATGATGCTAGCTGCTGGTAAAGGCACCAACATCACCATAAAAACAAATGGAGAAGATGAAGAGGATGCCATCAAAGCGATTATTGCATTAATCAATAATCGTTTTGGAGAAGACGAATAAGGACAACAATGCCAGATAAAAATACACTCGCCCACCTACAAACGGTCACAGAGTCTTTAGAGTCTGGCGCCACACTACAGACGCGCTATTTGCTAAATGGCGCCTTACCTGCACAAGAGGTTGCTAGCCTTCTAGAATCCTCGCCTCCTAAAGAACGTAAGCAACTTTGGGAACTCATTGAAGACAAAAACCAAGGCGAAGTTCTTCAGTATCTTAACGAAGACATCCGCTTACAGTTTTTGGAAAACATGAGCACCCATCGGGTGGTCGCGGTATCTGAACACTTTGAAAGCGATGATTTAGCCGATTTACTACAACATCTCCCAGACAAAGTGGTAAGCGAAGTACTCTTATCCATGTCCCCTCAGGATAGGCTAAGAGTTGAAGCCTTATTAAGCTACTCGGAAGACTCCGCCGGTGGCTTAATGAACACGGACACTATTACCATTCGACCTAATGTCACCTTAGATAGAGTATTTCGTTACCTTAGACAATATAAACAAATTCCTGACATGACAGACAGCTTATTAGTTGTCAGTCGTTCAAATCGACTATTAGGGATCCTCCCCTTAGCAAAACTCCTTGTCTGTGATCCAAAAACCACCGTACGTGACATTATGGAAACTGACCACACCACCATCCACTCAAACACATCCGTAAGCGAAGTCGCTCAAGTGTTTGAAAAAATGGATTTGGTTTCCGCCCCCGTTATTGATCGCAGTACAGGAAAGCTACTTGGACGCATTACCATTGATGACGTAGTCGATGTCATTCGAGATGAGGCCGAACACTCCATGCTCAGTATGGCCGGTTTGGACGATGACGAAGACACCTTCTCGCCAATCATGAAAACCACACGCCGCCGTGCCGTTTGGCTAGGCATCAACTTAATCACCGCCTTTATTGCTTCTTATGTCATTGGTCTTTTTCAAAACACGCTCAATCAAGTTGTCGCACTGGCTGTTTTAATGCCCATTGTCGCCAGCATGGGAGGCATTGCTGGCTCTCAAGTTCTCACTTTGGTCATACGTGGGATCGCTTTGGATCAGATTGGCTCAGCCAATATGCGCTGGCTATTAAATAGAGAACTGATTGTCGGCCTACTCAACGGACTCCTTTGGTCAGCCATTATTGCCATACTGACAGCAGTTTGGTTTGACAACATCAAGATTGCCTATATCATTGCGGGGGCGACAATCATCAACCTTTTGATTGCTGCACTGACTGGAACTCTTTTACCAATTTTCTTAAAAAAACTTGGTATCGACCCCGCCTTAGCGGCCAGTGTTATTTTGACTACCGTGACCGATGTGGTCGGCTTTTTAGCCTTCCTTGGTCTCGCCACCATTTTTTTAGTATAGGTTCCCATGACTGACTTTGATCAATTTAATGAAGACGACATCCCGAAGAGTAAAACGCAGATCAAACGCGAAATGGAAGCCCTGCAAGAAGTCGGTAAAAAGCTGTTAGCGCTAAGTAAAAATCAGCAAAAAAAAGTCGTGATGTCAGACACACTTAGAGACGCCCTAGTCGAAGCCGATCGCATCAAACAACGAGAAGCGATGAGAAGACACCTTCAATACATAGGCAAGGTAATGCGTACCGAAGACCATGAAGCGATCGCCAAGCAAGTCGCTATGTTTGACACAACCTCAGCGGCCTATAATAAATTATTCCACCAGTTGGAAGCAAAGCGTGACGAATTAATTGGTGAGCATAGCAAAGAAGCTCTCTCACAATACCTAGAAGATCATCCAGGATTAGAAGACATCCAGCTCTTAAGACAGCTTATTCGCCAATCCCAAAAGGAAGTCTCAGAGGATGGCAACACCACCAATCGCAAAAAGCTATTCCGTTACCTTCGAGAGGTTGAGGAAAAGAAACTTGGGCTGAAAGACTAGTTTCTCTCCGAGCGCCTTTTATTAACTTGACTGATGAGTCAACCCCTTCACACAAAACAAAGGCCCAAGAGCCATCTCTTGAGCCTTTTCAACCGTTATCACCTATAAAATTAATATACTAACCTAGCTAATGAAGCGTCGGTGCTCTAAACAGGGCATTTTAGTACGACATGTCTGTAGACTGCTTTTATCTATCTCACCTACAAAATACCCAGGCTCTTCTTCCAACTGCTGCAACATCTCGCCATTTGGAGAATATAAAACACTGTGACCATAGGTTTGACGCGTTTGCGTATGCCAACCACATTGATTCACGCCCATCACAAAACACTGATTTTCTATAGCTCTGGCCGCCAGCAGAGTATTCCAATGTGCTTTACCTGTCACATAGGTGAAAGCGGCAGGAACGAGTATGAGTTCCGCCCCTTCTTTGGATAGATGCCTAAAAAGCTCAGGAAAGCGTACGTCATAACAGATGGTCAGCCCCACTTTAAAGCCATCAACTTCAAACATTTTGACTTCCAAGTCTCCAGGCTCAATATAATCGGACTCACGGTAAGAACCAGCTTTATCGTCCACAGACACATCAAACAGATGAATCTTGTCATAACGCTGTATCAACTCACCATTAGGATCGAAAACCATACAAGACTGACGCACCCGCTGATTAGCGACAAGCTCTCCCCCCTCATTCACAAGACTAGGGTGAGAGCCAACCACTAAATAGACCTCATTGAAGCGGGCCCACTCAGCGACCTCCCTCAACAGTACCCCTTGATCATCAGATTCAGCAAGATCACGCATAGCTTTGCCATTGAACAAAAAAACATTCTCAGGCAATACGATAACTCGCGCGCCATCATCAGCAGCTTTGACCACCCATTTCTTAACTTCTTGCAAATTTTCTTTAAAATCTGCACCACTGGTCAACTGAATCGCAGCAATACGAAGGGTGTCTGTCATCTATTCGATCCTTTTTTAAATTTGTGAACAATAGGCGTAAGAATAGGATTATTAAACGACCCTTGAACCTTATACTGAACACTGGTCACTTTGGAAATCTGATCACCTATCAATTTATCGGTTAAATATAGCAACCCAGCGATCTGAGGAGTAGACCAAATCAACCCAGCTAATGGCAACGTACCACTAATAGGTAACGTTGCCGTTAACACCTCATCCAAGGTCTCATTGACAATGTCAGCCTTACCCTCAATAGACAAATCTGCCGATGGAGAGATTATCGATAAGGGTGTCGTTGTTTGTACAATACCCTTATTAACAACAAAGTCTCCCTTAATGCTGTCATAGGTCAGCCCCGGCTCAAAAAGATCAGAGAAGTCCAGTGATAGCCGGCGCGTAAATGACTCAACATTAAATATACCAAAGACCTTAAGAAAAACAGGCATATCGTCCACTTTTGATGCATTACCATCGGATGCAGAAAACGCGATACGCCCAGAAACCGTCTTTCTGTTAAACTCAAACGGGTTACCCTGCCAAAATAATGACACATTAATATCGTATTTTTGTGACGTTATAAATGCACTTTTAGCGAACTTCTTCGTTAATTCCGCTAAATCTTTACCTTTAATGGCCATTGCCAACTCAACTTTCGAGCGCGAACCATCATCAACCCATATCAAACGACCATCGAAACTCCCTTGTTTTAAAGCAGAAGACAAAGGGTCAATTCGTAATTCATTACCATCGCTCTCAATCGTAAGATTCCAGTCCCCATAGGGCCTCTGATTAATAAACAACTTATTAATCGATAAATACATACTAGGGATGTCATTAGCATGTATCGGCGGCTCACTTATCATATCTTGTTGATTAGCGGCTTGGTCTTGCTTACTTTTCTTATCCTCGGCACCTTTCTTATCCGCAGAGCTGGGCGCCGTCGTCCAATTCAAATAACCAATACGCAATCTAGGTTTATTCTTATAGGTATCTAACATGAAGTTCATCTCATCTGAAGCGACTTTTAGGAGTTTATCCCCATCGCTATAGGTCACTTTCATGTTGTGGAAGGTGTTTTGAGGGTTAACTACCACTTGATCAATAATAAAATCAACTTTACGGAGCCATTTTGGCACTGCCAAAGAAGCGGATAAATCAGCGACTTTCTTGGCACTATGTGTTTTCCCTCCATCAGAGGCTGGAGAGCCAACCTGCGCTGAAAAGAATGCCTTTTTCCATGCATCCACATCTACTTTTTTCATCTGACCATCAACAGATAAGCCCTTATAAAGAGCCTGATCCAGTGGTTTTTTACTGTTTACTAGAACTTGTCCACCAACAAATTCAGCCGATTTAAACAAAAGCTTAGAGCGAACTTTTGCTCCATATTGCCCCTGGATAACAAGGTCATCTTGATGGGACATAATCTTCAGAGAAAGTGGCTCAGATACCTTTGCTTGCTTATTAAAGGGCTTAGGCAAATCGATACGAACGCCAGAAAGATCACTATTAACGGTTAAATCAACTTGCCCAGCTTGAGCCTGATTAACACTAAGAAAAGCGGAATACTTCATGCTTCCCGATAGATGAGACACCAAAAACTGCGGTGCTTTTTGCCATTTTGCAACATCGCCAATCTTTGCCGTTCCCGTCATATCTGCCTGAATAACCATACTACCGTCTGTTTTATTCTTAGAGGACAGAGAAATAGTTGTATCACCCGACAATGCCTGGACGTCGAAACGAGTATTGTAAAAACCTTTACTCGAATCAAAGTGCAATTGACCTTGCTTCACCGTTGTATTTAAGTTGACATCGCCGATATACAACGGATTATTTTCGAATTGCAAATTAAGACCGATTTTGGGATCAGAATGGTCATCGGATAACGGAATTTTAACAGAAAAGTCCCCTTTCATTGGTCCTGATATGCGCCATTTGTCAAAGGCGGACAAAACAGAATTTTTCAGTGGCGTAGTACGAAGCAGAGCTAAAACAGACGTTGAGTTCTGTTCTAAGCTACCATGAACATTCACCCAATCAGCCTTATTTTTATCAATCGGCAAATCGACGAACACATCTTTAACGGCAAAACCTGATAACGTGCCGGACTTCACTGCCACATGCAAACCCGATTTTTCCAACTCAACATCACCATTTACCTGTCTTGCCACGGGCCAATCTTTAGCAAAAGCCACGTCAGTATCCTTCACGTTCATCTTCATAAGAACGTTCGCATCGTCACCCTTTCTAAGCCCTGTCTGGACAACGAGGCTCATGTTATTGATCGTCCCTTTTCCGGACTTGAATGCTTGATTCAACCAGTCCAGTGTCGATGGATCTAACACCCCTTTGGGAATGTATTCGTTGCGGTCTTTCACTGCCACATGATCAAGCCCCAAACTGAGCGACAACCAATCTGACTCATTTGGCCGAGACTCTAGCCTAAAGCCCCCAACAACTTGAGTATTATGACGAGATAGATACAAATCCGTACCAGACACAATGAAGGCTCCTTGGTTTTCCCCCCATTTCACCTGTCCAGACATTTGATCAACATCCCACCCTTTATCATAGACAGTTGGGAAGTCAAGATAACCATTCTTACCCTTAAACTTAACCATTCCACCTTCGTCCGTTAAGTTGAAGGTACCGTTTAGATGAGTTGCCTTAGGAATACCATTAAACCCGTCGATAGAGGCATTTTGAAAATTACTTAGGTAATGATAGGAAGGTTCCTTGCCATGAAAATCTAGCAATAGCGATCCGTTACTTGCAGCCCCCTTGGGGTTTAAGGCTTTTAACAATGAAGAAACATGCCACTGGGGCTGTAAAAAGTTAGCAGCAATCCTATTAACCATACCTAAATCTATCTGATCAAATTTAATAAAAGAACGGTCACTAGTATCAGACCAGTCATAAACCAGATTAGTGGTAGCAGCAACATGACCTGTCTCATCCTCAATGGACAGATCATTCACACTCAGGGATAAACTAGGAAAACGCTGACTAAAACGAAGTTTGAAATCAGGATGAGTTTGATAGGCTTGGCCATTCTTTAGCGCAACTGCAAGAGTGGTACTTTGCCCCTGTAAATCAATAGAATGACCCACTCGATAATTCAGCCAAAACTTACCGCCAACCTGAACGCTGTTGAAGGGTTTGGCCCACGAAAACGAACTGTCAGCCAACGACAGTTTAATATTGGGCACATTGATATTAGCTTGAACATGATAATCGCCTATCACTCCCAATAACTGTGATACTTTAGCGTTGATGGTAAATGGGGCTGATTCACCATCCAAATACGCATTTATCTTAATCCAAGAGCTAAAGTCACTTTGAAATACATACGCTTTTGGAATCAATAACTCGTGAGCCCCCAATTGATCGCTATCCAGAATGATCTTGGCATCTAGCATGGAGAAACGCTTTTGCGCCATCAAATAACCGAGAATTCTCTCGACTCCCACATCATCCTGAACATCATGGCTTGCCTTGGCCCCTTTTAACAGCCACTTACCTTGTCGTTCTTGAAGCGCCACAGAAGGTTTGGTAAATCGAACGTAAGTGAATTGTGGACTAAAGGTTAAAAGAGATTTAATGGTATTGAGGCGAATGCGAATTTCTGACACAGAAACAACAGATTGACCATCGATATCCAGATTCACATCGGAAGCATAAACAGTAGGATCAATCCCTTCTAATCCTCCCCCTATTTTTCCCAAAGAAATATGGTAGCCCGAGATTTGACTCAAATTTCGTTCTATCTGCGGACGATACTCATTCAAAAGCGGCAGCAGCAACTTAGCAGCGACAATAGCAAGTGCTAAAAAAGCAACAATGAAGACTAAAATCCACCAAATAATACTAATCGCGCGTTGCAGCGGTTTAGCCATCCAAGTTTCTCCGCTTATCTTAGGACGACATCATACTGATCTTGTGTATACACAGGATCAACCTGAAAACGAATGGTTTTACCAATAAATGCCTCCAATTCCGCAACCCCTGCACTTTCTTCATCAAGAAAACGATCTACCACTGAACTGGCGGCTAACACAGTGTAAGTTTGGGAGTCATACGCCCTATCGGCTCTTAAAATCTCCCTAAATACTTCGTAGCACACAGTTTCAGGCGTTTTTACCAAGCCACTACCACGACAAGCCCGACATGGCTCACATAGCGTTTGCCCAAGGCTTTCACGCGTACGTTTGCGTGTCATTTCCACTAACCCTAAATCCGACACACCAGTAATTTTGGTCTTAGCATGATCAAGCTCTAGTGTTTTTTCAAGCATTCTTAATACTTGCCGCTTGTGCTCCTCATCTTCCATATCAATAAAATCAATTATGATGATGCCACCCAGATTACGTAAACGCAATTGGCGTCCAATCGCTGTGGCAGCCTCAAGGTTGGTTTTATATATCGTCTCTTCTAAATTACGACTTCCAACAAATGCGCCCGTATTGACATCAATGGTCGTCATCGACTCAGTTTGCTCTACTAAAAGGTAACCACCAGACTTCAGTTGCACCTTGCGATCCAGCGCCTTTTGAATCTCATCTTCCACGCTGTACAGATCAAAAATAGGGCGCTCACCTGGGTAATACTCAATGCGATCTCTAAGCTCTGGAATAAAGTCTTCCGCGAAAGAACGCAATTTTGCATAATTTTCACGTGAGTCAATACGAATTTTTTCTGTCGTCAAGCTCACTAAATCTCTCATAGTACGCAAATGCAAAGGCAAATCTTCATAAATGACCGAAGGGGATTTAGCGCTTTTGATACGCTTTTTAACAGACTGCCATAAGCGTGTTAAAAATTTAATATCCGACAAAATTTCTTCTTCTCCAGCACGCTCTGCGGCGGTACGAAGAATATAGCCATTCGATTCATCCGCTTCGGTTAATGCTGTCGACACCAGAGATTTGAGACGCTCTCGCTCTGCTTCATCTTCAATGCGCTGACTGACACCAACATGGGACTGGTCCGGCATATAAACAAGATAACGAGACGGAATAGATAAATGTGTTGTTAAACGAGCACCTTTGGTACTAATCGGGTCTTTTGTTACTTGAACAACCAGAGATTGCCCTTCACGCAAATAATCACCAATTTGATCACTTGGGTTAACAGCATCTCGATCCACCACCTCGGAAACATGGATAAAAGCCGCGCGCTCTAAACCTATATCAACGAAGGCAGCTTGCATTCCTGGCAACACACGGACCACTTTACCTTGATAAATATTACCAACGATCCCCTTGCGGCTGGAACGCTCAATATAGACTTCTTGAAGGACGCCATTCTCTACTAAGGCGACTCGAACCTCCATCGGAGTGACGTTGATTAATACATCTTCACTCATGAGACATCTCCTCAAGGGAATGAATCCCATATAATGCTAGAAGCTGGGACGTTTCATACAAAGGCAAACCGACCACTGCAGAATAGGAACCAGAAAGATGAGAAACAAACACAGCACCTAACCCCTGAATAGCGTAGGCTCCCGCTTTATCTTGCGGCTCACCTGTGCGCCAATATTGGGCAATTTCAACATCCGATATCGATCTAAACGACACATCCGTCACAACGTTAGTTAACTGTACATGATCACCATCCACATCGCATAGACATAATGATGTCATCACCTGATGGGATCGGCCAGATAAGAGCCTTAACATACGCTTAGCGTCATCAAAAGATGACGGTTTACCTAACACCACTCCATCAACAACCACGCTTGTATCAGACGCCAAAATAACACTGCACTTAGCTTTTGATGTGGAGTCTTGATAAAGAAGATTATTATTCTGGCGATAGTACATAGCGACGGCTTGAGCTTTCTCTAGCGCCATTCGTGTCACGTAATCATGGGCGGCTTCCGCCTCATGAGGGGTTTCATCAATGTCTGCAGGACAAACAGCAAACTCCTTCACCAATGTCCCTAATAGTTCTTTCCTTCTTGGCGATGCAGAGGCCAAAACAAGCATAAACCTTTCCTAATCAAAAATAGCCCAACAAACACCCTACCCGATAAATCTAACGAATCGCATAAATTCGACGAATGCTGCGTAAAATAATAAACGACCAAGGCCATAGCAGCCCTGTCACAATGGCAGGCATAAAGATCATCAATGTCGGTTTAGCGTCACCAAAGTAATGATCAATCCAAAAATCCACCAGCTGATTGACACTCACCAACAAACATACGAACAACCCTTGCTGCCAACGGTGATACATCCGTAAACGCTTGTAAAACACACCACAAGTATAGGCAATAATGACATAAGTTAACGAATGCTGACCAATAATACCGCCTTGAAGCAAATCGACTAATAACCCTAAAAACCAAGCCAACCCCACACCAACTCGAAATGGTAAGGCAATTACCCAATATAAGATCACCAGAAGAACCCATTCGGGTCGATACCAAATTAAGGATTCAGGAAGGGGCATAGCCTCCAACATTAATGCCGCGATCAAAGTCACTATGAAAACAAAGAAAGCTCTCATTTATCTCGCTCCGATTTGGGTCTATCAATTAACATGACATGACGACTACGCCCAAGCTGAGCCAAAGGCACCACATCCACATCGGCATAAGGCTGCCCTGGAATATGGTTGACCGCACGAACAACACCGACAGGATATCCCGCTGGAAAACGTTTGCCTAAACCCGATGTTGTCAGTATATCTCCCTTTCTAATATCAGCTGATTGAGGAACACTCATCAATTTCATATGTTTCAAATCCCCAATCCCTCGCAACACTCCTCTAAACCCAGTACGAGCAAGTTGTACAGGTAAGAAATGACTAGCATCAGCAATCAACAGAACTCGACTGGTATAAGCAGACGTTTCAACAATTTGACCGAAGACACCAGTAGCATCCAAGACCGGTTCACCGACATAAGCTCCAGATGAAAAACCCTTGTTAATCAGTACTTTTTGACTATACGGATTCTGGTCAAAGCCAATTACCTCAGCCAAGACAACTTTCTCATTTACCCTTTGGGAAGCATCAAGTAACTCGCGCAATCTAACATTTTCTGCCTGCAAGGAGGCAAACTGTTGTAAACGGCTACGCAACAACAACAATTCCTGATTAAGCTTTTGATTCTCTTTCACTAAATCTTCACGACTTTGCAAGTGATCATTAGCCCAAAAGAGTATTTGCTGGGGGGTATTTACGACAACTTGAATGGGAGCAACAAGCCAAGTAAGGTAGGGTCGAATAGGGGCAAAAATAGAATAGCGGACATCACCCACTATCATAGCAATCGATAAGATAACCAGCACAACAAAACGTGCACTGGATATCTTGCCATTAAAATAAATCGAATTATTAATGGTGAGCTCCTACCTTTTACTCGTTTTCAGCAGTAAAAAGCTCGGCAGCGTGCTTATCCATCATTTCTAGGGCCATACCACCGCCTCTGGCAACACAAGTTAGTGGATCGTCAGCGATAATAACTGGAAGGCCTGTTTCTTCACTGATTAATCGGTCAATTTCACGCAGCAATGCACCACCACCCGTTAGCACAAGCCCCGTTTCACCAATATCCGCCGCCAACTCTGGTGGAGATTGTTCAAGAACACCTTTGATCGCTTGGACAATTTGCGCAAGAGGTTCTTGAAGTGCTTCAAGGATCTCTGTACTACTCAATGTAAAGGAACGAGGAATACCTTCAGCTAAGTTACGACCACGCACATCAATCTGCAACTCTTCACCCGTATGGTAGGCCATACCGATTTCCGTTTTGATTCTCTCTGCGGTAGCGTCACCGATTAAACTACCATACTGGCGGCGCACGTAAGTGGTAATCGCCTCATCGAAACGGTCACCTCCCACACGGATGGATTCGGAGGTCACAATGCCATTCAAGGAAATAATGGCAATCTCAGTCGTACCACCACCGATATCAATCACCATAGAACCGGATGCTTCAGCAACAGGCAAACCGGCCCCAATTGCTGCCGCCATAGGCTCTTCAATAATATACACTTCTCTAGCCCCTGCCCCCAAGGCAGATTCTTTAATCGCTCGACGCTCAACTTGTGTGGATTTACACGGCACACAGACCAAGACTCGCGGACTTGGTTTTAGGAAGCTATTTTCATGAACTTTGGAAATAAAGTATTGCAGCATTTTTTCGGTAACATGAAAGTCGGCAATCACACCATCTTTCATTGGTCGAATTGCCGTAATATTACCAGGCGTACGACCTAACATTCGCTTGGCATCAGTACCCACTGACGCCACTGTTTTTTGGTTTCCATTATGACGAATGGCAACAACAGATGGCTCATCAAGAACGATCCCCTGCTCGCGTACATAGATAAGGGTATTAGCTGTTCCTAAGTCAATTGACAAGTCGCTTGAGAACATTCCCCTAATTTTTTTAAACATGAATTTCCACACCCTGATGAATACGATACGAATAACGTCAAAATGTAACAATCGCTTGCAAATTGGGCAAGCCGATTCAACGCAAAATAGTAAAAAGTCTTTAGGTATTTCATTGTTTGTACAAAAAATTTTGATTTCGACGAAAAGAATACGCTTTTTCACTCCAGTTACTTTCTAGCATAAGCCCGAAGCGATACAATGGTAACTATTTTCGACAATTAAATATCAGGTGGAACATGTCCATAGACAAACAAGACGTGCAAAAAATTGCGCACTTGGCTCGCCTCGCCCTCACTGAGGAAGATGCCGTTCAGTACCAACATTCGCTGTCCAGCGTTTTATCACTTGTAGAACAAATGCAATCAGTTAATACCGATGGCGTAGAACCACTTTCCAATCCGCTTGAAATGACACAACGCTTAAGAGAAGACGTGGTAACAGAAGGCAACCATAGAGAGGAGTTTCTTGCTAACGCACCGCAAACCGAAGCGGGTCTTTTCCTTGTACCGAAAGTGATCGACTAATACGAGAGCAAACCATGTTCGAACAAAGCATTTCCGTTTTAGCGCAGAAACTGCGCAACAAAGACATTTCCAGTGTTGAGCTAACACGCACTTTTTTAGACCGTATTGCAAAGCTTAACCCACTACTCAACAGCTACATCACCATCAGCGAAGAGCTCGCCTTACAACAAGCACAGGCCGCCGATGAACGACTTGCGAACGGTCAAGGCTCTAGTCTCACCGGCATCCCAGTGGCTCACAAAGACTTGTTTTGCACCCAAGGCACTCTAACGACTTGCGGCTCAAAAATGCTGCATAACTTCATTCCGCCTTACGAGTCCACCGTTACACAACGCATAAAAGATGCTGGCGCCGTAATGTTAGGCAAAACCAACATGGACGAATTCGCCATGGGCTCTTCTAACGAAAACAGCTTTTACGGTGCGGTCAAAAACCCTTGGAATCTAGACACCGTACCAGGCGGCTCATCTGGTGGCTCTGCTGCGGCCGTTGCGGCGGGTCTGACAGTGGCTGCAACAGGTACAGACACCGGCGGCTCGATTCGCCAGCCTGCTTCTTTTTGCGGCATCACAGGCCTTAAACCTACCTATGGTCGCGTTTCGCGCTTTGGCATGATCGCCTACGCATCTAGCCTTGACCAAGGCGGCCCAATGGCAAAAAGCGCCGAAGATTGCGCGCACCTCATGCAAACCATCGCAGGCTTTGACGACAAAGACTCTACCTGCTCAGAAACACCAAAAGACGACTACCTAGCCAACCTCGACACCCCTCTGACAGGCTTGAAAATTGGCCTACCAAAGGAGTACTTCGGCGACGGTTTGGACCCGAAAGTGGCCGACGTTATCATGACTGCCGTAAAAGAGTTTGAGAAATTAGGTGCAACAGTGAAAGAGATTTCACTTCCTAACCTGCAACTAAGCATTCCATCTTATTACGTCATTGCACCATCCGAGGCCTCTTCTAACTTGTCTCGTTTTGACGGTGTGCGCTTTGGTCACCGCTGCGAAGATCCAAAAGACCTACTTGATATGTACATGAGAACACGTGCAGAAGGGTTTGGCCGTGAAGTTCAAAAGCGCATTATGGTGGGCACTTATGCCCTATCTGAAGGCTATTATGACGCCTACTATTTGAAAGCACAAAAAATTCGCCGCTTGATCAAAAACGACTTTGTTGCGGCTCTGTCTGAAGTCGATGTTATTATGGGGCCAGTTGCACCAACCACCGCTTTTGGCATTGGCAGTAAAGCAGACGACCCTGTAGCCATGTATCTAGAAGACATTTACACTTTATCCGTGAATCTTGCTGGCATTCCCGCCATGTCTGTTCCTGCAGGCTTTGCAGATGGCATGCCTGTTGGTTTACAAATCATGGGCAACTATTTTGCCGAAGCCAAACTATTAAATGTCGCTCATCAATTCCAGCAACACACAGATTGGCACCTACAAACGCCAACGATGGCAAAAGGAGCATAAAGATGAATTGGGAAGTTGTTATCGGCCTAGAGATTCATACCCAGCTCTCTACCAAATCAAAATTATTTTCTGGCGCCGCCGTTGGTTTTGGCGCAGAGCCAAACACACAAACCACGTTAGTGGATTTAGGCATGCCCGGTGCACTACCAGTACTAAACAAAGAAGCGCTCCGCATGGCGGTTATGTTTGGTCATGCCATTAATGCAGAAATTGGCATGCACTCAGTTTTTGCCCGCAAAAACTATTTCTATCCTGACCTACCAAAAGGCTACCAAACCAGCCAGATGGATCACCCTATCGTAGGCAAAGGCTATCTTGATGTGATGCTTGATGATGGGTCAACATCACGTATTGGCATCACCCGAGCGCACCTTGAAGAAGATGCGGGTAAATCTTTGCACGAAGACTTCCAAGGCATGACTGGCATCGATCTAAACCGTTCCAGCACCCCTTTACTGGAAATTGTCTCGGAGCCCGACATTCGCTCCGCCAAAGAAGCCGTTGCCTACGTCAAAATGATCCACTCTATCGTAACTTACTTGGGCATTTGCGACGGCAACATGGCCGAAGGCTCCATGCGTTGCGATATCAACTTGTCATTACGACCAAAAGGCCAGAAAGAGTATGGCACGCGAACTGAAATCAAAAACGTCAACTCGTTCCGCTTTATCGAAAAAGCCATCTATACAGAGATTGAACGCCAAGCCGACATTCTTGAAGATGGCGGCCGAATCGTTCAAGAAACGCGCCTTTATGACCCAGATAAAAACGAAACTCGCAGCATGCGCTCCAAAGAAGACGCGAACGATTACCGCTATTTCCCCTGCCCAGACCTGCTACCAATTGAGCTGACAGAGGAATACGTAGATCAAATCAAAGCCAACCTTCCTGAATTGCCAAACCAAAAAGCAGCACGTTTCCAGGAGGAATACAAACTGAGCGAATACGATGCTGGCGTACTATCGGCTTCACGAGCAATGGCGGACTACTTTGAGCAGGCAAATAGCCTTGTCAAAGATGCCAAATTAACCGCCAACTGGGTAATGGGCGAACTAAGCAAGCTACTCAACCAAGAGCAACTTGAAATCACACAATCTCCAGTAAGCGCCAAGGCACTGGGCGAGCTTCTTAGCCGCGTACTGGATAACACCATTAATGGCAAAACCGCCAAAGACGTATTGCAAGCCATGTGGAATGGCGAAGGCTCTGCGGATGAGATCATTGAAGCCAAAGGCCTAAAACAAGTCACCGACACAGGTGCCATTGAGATCATGATTCAGGAAATTCTGGATGCTAACGCTGCTCAAGTTGAGCAATATCGCGCCGCCGATCCAGACAAACAGAAAAAAATGATTGGCTTCTTTGTTGGACAAGTCATGAAAGCATCTCAAGGTAAGGCCAACCCAGGGATTGTTAATCCAATTCTCGCCAAGATGCTAAAAGGCTAAAACAGACCTATCCATAATTAAGCGACCTTTAAAACGAAATTAAAAAGGTCGCTTTTTTTGCCACATCAATCCAGACAAATCATTCATTAGGCCAATAAAAAGGCATCATAAAATTTATGATGCCTTTTTTAAACAATTAATGCGTCTTTTTATTTAAGTAAGCGATCGACGATAACTTGATTGGCTTCAGGAAAGGCATAATTCGCCAAGTCCGCTAATGGAACCCAACGCACTTCTTGCCCTTCTCGTCCATGTGGTTCACCATTAAATTTTTTCACGACAAAAAACACCAACTCAACTTGTTTATCGCCATAATCGTGAGCAACAGTCTGAAAATGTGAGGCATCAAGCGTTTCAATACCACACTCTTCACTTAACTCTCTTGCCAGCGTAGAAAGAGAAACTTCACCTTCTTCGCATTTACCACCCGGGAACTCCCATAAACCACCTTGATGTTTATCAGAAGAGCGCAGAGCAATAAATACCCGACCTTCACGCAGAATAATACCTGCCGCAACCCGAACCAACATTAGGTACGGTACTCCGCATTAATAGTCACGTATTCATGGGAGAAATCCGTTGTCCACACTGTATCAGAAGCATCGCCAGCCCCAAGGTCAATTACAATATGAATCTCCTCTGGAGCCATGGCCTCCTGACCATGCTCTTCCAAATAACCGGGCGACCGACCACCATCACGAACAATTTCGAAGCCGTTGATGTGCAGTTGGACTTTATCAACATCCAACCCCTCAACTCCCGCACGACCTACAACCGCCAAAATACGCCCCCAATTAGGGTCAGACGCAAAGAGAGCTGTTTTTACCAGCGGGGAATGCGCTACTTCAAATGCTGTTTTCGTCGCATCAGATACCTTAGCAGCACCAACCACCTCAACCGTCACAAACTTCGTTGCGCCCTCGCCATCACGCACAATAGCATGAGCCAACTCCTGCATTACGGCAGTAAAGGCCGACACAAAAGCTTGAGCAAGAGGAGAATCAAGAGAAGTGATTGCTTCGTTACCTGCCTTACCTGTTGCCACAGCAATACAAGAGTCATTAGTAGACGTATCACCATCAATAGTGATTCGGTTAAAGCTCTTGTTAACCGCCTCTTTTAAAACAGCGTGAAGAACAGACTTTTCAATGGCAATATCACTAAAAACATAACCTAACATGGTTGCCATATTGGGGCGAATCATCCCTGCCCCTTTGGAAATACCACCAATCGTGAAAGTCTGACCTTCAAATTCAAAAGTACGAAAAGCACCTTTTGGCAAGGTATCTGTCGTCATAATACCAACACCAGCAGATTGCCAGTTGTCAGCCGAAAGATTACCCAATGCCGATGGAATTGCTGCAACAATTTTATCAACCGGCAAAGGCTCCCCAATCACTCCCGTAGAAAAAGGCAGGATAGCCTCAACAGGAACACCTACCTGCTCAGCCAACACTCGGCAAGTTTCTAAAGCATTCTCCACACCAAGCTTACCAGTTCCCGCGTTAGCATTACCTGTATTGATTAACAAATAACGCGCATCCGCTAGCGCCAAATGTTTCTGACACAAACGAACTGGCGCAGCGCAAAAAACGTTTTGCGTGAAAACGCCCGCAACAGACGCCCCCTCACAGAGTTCAAAAACCACAACGTCTTTTTTGTTTGGTCTTTTTATACCCGCTTCAGCAACACCTATTTTTACCCCATCAATTTCAGGGATATTCGGGAAACCTTTCAACCCAACTGCCATTTAGCTTTTCCTTATTTAAACCAGACGACCGTGACACTGTTTGTATTTTTTACCAGAACCGCATGGACAAGGCTCATTGCGACCCACTTTAGGATAATTTTGAGCCGTAGAGCGACCATCATCAAGAGACGACATCTCTTCATGGTTCATACTTAAATGCGTTTTTGCCTCTAAGGCGCGACGCTCTTCTTCTATTTTTTCTACCTCTTCAGGGGTTTGAACCTGAACACGAGAAACAATCTGAATCACTTCATACTTAATCTGCTCCATCAACCCTTGGAACAATTCAAATGCCTCACGTTTATATTCTTGCTTAGGATTTTTTTGAGCATAACCGCGCAAATGAATCCCTTGACGTAACATATCCATTGTCTGCAAATGTTCTTTCCACAAGGTATCCAGCACTTGCAATAACACTTGTTTTTCAAAGGATCTTAGTGGCTCACCACCAACAATGTTTTCTTTATTCACATAATCAGCAACAAACGCATCCAAAATCTTCTGACGCAATGGTTCTTCGAAAAGCTTACTATCCTCTTCCACCCATTTAACAACAGGAATTTCCAAACCAAACTCATTGCGTATCTTCTCTTCAAGCCCCGTCAGATCCCATTGATCATAGATACTCTGCGGTGGAATAAACTCATCAATCAGAGTGGTAACAACATCTTCACGCATCGCAATAATCGCTTCGGAAAGATCTTCAGAAACCATCATATCAAAGCGCTGACGGTAAATAACCTGACGCTGATCGTTGGCCACATCATCATATTCTAACAATTGCTTGCGAATATCGAAGTTACGACCTTCTACCTTGCGCTGTGCTTTTTCAATGGCATTGGATACCATCTTATGCTCAATCGCTTCACCTTTTTCCATCCCTAATGCCACCATCATTTTCTTGATGCGATCAGACATGAAAATACGCATTAGACTGTCTTCAAGCGACAAATAGAAGCGCGACGACCCTACATCCCCTTGACGACCCGCACGACCACGCAACTGGTTATCAATACGGCGCGACTCATGTCGCTCTGTGCCGATAATATGCAAGCCACCAGCGGCCAATACGGCTTCATGACGCTCTTTCCACTCAGCCTTGAGAGCATCGATTTCTTCTTGAGACGCATTTTCTCCAAGCTGATCAATCTCAACCTGAACATTCCCCCCCAGAACAATATCCGTACCACGACCAGCCATATTCGTGGCAATGGTCACAGCACCTGGACGACCTGCTTCAGCAATAATTTGGGCCTCACGCTCATGCTGCTTGGCGTTCAATACATTATGAGGAATGTTTTGCTTGTTTAGGTAATCAGATAAAAGCTCAGAATATTCGATAGAAGCGGTACCAACCAAAACAGGTCTTCCACGCTCTACATTATCGACAATATCAGTCACGATGGCTTCAAACTTGTCCTGAGTTGACATATAGATCAAATCATTAAAGTCTTTACGCTGCACTGGACGGTTAGTTGGGATAACCACAACGGGTAAGTCATAAATCTGTTGAAACTCAAAAGCTTCTGTATCCGCCGTCCCCGTCATACCAGACAGCTTTTCATACAAGCGGAAATAGTTCTGGAAAGTAGTCGATGCCAAGGTTTGACTTTCTGCTTGAATAGTCACCCCTTCTTTTGCCTCAACAGCCTGATGGATACCTTCTGACCAACGCCGTCCCTGCATAGTACGACCAGTATGTTCATCTACGATAACCACTTCATCGCCTTGAACAACGTAGTCGATATTCTTATGGAAAATAACATGCGCTTTCAAACAGGCATGAACATGATGCAATAATGAAAGATTACTAGCGGAATATAGACTTTCCCCTTCATTAAGCATCCCTTGCTCTACCAACCATGTCTCAACAAAATGGTGACCTTCTTCTGTCAACTCAATGCTTTTTTGAGATTCGTCAAAAATATAATGACCAACGATATCCTCAGGTGACTCACCTTCTTTCACTTCATGACGGGACAATAGAGGGGGTAAGTAATTAATTTTACGATACTGCTCTGAGCTGTCTTCTACTGAACCAGAAATGATCAACGGCGTACGCGCCTCATCAATCAAGATGGAGTCAACTTCATCCACCACGGCAAAATTTAAATCTCTCTGTACTCGGTCCTCAAAACGAAACACCATATTGTCACGAAGATAATCAAAACCAAATTCGTTATTCGTACCGTAGGTGATATCACATAAATAAGCGGAGCGTTTTTCTTCTTTATCTTGCCCTGAGAAAACCACCCCCACACTCATATCTAAATATTCATAAAGAGGGCGCATCCAGTTCGCATCACGCTTAGCCAAGTAATCGTTGACCGTGACAACATGAACACCCTTAGAGGAAATCGCATTCAAATAGACAGCTAAGGTCGCAACAAGGGTTTTACCTTCCCCTGTACGCATCTCCGCGATTTTCCCTTCGTGTATCACCATACCGCCAATAAGCTGCACATCAAAGTGCCTCATACCCATAATTCGCTTACTAGCTTCCCTAACTACCGCAAATGCCTCGGGCAGGATAGAGTCTAAAGATTCACCCTTGCTAACTCGCTCTCTAAATTCATTCGTTTTACCTGATAAATCACTGTCTGACAGGTTAGTAAAAGATTCTTCAAGTTTATTAATTTGTATGACTATTTTTTTAAATCGCTTAACTTCTCGGTCATTCTTTGTACCGATGACTTTCTTAATTACGCTTCCTAACATCTTGAATACATCGCAGCCAATTAGTAATGAAAAGATTCTATCACTTTAATGTGGGACAAAACATGAATTATCAATGACCTAAACACAAAAAAGCCAGACAAAGTGTCTGGCTTTTTTGTGTAGGAGGAAAATTCGCTTAAATTTTAAGCACCCACTAGAGCGGGATCAACGAAAGAGATAGGATTTTCTTGCGCCTCATTTTCGAAGACAACGTATTCCCAAGCCTCTTGATGCTCAAGAAGAGCAAGCAATAATTTATTATTAAGCGCATGACCAGATTTAAAGGCTTTATATTCACCAATCAGGCTGTGACCCAACAAATACAAGTCACCAATCGCATCCAGCACCTTATGACGAACTAGCTCATCTCGATACCGCAGACCTTCATCGTTCAATACACGGTAATCATCTAATACGATGGCATTTTCCATGTTGGCACCACGTGCAAGATTGTTGTTTTTGAAGTATTCAAGATCCTTCATAAAACCAAACGTACGGGCACGGCTGATTTCCTTAACAAACGTCGTTGCAGAGAAATCAAAAGATGTATGTTGAACATCCTCACCAATTGCTGGATGTTGAAAATCAATAGTAAATGACAAACGAAAACCTGAATACGGCTCAAGAGTGGCGTATTTATCACCATCCTCAACACGAATAGGCTTTTTAATGCGAATAAATTTCTTAGGAGCATTTTGTGCTTCCAAGCCCGCAGATTGCAGCAAAAACACAAAAGGGCTCGCACTACCATCCATCAGTGGAATTTCACTCGCACTGACTTCAACATAGGCATTATCCACTCCCAACCCTGCCATTGCAGAAAGTAGATGCTCTACGGTACTAATCGTCACATCACCCTTACATAGAGCCGTAGCAAAGTTTGTTGAACCGACCGCTCGCGCATCGCCATGTATTTCGACCGCAGGCTCTAAGTCTGTGCGAACAAAAACGATGCCTGTATTGACAGGAGCAGGTTTTAATGTCAAATACACCTTCTCACCAGAGTGAAGACCCACCCCTGTAGCTCGAATAATGTTTTTTAATGTGTGTTGACGTACCATTAGATTCCTACACTTTAATGACAAGATATATTTCAATTGAGAAATAATATCAATATCGTAATTTTTATACAATTCGCCGCTTAAACATTGCTTCTTTTTTTCGCAAATTAAACAAATTAATTAATCAGCTTGTCGACGCAAAAAAGCGGGGATGTCCAAATACGATAATTTATCGCTATTAGAAGAGGATGAAGAGCTATTTAACTCCCCTTTATCCACTTCTGAGCTTTTCTCAACCCCATCATCCTTCTTAACCGCAGAAGGCGTTAATACTGGCTTAGGCGAAGCAGCAGGCTGAGCTGAAACCTTCTCTTCAGCTACCGATTCAACCTTTACCTTTTCTGGCTGAGAAACAATCGAATCACCTACTGCGCTTTGTACTTCTTCAGCGCTAATCCGCCCTTCTAAGCCAGTCGCAACGACTGTCACTCGCATTTCATCACCCACACTTGGATCAATCGCACAGCCAATAACAACCGTTGCATCTTCAGATGCATATTCTTCAATAATGCCACCAACCTCGGTGAACTCTGACAAGCCAACTTCCTCGTTAGCCGTAATGTTGACAAGCACTCCACGAGCACCACGCAAGTTAATGTCTTCTAAAAGCGGATTGTGGATAGCGGCTTCTGCTGCCACTCTCGCTCTATCATCTCCCGACGCAGACCCTGTCCCCATCATGGCCATGCCCATTTCAGACATCACCGTTCTAACATCAGCAAAGTCGACATTGATCAAGCCTGGACGCATGATAAGGTCGGTAATACCCTGCACAGCGTTAAACAAAACATTGTTCGCTTCACCAAAGGCCTTAAGCAGAGAAATATTTTTACCTAACACTGGCAACAATCTCTCATTTGGCACTGTTATTAATGAATCGACATTATCTCGTAATTCTTTAACACCTTCTTCTGCTACTTTTGCACGGCGCTTACCTTCAAATGGAAATGGCTTAGTCACCACTGCCACAGTCAATATGCCTAATTCACGTGCAACCTTAGCAATAACGGGGGCAGCTCCAGTCCCAGTACCACCACCCATTCCAGCGGTGATAAATACCATATCGGCACCCGTTAGCAATTGTGTAATTTTTTCTTGATCTTCTAACGCAGAATCTCTGCCAACAGAAGGATTCGCGCCTGCGCCTAATCCTTTTGTTATTGTTGAGCCTAGTTGCAGAGACACACCCGTATCAAAACCAATCAAGGCTTTGGAGTCTGTATTGGCGCAGATAAACTCTACCCCTTCTAATTGACTCTCAAGCATGTGACGAACAGCGTTACCACCGCCGCCACCAACACCGACAACCTTAATAACAGCGTTATCGGATACATTATCATCGGCTAAATCAAAGACGTTCATGGGCTTATCGCTCCTTTATTAATTCAATACCCTTATTGACTACATATAGCTCTGAAACCAGTGCTTTAAATTGTGCCATACCTTCGTTGGACTGAAGGAAGACCTAGCTTCTTTTTTTGCCGCCAATACAGATAAATCTCGTTTATTTTGCGTCTTAGACATAGTCTGCGCAGATGGCTCAGTCATCTCAGCCTCTTTGCTTCCATAAGCCAATAATCCAACACTCGTTGAATATATAGGGTTATCGACAATGTCTGACATTCCTTTAATACAATCTGGCACTGAAAGACGAACTGGCATATCAAATACCTTTTCAGCCAACTCAGCCGCCCCCTCCATAAGAGACGTACCACCAGTAATTACAATGCCTGCAGGGATTCTCTCTGCATAACCACTGCGCCTTAACTCATCTTGAATCAAGCTATAAATTTCTTCATATCTTGCTTCAACTACTTCGGCAAGGGCATGGCGAGAGATCGTTCTGGGTTGACGATCTCCCACACTTGGAACCTGAATTGCTTGATCACCGCTCGCCATAGACGACATAGCGCAAGCATATTTTATCTTAATGTCTTCAGCGTGCTGCGTCGGCGTTCTTAACGCCATAGAAATATCATTTGTCACCTGATCACCTGCGACCGGCACAACTGCCGTATGATGCAGCGCACCATCCAACCAGACAGCAATATCCGATGTGCCAGCGCCAATATCGACCAAGCAAACACCAAGCTCCTTTTCATCTTCGCTCAATGAAGAATCACTAGAAGCTAGTTGCGATAAAATCACACCATCCACACCAAGACCACAACGCTTGATACACTTTTCTACGTTCATCACCGCATTCGCTGCACCGGAAATCATATGCACATTAGCCTCTAAGCGAACACCAGACATCCCCAGAGGATCTTTAATTCCTTCTTGAGAATCGATGTGATATTCCTGAGGTAGAATATGCAATACACGCTGATCAGAGGAAATCGGTACTGCTTGCGCCGCATCGATCACGCGATCGATGTCTTCTTGCTGAACTTCGCCATTTTTCACGGCCACAATGCCATGGGAGTTCAAACTTCTAACATGACTACCCGCAACACTCACATACACAGAATGAATGTTGCATCCTGCCATTAACTCAGCTTCTTCAACGGCACGCTGGATAGACTGAACAGTCGATTCTATGTTTATAACTACACCGCGCTTCATTCCCTTCGCGCTGTGAGAGCCAATACCGACAATTTCCAAACTACCGTCAGCCAGAACTTCCCCGACTAAACAAATAACTTTTGATGTGCCTACATCTAAACCGACTATCATTTAACCTTCCCAGCACTTAAGGCTGTTATCACCATTTCCGTCCATTGCTCAAAAAAGCAACAAACAGGCCAAGTTTTCATTGTTTTTTCCAAGCAACTGCAACACCATGAGGATATCTTGCATCCACAGAACTAATCTGGTCTATTCTACCCGATAAATCCGTTTTATACACCGCTATAAAGCGTTGTAATCTCTCTAAAATATCTTCTCGGCCCAGTTTTACCTTAATTCCATTTTTAAAAATGATTACCCACGCCCCACGTGGCTTTAATTGCAAACTATCTATACGCAATGAGGTTAAAGATAATACCTGACTAATCAAACCAAATTGCTCTAATACCACATCGCTCGAATCTTCCGGCCCTAATAATTTAGGAAGCGGCAAATTAGGGATACTTTTAGGCGATATAATCACCGCTCCTGTGGTAATGACTTGCCCATTATTCCAGTATGCTAGGGGCTCGTGCTCATGTACAACTACCTGCAAGGTATTTGGCCAAACTTTACGAACCTCGACGCTTTGCACCCACTGCGGTGACAAAGTCACTGCTTTTATCTGCGAAATAGAAGTCGTTAGCAAGCTTTTTCCCAGCAAACTAGCGTAATCTTTTTGTAATTGATCACGAGAGCTATATTTTAGCTGCCCTTTAATCTCAATAGCATGAATAGCAAACCAATTTTTCGGTGATTCTTTACCCTGAAAAACGGCTATCGCAATTAATAAAATAGCACCAATAAGCGCAGCTATTCTCATCCCTTAATTACACCCATATTGCAACCAAGCATTTTGTGCAATTTTTTCAACTAATGAGGCATAATCAAGCCCCACATACGCCGCTGCCATAGGCACTAAACTATGGGTAGTCATTCCTGGTGAGGTATTTACTTCCAACACCCAAAATTTCCCCGTTTCGTCACGCATCACATCAACACGCCCCCAGCCACGACAACCAAGAGATTGGTAAGCTTCTAAGGCTAGATTTTGCAGTTCATTTTCATCATCTTCACTTAAACCACATGGCAACAAATACTCCGTATCATCTGCAATATATTTGGCCTCATAATCATATAATTCATGACTAGAAGACGCTTTTAGCCCAATAGCAGGATAGGCCACATCATCAATAATACTTACCGTAAACTCAGGGCCGTGGATAAACTCTTCGACTAAAATATCAGAATCAAATTCAAGGGCATTTTGCAAAGCCACTTCTAACTGCTGCCGATTATTGGCTTTATTAATGCCGAAAGTCGAACCTTCTCTCGATGGTTTAATAATCATAGGGTAAGACAATTCTTTTTCTATAAGTGCAACATCTGCTTCATATTCAAACGATAAATACGCAGGTGTTGCCAAACCAATTCCCTGCCAAAAGCGTTTCGTCATTACTTTATCCATCGCCAATCCGCATGCCAAAGGCGCACTCCCTGTATAAGGCTTACCGAGCATATCCAATAAAGCCTGTACATGACCATCTTCACCTTCGCCACCATGAAGCGCAATAAATGCCAAATCGAAATGTGTTTCTTGTAATTGTTGTATAGGGTTAAGCACCCCTTCTGGACCGTATAAATCAAGCTTTACCACTCGATAGCCTTTTTCTTGCAAACCATTCGCTACAAGCGGCCCACTTTGCAAAGACACTTCACGCTCAGCAGAACGACCACCATAAATGACAGCAATGGTCGCCTCTTCTAATAACCTAGGCATAGAACTAAATCCCACTACTCGCTAATGCTTTTGAAATCAACCCAATATCACCTGCCCCTTGGGTAATCATCAAGTCGCCACTTTTTAGCACATTAGACAATATCGAACGCAAGTCAGACGTATTAGCCACATGGATAGGATCAACGGTACCTCGCTGACGAATACTGCCACACAAAGAGCGGCTGTCGGCGCCATTAATAGGCGTCTCACCTGCTGGGTACACATCCAACAACAGAAGGACATCCACTTGTGACAAAACTCTCACAAAATCTTCGTACAAATCACGAGTCCTTGAAAAACGGTGTGGCTGGTACACCATGACTAATCGCTTCTCAGGCCAACCCGCTCGAATTGCCTTAATTGTCGCTTCCACTTCACTTGGGTGGTGACCATAATCATCAACAAACATGACTTGCGAGCCATCTTCTAGTACCAACGGCGTCTGCTCTTGGAAACGGCGACCTACCCCCTCAAAGCCCATCAAGCCCGATTGAATAGCCGCTGGGTCCACACCGAGATCAGAAGCCACTGCAATGGTTGCCAAGGCATTAAGTACATTATGACGTCCTGGCATAGGCAAACGTATTTTTAGTGGTTGCTCTTGATCAGGACAGTGCGCCAAAAACTCACAATAACGGCCTGTTTGTACAATATCTGTCGCATAGAAGTCCGCTTCGGCATCAATACCATAAGTCAGTACCGGACGACTCAATGAGGGCAAGATTTCTCTGACATTCGCATCATCCACACACACTACAGCCAAACCATAAAAAGGTAAGTTATGAACAAACTCAACAAAGGTTTGTTTTACCTTTTCAAAATCACCTTGGTAAGTATCCATGTGATCTTCATCAATATTAGTGATAATCACTGTCTGAGGCTGCAAATGCAGAAACGAAGCGTCACTTTCATCGGCTTCCGCCACCAAGTAGGCACTACTGCCTAATTGCGCATTCGCTCCCGCACTCGTCAAACGGCCACCAATGACAAACGTGGGAGCCTCACCTGTCGCCGCCAATACAGATGCCATTAAACTGGTCGTGGTTGTTTTCCCATGAGTTCCGGCAATGGCAATACCATGACGGTAACGCATTAACTCGGCCAACATCTCGGCCCGGCGAACGATAGGAATACGATTTTCTTTTCCCCACTGGATTTCAGGGTTTTGCAAATTAATAGCTGTCGACACAACAATGACATGTGCATCGTGCACATTGCTCTCTTGGTGACCAATATGGATGCTAATACCCAATTCAGCCAAACGATCAGTCACTGCAGAGGACTTTAAGTCAGAGCCTGACACTCGATACCCTTGATTATGTAACACTTCTGCAATGCCACACATACCGACACCACCAATACCGACAAAATGAATATTTTGAATGCGTCGCATTGTGGGGATATCGTATTGAAACTTGTTTCCTATCATTTTATTAACCTTAAACAATTTGCAACTACATCATGAGTCGCATTAGGATGAGCAACTTTTTTGGCCTGCTCTCCCATTTCTACTAATGTGGATTCGTTCTCTAACAAGGGAGCTAATAGCTCAATCACCTTGTCACTGGTTAACTCAGGCTGCGGCAACAAAAACGCCGCCCCAACACGCTCTAAATGACGCGCGTTTGCTGTCTGATGGTCATCAATGGCATGAGGATATGGCACTAAAATAGAAGGCAACCCCGCCACCGCTAATTCACTTACCGTCATTGCCCCTGCTCGACAAAGCACAATATCGGCCCAGTAATAGGCCTGATTCATGTTATCTAAATAGGCCTCTACACGAGCGGAAACATTCGCCTTTTTGTAAAGCGCTGAAACATCATCAAAGTTCCGCTTTCCAGTCTGATGCCATACATCTAGGCGCTGGGAAAAAGGCCATTTCGACAGCACTTCTGGCATAATATCGTTAATGGCTTTTGCCCCTAAACTGCCCCCAACAACTAAAAGCTTTAATGGCCTAGCCAGTGTATCACGCGGGGCACGAACATCTTGCTTCAAAATATCAGCACGCACAGGATTACCGACACTGATCCCCTGAGGCAACGCCCCATCAAACGCCTGCAAACTAACATTAGCCACTTTAGCAAGCAACTTATTCGTGGTTCCCGCTACAGCATTCTGCTCATGAATCACTAAAGGAATCCCCAATAGCTTTGCAGCTACCCCACCGGGCCCAGCAACAAACCCCCCCATTCCCAACACAACAGAGGGTTTCTCTTTTTGTAAAAAAGCAAATGCCTGACCAATCGCATGCAAAACCCGAAAAGGCGCCGCCAATAGCCCAAACACGCCCTTGCCTCTCACCCCTTTAATGGAAACTGTATGAATCGCAATATCGTGCTGGGGAACCAAGGTTTCTTCCATACCACCTTTAGAACCTAACCAAAAAACCTCAAGGCCTTTTTCTTTAAATTGTTGCGCACAAGCCAGTGCGGGGTAAATATGTCCACCTGTACCACCGGCCATAATGACAACACGTTTGATGTCAGTCATCACTCGCCTCAATATTGGTTGATTTGTTTTGTTTTGCGGTTTGTGTATTTTGTTCTGCTTGCCCAGACTCTATACGCTTATTTTCAATATCCACCCGCGCAATAACAAACAAACTGGCCAGAGTAATAATTAAGCTACTGCCCCCATAACTTATTAAAGGTAGCGTTAAACCTTTCGTTGGTAAAAAACCAGTATTCACACCGATGTTAATAATTACCTGAGCCAAAATTAGAATAGAAAAACCAAAACAGACATAACCCGCAAATGGGCGTGATAGAGCCATCGCTTTATTACCTATTTTGAAAGCACGACTTACCATTACGCCAAATAACAAAATCAGAACAATTCCGCCAATCAAACCCGTTTCTTCTACCCAAATAGAAAAAACGAAGTCAGTATGGGCTTCTGGCAAATAGGAGAGTTTCTGTACACTATTTCCCAAACCAAGGCCAAACCACTCACCCCGACCATAAGCAATTAACGCCTGGCTTAACTGATAACCTTCATTATATGGATCCGCCCACGGGTCAATAAAATTCATTAACCGTTTCATACGATAGCTTTCTGATATTGCCACCACCCCAAGCATCAAAACCGCTCCCGCTAACAACAACAGAAACTGATAAAGAGGCGCTCCGCCAAGAAACAACAGGGCCATTACCGTCCCAAGAAGCACTACAGAAGCACCGAAATCGGGTTCAAACAATAAAAAAAGCAGGAAAATACTACATAAACATAAAGGCAGGAAGAAACCTACCCAACCACTACGCACCCGTTCAGCTCGACGCACCAGATAACCAGATACATAGACAACCATACAGACCTTTGCAACTTCCGAGGCCTGCAAATTAAACACCACTAAATTAATCCAACGACGACTACCATTTACCGTTTTACCGATCCCAGGCAACAACACCATAATCAGTAACACCAGTGAAATGGCCATGAGCAGTATGCCCCATTTTTGCAACTGATCCGTTGGCAGCGACAACATCACCCAACCTAACGTCAATCCCATTCCTAAATATAGAATCTGGCGCCACATAAAAAAGGTATAATCGTTATGCTGATCAACCGATATGGAAATAGAAGCACTGGATACCATCACAATTCCCAGCGCCAACAAAGACACAACAGAAGCGATAAAAATGGAATCCACTTGGCTAAACTCACGCCAAGAAACTCGATCAAAGAAGCCTAGCAGATTCATAATGCTCTAACCAAGCGAGCAAAATGCTCACCACGAACTTCATAGTTTTTATACATGTCCAAACTGGCACAGGCTGGAGAAAGCAGAACAATATCACCTTCTTGTGCCTCCAGTTTAACCGTCTCAACAATTTCATCTAAGGTACTAAAAAAAGCATATTCAGACGTTTCCAATAAAGCATTAGCGATAGCCTGAGCATCCTTACCGAATAAATATGTTTTACGAACAAATTCAGCAACAGGGCTCGCCAAAGGAGAAAAATCCGCCCCTTTGCCTTCTCCACCAGCAATCAACAAAATATTTTTTTGTGATGCACGCCCCAAACCTTGTAGTGCAGCTAATGTCGCCCCGACATTAGTCCCCTTAGAATCGTTAATATAGGTAACACCTTGATACACCCTGACATTTTCGCAGCGATGAGGTAAGCCACGAAAGGTTTTTAATGTCTCAGCAATTCTTTGGTCCAGAACATCCAACCCTAATAGCTCAATCATGGCTAGCGCAGCTAAAACATTGGCATGATTATGAGATCCTTGCAGCGCAATATCGGAGGTATGATACAAACGCTGAACGCCTTTGCAGAGCCAAGCCCCATTATCGTCGGGCAACATACCATATTCTTTTAAATCTGGGCTTTTAGTAGTAAATGCACGTACAGGCACCCCTTCCGCTAATAATGGCGCAGTCAGAATATCCTGCTTATTACAAACCGCCGCCTTGCATCCGCGATAAACTCGTTGCTTCGCTCGTTGGTATTCATATAAATCATCATAGCGATCCATATGATCTTCAGACACATTCAGAATACAGGCCAAATCCGCCTTTAATGCAGGTGTAGTTTCAAGCTGAAAACTTGATAACTCAAGTACATAAAAATCCACTCCAGCGCTCAACAAATCCAAAGCCGGTGTACCAAGGTTGCCACCTGCAACGGCTTTTTTACCACAAGCCTCCAACAGCAAAGCGACCAGCGTTGTCACCGTACTCTTTGCATTTGAACCCGTAATGGCCACATAAGGCGCATTGGCGTAATCACAAAACAGGTCAATATCACCACGCATTACTACCCCTTTTTGCGCTAATGAAGCCAAAACAGGGGTCTTTAATGAAATACCAGGACTCACATACAGCTCTGTCACAGGCAATGTTTCCAACACAGACAAGCTACCTGTAAAAATTCGCTCAGAAGGACATAATGACTTGGCTTGCTCAAGCCCGGGTGGATTCTCTCGAGAATCCACTATGTAAAAGTCGATGTTTTGGCTCGCCAAAAAACGCACACAAGACAGCCCTGTCGTTCCTAAACCAACGACCGCTCTGACTCGATCCGACCCAATTAACGACATATCAGCTCCTTATCAGCGAACTTTTAGTGTGGCCAAACCAATTAAGACAAGACAAACCGTAATAATCCAAAAACGCACAATTACTTTTGGTTCTGCCCATCCTTTTAATTCAAAATGGTGATGAATCGGTGCCATTCTAAAAATGCGTCGTTTAGTCAATTTATAAGAGGCCACTTGCAAAATCACCGACACGGTTTCCATGACAAACACACCGCCCATAATGAACAACACCAACTCTTGGCGAACCACCACGGCAATCGTGCCCAAAGCAGCTCCCAAAGCCAAGGAGCCAACATCCCCCATAAAAACTTGAGCCGGATAGGTGTTGAACCACAAGAAACCAAGCCCTGCTCCAACCATAGCAGAACAAAAAACCAACAACTCTCCAGAACCATGCACATAAGGAATCAGCAGGTAATCAGCAAATTTCACATTACCCGTAAGATACGCAAACACACCTAGAGCCGCCCCAACTAAGATTGTTGGAACAATCGCTAAACCATCCAAACCATCCGTCAAATTGACGGCATTACTGGTACCGACAATTACAAAGTACGTTAAAACGACAAAGAATATGCCCAAGGGTAAAGCTAAGTTTTTAAAAATGGGAATCAATAGCGAGGTTTCAGCAGGTGTTGTCGCAATGGAATACAAATAGCAAGCCGCACCAATGGCAATCAGACTCTGCCAAAAATATTTCCAGCGTGCGGGTAGACCTTTCGAGTTTTTTTCCACCACTTTACGATAATCATCCACCCACCCGACAACACCAAATGCCAGCATCACTATCAACACTAACCAAACATAATGGTTACGCAAGTCACCCCACAACAAGGTGCTGACACTAATAGAAAAAATAATTAAAGCCCCTCCCATGGTTGGTGTGCCTGCCTTACTTAAGTGAGACTGTGGGCCATCACTACGCACTGCTTGACCTATTTGCAAACGCTGCAATAACGAAATCACTCTATTACCAATTAATAAAGAAATAACTAATGCGGTCAAAACTCCCAAAATAGCGCGCAGAGATAAGTAATTAAATACAGAGAAAAAAGTATGGTATTTGCTCAAGTAGTCAGTTAACAAGAGTAGCATGAGAGGATTTATTCCTAATTCATTATAATATCAATCACATTTTCCATCTGAGAAGAGCGCGACCCCTTAATCAAAATGGCATGTGCTTCATTAAGCGACCGAATCACAGCCGCCGCTTCACTATGATCTTGGCACATGACGACCTCACCACCTGCGTCTTTAAACGCTTTAGCAGCAATCGCGGCAATGGGCCCAACGCTCACTAAACACGATACATTTTTTGCACTTGCATACCGCCCTAGTGAGGCATGTATTTCATCTCTTTGACAACCCAATTCCCCCAAAGCACCTAATACTAGCCACGTTTTCTCGACGGGTTGCATGGTTAACACGTCAATCGCCGCTTCTACCGATTTTGGGCTCGCATTGTAACAATCATTAATTAATAAGGCGTTATTTTTTGTTGTTAGCCTCTCCAATCGCCCTTTTACTTGAACGGGAGTTCGCAACACCTTAACCGCATCAACAAATGCCGTCCCTGTCGCCATCAATGCCAACACCACTGCCATACCATTAGCAATTTGGTGTTTACCTGCGCATCCGATTTCAACATCAACTTCTTGACCCTGATAACAAAATACAGCATGACTGGTTTGCGCATTTAACTGAATGTCTTTGGCATACAAATGCGCGCTAGAAGAAAACCCAAACGACATAACTCGACGCCCTGCGGCCAAACCACACCAGTAATCAAAAAAACCATCATCCGCATTCAGAATGACCGTTGCCGATGCTTTCGCTCCAGTAATCAGCTCACCCTTTTCTATCGCAATCCCTTCTAAACTACCAAACCCTTCAAAATGACTACCACTTGCATTTGTCAAAATCACCACATCAGCATGAATGCTATAGGATAACTTCTTGATTTCACCTGGAAAACTTGTCCCTGCCTCGATAACAGCAACCTCATGTTGAGGCATTAATTCCAACAAAGTTTGAGGCACGCCAATTTGATTATTTAAGTTGGCGCGTGTTTTTAACACACTTTTTCCTGTAAAAGATTGAGCTAACCAATCTTTTACGGTTGTTTTACCATTACTTCCCGTTATTGAAATAATGTTGCCGTGAAACGCATCCCGAATATATCGAGCAATTCGCCCATACGCCTCCACCGTATCCGCTACTTTCACACAAGGAAGGTTGGGGAGATCCCTGTCAGATAAAACCGCAACAGCACCTTGATTAATCGCATCCTGAGCAAAATCATGACCATCGAAACGCTCTCCTTTGATTGCCACAAACAAAGCACCTTTAGCGATTTTCCTTGTGTCCGTTACAACATCCGTAAAGAGCTGATCATCTGCAGCCAACTGACCGTCACATATTTCAGCAAGGGTAGAAAGAGTCATATCAATTAACATGATGCTAAGCCCTTCAATGCTTCTTCTTTATCATCAAAGTGGTGTTTAACCCCTTGAATATCTTGGTAGGTTTCATGTCCCTTACCAGCAATCAAAACAATGTCTTTGCTATTGGCACTGGCTATCGCCTTTGTAATTGCCACTCGGCGATCCACTTCAACTTGATAGACTGCCTGTTCTGATACACCCTCAGCAGCATCACGAAGAATCTGCTCTGGGGATTCTGTTCTTGGGTTATCTGAGGTTAGCCAAACATCATCAGCATATTGTAATGCCGTACTGAGCATAATGGGGCGTTTACCTCGATCCCGATCACCGCCACACCCAAACACGCAAACCACACGACCTGAAGAATGTTCTTTCAGCGCCGTAAGGGCCACTTTTAACGCATCAGGAGTATGCGCATAATCCACCACAACCGTTGGTCTATTAGTGGCATCCAAAAGAGCCTCTGTCGAAACCTTTTCCATTCGGCCCGGGGCGCCTTTTAACCCCTGCAATGCCGCAATAAGCAATGATTTATCCTCAAAAAAAGGCCATAAACTCGCCAAAGCAGCAAGTGCATTTTGAATATTAAAACGCCCTAATAAAGGTAAAAATACCAACGCTTGACCCTCAGGATGACATAAGATGAACTCGCATCCTGCGGGATGAAATTGCAAATCTCTCACATAGAAATCCGCTTTTTCATTGGACTCACTGTAATAAAACGTATTCACCTGATCCGATACCACTTCCGCCATAAAAGCCGCTTGTGGATCATCTAGACACAAAACTGCTTGCTCGACGGATGGAAAAGAAAAAAGGCGGCGCTTAGCCTGTGCATACGCCTCCATCGTACCGTGATAATCTAAATGATCTCGGGATAAATTCGAAAACACTGCCGTTTGGAAAGGAACACCATATAAACGCCCCTGATCAAGGGCATGCGAAGAGGCTTCAAAGGCGACAAAATCAACCCCTTGCTCAGCCATTTGACTTAATAATTGATGCATCGCCAATAAATCAGGTGTGGTTTGTCGAGCTTCTTGAAGTTGGTCCAGCGGCCCCACGCCAAACGTGCCAATCAGACCACTCGAAAAGCCCGCAGCTTGCGCCATTTGCGTAAGATAAAAACAGATTGATGACTTACCATTTGTCCCAGTCACAGCCACTAGGCGTTTAGGAGGTAGACCGACCATATGGTGCAAACACTTGATTAAAACACTAGCCGGCTCATCAACATGAATTAGCTCGATAATAGGATGAGAAAGCTTAAGATGACGAGGCACAACCGCCACACGTCCACCTAATGACGCCACCTTATCCAAGTAATCCCAACCATGACTTGCCACCCCCGGAAGGGCAAAAAAGACGCCCGAAGCGTCTATTTTGCGACTGTCTGTTTCTATATGAGTATAGAAGCAACCAGCCCTATTGCCTGTTTGCTTAACAGCAGAAAAACTGAGCAATTGGGCATGTGTTAAATTTTCCATTTAATTACCCTGTGCCACTCTAAAGGGAACTTTTTTACTATCAAGTTTCACTTCTCGTAATCCATCAGGCATATCGGGTGGAATATTCAATGTCCGCAACGCCCCACGCATGACCCGAGAAAACACTGGTGCGGCAACTTCCCCACCATAATAGTTACGCCCTTTCGGATTATGAATCATCACCACCATTACCAAACGAGGATCCGAAGCAGGGGCAATACCAGCAAAAATGGCATTGTATTCATCATACTGATAACCAT
Source organism: Marinomonas spartinae (assembly GCF_016461715.1). Taxonomy (GTDB): domain Bacteria; phylum Pseudomonadota; class Gammaproteobacteria; order Pseudomonadales; family Marinomonadaceae; genus Marinomonas; species Marinomonas spartinae_A. The sequence continues at coordinate 229,845 of NZ_JAEMUI010000002.1, read as the reverse complement.
CGTTACCGACGACGTGCACGGTACCTGTCTTACCGGCGATTTGATAACCAGGCACCTGCGCCAGCTTACCCGAGCCATGCAAAACCACGCCTTCCAGCATTTTAACAACACTTTTCGCGACCGCTCGTGGGATAACTTGCTTCCCTTTTGGTGGAGCATCTTGCTTAAAAATAGTCACTGGAACACGATACCCACCATTAGCAAGCGTCATATAGGCCTGAGCAAGCTGTAATGTCGAAACAGAGAGCCCATAACCATAAGACAAGGTAGCAAGCTCTGCAGGACGCCATCTAGAATGCGTTGGTAGGACCCCAGACACCTCACCAGGGAAACCAATCCCAACGGAAGAACCGAACCCAAGTGAATGATCTACATTCCAAATACTATCCGGAGGCAAAGAAAAAGCGATCTTGGAAGCCCCGACGTTACTAGACTTTTCCAATAGTTTTTCTAAGTTAATTTTACCATAGTTACCATCGTCACGAATGGTGAAGCGCCCAACGCGTAAATAACCTGGCGACGTATTAATAATAGACTCTGTATTGTACTGGCCGGACATTAAGGCCGCTGACACAGTAAAAGGCTTCATGGTGGAACCAGGCTCAAATAAATCAATTACCGCACGGTTACGTAATTCATCATAATCCAATGTTGAACGGTCATTAGGATTGTAAGATGGCTGATTAACCATAGCCAAAATTTCGCCTGTTTTGACGTCTAAAATAACTGCCGAAGCAGACGTGGCCCGGTTTTCGGTCACCGCTGCTTTAAGCTCTCGATAAGCCAAATACTGCAAGCGCATATCAATGCTAAGCTGGATATTTTCCCCAGGACGCGCCGGAATTTCTTGACCAATCGGACGAATAGCATTACCTGAAAGGTCCTTAATATAGCTACGTTTTCCAGGGGAACCTTGCAATTCAGAGTTATATTCCAGTTCCAATCCTTCTTGACCTTTATCATCAATGCTGGTGAAGCCAACCACTTGTGCCGTCATTTCACCCGCAGGATAAAAGCGTTTATATTCTTTACGCTTTGTCACTCCAATAACATGAGCCGCCATAATTTGATCCGCCTCATGGGGAGATACCTGACGTTTCAAATACATGAAAGAACGTGTTTTATTGGCTTCAAATCTGTTTGTTAACCAAGAATGACCAACCCCCATAGCATCCGCTAGACGATTAATCTCCTGCTCAGGCGTCTCTCCTTTTTCGGGGTTTTGATCCATATCCCAGAGTTTCTTGGGGTTAGCAACCAAGGTCCACGTTGGCGCACTGACAGCCAACGGCTCACCACGGCGATCTAAAATCATCCCCCGTGTAGCGGGAATCGTTTCCGTCCTAACGGCACGCATCTCTCCCTGATTTTGTAAAAAATCCTTATCAATAACAGTTAAATAAAATAGGCGTCCAGCAACAACAGCAAACAAAATAAACGCGATGCCGTATACAAACCTAAAACGCCATTTGTCGGGACGGTGATGACCGTTTTCAATACTCATGGTTTGACGATTACTATTTCATCTTTAGTAGGTGCATGCATATGCAAGCGGTTTACCGCCGCCTGCTCTAAACGACTTGGTTGAGTCAATGCGCTTTGCTCTAGTAGCAACTGCCCCCATGTCACTTCATAGTTGGCTTCGTCTTGTTTCAGCGCTTGCAGATGTGAGTAATCCATTCGGAAACTGTAAACCTGCTCTACGACCAGAATCGAAACAATGGACAACAGCACAACGCCAACTGAATAAGACCATGGGGAAAATCGCAATCTAGTCACTGACTCGCTCCAAAACACGCAATACAGCACTTCTAGAGCGGACATTATCGCTAACTTCCGTTTTAGATGGCTTAATTGCTTTACCAATGGTTTTAAATTTAATGTCTAGCTGAGCATTCTGAATGGGTAAATGTCGTGGTAACTCAGGCCCTTTAGACTTCAGTTTCATAAAACGTTTGACAATTCTATCTTCTAAAGAGTGAAAGCTGATGACGACCAAACGCCCTCCTACTTTCAACGCCTCAGCTGCTGCCTCTAGCCCGACTTCTAAATCACCTAATTCATTATTGATAAAGATTCGAATACCTTGAAAAGCACGCGTAGCAGGATTTTTGCCCTTTTCCCAAGCAGGATTTGCCTCTGCCACTATTTTGGCTAACTGCAATGTGCTCACAATTGGCGTATGAGCGCGGTACTCGCAAATGGCTTTTGCAATACGTCGCGAAAAACGTTCCTCACCAAACTGATACATCACATCTGCAATGTCTTTTTCTTGAGCATGAGCGATCCATTGTGCTGCGCTTTCTCCTTGATTAGGGTTCATACGCATATCCAAAGGGCCGTCATTCATAAAGCTAAAGCCACGTTCTGCATCATCTAACTGCGGTGAGGAAACGCCCAAATCCATCATAATGCCATCCACTTTGTGGCAGCCAAAAACCGTCACAATATGGTCTGTCATATTAGCGAAGCTATCTTGAACGATGGAAAAGCGCTCATCCTCCTGTTGCAAAGCTTTACCAAAATCAATCGCCACTGGATCTTTATCAAATCCTAATAAACGACCTTGCTGTAAACGATTCAATACCAAACGCGTGTGACCTCCACGACCAAAAGTGCCGTCAACATAAAGGCCATCTACATTGGTGACCAACATATCAACGGATTCGTTCAGCATGACACTGATATGTTCTGGCACGGTGTCTGTCATAAAGAGATATCCATCATGGTTTCAAGTTGTAAGTTATCTATAGAATCCTGAGACAAGTAGTCGTCTCGTTGCGTATCCCACTCTTCCTGACTCCATATTTCAATTTTTTTCCCCTGACCTAAGAGAGTCACTTTTCGGTCAAGGTTAGCGAAGTCTCGCAACGGAGCAGGCAACAAAATACGACCTGCTTTATCTACTTCTAAATCCGTTGCATGACCCACAAGCAAACGCTGTAAGCGCCGTGCTTGCGGCTGAAAGCTGGGCAATTTGTCTAACTTCTCCTGAATCTGCTCCCACTCAATCAGAGGGTAAAGCAGCAAACACTTAGAAGCTGGATCGATCGTGACAACAACGCCTTCGTCTTCGTATTGGGCGAGCTCATCACGCAAACGTGTAGGCAAGGACATACGCCCTTTTGCATCAACACTCACATGATGAATCCCACGAAACATTGTCATATCCCACTTATCGACACTTTATCCCACAATTTAACACTATTTCTTTAAAAGAGTAAAAAAAAACCAACCAAATAGGCAAAAATAGATGAAATGATTTTGTAAAGGCGCTTAATTAGTGAAAGGCAGCAGAAGCAAAACAGGAAAAACCCCACAAAACGACACTTTATGGGCAAAAAGAAGCCTGCCCACGGTAAAAAGTGGGAACAAGATAATTAGAGAAACAAGAATGAAAAAGAAGTGCCAAGAAATCGAACAAGCAACCTAAAACGGCACTCATCAAACAGAATAAACGAGGAGAAAAAACACAAGTTGGCCGATAAGCCGGGTTCTGTCGTGGACAGTCATTCATCTAATACGTACATCACTGCACGTCTTTAGCAACCTACCCGAACTCAGCGCGGGTCACGCCAAAGAGTTCCTATTTGGTCTTGCTTCAAGTGGGGTTTACCTTGCCACGAACTGTTGCCAGTCGCGCGGTGCGCTCTTACCGCACCATTTCAACCTTACCGGCAGTAAACTGCTTAGGCGGTATATTTTCTGCTGCACTTTCCGTAGGCTCACGCCCCCCAGGCATTACCTGGCACTTTACCCTGCGAAGCCCGGACTTTCCTCCCCCCAATAAATTGAGCGGCGACTGCCTAGCCAACTTGCGACGCGCATGTTACTTACCAAAGAGAAAAATGACAAGGACTTTCTCGACGCCGAGCAAAATACTCGACACCAAGAAAAACAAAACATCATACCAGCGGAATCTTAAAGCACACTTCTAGACCGCCTTCTGGTCTGTTTTTAGCTTCTATCTGTCCCTTATGAGCACGAATAATACGCTTAGAAATGGTCAAACCTACGCCAAACCCACCACTGTTTGCTTCGCGAGCTTCCGAAGAGCGATAAAAAGCATGAAATATCTTTTCTAACTTTTCCTCAGGAACGCCTGGCCCGTTATCACGAATATAAATAAATGCATGATCTTCCTTCTCTTCCGTGGAAACCTCAATCACCCCTCCTTTGCCAGCATAAAAACAAGCATTACGTAGTACGTTTTCTATCGCATGACGCAACTGGAGTGGGTCACCCAACAAGGTTTTGGGATTTACCCCCGTTTTAACCACTGAAATTCCTTTTAATTGACTCTCAAAGCTGACATCTTCAACAATTTCTTCAAGCCAACGCTGAAAATCCATCGTCTGCTTACTCAATGCTGCCGCTTCTAGACGACTCAAGGTCAATACTTGACCTATTAGCTCATCAAGTTCATGCAATTCAGTCCGAATCCGTGCCAAATAACTTTTTTGCAGCTCCATGCCATATTTGTCTTCGGCAATAGTTAAAGCCACCTCAATTCTAGCAAGCGGCGTACGCAATTCATGAGAAACATCTCGCATTAGACGCTCCTTAGATGACAGTAAAGTATCGATGCGCACAGCCATTTGGTTAAATTCTCGAGACAGCTTACCAATTGCATCACTTCGTCTTACCAGCTTATCCTCAACTCGTGCCGTCATGTCACCCTGGCCAAACAAACGAGCAACACGCTGAAGCTTTAACAATGGACCTAATAACCAATAAGCCAACACACCACTTGAAACAAGCAACCCTAATAAAGAAAAACCGATAACAAGTTCTGGCGCTAACGAATTAATTTCAGGGTTAGGTTTAAATATCAACAAGTATTGGACATTATTCGCCCCAATAACTTGAATAAATTGACTATGTAAAAAATCGGCGGATGGGCGCCCATCAACTCTTGCCAAATCCCCACTGGAATCCGAGGGGGAATCCGTTGTCGAGTTATTACTATCGCGGAAGTTTTTAGGCAAGGGCTTTAGTAAAGGACGCCCATTTTCTTGGTATAAATAAATACTACCTGAAAGACGTTTTTCAGCCTTTCTAGCCTCTTCCTTGAGAGACTCAAGTCCAAATTTTTCATACCCTGCAACCAATTGCACACCAATATCACCCAATAAATCAGCTGATACTTGGTTATGTTTCTGGACAAACTGAACGATTGTTAGACCAATACTCACCACAACCGTATTGGACAACAAAACCACCAGAAACACTCGCAAAAAGGTATTTTTCATAACGTATTAAGCACCCTGCTCATTGGCAACAAAAATATAACCCACACCACGAACAGTTTTAATACGAGGATCACCCGTTTCTAAATTACCAATCTTTTTACGAAGATTACTAATATGCATATCCAAACTGCGATCATACATAGTCAACTTACGCCCAAGGGCTTTTTCCGAAAGCTCTTGCTTGGTCAACACCTGACCTGGCGCCATCAACATACACTCTAATAAGGTATATTCAGAGGTCGTCAACTCAACTAACTCTCCCTCCAAAAACACACTACGATCTTTACGACGCAACAAAACACCAGACAATTCAATGTCTGCGGTAGGATCGTCTTCCTTCTCTTGACTAGCACGACGCAAAATCGCTTTGATACGAGCCAATAACTCACGAGGATTAAACGGCTTAGACAAATAGTCATCCGCCCCCATTTCCAAACCAAGAATACGGTCAATATCATCGCCTTTTGCTGTCAGCATAATGACAGGTACAGAGCTTTTGTTTCGAATTTGTTTGAGTGTTTCGAAACCGTCCAACTCTGGCATCATGACATCAAGAATAACGATATCAGGCATTTCCTCTGCCATTAATTCAAGAGCCTCACGACCGTTCCAAGCATGCGCAACGTCATAACCTTCTCCATCAAAATACTCTTTGATCAAGTCCGATAAACGCGCATCATCATCTGCAAGCAATATCTTCATCATATTCAGGATCTCTCTTCCAGTAAGTTTATTATTTTACAGCTTTATTCTTGCGCCGTAATGTCAATTGTAAATACTACCCTAGAGTTCAAAAAAGACCGCCCCCCTTTTTCACTCTATTTACAATTAATGCTAATAAAATGAACCTTACGGTCAAAACAGAACAAAAAAGCCGCAATTGCGGCTTTTTTGTAACAAAAGTATATTCAAACTATTGTTTAAAAGGGTCGCGCAAAACAATGGTTTCTAAGCGATCAGGACCTGTGGAAATAATATCAACAGGCACCCCCACGTGCTCTTCCAAAAAGCGAATATAGTCCTGTGCATTTTTAGGTAGCGCCTCAAAACTTTCCGCACCGACCGTAGATTCTTCCCAACCAGGCAGCTCGACATAAACAGGACAAGCTTGCTCATAGCCTTCACTGTCAACCAAACAACCAGCAACAGGATTACCCTTATCATCAGTATAGGAGACACACACTTTAATGACAGAAGAGCCATCAAGAACATCCAATTTAGTCAGACACATACCCGAAACCGAGTTAATCTGTACAGCATGACGCAACGCTACTGCATCAAACCAACCGCAGCGACGTGAGCGCCCCGTTGTTGCACCAAATTCATGACCACGAGCCCCCAAGCGCTCACCATCCTCATCAAACAACTCGGTAGGAAAAGGCCCTGACCCTACACGGGTAGTATAGGCTTTTGTAATACCTAGTACGTAATCTAGGTACAAAGGCCCAAACCCCGTGCCCGCTGGCGCACCACCAGCCGTGGTATTAGACGAGGTAACATAAGGGTATGTACCGTGATCTACATCCAATAGAGACCCTTGCGCTCCTTCAAACATAATATTGGCGCCAGACTTTCTCAAGTTATGAAGCAGAGAAATCGTATCGGTTACCATTGGACGCAGGAACTCAGCCATCTCCAACCCTTCAGCATACACATCAGAGTATGAGATCGACTCAACCTTGTGGTACTGAGTCAAAATAAAGTTGTAATACTCAAGCACCTCTTTTAACTTGCTAGCAAAGCGCTCAGGATCCAACAAATCCCCCACACGGATAGCACGACGCGCCACTTTATCTTCGTAAGCCGGCCCAATACCTCGACCAGTTGTACCAATTTTCTTTTCGCCTTTAGCAAGCTCTCGAGCTTGATCCATTGCAATGTGGTAAGGAAGAATCAAAGGGCACGCAGCACTGATCTTCAAGCGGTCAATAGCAGGGACACCTTGCTCTTGAAGCTCAAGCACTTCGTGCTTAAGCGCAGCTGGTGATAAAACCACACCATTGCCAATAACACATTGCACACCCTCACGCAGGATGCCAGAAGGAATCAAATGTAAAACCGTTTTCTTACCGTCGATCACCAACGTATGACCTGCGTTATGGCCACCTTGAAACCGAACAACCGCTGCCACATCTTCTGTAAGCAAATCAACGACTTTACCTTTACCTTCGTCACCCCATTGGGTGCCCAAAATAACGACATTTTTACCCATAATATCAGGTCTCATTCAAAATAATTCTTAGGATGATCTATTTCTCTGCAGGCACTAATTGCCAAGCATCACCAGCAAATTTCAACACAAAATCAACACGACCTGCCCAAGCATCGTCCAGCGCTTCAATAACACGGTAACCCTCTGATCGCAGAGCTTTTACTGCTTGCCACATGGCATCACTCGCACAAATAGGTGCCAGCACTGTTTTCGGTGTCGCTACTTCAAAATCCACTAAAGCAACCAACGCCTTAACATCGGTACTAAAACCTGTTGCAGGTCGTGAGCGACCAAACACTTCGCCAATATTGTTATAACGCCCACCCCGAGCAATAGCATTACCATGACCAGGAACATAAGCGGCAAAAAGCAGACCAGTGTGATAGCTGTACGACACCAAATCACTTAAATCAAAATGCAACCCAACAGCAGGATAACGACGAGAGATAAGCGCACTTACTTCACCAAGCAAGGCAATCGCATCCAAAACAGACGCACCAACACCAGACAAACCTGCTGTAGCACGATCCAGAACATCAACACCGCCACACAATCGAGGCAACAAAACAAGCCAGCCAGCCTGCTCTTTGGTGACGTCAAGTTCAGCAACATACGCATCCAGTTCGGGCAAGTCTTTAGACTTATAGAATTCTGTCAATCTCGCTTCTTGATCTTTAGATAAGTTACAAGCATCGAGCACGCCTCGAACGACATCTACATGTCCTAAGTCCAAGACCAGATTGTTTAAGCCTGCCACATTGAGGGTTTCCAACATCAAAGACAAGACTTCGATGTCACTTTCTATCCCACCATGACCATAAAGCTCGGCCCCGAGCTGGATTGGGCTTCGCGTTCCATCCAACCCCGCTGGCATGGTTCGCAACACGCTACCGCAATAACTGAGACGCTGAACCCCTTCACCTTTTAGACAATGCGCATCTATACGGGACACTTGAGACGTAAAATCCGCACGAATACCCAGCAAACGACCGGATAATTGATCAATAACTTTAAAGGTTTCGATTTCTAGATCAGAACCCGCCCCAGTAAGAAGAGAGTCTAAATACTCTAAAAGAGGCGGAATTACTAAGCGATATCCCCAACTTTCATGGAGATTCAGCAGGGCTCTTCGAAGATGTTCAATTTGCGCGGCTTTTTTAGGCAACGCCTCATCAACACCTTCAGGAAGCAACCAACGATCTGCTAATGTCATTAATCTATTTCCTCTTAGCTTCGGGTCAGTAAAAGGAGCGTTAATCCAAGAAACATACTAACCGCGCCCAGAATGCGCAAATTCAGATCCGAACCTGCGAGTGCTCTCACCATGATCTCTCGCCACAAGTTAGGCGCTAAAAAAGGCAAAATCCCCTCGGCGATCAATAACAGGCTGACGCCAATAAGTAGCGACTGCAACAATTCCTGCATAGACTCTCTTTATTTTGACCATTAAAAAACCGGGCATAACCCGGTTTGTAGAATAATACCATGTTTCCTATTTTAACAAATAGGTCTCATAGCCCAATATTTTTGAATATTACTATTCTATTTCGCTGTTTTTTCCTTGCCATTAGAGTTATTCAAGTATCTGAAGAACTCACCATCAGGTTGAATGACAAACAGGTCTTTATTACCTTCGAAGCTATCACGATAAGCCTGAAGACTCCGGTAGAAGTCATAGAACTCAGGATCCTGCTTATACACTTTAGAGTATATTGCTGCCGCCTTAGCATCACCATCACCACGAATCATTTCAGCATCACGCTGCGCATCCGCTTCAATAACAACACGTTGACGATCTGCATCCGCTCGGATACCTTCCGCAAGCTCTAAACCTTTCGATCTATGCTCACGAGCTTCACGTTCACGCTCTGTCCGCATACGTTGATAAACAGACTCACTCACATCTGGCGGAAGATCAATACGCTTCACACGGATATCAATAATTTTGATACCTAACTCAGATTGCGCCACTTTATCCAGCTTATCACGAAGCTCTGTCATCAATTGATCACGCTGACCAGAAACAACCTCATGCATGGTACGCTCGCCGAACTGGTTACGAAGCCCTGTATCAACACGAGAAGACAATACTCGGTTCGCTACAAACACATCACCAGACGTTGCTTGATAAAACTTAGAAACCGACTCAATTCTCCATTTAACATAAGAGTCCACGATAACCGCTTTTTTCTCTAATGTTAAGTAACGCTGAGGCCGAGAATCCATAGTCTGAATACGCGCATCAAACTTCTTCACCTCATTCACAATCGGAATTTTAAAGTGAAGACCCGGTTTAACATCAGGATCAACAATCTCACCGAACCGTAAAACAACAGCTCGCTGAGTTGCGTTGACCACATACATCGACTGAGACGCAATTAGAATCGCAACCAAAGCAGCAAATAAAATTGCAAAAGAAGTTCCTTTCATTAGTTTCTCCCCTGCCTAGTTACCGATGCTCCCTGACGCTTACGGATTTCATTAATCACCTGATCTGTTAGTGCACTCACGCCATCAGGATCAAGCTTATCCACATCAAGCTTTTTCGATGACGATTGATTTTTCATCAACTGATCAAGCGGCAAATACATCATGTTATTACCACCTTCCGTATCAATAACCACCTTATTGGTGTTTTTATACAGATTTTCCATTGTTTCAAGATAGAGACGGCGACGTGTTACTTCTGGCGCTTTCACGTACTCACGATACAAGCGCTCAAACCGATCCGCTTGACCACTAGCACGAGCAACAATCTCGGAGCGATAAGCCTCTGCTTCTTCACGAATACGCTGCGCATTACCTCGAGCTTGCGGAATAATACCGTTAGCATAAGACTCTGCTTCATTACGTACACGCAACTCATCTTCTTTCGCCTTGATAACGTCATCAAACGCAGCCTGCACCTGAGTTGGCGCTTGCGTATTTTCAACGTTAACTTTAGAAATTAACAAGCCCGTTCCGTAAGCATTCATGTAATCCTGCAAACGCGTTTTCACCTCAGTTGCCAGCAACTCACGACCTTCTGTCAAAATCTGATCCATCTCAGAACTACCAACCACATGTCGTAAGGCGCTCTCAGTTGCCTGAGCAAGCGACTCTTCTGGATTTTTCACATTTAATAGGAAATCTTTAGGGTTTTGTATCGAATATTGCACAGATACACTTACCTCAACAATGTTATCATCTACCGTAAGCATTAACGCTTTATGGTCAAGGGAACGTACTTTTGTCACGTTCACTTTGGTAACATCGTCGATCAGTGGTGGATTCCAATGCAAACCAGGCTTAACCGTCTCATAGTATTTGCCCAAACGAAGGACAACACCACGCTCTTGCTGGTCAATCTGGTAAACACCTGTCGCCGCCCAAAGCACGAACAGACCAACCACCAAGATAGCAATCAAGTTGCGATTGAATTTGCCAGAAAACCCCGATCCGTTACCACCGCCAGATCCACCCTTGCGCGATTTTTTCACGCCAAGCATGTCCATCAGTTTGCGGAACGCTTCATCCAAATCTGGAGGCCCCTGATCTTTACCACCCGTCGGACGACCCCATGGGTCACGGTCACCGTTTCCAGTCTCCTTATCTTTACCGTCAGGGCGATCACCACTGTTACGGCTCTTATCAGGATTCCACGGGTCCTTGTCGTTATTACCCGGTTCATTCCAGGCCATACTACATCTCCACTTTTCTAATGATAATTCTGTCGTGTCTTATGCCGCTTCAACTTCAATCTGATCTTCAGACATACCTGCGCGCGATAAAATCTGCAAATAATCCTTTCTAGGCAACCGTACTTCCAACACCGATCGCCCAAAATCATCATAGTGCTCGGAACGAACCGCCCCCTGCTCAAATAGCATAGCCCTTAATCGACCTAATTCACCTGGCAAAATAAGCGTCTCATCCAAGACATCTACCGCCAAGATCTCTGCAATCGCCTGTTGCAACAAATCAACCCCGACACCATCACGCGCAGAAAGCCACACCCTAACTGGTGTGCCATTCTCATCGCGGTCAATGCGAGGCTCGGTCATTGGCAAAGCATCTATCTTATTAAATACTTTTAACGTAGGAACTTCATTAGCGCCAATTTCTTCCAACACATTATCAACCTCTGCCATATTCTCTTCTCGAGAATGATCAGCAGCGTCCACCACATGGAGAAGTAAATCCGCCTCAGAAGATTCTTTTAGCGTTGCTTGAAACGCTTTTACCAATCGGTGAGGAAGCTGACGAATAAACCCTACCGTATCCGCAAGAACAATTGTACCAATCTGCTCTAAGTCCAACCGCCTTAGGGTTGGATCCAAAGTAGCAAACAATTGGTCAGCAGCATAAACATCAGCCCCCGTTGCACGATTAAACAAAGTCGACTTACCCGCGTTCGTATACCCCACCAAGGAGACAGTCGGCACCGATGATCGCGCCCTTGAACGGCGGCTTTGGTCGCGCTGGGAATCCACTTTACCCAATCGTTTCTGAATTGACTTAATACGCTCACGAAGCAAGCGTCGGTCAGTTTCCAGCTGGGTTTCACCTGGCCCACGCATACCAATGCCCCCTTTTTGGCGCTCTAGGTGGGTCCAGCCACGAATCAAACGGGTTGACATATGCTGAAGCTGAGCTAATTCAACTTGCAACTTACCTTCATGGGTACGTGCCCGCTGGGCAAAGATATCCAAAATGAGTCCTGTACGATCAAGCACACGACACATTAGAATCGCTTCAAGGTTACGTTCTTGGGAGGGAGATAAAGCATGATCAAAAAGAACGACTTGAGCGCCTTCTTGATCAACAATATTTTTTATTTCGTCCAGTTTGCCGGAACCAACAAAATATTTCGAATCTGGTCGCTGACGTGACCCTGTTACTACAGCAACAGGATCCGCACCAGCAGAAATCGCCAGTTCAACAAACTCTTCAGGCCCATAAGACTCACTTTGATCATGAAAATCAATATGAACCAATACCGCAATTTCACCACTATCGGGGCGTTCAAAAAACAAATTAATATACCTCAGTTTGCCCTATAACGGCAAACTATTCAACGGCATCTTCCGACTGATCAGTCGTCGGGATGCGTATGGTTCGAGAAGGTACAACAGTTGAAATGGCATGTTTGTACACCATTTGACTAACTGTATTTTTCAAAAGAATCACAAACTGATCAAATGACTCGATTTGGCCTTGTAGCTTGATGCCATTCACAAGAAAGATAGAAACAGGAATCCGTTCTTTGCGAAGGACGTTTAAGTAAGGGTCTTGTAACGATTGCCCTTTTGACATTGGAATCTCCTTAATCAGGGTAAAAATAAAAATTAATCTTGTTAAAACAATACGCTAGATAATACACCAAATCTTTTTGTATTTCCCCTATATAATCCTGCTTTCTAAGTATTTCAAGGCCTCTGGCACAAGTTCTTTTGACAAACTATCAAAAATCATCAAATCCTCCCAACCTCGAAGCCAAGTCAGCTGACGCTTTGCAAGCTGACGAGTAGCAACAACCCCTTTAAAGATAGCATCTTCGAGCAAATCGTCACCATTTAAATAGTTCCATAGCTGACGATACCCTACACAACGGATAGATGGCAGCTCAATGGATAAGTCACCACGCTGGTACAACTCTTCCACCTCAGACAAGAACCCTTGATCCATCATTTCATAAAACCGCTGCTCAATACGTTGATGCAAAACACTGCGCTCTTTAGGCATCACAGCCAAATTCACCATTTCAAATGGCAAGGATACAGGCTCTTGCTCCGACCACCACTGAGTCATGGAGACACCTGACACCCGAAACACCTCCAAGGCCCGCTGCAAGCGCTGAGGATCATTTGGATGAATACGTTGGGCGGACTCAGGGTCAACACGGGACAATTCTTCATGCAATGCCGCCCACCCTTTCACACTGGCCTCTTGCTCAATTTCTTTACGTACGACCTCATTTGCTTGCGGCAAAGGAGCCAAGCCTTTTTGCAATGCATTAAAATACATCATCGTCCCTCCTACCATAAGAGGAATTTTCCCTTTGGCAATAATGTCTTTAGCATGCTCAACCGCATCTTCAACAAAGTCTGCTGCCGAGTAAGACTCCAAGGGATCAATAATGTCTATCAATCGGTGTGGCGCTTTCTTTAGTGTCGCTGCATCCGGTTTCGCTGTGCCGATATCCATGCCCTTGTAGACAAGCGCAGAATCCACACTAATAATCTCGTAACCATGATTCTGAGCCAATTCAACAGCTAACCCCGTTTTACCAGAAGCAGTTGGCCCCATTAAACACACCACGCTAGGTTTGAGCATATTAACGCCCCCTCAAAAAGAGCTTATCCAAGTCCGACATTGTCATCTGCGTCCAAGTTGGACGTCCATGATTACATTGTCCGCTTCTCTCGGTAATCTCCATATCCCTTAAAAGACTGTTCATTTCTGCAATGGTTAACCTTCGGTTTGCACGAACAGCACCATGACACGACATGGTCGCCATTAATTCATTGGCCCGCACCTCAATCAAATCCGACACGCCATTGGTCGCAAGATCACTCACCACGTCTCGCACAAGGTTTTCCACATCAGCTTTAATCAAAATAATCGGCACCTCTCGCACCATCACACTTTCTAACCCTGTACGCTCCACTTTAAAACCAAACGCCAAAAACACATCTCCATTCTCTTCAACAAGATCGGCCTCACTCTGGGACACAGACACATTAATCGGCACCAACAAAGGTTGAGAGGCTATCGTCTTATCGTAGAAAGATTGTTTCATACGCTCGTAGACTATGCGCTCATGGGCAGCATGCATATCCACTAATATCATGCCACTTTCACTTTCTGATAAAATATAAACACCGTGTAGCTGAGCAATAGCAAAACCTAACGGAGGAATCGCCTGATAACCTCCTTCTTTCACCTCAAATGACGGATTCGAGTAAGTATCCGCGCCAAAAGCCCCATCATTCTCAACCGGAGCACTGCTTTTTATTATACGTACTTCGCCCGTTTCTGGATCGACTTCCTCATACTGATTCTCAGTATAATTTTGCGCGTAATCCGATAGTTGACGCATACCGTTAAGTTGACTGGTAATTTGTCCGGAATCAATCGCCTTCGACGGTTGTTTCATCCAATCCGCACCAGAAGAGCGCTGACTCACCAAAGGCAATGCCCCTTGTTCAACCATAACAAGCTCTTGAGGCACAGAGTCTGAAGGCAGCCACGCACTTGCATTAGAGCGCTCACCCTCTGCTTCAGGCCGTACATCGGCAATGGCTTTATGAATACGACTAAACAGGAAGTCATGGACCAAACGCCCATCTCGAAAACGTACTTCATGCTTGGTAGGATGCACATTAACATCCACCGTGGCAGGATCAAGCTCAAGGTACAACACGAAAGTAGGATGACGTCCATTATACAAGACATCACGATAGGCTTGCCGTACAGCATGACCAACCAGCTTATCTTTTACTACTCGCCCATTAACAAAAAAATACTGCAAATCTGCCTGAGAACGGGAAAACGTTGGCAAACCAATCCAACCCCATAAACGGAGCCCTGCCGCCTCAACATCGATGGTCAAGGCATTTTCAATGAACTTTTTACCCAAAAGGTTTGCTAGCCGATGCTCCGCATGGAGCTGATCTGTCACCGGACGTAAATCATAGACTTGTTTACTATTGTGACTTAAACGGAATCCTACATCATAACGACTCAACGCCAGACGTTTAACCACTTCTTCAAGATGGCTAAACTCCGTTTTTTCTGTGCGCAAGAATTTACGACGAGCTGGTGTATTAAAAAACAAATCTCGCACATCTATAGTGGTTCCTTGTGGATGAGAAGCAGGACGAATTGCCGTATTCATTTCCTTCCCTTCCGCTTCCACTCGCCAAGCCTCTGCTTCACCTTGCGCTAAAGACGTTAAATGCATCCGCGAAACTGAGCTAATACTGGCCAAAGCTTCACCTCGAAACCCTAAGGTTCGAACCGCCTCAAGGTCGTCTAATGTAACAATTTTACTGGTTGCATGTCGGCTTAACGCTAAGGATAAATCCTCTTTTACAATCCCAGTTCCATTGTCACGAATTTTAATACGGCGAACACCACCTTGCTCAACCTCTATATCCAGCTGGGTTGCCCCTGCATCCAAACTGTTCTCAAGCAACTCTTTAACAACAGAAGCAGGACGCTCAACCACTTCACCCGCAGCGATCTGGTTTGCCAAACGAGGAGATAAAAGATTAATTCTTTGCATGAATTGCCTTTAGTCAGAAAGAAGCCCCTTTAAACAGGGGCACTTTTTAGAAATCAACTTGCGGGAATAAGCAGCTTTTGCCCAACCCAAATCACATCATTTTTCAAGGTATTTGCCTCTCGAAGAGACTTTACAGATATTCGGTTGCGACGCGCAATATCCGACAACGTATCCCCCTTGGTGACCGTATAGGTCTCACCACTGCGATGGGTTTGCTGCCATGCAACTAACGTCCCTTTAGGCGCATTCTGCGTAAAATAGGAAATAACACCGGAGGCGATAGCGCTTGCCAATTGGTAACGATAGGTTTTGCTAGCAAGATTTTTAGCTTCAGTACTATTGGACACAAACCCTGTTTCCACCAAAATAGATGGAATATCCGGCGATTTTAACACAACAAAACCCGCCTGCTGAACCGAGCTTTTATGTAATTTGGCCACATTATCCAAATCATTCAACACACTCTCTCCGACATTCAAGCTCATCTGAATCGTCGAATTCATGGACATATCTAACAACACCTCTGCCAAGACTTGGTCTTTATCATCCAAAGAAATACCGCCGACTAAGTCCGCTGCATTTTCCTGCTGAGCCAACCAACGCCCCATTTCGGAACTCTTCCCGCTTAATGACAACGCCCAAACAGATGCTCCTCGGGCACTGGCGTTAGTAAAGGAGTCCGCATGAATAGAAATCAATAAATCGGCATTAGCCTCACGAGCAATGCGCGAACGATCCCGCAATTTAATAAACTCATCGGTAGACCGCGTTAATACCGCCTTATATCCCTCTACTCGATTAATTTGCCTTGCCAACTCCTTGCCAATCGACAACACCACATCTTTTTCCCTGACACGGTATTTACCCAATGCTCCAGGATCTTTGCCACCATGACCTGGATCGATAGCAATCACAATATCGCGCTTACCATCAGACAGCTTTGCTAAATTTTTTACTGAAGAAATGGTTTTACTCGGGCCAGATTCCAGCTCCACCAAAATTCTCGGACCATACTGCCCAGAAGCCGCAAGCACAGAACTCTTTGCTCTCACTTTTTTAGAAAGATCAAGCACAAAGCGCACACCATCATGCCGACGAGCATAGCGGACACGCATAAGAACATCAGAAGACAACGCTGACAAACTGTTCACCACATCCTGACTCAGAGCTATGTTGCTTATATCGAGCACAACACGATCTGGGTTAGAGAGAGGAAACAAACGGTGTTCAGCTGGTTTGGATAATTCAAACACAATACGAGTGACGCCTTCTTGTTGTGCAACACGAATATCTCGTATTTCACCGGCCGAAGCCCGCATTGAAACAAACAACAGAACAAGGCAACTAACAACAAACAGAAGATTACGAAATTTATTATGCATATCAGACAGCTAGCCAGTATATTGTTACACTATAACTGGTGATCAGCGGGATCTCAATCTTAGCAAGAACAAAGACTTCGCCAGATAATGTATAAATAACTTACTCTCCCTACTCCTTCCCAAAATACTTGACCGAGAGCAGGCAACAGTTTCCCACTCCGATCAAACGACACATCCTACATTCCTACTAGCAAAGCTTCCCCATGAGGAGAATTGGCTTTAATTTCCACATAGCGACCTTGCCTTATCAAACTTAAACGTACAATTATGTCAGCTGCTGGCAGCACACCGGCACCCAATTCAGCCCATTCGATCAAACTCAAGCTATTGCCACCAAAATAGTCGCGAATCCCCATATACTCTAACTCTTCAGGATCACCTAATCGATATAAATCAAAATGATAGATCTCTAATCCTGCCACTTCATAGGGCTCGACAAGGGTATAAGTAGGACTTTTCACTGGCCCAACATAGCCAAGCCCTTGCAACAAACCTCTAACCAAAGTGGTTTTGCCCATCCCTAGATCCCCGTCTAAATAAACAACAGCACCTGTTTTGAGATGTTCAGCCAAGCTCTGACCAAATGCCACCATAGCCTCTTCACCAAATACCTCTCGCTCAACCAGCATTATACAGCCATCCTCTCCAGCATCTTAATTACATCAGAAACCTAAGACACGCCAACCAAATAGACACAAAGACTTATCTGTCAACATAATCCAATAAATCACAAGGTTGTGCTCTATGCTCACCCAACGCCCTTGCTGACAATCCAGCCGCATGGTTATGCCAAGCAACTGCAACAACAGATGCCGTTAGCGCGCTAGAATAGTAAGCCAAACAAGCCCCCAACATACCACTCAACACATCTCCGGAGCCGCCTTTTGCCAACATAGGCTCAGATCTACCCGTCACATAGACAGCACCAGAATCATCTGACACAATGGTTGTCGTTCCCTTCAACACCACCGAGCAACGGTATTGTTTCGCTAGCGTCAAACAAGCATCAATGGGGTCTTTCAGAATATCATCAACGGAGCAACCCAATAAACGACTAGCCTCACCAAGATGCGGCGTCAGGACAGAACCATTCGGCAACACAACCTCCCCTGCTTGAGCCAGCCAAAACAAACCATCGGCATCAAGCACAACAGGACACCCCTTTGTATACGCGAGGGCCAACCAGTCTTTAAATAATATCTTGCCCCATTGCTCTCGCCCTAAACCAGGCCCTATTACCAAAATAGAATGATGACGCAATAGACGCTGTGCAGCGGATTCCACCTCTGACGACAACGCCATTACATTCGGGGTTCTTGAAAGCGAAGCCGCTATATGTTCATCTCGCGTTAACAGCCCAACGGTCCCTGCGCCCACCTTAGCAGCGGCTTCACTGGCCATAATGGCTGCACCACCAAAACCATAATCTCCACCAACCACCGCCACATGGCCAAACATACCTTTATGACAGTCTTTTGGTCGAGAGCAAGGCGATCGATGATCTAAACGCTCGACCTCAAGCCAGTATGCTGTTGGCTCAGGAAGCATAGACGATGAGCCAAGGGATTCAAGCACTAATTCTCCAGAGGCAACGCCCCCTTTACCTAGCACATTTCCCAACTTAAGCTGAAGCATAGAGACAGTAAGATCCGCTATTACGGCATGCTCTCCAGCATACCCTGTATCGGAGTCAACACCTGTTGCCATGTCAA
Organism: Marinomonas spartinae; assembly: GCF_016461715.1. GTDB lineage: Bacteria > Pseudomonadota > Gammaproteobacteria > Pseudomonadales > Marinomonadaceae > Marinomonas > Marinomonas spartinae_A. The sequence goes on along the minus strand of NZ_JAEMUI010000002.1, from coordinate 211,018 downwards.
CCGCCACCAAATGGGCACCCTGTGCATGCGCACTGTTCATCCATTGAACCGCTTTAATTACCTCTTCACTCAGTGGCAATCGTGCCCCGATCCCTAATAACGCGTCGACAACAACGACATTTTCAAGTTCACTCTCATCAAACTGCACCACGCCATCAGCAAAACCTTGACACACAACACCTTTCCTTAAAGCCAACTCATACGCTTTAAGTGCATCGCCCTGTCGAGTTTTTAAAACACAATCTAATACACAAACACTATACCCGGCTTCTTGCAGCAGGCCAGCAAACAACAAACCATCACCACCATTATTGCCACTACCCGCCACAATAATAAAACGCTGTACTTGCGGCCAACGCTGAAAGACCCGTTTATACAAGGCATTAGCAGCCTGCGCCATTACTTCAAAGCTATCAAATACCCCAAAAAGCTGTTGTTCTATCATTCGTATGGTTTTCACATCGAATAAAGCACGAACAGGATAACCTCCAATACTCTCACTCATACCATTCTCCTTTTAGCATTCGACGGAAAACCATTACGTAAAACCCCACCAAAAATGACCGACAAGGTGACTCTGGCGCCTATTCCTCCAAACCAAATACTGTTTTTCGGTAATGAGCCAACTCACCAATCGACTCTAGAATATCATCTAGCGCTAAATGAGAGCCCTGCTTGCTAAAGCCTTCTAATGCCTCAGGCTTCCAGCGCTTCGCCAATTCTTTAATAGTGCTGACATCAATATACCGATAATGAAAAAAGGCTTCTAACTTAGGCATATAACGATACAAAAAGCGACGATCTTGCCCCACACTGTTACCGCAAATTGGCGATGCTCCAGATGGCAAGTACTGCTCTAAAAACGCAATCGTTTCGGCTTCGGCTTGTTGCATACTAATGTTGGATGATAAGACTCGCGCCGTTAATCCCGAGTCACCATGATGTTTGGTACACCACTCATCCATCGCATCCATCACCGCTTTTTCTTGATGAATGGCCAAGTTAGGCCCCTTTGCCAAGATATTTAAATGCTTATCGGTTACGACGGTAGCAATCTCTATAATTGTCTCTTTTTCAGGATCCAATCCGGTCATTTCCAGATCAATCCACACTAAATTTTCATTACTAAAGCTCATCTGCTGCCAAATCCTTTATTATCAATGCCAAGCATTATACTCTATGCGCCTTACTTTATGACCAGCTGAATAGAATGTCGAAGAGAAAACTTACAAAACAGCAAACTTGGCGCATCGAGCGCATACAAAAAGAACGCGTTGAACGTACAAAAAAACGCGATGAACGAGCCCAAGAAACACTACAGTCTTCTGACCTTGGCCCGGAGACAGAAGGGGTTATCTTGTCTCACTTTGGCACTCAAGTCGAAGTCGAAGGCACTCAAGCACCTTTTCTAGGCGTCGCAACACGTTGCAATATGCGCGCAAATTTAGGACAACTCGTCACTGGTGATAGAGTCGTATGGCGACCAAAACAAAATGAAGGCGGTGTTGTGGTCGCTACTACCCCACGCACAACATCCCTATCTCGCCCGGATATGCATGGGCGACTCAAACCCGTTGCCGCTAATATCGACCATATCGTTATCGTTATTGCCGTAGAACCCGTCGCACATGCCAACTTGATTGATCGCTATTTGGTAGCAGCAGAAACAGTCGGCATTCCTCCGGTCATTTTACTCAATAAAAGTGACCTGATTAATGAGTCTAACAAAACTCAATTAGATACATTGATGAGCACTTACGAATCACTTGGTTACCCCATCATTCGCACATCTATTGCCCATCAAGCAGGCATGGAATCCCTCTACGATTTTTTAAGTAATAAGACCAGCGTCTTTGTCGGTCAATCTGGGGTAGGTAAATCCTCCCTCATTGGCACTTTACTACCTGGTATCGATATCAGCGTGGGAGAACTGTCTCAGAAGCGCAAAAAAGGCACACATACCACCACAACCGCTCGTTTATTTCATATGCCCAAAGGTGGAGATTTGATTGACTCTCCAGGCATTCGAGAGTTTGGACTGTGGCATATATCAGAAGAAGAGCTATTGAATGGCTTTATCGAGTTTCGACCACACATTGGCTACTGCCGCTTTCGCGATTGCGCCCACGAAAAAGAGCCCGGCTGCGCAATTTTAAAGGCTCTAGAAGCAGGTAAAATATCTACACAACGCTTTGAAAGCTATTTGCGCATCAAACAATCCATCCGAGATAACAACGCCACTTTTTAGAAATCCCTCACCTTAAAAGCACAAAACCATTAAGCGTTTACCCCTTAATGGTTTTTCGTACTACCTACAAATCTAGCGCAGTTGCCTAAAAAACATTTTGAGGAGTCAAATCGTAATCCGATTGCTTAACAGAAGGACCATAATTCAAACGATTACGTTCTAATAGAGCCTTATAAGCCTTGTCTGTTAACAAGGTAATGCTAATACGTCGATTTTGCGGGCTGTCCGGATTGAAACGATTATAAGGAACCGTATCCGATAGACCAATCACCTGAGCAATGCGACTGTCTTTCACACCACCTTCTTCCAATATCCTGCGCGCCGCATTGGCTCGCATGGAGGATAGATCCCAATTATCCAGCCTACTCTTATCGTTATAACGCGTTGCATCTGTATGCCCCGTAATAGAAATAGGATTACTCACCGTATTAAAAAAACGCGACATAGACAGCAATGTATTTACCATATCCGGCATCATGCGAGCGCTGCCTCGCTCAAACATGGGGTCTCTAGGGTCATCTAATAAGGTTATACGCACCCCCATTGGGGTAATATCAATCTTAATATTGTCCTTATTCGCTTGGATAATATCCATGCTTTGTAGTTTCTTAGCAAGCTCCTCTTTCTGTTGCTCACTTTGATCCTCACTCTTCACACCACCACCAACATCACGCTTTAGTTCTTTAGTGGGTTTGGCAGTACTTCCAGGTTGTGGTAACTGAAGATCAAGCTTTTTCTGATTACTCTTAGCTGGACTCCCACCAAGGTCAATAGGGCTTGCACTGTACCCTGCTGTTGAGGGACCCATTGGATCATTAAAATAACCCTGAATAGCCGCTAATTGCTGTGGAGAAGACACATTAATAACCCAAAGCACCAAGAAAAACGCCATCATTGCCAAAGCAAAATCGGCTAAGGCAATCTTCCAAGCCCCACCGTGGCGCCCCCCCTTATTTACTTTTTTGACACGACGAATAACAAGACCATCACGATCCATATACGCACCTCATCAGCCTATTAACAGGACTCATCATCTATACTGCTTCAGCTCGTCAGAAAGCTCGATGAAGCTGGGACGCATATCAGGCGGCAATAACTTACGCCCCGTTTCCGCAGCAACAGGAGGCGCATATCCCGACACAACGGAGATCAAACACGATTTAATACACAAGTAAGCTTTGAGTTCATGAGTCCCCAAGCTCTCCAGATGTGCAGACGCAGGCCCAATAAAACCATAAGCACAGAAAATCCCTAAGAAGGTCCCAACCAGTGCTGCCGCCACATGATTACCGATGGTTTCCATTGGTCCACCGATGGCCCCCATCGTAATCACAATACCCAACACCGCCGCCACAATACCAAACCCAGGCAAAGCTTCTGCCACACGATTTAGTGCATGACTTGGCGCTAACAACTCTTCCGCTATCTGCTCAATTTCTGAATCCATAATGGCTTCAAGCTCATAAGCGGGCAAACCGGTTAGCGTATACACTCGATAATTATCGGTTAAAAAGTTCACCACTTCATGATCCTGCATTACATCAGGAAAACGATTAAACAGCTCACTCGTAAAGGGAGATTCAATATCCTCCTCAATGGACAAAAAGCCATTCTGACGACTTTTTTGTAACAGTGAATAGACCAAACCTAGTAGCTGCAAATAAAAAACTTTATTATGACGACTGCCTTTTATCACTTGGGGCAACATAAAGAGCACTTTCTTTTGCAGCGAAAACGGATTCGCCATCATAAAAGACCCTAGCGCAGCACCACAAATAATAAGCAGCTCATACGGTTGCCATAACACTAAAAGATTACCATGGGAAGCTAGGTAACCTGTCACAACACTAATAATGACAATTAGAATGCCCGCTAGCGCAAACATATTTTTTTCCTTAGTACAGTCAAAGTATGCTCATTTCTAAATATACAGTATGATTAATAATATAAAGCATTTAAGAGTCTTTAAAATAAACAGCTATGGATAAAAAGCCCCCTTTTGGCCTCAACGAGTGGCTAGATTTTCTCAAGAAACAAAAATTCCCTGTCAAGAAAGGTAATTTAGCGCGCCTAAAAAACCAAACCAAGACACCGGATGAGGCTCTTGACCGCCTACAAACAAATATAGCATCTGAACCATTTATTGCTTTTGCTCTTTTAAATGAAGCCAACAAATCGGTACCGAACAAACGAAGTGACATAAAAACCCCCCATCATGCCGCCGCGATGATTGGCATGAATGGCATCACTGCTGTGCTGAAAAATTTGGTGCCTTATGAACATTTAGCAAAAGACCCAGCTCATGCTGCCATGGTAAGAGAAGTTCAATCTAGCTACGAGGCTGCAACCATAGCAAAACGCTGGGCAATTGAAAAACGTGCGAGCCACGAAGAAGACATTTTTTGGACCACTTTTTTTCGTGATACTCCACGCTGGCTAATGTGGTTTTACTGCTACCCAACCATGCGTATGCTACAGAAAAAAATTCTTGAAGGTGAAAAAGCCAACCAAGCCGAAAGCGATATCCTAGGATGTCGAATGGATGAAATTACAGTACACATAAGCAAGTATTGGGGAACCCCAATCAACATCATCCACTCGTTTATCACCAAATTCATCCCCTCAACCAAAGAACTTCAAGAGCTTGCTCAGCATACTCATAACCCAGAGGAGCTCCCCAAGTATACGGAAGACAAACGCTTAACACTACTAGCCAACAGTCCACTTATTTTTTCCTATTGCGCAAGCAAGGTTGCCCACGAGGCAGCCACTTATGGCTGGCAGGCAAAAACATTGCCCTTTTACTATCGAGTGATCTCGACCGTTATTCATTGTCACCTAGGACGCACCATTCAACTCACTCATAGTGCCAGTGTAGAGGCCGCTACTCTTTATCCCAACAGAGGTAAAATTCCCTTAGCATGCCAATTATTGTCACCTACCCTGTACACTAAAGATGAAACATTCGGTGTCAAGCTAAAAGCAGTTCAAAAGAAACCATCTGCGTTAAGCTCACTTAAGGCTCTTTGTAAGAGCAATGATGTACAGCCCAAGCACAAGGCCATAGCCACTCTAAAAGCATTAAACGAAGTCATTAAACGCGATCAACGCACCATCATATTAAAGTACAGCAAAGGAAAAATAAGCCCACTCTTTCAACAAGGCTATGAGACAGATAAAATAAAAGCCGTGACTTGGAACAGCCCTTCCAGCATATTTAGCAAATTATCGCAAAAAAGGTCCGCCGTTCAACTGAGCGGCGACAAATTGACACGTCTTGCTAGCGAATTTCCCATCAATGCCAGCAAACTCTTAAGCAGGAGTGACCATCTAATGCTTGCCTCTACCACTGTCGCAGAAGACGAAATTCATATTCTATGGTTAGCGTCCCTCTCCCCATTCACAGAAAGCGACTACAACTATTTAAAGCAGGTAGTGCAATTAATCAGCTATCTCGCAAAATAAACACCAATATTAGGACATATACACCGTGACAAAAGATCAAATATTTGCCTTTGCACAACATATCACCCCTCAAAAAACCCTATCCAGATTGATCGGCAAAATCGCTGAATGCGAAACAAGCTGGGTAAAAAATACTTTCATTAGCCAGTTCGTCAAAAAATATCAAGTCGACATGTCAGAGGCCGTCAATAGCAACGCGTTATCTTATCGCAATTTCAACGACTTTTTCACTCGCGCTATTCGTCCAGAATTACGCCCAATTTGCGATGAAGATAACAGCATCGTTTGCCCTGCTGACGGCGCCATCAGTCAAATTGGCAAAATCGAATATGGCACACTTTATCAGGCAAAAGGTCACACTTATAGCCTCACCTCCCTTCTTGGTGGGGATGCAGCACTATCAGACCAGTTTCTAGGCGGCTCTTTTGCTACCGTCTACCTATCTCCTCGAGATTACCACAGAGTGCATATACCTCTAACAGGCAAACTGACTAAGATGATCCACATTCCAGGCAAACTCTTCTCGGTCAATAAGGTAACAGCCGAGCAAATTCCAAGTGTATTCGCACGCAACGAGCGCACCGTGTGCCTATTTGACACAGAAGCTGGCCCAATGGCGGTAATATTAGTTGGCGCAATGATTGTGGCAAGCATTGAAACCACCTGGGCAGGCCAAGTCACACCATTTAACAAAAACGTAGTCACTTGGGACTATCAAGACCTAAGCAACATTGAAATCCAAAAAGGAGAGGAAATGGGGCGTTTTAAACTAGGCTCAACAGCCATTGTGCTATTCGGCAAAGACGCCGTGAAATGGGAGGAAAACCTTCAGGCTGACAGCAAAACCAAAATGGGCATGAAGTTCGGCACCGTTATCAAGTAACCCCCCTCCCACTCCCCTTCATCTATACCCCTCGACCATAGATCAAAAAAAGGCCTATAACAATCGTTACAGGCCTTTCAGTTAACAGTTAACAGTTAACAAGTCCGCTAAAGGCTGACTCATCAATTTGCAAAGATGCTAACTACTTATCTAGGAATACTTATGGCAGTTCATCTTCAAACTCAGGTTTTGGTGCTGGCACCAAATCCTCACGAGAGACCTTCATGGTCAACAATAAATTTGCCGCCACAAAAATAGAAGAATACGTACCAATGGTAATGCCAACGATCATAGCTAAAGAGAAGTTATGAATTGACTCCCCTCCCCAGAAAAACAATACAACAACCGTGAATAATGTCGTCAAAGACGTCACGATAGTACGACTCAATGTCTGGTTAATGGATACGTTAATCAAATCGTGAGGGGTCGTATCCCGCATGATACGAAAGTTCTCACGAATCCGGTCACAGACTACGATCGTATCATTCAAGGAATAACCAATCAGTGCAAGCACAGCCGCCAATACCGTTAAATCAAACTCGTAACCGAAAAATGAGAAAAAGCCTAAGGTGATAATAACGTCGTGAACCAAAGCCACAACAGACGCCACAGAGAACTTAAACTGGAAGCGAATAGCGACATAGACCATCACAACCAATAAAGCCAGCAACATCCCTAAGCCGCCCTGCTCACGCAGTTGTTTACCGACTTGAGCCCCAACAAACTCAGAACGAACCAGAGACACTGAGACTTTGCCGTTATCTTGAAGTGCTGACAATACCTGTCCACCTAATTCAGGAGTATATTTGTTCGCCATACGAACAACGATATCCGTTGGCGAACCAAAGTTCTGCACAACAACATCCTTATAACCTCCAGCATCTAACATTTTACGAACCTGGACTAGATCAGGCGCCTCTTTATAAGTCACCTCTATCAGAGTCCCCCCTGTGAAGTCCAAGCCAAACCTAATTCCCTTTGTCGCAAGAGAAACAATAGAGATCAAAATCAACGCAAGCGAAAAACAAGCCACGATCTTGCGCATCTCCATAAATGGAATTTTTGTCACTTTCATGGAGTTCCCCTAAAGATACAATTTCTTATTCTTAGTACCACCGTACACCAGATTAATCTGGGCACGCGTTACAACAATCGCTGTAAACATAGACGTAAGAATACCGAGAGATAATGTGACCGCGAAACCTTTTACAGAACCCGTTCCGACGGCAAACAGGATAACCGCCACCAGCAAAGTCGTTATGTTCGAGTCAAGAATGGTGGCAAATGCGCGATTAAAGCCAGAATAAATTGCTTGATGGCTTGGCATACCATTCCCCAACTCCTCCCTTATCCTCGAGAAAATAAGCACGTTGGCATCCACCGCCATCCCCATTGTCAGTACAATACCCGCAATGCCTGGCAAGGTTAACGTTGCTCCCAGCACAGACATACAAGCTAATAGCAATATCACGTTCAAAACCAACGAGATGTTAGCGAACAGACCAAACAATCGGTAATAAGCCAACATAAATAGCATAACAACCAACAGAGCAATTTTCGCTGACTGCATACCCAAGTGGATATTTTGCGCCCCTAAGCTTGGCCCAATAGTACGCTCACCCACAAAATAAATAGGAGCCGCTAACGCACCCGCACGAAGCAATAGCGCCAACTCAGACGCCTCACGCGGACTATCCAATCCCGTAATACGGAAAGAGTTCCCCAACGTCGTCTGAATGGTAGCAAGAGAAATAATACTTTTCTGTTCGTATGACTTACGCACAGGAGTCAGCTTACCATCTTTATTCACATATATATTACGCGTTTTATGCTCAATGAAGACCACCGCCATATTGCGACCGATGGCTGAACGCGTCACACGCGCCATTTTCTTACCACCGATGGAATCCAAACTAATATTAACCTGTGGACGCCCATTCTGATCAAAAGACGAAGACGCATCAGAGACATTGTCTCCGGTGACAATAATATCACGGTCTAACCGAGCGGTTCGGTTACTGTTGTTTCTAAATGGCAAAGTTTCCACATCAGAGCCATCTTGGTCTAAGCCAGCCTCTAAATGAAACTCAAGGTTAGCCGTAGCACCGATAATACGTTTGGCTGCCGCTGTGTCTTGCACACCAGGCAATTCAACTACGATACGATCACTGCCTTGACGCTGAACCAATGGCTCAGCCACACCTAATTCATTTACACGATTACGCAAAGTGGTTAAGTTTTGCTGAATCGCATAAGACTCAATTTCTTTACGCGCTGCATCTGTATACTTCGCGTCCAGGTAAAAATCCTTACCGCTGTCGCGTTCAGTATAGTCATATTGGTTAAACTTATCTTTCAACAATGATTCAGCTAGTGTGCGGTCTTCTTGCTTGAGGAATCGAATAGACAAGACACCATTATTGATGGACACACTACGGTAACGAATGCGCTCTTGACGCATATCTGTTTTCATTTCGCTCGAAGCCACTTCCATTTTTTGCTTCAACGCAGCAGGCATATCCACCTGCAATAAGAAATGCACACCACCACGCAAATCCAATCCTAGTTTTGCTGGACCCGCACCAATATCCCTCAACCAAGTAGGTGTTGTCGGCACAAGGTTTAACGCCGTAACATAGCCGTCCCCTAAAGTTTCAGCCACAACAGGCTTGGCAGCTAATTGATCCTGACCATTATAAAAACGCAAGGTAGCACCAGTAGACTCCAATTCTGCTTTTTTCAACTTAATATGAGCCTGAGCTAAAGCGGCCTCTACTTTTTTCAATGTCTGTTCGTTTACGACGGTCGTTGCTTTTTGAGTAGAAATTTGCAAAGCAGGATCATCTGGATACAAGTTCGGCAAGGCATAGACTATCCCCACCGCCAAAACGAAAAGTATTGCGAGATACTTCCACAAGGGATACTTGTTGAGCATGAAGAATCCTTTACACCTAAAATAATAATACGAATGAAAGAAGAAAAGCGCCTAAACAAGGCGCTTTTCTAAAAAGGTTAGATGGATTTCAGTGTTCCTTTAGGTAGCACAGCCGCTACAGAAGACTTTTGGAATTTCATCTCAATGTTTTCAGAAACTTCAAGCGTTACGTAATTGTCTTCAACTTTTGTCACTTTCCCCAACAAGCCACCACCTGTTACAACTTCAGTGCCTTTTGCCAGAGAAGCAAGCAAATTTTTATGCTCTTTAGTACGCTTCGCCTGTGGACGCCACATAAGGAAGTAAAAGATAACGACAAAACCAGCAAGCAGTACTAGGTTAAAAATACCTGCACTGGCTGGTGCAGCATCGGCTGCGTATGCGGATGAGATCAATGAGATCATGTTATTAACTCTCCAATGGTTTAAAAAACTGTTATCAATTTAATAAAAATTGACATAAATCTTGCTAATTGATTACTAATCGCTCAAAGGTGGCGTTTCTAACCCACGTTTCGCGTAAAACTCATCAACAAAGGCGTCAAATCTACCTTCATCGAGCGCGAGACGCAATCCCGCCATCAAGGTTTGATAGTATCTTAAGTTATGAATGGTGTTTAATTGCGCTCCCACCATTTCTTGACACTTATCCAAGTGATGTAAATAAGACCGAGAAAAGTTTTTACAAGTGTAGCAATCACATTCTTTGTCCAATGGGGACGTATCGTGGCGATTCGTCGCATTACGAATACGCACCACACCATCAGAAGTAAATAAATGTCCATTACGGGCATTACGCGTAGGCATCACGCAATCGAACATATCCACACCACGACGCACACCTTCCACCAAGTCTTCTGGCTTACCCACTCCCATTAGATAACGAGGCTTGTTATCAGGCATTTTCGGCGTCACGTAATCCAACACCTTCATCATTTCTTCTTTTGGCTCACCAACAGACAAACCGCCAATGGCATAGCCATCAAAACCAATCTCCGTTAATCCCTCAAGGGACTCATCTCGAAGGTGCTCATACATGCTACCTTGGATAATACCAAATAGCGCCGACGGGCTATCGCCATGCTCATCTTTTGAGCGTTTCGCCCAGCGCAAACTCATACGCATGGAAGCTGCTGCACTCTCTGGTGTTGCTGGGTATGGCGTACATTCATCAAAAATCATTACGATATCCGAACCCAAATCTTTTTGCACTTGCATAGAGATTTCAGGACTCAAAAACACTTTAGAACCATTGATAGGCGAACGAAAGCTCACACCCTCTTCTGTGATTTTGCGCATTTCCCCTAGTGAAAACACTTGAAAACCACCAGAATCTGTCAAAATGGGCTTTTTCCACTGAGTAAAATCATGCAAATCACCATGGGCTTTAATGACTTCCGTACCGGGGCGCAGCCAAAGATGGAAGGTATTACCAAGAATGATATCCGCACCGATTTCTTCGATATCTTTGGTTAACATGCCTTTAACTGAACCATAAGTGCCCACAGGCATAAAAGCAGGTGTCTCAACCTTACCTCGAGGAAACGTTAATGTGGCTCTACGCGCCTTACCGGACGTCTTGTGTAGTTCGAAGTCCATAAAACATTCTGGACGTTTATCTGACATACGTCTTATTCCTTACTCTGCGGGCCTTTAGCCTGCGCATTACGTGTTATAAACATGGCATCGCCATAACTAAAAAATCGATATTGCTTTTCCACCGCCATTTTATAAGCCGACATGACCTGCTCATAACCCGCAAACGCACTGATCAACATAATCAGTGTCGATTCTGGCAAATGAAAATTCGTTATCAAACAATCAACGGTTTTAAACTCATAACCGGGATAAATAAAAATACTGGTATCGTCTTTCATCGGCTTAATTTCACCGCTTTGGCTGGCCGACTCCAGACTGCGCACACTGGTAGTGCCCACTGCAATGACTCGACCACCCCGAGCCTTTGTGGCTTTTACTTGCTCGACCACCGATTCTTCGACTTCCACATACTCCGCATGCATGATGTGGTCTTTAACATGATCTACCTTAACGGGTTGAAACGTTCCCGCTCCCACATGGAGGGTAACAAACGCAATATTCACCCCTTTCGCGTGAATCTTATCAAGCAAGGCTTCATCAAAATGCAAACCAGCAGTCGGTGCCGCTACCGCCCCAGGCTTTTGATTATAAACCGTTTGATAACGTTCTTGGTCGCTGTCTTCATCAGGGCGCTCAATGTACGGAGGCAATGGCATATGGCCCACTCTTGAAAGCACTTGCAAAACGGGCTCATTAAAAGCCAGGTAAAACAAGGCGCCTGAGCGCTCCACCATCGTCACTTCAATCGATTCATTCTTATCTTGACCTAGAAAAAGCTTGGTACCAGACTTGGGAGATTTGCTCGCACGAATATGAGCCAACGCTTCGGTCTCATTGACGATACGTTCAATTAAAATTTCGATTTTACCGCCAGACTCTTTCTCTCCAAACACACGAGCAGGAATAACTCGAGTGTTGTTAAACACCATCAGATCACCAGGCTGAACTAAGTCCAACACATTAGAAAATTGCAAATGCGCCAGCTCGCCAGTAGGTCCATCAAGCTTTAACAACCGGCTTGAGGTTCGATCTGGAGTTGGGTAAGTGGCAATAAGAGAGTCAGGCAAATCAAAGTGATAATCAGAAACACGCATACGAAGAAAACGACCTAGAAAAATGACCCGGTATTTTAGCGAATTTTTCGCCAAAAAGGTACGTTCCATGTGCATCAGAAGCGAGAAAAGCCACCTAGAAGAAAAGAAAAGCCAAAAAATTTAGCAATAGCATTGACAACGCATTTAAAACCAATAGAATACGCAACACCTTTTTCAAGGCCAGTGTGGTGGAATTGGTAGACACGACGGATTCAAAATCCGTTGCCTTCGGGTGTGGCGGTTCGAGTCCGCCTACTGGTACCAACGTAAGAAAGCCCTAATCGTTGATTAGGGCTTTTTTTTGTCGTTAGAAAACCATCCCAGTAACAGAAATATCTAGCCTTGTATATAAATACGTCAGACAACCAAAAAGTGTGCTCACAGCCTCATCTAGGGACGCATAATGAATCGCCGTAAAAAAATAAAAGCCATACTAACCAAGCGCAGCAAACAGGCAAATCGCAAAGCCAATCCCCCAAAAGCGAAACCCAAATATCTATCTAAGGCAGAACGAGCAAGACTCGAAACGGAAGCAACCGAAAATCAAGCATCTTCCATTGAAACAATTGACACTCAAAAAATAGACCGACAACAAAATTAGCACTTAAAAGCGCGCTCTAAAGTGCCACTCACCCGGCGCAATAGTATTAGCAATCGCTTGACGAATACTGGCATCAATCTGCTCACTATCCGCATCATACAAACCACACAAAACCAGAGCCTCACGTTTGTTAACTTGCTTACCCAAATGCTCGTAAACCACTCTTGCACAACAGGGCATCCGCTCACCACTGCCCGACACACCTAGTTTCAATCCGGTCAATCGGTCAACACGATTCTTAAAGGAAGGAAACAAAATTGTTTGTGTCACTTCATGACCCGTTAGGGTTTCGTAGTCCGTCAAAAAAATTCGATCCGCTAAAAAGTACGCTACCCCTTTATAAATACCGTGAAAAGGTTTGGCTCGCCCCTCTTCTCGCAAACGCTCCGTTCGCTGGAAGTACATTTTTCCATTGCGCAACTCAATACACACCAAAGTCCTAAGAATTTTCCCAGGACAGGCCATGGACAGGTAGTATTCAAAATAATAACCAAGATACTTATCCTGACCCGCCAAACTGATGCGCTGCAGATTATCACAGTGCTGCTGCTCTAAAGAAACCGATGATGCATTGGCTTTATGAATGGGGCGAACTTGCACTAGCCGTTGAAATTGAGTGTGAGGTAACGTTATTTCACTTTCCTCAACCCCAAAAAACTCACAAAAACGCCTCATCGTGTTAGCAGATGGTCGATTAGTGCCGTTTAAATAGCGATTAAACTGAGGTCGGTTGATACCAAGACGACGACACACCTCGGAAGTGGATTTGTAATAACTACAAAGTAAACGCAAATTTTCTTTAAAATTATCTGGCACAGTGACATTACTCTCAAGGCTTGAGTGAAACCATTGCAAAACAATACACCATTCACTCACGTATTATTATTCGGCTTATAGTAAATCACCCAAACACAAAACCACAACTAAAACTGATGCTAATTGACGCTATTATAGCATCAATTCGCATCAAAAAAGACAAAGTTACAAACTTCTAACAATCGCCCACCTCTTGTTCAATAACACCTCTCTCTTCCTACAAAAAATATAAAATCGGTTCATACCGAAAAGGAGTTCTGTTAAATGTTATCTATGCTTAGCGACCTACTCTGGAGCAAAGTCCTAATTGCCGTCCTAATCGGGCTTGGCGTTTGGTTTACAGTGTCATCTCGATTTGTGCAATTTCGCTATTTTGGCAAAATGTTTGGCATTCTGACCGCTCGGCATCACGAAGGTGATGGCCATTTAAGCTCATTCCAAGCACTAATCCTATCCGTGGCCGGACGGGTCGGTGGGGGCAACATTGCCGGGGTCGCCGTCGCCATTGCACTGGGTGGACCGGGTGCGATTTTTTGGATGTGGGTGGTTGGCTTGATGGGTATGGCAACCAGTTTCATTGAATGTACACTTGCACAAGTATATAAAACCGCAGAGCCAGATGGCACTTACCGTGGTGGTCCGGCCTATTACATCGCTAAAGGCCTTGGTGCCAAATGGAAGTGGCTTTCCGTACTCTACTCCCTGTTATTATTAGCGACCTTTGGCATTGCCTTTACGGCATTACAATCCTATGCCGTTGCCAACTCTCTACAAGACGCGTTTGGTATTCCATTGTCTTATAGTGGCATTGCTCTCGCCTTAATCGTTGGTTTAATCATATTTGGCGGCGTTCGACGCATCGCCAAAGTCGCAGAGGTATTGGTTCCTATTATGGCAGGTGGATACCTACTCATTGCTATCATCGTATTAGCCCTGCACATTAGCGCCATTCCAGATACCTTGATGTTGATTGTTAAAAGTGCCTTTGGCCTCGGACCTGCCGTTGCAGGTGGTGTCGGTGCTGCTATTTTAATGGGCGTAAAACGCGGCCTATTCTCGAACGAAGCAGGCTTAGGCAGCGCACCCAACGTTGCCGCCGTCGCATTCGTCCCTCATCCAGCAAACCAAGGTGTGGTACAGGCTTTTTCAGTGTTTATCGATACGATAGTGCTCTGCACTTGTACTGCCTTAATCATTCTATTGGGTACAGCTTACGACCCAAGTAGCGCCAGTGTGGCCGATGGAGTCGCACTAACACAAGCCTCTCTGGCAACCCATATCGGTGAATCAGGCCGCATATTTGTCAGCATCGCTTTACTATTGTTCGGCTTTAGTACCATTTTGTATAACTATTATTTAGGTGAAAACAGCCTAAGCTACCTAACGAAAAGTCGTAACAATGAATTTTTAATGAATGGCTTTCGTGTCGCCATTGTGTGTCTTTGTTGCTTGGGTGCCGTGTTGGATTTAGGCACTGTATTTGCTTTTGCAGATTTGACCATGGGCTTATTGGCTCTGGTAAACCTGTTTGCTTTAGCGCTGTTATTCAAAATCAGCCGACGGGTGGTCAAAGATTATGACGATCAAATACAAGCAGGTATAACACAGCCTATTTTTGATGCCAGCCAATTCTCCGATCTAGATTTAGATAAAGCAGCATGGCCAATTCCAACAACCCAAGATCAGCAGCTAAACACCGCTGGCTTAAAAGCAGGAATTATTAACCAGTAACCCCAAGCACGTTTTACTCTCTTAACGCTTCAATTGGGAAGCCAAACGGTAAAACGTGCTCTCTTTAATTGACAGGATAAACAATCATGAATACGCGTTCTGAATACGATTTACTTGGTAATATGGACGTTCCTTCTGAAGCCTTTTATGGCATTCAAACCCTTCGCGCAGCGCAAAATTTTTCCATCACTGGCGTCCCTATTTCTCATTTTCCTGAGCTCATCAAGGCCTTGGCCATGGTGAAAGCGGCTGCTGCCCGCACGAATCAGGACATGAATCTACTCAGTAAAGAGAAAGCAGACGCCATCGTTCTAGCCTGCCAGGATTTAATCCTTGGCAAGTATCACGATCAATTCATTGTCGACGTCATTCAAGGGGGAGCAGGTACCTCTACGAATATGAACGCGAATGAAGTAATCGCCAACATCGCACTGGAAAAGCTCGGGTATGCGAAAGGCGAATACAAATATTTGCATCCAAACGATGATGTAAACCGCTCACAATCGACTAATGATGCCTACCCAACGGCTGCCTGCCTCGGCATTCAATTCGCTGCGGACAATTTCGTACCAAGTCTCGCCTCCCTAAAAAAATCACTGGAAACGAAAGGCAAAGAATTTGCGCACATTGTCAAAATGGGCCGCACTCAATTACAAGATGCGGTTCCCATGACACTGGGTCAAGAATTCGAGGCGTTTGCCGTCACTTTAGGAGAAGATATTGACCGCATTAGCGAAGCCTGCGCCCTATTGTGTGAAGTCAACCTTGGGGGCACAGCCATCGGCACGGGCATCAATACATCAGAAGGCTATGCCAAATTAGTCGTGGAAAAATTAGCGACCATTTCGACTAAACCCTTAGTGCCTGCTTCTAATCTAGTGGAAGCCACTTCCGATATGGGGGCATTCGTCTTTTTCTCTGGCATTCTGAAGCGCCTTGCCATCAAACTCAGCAAAATGAGCAACGATTTGCGCCTACTTTCTAGTGGTCCTCGCACTGGTCTTGGTGAAATCAATCTACCACCAATGCAACCTGGCTCTTCCATCATGCCAGGCAAAGTCAACCCTGTTATACCAGAAGCCATGAACCAAACCGCCTATCAGGTGATTGCATCGGATCTGGCCGTTACCTTGGCTGCCGAAGCGGGTCAGTTACAGCTTAATGCCATGGAACCCATGATCATTTACAATCTACTCAACTCACTCAAAATGCTCAAAGAAGCCTGCCAAATGCTTGAAAAGCGCTGCATCAATGGCATTACTGCCAATGAAGCAAAATGTGCTGATCATGTTGAAAACAGTATCGGCATTATCACCGCACTTGTTCCTCACATTGGCTACTCCAATGCCTCACGCATTGCCAATACCGCCCTACATACTGGCAACACCGTTAAAGCATTGGTCATTGAAGAAAACTTACTTACAGAAGAACAAGTTAACTTGTTGCTCAGCCCAGAATCCATGCTTTCTCCCAGCAAAATACTACTCTCTTCAGCAGAAAAGGCCTCTTCCGATACTCAAGCCCCTGCAAAAAAGAAAGCCGCTTCTGATAAAAAAGTGACGACCAAAAAGAAAGCACCATCAAAGAAAAAATCGCCGTCTAAAAAGGACAAATTATGAGTTCAGATATTCTTATCCTTTATACTGGCGGCACCATTGGCATGGTTCACTCAGAGCAGGGCTTAGCCCCTGCCTCTGGCTTGCAAGAGCGCATTGAATTAGCAATGGGAGCCAGTCTTGAATCTCTACCGAGCTTTGAAGTACTGGAACTCAACCCATTAATAGACAGCGCTAACATTGCCCCAACCAACTGGACCAAATTGGTTCGCGTACTGGCAACCCATTGGCAAGATTACCAAGGCTTTGTTATTTTGCACGGCACGGACACCATGGCCTATACAGCGTCCGCTTTGTCTTTCATGCTAGGCGCTTGCACAAAAAATGTCCTACTGACTGGCTCGCAAATTCCCATCGGCATGAGCCGCAGCGACGCCACGGCCAATCTTCAAGCAGCGCTCTCGCTAGCCGCCAATCACAAGATCCCCGATGTTTGCTTAGTGTTCGACGGAAAATTAATGCGTGGTAATCGAGTAAAAAAAGTCAGTAGTGGCCGCTTTGAAGCTTTTCAAACACCAAACGATGATTTATTGGGTGAACTGGCCATTGAGATGCAAATCTATGCAAAACGCATGATAAAGCCAGTTAAACAGAATACGGTTGAGCCAATAGAAAATGCCATCATCCGCTTTCGAGAAGGTGCAGTCGCCGTATTAACACTGCACCCAAGCCAGCCTATTTCGATGTATCAAAGCCTATTGGATGATGAAAACTGTCAGGCCATCGTAATAATGACTTACGGGGCCGGAAATGTACCCGATAGAAACGAGCACTTTATGAATTTCTTAACCGAGGCCATGCTACGCAAGAAAAATATTGTTAATTTGACTCAATGTCTTCACGGTGGCGTATCACAAGGCACCTATGCTGCTGGCTCAATGCTGTCTTCTATGAAAGTTTTAAGTGGTTACGATATGACTTTAGAAGCCGCCTTTTGCAAACTTCATTTTTTACTTGCCAAGGGCGAAGATTACTACTCCATTATTGAAAAATGGCACAACAATCTTTGTGGAGAATTCAGCGAAGCATAACCCAGAGACGCATAAACAAAACTAGGCCACGAAAAAATAGTGGCCTTCAGTCTATTTTTCTTGTGTCATTTTTACCATTTAACGTCCCCACACAGCCCATTCGTTACCGCACGGATCTAAAAAGTGAAAACGTCGACCACCGGGAAACTCAAAAATCTCCTGCTCTATAATACCACCAGCAAACGCGACCTTATCTCGCGTTGCTTCTAAATCATCACTAAAGAGTATGACTAACGCTGCCCCATTTTGGGGACGCGAGCAAAAATCGGCCTGAAAGAACCCACCATCCAGCCCTGCGTTCTCAAAAGCCGTATAGTCAGGGCCGTAGTCCTTAAACCCCCAACCGAATACTTGACGAAAAAAGGTTTTATTCAATGCCAAATCACGAGCAGGTAATTCAACATAATTAATTTTATTCGTTTGCATAAATGCTCCTACAACCCAATAAAGTGGCACCTTGAGCCTATTTAGCGGTCACAACCAATATCACACTGATCATAATCATGGCACCTCCTACCCATTGCTGCTTGCTAATTTGCTCCGCAAAACGCCGCTTTGAATAATACAAGGTACCAATAACCTCTAATTGGCCTAATGTTTTCACCAACGCTGGATTCACCAGCGCAAACCCAGTAAACCAGCCAATCGACCCTAGAGAACTCAACGCCCCGACCTTTAAACTTAATGCAAAATTAGAGCGAAAAGGCGCAAATATGTCTCGTCTCTTGGTTATTTGAATACCACATAAAATAATCGACTGCAGCAACAGAACATACCATAAGGTCACCCCTGCACAAGTAATAATGGAGCCATTCAATGCATGGCTTGCCATCGAGGCTGACACAGAAGTAATCGCAAAACAAAGCCCACTTCCCAAACCAAATACCAGAGAAGTGTCTTTATGAACCAATTTAATATTTTTCCATTTAACGCTCATCACCAGCGCCCCTAGCACCCCAATCACAACGCCAGCCCAAGCCAATACACTCAACGAATTGTGCAGTATTGGTATACCGATCAGCGCCGCTAGCACAGCCTCTGTTTTTGCCAGCAAGGTTCCCAGAGCAAAACTACCGGACTGAAACACCCGCAACATAAGATAAGTCGCCATAATTTGTGCCAGTGCACATACCGTTGCGGCAAGCCAAAACATCGACCCCGCTGGTAGTGACACCCAGCCAAGCCATAAACCACACACCAACACATAAACCGACACCAAAGGTAGACCGTAAAGCGAACGAGACATAGTGGCATGCAAAAAACCCGACTCACGAGCTAAGGTGTTTTGATAAGCGGTACGAACAGATTGGCAAGCCGCTGCAAAAAGTGTGATAAAGACCCACATACTGGAACCCTTTCCTTAGTAGCAAAACGAAGATCGCAAGCATGAGGTCTAAGCATTTATTTGTAAAAGGAATAAAAGTCATCTATTGGATTCCGGTAAGGAATACACAGTACCACTAATGACTTTTTCTTGAGCCGTCAAATCTACAACCCATAGGCATCGCCTTTTTGGTCACACACTCTCTATCACAGAAAGATCAACGCCAAGATATTGATATAAGAATAATTTATTGCAGACAAATTCGAATAATGAACTATCTTAGTAAAATAGCCAATACAAACTTGATACAAATCACTTAACTAACTTACAAATTAATTATTTCTTATACTGTAAGTGAATGTTAAATTTATAGTCAGCCTATAAAAATAATCATTGACATTTTATGGATAATAACTTTTTGCAGGAGCAAAAAAAATGATTGAGCTAACCCAGCATCAGGCTGAATTGAAAAAAGCAACGCCATGTTCAGAGCAAAAACTACCGTTATCAACAGCACAAAGAGGTCAATGGATCGCCCAAAAACTCAATGATGAAAATGCTGCGTTTAATATTGCGGAATATCTGGACATCATTGGCAATCTCAATCCCGACTTATTCTCATTAGCAGTCAAACAGCTGATTCGAGAAGCGGACTGCATACGCAGCCGCATTATTGAAGAAGATGCTCAAACCTTACAAATCATTCTTGATGATGATCGGGGCTATCATTCCATGCTGGATTTTAGCACCTCGGCAAACCCTCATGCTGCGGCAACAAGCTGGATGCATAAAGACATGCTGCAACCTCTTAACCAGCGTGATGACGCCCTCTGGTGCAGTGCTCTGATCAAAATTGGAGAACAACACTATTATTGGTATCACCGTTGCCACCATGTTGCACTAGACGGTTTTGCTGGAAACCTGCTTACCCAACGACTCTCAGAAATCTATAACGCCCTAGAAACGAACCAAGATACGGGACCCAACCCATTTGGCTCCTTAGTTGATTTAATCAATAGTGAAGTAGATTACAAGCACTCCAGCCGCTTTAAAAAAGACCGTAAATACTGGCTGGAAAACCTTGTCCATATCCCAGATGCGGTCTCTTTATCCAAGCGGATCACCCCTTCTAATAAAAACTTACTGCGTAAGGCCATTCAACTTCCCCAAGCGTTAAGAGACGAATTGTCTACAATGAGCAAACACATTCAGGCCAGCCTTCCGCAAGCACTGATTGCCTTGGTTGCGGCCTATTTTTACCGCATGACGGGGGCAGAAGATTTGGTCTTTGCCATGCCTGTCAGCGCAAGAACAAGTCGCCTACATCGCAGCACTCCTGGCATGATGGCAAACGCGGTTCCAATTCGACTTAAGATCGACACCAACACGAATTTTGAAAGCCTCATTAAACAGACATCAAAGGTGGTTCTTAAAGCCCTTAGACACCAACAATACCGATACGAAGATTTAAAGCGTGACCTAGGACTGATGTCAAACGGACAGCAAATTGCCTCGTTAGGCGTCAATGTTGAACCCTTTGATTACAACCTTACGTTTGGTAATTGCACCACATCCCTTCACAATCTATCCAATGCTGTCATTGACGACTTAACGGTGTTTATTTTCGACAGAAACGACAACAATGGATTAACAATAGAGTTTGATGCAAACCCAAACCGTTACACCGAGCAAGACCTAATCAACCATTCAGAACAATTTGAGCGCATGGTAAATAACTTGGTCATGGAGCCTAGCCAGCCAATCAGCAAAGCCAGTTTATTGAGCGACAGTGAACGAAATAAAATAGTAAAACACTGGAATGATACTTCTAGGCCCATTCCTAAGCTTTCTGTGGTCGACCTCTTCGATGCCCAAGTAATGCGAACGCCTTCGGCCATTGCCGTCACCGATAAGCAACAGTCTCTCACCTACTTTGAACTAAATTGCCGTGCCAATGCTTGGGCCCGCAGACTACAACAAGAAACAGTGGGCACTCATGACCTTGTCGCTATCGCATTAACTCGAAATACCGATATGTTGGTGGCGTTGTTAGCCACACTAAAAACGGGAGCGGCCTATTTACCATTAGATCCAGACTTTCCTGAAGAACGTCTTCTACAAATATTAGAAGATGCCCAACCTAAAATAGTCCTGAGTTGCCAAGCGGCCGTCAATAAACTCCCAAGCATAAATACTCAAACACTGTTTATTGATAAGCCCGATTTTAATACTAAGCAAGCCGAGGCACATCAGCACTTAGACAACATCGCTATTAAGGGAGACACATCCGCTTATGTGATTTATACATCCGGTTCCACAGGACGTCCGAAAGGTGTTGAAATCCCTCACAAAGCACTTATCAACTTCCTATATGCTATGCAAAATGCCTTAGCACTGACACCAAAAGATCGATTTCTTGCCGTTACTACCATTTCATTTGACATTTCCATACTAGAATTATTTTTGCCTATTACCGTAGGTGCGTCTGTCTTGATAGCAGAACGAAGCATCGTGCGTGACCCGGAATTACTCACTCATTTTGCCGTTGATCACAATGCCACCCTAATGCAGGCAACGCCCTCCTTGTGGCAGGCCATTTTACCCACCTACTCAGAGCAATGGCACGGCATCAAACCTTTGGTTGGCGGTGAAGCCCTGCAAGGCCAAT
The DNA here is from genome assembly GCF_016461715.1 of Marinomonas spartinae. GTDB lineage: Bacteria > Pseudomonadota > Gammaproteobacteria > Pseudomonadales > Marinomonadaceae > Marinomonas > Marinomonas spartinae_A. The sequence continues at coordinate 189,008 of NZ_JAEMUI010000002.1, read as the reverse complement.
TGGCGAATCATATGGCAAAACTGGGGCATCCTGTCCTTAACCTGTTTGGTCCAACAGAAACCACCATCTGGTCTACCATCATGGCACTGGACAATCCTAGGGATCTTAATCACCCACCAATAGGACGCCCTATTTTCAACACCCAAGTCTACGTGCTGGATAAAGCAATGGAACCGGTTCCCATTGATGTCACTGGCGATCTATATATTGCAGGGGAAGGATTGGCATTAGGCTATTACAAACGTTCCGATTTAACACAAGAACGTTTTACGCCCAACCCATTTGAGAGCGGCAAACGCCTATACGCAACAGGCGACAAAGCCAGATGGCGTCAAGATGGTATACTTGAATATTTAGGCCGTGAAGACAATCAGGTAAAAATACGCGGTTTCCGTATTGAAACGGGCGATATAGAAACAAGCCTGCTGTCCTGTCGTGAAGTGCAGCAAGCAGTTGTGGTTGCGCAGGCTTCCAACACAGATGATATGCAGCTTGTGGCCTATATCATACCAGTGGATGAAACACTGGACAGCCAGACCATCCGTAGCCAACTGATTGCCAGTTTGCCCGATTATATGGTGCCAAACTATTACGTCATGCTCAAAGAAATGCCACTCACACCGAACGGCAAAATTAACCGTAAGGCCTTACCCAAACCCAGCTGGACCGACTCAAGCCATTATGTCGCCCCACGTAATAAAACAGAAGCCGCCTTGGCTTTCCTATGGGAAGACATTCTCGGGGTACGTCGAGTGGGCATTCACGATAACTTTTTCGCCATTGGTGGAGACTCAATCTCTGCCACAAAAATGGTGAATCAAGTAAAAAAACAGCTCTTGATAGACATTCCACTGGGCGTACTCTTTAAAACATCCACCATCTCAGACCTTGCAGAAATGTTAGACAACGACCATCAGCACGACCCGCTCGCCCATGTCTTGCCATTTAAAACCGACGGCGATGAGCCAGCTCTATTCTGTATTCACCCGGCTCTTGGGCTATCCCTAAGCTACACCAACTTATTGCGTTATCTTCCTGAGTCAACGCCGCTATATGGTTTGCAAGCCGATGGACTAAATCACACCTCGCGCTTACCCATGTCCATAGAGGAAATGGCCGAGGATTATATTATCCGTATTAAAAGAATCCAACCGAAAGGCCCTTATCGATTATTAGGTTGGTCGTTCGGTGGACTGGTCTCTCACGCCATCGCGGAAAAACTCCAAGCACAGGGCGAAGAGATCGCCTTTCTATGCATGCTGGATAGCTACCCCTATCAATTGAACGTAGCAGAACCCAAAGATGAAGCGGGTATGATTCAGTCATCCCTTTTATTTCTTGGTTATGACCTTAATAACATCCCTACTCCCCCCAAAAACAAAACCGAACTCGCCGCTTTTTTATGGCAGGAATTTGATGATTCTTCTCTGGCCGTCGTCGCGGAAATACAAAAACAACACCCCAATATTTTAGAGCATATCGAGCGGGTGATAACCAACAACCTCACCATTGCTAACCACTTTATCCCCCACCAGATCGACGCCAATTTACTATTTTTTGTTGCTAAAGACAGCATGAACGGTTCAATGGGAAAGATCTTGGAACATCGGGCAGACGCATGGCAATCAAGAGTGACAGGTAAGCTAGATGTCCACAATATCAAGTGTCGGCATCAGGAAATATTAGACCCCCATTACATGAATCAAATAGGGCCGATTATTAAAGCCCACCTAATTGAGTCCAACACAAACCTATAAAAAGTGTTTATCGAAACAAAAACGCCCGGTCATAGGATCGGGCATTTTTGTTTTTCCTGTTTCATCAACACGACAATCCATCTTGCGCATAACCAAATAGACTATACATTACGCTGAAAAATGTTCGTAGCGGCCAATAAAGCGTTTTGGAAAGGGCAAACCATATTGACCTGTTTTAGCCACACCTATCTTCAATTGTCCCAAAGACTCCGCTAGGGTCACTGCGGCTTTAACCCCATCAATCACAGGCACCTGCAACTCACGGGTTAATCTGTCCTCCCAGTCCGCCATCCCCGCACAGCCTAAAACAATCGCTTCAGCGCCTTCACTTAACGCCTTGAGTGCATCTTTTCGAATCTGAAGAAAACTTGCTTCAGGGTTTGACTCGCAGTCGGCAACCGCCAAATCACTAGCATAGATACCAGAACACTGATGTTCATAGCCATAACGCACTAACAAGTTTTTGGCAAAATGCACGGTACGCTTACGGGTTGTCACCACCGCAAAACGATGACAAACCAAACTCGCTATTTGAAACGCGGCACCTGCAATACCAATCACAGGAACACTCGATAACTCCCGCGCAGCATCTAAGGCAGGGTCACCAAAACAAGCGATAACGTGAGCATCAACATGATCTTGCTCTCCTTGAAGGATAAGATCCAACACACCCGCGCTTGCCAATACCTCATCAACCGCACATTCGATCGTTTCTGGTCCATGTGCCACATTACGAGCAATAATGCGCGTGCCATCATGCGCCACGCTCTGAGCGGCAGAGCGAATTTTTTCCGTTATTTCTTGATTGGCATTAGGGTTAATAATGTGCACACGCATGGCTGATACTCCACTCTTAGATCGTTGAAAAAAGGTCCTTGAAATTAATGCTTTTTGGTTTGTCGATAGTAAATTGCAAAGACGCTTTAATGGCTTCCAGGTGGCGTTTCATCCAAATTTTAGCGGGGCCCGCTTCCCTTTTATCCAGCATGTCCACCAAATCATGGTGGTGGCCGCAATCACATCCAACACTTTGTTTCGAGCCAAATACGGCAATCACCAAAGAAGAGCGCAAGGTAAGCTGACTAACAAATTCCGCCATGACCTGATTCCCTGAAAGCGACGCAAGCTCCGTATGAAATAGCGCCGATAACTGAATCATATCTTTGAGATTATTATTCTGCTCTGCCAATTCCTCTTGTTGTACAATGCCGTATAGGCGAGTTTTGCTCGACTCATCCCAATGTGTCACCACGTCATCGATCAACACTGGCTCAACCAAAATACGACTATCAAGCACTTGCTGAGCTTCTTCCGCTGTCGGTTTGGCCACATGGGCTCCTTTATTAGGCGTAATGGTGACAAACCTCTCCAAAGCCAGCCGATGCAAAACCTTCCGAATGCCTGTACGGCTGATTTGAAAGGTCTCAGCCAATTGGTCTTCTGGCAACCTAACCCCAGGCAAAAGGTGATGCTCGACGATCGCCTTCAACATTTGCTGATAAATTAACTCGTCTTTTCTCATATACTCACAAACCTACTACTATTAGATTGTATACAATAAAAAAATACAATACTTATTAGATAACAAAATTAGAGGCTCGACTGCACTAAAAAAAACCATTTCGCACCATAACAGGACAAAAAATCGTTTTTGAATAGTAAGCTAACGGAAAGATATTATTAAAATTCCTTATTTTTCCTTAGTTTAAACACTTTGGCACTAAAATTGTATTAACTATTGTATACAATCAACAATGGAGAATAATCCAATGAAAACGCCCCCGACCCCTTCAACAAGCCACAACCTGACTAACGACGACCTCGCTCCTGACACAAAACAGGAATGGGGTTGGTATAGTATTTTTGCCTTTTGGATGTCCGATGTTCACAGTGTTGGCGGTTATGTATTCGCTGCCAGCTTATTTGCCCTCGGACTCGCTGGCTGGCAAGTATTTATTTGTCTGCTCATGGGCATCATGATTGTATACTTTTTTGCCACCTTAATGGGAACACCTGGACAAAAAGTTGGCGTTCCTTTCCCCGTTGTTTGTCGTATGTCATTTGGAGTAAAAGGCGCAAACATACCGGCCATTATTCGAGGTCTCATTGCAGTGGTATGGTACGGTATACAAACCTTTCTTGCTTCCAGCTCCTTTATCATTCTAATTTTATACTTCTTTCCTGAAATGGCTTCCCTACAAAAAACAACATTCTTAGGACTTTCGGCACTCGGCTGGATTGGCTTTATGTCCATGTGGGTGATTCAGGCATTCGTCTTTATGTTCGGCATGAAAATGATTCGTAAGGTAATCGACTGGTCTGGCCCCGCTATATACATTGCCATGTTTGCCTTATGTGCTTACATGCTTACCCAGACAGGCTGGAGTGCAATCAATTTTGACTTATCATCAAAATCTCTCACAGGTTGGCAAGCATTTAATATGATGATTGTGGCAACTGCATTGGTCGCAGGTTACTTTGCTGGTCCAACATTAAACTTTAGTGACTTTGCACGTTATTGCAGCAGCTATAAGAATATGAAGCTTGGTAATCTGTTGGGACTCCCTCTCAATTTCATGGTGTTTTCTATTTTTAGCGTGGTGATAGTAGCGGCCTCTATTCCTTTATTTGGCAAAATGATTACCGACCCCATTGAAACAGTAAAGCAGCTTGATTCTGGAATGATTACAGTACTGGGCGCCCTGACGTTTATTCTGGCAACCATTGGTATTAATATTGTCGCCAACTTTGTTGCGCCTGCTTTTGATTTCTCTAACGTCTCCCCGAGTAAAATCAGCTTTAAAACGGGTGGCTTTATTGCTGCATTTGGTTCCGTCCTGCTCACACCATGGAACCTATTCAACAATCCAGAAATGATTCATTACACCGTCGATTTACTGGCCGCTCTTATTGGTCCACTATACGGGATTATCTTGATGGATTACTTCGTCGTTCGAAAACAGCAGATTGATGTGGATGCTCTGTATACCGAGGACACCGACCAAGCCTATTGGTATGACAATGGCATCAATAAAAAAGCGGTGTATGCCCTAATCATTGCCGGTGTTTCTTCGATCATCACATCGTTTGTCTTGACTGATTTAGCGAATTTTTCACTGTTTATTAGTGGTGGAATTGCCGCGATCGCTTACAAACAGCTAATGAGCAAAGAAGCCATTATGCACTCTGAAAAATTAAAACTAGCAAAACAAGCGTAAACTTCCTGAGCTTAGGTCTAAAAAATGGCTAGCGCTACGATTGACCCACATAAAAACAAATGCCCTTAGCCCTAAGCTCACTCACTATACGAACAAGTAAGTTCGTCACACCTATGTCGATACCTGCTTGACCAAGCAGTGTCGACACTTGGCCTCGATGGTGCGTTTGATGGTTAAAAAGTGCTGCAACAAAAGGCCAACGTTTTTAGCAAAAAATGCCCCTCGACTTTGCACTAGCTCAGCTTCCGTTAGTTTTCCAGCTGCCTCGGAGAGATTAATCCGCTATTAGTCCTAAATGCGTTTTTAGCCCCATTATTTCACCCCTACACTACCTAGATGTTAAACAGAAACAACTTCGCTCTCTCGCCCTTCTAAAAAAGCAGGCAATTTATCGTCAATCACACACCAATTCGCTTTGTATTTTGTAAAAATATGCGCGTCTATCTGAACAGGAATGTCTTGATCAAACGTTGCTATAGCAATCTCCATGTCTTCAGGTCGCCTATCTTTGCTTTTAAAACCTAAACTCGAACCACACTGACGACAAAACGTTCGTACTGTGCCATTAGGTGCCGTAAACTCTTTGAGATAATCTTGACCCGATATCCACTTTAAACCAATGGTACCAACAAGAGAGCCAAAAGCAGCACCATGAAATTTTCGACACATATTGCAATGACAGTTTGCCGCTTGCTCACTAAATCCCTCCACAGAAAACCGAACCTCACCACATAAACAACTTCCTTTATAAATGCTAGTCATCTTAGAGCCGTCCTTATGTTAAGAGCAATATAGACATTCAAAACAGAGTAAGACCAAAAGCGTGTTTGACGCGATGCAACACCGCACTCGCTTCAGCCTGAGATTTGTCACTCCCCTCTCGAATAATATCAATAAGTTGTGCTTTATCAGAAGCAAATAGGTGACGCCGCTCTCTAATTGGCTTTATCACTTCTTGAAGACAGTCTTCCAGAATTTTTTTGATGGCACCGTCCCCTAACCCACCTCGTCGATATTGCGATTTTAATGTTTCAACATAGGCCACATCTGAACAAAATGCCTCTAAATAGGTAAAAACCACATTCCCCTCAACACGACCTGGATCGTCGACTTTCAAATGGTTCGGGTCGGTATACATAGACTTTACCGCTTGCGATATGTCTTTTTCTGAGGCGTCTAATAAAATACAGTTCCCTAGCGATTTAGACATTTTGCTTTTCCCATCGGTGCTAGGCAAGCGCGGAACATGACTCAGCAGAGGGCGACATTCAAGCAAAATGTCCTCTTTTGCAATTCGATTGAGCTTTCTTACGATTTCGTTTGTTTGCTCGATCATCGGCAGTTGATCATCCCCAACAGGAACCAATGTGCCATTAAAGGCTGTAATATCCGCTGCCTGACTAATTGGGTAAGTTAAAAAGCCTGCTGGAATAGAGAGACCAAAAGATTTAGTCGCAATCTCATTTTTCACCGTTGGATTTCGCTGCAGCCTCGCGACAGAAACCAGATTCGAATAATACATGGTCAATTCAGACAGAGCAGGAATAGCAGATTGCAAACTAATGGTTGTTTTAGACGGGTCTATACCGACAGCAAGATAATCTGCAAGCACATTTAAAATATTAGTCGAAATTTTGTGCGGATTATGCCCATTATCGGTTAGACCTTGTAAATCAGCGATTAAAATCGTCTGCTGATGACTCTCTTGGAGCACAACACGTTGCTGGAGAGACCCAACAAAATGACCAAGATGCAACTGACCTGTTGGTCTATCACCTGTAAGGACTTTTTCTTGATAGCTTTCCTGAAAAGTGTTTTTAGTAAAGAAAGCAGTATTAGAATGGTTAGATGTATTACTGTGCATAGTATGTCTCCTATTGTATACCCCATCGGAGACATCACTTGTCGATTCAAAAACAGTCAGTCTACCGACGGCTTTTGAATAAACGTGATTCAACGCCGCTCTAAAAAATAGAGCGCCACCAAAAAATAGCGATAATGCGTAACTTAGAATATGTTGTCATACTGTTAACTTATCAATTTAGGTCAGGCAAAACAAGCATTTAGCAATGATCTTTTTTAACAAAACTCGCTAGACATTTCAGGAAGTCAAAAGAACAAAACGCTATTGCATTAAGCGATGGCATTGAAAACTTTATACACGTTCAAGGGGCAAATGTGGCTTTGGCGGCAATATGACCTCAATAGCATCCTGTAACGTTACTACACCGCTTCGAACCACCACGGTCATAATGCCGGCCTTTCGAATGAGTTCGCCTTTTTCATTTCGGTCCAGAACTGCTTTAGTCAACCCTTCCTGGTAATTATCTAGCTGGGCGCAAGGATTTCTTAATCCTGTCACTCTTAACTCAACGTCTTTGCCAATTTTTAATAGCGTATTTTGTGGAAGGCTAAGAAGGTCGATCCCTTCTGTGAGGATGTTCTCTCCCATCGTCCCCGCTGTTACATCAAACCCTTTGTTCTGCAATTCATCAAGTAATTCAGAGTGGATTAAATGCACTTGCCTGAGGTTAGGTTGAGCGGGATCAACAGCCACCCTCGAGCGATGTTTCACCGTTTTACCGCAATGCGCATCCCCTTCGACCCCTAACCCTTCCAGTATGGATAGACTATCGACCACTTTTTTAGAAAATTGATGCACTTTATCTTTGCTTAGCGATACGACTCTACCCACTTCACCCTCCTTTGCTTCTTGATATCTAGCCAACAAAACAACCACTGCACCATAACAAAACCGGCCATTTAGCCGGTTTTTATTTCACATGATGGGAGCCTAGAAAGACTACACTTTCGAGAGAATATCTTGAATGGATTGCTTAACAGAGGCGTCGACAATCTCACCGTCTTTCATCACATCATAGAAATTTGGCACGCTCAAACTACCAATCACATTACCCTTGAAAAAGGGCATACTATTAACCGCTTGGGCCAATACACTGCTCGCTCCACCTGGGCCTGGGGAGGTAGAAAGCACGACAATTGGCTTGTCTTGATATACGGCTTTTTCGATACGCGATGCCCAATCAAAAATATTTTTATAGGCCGCACTGTAGGAACCATTGTGCTCTGAAAATGATGCGATGATCAAATCAGCTTGTGCAATTGCATCGACGAAAGCTTGTGCTTCGCTTGGAATGCCAAACTCTTTTTCTTTGTCTTCACTGAAGATGGGCATATCAAAATCATTGAGATCCAATAACGTCACCTCAGCACCGTTTATCAAGCTTGCGGTATAGCTTGCAAGGGTTTTATTAATGGATTGACGACTAGAACTCGCTCCAAAAGCAACAATTTTCATATAACATTCCTTATCTTTAAGTGTAAATTTAAACGATTAACTATTTTCTGCGATAAATGATAGACTTGCCAACAGCCAGTTAAAATACACTGAAAATGCCCATTTGTAATCTACTAAACCTGATTTCCTCTCAGCTTCACCTGACCTAGAACACAATAAAAAGACCTCTAGCTAAGAGGCCTTTCTTTGATCAAGTTGGACGTTCATCCAGCTTATCTGCATGGTGCGCAAATCGACCTTTTGTTTTGTCATGCACTTGGTCGTTACGAGGCCAAGGCCAACCACCAAACTGAGTTCGTTGGTAATCATGAAAGGCCTTTTGCAACTCCTGTCTTGTGTTCATCACAAATGGGCCATGCTGCTCGACATGCTCACCAATAGGTCGACCTTGCAACAACAAGAAACGGGCTTTTTTACCTGTGTTTTGAATACTAGCTGCTTCGTCACTTTTCAACACAAACGCTTCTTTGACAGAAACGTCTACGCCCTCTAGCACGACACTCTCCCCTTCAAAAAAATACAAGGTACGGTTCAACCCTAGGTGATCACTTGGTAGAGTCCACAACCCACCTTCAGGAATATCGATCAACCAAATCGCCACATGATTGTCTTTATCAGCGGCCCATGAATCTGGTGGGCAATCCAGCGCCTTCACTGCACCCAATTCACCAGCAATCACTTTGACTGACGTTTCAACACCATTTATGTCCGGTTGCTTGACGACTGGTGTATCCTCGTTCCATAACATACCAAAATGCGGTGGTACCATTTTATTTTTAGCAGGTAAGTTTAACCAGACTTGGAACAATTCCAGCGGGTTTTCCTTTTCTTCATCTAATAATGGAAACATTTCGGAATGCTGGACCCCACTACCAGCGGTCATCCATTGCGTGTCGCCCTGTCCATAACGTCCAGCGGCACCAATAGAATCCGCGTGATCGACAAAGCCTTGGTTCACAATGGTGACCGTTTCAAAACCACGATGTGGATGAACGGGAAAACCTGGCACTTTTCGCCCGTGATACATACGCCAGCCATCTATGCCATGAAAATCTTGCCCTAATGGCCGACCTTGTAGCGATGCAGCAGGTTCCATCTCAGGTGTCGCCTTTGGGTAACGATCCTGATGAAAAGCACAAAATAAAAATGGGTCAAATGTTGGCCAGAACATCTGAAGGGGTAAACGCTTTAGGATAGCAGAACTCATTTTTACCTCCTGAATAAACTACTAATACCCGTATGATACCACCGACAAGCGTCACTAATTCATGCTGATATTCAATCCTAACCATCTAATTATTGAATCTGTTTTCCCCTTTCCCGCGCGAGTCATTCAGGAAAGATCACTTTGGCAGTACAGCCCTGGTCTTCATTATCTACTAAGCTGAATTCACAATGGTATTTCTGACAGATATCTCGGACAATCATTAAGCCAAGACCATAGCTTTCACCGCTTGGTTTACCTTGTAAACCGCACCCCGTATCAACCACCTTGATTTCTTGATCAGACATGATCAGATCGATCTGCCCCTGCTCTGTGCAAGCAATGGCATTTTTGACTAAATTACCGATAAGAATATGCAACGTTGGCATCGGTAATTTAGTTTTGACAACACCATGGCTGTGTTGCAAGACTTCAACCGGTTTTCCTGAATTATATTCAGTATGAGCACGCACAATGGATTGCAGCTCATTGTCATCCACTTCCCGAAGCAGCATGGCGTCGATATCATCTTCTCGCGTCAAAGACAACAACGTGGTGATATAGTCTTCCATTTCCTGACATGCACTGTCCATTCGCCCGCGTTGACGCTCTAAAAAAGCTTTAGAATCGGACTTTCCTAGCAACGTCAGCGCGCCCTTCATCACCATCAATGGGGTTCTCAGTTCATGACTGGCATAACGATTAAAAGCACGCTCTCTATGTAACAAAGCTTGGATTTGATTTCGATAGCTGTTCAACTGATTGACCAATTGGTGAATTTCTCTGGTTGCCGCACCATCAGGCATTGGTATAGGCGTGCTATCTTGAGCATTGCGTCCTTCTAGCTCTTGACTTAAGCGGGCAAGGGGATTGGTGAGACGTGCTGAAATACGCATCACGACCCATAGACTAATCACTAGCAATAATAGGGACATGATGGTTTGCGTCGTCTGGGTTTTGAACATTTGAGATTCACTTTCTTCATAGATTTCATCGTAGTGAATCAAATAGATATTTTGCATTTTACCATTCAGCATTACCCGCTTTTTCATGGAGAAGTATTCTAAGTTAGTATCTGAGCTAGGGTCTAAATGGTAGGGTCTGTCATCTGACACATCAGGCTGCAACACAATCCAAGGTGGCAGACTTTTTTCTCCGACATAAGCATCAGAAAAAGGTGGCACTGCCACGTGGGTAAGATGGGTTCCTTGCAGCAAATGTATCGCTGTATTGAGGTCTTTATGCATCCTATTTTGCGCATAAATGGTTTCCATGCTCTCCAACATCGTGTCAAACATGGCAAAATGAAACGTGATAATGGCGAAGGCAACAATCGAAAAGTAGGTAAAGGTCAGCTGTTTAGCACTTTTTATCCGTTTCATTCTTCTCCTTCTGCGACTAACCGATACCCCACTTTCGAGATAGTCCTAAGATAGGCATGTTCGAAGGGCCGATCAATCAAACTTCTTAACTGATAAATATGACTACGTAGTACCTTACTATCTGGTTCTTCATCGCCCCATAATACATCACCAATCTCTTCTTTGGTCACCACTTCAGGGGCGCGATTCATCAGGCATTTTAGTATTTTATATTGCGATGGATTTAAGGAATAACGACTGCCTTCTCGCTGTAACACGCGGGTATTCATATCTAAAGATAATGCGCCAAACGTTAAAACACGGTTCGCCATACTGCCATTACGGCGTCGCACCAACGTCCGTAAACGAATGTCCAAAATATCTAAATCAAAAGGCTTTACTAGATAGTCATCCGCTGCATGATCGAACCCGGCTAATACATCTTCTTTTGTATCACGCGCAGTCAACATCAAAATGGGGGTATCAATCCCACTTTCCCGCAATGATTGACACACAGTAAGGCCATCCATTTTAGGCAACATAACATCTAAAATAATGGCATCATAGTGCTCGCTTTTAGCCAGTTCGTAGCCTTGCAAGCCATTACTGGCGTAATCCAGTACGTCTCCTTTAATTTCGAAATAATCAAAAATAATACCCGCTATGTCTTTGTGATCTTCCACCAGCAACAATTTCATGCCCGCCACTCCTAATAAAAAATTAGACACCCATTATTGCCTATTGTCTCCGTCTTTAAATGAAAAAAAGGTGAATCACTTTTTTACGACACCCCATCACTTAAGATAACAGCAATTTCCCGAATTATCGGCACTTACGACTCGGAGCTTACAGAGAAAACGCCAATAGCTTAGACAGCATAGTCGCCAGTCGTTCTGTTTACGACGTAAATGAACGACAAACAATCTAAAGCATGTACTAAATATGATTATAAACCAAATTACTATTTGGCAAAGTGCAGCAAAATCATCAGCAGATCTCTTACTCAGCAGACATCTTAGGACGATGTCTGTCTCGATTTATAAAAGCACAAACGACCCAAAACATTTGACCACATAGGACTTCTTTCACACTGGACATGTCTCAAATCATAATGAAAATCGCGAAAATCTCATTTAGTAAAAAAGCTTTACGCTCGCTTGGCACTGCGAGCTTGGCGGCTTTTTACAAGATCGTTACTATACATCCCTGTTTTTGTCGCGACGCTTCGGCAGTCCTTCATCTAAGTAGGGTTTATTATGCCAAACCATAAGCGCGACCACTTGTTTGCTTTAGAACAGCCGTTCCTTTGTACCTTCAAGGAAGAAAAAACAACATTCATTCTTCTGGAAGCAAATTATGCATCATCTATATAAAAAGCTCCCCTCTACAAAAGGGATGCTATTTTTGCTGATCGGCAGCGTGGTTATACGCTTCTTGTCACTTTCTATGTACCCTATTTTAGACTCAACAGAGGCGAGATACGCAGAAATTGCTCGCTTTATGGCAGACACCCATAATTGGGTCATCCCCATGCTTAACCCTCATATGCCATATATGGGGAATCCCCCTATGTTCGCTTGGATGAGTGCCACTGGCTTTTCACTTTTTGGTATGAACAGTATCGCAGCGCGTCTTCCACATTTAATAGCAGGCATCGGCACATTAATCTTGCTGTATTATTTTGCTAAACACTACTTCAAATCAGCCAGCATGGGGTGTTTCGCAGGCGCTATTTTGGCGACAACCAGCGCGTTCTTAATCCTCATCGGGGCCATCTCTCCAGAAACATCAATGACTTTCGGTACCACTCTCACCATGGTGAGCTTCTGGTTTGCATGGAGTAAAAAACAGTCCTTATGGGGCTACACTTTTTTTATTGGTCTAGCCATTAGCTTCCTATCAAAAGGCCCAATAGCACTTCTCTTAATCAGTTTAAGCTTAACATTATGGTTACTATCCAATGCCCGTTGGCGGTCTCTAAAAAAACGCCTGCCTTGGGCCTCCGGCTCGTTACTCTTTTTACTCTTGACTCTTCCTTGGATAGCATTAGCAGAGTACCAAATGCCTGGTTTTCTGCATTACTACCTAAGCAACGAATATATTCAATGGTTTTTCCTAGGCAACACGCAAGGAGAGTTTTACGCTTCGATTCATCACCATGTACGCGGTATGATTTGGGTTTTTGCTTTGATCGCCATGCTGCCTTGGACGCCACTACTCATTGTTCAATGGATACGAATTCTGAAAAAAGGCGGTGATACGGAAGGAAGCAGTGACGGTTTTGGTAGTTACTTACTTTTATGGCTAACCACTCCTTTAGTACTATACACCTTCACTGGAAATATTCTCATCAGCTTTGTCATGCCCTCCTTACCAGCCATGGCTATGCTGATTACTTATTACCAAGCAAACTTCCCATTGCCTAAATGGTTTTATAGTCTGGGTATTGTTACCCCTGTGTTTTTAATGATGGTGGTGGGAGCCATTCACTTTCACTTGACGAAAAATTATTCGCAAATGGCCATCATCTCAGACTGGAAGATACAAGCGGAAACAAAGACAGCAGACCTTTTTTATCTTCACAAACGCCCTTTTTCCGCTCTGTTCTATTCGAACGGTAAAGCCGAAGCTCGCTCTGGTGATCTGTCTAAATGGTTAAGCACTCAAACAACACCCTTTTTTATCATTCAGAAAAGTAAATACAGTTCACATTACCCGAATTGGTCATGTGAAGAGCGAGCTGAAGAGGCTGACGAAAAGCTTATTTATTGCAAGCCTGCTACGCCACAGGTTACGTCAGATGCTGTGACAAGCACCTCCGTTACCAATGTAGCTGAGAAACCTAGCCCATAGGATAAGGCACTAGAAAACTGTGACACCATCAAAAAGGAGTATTTAATATTAATGGGGGATTTCTAGTGCTTCTTCCCAGCTTTTTATAAAGCGACGTTGCTTAGCATAGTCACGCCCAACCAATAGCTGCTGATCAAGCTCCACCACCCGCTGTGGACCTGACTTACCCAGTATGTTTAGGGTATTTTTTGTCATCACATTGGGCTGAATAGGAAACATCAATGTCTCAGCTTGCATGCGCCTTTGCACCGAGTCCGTCAGTAAATAATCTAAAAACAACCCTGCATCATCCGCATTGGGGGCTTTCTTAGGAATCAATCCAACGCGCATCACCATTAAGGCATAATCCTTGGGCAAGATCATTTTCAGGCGAGTATCCTCTTTTACCCGTTGGGCCGCATAAGAACCCAATAAATTATAACCCAGTACTAATTTGCCACTGGCAACATCATCAATAATCTCGTGGGTACAACAGTAAGTTTTTACTTGATGACTACCAAAGGCTTCAATTAATCGCCCCCATGTGGTGTCCGCTTGGCGAGCATCTTGGCTGGCCAGCAAATACCCCACGCCACTTTGGCGAATATCATAAGTACCAATGCGTCCCTTCATAAAATCTGAATATTGACGAATGGTTTGTAATACATCTTGGCGATCCTTTGGTAATGGCCCAGGGTAATGATCTTTATTCACTAACATCACCACAGGCTCCAAGGAAAATGCAAACACCTGATGACGCCACTGGGCATAACTGGGTAAATGATCCGTTTCATAGGAATGATAGGTTTGCGCGTAACCATCGTTCACTAACTTAATCTGTAATCCCATCGCGCTACTGATCACTAGGCTTGCCTGAGGGTGCGCACTTTCTTTAATCGTTTGTTTGTATAGTTCGGAGGTATTAATGTCAGTATAAGATACTCGAATACTGGGATAGCGCTTAACAAATCCCTTAATCAAGGGACCAAACGAAGCAAGATCTATAGAGGAATGAATACGCAGCACACGTGGCGCATCTTTCTTACCAAACTCAATGCTTTCAGGCTCTACCAACGCTTGAGCAAACGCGTTAAAGCTCATCAAAAACAAACTAAAAAAAACAACTAACCATTTCATCATAGTAATGACCCAGAATCATTGCTCGATTGATACTTAGCAATGTCAATTTGAAAGGTAGTGCCTTTTGGCTGAGTATCAAGAATAGTAATATTCGCAGTATGGTGATCAATAATGTCTTTGACCATCGCCAGTCCAACCCCGCTGCCAGCTGTATCATAACGACCACGGTAAAACCGCTCGAAGACACGTTTTTTTTCTTCTTCAGGAATCCCGGCACCATAATCGATGACACTAACTCGATAATAGTTGGAAAATTCTTCTACCCTGACAACCACTTCCGTTGCTTGCTCGGCACCAAGATTACTGTAGCGTACCGCATTTTCGATCAGATTCTGCATCATCTGCTGCAATGCAAATGCATCGCCAAATACCATCGCTCGCTCTACATCCGCTTCTAGTGACAAACTCACCCCTTTATGCAATGCCGTAATGGCCTGTTCTCGACAGGATGCGGTAACAGGAACCAACAAGTCCACTGGCTCTTTTGGATTGGTTTGCATACGATGGGACACCACCGCTTGATTCAGCAATAACGTGACCGTTTGACTGAGTGAATCACATTGCGTCACGATATTTTCAAGGGCTTCTTGCTGCCGTTCTGGGGAGGTTTTATCGCGAGCATTTTCAGCCAAAGCACGTAAGCTAGCAAGAGGGGTTCGCAATTGATGGGCCGCATCAGCGGTATAATTTTCTAACTGCTCTAGGTTGGTTTGTAAACGCGCCATAAAATGATTAATCACCATTTTTAAATGATACGTTTCTTTGGGCGTTTTAATATTAATTGGCGTCAAATCTCCTGGCTGACGCTCTTCCAGCACCCGACTGATTCTATGAAGAGGTCTAAGCACCAACTGACTACCAAGAACAATCAGCGCCACAGCCACCAATGCAATCATTACCACGACCTCAACGGCTCGTTCTGTCACCGATGAGGACAGTTCTTCTCGAGACAAACGTGTCTGACCAATAATGATACGTACCGTGCCCGTTGACTCTGACTCGGTTAGATGACGTTCCAACCAAGCAAAACGCACCATCTCCCCTGAATATTCGCGATCAAAGAATTGTATTTTGTCCAATTGTGGAGGCTTCGGTGGCGTAATATTTAAGTCGCGGTAACCTGTAATAAATCCTTGAGATGAACTAACAACTTTATAAAACACTCTGTCATCATTCGCTTGCGCAAGGGTGGCAAACGCCGACCATGGGATATCAATGGTTACTTCATTATGCATTAAACCAATATTTTCATCCATCTGTAGCAAGGCACTACGCAACAAACGGTCATAAGAAATATCCGCCAATCGTTGGCTATACTCAAAAACAAAGTTGATAGCAAGCGCAGCAATGACACTAATGATGATAATGCCGCCGATGATAAATCGCCGACGCAAAGAGGGTGTACTCTCTGACACTAACTCCCCTTTATTAGGCTTTTGGCGACGCAGAAACTTCTGCCACATAACCAATTCCCCTGAGAGTCGTGATCGAAAAATCACTGGCGACAAGCTTTTTACGAAGGCGTCCTACATATAACTCAATGGCATTCGGGCTGGGAGTTTCATCAAAATTAAACAGATGGTCAGTAATCTCATCTTTACTGAGCACGCGACCAAGATGGCCTAAAAAAATCTCTAACAATCGAAATTCACGATTGGTAATCGCCGTGAGCTCACCATTAATAAAGACTTGTCGGCTATCTCGATTGACTAATAGATTGCCATGTTCACTGACATTTGCCGCATACCCCTGCTTACGACGTAACAGAGCACGGCAACGGGCTTCCAACTCACCAAAATCAAAAGGTTTAGTCAAATAATCATCTGCGCCTTCATCCAGCAAACGAATACGATCTTCAATTTGATCTCTTGCAGTTAAAATCAAAACGGGCGTTCCGTCCTCTTTCTGACGAAGTTTTTGCAGCAACTGTAAACCAGACAAACCGGGTAAATTTAAATCCAACAAAATCAAATCAAACGATTGATACTTAAGTAAATCATGGGCTCGTTTACCATCATCAATCAGATCCACGCCGTGACCCAAACTGGTAAGTCGTTCTAAAATGGCCTGCCCGAGTACTTGAGTATCCTCTACCACCAAAATTCGCATAATAAAATACAACTACATTCATAGTACGAGACAAAAAGCAGAAACAACAAAGTTCGAGCTGCTTTTGCAACTCGAACTTTCATCACTAACGCAATGGTTGTTTTACTATTACTAGCATCAGCATACCTCACACTGATGAGGAAAGTATAAGCATTTAACCTATTTATGCCTCTTTAGACTTTGACATTTTAGAACGAATAATCGGCCCAATAATCATCGGTAGCACAAGCCCTAAAATAGAAATGGCCCATAGAGTAATGCTTAAACCACTGTTGAACAGGACACTCCAGTCACCATCAGACAACACTAAGGCATGACGTAGATTTTTTTCCATTTCAGGCCCAAGCAACATTCCCAAGATAACGGGCACTAGTGGAATATCCACTTTACGTAAAATGTAGCCCAATACACCAAACGCAACCATAAAGTACAAATCAATCGCACTATGACTCACCGCATAAATACCAACAGAAGCAATTAAAGTCACTACGGGCATTAGATACTTAGGTGGAATACTTAATAGTTTAACGAAAATGCCGATCATTGGAATGTTAAGCAACAATAGTACGAGGTTACCCACAAACATCGCCGCAATAACCCCCCACACTAAATCAGCGTTTTGCTGGAACAGCATCGGGCCTGGCGAAATGTTCAAAGAAATCAGCATCGCCAGTAATACGGCAGTGGTACCACTACCAGGCACCCCCAAAGTCAGCATCGGTACCAGTGCCCCCGATGCGGCACCATTATTCCCTGATTCTGGTGCGGCAACACCACGAGAATCCCCTTTACCAAACTCGCCTTTATCGGAAATTTTCTTTTCTAACGAGTAACTAATAAACGAGCCTAAAGAAGCCCCTGCACCTGGCAAGACGCCAGCAACAAAGCCCAAAATGCCACCACGAACGGAGGCTGGCAAAACTCTGATAATGTCCGCTGCGGTTAATTTTAATTTATTAATCGCAACTTGTTTTAGCCCATCGCCAGCGTGACGCTCAATAAAGAAAAACAACTCACTGATCGCGAACAACCCAACAATGGCAATAATAAAATCAACACCTTCAAATAACTCAAGCATGTTGAAGGTATAGCGCTGTACCCCCGTCGATAAATCAATACCAACCGTGGCTATCATTAAACCAAGGGCCGCAGCCATGATGGTTTTAAATTGATTTTTTCCAGTTACCCCACCTAGTGTTGCAAACGCTAAGACAAACAAAGCAAAGTATTCAGACGGGCCAAATTTAAGGGCAAATTTAGCGAGAATCGGAGCTAAAATAACTAGGCCGACAGTTGCAATAAAGCTACCAATAAAAGAAGCAATAGCTGAAATAGCCAGCGCCTCGGCCGCCTTGCCTTTTAACGCCATCGGATAACCATCTAAACAGGTCATCATGGCTGGCTCATCGCCAGGAATATTTAACAAAATGGAAGAAATACGTCCGCCATACATGGCACCTGCATAAACAGACGTTAACAAAATCAAAGAAGAAGTGGCAGATAAACCTAAACTAAACGCCAAAGGAATCAAGATTGCCACACCATTGGCAGGCCCAAGGCCTGGTAAAGCGCCAATCAGCGTACCAAGTATAGCACCAATAATGGCAAACATAACGCTTTCTGGGGTTAAGGCCACCGCGAAGCCATGCATCAATAAAGTCATTGTTTCCATGGTTACAGCTCCAAAATACCAAGAGGTAATGCCAATTCAAGCACATAGTTGAACAAGAAGAAGATAACAATGGAGCTAACAATGCCAGTAATCACACTGTGCTTCACTGCTGCCCCCATGCGCCAGCTAATAAAACTCACCACAAGAGCAGCTGATGGTATAAAGCCCACAGGCTCAATTGCCCAAGCAAAAATCAATAAAGCCACAGCAACACTTAACAGTTGAAGCAACATGGGGATAGGCGCCCATTTTTCATCTGGATCAGGTTTTACAATTAAGTAAATTGAACTGATGCCCAATATAATGGACAACATAATAGGGAAAGTTTCTGGACCAACACTTTCATTTCCACCAAAAGGAATGGGGAATTGTGTTGCCTCCCAACCGTAAGCAACGGCGAGAATCAGCATCAGCATGCCGAACACACGATCATTAATACGCATGTCTCTGCTCCGAGTAAGTTAGATCATTTAAATATAGAAATAGGTACATCCACACAGGAGAGAAGCCTCCTTTCCCGTGTGGACGACTGTATTTAGTGACCGTTATCGAATCAAACCAATTTCTTTCGACAAGGTATTGATGTCTGCTGTTTGTTTGTTAACAAACGCAGTGAACTCTGCACCAGATTTATGGAATGGCATTAAACCATTTTTCACCATAATATCTTTCCATTCCTGTGTCTTATACAATTCATCCATGGTTTTTACCCACCAAGCATAAGAAGCGGGATCGGCCTTACCTGGAACGTAAAATCCACGCCAGTTTGGAGCAATCGCGTCAATGCCCTGCTCTTTGGCAGTAGGAATGTTGTTAAACGGAGCGGGTAAACGCTTTTCAGACATAACAGCTAATACTCGAAGATCACCAGACTCCATGAACCCCTTAACTTCAGAAATGTCACCAGTAAAAGCATCGATATGGCCACCAACTACTTGAACCAAAGCTTCAGAACCACCGCTAAAAGCTAAATAACGAATTTTAGGCAGGTTCGTTACGTGGGCTTCTTTTGCCGCAATCAATACTTTTAAATGATCCCAACCACCAGAGGCACTACCACCAGCAAACTTAACGGCACCAGGATTTTTCTTTAGAGCATCCATCATTTGAGTTAATGATGTGTATTTGGAATTTTTCCCTACCGCAATAACGCCATAATCCGCACCAAGGGTGCCGACCCATTTCACTTGGCTTGCATTTAATCCGGGGAATTGGCCTTGAGCAAGGCGAGTGGTGGTTGCTGTACTAGCGGCCACGATAAGATTGTCATCTGTTGAGCGTTTACTAACTGTGTGAGCAAAGGCTACACCACCGCCAGCACCACTCATGTTAACGGTTTGAACATTACCTTTGATATATTTTTGATCAACCAGTACTTTACCAACGCTACGACAGGTAAAGTCCCAACCACCACCTGGGTTCGCGGGCGCAATACATTCTATACTACGAGCGGGTTCGTAAGCATGAGCCTGTCCAGCAAGCGTTAGTGCAACCGCACCTGAAATAAGAACAGACTTGATAGATATCTTGTTAAGCATGGTATTCTCCTGCTTGTTATTTTTGTTGTTTTTCATCTGGTATCAAAGTGTTATTTTTTATTGATAAAATAGCCAGTGAGCACACCTTACTACGCAAACCTGTCACTAACCTGTCACCGTTCTTATTTTATGACAATTAAGTGCACGTTATTTGTAATAAACTATCAATATGTTTATTGAAAAAGGGCAGGAATCGGCATGTAAATTGTTTATAAAAAGCCGGAATTAGTTGTTATCATTGAGAAATTAAATACGATGAATCTTTATTGATTAATGCGTAAACATCCCATGTGATACTAGCTCAGACAGATAAGAGAGCGAAAAGAGACACGAATGAATAAACAGGCGACGGGTATTGGTTTTATTGCCATTTTTTTATGGAGCTCTTTGGCCTTATTCACCTCACAAGTAGGTTCAGTACCTCCCATGCTGGCGATAGCCATCACCTTTAGCATGGCCAGTGTTTTTTTAATCATTGTATACTTTGTGCGCGGTGAACTCGTTCAATCCTGGAAAGACACGCCAATTAAGTCCATGTTACTAAGTGGCTCCAGCTATTTTTTCTATCACTTTTTTTATTTTTATGCATTACAGCACTCGCCAACACTATTAGCGGGCCTATTGGCGTATTCGTGGCCACTGCTTATCATCATGTGCTTGTCTTCACGTAAACTCAGTCGTTTTAATTGGACACATTTGATCGGTGGGATCATCGCCTTAGCAGGAACAGGGCTAATGATTCACTCAAGCACGCAAATGAGCACAATATTGGACACCACCACTAGCAATAATACGAGCACGCCTCCCACAATATTAGGTTACCTTTCTGCCTTTATCGCCAGCCTCATTTGGGGCAGCTATTCACTCACTAATAGACGGCGCTTAAATGTCCCCGCTTCCTGCGTCTTGTGGAATTGTATTGTCGCAGCCATACTTGCAACAGGCTTTCATTTCGCCCTAGAGCCCCATGTTTACAACTTTTCTCAAGATACATGGATCGCTATTTTAGGCTTGGGGTTTGGACCAATAGGTGTCGCCTTTTTATGTTGGGATATCGGTACTAAACGAGGGGACCTTTCTCTGTTAAGTGTTTTATCTTATACAGCCCCTGCCCTGTCTATTTTATGGACTGCGTTATTTGGCAAACAAGCGATCGGGAATGAGCAAATAGTAGCGGTCATCGTCGTCGTCATTGGCGTGCTAATATCCCTCTACCAACCTAAAAAAGGCCACCGAAAATAGGGTGACGAATCATGCGAGATTCCATTGAAATTATGGCTTATAGTGGTACCGCCCAGCCTCACGAGCACCACCATACTCAAATTGTCTTGCCACTTGAGGGTGCTCTTTATCTTGAAGTAGAAAAAACACAACGTTTGGTAAAAGCGGGGCAAGCGTGTTTGATTTCTAATCAGCATGCTCACCATCATTTTGCGGAACAAAGGAATCGCTGCTTGGTAATCAATAACCTAGCCTGTTGGAACAAAACCCTGGAGAGCGACCAGCCCTTTATCCAATTATCCGAACAGGCTATTGCCTATTTACCTTTTTTATCCAAATTGTCCGAAACAGGATCCAACCCACTGGCATTAGAAAAAGCTTTAAGCCTCATCGAATATTTATTACCCATTCCTAAGGAACACATCCAACAAAGTGATCAACGTGTTCTCAAAGCAAAATACCAACTAGACAGGAATTTTGACCAACCCTATTTAATTCAAGAACTTGCCGACGCTGTTCACCTTAGTCAAAGCCAGCTCACCATATTATTTAAACGCTATATTGGCATGACACCAAAACAATACCTGCTGACTCAACGTCTTAACAAAGCCAAGCAGCTATTAATTGAGTCTAATAAAAGTCTCGATGACATCGCCCATCTAACGGGTATGCAAGACGCCAGTGCTTTGGTCAAACTTTTCAGTAAGCATTTAGGGAAGACGCCTGGACAGTACCGAGCTCAGTCACACTAATTTCGAGTCATTCAAATCGCGTCTTTTTAACAAGAGATAGGCGGATTTTTACCAACGATCATTTGTCATGGCCTAGCTATACTCCTCCTTTTACTCCCTATGCAACAATAAAATGAGGAAAAGGCATCATGGCATTGACCAGCACGAGAGGTACCATCATTGGCAGCATCGCTATTCTGCTATGGAGCAGTTTGGCGTTATTTACCACACAGGCAAACGCAGTCCCGCCATTACTCCTGTTGGCCCTAACCTTTAGTGTCGCCAGTGTGCTGTTTTTCATTGTCTATTTGATAAAGGGTCAGCTCGTTTCTTCTTGGCAGCAAACACCCACTCGCGCCAAACTGATGGGAGGAATCAGTTTTTTCCTATATCACTTCTGTTATTTCTATGCGTTTCAACACGCCCCACCAATAGAAGCGGGCCTGATTGCCTACCTTTGGCCTTTACTTATTGTCTTAATGGCAGGGATGAGCAGCACAAACAAACTTCTTTGGACCCATCTATTGGGTGCGATTGTCGCTTTTATCGCCACAGGCATGATGCTTCATTCTCGCGCCGCGGGTTCCAGCCATGAGATACAAGCCACCTCCCTTGGCTATGGAGCGGCGTTTGCCTGCGCGTTTATTTGGTCAGGCTATTCTGTCGCCAACCGTCGTTTTCACAAGGTGCCTTCCAGTGCTGTGCTTTGGTATTGCTTGATGACGACCCTCCTTGCAGTCATCGCTCACTTACTATTGGAACCTTTACACTGGCATTTTTCTACGAACACTTGGGTGGCCGTTATCGGCTTAGGACTCGGCCCCGTTGGTATTGCCTTTTTCTGTTGGGATATGGGGGTTAAGCGCGGCAATCTATCACTATTGGGGGTCTTGTCTTATACCGCTCCGGCACTGTCGACGGCATGGCTTGGCCTGTTTGGTCACCAAACACCAACAGACACTCAAGTGGTTGCTTGTGTGATGATCACGGCTAGTGCTCTTTTTGCAAGCCTAATGCCCACAAAACGCAAAACATCACTCGTACAAAAGCCATAACAAAAACCCCCATCTCCAAATGGGAAATGGGGGTCGTAGCGGAAAGGCTAAGGCTAATTCGCCGTTTTTAAGCCACTTGAGATAACGTTCGAGGAATACGTTGTAAACAGGCTTCCATTTCTGCCATACCATTAGGCTGGTCTACCTTAATCCCTAAATCCCGCATGCTGCTGCCCAAGGCATGCAAGGTTCGAAATAAGTTATGCTCACGGCACTGCTCACCCATCTGACCAATACGTACAATCGGCTGACCAAAAGAACCAGCAATTTCCACACGATACACATCAGAAATATGACGACATATTTGCCCTGCGGTTAAGCCTTCAGGTAACTGAATCCCCACCACCGAATTCAAACGAGACGATTCAGGAATAAACAAATTCAACCCCAAACCTTCTATACCCGCTTGCAATGCTTTAGAACATCGTAAATGTCTTGCAAAACGTTGCTCTAAAGATTCATCACATACTAGTTTCAGCGCTTCATGCAGAGCCATGATACCCGACACAGGAGCGGTATAATGGTAGCCATCATTGTGCCAAAAGTTTTCCGCAAGCTGCGCATCAAAACACCATTGCACAACCGGCTTTTTGCGATTTTTGACGGTTTTCCATGACTCATCAGAAAAGACTAACAAAGAGACCCCAGGAATAGACGACAAGCCTTTTTGGCCACCAGTAATCACCACGTCAACTTGCCACTCATCCATTTTTAACGGCATGGTACTCAACGTACAAACCGCATCAACAACCACTAAACAGCCATAGGACTTAGCGATCTTAGCAATGTCTTCTAAAGCATGATTGAAAACCGTGTTGGACGTCTCCCCTTGAACTAGAGTCAACACTTTCGGCCGCACTGTCTCAATGGCTTTACGCACACGTTCAGGATCTGCCGCTTCCAATACTGGAACATGCAACTCGTGAACATCCGCGCCAATGCGTGTTGCCATCTCAGCCATACGATGGCTAAAAAAGCCATTGTTAATGCACAGAATCGGTTCCCCTGGCTCCATTAAGTTAGACACAGCCATTTCCATCGCCGCCGATGCTGGCCCCGCCACGCCCAGTACCCATTTAGATTCCGTCTGAAATACGTAACGTGCCATGCTTTTTACTTGATTGATGACTTGCGCCATGACACTGCCGAGATGGTTGATTACCACCGAGTTCGCTCGAGCAACACGTTCAGGAATTGGAACAGGGCCTGCGCCCATCATTAAAAGGGGTTCAGTAGGAAGGATTTCATCTAGCGATTTCACCTGGGGACGAGAAATCCCCTTGGGCGATGAAGCAGTCATGGTAAGTAGCCTTATGGTTCGTTAAAGAATAGGAGACAACCTCACAAAAATAGGAAGAATTTTGTGAGAATATGTCTCAGTAATCGAAAATAAGAAGACGCGATCGAATCACAGTTTTTTGACATTTATCAGGATAAAATATCGTGTAATGCATATTTTCAAAATAATATTCCAAAATAGTAGCGTATTCTTCTGTAAAATAAGAGTCATGAAACTCAAAAGAGTACGATCTACCACCACGAATCTGTTTTGCATTACATATGACGTGTGTTGAATTCGCAAAGCAGTGTTTTTTACTCTGCTAGCACTCCTCGAAGTGTGCCATAATGCCCAAAATTCCCTTATACAGGATCCAATATGATTACTTGTGGTATCGAGATCAAAGGCAACGAAGCCATTCTTTGCTTACTTTCTAAGCAAGACGGTCTTTTTCAGATCGCCGACTGTCGCCAAGTGCGTCACACATTGAACCACCCAAATGACTGTGAAAGCGTTCGTAAATTTCAACTGATACTGAAAAAGCTGTTTGAAGATTACAAAGTAACCCGTGCAGTAATTAAAGAGCGTCCAACAAAAGGGAAATTTGCTGGTGGGGCCATCGGATTTAAAATTGAAGCCGCCATTCAACTAATCAATACCGTTCAGGTGGATTTGTTTAGTGGTGCAACGGTGAAAGAAGTGCTAAAAAACCATCCAATGCCAATTCCATTCAAGGCAACGGGTTTACGTGCCTTTCAAGAAGGCGCATTCACAGTAGGCTATATCGCACTTTGTGAAGAATAAGCTAGCTCACTCACCATTGCATTTCACTCTAGTCAAAAAATACGGTTAATCACTAAGAAAGAAAAGTCTGTCTTTTCTTTCTTCTAACTACTTGCTATTTCTACTCTAAACCGACCATCGGTACATTTTACGCAAAATTCAAAATCGCACCAAAACAGAACAATCTTATAAAATACCTTACTTTGTTGCGCACCTTTTTGGTGAATAATGATCGAGACATCAATTAAATCCCCGTCAAAAGCCAATCAAAGAAACAAAAGTAACAGCCGTTTATTTTCCCAAAAACATGGTGAAGCCATGGAAGTATACATGCTGCATTCACACAAGAAAGTAGGAAGGCAATGTCCTCCTTCAGCCGTTGTCAGATAGGGGTTAACAGCACTCCATCTATGTGAATAAAGGGAAAAAATATGTGTTTTAGAAAGGTTGTCATTAATTTGTTCATAAAAGCCGCTAAGCTAAAAAACGAATAGAAACAGTCATTAGGGAAGGTAGAACACTTTCAAATACTGGCATTGGATTTGCTTTGAACAATAAACCTTTACCATTTTTTGAACGCCGTTCCTTAATTTGGTAACAAGCAACAAGGAGACTTAACTTTCCCAGTTGTTGCATGACGAAGGAGGATATAGATCGACGGTTCGATGGAAGATACATTCTATCCAACCAAGATCTTAAAAAATATGACACAACTACTCGTATTCACAGATTTAGATGGCACCTTATTGGACCATCATACATACAGTTTTCACCCCGCTCTTTCTACATTCCAAGCGCTTCAAACTTTCACCATCCCGTGTATTTTAAACACTAGCAAAACTTTTGCTGAACTTAACGACTTACGCCAATCACTACGCCATAAAGATCCGTTTATCGTTGAAAATGGTGCAGCGGTCTATATTCCGAAAGAACTAAGCCTTATAAACAATGGGGATCAGGATAAACACGGCTTAGAAGACCATGGTCATTATTGGCTGAAAGCATTTGGCCCACATAGACAAACCCTGATAGACATCACCACCCCTTTAAACAGCCGCTTTCAATTTAAACGCTTTAGCGATATGACATGGCAAGATGTGGCTGAGCTAACAGGCTTAACGGAACAAAGTGCCAAGCTGGCGATGCAGCGCGAGTTTACAGAGCCCATGGTCTGGAAAGATTCGGCTAATGCCTTAAACCTTTTTAGAGACGCGCTAAAAGACACTGACATCCAAGTGCAAAAGGGTGGACGCTTTACTCACCTTATGGGCAAATCCTGCGATAAAGCTCGTGCTATGTTATGGCTGAGTCAACAGTATGCTGCTTTCTACCAAAGCACCGTGACCAGCATGGCCCTTGGGGACGGGGAAAACGATATTGGCATGTTAAGTAAAGCGGATATTCCCGTTGTAGTGCGTTCACCTGTTCATGCACCACCTGAAATTCCAGGACGCTACGATGCTTGGTTAACGGATGCCTATGGACCAGAAGGATGGGCACAAGCCGTCAACAAAGCCCTCGCTTCACGAGGAATTGTATAACAAGAAAAATACGCGTTCTTTAAGCGATATTCGTGCTACGCAATCGGCAACATGATTTAACACTCAAGGAGATACAATAATGGGCGATTTTTACCAGAACGGCATTATCACCACACTTCACAACTTAGCCAACCGTCCGCTTGAAGACATGGAGAGAGAACTGTGCGAATTTGCTAAAACTCGTCCAATGTCGCTTATTCTTCCCTGCCTATATTCCGAATTGGCGACAGATGCCATGCCAAACATTATCGAACACCTCAAACAAGTTCCGTATCTTGATGAAATCGTTATCGGTTTAGACAGAGCAACTGAAGCGGAGTATCGCCACGCTTTAGAGTTTTTCAGTGTTCTGCCACAAAAGCACAAAGTCCTCTGGAACGATGGCCCTCGCCTTCGTGCCATCGATAGCGTGTTAAAAGGTGAGCAGCTCTCACCTACTGACCCAGGAAAGGGACGCAACGTATGGTTCTGTATGGGATACAACTTGGCAGCGGGTAAGGCTGAATCCATCGCAATGCACGATTGTGATATTGTCACTTATGATCGCGAATTGCTCGCTCGTTTGATTTACCCTGTCGCAAACCCCAATTTCAACTATGAGTTCTGCAAAGGCTTTTATTCGCGCACAGCAAACGGCAAGATGAATGGCCGTGTCAGCCGCCTACTGGTTACACCTTTGCTTTATTCTCTCAAGAAAGTCTTTGGAAACTTAGAATACTTAGATTATTTAGACAGCTACCGTTACCCTCTTGCTGGAGAATTCTCATTTCGTCGAGATGTGATGACAGATTTGCGTATTCCAAGTGACTGGGGCTTAGAAATCGGCGTTCTAAGCGAGATGAAACGTAACTATTCAAACAACCGTTTATGTCAGGTAGACATTGCGGATGTTTATGATCATAAGCATCAAGACCTCTCAGCCGATAACGATGACGGCGGACTCTCGAAAATGTCCATTGATATTACGAAAGCCATTTTCCGAAAATTGGCAACCAATGGTACTATTTTTAATCAAGAAACCTTCCGTACCATTAAAGCAACCTACTATCGAGTGGCACTGGACTTTATTGAAACATACCGCAATGATGCAGAAATTAATGGTTTAAAATTAGATGTACACCAAGAGGAACAAGCCGTTGAACTGTTCGCCAGTAATGTCATGAAAGCAGGAAATATGTACCTTGATAATCCCATGGAAGCCCCTTTTATTCCAAGCTGGAACCGTGTTGTGAGTGCATTTCCCGGCGTGATGAAACAACTGGCACTTGCCGTCGAACAAGACATGCAGGAATTTGGCCCAAACAAATAATCCAGTGTCCATTTTCTTTGGTTAAGTTGATAAGACAGATGAAGGTCATGACCTCATCTCCCCTATTTTCAGATATTTTTACAGGTAGACAGCTATGGAAAATACAGTGCCATCACAATTAGAGCAACGGCTCATCGGTCACCTTCAGGTTCTATACCCTAATCGTGACGCCACCGAACTTGCCCGTAACTGTCTGACTACCTTTAATTTAGATCCGAAAACAGAATCCCCTCGTCCCCACAGGAATTTATGGGATCAGTCTGACATTATGTTGATTACCTATGCGGACACCCTCAGATCTGAAGATGAAGCGCCATTAGAAACTTTGCAAAAGTTTGTCAAAACCAAACTAATCAACAGCATTTCAGCCATTCATCTATTGCCCTTTTTTCCTTATAGCTCGGACGATGGTTTTAGCGTCATGGATTACACAAGTGTTAATCCGGCATCAGGGCGCTGGCACCATATTTCGGAAATATCGAAAGACTTTAAGGTCATGGGCGATTTAGTCATCAATCACTGTTCTAGCCGTAGTATGTGGTTTGAAAACTATAAATCGGGTATCGATCCAGGGGCAAAATATTTTTATGAAGCAGATCCTAACGCCGATCTAAGCGCCGTTGTTCGGCCACGTACTTCTCCCCTATTACGTGAGGTGCAGACCAAAAATGGCACCAAATACGTCTGGTGTACTTTTAGTCATGATCAGATAGATTTAAATTTCGAGAACCCCGACGTTTTATTAGAGTTTCTACGTATTATTCGTTTATATTTGGAAAAAGGGATTCGCTGGTTTCGTCTTGATGCCGTCGCCTTCCTTTGGAAAATCCCAGGTTCCCCCAGTATCAACTTGCCACAAACCCATGAAATGATTCGCCTGTTACGCCTTGTTATCGAACACTACGCGCCCGAATCCGTCATCATTACTGAAACCAATATTCCTAATCAGGAGAACCTAACCTACTTTGGTAATGCTAACGAAGCTCACCTTATTTACAATTTTTCACTACCACCGTTACTGATCAACAGCTTGGTCACAGGTAACTGTAAACATCTAAAGCAATGGTTAATGAGCATGCCTCCCGCTCAACAGGGCACCACCTATCTGAACTTTATTGCCTCCCATGATGGTATTGGCTTACGCCCAACAGAAGGTTTGCTAACCGATTGGGAGCTGGAAACCTTAATCAATACTATGAAACGCTTTGGAGGACGCATTAGCTCTCGAACTACGCCTGAAGGCGAAGCCAAGCCGTATGAAATAAACATCAGTCTGTGGAACGCCTTAGCTGGCTCGGTACAACAGGGCCCTGATCAATGGCAGTTTGCTCGATTCTATTGTGCGGCAGCGGTGATGATGTCACTGGAAGGGGTACCCGCGTTCTATATACACAGCTTTTTTGGCACAGAAAACGACCTAGATCGAGTGGACAATACAGGGCAATTTCGTTCTATTAATCGTCATATTTGGAAGATGGAAGACTTAGAGCATGCCCTTAACACCCCAACCCATCATCAAAAAGTGTTCAACGCCATCACCAATTTAGCCCAGATACGAAGAGCACAGACCGCGTTCCACCCCAACGCTACTCAATACATCTTACATATGGGAGATAATCTATTTGCTTTCTGGCGCCAAAGTTTGGATCGTCGTCAAAGCCTATTTGCGATCTTCAATATAACGGATCAACCGCAAAGTTTTAATTTATCAGAATTAAACCTGATCGCCACAGACGATTGGACTGATTTAGTCACTGACACGGTATACGAAGATCATTTAGCAAAAGTCACTTTAATGCCCTACCAATTTTTATGGTTGGCAAACAAGAAAGGTAAAGTAAAACTCGTGGAGTAAAGATAAGTTATCATGTCAACCATACAAGCGGTGCATGCCATCAGCACCGCTTGTATGGCTCTGTAACGAATCAGTGACTAACCGCTTTGGAGAATAGGTTAATAATCACCACGCCAATCACAATCAAGCTCATCCCCAGCCATGCGGCAAGATCCAATTTTTCACCCGCGAATAGATAGCCAAACAGTGATATCAGCACAATCCCCAACCCTGCCCAAATCGCATAGGTAATACCAGTAGGGAGCGTTCTCATCACCACGCTGAGCAAATAAAAGGACACACCATAGCCTATCAGAGCCATGGCCGTTGGCCCTAATTTAGAAAAGGAATCGGACGCTTTTAACGACGTTGTCGCGAACACTTCACACACAATCGCCAAACATAAAATTATGTATGTCATTCTATTCCCCTCTTATAGCAATGGACTGGATTATTCTACTTTCATGACTCGCTCTACTATCCAACAGTTTTTTCAAACATCGTTAATAAACTGCCTCTTCAACAATATCTTCCCCCAAAAAGCCGCCCGTTTGGTGTGCCCATAGTTTGGCATAGATACCGCCGTGTTGAATCAATTCATCATGAGAACCTTGCTCCACGATATTACCTTGATCCAATACAATGAGCGTATCCATGGCTGCGATAGTAGACAAACGGTGTGCGATAGCAATCACCGTTTTCCCTTCCATCAAACGATACAAACTTTCTTGAATAGCCGCTTCTACTTCTGAATCCAGTGCGGATGTTGCCTCATCTAAGACCAACAATGGCGCATCTTTTAAAAGCACTCGCGCAATCGCGATACGTTGGCGCTGCCCACCCGAAAGCTTGATTCCTCGCTCCCCCACCATGGCATCGTAGCCTGTATTGCCATAAGGGTCAGTCAACTGCAGGATAAAATCATGGGCTTCTGCTTTTTTCGCCGCCGCAATCATCTCTTCTTCTGTTGCATCAGGACGGCCATACAACAAATTCTCACGGACACTACGATGTAATAGAGAGGTATCCTGCGTCACTAGGCCAATGTGAGAACGCAACGAATCTTGTTTCACCTTACTGACATCTTGCCCGTCAATAAGAATTCGACCCGATTCACTATCATGAAAACGCATCAATAAATTGACGATGGTCGATTTACCTGCACCAGATCGACCGACCAAGCCCACTTTTTCACCCCGCTTGACCGTAAAATTAAGGTCTTCGATGACTTTTCGGTGTTTTTTCCCATAATGAAAATGAACGTGTTCGAAGCAAATTTCGCCTTTGGTAATATGCAATGGTTTCGCACCAGCGTTATCTTGGATTGACAAGGGTTTAGACATGGTTTTCATGCCATCCATAACCGTGCCGATGTTCTCAAATAACGAACTGACTTCCCACATAATCCACTGGGACATACCATTTAAGCGCAGAGCTAAACTCACCGCAATAGCAATGGCTCCCACACTGATAATGCTTTCTTTCCATAGCCAAATAGACAAGCCTGCCACGGAAAAAGCCAATAGATAGTTACAAATCTGTACCCCTACATTCAGCCCCGTCACCAAGCGCATTTGCTTGTATACCGTTTGCAAAAAAACGTCCATGCTGTCTTTTGCATAGCTGGCTTCTCGCTGCGTATGTGAAAACAATTTAACAGTCGAAATATTGGTGTAGCTATCGACGATACGCCCCGACATACTCGAACGCGCATCGGCTTGCTCAGAGGAAACTTTTTTCAATTTAGGAACAAAGTAAAATTGCAAAATAAGGTACAGCACCATCCAAATAAGAATAGGCACAACCAATCGAAAGTCCGCTTGCCCTATTAAAAACAACATGGAAAAAAAGTACACGATGATGTATACCGACACGTCCATCAGCTTCATCACACTTTCCCGAACCGCCAGGGAGGTTTGCATGACTTTCGTTGCGACGCGGCCAGCAAAATCATCCTGGAAGAATGTCATACTTTGTTTCAGCACATAGCGATGAAACATCCAGCGTATGCGCATGGGGTAATTCCCCAACAAAGTTTGATGCAGGACCGCCGAATGCAAAAATGACACTAACGGCATCGCCACCAGCACCACAACCCCCATAGTAATAAGATGAGTACTTTCATCTTTTAAAAAAGTGTCGGGGTTTTTCTTGACCAGCCAATTGACCAATTGGCCCATAAAGCTGAACATTGTCACTTCCAAAACCGCAATAGTGGCGGTTAACAACGACATAACAAGCAAAGGGATTTCAACCCCCTTTGAATAGTATCGACAAAAAGCGAACAACGTATTGGGCGCTTCACGTGCCTCTATTTCAGGGTAAGGATCCACCCATTTTTCAAAAAAACGTAACATATGCTTCCTTGTTCATTAATCTTTGACGCTACGACAAACATTAATGCTAAGATCTATGATAAAGATCAAAGTCATTGAGAAAATCCGACTAGTCTACTACTAAATGATGGCAAAACAGGGCAAAACCTTGCTTAAAAAAGCAACTGTCCACAGTGCTTACACATTTCAAAGGAATGATATTGATTATAACCCCTTATAATATCGAACCCAGCATCAGACAACAGTCTAAATCGAGATTTGATGCTCTATTTCTCTATATTGATACGCAGCCAACTTTATGAAATTAACCTTACCTGTTTTTTTAGTACTCGGTCTTTTGGCTGGCATTACGCCACTGGCGATCGATACGTATTTACCCAGCATTCCCACCATTGCATTGAGTTTGAATGTCCCCATTCACTTGGTACAAATGACACTCAGCATGTACTTAATTGTTTTTGCTGTACTACAAATTTTATTTGGTCCTATTTCCGATGCTATTGGCCGTCGCAAAGTTGTCGTGGCAGGTCTCTCATTTTTCATTGTTGGTAGCATTTTTTGTGCGTTCTCAAATAGTTTCAACACCCTGATCATTGGCCGTGCAATTCAAGCCATTGGTGGTGCAGCGGTCGCGGTCAGCATTCCGGCATTAGTCAAAGACAGCCTTTCAACTGATCAATTTGCTAAAGCCATGTCCATGGTCATCCTAGTAATGTCCATTGCGCCTTTGGTTGCCCCCATTATAGGAGGAGCGATTTTAACCCTATTTAATTGGCACTTTATTTTTATTTTCTTAGCGCTTATCGCGGCCTTAGCTATCTGGCTCTTTTTAAAGACCATTCCAGAAACATTACATAGAGATAATCGCTCGCCATTATCTTTTAACTCTGCCCTACGTAACTACGGTGTTATTCTGAGAAAGCCTGCCGTGGTGGGTTACATTCTGGCGGGATCCTTTCAGTTTGCAGGCTTAATGTGTTTCGTAACAGGGTCATCATTTGTCTATATTGAGTTATATGGCGTGGAGCCTTCTCATTTCGGCTTTCTATTCGGCCTCAATATCATCACCATGATGATTGCTACGACGATTAACAATCGCTTTGTCGAAAAACTTGGCATTGAATATTTGGTTAAATACACCGTCTGGGTGTTATTCGGTGCCACCGTTGCGATGATTGTCTTAGCCTTCTTTAAACATCCGCCTCTGGCTGCACTCGTCATCAGTTGTATGTTGTTTACTGGATGCATCGGTATCTTAGGTAGCGGTTTTATGGCGGGAGCCTTAAAGCATTCCGGCAAGCATAACGGTAGCGTCGCAGCCTTAGCGGGGACGTTAAGATTCTCCTCAGGAGCTCTGAGCGGTGTTGTCGTCAGCTTACTCGATAACGGCACCTTTATCCCTATGCTTGGCACCATGGCAGCGTGTGGAGTGCTATGTGTAATCACTTATCAAATTGTCATCAGGTACTTCGACTCCCCGGAGCAAGAAGAGGCTGCATAAATCTACCGAAGCGGTTTCCGTCGGTTAACAATGTAATGGTCGTGCAAATATTTAGCATTCCGTTTTATAATTCACTAAGCCATAGCAGGCTTTATGGAAAGATGA
Source organism: Marinomonas spartinae (assembly GCF_016461715.1). Taxonomy (GTDB): domain Bacteria; phylum Pseudomonadota; class Gammaproteobacteria; order Pseudomonadales; family Marinomonadaceae; genus Marinomonas; species Marinomonas spartinae_A. The sequence goes on along the minus strand of NZ_JAEMUI010000002.1, from coordinate 155,163 downwards.
CAATAAATGCGGCTCGGTTATTGTTCCAGCATTGCCTGAATAACAAGCTATTAGAGGCTGGCAAAGCAAATATTACGATAACCCGAGACGCCCAAGGCTTATTCGCCTCTTCTTTCAGTCGTTAAAGAATGGAGAACTCATGTTAACAACCGACTCAATATTAGAACAAGTCAAAAGCGCACCAGATCAAGTACAGTTTAAAGAAGTGATTAGCGTCATTGAAAACGAATATACCTTCACAGCAACCTCGTTTACAAATGGCCAGCTAGTCAATGGACTAAATGAAAACAATGGCTCATGTAAAATTTTTTACTTTGCTCAATTACATCAGCTTTCGCCTGAAGAAACTTTACCCTTATTTGGTCACTTCTACCGCATCGACGTGTTAGAAAACCCAGAAGGGACAGATCATCAAAACATTCGTCAATTTATGCAACATGGTTGGGATGGCATCGCCTTTGATGGGGTTGCGTTAAGCAAAAAAGCCGAATAATCAATTTTTCGGCCCGAACAAGTCAGTATTCAACTCTATACTGGCTTGTTAACACAACAGTGCTATCCATAGTGCCTTCCCTATGAATAAGCCCTATGAACGTGAGGTAGAGATGGATTTATTAGCATTTGATTTGGATGGTACCTTATTAAATCAGGGTCAGCGTCTATCAGACTATACATGCGACACATTAGAACGGTTAAAAGCCGCCGGAATAGTCTATACGGTAGCCACTGGGCGAACTCACTTTGCCGCAAAGCCCTGCATCGCAGGCCATGACTTTCCACACTGGCAAATTTTCAAAAATGGTGTGGAATGGTGGAATCCCAACAGCCAAACCTATCGACATCGTAATTTTTTAACCCCTGAATTGATTTCCCAAACACTCTTATCTTTCGAAATGCACGAGATCACGCCATTCGTGTTTTGTTTGGACGAAAGCGGCTCGCATAAGGTCTACCATCCAACATTAAAAGGCAGTCTGAGCGATCACATTGCCAATGAATTAGGCAGCCACGATCAACTAAGCCTTCACCCAATTGAAGAGCTCGATCCTCATGCTGTTATCACAAACATCAGTGCATTAGGTCGACCAGAGTTAATTGAACGCATTGTGATAGACAGTCGTGAGCACAAACACATCACGGCCTATTCCGGTGGTGGTATTTATAATAAAGATGCCTATTGGTTAGATATACACCATAGTGGTGCATGCAAAGGCTCTTCATTGATGGAGTTAAAGGAGGAGCTTGGGGCCCAGCGTGTTATCGTCTTTGGTGATGGCGATAACGATCTAACCATGTTTGCCATGGCGGATGAAGCATACGCCACAGACAATGCCTTAGAACATATTAAAAAGGCTGCTGACCATGTTATCGGCCATCATGATGAAGACGGTGTTGCGCGATATTTACGCGAACGATACAGTCTTTAACCGTTTTTCCAGCTAGTATAGGTTATACCACTATGATTCGCTAAAAAGGCTGGCATGTCGGCCTTTTTAGCGAATCAGTCAACCAAGTCAACTAACGTTCAATATTGCTAAAAATGTGATCATTTTTGAATAGGGTTGTTTTTGCCTTTAACACCCCCATTTACTTAATTACAACAAAACAGGCTTTACGCAGTCATGATTATGACTCATGATTGTCTTAATAAAGATATTTTTGGAGAGACACGATGTTTGAATTTATAATGTTCGTAGCTGCTTGTGCTGCCATTGCATTTTTTGCAGTGACTATTCAGAGACAAGTTTCTCAGACCAAAAAAACCATGCAGCCGATTAAAATAGAGACTGAGAAAAAAACACCTAAGCGCATGCCCCATCGTCGCTACTACTAGCGCTTAACCAAACTGTGTTAGGTAGAATATAGGTTTAAACAGATGAGAGTTATCATGAAACTGTCTGCTGACCTACTAAAAAGTCAAGTACAGCAAGAAGCTATTTATCTTCGATAAGTGGCTTTTTTATTGTTTTCCCACCATACCCTTCTTTAAACAATACTTTTTTAACTACCAATGTTGTATTCTTTTAGCTTATTCGCAATTGCACTATGACTTAAGCCTACGGCGTTAGCCAGACGCCGCGTACTCGGAAATTGTGGGTACAATTGACGCAGCAACTGTGCTTCCCATGACTTCAGCGTTTTATCTAAAGAGCCATCCACAAGCTCAAGCGCTATTTCTTCATTCCGATCATCGGTTAAGACAAGGTCATCGGCATCCCATTGGCTTTTACCCAAACCAAGTGATTGTAAACACACATTCTCTAACTCTTTGATATTACCCGGCCAAGAGTATAACGACATCTTCACTAAAGCCGCTTTAGTCAAGCTTGGCATAGGCACACTGTAACGTTCACACAACCCTTGAAGTGTCTGCTGAACCAGCCCCTTAAGATCATCTGTACGCTCTTTTAGTGAGGGAACACGCAATTGCAAACAAGATAGCGCAAAATACAACGTCGAATGGATCTGTTCGCTAATCTGTTGCGTTTTTGGTAAGGAAGTCAATCCGATAAGCCTTACTTTTCCTTGCTCACTGGTCGAATGCTCTGGCTGACGCAATAGCCAATTCGCCAAATCTACCTGCAGTTCTGGCGCCAAATATTCCAATTCTTCAATGGCAAACCAGCCAGAAGCGTGATCCAGTTTAGCAATGTCCTCAGCACTTATCTCGCGAGCATGACGAAGCATCAGGGTACCACCGTCCGATTGCTGCTCTAACCAATACTGATATAAAGCACGCAGTAACTCTTTTTTACCCGTCCCTACATCCCCATATAACAATAAGGGTTCTGACATGATAGAAAACGCTTTGGCTTTTTGTAGCATGTCGCACATGGCCGCACTTTGAATCACGTCCTTCTGAAAATAAGTCTCAAGATGCTTTTCAATATCCGGTGCCTGTTTAAAATGCTCAGTTTGTCGGTTCAACCTTTCTTGGGATTTTAAATGAATAACCGCACCAGCTGGATTAGCATGACCCCTTCCATCAGGAACAAAAATGGGCTTCATTTCCAAAAGAACCGATTTATTTTGCAGACGAATACGCTTACTGATTCCCTCTGCCATGTCTTCCCAAGCCATTCTGGAGAAATTCACTCCTTTGATAAACTGCTGTAATGGCTCCCCCACTAATGCGTCAATCGGCACTCCCAGATCCGCCGCGGCCAACTCGGTGGCCATGGTGATATAGCCTTTTAAATCCACCGCAACAACGCCATCTGGCAAAGCTTCAAGCAACGTATTCAAGGCGTTATATTCACGCTCCGAGGGCGTAAACATAACAGTCTTAACGTCCTCAACCCCATCAAGACGACGAATATCCGCTAACAAAGACTGCAAATCAGCAAAAGGAATATCAGGAAAACCACAATACAAACATCGACGCTTTGAGTCCGTTTCAATCAAGCGAATATCAATTTGGTAAGGGATAAAAAAATCAAGAATCCCCCTTATCATGCCAATTCTATCTTCACACTGGATCTCTAAGCGCATAGTTTTCTCTGAGGTAAATATTCTCTGTCGTAAACGATAGTATGTGAATAACATCACTCTTTCAGTGATCAAGCGCAACCCATAAATTCACCACGCATGCCCCGTTCGTATGGATGCCGATTACTTGGCATTCGTAGTTAACAACAAAACATCGCGCTGAGGAGCAAAGGTTTCATAAAGGGGTAGCACCGCCGCCCCCATGGTCACTCCTGTCGCCGTATGCTGAGCAACACTAATCGTAGGCACAGGCAAAACGCTCTGTTGATTGAGTAACCGAGTCATATGACAAATCAACTGATCAACGACAACAATGGGTAAACGGCCTCCAATCATAATCATGTGTGGATCATGCAATGCAATCACCGCACTGAGGGCAGGTTGTATTTCTTCAGCGACCTCGCCACTCCATCTATCAATTAACCTCACAACATCTGGTGTTTGCCAAGCCACATCCGACTCTGGATACTCTTGACCATGATGAGCAAAAAAACGCTTTAATGAGGAAAGAGATAACGCTTCAAGAATCCAACGACCATGCTTACCCGATAAGGTAGGAATTAACCCAAAGCTACCCGCTTTACCGTGAGCGCCAAGATAACACTCACCGTCCGCAACGATACTTCCCCCGCAAGCAATACTGACAAATAGATAGAAAAAGTGCCTTACCTGAGTCCCTTGAGTGAATAATAATTCACTGGTTGCTGCCGCAACAGCGTCGTTTTCTTTATAGCACATTAAGCCCGTTTCGCTGGCTAACCAAGTCTCAAACGCATCGGATTGCCAATAGGTTAATTCTGCCTGTAAGCGAGCTAAATCCATTCGCAACTCGCTATCGGTCACTAACGAGTCTAGCCAAGCATCCATATAATCCGGCTTCGCAAAACCAATTCCCTTCACTTTTACCCAATCGTCCTGCAGGCGCGCTTTCACTTCACTGATCAACTCACTAGCAATGTCTTTTGCCACTTGCTCCGTTGGAAACGGCACATCCCGTTCCAGAGATAAAACACAATGCCCACTAAAATCCAGTAATACTGCACTGATATGATCACGGTCAACATTGATTCCCAGTCCATAGGCTCCTTGGGCATTAATGCTTAGCTTAACCGATGGTTGACCACGCTTTCCACGCACTTTACCTGACACTTCAAGCAAACCTTGATCCAGTAGGGATGAGGTAATCACCGAAATGGTTTGTGTACTAAGTCCTGTTTCTTCGGCAATTGTCACCCTAGAAATGCCGGGGCGCCGGCGCACTAAATGCAAAATAATTCGTTCGTTATAAATGCGACTTTGTTCTGACGTGCTGCCAAGGGATTTCATAAACATGACTCTTTGGTAAATAATAAAACGCTCTATGGTTGAGTATTGACCCGTTAGTACGAGATGACGAAAGAAGATGGATTTAAGGGACACAAAAGCGCTAGTATTCAGTTATCTCTGGTCGTTACTATGTCTAAAAAAGAACGTAAAAACAATCATAAAACCCATTAATATCAATAATAAGGAAAACCATATGAGCACACTTCCCAACTTTCGTTCTGTGGGTTTTTTACAGCAGCATATACATTCCACAATGCATTTTTATCATCCTGCCTGCATCGACCCTAATGGTGGCTTTTTCCAATTTTTTAAAGATAACGGCGACATTTATGATAAAGACACACGTCATTTAGTCAGCAGTACTCGATTTGTTTTTAACTACGCCAAAGCTTATCAGAGCCAACCTAAAGTCGAATATTTAGCAGCTGTACAACATGGGATACATTATCTAAGGGAGAGACATCGACGAGATAATGGTGGGTATGTCTGGCTGCTGAATAAAGACACCAACCTTGATGAAACCAATCACTGTTATGGTCTCGCTTTCGTCTTACTGGCTTACTCCTGTGCCTACCAAGCGGGCCTAACGGAGGCCTATCCATGGATTCAAGAAACCGTCGATTTATTAGAAACGCATTTTTGGGATGAGCAATATGGCCTGTATAAAGATGAAATTTCTGCAGATTGGCAGCAAGTTTCGCCTTATCGAGGACAGAACGCAAACATGCATACGTGTGAAGCAATGCTAGCCGCTTACGACGCCACGGGAGAAACCGATTATCTGGACAGAGCCGTTCTCCTTGCCGAGAACATTTGCCAACGACAAGCCAATCTTGCCGGAGGAGAAATCTGGGAGCACTATACCCAAGATTGGCAAATTGACTGGGAATACAACAAAAATGACCCGAAACACTTGTTTCGTCCTTGGGGATTCCAACCTGGCCACCAAACAGAATGGGCCAAACTGTTACTGCTTATTCACCAACGAGTGTCCCCTGAAAAAAAAGACCTGAACTGGCTCGTTGATAAAGCAATCCATCTCTTCGATCAAGCTTGGGAAAAAGCATGGGATGAGAAAAATAAAGGTCTTTGCTATGGCTACGATCCCAAAGGGGAAATTTGCGATGGTGATAAATACTTCTGGGTTCAAGCAGAATCCTTTGCAGCTGCCGCTATGCTCGCTCAAGTGACAAGCAAAGACGTCTACTGGCAGCGTTATCAGGCCATTTGGCAGTACGCCTGGCAACATATGATTGATCATAAGTACGGCGCTTGGTTTCGTATTTTACAGCAAGACAACCAAGCCTATGATGATTGTAAAAGCCCTGCCGGAAAAACGGACTACCACACAATGGGGGCCTGTTATGAAGTCATTTCTCAACTGACTCGAAAAAAGTAATTTGATGCCATAATTCGGGGCTGATCGTTCTATTTGACACGTAAATACAGTATCATGCAGTGAGTGCAAATTGACATGAGCCCCTTATGCAGCTAGATAAAATCGATCTAAACCTACTTCGTTATTTAGACTCCCTGTTACGCGAACAAAATGTGACTCACGCTGCTAACCAGCTGGGGATTACCCAACCAGCCATGAGTAACGGCTTAAGACGTCTTAGAGATCTTTTCCATGATCCATTATTAGTTCGCACCAGTGATGGCATGATGCCAACGGCACTGTCTATTCAATTACAGCCCCGCGTACAACGCATTCTTCAGTCTGTAGATGAAGTGCTGCACCTTGGACAAAACTTCGAAGCAGAATCCAGCTCACGCGTCTTTCGCATTATGGCAAGTGACTATGCGGAAGCCACCTTAATCCCCCCCTTGATGAAAAAACTGCAAAGTGAAGCACCAAGTGTCATTTTAGATGTCATGAATCCAAGTGATGTCAGCTTTCATGATGTGGAAAAAGGCAAAGTTGACCTAGTGATTAACCGCTTCGACACATTACCACAGTCTTTTCATCAAAAATCCGTTTGGGTAGATCGCTTCTCCTGTTTATTGCCAGCCGATTCAGACATAGCAAAAAACTTTACACTGGATGCGTATTTAGCGGCTTCTCACGTTTGGGTTAGCAAGACAGGTTTTGGTGTAGGGGTTGGCATTCAACCTGAAGAAGTACAAAAACTTGGCTGGGTGGATGGCAGCTTAGCCGATCTTGGTTTTAAGCGAAATATTCGCCTCTTCACACGTAACTATAACGTGGCCATGCGCTCTACGGAACAATTGGGCTTAATTGCCACGCTACCCTCATTGGCAACCAAGCTAATGGAAGGCAACAAAAATGTTGTGGTATTGCCACCGCCTTTTGAAATTCCTCCCGTTGAATTGAAAATGCTTTGGAGTCCATTATTACAGCACGACCCAGGACACATCTGGCTACGTTCGACCATTGCAGGGTGTGCAAGAGCCATTGCTGAAAACAACCACTTATAGCGTAAACGTATACAGCGTAGAGACATTGCGTTTTTTTACCGTTCAACATAAACCAGCGAAAACACATTTTTATGTTGAACGGCCGTCTTCCAAGCTTACTGTTATAAGGCAAACCGCATATCAATACCCTTTATTTAATTGATCTTGTGCTTCTTGCGCGTTCGTTACTGACACTTGTAGATCTTTAATGCGACCATTATTGATGCTGTAACACCATCCATGTACATGCAACTCCTGGCCAATACGCCACGCATTCTGCACAATGCTGCTTTGGCTCACATTGGCAACCTGCTCTATAACGTTCAATTCACACATACGATCAAAACGCTCACAGTCATCAGCAATGGCATCCACTTCCGCCTTATGCAAGCGATAAACATCTTTAATATGACGCAACCAATTATCGATCAGGCCATGCTCACGGGAATCCATGGCGGCTTTGATACCACCACAACCATAATGACCAACCACCATAATGTGTTTCACTTTTAGCACATCCACTGCAAATTGAATCACGGATAAACAATTCAAATCAGTATGAACCACCACATTGGCAATATTGCGATGAACAAACACTTCACCGGGCAACAAATCAACAATCTGATTGGCTGGCACGCGACTATCAGCACAACCAATCCACAGATACTCAGGACGCTGCTGCTGGGATAAGGTGGAAAAAAATTCAGGATCTTCCGCTGTGACCTTTTCAGACCAAGCTTTATTCCTCTCAAAAAGCGTATCCAAACTATTAGGCATGTTTTATAACTTCATCCTTTTTGATACCAACGAAAATAAATATTAGCAGTCAGCGCCAGATTGCTAAGTTGTTTGACGGCTTCCTTGCCGGCATAAGAGGCTTTATGTATATGTGGCGTCATACAAAGTAATTGCTGAATCTCCTCTTGAGAGGACAAAGAAAAAGAATAGCTCAAACTGGATTCTTGAATAAGACGAAAATCCGCCATTCCTTCTCTATAAGGCGCTTTGTATTCATGAATAGATGGATACAAAATCTGACGCAGTTCGATTAAGTGATCGGGACCTGCATCAACCAATAATAATACACCATCATCCGACAAAACACGTTGAAACTCAGAAAAAGCAGGAAAACCAAATAAGCATAAAATCGCATCAAACCTCCCCGCCGGAGTAGGCAAGCAGGCATTGCTACCCACTATCCAAGACGTTGACTTATCTCGCTTACTCGCGGCCGCGACCGCCCATTTAGAAATATCGACCCCAACGCATTCTGTCATCACTGATAAGTCAGCCAAACGTTGTGATAAATGCTGCAGGTAATAACCTTCACCACACCCAGCGTCCAGTATACGAACGAGAGGCCTTGCGTTTAAAGCCGCAGGCCAAGTACGCGTAATTTCTTCGACGATAGGAAAATAATGACCCAGCTCTAAAAAAGCTTGGCGCGCTTGCACCATATCTTTACTGTCACCAGGCTGTTTAGAGCGTTTATTTTGCACTGGAAGCAAATTAACATAACCTGACTTAGCAAGATCAAAGGTATGCCCATTAGAACAGCGTAAACTTCTCTCTTGCTGACATAGAGGTAATTGATCGATAGGACACAAAAGGCTTTCCAGCGTTGACACAATGCTTCCAAAATTTATAAATTTCACATAGTTTATGGGCATCATTGCCGATAAACAAGTCAAGAAGGTGACTTGTTCTACCAAAACAAAACATCATCCATCGCATCTTTTCTAATATTACTTAAACGGCCGATGTCACAGAGTCCAAAGCATCGCTAGAACCGATCATTTTTTGAGTTTTCATATAATGAACGAAATCTTTAGTACTCATAGGCTTCGCAAAAAGATACCCCTGAACTTCTTGGCACTGAAACCCATTAAGCACATCTATTTGGGAACGGTTTTCCACCCCTTCTGCGATCACTTTAAGATTCAAACTCTTTGCCATGGCAATGGTAGCTTTAACAATCGCATCATCTCCACCACTTACTCCAAGATCATTCACAAACGAGCGATCTATTTTTAGCGTTTGAATAGGGAATTTTTTAAGGTAAGCCAAAGACGAATAACCCGTTCCAAAGTCATCAATCGATAAGGTTACGCCCAACTTACGAAAAGCATGTAGCTTCTCTATCGTTTGCTGAGCATCCGCCATGAGCATACTTTCTGTTAGCTCAAGTTCTAAGTACTGCGAATCAACTCCTGTCTCTTCAAGCACCTGCGCCACCATTTCGACTAAATCTGTCTGCATAAACTGACGACCAGACAAGTTTACCGACACACTAATGGGGGGAATACCTTGATCCTGCCAAGTTTTAATTTGTTTACACGCTGTGCGTATGACCCACTCACCAAGGGGTAAAATCATCCCACTTTCTTCTGCCATAGGAATAAACTGATCAGGACTAATAAGCCCCAGTTCGGGGTGAAACCAGCGAATCAAAGCTTCAGCACCAACCGTTACTTCATCTGACAAGCGCACCTTAGGTTGATAAAAAAGCTCAAACTCTTCTTCTTCAATGGCCTTACGTAAGCCACCACCTAACGTTAAATGCGCTCGGATGGTATCAATCATATCCACATCAAAGACAAAGGAAGTATTATGACCAATCGATTTTGCGCGATACATCGCTGCATCGGCATTTTTAAGCAGGTGGTCGACATTGTCACCATGTTCAGGATAACAAGCGATGCCGATACTGGCTGTTACCATCATTTCCATGTTGGCAATAAAATATGTATTCAGAGCATTTCGGGTAATTAAATTCGCGACTTGCTGCAAGCTCTCTACACCCGATATATTCGTTAAAAAAATAACAAACTCATCACCACCTAATCGATATAACTCCGCGTTATTCGGAATCACACCTTGAATCCTCAATGCAACTTGCTGAATCAACTCATCGCCGACTCGATGATCAAAGGTATCATTAACAATTTTGAAATTATCTAAATCCAGATAGAGAATGCCCCAGTGCTCAAAGCGTTGACTGCCACTTTCCAGAATGTTCTCTAATGTTTGATATAAATGATAGCGATTCGGTAATCCAGTCAACACATCAAAATGATGTAAGCGGAAAATTTCATTCTCTCGTCCCCTTTCTTGCTGAATATCATTCGCCATTAAGAGCACTTTACCCTCTGGGTGAAACACCACTTCCAGTTGATGCCAACGAACACCATTAAGAGTAGACAATCGAATTTCTTGGGTAAAAGGTTCACCAAAAGACAACTTACTCATAAATGCACTGGCGTTGCTATTGGTGACAAATAAATCTCTCATCGATGAGACAGAACCAAAGCGAGAAGAAAACACATCACTCACTTCTAGAAAGCGACCATCATAATTAAGCATAGCAACGGATAAACTACCAAGCTGTTTAATTAATCCGATCTCAGCATCTAAGGGGGAACCATTCGAAAAAAGAGCCTGAACAGATAAACCACGACGCTCACCACCTAATGAAATAATGGTGCTCACGCATTCGATAGCCGCGTACTTACCCATGGGCGTTGGCCAATCAAACGTGACTTGCTCACCAATATCGTAAGCTCCGACCATTAATCTTAACGTGGCTAGAAAATCATCATCGAAGGAAGAATTTCCCTCGAAATGAGCGGACGAAGTATTCTGCCCCAACAAAGTTTTAGCATGACAGTTACTCCAAGCAATGCTGGCTCGATCAGTATCAACCACCCACAGTGCAATGCACAGAGTATTATTCATTTTATTCGCAGTCTGACTCATGAAAAATTCATTCTACATAAGGAAAAGCTGAATATTAAAAGCGCCTTCACTTTTAAAACATTACCAACTGTCTGGCACTATAAAAACAAAGTGGCAAGACATACGACCTTCCAACTCCCTAAACAACACTATATGTTTTGGGCGAACATCCTCTTGGAATGATTTTCTCCATTCATTCATGCATTGTGCTTCAAAGAAGCATAAATCGCGAGAACTATTTGAAACCGTTAGCCAATGTGGTTTGTTCAAGTGTATGTAATATGAGAAAAAAGGTAGCAAAAGATCAACTTGGGACACTCTAACCCATCCACCAAAATGGGAATTCTCACAGAATGAAATCACCTTTTCAGGGCTGGATAAGGCCAAATATAAACGGCCAAAAATGAGTAATTTCGCCTGAAAAGTGGTATCGTTAGTAACAGACCGTAACAAGTGCTTTCCGTCTTCCGTGCCCAATATTTGCAACTGATGACGACGGGCTCGATCCACTTTCTTTTTCAAACTGTCATTTTTATTGGGGCCAATCCAATGATGTGGGTATAAATCAGTACGCTCCAAATAAAACTTGATAGCCACTTCAAACTGAATACATTCTCCTGCTGGCGTTTCCACCAACATATCTATTTCTCCCACTGTTTTTTTGTCCTTATCCATAACCTGAACATGTTCACAAAGAATGTTGAAACAGGATAAATGGCGAATAGCAAACGAAAACAGCGTTTCGAAATAGCTGCCTAAAAAATGAGATTTACAAGCACGAACCGCATTTTCTAATGGCTCGGGATTCATCACCAATGCAGCCAGCCTTTCATTGATATCTGGCACCCAAAACTGAGACACATCCATATCGCTCTCAATGAGATTGGTGGCAGGGTAGTGGCTGAATTCTCCTTGCTTGCAACCGACAACCCAGGCCAGATCCGCGACATATTGATTACCCCCTGACATCGTCATAGAGCCGAATCATCTAATAAGGTTTGTTGACTCAAATGTTGATCGATTTTATCAAGACGCTGAATGAGCCTATTGAGCATCGTGTGATCCACCTCTTTAAACGCTTCGACGGCCATGGGAGAAACATAACATTGCGTTGGCAATGGTGCGCCATGTTCAATCAATACTTTGAATTTTTCTATCATAATGTAACGCAACCATTGAGCGAAGCTCATTGTATCAACACAAAAAGGAACATTGCTTTGCATTGCCTGTTCACTGGGTTGCTCACATTCCCAAAGTCCACCCTCACGCAATGTTATTTCTACATCGATTAATAGATCGGCCAGTTGAGAGTGCATTGGATAGGCAGTATTCAACCTGATTTCTCCTGTAAAAAACGGTACCATAAGGGAAACGTTAACTCTTTGACAGGCATCTAATTTATCATGAAAAACATTGAATCGCTTGGCGATCTTTTTGAAATGGTAGGGTGTGAGGCAAGCTTTTTTGATCTTGGTCGCCGCATCAAGAAAATTACGCCACAGCAAACCATCCAATTTGATAAAAAACAGCAAGCTTACCCATACCCATTTCGCCAGCATGCTTGGCTGGCTTGCTTACTGAAAACAAAAGATACCCGTCAAGCAAAGACAGCAGATCATGCTGTTATCTGGTTTATCAAGCTTCCATTAGATGAGTCGGGGGCCTTGAACTTAGGAACACGTGATCATTTTATCAAAACCATCGTTGATAAAATATTACACAAAGGAGAAGAGGCCGGATTAGCAGAAGCGCTAGAAGATAGCCCCTATGCGTTTAAGCCAGACCAAGAACGAATGGCCAATTTCCACGCCATATTAGCAAAACAACTAGGAACGCCCGTCTCTCAGTATTATGAAGACGTCGTGGACTACGTGACAAACAAACTAAACGAAAGCATGCCTGATCAACAAGACGACTCGTGGCAAACTCTTGGCCTTCAAGGCATTGCGGAATTAGCCGTGCAAGTTGATAACGAAACACACCTCCCTCTTATCAAAAAGGCCTTACAACACGCACCAAGTCCTCTTGTTAGCGCCCTTTGTCATTCTTTAGAACATCAAACACTACCAGCAGACATTGAAAACACATTAATAGATAAATTACTTGCTGAACAAGATCCATTGATGCAGGCAAGTTACCTCAGGGCGCTTTCCAATACACCGTTGAACAACAACCTGCTGTTGCCATTATTTGCTATGTTAGGCAATTTAACCGAATGCTCTGATGAGCAAACTCATCCGATCACAGCATTAGCAGCAAAATGCCCCCATTGGCTGGCCAGTGACGCCCAACTATTAAGGATCGTCATGGAGAAATTGGCTCATAGAGACGATGCTTTCATCGCGTTTAAGCAAATTGCCATTGAGCTAAGCCAACACCCTGAAACGCGGCAACCACTTTGGACTCTACTTAGACAAGAGCGCATTAGTGCAACCATGGCGCAAGCAGTAAGCCACCTCTTTACTCAGGCACCCAACACCCTTCAATAAGTAAGCATAGGGTTCTCGTGGCCAACAACACCCAATAAGAAAAGCCAATCGCCCTAAACGATTGGCTTTTTCTGAGCCATGAATGCACTCGATAACGGGTCGAGCTCACTAAGGATTAATGTCGAGTATGCTTGCTGCGCACAGGAGAACACATTTTTTTTCTGTGCTCGACAAACTCATCACTCAATTCATAGTCCCCTTGTGTGGTGTATTTCAGAGCCCCTCGGTTGACCAGTGCCTCCAATGTTTTTGGCAACACTTTCTGACGCTTATCACCTTTTACAAAGAAAAACTGCTCTTCCATCTGAACGACCTCGAAACCTGATTCCAAATAACCGACGCATAAGTTTTGAGTTGGTGTTAGCTTAAGCTTCATAACGCTCCCCTCATAAGCTGTCTATTTTTGAACCACTTGAACTTAACTATAGACAATATTTTACAGAACAAAAAGTGAACAACAAGAAACTACATTTATCCTTGGGGGCTTACATAAAAAAAGAAGGCGCTTGGCCTTCTTTTTTTAATAACTATCAATGAGATAGAATTAATCAGCAAACACAATGGTTTTATTGCCGTGGACGATTACTCGATCTTCCAAGTGGTATCGCAGACCTCGAGACAACACAAGCTTTTCAATGTCTTTACCTAGGCGCACCATATCCGTCGCTGTATGACTATGTCGGACACGAATAACATCTTGCTCGATGATTGGACCGGCATCCAGATCAGCAGTGACATAATGACAGGTTGCTCCAATCAATTTCACACCACGTACTGCCGCTTGATGGTAAGGCTTCGCCCCAATAAAAGAAGGCAAGAAGCTATGATGAATGTTGATAACCTTATGTTGATATTTTTGACACAAAAATTCAGGGAAAATTTGCATATAACGCGCCAACACAATAGTGTCTGCCCGTGCCTCATCAATACATTTCTCAATCTGATGAAAGGCAGGCATCTTATCTTCTTTCGGCACAGGAATGCAGTAATAAGGAATGTTATACCATTCTACCATAGAACGCAGGGATTCATGGTTAGCAATCACCCCAACAATCTCACAGTTCAACTCTCCAGTATGCCAACGGTGCATAATGTCGTTTAAACAATGGGATTCTTTGGTGGCCAACAACATGACTTTAGGAAGCGCTTCGCTGTCTTTAACATACCAGTTCATCTCAAATTCTTCGGCGATCGGTGCAAACTCTTCACGAAATGTCGCCACATCAACCGATAACGATTCCGCATCAATCTCATGACGCATAAAAAACCATTTAGATTCTTGATCCGTGTGATGGCTGGCTTCTGTTATCGATCCTTTACGCTCATTCAAGAACTGAGACACGGCCGCAACAATCCCGATACGGTCGGGACAACTAATAACAAGACGAAATGTTTTCTTCATACTAAAACTTATAAAACCTTTAAATACGTATCACTAGAGCTCTATACAGCTCGTCATTTTAATGGACAAAATATCACTTTGCTCATCGAAGACCTAACTTAGCCTTCAGAACGATGACGAAGAATCCAACATTGGTGGATTTTCGTATTTCGTTCGAAATCTGGGTCCATGCTTAACTTGGTAATATTCTGCACAGAAAATTCCTCTTCAATATCCTTATCCAAGACAAAACGGCGATAGTTATTTGAGAAAATTAGCTCACCGTCTTTCGCTAAGCGCGCCATTGCTAAGCGCAATAATTCCCCATGGTCCCGTTGAATATCCAGGATCTCTGACATTTTTTTCGAGTTAGAAAAGGTAGGAGGATCCATAAAAATTAAATCAAATTCATCGTTACTATGACGCAACCATTCAATACAGTCGGCCCGTTCAACCTTATGATCACGTTCAGAGAATTCGTTTAGCTCGATATTACGCCGCGCCCACTCGGTATAAGTGTTAGACATGTCGACACTTAAACTACTGCGGGCACCCCCTTCCCCTGCATGGACCGAAGCCGATGCGGTATAACAAAACAAATTCAAAAACCGTTTACCATTGGCGCGGTCTTGTATTAGTTTCCGTACTGGACGATGATCCAAGAATAAACCCGTATCCAGATAATCTTTCAGATTAACAATAAACTCACAACCGTACTCCTTGACGATTATCTCATGATTAGACTGATCTAGTTTTTCATATTGTGCTTTACCGGTTTGTTTTTGGCGGTGCTTCACAATCACATTGGCTTCCGCAATATTAAGTGCCGTGGGAATAGACGATACCACTTCAAACAATCGCTGTGTCGCTTTTTCCGGATCAACACTTTTGGGCGCCTTATACTCTTGAACGTGCGCCCAATCCTGATAAACATCAATAGCAACTGCGTATTCAGGCATATCAGCATCATAAACCCGGTAACACTCGATATTATTTTTTTCGACCCATTTTTTCAGTTTTTTGGCGTTCTTCTGCAAACGGTTAGCAAACATTTGCGCGCCTGGAGTCATAATAGATTGCGCCACCGCATCTTCTTTGATATAGCCATCCAGCAACGGGAATCGATAGGCACGACATTCTAAACCACCATTGATCACTCGGGTACTTTTCTCGGGGCGCACCGGAATTTGACGTGCCAAATGGTCATTGCTGGTTAGCATCATAAACTGCCAACCACGCACATGCGTCACAACCCACTCACCTAATTGGCGATACAAGGCAATCAGCGCCATTTCATCCCCCAATCGCTCACCGTAAGGAGGGTTACAAATAACTAATCCGGGCTTTTCTTGCTCAATGACAAAGTCATGCTGCTGGAAAGATGCCATGGATACATCAATCACGCCCACCAGCCCAGCACGCTTAATGTTCTCCCGAGACGCGGCAATGGCACGCTGCTCCCGATCCGTACCCTGGAAACGAATACCCAATTCAGCAGGATCTTTCTTGCGGTTTTTGGCAAAATCCATCAATTGTTGCCACAAACGATGATCGTGCTGCTTCCAACCTTTGAACCCCCAGTAACCTCGGCGTAAACCTGGCGCCATATCGAGTGACATCATCGCCGCTTCGACTAAGAAGGTTCCAGAACCACACATGGGATCAATCAATTGCGTTAACCCACAATCACGGTTCCAATCCGCTCGGAGCAGCAACCCTGCGGCAAGATTTTCTTTAAGCGGCGCCATAGAGCCTTGTTGACGATAATCACGGCGGTGCATGCTGTCACCCGACAGATCAATACTGACGGTCACAATATCACGCTTAATCCGAATGGAAATACGTATATCTGGTTGTACTTTTTCGACATTGGGACGTTCACCCGAAAGCGCCACAAAATAATCAGCTATCGCATCTTTCGCACGAACTGAACCAAATTGCGTATTACGAATATGGTGGTTTGTTCCATGACAATCGATGGCAATGGTATTCGCTGCCGTCATATGGTCAGACCACTCAATCGCCTTTACGCCTTCATAAAGGTCATCAGCTGATTCCATCTTAAAATTGGCAACGGGCAACATAACCCGCGTGGCCACTCGAGACCAAAGACAAGCCTTATACATACCTTCTAAGTCGGTCGTCAATTTGACTTGGGCCTCGCCTAGACGAGTACCCATCAGACCTTCACTGTGCAGCTCTTGCTCAAGCACATTCTCTAATCCCAGTGGGCAGGTTATCTCTAAGTGGTACGTCTGACCGACGGTATCCACGGTTTCTACTTGTGTGTTCATTTTTTAATTACTTTTTTAAACGTTCTATAAATGTGTTAGAGCAAAGAGTTTTTAGACAATCCATCAATTCTCTACTAGTTTCAAAGTTCAACATGGAAAAGAATAAGAGGAAAAAAACTAATGAAGAAGCAGAAAAGAGATCTTCATCATCGCGCTTACATCCGTGGCTACCGTGCAGGGATGGCAGGCAAAACAAAAGGCCTTTCAATGCAATACCATGAAAATACCCGTCCTCATTGGCTCGCTGGATGGCGCGAAGGACGTGAAGACATGTGGAGTGGCTTAACTCCCGTTGAAGGCACCCACAAAACATTCAGCATGGTACATTAATTTTTTCGTTATTCTGATGTGGTATCACAATGAGCAAATCAAAAAAGCTCTTATAAAAAGCAGGCGGGTCGATCCCGCCTGTTTTTTTATGACTCTACTTATATCTGAGACATTGTCGCCATAATAAGCGAGCAACTGCCTCTATCTCTATCTTATCTACCCAATCGTAACTCTCGGTAGTATGCGTCCGTACTGGCGACCACCTCTTTAATTAACTCTGGCCCTTGATAAATGAATCCAGAGTAGAGTTGCACTAACTGAGCGCCAGCTTGAAGTTTCTCTATAGCATCATCACCGCTTGAGATTCCCCCCACCCCGATAATGGGTAAGGCACCTTTAAGGCGCTCTGCTAAAACATGAACCACATGAGTAGAAGCCTCACGGACAGGAACACCACTTAACCCTCCCGCTTCGTTTGCAAATCGATGACCTTGAACGGCCTCACGAGATAAAGTGGTATTGGTTGCAATAATACCGTCCACTCCCTGCTCTACTAACGTATCCGCCACTAACTTAATTTCATCATCTGTCATATCTGGAGCAATTTTCACGGCCAAAGGAACACGCTTACCGTGCTGATCTTGGTAACGATCTCTGGCCAGAACAAGCGGGTTAATCAATTGCGCCAGACTGTCTCCAAATTGCAGGCTACGCAGCCCAGGCGTGTTCGGCGAACTAATATTAGCAGTAATGTAATCAGCATAAGGCACCACTTGCTCGAAACAAGTCAAATAATCCGTTGCAGCCTCTTCCACCGACGTGGTTAAGTTTTTACCGATGTTCACCCCAAGAACACCTGGATAACGATGGGATTTAATACGTGACACCATATGATCGACACCTTTGTTATTGAATCCCATGCGATTAATAATGGCATCGTACTCTGGTAGACGAAACAATCGTGGTTTGGGGTTACCTGACTGCCCTTTTGGCGTCACAGTACCGACTTCAACAAAGCCAAAACCCAGTGCGCCAAGCGCTTCAAACGCATCGGCATTTTTATCCAATCCAGCCGCTAACCCTACCGCATTAGGAAAACGCAACCCCATCACATCAATTGGTTGAGAGGAAGGTAAACCATCAAAAAACCTCGTTAATCCCAACCGACTACTCGCTGTTAAAAGATCCAATGATAATTCATGGGACACTTCAGGATCTAACTTGAAGAGTAGTGCTCGAGCAAGGTGATACATAGACAAGGCTCCTAACCGTGTTAAGTCTAAAATGGGCGGGCTAACGCATTCGCGTTATAGCCACTAACTTATGTTGATCATCGAATTCTACGTCAAAAACCCCATCAATGCCTCCATGAGTAACAAAGCGCCGAAAAGCAGATAAAGGTAACTGAACTTTACGCCCATCTAGACTATGTGCCACGACATTCTTGGCTTGTCCTGAATACAAAGTCTGGTATTGTAATGCGCTCAATGTCACTTCTACGACAATGTTTGCCAATTTTCTTTCCTATGCTTACGCTACTCTTACAACTAACGCCTTGTATGTAAAGTTTTGAATCCGATAAGATGGTACGCATTATATTGTGTTGACACCTTTTTTGACAGAAGTATGAGGTACTTAGGTTCGATGGAATCAGTAATTGAAAGATTAAAAGATCACCTTAATCACGCCGTTATCGGTCAACCAGACTTAACTCAAGAATTACTGATTGCACTCATTGCAAACGGCCATGTATTACTTGAAGGGCCTCCAGGTATCGCCAAAACCACCGCCGCTAAAGCGCTTGCAGGTGCCATTGACTGTCGTTTTCAACGCATCCAGTTCACCCCTGACCTACTGCCTGGCGATGTGACAGGCTCAGATATTTATCAGCAGGAAACCGGGCAGTTTACCTTTATTGCTGGCCCTATTATGAATGAAGTCGTTCTAGCCGATGAAATCAACCGAGCCCCCGCAAAAGTACAATCAGCCCTACTTGAGGCCATGGGAGAGAACCAGGTCACGGTTGGCAATCACAGCTACCCACTACCGCCTCTTTTCTTTGTGATTGCTACGCAAAACCCCATTGAACAGGAAGGAACCTATCCACTACCAGAAGCTCAACTTGACCGCTTCCTACTAAAAATAAAGTTAGGTTATCCCAGTGCGGAAAGCGAATTAGAAGTGCTTCGACTCGTCCGCCAACAAGATCAACACAAAACGCTCGCCACCACGACGAAGGCCCTTTGTACACCAACTGATATCTTAGCTCTACAACAAAAAGCCTTGTCACTTTATATGTCAGAATCTGTCGAACATTATATCGTACAGCTGGTCATGGCGACTCGTCATCCGGAGCACTACTTAGGACTCAGTCCAAATGGTGAAAGCTTAATTGATTTTGGGGCCAGCCCACGAGCCACTCTTGCATTAGATCGCTGCGCTCGCGCAAACGCCCTATTAAATAGTCGTGACTTTGTCACACCCGACGATGTAAGAGAAGTCGCCTTACCGGTTCTCCGCCACCGTGTTATCACATCATTTGAGGCACAAGCGAGCGGCATTTCAACAGACGAATTACTCACACGGTTAATTAACCATGTACCTGCTTTATAATTTTTGCCATGAATCCATTATTATCGCCTGATTCACCAGAACTTGAAGAAACGGATTTTGCCCTGTTGGCCCATTATGCAAAACATCTAGGGCGCGCCAACAAAGCAACACGCTTTACGCTTAAGAATGGTGAGCGTCGCTCCAATCAAAAAGGGCACGGCATGGAAATGCTAGAGCTGAGACAATATCAACCCAGCGATGATTTAAGACACATTGACTGGCGGGTCACCGCTCGAACTGGCCACGCGCATACCCGCGTCTACAGTCAAGAAAATGATCATCAACGTTTATTATTTTTAGGGTTATCGCAAACAGCGTATTTTAGTACACGCCATACGTTTATTTCAACTCGGTTAAGCCAGCTCGCAGGCATCATCGCTTGGCGTAGTGAACAGCAAGGCGACAAACTGTCATATCGCTTCATGTTTGGCAACGAAAGTCATGAACAAAGCGGAAAACGCTCCATTCATCAACTTCTCTCTCACTTAGCCACTGCCACCCAAATAAAAAATCGCCAATATGAACCGAGCATTGCCTGTTGGCATCGTTCGGCCATCACGGCCAAGGCTCATAATAGAGATGTCATCATTTTAACTGACAAGAATCATTGGAACGAAAAAGAGCAACTTTCCTTATGGCAATTAGCCAAACATAATCGAGTCCATTGGGTACAAATTTTCGATCACCATGCATTTGAGCTCCCACCAGGTGAATACCGTTTTGCTGATGCCGATGGCCCCAAGACCATCCAAGTAACGAAAAAAAGCACTGAACAAGCCAAAAAAGACTTCTTCGAAGACAATGCTAGATTGCGAAAAAAATTGGCCTCCATCGGCATTCGCCATCAACTGTTTGATATTAGCGAATCCCCTGAAAAAATTGCTAAATACCTGCTTGATCAAGGAGCATTGCGCTAATGACACCGACAAGCACACCGCTTGAACTGCCTCATAAAGGATACTTATTACCCGAAGCCATCCCCATGTGGCCACCAGCATGGTGGACGTGGTTGGTAGTTGCCTTCGTGATTATCGCCCTGCTTAGCGCTATTTTACTGTTACTTAAAAGGCGCAGTAAAAGAAAGTATCGCCAAGAAGCAATGAACTCTCTCAAAAAAAACAGTGATAACTTGAATGATAAAGAACTCATTATTGCCTGCCACGAGCTCATTCGTCGCTGTCTGATAAGCGAAAACAAAGTCAGCCAAGCCGCTCTCCCTTCACACGCGTTAATCGCACAATTAGACAGCACCTTACCAAAAAAGCGACGTTTTGATCAGCTGGGAGAGGATTTTATTAACGGCCTGTACCGCGCAGAAGTGTCACTAACACCTGAACAAAAAACAACCATGATCCGTTTAACTTGTTATTGGATAAGGAAGCACCGTGTTTGAATTGACTTGGCCTTGGTTTCTTTGCCTTCTTCCTGTCCCGATTATATTTTATTTTTTGCCTAAGGTGGCCAAGAAAGATCAGGCTATTTGGTTCCCCAATGCCCACTACTTGCAAAATCATGAAGAAAAACGTCCCAGTAAACATGCTATTCGCTTACCACTAATATTCTTATTACTCGCATGGGTATGCCTTGTAGTTGGTATAGCCAGACCCGTATGGCTAGGCGCCCCTACGCAAGTGATCCCCTCCGGAAGAGATATCATGATTGCCCTAGATTTATCCGGCAGTATGCAAGTTAAAGACATGCAATTAAACAACCAACCTGTAGACCGATTAACCGCTGAAAAATGGGTGTTATCTAACTTTATCAAAAAGCGCCACGGTGATCGCATTGGCTTAATCGTATTTGGCACCAAAGCCTACCTAGAAGCGCCTTTTAGCTTCGACACAAAGACCATTAATCAGTTAGTGCAGCAAACTCAAATTGGCTTTGCAGGACAACAAACCGCCATTGGCGATGCTATTGGCTTGGCCATTAAACGCATGGAAAACAAACCGGATGATAAAAAAGTGCTCATCCTTATGACGGATGGGGCCAACACCGCCGGACAAGTCAATCCAGAACAAGCAGCTGACTTCGCAGCCTCACAACACCTAAAAATCTACACCATTGGCATAGGTGCCGATAGCATGGTCGTACAAGGCTTTTTCGGTCCAGAAACCGTTAACCCATCCAGCGATTTGGATGAAAAACTATTGAAAAGCATTGCTCATAAAACAGGTGGACAATTCTTCCGCGCCAGAAACACCCAAGATTTAAAACGTATCTATGCGGACATCAGCAAACTTGAGCCAACGAAAGCGCAACCTATCTGGCAGCGCCCTATCACCAGTTATTTTCACTGGCTAGGTCTGGCGTCACTCGTCTTTTTTGCCCTGACTTTACTCACAAGTGGCAAACTTTCCCTCAGCCGATTTAAGTCAAGCATGAGGAAACGTCCATGAATATATTATCCATGATTCATTTAGAACGCCCCTACTGGCTGCTTCTGCTACCATTAATCTGGTTATTGTTTTTCCTGATCCGGTATAAAAACACAGGTAGCTACACCCTCAACAAAGCCATTGATCAAAACTTGCTTGTTCACCTAGAACAGTCCGAACAACCAAGCCAAATAAATAAATGGCTAGGCTTACTTTCTATCTCTTTATGCGTAATCGGACTAGCAGGTATAAGCTGGGTGAAAGCTCCTTCAATGATGTTTGAGTCCAGTAGTAAAACAATTTTCGTAATTGACCAATCTCTTTCCATGTATGCAAGAGACATCCAGCCCAATCGTCAAACACTGTTAATACAAACCGTTCGCGACATTTTAGGGCAAAGCAAAGACGGTAATATCTCTTTAGTGGCATTTGCGGGAGATGCTTACACCATTACCCCATTCAGCCAAGATAAAAATACCATCACACACTTTTTACTGGCCCTAGAGCCCATCATTATGCCTGTTTACGGAAGTAATCTGACCAGTGGCGTCAAAGATGCACTTTCACTCATCCCCAATAAAAAAACAGCAGCGCATCTCATTATTTTGACCGATAGTTTGGACGAAAAGGATCAAAAGACCATTCCATCTCTTTTGGCTGGTCGCAACCTTCATACAGACTTAATCGCAATTGGCACCCAGAAAGGCGGGACTGTCCTATTACCCAATGGACAAATACTGACAGCAGACGGAAAGAATGTCATTCCACACACGCCTGTTGATCAATTAAGGGCGTTTGCTAAAACAATACACGCACACTTTTATCACGGCCGTTTAACGCCCGCACAGTTAACAGCCATTACGCAAAACACCGACCAACACGCAAAAGATCAACAAGCGGATAATCGAAGCTTTCACTGGATCGATCAAGGTCATTGGTTTGCATTCCCTTTTCTGCTGTGGCTCGCCTTTCAGTTTCGTCGTGGCATGCTCTTAACGCTGATGTTGGCAGTCTTTTTGCTCCCATCCAACAAAGCAAGTGCCTCACCATTAGATTGGTTCAAAACCCCAGATCAGCTAGGCCAAGAAGCCGCCAATCACGATCAATGGAAAAAAGCGAACCAATATTTTCAGCAGCCAGATTGGAAAGCGGCATCCGAATATGCCTTGGGAAAATACGACCAAGCAGCCAGCACACTGTCCAACGTCAGCAAAAGCGCCGCTGACTTTTACAATCTCGGCAATGCACTTGCCCTATCAGGCAAACTGCAGCCCGCAATCGATGCTTATAAAAGAGCGCTAGAGCTCAACCCCAACATGAAAGACGCTCAAGACAATCTAAAATATCTGGAGAAACAAAAAAAGCAGCAGCAGTCAAAAAGCGCCAATCAGAAAAAGCAATCCAATAAAAAGTCTTCATCAAACAAAAACAGTTCATCTGATAAGAATAACTCATCAGATAAGAACAACTCATCAGATAAAAAGCATTCGAACACCAAGCAAAACCATCCATCTAAGCAAACAACACCGCCTCATTCATCGGATAAAACCACCTCTGATTCAGCCGCAAAAAAACATAAGAAAAGTCCTGAAAAACAAGACAAAAAGCCATCGTCTGAGGATAATAAGCAAGCGTCTGAAAAAAAGCAGCAGCAACAGGAATCCGCTAAAGCTGAACTCAATAGAGAGCAGAAACAAGCCTTAAAACAATGGCTAAGACAAATACAAGACAATCCTGGCACACTATTGCAACGCAAACTGTGGTATTTACATCAAGAAAAGAACCACGAAAACTACACCAATCAAGAGGATGGGATTAACCCATGGTAATGAAGCAGTTTTATTTTTTTATGTTCGCCTTAAGCAGAAAAATGTACTGTGCTCTGGCAACACTGCTTATTACGGGATTATTTTCTTTGGCGTTACCAGCTTATGCAGATAGTGTAACCGCCTCTCTTGATAAAAATGTCGTGACCGAGAACGATATCGTTCAACTGACCATAAGAGCCGATTTCACCAACACTGGTAACGGTCCGGATCTCACGCCATTAAAAAAAGACTTCGACATTGTTAGCCAAAGCCAAAGCAGTCAATTTAGCTTTAACCTAGGCAGTAACACAGCCATGAGTTACTGGGTCATTTCACTCATGCCAAAGTCTGTCGGAACCTTTACCATTCCGCCGATAAAAATTGGCCAATATGCTTCTCAACCTCTTACACTGACCGTCAAAAACGCGCCTGAACTGTTAGATAAAAACGGCAATCCTCCGGTGATGCTGAAAACACAAGTTTCATCAGACAATCCATATTTGCAACAGCAAGTCATTTTCACAATGAAGCTGTATACATCCGTACCACTTAGTAATGCCAACATTTCTGTGCCCTCTAACCCTGATTTAATTTTCGAACAACTCACAGATGATCAAAGCGAATTCAAGGAGATTAACGGCACTCGCTACCAAGTGCTCACTCGCAAATATCTCGCTTTTCCACAAAGAAGTGGGCAAATCACCATCGCCCCACAAACCATGCAAGCCATGATGCAAATGGGAGCTGGGCAACGTATTGTTAGAATTCAAAGCCAACCTATTAACTTGCAGGTCTTACCCATTCCACCCAGCTATACGAACGATAACTGGCTGCCAAGTGAAGGCGTTACCATCAACACCAAGCTAGAAAAACCCAAAGATACTGTTCGTGTAGGGGATACGGTCATTTGGACGATTAATATTGACGCGAAAGATGCGTTGCCAGAACAAATCCCCCAGCTGACGTTCAATAGCACCAAAGCCTACAAGCTCTATCCTGAGCCTGCGACATTTAGCAGCCAAAAGAATGACAATGGCATCATTGGCCATCAGACCATTAAAATTCAAGTTGTTCCCACACAAAAGGGCACAATTAAGTTACCCGATGTTTCCGTCACCTACTGGGATACCAACAAGCGCATTGAAAAAACCGTGACGCAAAGCACACCAGAATTGACCGTTGTCCCCTTACCAACAAGCGCAAGTGCAACAACAAACAATGGCACCCAAAAGCCAAAGGCACTCGACAATCCTCTGCCACCACAATCGCGCTCTGTTGCTCCTATATCTTTGACCAAGCTTGAAAACGATCAAGCCAATCCATCAGATGACACCCCCAAACCCATACACACTCAATTAGTAAAAGAGCAGAATGAGGTCAATTGGCGCCTATATGGCATTATTGGCTTGTCTATTTTGCTTACTCTGCTACTGCTGGCCTGTCTGTTACTATTTTGGAAAAAGAAAAAATCAAAAGACGACGAGGCCAATGTACCGACACTGAAAGAATTCGCGCCATTAACCAGTAGCGATGAAAAAAGCGCCTTTGAAAGCTTGATTGAATGTTGTCGACAAGACAATATTACCGAACTAAGATCACATCTTTTGGAGTGGGCTCGCCATCGCTGGGGGGACGAACAAATCCGCAGTATAGAAGACATAAAACGTCTTGCAGGGTCCGTCACATTGACGCAGCTCTTAATGGAGGCAGAACTGATGCTATACTCAAATCAGGCGACTCACCAATGGCAAGGGAACTCACTCGCTGAAGCACTAGAAGAGTATCAAACAGGGCAACCTAAAAAAACTCAAGCCAGTCAGCTTAAGACACTCTACCCAAACTTTTAAGTCATTGGCTTTTATTACGTATTCATGAAGAAAACAGACGGAGAAAGCGGTAAATCATGACCCACACATTTCAGTCTGGCATCATTCCAGAAGCATCTAGCGATGCTCTATTTATCACCTTTGATGTCAAAAAAGAGCATATTGCTTGCGCGAAAAAAGCGCTATCCATGAGCCCAATTATTATCGGAGAACTGCAACAACAATTCCCAGATGCACAACTTTATGCCTCTATTGGCATCAGTGATGCTGCGTGGGCGTATTTTGACGAAAACGGGCGACCAGCAGAATTAGCCCCCTTCCCTCATTTTTCCCACAATGGTATTGAAGTTGGCGAGACAAAAGGAGACTTGGTATTTCATATTCGATCAATGCGCAGGGATACCTCCTATCTACTTGCCAACGCCCTTTATCAAGCGTTTGATGATAGCCTGAACATCATCGATGAAGTCAGCTGTTTCAAATACTTGGATAATCGAGACCTAACAGGTTTTATCGACGGCACCGAGAATCCTGAAGGAGAGGCCAGAAAGGCAGTAGCTCTTGTTGGTGAGGAAGATGCTCAATTTAAAAATGGCTCCTATCTAAATCTTATGCGCTTTGAGCATGACCTAACCAAATGGGAGCAGCTAGACCTTAAGACCCAAGAAGACACCTACGGACGCACTAAGTACGCAAACGAAGAGTACGCTTCCAAAGATAAATCGGCCCATGCTCATACCAAACGCACGTCGATTAAAGACCCTAATGGAAAATCACTGGAAATACTTCGTCACAGCATGCCATTTGCTTCATTAACCTGTAAAGGTCTTATGTTTGCCAGTTACAGTAAAACGCCCGCCATTTTTAACCAAATGCTAAAAAGCATGGTAGAAGGTGATGAAAATGGCAACCAAGACCATTTGATGCAATACACCACAGCCAAGACAGGCAACGCCTTCTTTGTTCCTCCCGTTACTTGGTTAGAAAGTTTGAGAAACGATATATAGCCCAGTAAGTAAATCAGTCAAACGAAAAAAGCCAGCAATTTGCTGGCTTTTTCATTCTACCCTCTGACAGATTTGTCCAAGAGTAACTAGATCACAAGTTTGTTTCTATGTCAGCTTTACTCTTTAGCCACTCTCTTTGTGATATAAGATTCATCTTAGATTCGGTCTCACGAAGATATTGCCCATAAGCCTGTTCTTGACTATCTGAGGCTTTATCCGATCCCGCTTGAACCTTATTTAAACGAATTAAAACAAGGTCACCATCCTCTAAAGTCTTAATTGCCACAACAGGTTTTCCTTCCGGATGCGCCATAGTAAAGGCTAAAGAGGCAATTTCATCCTGACCACGCTTCGCTAACTTAACAGACGTCCACTTAGTATTTGGACTCGTTTCTGCTGCTTTCGCTTGAGCCATAATGGCAGCTTCTGCTTTTTCTTGCACCAGCTTAGATGTCACTTCTTTTTTCGCTTGCTCGAAAGATTGCACAGACTCAGGTTTATGATCCGCTAAATGGATCACAACCACCTTATTGTCCCCCAAATCAATCAAGTCACTATTTTGCCCATCTTTAAGGACCGTTTCACCAAATGCAGCACTAATAACCGCCGCATTAGACGTAATAGCACTACTACCGCCATCACGACTGAAGTAATTGCTGGTTTGAACCTTCACACCATACTCATTGGCAAGCGGTTTAAGCTGATCACTTGCATAGGCCAAATCAGAAATATTTTCATGAGCAGCAAACAGTGCTTCTTGCGCTTTTTTGGCAACTACTTGTTTTTCTAAAGCCGCTTTTTTCTCTTCAAAAGAAGGGACTTTCGGATCTTTGATGGCTTCTAGCTTGATTAAATGCCAACCAAACTTTGTTTTTACTTCCTTAACTTGGCCTTTTTTCATACTAAACAAAGCGTCTTCAAATGGTTTAACCATTGTTCCTTGAGTAATATAACCTAACTCACCACCTTGTTTCTTAGAGCCAATGTCATCAGAATATTCTTTGGCTAACTCGGCAAAACTTACGCCTTTCGCCAACTGAGCTTTGATCTTATCCAA
Organism: Marinomonas spartinae; assembly: GCF_016461715.1. Lineage (GTDB taxonomy): Bacteria > Pseudomonadota > Gammaproteobacteria > Pseudomonadales > Marinomonadaceae > Marinomonas > Marinomonas spartinae_A. The sequence goes on along the minus strand of NZ_JAEMUI010000002.1, from coordinate 127,072 downwards.
GATCGCTTTCGCTTGTTTTTCAGTATGAGTGTTGTCAATCAGAATATGAGATGCTTTACGCTCTTCTTTAGGAAGGCCAGCAACAAACGCCTTGTACGCTTCTTGAAGATCAGCATCGGTCACTTTGACTTTGTCGGCAAAATCCGCAGGCGTTAGCTCAACATAATTGATTTTTACTTGCTCCGGCGTTTTGAATTCGTTTTTATGCTCATCGTAATAAGCTTTTAGCTCTTTGTCTGTCACGTTCGTTTTCTCTGCTTGATCAGCCAAAGAGAACTTAACGTAGTCATAAGAACGCTCTTGAGATTGCAACTGAGCGATGCTATCAACTTGATAAGGAAGAACAAAATCAGAATTCACAACACCTCTTTCAAGTTGTTGCGCTAAAATGCTTTCACGCACACGATTTTTAAACGCTAAAGGCGTAAAGCCCAACGTACGAATAAAGTTCACATACTTGGTCTGGTCAAACTTACCATCGGTTTGAAACTGAGGGTTCTGCAGCAAATAAGAATCGACTTGACCATCTGACACGCCTAATTTAAGCGACGCAATTTGATTGTCAACTAAAGCACCTTGAATCAGGTCATTCAATGCATTTTTCTGCAACACATTCTCTTGCAGCATCGCTGGATTAACTTGGCCATTAGACATAGCAATCAACTGACGACGCTGAAGATCCGCTTCTTGCAACATCTGAGTACGAGTAATATCAGTACCATCCACCTTAGCGACCTTATCGGTTGAGGTAAAGCTTTTGACTAAGGCCTCGACGCCAAATAGAGCAAAAGTCACGACAATAAAACCAACAATGATCTTAACCACGATGCCTTGTGACTTATCTCTTATATCTTGGAGCATTCTGCCTCCACATGAGTTAATGATGTTTCTAAATAAAAAAGGTGTATTCCGCACGGAATACACCTTTTTGTGTCTAGTGGCGGAACAGACGGGACTCGAACCCGCGACCCCCTGCGTGACAGGCAGGTATTCTAACCAACTGAACTACTGCTCCTGACCCCTTAGTTTACAGCGTCTTTAAGACCTTTACCTGCTTTGAAACCTGGAACTTTAGCCGCTTTAATTTGAATTTCCTCACCAGTTTGAGGATTACGACCTGTGCGTGCTGCACGCTCTTTTACTTGAAAAGTACCAAACCCTACCAAAGTTACTTGATCCCCTTTAGACAGCGCTTCTTCTATTGCTTTTAACGTAGCATCCAACGCGTTGCCAGCAGCAGCTTTAGAAAGATCAGCAGAAGCCGCAATAGCCTCAATCAGTTCAGATTTATTCACGTTTTACCCCTTCAGTATTTTAAGTAGATCCTTAGAATCGTTTCGGCACTGTATTAAAAAATGCTCATAGATAAGGCCGAGCCAAAGTTATACAAGCCCTTCCTACCCCGTGTCAACACTGGGTTTGACCTAATGATGACTCACAGCTTCTTGTTCATCAACAGTTTTTTCTTTAGAAGTTAAGGTTTCTTCCTTTTTTGGTGAAGGAATGTACTCTAAAGCAATATCCAACACCTCATCAATCCACTTCACCGGAATAACTTTCATATCCGCTTTAATATTATCCGGAATCTCTTTTAGGTCACGGGCGTTTTCCTGTGGAATAACAACCGTTTTAATACCTCCTCGATGAGCCGCCAACAATTTTTCTTTCAAGCCACCAATCGGCAATACTTCGCCGCGCAAAGTAATCTCACCTGTCATAGCAACTGACGCCTTAACAGGGATCTTGGTCAAAACCGAAACAATGGCGGTACACATTGCGATACCAGCACTTGGACCGTCTTTTGGTGTAGCACCTTCAGGCACATGCAAGTGTAAATCGGTCTTCTCATGAAAATCCGCATCGATACCCAAACCAACAGCACGACTTCTAACGACAGTTAGAGCCGCCTGAATCGATTCCTGCATCACATCACCCAATGAGCCCGTTTTAACGTGACGACCTTTACCAGGCACGCCAGCGGCCTCTATGGTCAATAGCTCACCACCAACCGATGTCCACGCTAACCCAGTCACCTGACCAATCTGATTTTTCTCTTCCGCTTTACCGTAACTAAACTTATGAATTCCGGAGAAGTCTTCCAAATTATCAGAACTAACCACTACCGTATCAGCGCCTTTATTCAGTGTTTGTTGCTTGATAACACGGCGGCATATCTTACTCAGCTCGCGCTCCAAACCACGCACACCCGCTTCTTTGGTGTAATAACGGATAACATCCATTATTGCGTCGTCTGACACCTCAATCTCTTTGTCTTTCAAACCTGCTAGCTTAATTTGCTTAGGCAATAAATAACGCTTAGCAATATTTAGTTTTTCATCTTCTGTATAGCCTGGAATGCGAATGATTTCCATCCGATCCAACAACGGACCTGGAATATTCATACTATTTGACGTACAAATAAACATCACATCAGATAGGTCATAGTCTACTTCAAGATAATGGTCGCTAAACGTATGATTTTGCTCTGGATCTAACACTTCAAGTAGCGCTGATGCTGGATCACCCCGCTGATCCATTCCCATTTTATCGATTTCATCGAGTAAAAAGAGCGGGTTTTTCACCTTAATTTTAGCTAATTTTTGCAGCAATTTACCCGGCATAGAACCAATGTATGTGCGGCGATGACCACGAATTTCCGCTTCATCTCGCACCCCACCTAAAGCCATACGCACATACTTACGATTAACTGCTTTAGCAATGGATTGACCCAAAGAGGTTTTACCAACACCCGGAGGTCCCACCAAACATAATACAGGCCCCTTGACCTTTTTAACCCGTTGTTGAACGGCCAAAAATTCCAAAATACGCTCTTTCACGTCCTGTAAACCAAAGTGATCTTGGTTTAACACTTTTTCCGCATAAGCCAAATCATTTCGTACCTTGCTGCGCTTTTTCCAAGGAAGTGAAATCAACCAATCAATATAACCTCGCACAACTGTTGCTTCTGCAGACATAGGCGACATCATACGCAGTTTTTTCAACTCTCCTTCCGCTTTCTCGGTCGCCTCTTTGCTCATGCCCGATTCGTCGATTTTTTCTTGAAGCACATCAAGTTCATTACCACCGTCTTCCATGTCGCCCAGTTCTTTCTGAATGGCTTTCATTTGCTCATTTAGATAGTACTCGCGCTGACTTTTTTCCATTTGTTTTTTGACACGGCTACGAATATTTTTTTCAAGATGAGCGATATCCAGTTCGCCATCCATCAATGCCATTAAGTATTCGCCACGTTCAGTCAATGAAGCGATCTCAAGCACTTGCTGCTTATCTTCTAGCTTTAGACTCATATGACCCGTAATGCTATCAATAAGCTTTGACAAATCGTCAATGGACTTCACAGAGGTAACAACTTCAGCAGGAATGCGTTTGCTGCCCGCTACATATTCATCGAGCTGCTTTAGAAGTGCGGTACGAATTGCTGTATGTTCTGTTCCGCCATCATCTTCCGACTCTATCTCAGTAATGCGACCTGAGATGAATTCACCATCATCTTCAAGACCATCTAAGCGAGCACGGCTGCCCCCTTCCACCAAAACCTTTACGGTACCGTCGGGTAAACGAAGCAGTTGCATGACTTTCGCCGTTGTACCGATAGAATATAAATCATCCAATTGCGGGTCATCTTTTGAAGCATCTTGTTGAGCAACCAGAAAAACGTACTTATCATTTTCCATGGCCGCCTCAAGAGCGGCAATGGATTTAGGACGCCCAACAAATAACGGCAACACCATATGGGGGTATACGACCACGTCGCGTAGAGGCAACATTGGCATTTTCAGAAATTTCGACATATTTTTTTCCAATCCGGGCGCAAAATACCGCGCACTTTCATTTCATTCTATGATTAGGAAAGAGATAAGGACAATAATAAAAAAAACAACCGTATCAGCATGTTGAATTAAGTGTACATGCAGCTTGCAAATCTCACACTAAAAAAAAGCCGACTATGAATACAAAGATTCATACTCGGCTTTTAACTATAGCTTAAAAATCCAAATTAGCCGTTTTTCGCTAATTCTTCTTTTTCAAGAACCATCAGAGGAGAGGACTCTCCTCGCATTGAGGCACCGTCCATGACGACTTTCACAACATCACTACGCGTTGGCAAGTCGTACATGCAATCTAAGAGAGCTGATTCTAAAATACTGCGCAGCCCACGGGCCCCAGTCTTACGAACAAGAGCAAGTTTTGCCGCCTCTTTTAGAGACTCAGGGGTAAATTCAAGCTCAACCCCTTCCAACTCAAAAAGATGCTGATATTGCTTAGTTAAAGCATTCTTAGGCTCGCTTAGAATGGTCACTAAGGCCTCTTCATCCAATTCTGAAAGCGTTGCGACCACAGGTAATCGGCCAACAAACTCTGGAATCAGACCAAACTTAACCAAGTCTTCTGTTTCAACCTTGTGAACAGCTTCGGAAAAAGACTTTCCTTCATCCTTACTTTTCACGGTCGCAGCAAAACCGATACTACTTTTCTCAGTACGATCACTGATGACACGCTCAAGACCTGCAAACGCCCCACCACAAATAAATAGAATATTGGAGGTGTCTACTTGTAAGAACTCTTGCTGAGGATGCTTACGACCACCTTGAGGTGGCACAGAGGCAACCGTCCCCTCGATCAATTTCAATAGCGCTTGCTGAACCCCTTCACCAGACACATCACGAGTAATAGATGGGTTATCAGACTTACGCGAAATTTTGTCGATCTCATCAATGTAGACAATACCACGCTGCGCCTTTTCGACATCGTAATCACAGTTCTGTAGCAACTTCTGGATGATGTTTTCAACATCCTCACCTACATAACCCGCCTCCGTCAAAGTGGTTGCATCTGCAATGGTAAATGGAACATCCAAAACTCGAGCCAACGTTTGAGCTAACAAGGTTTTACCACTACCAGTCGGACCAATCAGCAAAATATTACTCTTGCCAAGCTCGACGTTATTATCCGTTTTTCCTTGATGACGCAAACGTTTGTAATGGTTGTAAACCGCAACGGCTAGAACGCGCTTAGCTTTATCTTGCCCAATAACATAATCATCAAGCGCCGCTCTTAACTTAGATGGTGTGGGTAATTCGTCACTCGCTTCACCCGATGAATCCCCTTGCAATAACTCTTGAGTAATAATGTTATTACACAGATCCACACACTCATTACAGATATAAACCGATGGCCCCGCAATTAATTTTTTTACTTCATCTTGGCTCTTTCCACAGAAAGAACAATATAGTAGCCGATCAGAGTGGTCACCACGGCTGCTAAATTTATCATCCGACATTTACTCCACCCTTTTTAAACTGTTCGTTTTTGTAAAATATCATCAATTAGACCGTACTCTTTCGCCATTTCTGGGTTCATAAAGTTATCACGATCGGTATCGACGGCAACTTGCTCAATGTCCTTACCAGTATGAAACGAGATAATTTCATTAAGTCTGTGTTTAATACTTAAAATTTCACGTGTATGAATTTCAATATCAGAAGCTTGACCTTGATATCCACCTAATGGTTGGTGAATCATAACACGAGAGTTAGGTAAGCAATAACGCTTACCAGCAGCACCTGCTGTAAGCAATAAAGCCCCCATGCTGGCCGCTTGACCAATACACATGGTACTGACATCAGGCTTAATGAACTGCATAGTATCGTAAATAGACATCCCCGCCGTGACAGAACCACCAGGAGAGTTAATATACAGGTGAATATCCTTATCTGGGTTTTCAGACTCTAAAAACAATAGCTGAGCAACAACCAGATTCGCCATGTGATCTTCCACTTGGCCCACCAAAAAAATGACTCGCTCCTTGAGCAAACGCGAATAGATATCGAATGATCTTTCTCCACGAGCCGTCTGCTCAATAACCATTGGAACAAGACCATTGCTAGTGATTGCAACAGGACCAGTAGTTGGGTTTTTCAAATTCATATCGCATTCCTTAAGACAAAAAAGCCGGCATAACAAATGCTATGCCGGCCTTATTTAAAAAGATAAGAAGAGGATTATGCTTCTTCGCCTTCTTTTTCAATTTGGGCTTCTGGCTTGATAGCGTCTTCGTAACCCAATGTTACATCAGTAATTTGGGCTGTTTCCAACAGTTTATCAACAACTTGCTCTTCAAGTACAGCAGATTGAACTTGTGAAAGCTGTTCTTTGTTCTTCAAGTAGTAATCGATCACTTGTTGTGGTTCTTGATAAGCCTGAGCCATATCTTCAAGGAAGGCACGAACGCGATCATCTTCTACTTTTAGCTCATGCTGCTTAATTACTTCAGCAATCAATAGACCTAGTTTAGCACGCTTAGAAGCTTCTTCTTGAAATAATTCAGCTGGTAACTGGGAAGCATCGAAACCTTGACCGCCAAACTGCTGAGCAGCTTGTTTACGCAAGGCGTCTACTTCTTGATCAACCATAGCGGATGGTACTTGAACGTCTCCATTAATAGACAATAGACCATCAAACAAGCTGTTTTTCAACTTCGCCTTAACCGCTTGATTCAATTCGCGCTCCATGTTCTTACGAACTTCGGCACGCAAAGCGTCTACAGTGGACTCTTCCAAACCAAATTTTTCAACAAAAGCATCATTCAGCTCAGGAATGATTTGCTCAGCAACTTCAGAAACGGTTATTTTGAAGGTTGCTTCTTTACCTTTCAAGTTTTCTGCCTGATAGTCTTCAGGGAAAGTCACAGAAATAGTGCGTTCTTCACCTGTCTTAGCCCCAAGGATACCGTCTTCGAAGCCAGGAATCATAGTCTTAGAGCCAAGTACCAATTTATGACCTTGTGCCGCACCACCGTCAAACGCTTCATCACCTAGGTAGCCAACAAAATCGATTGTTACCTGATCGCCGTCTGCAGCTTCACGCTCAACAGCAGACCAATCTGCATTTTGTTTGCGAAGCGTTTCAAGCATAGTATCAACGTCAGCATCAGTCACTTCAGAACTAACACGATTAACATTGATAGCCGATGCATCAGCCAACGTAATTTCTGGATAAACTTCCACTTTGGCGACAAATTCAAGATCTGCGCCTTCCGTTACGTTTTTAGGCTCAATAGATGGCATGCCTGCAGGCTGAATAGACTCTTTTTGTAGTGCTTCCATGTAGGCATCGCGCATAATCTGCTCAATAGCCTCCATACGAATACCTTGACCGTAACGTTTTTTAACAACACTTACAGGCACTTTGCCTTTACGGAAACCATCAATACGGATAGTTTTCGCAGTTTTAGCCACTTCAGAACTTACTTTTTCTTCGATTCGAGCAGCAGGAACGCTGATTGTAAGAATGCGCTCGATTGGAGACGTTGTCTCTACAGAAACTTGCATAAAACTTCCTCTCGGGAATGTGCTTTAACTTGTTGATGTTGCCACGGTTAAACTTAATCACCAGTCGAAAACATCAACAAAACCTAAATTTAAACCTATTAAAGTAATGGACTGAAATGGTGCTCCGTACTGGATTCGAACCAGTGACCTACCGCTTAGAAGGCGGTTGCTCTATCCAACTGAGCTAACGGAACAAAGCTCATTACATTTCATTTGGTGGGCTATTATAGGGATGGAATATCAATCGTCAACTCAAAGACATAAAAAAGCCCAGTAAACTGGGCTAAAAAATGACTTTTCGTCACCAAGGAACCGAATCCAACTAAAAAAATTTAGCTTTCAACGGAACAAATATCACAAAAGGAACAAGATACATACTACCGATAACCAAACAATAAAACAAGCCCAATGCCCCAATTCTACTCGCTTTGCACCATATTTGTGCTTTGTACACATACTTTTACTTATCACGACCTTTTGCATGACAAATAGGCGATATACTTAAAAAAAACATTCATAATAAAATCATCTCACTTGAGCTTATTTATGAGGATTACCCAATGCAAGAGCGTTTTCGCTACCTCTATATTCTTAGTAAACGCTACACCCATCATACTTCATCACGTTTTATACAAAGCAATTTGACACAACGAGCGGCACAACTCACCTTATCAAGCTTACTGGCCGCCGTACCGATCATCACTATCGTGATCGGCATCCTTGGGCTAACCCCTGCTCTAAAAGATATGCAAACACAGCTGTTTAATTTTCTTAGCACTCATTTAACACCAGGAACAACAGACACCATTTTTCCCTATTTGATTAAATTTTCTCAGCAAGCAAAAAACCTTCCTGCTGCCGGAATCGTGACACTGTTTATTACGGCCCTTCTGCTACTGAACACATTTGAGGGCAGCGTCCAATCCATTTGGAATATAAAAAAACAACGAAAAATTCGTGACAAACTGCTCACTTATTGGGCAATACTCACCCTTGGCCCGATTATTTTTGCCGCCTCGCTGAGCTTATACGGCACATTATTGTCTTATGAAATCAGAGACATTCAAGCGAGCGAACCGATTAAATACTTAATCGACTTTGGTAGCTATGCGTTGTATTTTTTTATGTTATTTACCCTAAATTTTTTGACACCTAATACCGATGTTTCATTGAGAATTGCCGCCTTTGCCTCATTTATTGGTAGCATTGGATTGTTTCTACTGAACACTTTATTCGGTAGTTTTGCTCATTTTTTCAGCTCCTACCAAGTGGTTTACGGTGCATTTGCCGCTTTGCCGATTTTTTTAATCTGGCTTCAGTCCACGTGGATCATTATTTTGGCATCAACTTGCCTATGCGCGAGCATCCATCACATTAAGAGCTTAGCATTCGATCAAGATTAGGTTAAAATTGCTGAAATTTTTTAACAGAGTTAGCCATGATCAACAAAATTAACGATCTAAACACCATTTTAGAACAAGCCGACTGCCTAGTCAGCGAACAACAAATTGATAACGCCTTAGACAAAATGGGCGAACAAATCACCAAAGATTTACAAGACACCTTCCCTCTGGTCATCTGTGTCATGAATGGCGGACTGATACCAACCGCAGGCATACTTGATCGCCTTTCGTTTCCCTTAGAGCTTGATTATGTTCATGCCACTCGTTATGGGATGGAAACAGAAGGCACTTCTCTTAAATGGCTAAGTTATCCTCAAACGGATATAAAAAATCGTGATATTTTGATTATTGACGATATTTTTGATCAAGGGCACACCTTAAAAGCCATCATCGAATGGTTCGAGCAACAAGGAGCCAAAAAAGTCTACTCTGCTACGGTTATCAACAAGCTGCATAACCGCAAAATCAATCTAACACCAAATTACATTGGCGTGGACGTAGAAGACCGCTTTTTGTTTGGCTACGGCATGGATTACAAAGGTGCATTTCGTAATCTAAAAGGCATTTACGCTATTAAAGACAGCTAACCAACACCACACCCCTTCTTTCCACTCTCGCGAAAAAAGGCGCTAGCTCGAAAAGCTAGCGCCTTTTTTAATTTTACTCACCGAGCAAGCAATCTAACGCTCACTCAAAACAACATTGCTTATTAGAAGACTCGATTAAAACCATTCAATGCGGCCACACGGTAAGCTTCGGCCATCGTTGGATAGTTAAACGTCGTATTCAAAAAGTACTTCAAGGTATTTTGCTCACCCGGTTGCTTCATAATCGCTTGGCCGATGTGAATAATCTCCGACGCTTGGTCACCAAAACAATGAATCCCTAAAATCGCCAGAGTTTCGCGGTGAAAAAGAATTTTTAACATACCAACCGCTTCCCCAGTGATCTGAGCTCGAGCAGTATTTTTAAAGAAAGCACGCCCAACCTCGTAAGGTACTTTCTCCGCGGTTAACTCGGCCTCAGTCTTACCTACCGAACTGATTTCAGGAATCGTATAGATACCAGTTGGCACTTCATTAACAAAATGACCACCCTCTATACCAAACATATTAGCAGCAACAGCACGACCTTGATCATAAGCCGCACTGGCTAAACTTGGCCAACCAATAACATCACCTGCGGCGTAAACATTCTCTACTGCCGTTTGATAAGCATGATTAACTGACAACTGTCCACGACTATTTGGCTCTAAACCAATATTTTCAAGCCCTAACGACTCTGTATTACCGGATCGGCCATTACAAAATAACAGAGCATCAGCCCGCAACTTTTTGCCGGATACCATGTTCATCACAACACCACGACCCGTCGTTTCTACGGATTCGAAAGTCTCGTTATGACGGATTAGCACCCCGCCATCTCGTAAGTGGTAGCTCAATCCGTCGGTGATTTCTTCATCTAGGAAGCTGAGCAATTTCTTGCCTGGGTTAATCAACTCGACGCGTACACCTAAACCACAAAAAATAGAAGCGTACTCACAACCGATAACGCCCGCACCATAAATAATCAAAGAACGAGGTGTATGGCTCAAACTTAGAATCGTATCTGAGCAATAAATGCGAGGATGAGTGAAATCAATACTAGTGGGGCGATAAGGACGAGACCCTGTCGCAATCACAACATTCTTTGCAACCAGCTCCTCAGGACCACGTTCGTAGGTGTTCACCTCAATCGTATTCGCATCTTTAAACTTACCACGACCAAAATAAATATCGATGCGATTACGAGCATAATACTCAGTTCTTCCCATCACTTGCTTATCAATCACCTTATTCGCACGATCAAGTACCTTAGGAAATGAGAACCAACGAGGCTCACCAATATCACGGAACATCGGGTTGGTGTTAAAAGCGATGATCTCTTTCACTGCATGACGCAGTGCTTTTGATGGAATCGTTCCAAGATGCGTACAACTACCACCTACTTGTGGACTTGCTTCCACTACAGCCACTTTTTTTCCAGCTTTGGCTGCATTCATCGCAGCCCCTTCACCAGCAGGGCCTGTGCCTAATACTACGACATCATAATGTCTCGTCGTCATTTTATCCCCTTCAAATATAATTACTTAGATGCATCGTAGAACGCTTCATCCGATACATTTTTTTGAGTGGCTAATTTTTTAGACTCTTTTTCACACTTCCCTTTATCTCCACCACAGATATCACATGCGACTTCCATTCCAAGTGCACTCATTCCACCACATGAACCCGCAATAGGCTTTCTTCCCATCATGACACCGACTGCCATTGCGGCAACGACAGCCAACATCAAAGCAAACACTAAAACTGCAGTTAACATAACTAATCCTCCTATCCGGAAAAGCACCATGAGCTTTTCCTTACTCAGGCAATCAAGGCGCTAGCTAAAGCATAGATCACAAAAGCCGAGCATCTCTTGACTGCTTATTCGAAAATTAGCGAATAAGCCAATCTTCGCTTCATTATTCGGTATCCCATTATAAAGCTTTTTGCATAAGGCGCGCACTCTACCCCATCTAAAAAGCCAATCAAATTAGGAGAAAATATGATAAGTTGTTGAAAGCCAATTCAAATACTTACATATAGTCCCTTTGCTCTTTAAGAGACACTAAAAAAAAGACCCACCTAAGAGGCGGGTCTTTTTTGGCTGCTAGCCACCGAAGTCATCAAGAAGAATATTTTCCTTCTCAACCCCAAGGTCCTCTAGCATTTTAATAACAGACGCATTCATCATTGGTGGTCCACACATGTAGAACTCACAATCTTCTGGCGCAGGATGATCCTTCAAATAGTTTTCATACAACACGTTATGAATAAAGCCTGTTTTACCTTCCCAGTTATCTTCCGGAAGTGGATCTGACAAGGCCAAATGCCATTCGAAGTTTTCATTTTCTTCTTGAAGCTTATCGTATTCTTCAATATAAAACGCTTCTCGCATACTCCGTGCACCGTACCAGAAAGAAATCTTTCTCTTAGAGTGCAAGCGCTTAAGCTGATCAAAAATATGAGACCGCATAGGCGCCATACCAGCACCACCACCGATAAAGACCATTTCAGCATCGGTATCTTTTGCAAAGAACTCACCAAACGGACCATATACCTTGATTTTATCACCTGGTTTTAAACTAAAAACGTAAGATGACATCTGACCAGGCGGCACATTATCTTTTCTTGGAGGTGGCGACGCAATACGAATATTAAACTTAACCAACCCTTTCTCTTCTGGGTAGTTAGCCATCGAGTAAGCACGAATGACGGTTTCATCCACTTTAGAGGTAAACTTCCAAAGATTGAATTGATCCCAATCTCCACGATACTCCTCTTCAATATCAAAGTCTTTGTAATGAACCGTATGCGGTGGCGCTTCCAACTGAACATAACCACCAGCACGAAAATCAACGTTTTCGCCTTCTGGGAGTTTAAGCGTCAACTCTTTGATAAAGGTCGCCACATTGGGGTTAGACTCAACGGTACAATCCCAAGCCTTAACACCAAACACTTCTTCTGGCACCTCAACTTCCATATCCTGTTTAACCGATACCTGACATGAAAGTCGATAGCCTTCTTTTTCATCTCGACGAGTAAAGTGAGACTGCTCAGTAGACAGCATAGAACCGCCACCACTCAAAACTTTACACTTACACTGCGCGCAGGTTCCCCCGCCACCACAGGCTGAGGATAAAAAGATACCGCTATTTGCTAGGGTTTGGAGTAACTTACCACCTGCTGGTGCAGTTACCTCCTTTTCTCCATTGATGCGAATTGTGACATCCCCAGAACTCACCAGCTTCGCTCGAGCAGCAAGGATAATCGCCACCAGAGCCAGCACGATCGCTGTGAACATCACTACACCTAGAATAATTTCTAAGTTCATGTTTGTTAAACCTTATTCTTGGTTGTCCATTTTATGCAATTAAAGCTGCACACCAGAAAATGACATAAAGCCTAAGCTCATCAAGCCCACAGTGATGAAGGTAATACCTAAACCACGCAGACCCGCTGGTACGTCCGAATATTTGAGCTTTTCACGAATACCCGCCAACGCCACAATAGCCAAAGCCCAACCGATACCAGCACCAACACCGTAAACCACACTTTCACTGAAATTGTAATCGCGCTCAACCATGAACAGCGACGCACCCATAATGGCACAGTTAACAGTAATCAGAGGCAAGAACACACCAAGCGCGTTGTACAATGCAGGAACATACTTATCCAGCGTCATCTCCAAAATCTGAACCACAGCAGCAATAACACCGATGTAGCTCAATAACCCCAAGAAGCTTAAATCGACATTGGGTAAACCTGCCCACTCAAGCGCTCCGTCTTTCAACAGGTTCTGATACAACAAATTGTTAAGAGGCACCGTGATAGCAAGCACTACAATAACGGCTACCCCAAGACCCAGAGCCGTTTCAACTTTCTTGGACAAAGCCAACAAAGTACACATCCCCAAGAAGAAGGCCAACGCCATATTCTCAACGAAAACAGCCTTAACAAATAAACTGATTAAATGTTCCATTTATAAAGCCTCCTGCGCACGTGAATTAGCCGCTATTTTGAATTCAGGCTCTTCCACTTGTTCTTTTTTCGCTGAGCGCAATACCCAGATAATAAGACCAATAACAAAGAAAGCACTTGGAGGAAGAAGCATCAAGCCATTAGGTTGATACCAACCACCGTTTTGGACCGTTTGAAAAACAACATGACCAAAGAGTTTGCCTGCACCAAGTAGCTCACGGAAAAAGGCAACCACCATTAACATGGCGCTGTACCCAAGGCCGTTACCAATACCATCCAAGAAACTCATCACAGGGCCATTTTGCATGGCATAGGCTTCTGCACGCCCCATAACGATACAGTTTGTGATGATCAAGCCAACAAACACGGAAAGCTGTTTACTTATTTCAAAGGCAAACGCACGTAGCACTTGATCCACAACGATAACCAAAGAAGCAATAATGATCATCTGTACAATGATACGAATACTGCTAGGAATATGATTACGAATTATTGAAATAAAGAAGTTAGAAAAGGCGGTTACCAAGGTCAACGCAATCGCCATTACTAAACTCACACTCATGCTACTGGTCACCGCAAGAGCCGAACAGATCCCCAAGATCTGTAGAGCAATTGGGTTATTCGCTAAAATGGGTCCAAAAAGGACTTTTTTCACTTCAGACATCATTGAACTCCTTTGCTACGAAGCTTTGCCAAGAAAGGCCCAAAGCCATGTTTACCCATCCAGTACTGCACCAGATGCGTAACACCACGACTGGTCAAGGTCGCCCCAGATAAAGCATCTACTTCATGAACCGCATCAGGACTAGCATTGTTTACACCACCTTTTACCAAGCGAATAACAGGCTTGCCTTGGTTGTTATAAACTTCTTTACCTTTCCACAACGCTTTCCAGTTTGGATTATCTACTTCACCACCTAACCCAGGTGTTTCACCTTGATCATAAAAACCAAAGCCAACAACAGTAGAGTAATCATTCTTAAGTGCTATAAACCCATACATTGTTGACCAAAGTCCGTAACCGTGAACAGGCAGGACGATTTTATTAATTTTATCGCCAGACATCACCAAATACACTGGTGCGTATTTCGCACGACGCTTAATGTCCGCTGGATCTTCATCAGCAGGCAAAGCGCGAGACAGTTTAGGGTTTTGAGCCGCTGCTTTTTGATCGTAGGTCAGTGGGTTTATCCCTGCTGCTTTGAGCTCTTCTGGAGTAGCAAATTCACCTGTGTCCAGATTAACAATTCGCGTTTCGACGCGTTTGAAAAGCTCGTCAACAGATTTACCTGGCTCTAACATCCCAGCCGCAGCCAAGATATTTTGTTTCCGGTCTAGAGCTTTATTGGCTTTTTGAATCGGCTTTAAACCAACCGCCGCAGCCGCAACAAAGATAGAACAAACCAAACATAGAGCCAGCGCAACCAATATCGTCTTTTTGATGCTTTCGTTACCGCTAGCCATTGCGTGCAATCCTCCGTTTAATGTTTGCCTGAACGATAAAATGATCTATAAAAGGTGCAAACAAGTTAGCAAACAAAATTGCCAACATCATACCTTCTGGGTAGGCAGGGTTAACCACACGAATTAACACCACCATTACGCCAATTAAGGCACCATAGAACCACTTACCACGCTGAGTCATAGAGGCAGACACAGGATCCGTCGCCATAAACATCATGCCGAAAGCAAAGCCACCCAGCACCATATGCCAGTACCAAGGTGTCGCAAACATTGGATTGGTATCGGAACCTATCCAATTAAACAGCGACGATGTTGCGATCATACCGATCATCACACCTGCAACGATACGCCAAGAAGCAATGCGCATCACCATTAGAATGGCACCACCAATGAAGATCGCCAAGGTTGATGTTTCACCCATTGAACCCTGAATAAAGCCAAAGAAAGCATCAGACCAGGTTGTGGTCAAACTTGTCACACCATCCGCTGCAATTTGGCTTAATGGCGTTGCTCCGGAGAAGCCATCAACCGCCGTCCAAACAGAATCACCTGACATGGAAGCTGGGTAAGCAAAGAACAAAAATGCTCGACCCGCCAAGGCAGGGTTAAGAAAGTTCTTACCTGTGCCGCCAAATACCTCTTTACCCAATACCACACCAAAGGTAATACCGAGTGCGACCTGCCAAAGAGGCACAGTCGGTGGCATTGTCAAAGCGAATAGAATAGAGGTAACAAAGAAGCCTTCGTTTATTTCATGTTTACGAACGGTCGCAAACAAGACTTCCCAAAAACCACCCACCACAAAGGTAACAAGGTAAACAGGCAAAAAGTAAGCCGCCCCATACACCATATTATCCCAAATACTGGCAGGATTATGACCAGCCAAAGCCCCAATAATAGACTGGTGCCAAGACTCGCCAGCGCTAGTATGCATGGCTGCAATAGCCGTATTAGCCTGCAAACCAATATTGTACATACCAAAAAACATGGCAGGGAAAGTACATAGCCACACCAATATCATGATGCGCTTCATATCAACAGCATCACGTACGTGAGAGCCGTTCTTCGTTACTGAGCTTGGGCGATAAAAAATCGTATCAACCGCTTCATAAAGCGCATACCATTTTTCATATTTACCACCTGCATGAAACTCAGGTTCCATTTTATCGAGTACTTTTCTAAGCCCCATAAATCAACCCTCTTTCTCTATCAGAGTTAGACAATCCCGAAGGATCGGGCCGTATTCAAACTTACCCGAACAACTGTAAGTGCACAGCGCTAAATCTTCTTCATCTAACTCTAGAGCGCCCAATTTCTGCGCCTGTTCTGTATCCCCTACCACCAATGCTCGCAACAATTGAGTTGGCAAAATATCTAGCGGCATTAAGCGTTCAAAATGGCCAAGTGGTAACATAGTCCGATCACTGCCATTGGTTGTTGTTGTCATATCAAATGATGACGCCCCTGTGAGTTTAGACAAGAAAACATTTAATACAGAATGTTTTTTTGCTCCCGCTCGCAAGTAATGCATCATTTCACGTTCGCGTCCTTCTTGAAGCACAGTGACCTGATTATGATAGCGACCAAGATAAGCAAATGGTCCAAACGCTTTACGGCCTGTTAAAACAGAACCAGAGATAACACGGTTCTCACCGTCTTTTAATTCATTGGCCATTAACACATCAAGGTTTACACCCAACTGGGTACGAACAAGACGTGGCTTTTTCACTTGAGGCCCAGCAATGGCTATTACACGCTCAACAAACAGTTCACCCGTCAGGAACAACTTACCGATTGCAACCACATCTTGATAATTGATAGACCAAACGGTTTTCTTTTCACTAACTGGGTCCAAGAAGTGAATATGCGTACCCGCTAAACCGGCAGGATGAATACCCGCAAATTCTTCTACTTTAACATCCGACGTTGTAGGAATTTTCGCATCAGGCGCTTTACACACAAAAACGCTTCCTGATGTCAAACGTGTTAATATGGTCAGACCATCAGCAAACGCTTCGCTTTGATCAGCCAAAACAACTTCAGGAGAAGCCGCCAACGGATTGGTATCCATTGCCGTAACAAAGATAGAGTGAGGTTCAGAGGCAATTTCGGGCACTTTAGAGTACGGGCGGGTACGAAAAGCGGTCCATAAGCCAGAATCAACTAAGTTCTCAACCACTTTATCACGATCAAGACCTTTCAACTCTGTGCCAGCATAGGAAGCAAAGGACTCGGCTTCATTTCCTTCAACATCAATCACCACAGACTGAAACACACGTCGTTGACCGCGATGAATAGAAGAGATAACACCTGAGGCAGGAGCGGTGTACTTTACCCCTTCCGTTTTTTTATCCGTAAAGATGACCTGTCCTTTTTTGACCTTATCCCCTTCCTGAACCATCATGGTGGGTTTCATACCATGGTAGTCAGGACCGATCACAGCAACGGATTTTGCCGTTGCCACATTCTCAATCACCTGATTGGGAGCGCCGCTGATCGGAAGATCTAGGCCTTTAGTAATTTTATACATATGTTCTGCCCAACAACAAATTGAACACAAAAGCGTTGTACGTTTTGCTCACGACCCCCTCCGGGAAAACATTCGAAAGCGAATAGCAAACGGAATGTTTGTTATAAAACGCAAATCCACTTCACCAAAAAACCGAGGTATTATAGTGATCATTGTTGGCCTTGACTACTATTCCACAGTTTCTTTCGGACTTATCCTTTACTGTTTTCATGATATTCGTCCATATTAATACGCTAACTGTACAAAAAACGCACATTATATGCATTTTTTACGCTTTTTATCCTTTTTCTAAACAATTCACTCACTGTTAATCACAAAAAAGCCCTTAAATGCGACAGAAAATAGGCAGGCACAATGTCTATGACTTTAAGTTGCCATCATTCAGCGAAAACGACACAATAATACTGGCTGGCTATCTGGAACGGCTTTTTCAATCAACTTCACCAATATTCTATTAGGAAGATAAGACATTTATGAAGCAAGCTAATGCCCAAATCCACATTGAGAACCTTCGGCTACGTACCTTTATTGGCTTCAACGAATCGGAAAAGAAAAACAAACAAGATGTCGTGATAAACGCTTGGATTGATTATCCAGCTGTCGAAGCAAGCCAAACCGATGATATAGATAAAGCGGTTAACTATCGCACCATTTGCAAAGAAATCATCCATCATGTCGAAACCAATAGCTTCTTATTACTTGAAAGGCTCACTTCCGATGTGCTCTCTCTTTGTATGAAACCTAGCAACGTTTGCTCAGTAAAAGTGAAAATTGAAAAACCTCATGCATTACGCTTTGCCGATTCTGTTTCCTTAACTCTTTGCGCTACAAAAGACATCGATTAATACCATGCCAGATACTCTGTCGCTTAATTTAAAACCCGGTTACAAAAATCTCTTACCTGGCATTGACGGTAGCCGCAGTGCCTTACAACTGCTTGCTATCGCCAAACAGGAAAAACGCCCTATTGTTTTCATCACGGATACCATATCCGAACTCAATGAACTAGAAGATGAACTCACCTTCTTAAGCGACCAAGAGCAAGAAATATTACGCTTTAGTGATTGGGAAACACTCCCCTACGATGCCTTTTCTCCTCATCAGGACATTGTTTCCCAGCGTCTCGAGACCCTAGCGAAATTGTCGGAGTCCTCCAACCCTATTATTTTGACAACCGTCGCGTCTTGTTTTGTCAGGCTTTGTCCCCGCCAACACTTGGAAGCGCAACGTTTTCATGTCAAGGAAGGACAAACACTACCATTAGAAAAGCTCGCTCAAAAATTGACGGATGCAGGTTATTTGAATGTCGACAATGTTCACGAGCATGGTCAGTTCGCGGTTCGTGGTGCTTTAATGGATGTGTTTCCAATGGGGGCCAACACCCCCATTCGAATTGACTGGTTCGATAACGATATTGAAACCATTCGCTTATTCGATACGGAGACCCAACGTAGCATCGAAAAAGTCGCTGAAATTAATATGCTACCCGCAAAAGAATTTCCCACTACCGCACAAGGCATACAGCACTTTCGCCAAGCGTTCCGAGAACGTTTTGATGTCGACCCACTGTCCAGCCCTATTTATCAAGACATATCCAGTGGCATCATTCCATCAGGTATCGAATATTACTTGCCTTTATTTTTTGACCAGACCAGTCATTTTTTCGATTACCTCACCGATGAAGCACTGATTATTCGCACCGACAGTTTTAATGAACAAGTCGCCAGCGTTCAACTTGATTACAAAAGCCGCCACGAATCGCTCAACTATGATATCGAACGGCCTATTCTGACACCTGATGAAATTTGCCTAAGAGAAGATGAACTCTTTGCGGCCTTGAACCAGTTCTCTAGCGTTATCTTTGCAAAAAACGGCAGAAACGATCGTTACGCTACAATCAGTGATGTAAAAATCGATTCGAAATCCCCCAACCCTATCGGTAAGCTGGAACGTTTCCTTAGCGAAACAAACACTCGCGTGCTCATCGTCGCGGAAACCGCTGGTCGTCGTGAAGCCCTGTTAGAGCTGTTAAAAAAATACAAAATCACCCCTGACTACAGTGAAAGCTGGCACACTTTTATCTCAGGAAAAAGTCCTCTTGCCATTAGCGAAGGAAGTATTTCCCGTGGTTTCCAAATACGAGACGAGATAACCCTCATCCCCGAAAGTGAGATCCTTGGGGAGCGTGTTTCTCAGCGACGCCGACGTAAGCATGGTGACGTCAATGAAGACGCCATCATTCGCAACTTAACCGAACTTCGTCTCAACGCCCCCGTCGTTCATATTGATCACGGTGTAGGCCGTTATCTAGGACTTACCAATTTAGAAATAGATGGGCAAGAAACTGAATTATTGACTCTCGGCTATGCAAACGACGCTAAGCTCTATGTTCCAGTTTCGTCGTTGCAATTAATCTCTCGCTACACAGGGGCCGACGAAGAAAACGCCCCACTCCATAAACTCGGCACGGACAAATGGAGTGTTGCCAAACAAAAAGCAGCTGAGAAAGCCCGTGATACCGCCGCCGAACTATT
This sequence comes from Marinomonas spartinae, assembly GCF_016461715.1. Taxonomy (GTDB): domain Bacteria; phylum Pseudomonadota; class Gammaproteobacteria; order Pseudomonadales; family Marinomonadaceae; genus Marinomonas; species Marinomonas spartinae_A. The sequence continues at coordinate 107,227 of NZ_JAEMUI010000002.1, read as the reverse complement.
AGAAATTTATGCGAAGCGTGAAGCTCGCGTTGGTCATGCTTTTAGTCGACCCGACGAACAATATGAGTTATTTGCTGCGGGTTTCCCATTCGAAGAAACGCCAGATCAACAACTGGCCATTGATGCCGTGATAAAAGACATGCTTAACCCGAAACCTATGGATCGGTTGATTTGTGGTGATGTGGGGTTTGGTAAAACAGAGGTTGCTATGCGTGCTGCCTTTTTGGCTGTGGCTGGCGGTAAACAAGTCGCGGTGCTGGTGCCAACCACCTTGTTAGCACAACAACATTACGAAAACTTTTGTGACCGTTTTGCCGACTGGCCCGTACAAATAGAGCTCTTATCCCGCTTTCGCTCAGGCAAACAAACCACTGATGCCGTAAAAAGGCTTGAAGAAGGCAAAGCCGATATTGTTGTCGGTACCCATAAGCTCATTCAAAGCGATATTAGATTCCAAAATCTAGGCTTAGTTATCATCGACGAAGAGCATCGCTTTGGGGTGAAACAAAAAGATCAGTTCAAAGCCTTGCGTGCAGAAGTGGACATTCTAACCTTAACCGCCACACCGATTCCTCGTACATTGAATATGTCACTGTCTGGCATTCGCGATTTATCGATTATTGCTACACCACCAGCAAAACGCTTGTCAGTCAAAACCTTTATCAAACAAAGAGACGAATACCAAATAAAAGAGGCTATCCTGCGTGAGCTACATCGTGGCGGCCAAGTCTATTTCCTACATAATGAAGTTCAAACCATTGAAAAAACCGCGCAAGAGCTAAGCGAACTCATACCTGAGGCTCGGGTACTGGTCGGGCATGGACAAATGCGCGAACGAGAACTCGAGCAAGTGATGTCCGATTTCTACCACAAACGCGCCAATGTATTAGTGTGTTCGACCATTATTGAAACAGGGATAGACATCCCTAACGCCAACACCATTATCATCGAACGAGCGGACAAGTTTGGCTTGGCCCAACTCCATCAACTACGTGGACGCGTTGGCCGTTCTCATCACCAAGCATATGCCTACTTATTGACACCCAAAGACAGAAAACTCACCAAAGATGCAGAAAAACGTCTTGAAGCCATCACCATGGCCGATACCCTTGGTGCAGGTTTTACCTTAGCAACCCATGACTTAGAGATTCGCGGCACGGGGGAACTATTAGGCGAAGGGCAAAGCGGACACATTGAGCACGTTGGCTTCTCCTTATTTATGGACATGCTTGATCGAGCCGTCAAATCCCTAAAAAATGGTGAATCTCCTGATGTGGATATTAGCTCTCCGGCACAAACCGACATCAACTTGCGTGTTCCGGCATTGATACCAGAAGATTATTTAGGTGACGTACATTCGCGCTTAATTCTGTATAAACGCATTGCCAATGCTTCAACCGATGAAGAATTGAAAGAGTTACAAGTGGAAATGATTGATCGCTTTGGTTTATTGCCAGATCCCACAAAAAATTTGTTCCGTCAAGCAGACATCAAACTTAAAGCAGAAAAGCTTGGCATTACAAAAATTGAAGCGAATCAAAAAGAGGGTAAAATATTTTTCAGCAGTAAAACCCCTGTTGATCCAATGAAACTGATCAAGCTTATACAAACCAAACCAAACCAATACAAATTGGTTGGATCAGATACGTTAAAATACATGGCAACAATGAGCAGCGCAGAAGAGCGCTTTCAACAAACCTACAAAACGCTGGAACAATTACATTGAAACGATATTACATACTCTTACTCGCACTGATATCACTCAGTACCCCCCTATTCGCCGCTGGCAGTAACGATATCGACCCAGATACTGCCAGAGCCTATCAGGCTTATTTATTGACTTTTATATGGCCTAGCTATGCCTCTAGTGAGCAGATTACTTACCAAAAGGTCAAAGACCCTAGTGCGCTCCCGCAATATCCCGTAGACAACACTAACACGGCCGACAACTCATCCAAAGGGGCCGATATTGAACCCTTGTACGTTCCTTTTGATGACTTTAAAAATAAAATTGCTCCACATGCTCCAGTGCTAATCAATGAACGGTGGATTTTGATTTTTGACAAAAGAGGCGATGTTATCCATGAATCGTTTCACAGTGATGCCAACACTAATGGCTACCCTGAGCTAACTGGCACCATCTCTGTTCGCTATGCTCACTACTTAGAAACAGACATCAAATACCATCACTATCTCTTTACGCCACTTCCAGAAACCACATCGCCAGAGGGTACAAGTAACGACAGCACAGACCTTCAAAGTAGCAATCAAGACAGTTCAGGACAAGCAAGCGATCAACCCCTTGGTCCCATGCCTACTCAAGTGTTAAATGTTGAGCTGAAAAATAAGACTGCCAGCAAAAAACTAAACTATCTTGACCACCCTATTATCGGCACCCTACTTTACTTCGAGCCAATGAAACTAGACGATGCCATTCAACAGCGGGATCTTGATCGACTCAAATCACAAAGTTCGGATACCACAGGGACAGACACTACAACAGGAACAGATACTACAACTGGAACAAACAGCGCGACTGGAACAAACAGCACGACAAGCACACCCTAAGACAATGCATTAATCGATAGGTAATTTGGAATAAAGGGGTTAAAGGAAGACCAAAACTCAATGCAAGGAAGCGCTTCCTCTCTTTGTTAATGCATCACTCTCCCGCTTAACATAAGTTAAGTTGCTCATACAAAAGACCCAACCAGAAAATGTCTGTTTACATAACATTTCAGCTTGAAACCCGCTTATTTTTTACCACTCCCCCTACATCTGTAGGGTATTTACCGATCAAAAATAGGGATAAGATCAATTTATAGTCAATTTTAGGATCGCTCAGACTGGAGTCGAAATGCCAAAATTAGATCACTATTTTACTTCCGAGGGCGCCATTATCGACGCTTTCAGTAGAACGCTGCTTGAGGTCTATCGGTTGGCACGTGAAGAACCTTTGGAACGTTTTCTGGAAACGATACTAGAATGTCTTCAATCAATGATTCCCTTTAAGTCGGCTTGGTGGGGCAGAGGCTCTGAGATCATCTATACACCTGGCGCAATGCACAGTTGCTACTTCTACAACTTGCCGGACAACTATTTCGATGCGTGGCATAAGATGCGTTTTTTTGACAATACCATCGAATTGGTTCAAAAAAACTTCGGTGAGGCCATTAGTATAAATCTACAAACTGACAAGGTGTCAGAGCATTTAATAAAACTTGGTCATGAGTTTCATTTTAACAAAATCATGTGTGTGCAACACAATGATACAATTTCTGGACTAGGCAACCACCTAAGTATATATCGAGACAAATACGCACCGATGTTTTCAACATTGGAGCAACAACTCTTTCAAGCATTAATGCCCCATTTACTTGCGGCTTCATCCATTAATCATATTCGAAACTGTCACGCACTTTTTGGCTCCCAAAATGGTACCGATGTTGTACTTGCCACCTGTGATAACAATGGTCTTTTACGCAGTAGCGAGCCGGCTTTTGCTGAATTAATTCAAACAGAATACCCAGATTGGCATGGACCACAATTACCCTTTAACCCTACTCAAAAGAGCATTAATGGCCGTCATCTGGTCATTGATATTCAAGCGAAGGACGATGTTTTTCTACTGCTTGCCCACCCCATCTCTGCCATTGATCAACTATCAACCAGGGAAAAAGAAGTGGCTCTCCGCTTTGGACAAGGCTTTACCTACAAAGAAATCGCCCAAGAAATAGGCATTTCACCCAATACCGTCCGATACTACATAAAATCCATTTATACCAAACTTGAAGTACACAATAAGGCCGATATCAGTCGTTTATTAGCCGAAATACCCAAGACAAATAGCTCTTAGCCAATTCATAGCTCAGTTCTCAAATAACAACCTTCTAATAAGAAATCCTCACAAGCACTAAAATGCCGCTTGGGGCTAACTACGTTCAAAAACACACAAAAGGAACATAAAATGAAAACTACAGGCTTTTATTATGATGAGACTTGTTTCTGGCACGTTGCTGGATCCTACGTCGGCCCCCTTCCTATTGGAGGCTGGGTACAACCGCCGTCTGGCTCCAGCCATGCTGAGTCTCCCGAGACAAAACGACGCTTGAAAAATCTAATGGACCGCTCGGGTTTGACTCAAAAACTTAACGTAAATGGCGCCTCTCCTTCTGATTATGAAGATTTACGACGTATTCACCCAGAAAGCTATCTTAAAAAATTCAAAGAGTTAAGTGATCTCAACGGTGGAGAACTCGGCCCCAATGCAAGCATTGGCAACGGCAGCTTTGAAATTGCCTGTTTATCGTCTGGATTAGTAAGCCAAGCGGTAGAGGACGTTATGTTAGGGAAAGTGATCAATGCGTACGCATTATGCAGACCACCAGGCCACCATTGCCTACCTAACGAAGCAATGGGGTTTTGTTTTCTAGCAAACATCCCTATTGCCATTGAAAAAGCAAAAGCGAAACACAACCTAGGGCGCGTTGCAGTTGTCGACTGGGATGTACACCATGGTAATGGTACTCAGCATATATACCTAGAACGTGATGATGTGCTCAGCATTTCTCTTCATCAAGAAAATTGCTTTCCGCCTGGTTATTCCGGCGCGAACGACCGAGGAGTAGGAAAAGGCGAAGGGTATAATATTAACATCCCCCTGCTACCCGGTAGTGGTCACGATGCGTATATCTATGCTTTCGAACAAATTGTACTACCAGCATTAGAAGCATATAAGCCAGACTTAATCATCGTTGCTTGTGGTTATGATGCCAACGCAGTTGACCCTCTAGCGAGAATGCAAGCTCACAGCAATACCTTCCGAGCAATGACAACAATGCTCAAAAAAGCAGCCGAGCAACTCTGTGAAGGTCGATTAGTATTGGCCCATGAGGGAGGCTATGCAGAAAGTTATGTGCCCTTTTGTGGTTTAGCAACCATGGAAGCATTATCGGGACACAAAACAGACGTTGAAGACCCGCTGTTAAAATTCATTAGCTTACAGCAACCGAGCGCCGACTTTGTGGAATACCAAAAACAAACCATCGACCAACTAAAGAAAACCGTTTTATAACGTCTAAAATGGCATACTAAATTGTGAGTTAGTCCGCTCTGTCATGTACTGCTGTTTATGTCAGTGTTTTCCGTAATAATTGGCATCACAAAAAAACGGCTTATCTATGGTTAAGATAGGCCGCTTTTGAATTAGATTGGAAGGTTTAATTCCTGTTGTAGACTATGTTTTCATCAGTGTTTATTGGGACAAAAATCAAACAGGCCAATGTTGATCATCACTGATATCTAGACGGACTAAATCTTCGCGCTTTAATAGGTTCATCAAAGCGCCTCTATTTTGTGCTATCCAGTCTGCACATGCGGCACTCTCCTCTTTGCTGTACACTCCAAGGGATGCATTAATTTGGCCAATTTGATCCCATTTTGCGTTGATACGACGAGTGCATTCCACGTTAGCCGACGTCTTTTTCTGCTCTAGCTGCTCAGCTTCAGTAAACTCATCTTCGACTGTATTACCTGAAGCAATCCATTGCTGAACCTTTAAGTAATGGGCGTTTGCCAAATCGTTAGGTACAAAAGTTTCTTTATTAACCAAGTAGCCATTGCTACATGCTTTTACACTTAAAATGTTCATACTATTCTCTCCTTACAGCCTAGCGTCTGCGATAAGCCCATTGACATAATTTCCCGAAGTACTACCTTTATCATTATTGTGAAGATAGATCCCTAGCACACTCCAGTTATATGTACTTACACTAAACAGAGCGACAACATTTCCGTATACACCAATTAATGAAACGGACGGCAAACTTCTCATTGCCGTAGGGAACATCACATCGTGGTTATAGGTACTGCCAGTATATGAGTGAAGATGAATACGCTTATCTCGTTTATAAAAGTAGCGAAAGCAGCGTATCAATTCATCAGAATAATGGCTGTATTCAAACCTAGTTGCCTTTTCTCCTAATTCAAGTTGAGCATTATAAAGCGCCATTTCTGCCCCTTTCGGTTGATTTGACACTGGAAGCAATGCCACTCGCAACCCTACTGCATCCGTAGGAACGTCAAAGGTAAAAGACTCGACTCCTGTACTAGAAGACAAAGGAGTAAAGCTTTTATGCCCAATCGACGCGTTGACGGAAGGCTCCATATCGCTGTTATTTGAATAAAAAACTTCTAGTTTTAAGTCACCTCGAAAAGCCGCATTAACGGCATATTCCGCACTAAAGGTTAGCGTATGACCCCTTAATCGCTTGACTGCCAACTGTTCTAGCAATTGATGAAACTGACCATCACCATTGTCACTGTTTATGATAATCAACATGCCCTTTTTAGGGTCAGGATCACGAATGCAAGTCGCTGAAGAGAGAACCGTATACCATTGATCTGCCGTGTATCCTGTTGACGAAAATGACTCTCCGTTTTGCCATACCTGAGGCTTTCCATTAACTAAGATGTTTTTACGCCCTTGAGTAGCAAAATAATCTGTCGCAGTATCATATAACTCGTCTTTTCTAAGTCTATTGATCGCGCCAAGTAGCTGGTTACGGTTTGTATGGTTCGGGATTTCCCCTGCCCCTTCAATAACGTTAATCAACTCATCATAAACCGCGTTCATATGTTCCGCTGATGCAATGCTGGCTAATCGCCCCTCAGCTGGATCACCATCGGTAAATTTGCCGTTATAAAGGTCATTACTATCTGGGTAGTTCATTGACTGTCTCCTATTTTTGGTCATTACTCCAATCAGCGAGTCAGACGCAGAAGGCGGCTGGTGCAAGGTATCGCTTATTGAGAGAAGAAAAAGAAAAGAGGTAGACTTGTTTTGAGCAAAACCCGCCGCTTTTCTTGGTATTTATAATGCAGGGAAAGCGCGATGGGTGCTGTCTGTCAGGGTTCAGTGTTAGCTTTTTAAGATAGAAATAAGAGACGTAAAAAAAGCCCAGCAGAGCAAGTATCTCGGCTGGGCTTAGAGAATCGCTATTGGTTTTTATAGGCGGGTTTTGAAAAAATATGTAATATTACGAGGACGAGTTTCATAATATTTAGTACTAGAATTCCCCCAAGGAGCTGGAGATTGATCATTCACATTACGAGTATTTGATATTCCATTTGAGTCATATGCACCATCATCATTACCAAATGATCCAACTCGTATAATCACACCATCAGGAATAGATGTCATACTGGACTGGAAGCTACCAACACTTCTCCCGGCATCCACACCACGTCCATTATCGTAGCCACGAATAAACTCACCACCCAGTGTTGGAATGGTAAAAGTCGTTTCCCCATCACCAGTGCCATAATAACCAGCATAAGTCTTCTGGTCGGCGTCTTTTTGGGCTTGATCGATTAGGTTGGAGATGGTCTGTACTTTGGCCCAATAGATGGGGTGCTCAGTACGGCTCAGTGTTGAGCCATCGAGCACGATTTCCCCAGTAGCCGTATGGTTGGTGGTGTCGACGATGAGTTTGCCGATGTCGTTTACATCGTTGCCGGTTTTGGGATTAATCTGTTCGGTGAGCCAAAAGCGGCCATCGAGGTAAGTGACGGTCACCAATGCGCCTTGTAACAGCTGATTCGCGCCTACTACATTGGACAGGGCAATAGGAGCTAGTCCATCGATAGTCAGGGTGACGTTACTCTGCGAATTTGAAAGATTTACTCGAAAGTAAATTTTGTCATAGTCTTTTAGCGCTTGGACGGTTTGCTTACCAGCAGGTGAGGTCAATTGGATGTCATTCGCATCGCCCGTGGTGGTCATAACGGAGGTGCCACGTATTTGGTTTTTCACAGATAAAGCAAGCTGGGATAAGGCGCTGACATTTTCGACCACATCCCCTTCTCGAATTAGATTAATCAGCTCGTCGTATACCGCATTCATTTGTTCAGCGGAATCTTGGCTAGCAGGAAGGCCTGTTAGTGGGTCGCCATCAGTAAATTTGCCTTGGTAAAGATCATTGCTGTCTGGGTAGTTCATCGACTGTCTCCTTTGAATGTATTCGTTACCTATCCTCTTAGAGAGATAGGCTTGCAAAAAAGAGAGTGAAGCACTGTTTTATATCCAACAGGGCAACACTCTCTTGCGAGGAATAATGGTTCATAGAAGGGACAAGTCCCCTCTGTTAGAGATCAGTGACAGAGCGATTTTCAGCTTTAACTAGTCGCTTTTATTTTACACTCCTATTTTCCAGTGAAAGCCGCTGGCTGTTTGCCCCAATCAATCTCTTGTGGGAAGCCTGCTTGTTCTGGCACATTTCGTAAGACGACACGATAGTCTCGCCATGCTTTGGCGTCTTTGCCCGCGTCTTCCAAGCGGTTAATTTCACGTGTCACTCTATCCACCAAAGCATCGCGTTTGGCACGGGCCTGAGCCGCTAGCTCTTCTGTGCTAGGAGGAATCACAGGGGCCTCTAACAGCGCCTCTTTTGGTACCTCTACACCCAATTCAGAAATGGTGTGCTTGGTGCCATCGGCATCCCAATATTCCTTACCGATATGATCGACAACGTATTGCCATTTACCGCCTTTGAAGTAGCGTTGAAAGTCTGATTGTTCATCAATGATTGGTTCTTGCGTACCATAAGCGGGAATCAATTCTTTTCCCGTTACGGAATCGATAGCGGCTTCTAGTTGCCCAACAAAAACAGGGTAAGTCTCGCCTTGTTTAAAAGTATATAATTGCATTTTGATCTCTCCTTATAATCGTGTTTTGAAAAAGTAAGCAATATTTCGAGGCCGGGTCTCATTCCCTCCAGACATAGTTAATGCATTTATCTCATCTCCTGTTGCATCTAATTGAGACACACCTCCTCCTTTAACCCAAGCACGCCAGCCAGAAAATGAAATATCACCTATTGCTGATGAATTTCCAGCTGCGCCAGCTTGGTGGGAGTGAGAACCAAATTCATCATTCTGAAAAGCACCAAAAACCCTTCCAACATCTACACCACGCCCATTGTCGTAGCCTCGAATAAACTCCCCACTCAGTGTTGGAATAGTAAAAGTTGTAATTCCATCTCCTGTGCCGTAGTAGCCAGCGTAGGCTTGAGGATCTGTGTTTTTTTGAGATTGATCTATTAGGTTGGAGATAGTCTGTACTTTGGCCCAATAAATGGGATGCTCCGCACGACTGAGTGAAGAGCCATCTAACATGATTTCCCCCGATTCCACATGGTCGGTCGTATCAACGATTAGCTTTCCGATATCTTTTACATCATTGCCCGTTTTCGGGTTGACTTGACGAACCAGCCAAAACTTGCCTTCTAAGAATCTGACGGTGGCTAAAGCGCCTTTAATTAACTGATTCGCATTTACCACATTGGCAATGGAAACTGGTCCAATCCCATCTATGGCTAAAGACACAGCTCCAGTTGTGTTTGTTAAAGGCACATAAAATTGAAATTCATCATCTCCTTTAAAGAGCTTAACCTTCTTTTCCCCAGGTTGACTCGTTAAAACAATCGCATTTTCGCTTCCTGAAGCAACTTTTATATGGGAGCGTTGATGGTATGGAGTAATCGCCACCCACTCGCCATAAGAGTCAGCATTAGAACAGCAACAAAACATTTCGCTTTCAGTAGACGTAAACATCATGACGGCTCTTTTTTCCCCGAAAAACTCACAACGATCTACCATCAATGTGCCATAAAGCTCACTTCCTCCCCAGGTATCAACAGGAGGTCTATTGGGATTTGGAGAAGATGAAGCATTTTGAACTTTGTAAAGCCCAGGCTTTCTATCCACAAAAAAATCTTCTGTTGTTATTTCTCCCCGAATACCTGAAACGGTATTACCAAGGCCATCCCCCTGAACATTCTTTGCAACAAATTGCTTCAGAACCTTCGAAAGCTGTGTATTATCATTCACATCCGGCGTCAACCCTCCCGCCTGAATGGCGGCGCGAATTTCGTCATACACCGCATTCATTTGTTCGGCGCTGTCCCGACTGGCGAGAATATTGTGAGCCGGATCACCGTCGGTAAATCTTCCGTTTGGAAGGTCATCTCTTTTTGGATAGTCCATAATTATTTCTCTTCGATATATTTGAAAATAATGTGTGTATGGGCCTGTTTTAGGCGGTTGAACACACATTCGAGTCGTTGGTTGCTCCAGGTGCGATATCTATCCCCCCATGGATCGCCATAGTGCCGTGTTTTTGGGCTGTATTGCGCCGCGTTAATTTGCCAAGTAAAGGCCCAATCTTCACCCCCATACAAACTGCCGTAAGGCTGGCCGTAGCGAGCCGTTTGGTATTCGGTAATGGTGATCTGATACCCCATGATGGCGGCGATCTCGATCAGAAACTCTCGGCTCTGGCTGCCCTTCATACGATAGCTTTGCAGCAAAGCCGCCAACCGCTCCTGATAGGAGGGATCCACCCCGCTGCAAGGATCGGGCAAACCATACTCCGCCTCCCATTGAGCAAAGGTTTCATAGGCTTGGCTGGGGTGGGATTCTTTTAAGACATCCAACGCCCGCTGATCCACTCGCGCCAACTCTTCGCTAATGCCTGCCATCAGCCTACCCAACTGAGAATCTGGCACCTTGGCCCAGGCGTTACCCCGGGGCAAGAGCGCCAGTAAAGCATGCTGGTATTCGCTGACTGGCTCGCTGAGCACTGGCTTGGCGAATGATTGATTCATCGCCGTTGTTTGATTCGTTAGCCTGCTGCCCATGAGATCTCTCCTAATACCAGAAACTCACCCGTGCCACAGGTGACATCATGGGTTAAGTCAATCACGTGGTTGTCTTCCCCTGAGGCCAGGGAAATGGCTTCCCGTATTTGGCTCAAAAACAAGGTGCCACCAGGCTCGGCTTTACGACGAAGTAAGTCCTTTAACTCAGCGATGATGGCAGCTCGTACAGCGGCGGTGTTCGGCGCAACCGTGGTAAAACGAATGTCCAAAGGCTTCGCGATCACCGGAAAGACATAAAGCTGTTTCATGCTGACGGGGCGCTTTTCATCGATATACGCCTTCACCGCGGCAAGATGTGCCTCACTGGCCACGGGCGACGGTAAATCCTCCGTGACAAAGCGCACCGTCACCGTCCCCAGTCCCAATTCATGGGGATAACACCAGGCCCGTGTCACATCGTTATGGGCCGCTAAGGTCCAGGTGATGTAATCCGCCTTATTGCCACCCATGCTGGGGTTTTTACGGCGTTCGGCTAGGCGCTTGCGCACTCGATCGATAGCCTCCATATCGCTACCGCCCGTAAGGCTGATGACGGAGGCCTCCACGTCGATATCCAACTGGGTACTGACAAAGCGCAATGTACTGCCTGCCGGTAAGTTGCCCGTACTGCCCGCATTGACTGCCGTCAAGGCAAGTACCGCTTGACCATCGGCAATGGTGGCCGCTTGGGTGACGCGATAGGTCGCCTCGTCGTCGGTTTGCAATAAGGTGTCCACCAGCACGGTGGCGCCGTTATTCCCGGTGATCGTCGCCGTGCCCGACGCGCGAGAGGCATGGGTTCGATAGATCCCCATCTCAGCGGCGCGGCGCAGCAAGTTGTCATCGTCGCATGTGTCGTCAAATAATTGGTCGACGTTGTATTGCAGGTGCCCATGCAAACCATGGGCTGCCCCGGCCACCGCCTGTGCCAATGGGTAATACACATCCCCTCGGCGAGTGGCTTTTTGACCACTGTGTCGCTCTATGTCAGCGGCGACACGGGCTTGAATTGTTGTTCGTGTTGGGCGTGAAAAAGCCATCTTTTACTCTCCATTTGTTATGTCGTGTGCTCTAAAAACCGACACCCACTCGCCATTATTTAGTTGGCAATCCAAGCGAAAATTCACTCGATTCGGAACCCCAACCCCTTGTTGTGTTGCCCTATCCCGCTCCACTTTGATATTGATCGCCTGCAAGTGCCCTTCGTCGATCAGCCACTGCACCGCTTGGGTGAGGTAATCGTGCATGGCGTTGAGCGTTTCTTGGGTAATCTTGCTACGGCTCAACAACCACAGCTTGCTGCCCAAGCTTTGCTTATCGGGCAAATCCATATCGCCCCAGTAGCCGCGTTTGTCTTGGCTGCCATCGGGCAAGAGATCATCGTCACTGGCTCGCGCATCGGTAAAGAGCGAGATGGAAATTGCATTGTCCAGCCAAGTCAGCGCGTCGTCGGTGGCGGGGACGATGTCTAAACCGCCAAGTTCATTGCTGTAAGCTAAAGAAATCATCATTACGAACCTCCTGTCGGGGGATTTGTCGGACGCCCTTCTGCGTCCATATGGGTATGTTTTTTCAAGCTAATGCCGTTGGCGACCACCTCTTTCACCTGCATGGTGCCGTCTTCTCCCATGCTTCCTGAGCCAGCGGCGTTGACAAAGCTGGCCCCTTGCACCACGCTCGCAGCGGTGATTTTGTCTTGCGAGGTGATGTGCCCTTGAGCCTCAATCGTCTCAGCCACGGTCAACTTGCCTGTCATATGGGTGTGGGGCGTCACCAGTTCCACTTTAGTGGCCGCTTCCACGCTGATGGTGCGGTCTTTTTTCAGATGCACCTTGTCCCCATGGTGGTTGTAAACCGCCGCTTCCCCTTCGTCGATCACCAAGCGATAACGCTGGTCTCCCGCCATAATGGCGACGCTGTTGGAGCCATTGCCATTAAAGGCCAGCACCACGGCTTCCGCATTCGGCAAAGGATGCGAGGTAAAACCAAAGGGCTCCATATGCTCCACATTGTCGAGGGGCATGCCGCCCTCTTGCTGGACTTGAAAGTAGCGAATCTTATTGGCGTATCGCACTCGACGAATCAAGGCACGCCCCGCCAAACGGCGGATTTTCCGAACTAAACTGTTTACCATATCCATGCTTACTTCCCCTTAACGGGCTTGAGATCAAACGCCCCTTTTGGCAACAGATGAATCTCCGTTGTCGAGCCGCCTTCGTTGAGCATCAAACGGGTTTCCGTGATCAACAGCTCCCCATCCCAGCCCATCCAAGGGTCTTGTACCGAGACCAAGGCATTGGGTGCCCAAAGCGTGCCATTCGGTGTTTGTCGCCAGCCTTGCACGGTATAAGTCATGGTTTTGGCGCGGCTTTCATTCACATTTTTCTGCCACTTAGCCCGTGTTTCACAGGCAGCCACATCCGCTGGTCCATCGGCGCTCAAGGCAAACGGACGATAGCGCCCCGCTGCCGTTACCTTGGCCTGATTCTGGGTAATGGCTTTGGCATCTTGATTCGTCGATGGGGTTTTCATCTGTTGCCCTGTCACCGTGTATTCGCTGAACACCCCACGGGCACTGAAGTGGCCAGAAGCACTTTGGATGTTTTCTCCAAGTACCAAGGCCACCTCGGCCAAGTCCGCTCCCGCTCGGGTAATCTGCAAATTCCCTGACCAATCCGATACCAGGAGCACGGCTTTCAAACGCGCTAACCCTTCGAGAAATTCCCAAATGGATTGCCCAAGATCCAACATTTGATCACTCTTGAACACTTCATTGGCGGCGTCTTTGGCACTGTCTGCCACGCTGACCTCAATTCCAAAAGGCGCACATAATTGACGAGCAATGCCCGCCAGAGTTTGTCCGACCTGAAATTGCTTACCCACGGTGGTGCAATCGATCAAGTCGCCGATTTTGCTGCGCCCCGTCACGTTCAGTTGATGGCTCTTACTGGAGTAGGAGACGTTCACATCGTCGATATAACCCGCAATGATGGGCTCATCGTTGACGTACACGGTGACGCTCATACCGGGTTGCACAGCACGGGCTGACGCGCTGTGGCCGCCTAGGCCAGTGGCCTCCATGCTGTCCGTCAGGGACAACTCAAACGAATGGGCCCCCCGCTCCATGGAGCGAGCAATGGTGGCTTGCGTCCAAAAGCGATGCACCTTGTTATCAATGCTCACCAACAATCGATCAGTGGCGCCCTCCTTGCCACCAAACACATGCTGTAATTCGTTCATTTCAGCACCTCCAGGTCCACACCAGCGGGCACGCTACAAGGGTTGGGTAATCCATTACGGCGGATAAACTCCAACTCACGACGGGCATCCCCATAGAGGTTGTAAGCCATCACCAACGCAGGGACGGATTGCTCTAATTGCGTTGTCGCTTCCGTCGCTAAGTTAGGCTCCAGCTCATCAATGCGTTTCATAATGGCGGTTTGCACATCCGCCCACGCCTCGTAGGCTTGATCCGTGCCCACTTCGATCAAATCGTCGATTTGTGCCAACACCAGATCCCGCGTTTTACGCGCCTCATTTAAGGTGGTAAACAAGCCCGTTTGCGTGACCATGGCCTGGGCCATGGACAAGGTCGCGTTGGCCGTAAACAGGGTATTCAACGCCGCTTTGTTCAAGGCTTCCTGTTGCCGATTAAAGGTCATGGTCACGGTATTCACTTGCTTGGTCAGATCCGTCGCGAAGGTGTCCAAAGTCTCTTGATAGCCAGACAACACGGCTTTCATGTCGTCCATGTCGTCAAACACCGTGCTCACGACTTCGCTCACTCCTTTGGCCAGTGCTTCTGGGTTCGTCAGATAGTCGTCCAGCTTGCCGACAAAATCGTCGATCTTGTCCGCTACCTTGCTCCCTACCTGCGATAACGGCGTCAGTAATCCCATCATTTGGCCGTTTAAATGACTCAGTAAGGTGGCGCCTTGCTGCAGTAAATCCCGCGCTGCGTCTTCCACAAAAGACGCGTTTTTATCGACGCTAAACATCTTGGCAAAATCCGCTTGTACCGTTTGCGACGCTTGGTCAATCGCCTTAGCTAACACACTGGCGCTGCTGATCGACACAGGGAAAGATAAAGCCCCAGCCCGCACATATTGCACGGTGAATTGGCAGTATCCGCCCCGTTGCGTACTGATGGTCCAGTCGTAATCCGTTACCTGAATCATCAAGGTGCCAAGATAGGGGTGCACCAACTTACCCGCCCCAGGCTTATTCAAGGCTTGCATCAATTGATTGCGCGCCAGGTCGTAGTCCTGCCCTGCAACAAAGAGAGTCAAACGTTCAGACTCGGCTTTTTTGCCTAAATCTTCCGCAAAATACACGTCCTGTTGCGGGTACTCATGTACCGCCACCCGTCGACCGGCTTGGCCGCTGGCCTGCTCGGTAAAAAAGCGCACACCACGAAAGGTGCCTTGCTGTAATCGATCTCGCCACGTCATGGATGGCCTCCCATTGAACTTCCTGCGATGGACAAGTTCAGGTTATGGGCCGTCACCGACGACACCGTTACACGCTTGTCTTCCACGCTGATTTTGATTTCTCCGTGCACTTTATCTAGCGCGGCATCTGCCGCCCCCTGTGCGTTGGGCTTACTTGCTGTGCTAGGCGCCTTCTCCTCATCGTCACCGGTGAACCAGCTGGTTAAACGGCTGCCTAAGGATTCCCCAACAGCACCGCCGCCCATGGAGCCCAAAACGCCACCGATAAGTCCACCCACCGCCGTGCCAATCACTGGTACCACCGAGCCAATGGCGGCCCCTGCCGCTGCACCGCCCCAAGTACCTAAGCCAGACCCGACGACCGAGCCCACCACACCGCCGGATTGCTTGACCTTCTCCTTCACGCTGGCATCGCTATTCCACACCTCCGCCAGCTCAGCTGAACCCGCCAGGGCGTTGACAACACCATTGCCCTTAATGCCCTTTATCCATTTCGATGGCTGAAAACGCTTCGCAGGCACCGCAGGCTTGTCAAAATCCGCATCCACTTTTTCCACTAAATGCGGCAACAAACTCTGTGGTTTACCATGGGCTTTTGAGCCGCTGTTCTCGTTCAGGCCAGCGATATCACTCAAGTCCAACAGGGACTCGCCTTTTGTGCCGCCATTACGAAAGTCTTTAATGCCCTTGCCTAGATCCAACAGATCCTTGCCGATATCGACGGCACTTTTGATCTGGTCTAGCCAAGAAGGCTCGCTGGTGTTATTGGTTTGATCGCGCTGTACTGCGAACGCCCCAGATTTCGGCATGTTGACCACAAAGACGCGCTGCACATTCGCCGCTGGCGTCGCCCCTTTGTTATTCGCCCCACCAGCAAGCCTATGTTCTGTTAACGCTGTTTCTGCGTTCGTTGCCAAGACGTCTTTGGATAAAGGGGAGGTGGAGACAGTCGGTTTCTTCGCCTCTTTACCTTTATCCAAAGCCTTGCCTGATAACGTGTCGACCACCGTTTGCACGGAAGTCACCACGTCTTTGCCTTCTTTGTATGCGTTGCTAACGCTTTGAAATACGCCACTCCAGTATTCACTACTGGTTTTCGACTTATTGCTGGTAATGGCTTGCCATGCCGATACCGATGCCGAAGAAAACTCGTTGACTTCACCAGCGGCGTTAGACACCCCGTCGATCACTGTCGACGTTGTATCCACGGCATGGGAAAGCTCATTCACGAGGCTTTCAGCTTGTTCCAGTACCTTATCTAGCGGGGAATTTTCTGCCTTATCGCTCGCGTCCTGCCCTGTTTTGTCGTCTTTTTTTGTGGGCTCACCCAGTTGCGCTTGTAAACGCTCAATAAAAGCCGATGCCTGCCCTAACGAGCTGCTAAAGGCACCCATTACCTGCTTGCCTCGCTGGCCCATTGCTGACACCGCATCCGCATACTGCTGGGCACGCTGTACAAAGTTCTCCGCTGTCCCCATCGCAAGAGATGCCTTTAGATCGCTCATAAATACCTACTTAATCCCTTTGAGATTGCTAGACAGGCGCACTAGCTGGCGCTCTGTCATGGAAAGAAAATCGCTACGAGTCCAAGGGAGTCGAGTTGAGAAAAGCACTAAAGCTCGCTCAATCGTCTGAGCCCGTAGCGACATCTCGCCCCCGTTCAACCATTGCCTTAGCGGTCGCCATGTCCATCGCCGTCACGCCCTTTTGCAGTAAGTCCAAATCGACATCCGACAACAGCTTGAACTGCTCGACTTCCAGTGGCCCTTGGATCTCCCCAAGGGAGGCCACTTGGCGACGCAGTGTGTTGACGCCCATTAAGGCATTGGACAGCAATAAAGTGGGCTCAAACTTGCCTTCCCCATTGGGGGCCATTATCACTCGCTCGGATTCCTCCATGGCGGCGATGATGTCCCCCGCTGATAACGGCCGCAAAGTGGCCTTAAGATGCTGTTTTTCTCCGACCATAAGGCCTTTTTCTAACGTGACTTGATGCATGATGATTTCCTCTAATCAATGGTCTCACGGGGCGCTTATGCCTAAGCGCCCACCCTTGCTATGTGTTGCTCTGTGCCAATGGCGACGAATCGGGATTACTTCACCAAATCCGCACTGATGCCTTGCATTTTGCAGCTGTATTCACCGCCGGATAACACCGGTGGCTCGGTCATCCAAGCGCCGTTGATGACCCACACTTTGTTGTTGTCGTCTTGTACGGTGACATTCACGTCCACCAAATTACGCAACAGGTTTTGATCGATATCGCTGGTATTAACGATTTTGAATTCACACGATGGGGCCACTGGCTCCTCGGTAAAGCCTGCCACACCGGTGTCGGCCATCACGGCATCACGCTTGCTGCCGCCTGGGTTAAACGTTGCGCCAGACAGCGAGTTCACGCGTCCAATCGTTGGAATATCGAAATACAGTTTCTTTGCGACCTTAGCCATGTCTTTGCTCCTACTTGTTAAGCATTGTTTCAAGCGCTCTGTTGAACGCTCGGATTAAAAACGGTGAGCCTTTCCTTTGTAGAAAAGGCCCCGCTGAGTTAAATGATGAATTGTTGTTTGCCTGCACTCACACGCAATTGGTTCACCAGGTTCGGTGTATCGCGCCAGTTCAGACGGTTCGCATCGTCTGCATCGCGTTCCACAATGAGTTTTTCCGTGTAGGTATCAAAATCCTCAACCCAGCCCTTTTGTTCCATAGAGCGGTACAAAGACAGCAGCTGACCACGAATAATCTGCGGCGTAACAATCGCCTGACCCGCGCCATATTGCGTGCCATCGCTCGCCAATTTATGACGTGGATAGTGTTGCGAAATCATCAAACGCTGTTCGTAACGAATGCGCTCCAAGGTTTCTGGTGTACAGATGTCCAAATAGCTGGCGTCGCTAAGGCCGCTGGCGTTGTTTTGATACATGGTGATTTGACGCTCAATGCGACAAGTGCCATCGCTGCCCACGGTGAAGGTGGAAATACCATCGAACAACAACAAGTTGCGCTCGCTTTGGCTCCAACGCTGATGGCGACTTGGTGCCAACATGCCTTTCAATACCAAGGTTTGCAGTGGTCGTGCTGGATCAATCGCCAAGGCTTTCGCCGCCACCGCCGCGTTAATCGCCGACACCAAATAAGTCGGCGTTGGGCTAGTGCCCGTTGCCATGCAGCTTACGTGTGGGCTATTGCGTTTTGAGCCAAACGTACCGGTTTCCCCATGAGTGCCGGCAAAAGCAATAAAGGCACGACAACCAATCTGACGCATAGGGCCAAAGCGATCGCCCAATTCCGTCTCAAGAGACACCAGGTTGGCGGTATCCGTGAACGGACAGACCATCCAGTTGAACCACTCATCACCCATGGCATCCAGGGCCACTGACACATCTGGGTTACCCGCACCGCCAGATAGATTTGCAAACGAAAGCGTCAAACCAGACGGCATGGCTTCGTCGTAGAAGCTGGCGCGCAGATCCAAGCCATTAAAGACTTCGCCTTTGTGACGCGCCGTAACGGTCACCACCGCATCCGCTGCGCTTGCCATAAAAGGCAGATCCAATGCCGCGTTGATTTGTGCCGCAATGGACGAGGCAACGGTTGCCACCGAATCACCGACACTTACTCCCACACTTAAGCGTGTGCCACCCACATACAGGGCCACTGTGCCCGCACTAATCGGAGCGGTTGCGACGGTAATCGAGCCCGCTGCTGCAGTGCCGCTGGCGTTGTCGTCTAGGGCAATCGCCCACATTTCGGTATCGGTATTGGCATTCAAAAACGCCGCACATTGACCCGCCAACATCGAGCCTTGACCAAATAAGGCCGTTGCTTGAGTCGGATCGGTTACACGCACCGGAATGCCCGCCGCTTGTGTGCCTGTATTCAAACGCTGACCGGCAATGGCCACTTTGAACATAGTGGACGACGCGCCTGCCAGCTCGTTATTGAACTCAATGTACGTCCCTGGATTGCGTAGCGTCGCGGGAATATTGTCAAAAGAAATAGCCATAATTATTTGTCTCCTAAAGATTGAATGGCGATAAGGTCGCCGTCGCTAATACGACGACGGTAATAGCTCGTTAGCACCACATCGATACCGTCCTTCGGTATGATCTGGCCGTTCTCTTTGCGTACCTGACGCCCTTTGGCAGGGCGAACAGTCACGGCGGCTTTTGCTTGCATACTTGCTCCTTTGCTAAAATGTCTCTGGTGGATCGAAAGTCATTCCGACAGTCGCCTGTTGGACGAAAGTCCCACCTACAAGACCTTGGTGTCAGCGGCGATTAAGACCTGCTTGCCATCGAGCGTTGTCTCATCGGCGTGGTAGCGTAAAAAATCGTCCAGATCGTCGAGCGCTACCTGATCTGGCCATGGCATCAGCAAACTAAACTCAAGCTCATGGCATTGATAACCGGTTTGATCCTCCGCCAAGTGCGCCAGATTCTTCACCGACTTAAACATCAGCCCATCCGCTTGCTCCAGCTCCAAGCCATGCAAAGCCTGCAGCAAACGCACTATCAAGGCATACGCGGACGACTGCTCATCGCCTGCGGGATACTGGGTGATTAAATACAGCGTCCAGCGGCTTTTTAGCTTGTTCACATCGGACAACTTGCCCTTAGTGAAACTGGTGTACACCGCTGGTGCACTCAGCAACATGCTGTTCACCACATCCTTGCTCCAATGACCCGGATGGCTCGCCACCTCTTTCACATGACTGCCCAAGGCCGTGGTAATCGCGGCTTTAAGCGCACTGTCTACTTGAGCAAACATCAAATAAAACCCTCATATTGAAAACTCATCTCACCCACTGGGTGAGCGCCGAAAAGCGTCTGCGTTTCGATAAGGCAAGATTAAAGGCAAGCCAACTTTCACGAACCAAGACAGAGTTCAGCGTGAGAAGAAAAAACCAAACAAGAGAAGAGAGGGCAAAAGAAGAGTTCAGTAAGGAAAAGAGAGTTCAGTGGAGAAAAAAGAAGGTCGGCACAAAAGCGCCGCCGCCCTATTAGAAAGGGGAATGCATTCGAATCACAAAACATGAACTATTAATTTTATTCAATAAATAGTGAATCAATAGAATTTTACTCATATAAAGATCAAGACTAGAGTACTGGCATACATTGTTTTGCTGACTTTGACGCAATCGAAAGATCATCCAAAGCAGGGAAGCCCCTGAGAGACATCACAGAAATGGGATAACGAACATTATGAGCCAGAATTTTGCCTTTTCCATTAAGACCCTTCGTTTCGACGAGAACTATCGGCCTTCGAATAACACCCGCATCACCACCAACTTCGCTAATTTAGCCAGGGGTGAGAGACGTTATGACAACCTGCGTGACACCTTGCGCATGATTAATCAACGCTTTAATGCCCTAGCCCATTGGGACAATCCTAATGGCGATCGTTATTCTGTTGAGTTGGATATTGTCTCCGTGGATATGGATATTGAAGGCAACGGACGCCCCTTCCCGACCATTGAAATGTTGCAAACCACGGTGTTAGATCATCAAACCAATCAACGCATTGAAGGCATGATCGGTAATAACTTTTCGTCTTATATCCGTGATTACGATTTCAGTGTTTTATTGCTTGACCACAACAAGGATCAATCACGCTTTACGATTCCCGAAAACTTTGGCACCTTGCACGGCAATATATTTAAGCACTTTGTTCAGTCCACCACTTTTCAGCGTCATTTCAGCAAACTACCCGTTATTTGCTTAAGTGTCGCGGAGAGCAAGGTCTACCAGCGCTCGAACAATCAGCACCCAGTATTGGGCGTGGAATACCAACCCAACGAATCCTCTCTGACCGAGCATTACTTTCAACAAATGGGGCTACAAGTTCGCTACTTCATGCCGCAAAACAGCAAAGCGCCATTGGCCTTCTATTTCTTTGGCGACTTGCTAAACGATTACAGCAATCTAGAACTGATCAGCACCATCAGTACCATGGAGACGTTCCAAAAAATCTATCGACCCGAGATTTATCACGCCAATACCCCGGCTGGTGAGCGTTTCAAACCCAGTTTACAACACCAAGATCATTCATTGACGCCCATTCAATACGATCGAGAAGAACGCAGCCAACTGGCCATCAAGCAAGGAAAGTTTACTGAGGAGCACTTTATTAAGCCTTACCAAAACATCCTTGAACAATGGTCCGCGAATGCGGCGCACTAATTCACCTCAACGATAAGACATTTATTATGAAAACATTATTACCCACCTCCACCGCTGGCAGCCTGCCCAAACCATCGTGGCTTGCTGAACCGGAAACACTCTGGTCACCCTGGAAATTACAGGGTGACCACCTTATTGCTGGCAAGCGCGATGCCTTACGAGTGTCTCTTCATGAGCAGAGCCATGCTGGCATTGATATCGTCAGTGATGGCGAGCAAACACGACAACATTTTGTCACCACCTTTATCGAACACCTTAACGGTGTGGATTTTGAAAACCGCAAAACCGTCACCATCCGCGACCGCTATGAGGCGAGCGTCCCTGTTGTGGTCGGCGCCGTGTCTCGTCAGAAGTCCGTCTTCGTCGAAGACGCCAAATTTCTACGCCAGCAGACCAAGCAGCCCATAAAGTGGGCCCTTCCTGGCCCCATGACAATGGTCGATACTCTCTATGATGACCATTACAAAAGCCGAGAAAAACTGGCTTGGGAATTCGCCAAAATCCTCAACGAAGAAGCCAAAGAGCTGGAAGCGGCAGGGGTGGATATTATCCAGTTTGATGAACCGGCCTTTAACGTCTTTTTTGATGATGTGAATGACTGGGGCGTTGCCTGCCTTGAGCGCGCTATTGAAGGTCTGCAATGTGAAACCGCCGTCCATATTTGTTATGGCTACGGCATCAAAGCCAACACCGACTGGAAGAAAACCTTAGGATCACAGTGGCGCCAGTACGAAGAAATCTTCCCAAAACTGCAAGCCTCTAACATCGACATTATCTCCCTAGAATGCCATCACTCACGGGTACCTATGGAATTAATGGCGCTCGTTCGCGGTAAGAAAATCATGGTGGGAGCCATCGATGTTGCCACTGACACCATCGAAACCCCAGAAGAAGTCGCGGATACCTTACGCAAAGCACTGCAATACGTGGACGCAGACAAACTGTACCCATGCACCAACTGTGGTATGGCACCGTTATCCCGGGACGTTGCCAGAGGCAAACTCGAAGCCTTAAGCGCCGGCGCCGCCATCATTCGCCAAGAGCTTAGCCAATAAACCGACCTTGCCAAATACCGCTCCCCTATTTCTACCCTTAGCCAATCAGGTTGCCCACTCGGCACCCTGATTTTTTCTCTCCAATAAAAAACATACCCCAGCCCCCACAAGATAACCGCCACACAGACCCCGTTAGCCCCCCGTTAGAAACGCATTTCGCGAAAAACACAGGGCAATATAGTGGGTCGAGGCTTGAAAGGCGTGAGAGGGATGAGAGAAATGAGGTTAGAATAGGTTTGTGATATAAAGCTGACACTATTGATATTCATCATCTGAAAAGGATTGTTACATGACAACGTATCTCTACTCAAAATGGATAAATGCTCCTAAAGATCAGCCAAAAGAATTTTACAGCGAGCTTGACGCTGAGCGTTATGAAACCCGTAAGGTGGAAGTGTTTTCCGATGATAAGCTGAATTACGCATCCGCCACAAAATCAACATGTGAAACTAGATTAGGCGAAATTCCCGTTCCCCCCACTAACGAAATAACGGACGATCCAGAATTTGACACAAAGGAAATATCTAAAGAAGCCTTTGAAGAGATTTGGGAAAAGGCAAACGATAATTTTTATAGCGACCCTGTGAGAAAAAGAAAAGTCATAAAATCACTCC
This sequence comes from Marinomonas spartinae, assembly GCF_016461715.1. GTDB lineage: Bacteria > Pseudomonadota > Gammaproteobacteria > Pseudomonadales > Marinomonadaceae > Marinomonas > Marinomonas spartinae_A. The sequence goes on along the minus strand of NZ_JAEMUI010000002.1, from coordinate 84,228 downwards.
CTTTTTTAAAAGGCAGGAAAAAGAGAAGTTTTGAAAAAGCAGCTGACTCATTTATGGCAATAGCGAATTTGCTTTTTTCGTCTGTCATTGTCTCGGCTGTGGCTACGCCAATGTCTGTGATAGTCAAAAACATATTTAGTGACTCTCCAAAAATATCCATTTTTGACATCGAACAGCTACAAGCTGCAATTGTTGAAAATGGGCCGATTTTGATAACTATGTGCGGTGTAGCTGTATTTTTAGCCTGGCACTTTAGGAAAATAGCATTAAATATTTATGACCTACTTGATAGCTAGATGCTTTGGGCAGACTCGACACATTAGTCAAAACCATTGAGCATCTTGGAGAAACAAAGACTAGCAATCTATAACTAAAATAGGGGAAGATAGGTTTTACTGTAGCCCGCTCGTGAAACGCTTTCACCACGACCTTACTAGACCTTACATAAAACAAAGGCTCCAAAAAGGAGCCTGATCTCAGCACCAAACTAGCTTGTAATCGCTTTAGAATGGGCTGGCTGCATGGGACGGACCTTAATGCAGTCTCGAATGCCTGATGCGATGCAGAGCAGGAACACTCATAATATAAAACATGACGATGTAAATATCAACCTGATAAGATACTATAAATGGGCGCTAAGCTTACCAAGATTCAGACCATGTAGCATACACTTATAAACTTCTTTCATTTGATCTCGACCTAACTTATTTTGAAAATATACTCGTTTTCCGCTTGTCGGATCCCTTTTTCCTAGCATAATTAAATCTAATCGGTGAAATCCGACCGTATAAATCATATCCCCTTTAAGCCAAGTATCGTTTTCTTGAAAACGACCTAGCTGAGGCATTGAGCTTCTAGGTATTTTATAATGATAGGGTTTAATTGGATCTGGCACCTTAGTACTCAAAGCTAATACAGTAACCAAGCCTACTCGGCCCGCTATATCCGAAGCAACAACTAGCACAGGTCTTTTATTTTTCACCATTTCTGGCTCTTTAAAGCCAACAGAGAAATCACACAGTAATATTTGACCTACTTTTGGGTGAAACTGTATTGCCATTCAGAATACATCCTTGTATCTATAACGTTAGTCACTGAAATGCTAACACATTCCCACCTATCAGTAATCAAGACTCCTTCTTATTCAACAAATAGTCGTGTATTCGGTCTGTTGTCACCGTCAAGCGGGTTAAGGTGCTTTTTAACCCTTCCATCTCGGCGGTGAGTTTGGCGATGTCTTCATGGGTGGCGGCTTTGTTTTCTAGCTGGGTAATGCGTTTGTCCAAGGTTTGTTGACTCATAGTCATCTCGCGAATGGCGTTGCTGTTTTTAGCACGACCTTTGTCAATAAACATCCAGCCCGATAACATTAGCATAATCCCCCACTGTCCCACATCAAACCAGAATTTCCATTGCCCCCAATCGGTTGTCATTGGCGTTTCTCCTCATCTTGCTGGCAATCGATACAGCGTGTGGTATGCGGCAGCGCCGCCCGCCGTGGGGCGGGAATCACTTCATCACAGTCCACACAATGGGTCGTGAAGGTCACCTCTCCTTGTTGTCTGTGTTGTTGAATCGAGGCCGCACGAAAGGCTTCTTCTAAATCCGCCGCCCAATCTAATAAATCCATAATCTTGTCCTATCCCATCCTTACTTAAGCAAGCTGGTTACTGGCTTAGAGCCCGTCGCCGCTTGCGTAAGCGGGGTCTGCGTTCCACGTTTTTCTATGGTTCGGCCAATCGACCAAGTCGCACATATGCCTCCCCACGCCAACCAAAAATCCCCGGGTAAATCCGCCAACGGCGAAGCATCCACTGTGACACCCGTGGCCGTTGCTATGCGGGCAAGCAAAGGGAAAACCACATAATTAATCGCGATAAAAATCAGCCCAGCGTAAACCACCGTGGGGCGAGCCCGTTTGGTGTAGCTGTCCCCTTGGTTTAACTCCGCCACTAAGACGCGCTCTTTGGCTTCCAAGTTTTTGCGCAAACTCTGCTCGATCTCGCTGTCTCGCTGTTGAATCAGGGTTTGCATTTGCAGCTTGAAGGCGTTTTTATCGTCCGGCGATTCAATAAAGCGATCCGCCACCTCGCCAATGGACGACACCAAGGATCCCGCTCCCGACGTAAACAAATCGCTAAACCACCCCATGGAAGTCACCTTCTAAAATATGTTGATCCAACGGCCGAAACTTGCGACTAATCCAAGCTGGAACATTAAAACCTGGGCAGGTTTTCGGGCTAAATTGGTTATGGCCGTACACCGCCAGCGAAGTGGCTAACTTGTCATCCAAACTTTGAATAAGATTGAGCAACTGTTGCCATTGCACCAAAGCAAATTTATCCATACCAATCAGGCAAATACCGATACTTTTGGGGTTTTTCCCATAGGTGTGCGCCCCCACCTCTTCCAGCGGTCGGCCACGTTGAATCGTGCCATCTAACTCAATCACATAGTGATAGCCAATGTGCTTTAACGGGCTATAACCCGGACAAATACTCATGTCTCGTTCGAAATGGCGCGCTTCATGCCATTGGTCGATCTGTTCAGCCGTAAACACATGGCCATTAGGGGTTTCTGCATGATGAATAATCACACTATCGATCACACTTAACTGTCGACGGGCTCCCATCGTTTTCTCCTCTTCAAAATACACAACACACACGGCCAACTGCCGCGAGCTTTGCTCCAAGTTACAAGAGAGAAAAGAGGAAAGCCGACTGGACGGATTCAGTAATAGAGGGGGGATTTGTGATGCTTGTTTCGTTGGATTAGCTTAATGGCTTTATTTACTCGTGGTGCATTTGCATGACAAAACAAAAGATAAAAGGAATGTAAACACTCAAACTTCTTAAACCCCTCCCTAACCCTCCCCTTAAATAAGGGGAGGGAACTGGAAATGCCGCCGTAATAAACACCTCCCCCCTTACTAAGGGAGGAAACTCGAAATGCCGTAACCTCCCTTACTAAGGAGAGGGAACTGGAGATGCCACAGTAAAGACTCCTCCCCCTTACTAAGGGGGAGGCAGGGAGGGGGTTATAAGAGTTCAATGTATTTACGAAAAACGTCGAAATACACCACGGAGTTCATAGCCTTACCATTCACCTTTTTTAAGGGGAAATAACAAAATCGCAGACATAAAAAAGGCCCGATCAGGGCCATGAAAGAGACAATGAGTTAGGCAAAGCCTTGGAATAAATCCGGTGTAGGGTCATCTGGCGGGGTGGTTTTCAGAATTTTCCAAATACGACGATCCGTGAGTTTATGCTCCATGGCTAACTGATTCACCGCACTGGTGGCGGTTTCTTTGGCACGAATACGCGCTTCAAATTCACTGATAATCACATTATCGCGAGCACGACGCAGAGCCGCTGAACAGCGGGGTACGTACAAGGGCGCGCCACCGTAATATTGGGCGAGTTTTTGTGTTACCTCATCGCCCATTTTCTCGGCTAAGAGCGCCAATGTTGCGCGACCAATGGCATTCACGCCAGATGGCATCGGCAACGTCGTCCCGCCAAAGGTATTAATAAGACGCGCCGTATCGGCCCATCCAATTACATGAATAAGCTGCTGCGCTGAGTCGGGCAATAAAGATTGCCAAGGTTCTAAAGTCATCATGCTAAGAAAACTAGCATGGTGATGCGTTAGTAAAAAATTCTAACGGTCAATGATTTTTAGCGGATCACTAGCAATAAAAAACCACCTCGATGGGTGGTTTTGTTTACAGCCAGTCACTCGTTGCATAACCCGATTAACTGATTCTAGAACTCACCTTTATAGATATAATCCTCTACTGGCGTGAAAGTCAGCCCTTTAAGTTGATGGGCTTTAAACGACTCGACAAGTACCTCATTGCAAAACAGCATAGAGCCGCTTAACCTACTTTTAAATAGCACTTTTTGAACAACATCCGCTTCATTAAACGCAATATGTCTGTAGCCAATAGGAAGCCCATCGACATACTCCACATCGCTTAACGCTGTGTTCTCTTCGCCAAACATAAGACAGTTAAAAATGTACTTTGTATCACCCTCTACGGAAATTTTTAAAAACTCTCCGTAAGGCGCAAGAAGGTTCTTTAATACCTCAAAGGCTTTCTCACTGAAAACGCCCCAGCCTGATGCTAGGTTAATGTCCAAGTTCGCTTCTTTCGATTTTTTAAAGTAATTAAACGTCATCGAGTTAGGCCAGACATCGCTCAAAGGTGTATTGTCTTCATACAAATCCATCAAGACGCTAAGTGCATTAACACTTCCATCCATGTTGACCTGTAGCTTCTTAGCGACTGATATATAGTCGAAATCAATAATGCTCTCTGAGTTTATGGCATTGTGGATTGCATATATCATGCCTTACCGCGCCATTCCTTTCGCTTATTGTACTTTGTCTATTAGAACTCACCTTTATAGATATAATCCTCTACTGGCGTGAAGGTCAGCCCTTTAAGCTGATGGGCTTTAAACGCCTCGACAAATACCTCATTGCAGTACAAAAGAGCCCCTCCCAATTTGCTTTTATAGATAACCTTGCTATCTACATCATCCTTGTTAAACGCAATGCAGTCGTAGCCAGTATGGACATTGTTGAAATAGCGTTTTTTACTAAGTGTGTGGTCTTCCTCACCGAACACAAGCGGATTAAAAAGGTACTTTCTGTCCCCTTCCACATCAATTTTTAAGAACTCACCATACTCAGCCAACAATGGTTGCAAGGCATCGTGAGCTTTATCACTAAAGACCACCAAGCCTTCTAAAATACTCACATCGTTGTTCTGCTTCTTGCCCTTAGGAGTATACTTAAACGCCATAGGGTCAGGCCAATACTCAGATAATGTATAATTTCTTCCGTGCATATACATCAAATACTTTAATGGCTTGATGTCTTCGCTCATTTTCGGCTTAATTTTTTTGGCCACTTCTAAAAAATCGTACTCAATAACATCATACGAGTTTGTAATATTGTGAACTGCATACATCATGATAAACCATCCCAAGATTCGTCTTTTTTCATCATTACTTGCTGCGGCATCATACCATTCTTAATTCTCAACTTAACTTCTTGAAGTAGGCTTATAAAACGCTGTGAAGACATTTCATGCCGCCCCAATGTCGAAGATATCCACGTTTCATAGTTATAGCGATGTATTCGACGGTGAGAAGTGGCTGCGGACGTTGCCCAATCAAACTCTTTCTTCCCCTTCTCAACACCATATAACCATACGCCATTCATTGGATCATTAATTCCCAAGCCATGCCCATGTAAAAAAAGCCTTGCTCTTGCTGTAGCCGGTTGTTGGAAGCGCCCTTTACCTGGAATAATATGATGGGCCTCATGCTTTATGGAGGGTTTAGGCTCTCCTGAGGCCGTTAAAAAGCTGGCTAGTTTTTGGGTTGGATGATGCTCTTCCATCATAAGCGTGTCTTCATCTGAGGATCTACTTTCCTCTCTGTATTTTTCTAACACTTCTTGTATGACTGTAATTGACTTAAGCCTCTTCCGCTCTTGCTCTAGGTGCTTATAGTCTTGGTTAAGTCGTTTGGTTACGTCCGCTTCTTTGGCGTCGCCAAGTCGCGCTTTTTTGTCATAAAAGGCTTTGGCTTTGAGTTCGTAGTTGTAGATCGCCATTTCGAGTGGCGTTGGATCAGACGGGCGTTCTGGTTGTGGGTAGTGCTTTAGGGGCTGCATAATAATATCCTTATCACTATATTGATGCCGGACATTTTTTAGGCATTAGGAGCTGTGGTCAACCCCTCTTACACTCTTATTACAACGCTTGTGGTTTATAAATAGAAAAACCACCTCGATGGGTGGTTTTGTCGTTTCTCTTTTTGTGACAAGTATCGTAGCTGGCTAGCTTATAAGGCCGCGAGGTCCAGCGGTACGGGGCGATACTGGTCCGTGTTGTCGATGCGTTCGTAGATGCGCACGTAGACGGCGGTGCCAATGGATTTGAGGGCATCCCGTAAGGCCTCCATGGCGCGGTTCCATTCGTCGTCTTCGATGCTTAAACGCATCAAGTCGAGGATCTTGCCCGTTTTGATTTCGCCTTTGGTGTTGGTTCGAAAGGCTTGGCTAACCACAGCACGAATGTTGTCGTTAGCCCCTTCGCTCCAGCGTGATAGACAGGAGTCGATCAGCGCTTTGGCGGCTTCGATCTCTTCGGTAAAGGCCAAGACTTCGCGAAACGCTCGCTGAATTTTATAACGGCCATCGTAGGTGGTTAAGCTGACGTTACCTTTTTTACCGCCCAGTTTGGCACCGTAACGCTCACCGGCAATTTGGATTAAGTCGTCGATATCTTGCAACGCCAGTTGTTTAAAGGTCTGCAAGGCGTTATGCAATTCAAGGGCTTTAGGTACCAAACTTTGCACTACTTGATCGCGCAATAAATCTTGCTCACGAATGGCGCTTTCTGGAACCAAGTGGCCGCTGGCATTCTGGCGGTAGCCCATTGGAATGATGGACGATTGGCTCTCTTGCTGTGTGTGATTCCTACTATTGTTCATCTTGTTGACTCCGGCGATTGGGGTTGTTTGGGCAGTTGGCGCAAGCGCGAAACTGGGCAATGGTTTGGTTATTGGTGTTCATAAAAGGACGAATCCGTGTGCGATGGCATTTCGCAGAGGTGATGTCCCCCAAGGTTGGGCAATTCACTCGCCCCAGGGCATCCACCACTTTTTGCTCGATTTTATTGGTGGTTTTGCTCGGGTAACGGTTCGACAATAAGGTCGATACCGCCGAACGGCTCACACCAATTTGACGGGCTACGGTGGCGCGGCTACTCAAGGCCACCGCATCGGCCAGTAAGCGGATAAAATGGGGTGGCTCTTCTCCCCAGGCGGATACATCCACTAAGGCTTGGGTATTCGATCTGTGCTGTGTCATAACAACCTCCTTTTTGGCGCATGGCCGGTATACAGTGGGCGATTGGCCCAGTTCGCTTGGTCGGCAATGGTCCAACCACAAGACAATGCCACTTCGTGGATGCGCTCAAGGTTGACCACGATGCGCCGAATGCTGCCTGCGGCGTGGGCGATGAGCATGTCTAATAAATCGTCGGCCACCTCGATGCTGGGCGCATAATGGCTCGCCAGTTGGCGCGCATCGTCTAAATCCACCAAACGGGCGGGCACCCAATCAAGGACTCGACCGTGAAAACGTTCGTACTTTTTCAACTTGTCTGGCAGGCGCTCTTCGCCGATTAATAGGATCACCGCTTGGCTGGATTCGTATAAATCTCGCACCAGCTCCACGGCGTTTTTGTCGATCAGGTGATCCATCTCATCGATGATCAAAGGCCGATTCGACAACGCCAGTTCTTGGGCGGCGATCTCCAGCATTTCTGGCAAGGTTTTCACCGTGCTGATGCCCATTTCCCGCAAGATGGCTTGTAGGAAAAACTTCTTGGTCCAGACACTTTTCGCCTGCACGTAATAAGCGCGACGGCGATTGGCCACAAAGCTTGCCGCGACGGATTTGCCGGTGCCGCTGGGGCCATATAGGCACACCATGCCGGGCAGTGATTGCGTGCGCGCTTGGGCGCGTTCGATGGCCATATCGCACAGGGCGAGGTTGGCAGTTTGCGCGATTCCTATCATGATGACGGCTCCTGTTTTTTGTTGATGTCGTCTCGTTCATGGGACGATTTATCTAATGAACGAAAATACTGATACTCTTTGGTTAATGGATAAGTGCTCAGCCAACGTTGATGCTGCTGCGCCTGCTCTGGGTCACGCTGACACGCTTGGTATAAGGCATAGCGACCCGCAGGCGACAAGGGCTCATACGGGTTGGCTGGTTGACGTGCGTTGTCTGCTTGCTGAGCAACAATCGACTCAGCCTGCTGTGTAGTGATTCGTTGTGCACTGGAGAGAGAAAACGCCCCTTGCCATGCATCCAAACGGTTCTGCTCTTCTAGATACAACGCGGAATACGATGCCTCTAAGGAGCCATTGCCTGTGCGCTCCGCTTCAATTTCGTCGACCTTTTTCATCGCCCGATTCAAACGACCTTGAGCACGCTTTTCTCGCGCTTGGTTAAGCATGGAATCAGGGAAATATTTGCTCTCGTTGGCGTTCCAATCGGCTTGAGCAATCAGTTCACCGGTTTCCATGTCGAACACCCAAACGCGACTTGCGTCATGAATGTCATAGGCCACTTGCACATTAAGGCCGTGAAACTCTTCAAGTTCAGGAGAAAAATAGCGATTGTTGAACAAACGCACTTCGCCACGCACCACGGTACGTTCTTCACGGGGACGGAACACATGGGCTATCTCATCGTTGCTAAGCTCCAACGGCTCCCAGCCAGTAGCGACCTTGTCCATCCAAACTTCCAAAGGGGTTTGGTGGCGCTTAGTACCTTGGTCGTCTATCTTCGGCAAACTGCTATGGGGGCGCTTGTTGTACCAGTCCACCCGCTCGTCGACCCATTTCATAAAGGCCTCCCAACTCATGGTGCTGATCGGGCCGTTCCCCTGAGCGCCTTTGCGTGAGGCGGTAAAATTGGCCAGTCTTGCTTGGCGATCCATGTCTTGGCCAACATAATTTGGCAGAGTCTTAGCGCCAGCCACCCATAAAGTTTGATGCACACGCTCGATGACCCCTCGCGCTTTCGAGTTGTACGGCAAGGAGTGAGTCATTTCAGAGCCCAAGCGTGCAAGAATGCCTTTTGCTTCGTCCTTTAACATGTGGTTCACATAACCCGAGCCGTTGTCCACATAAATAAGTGCTGGCACGCCGCACTTGCAGGCATCCATCAAGGCATCCAACACGGCGATACCGGATTCTGCCAAGGTCACAGATACGCCCACCACTCGGCGAGTGGCAATGTCGATAAAGGTCGTGATCTCGGGACGAAACGGACGACCATGGAGCGGATGGGAGACTTCCCCATCAAAGGTATGCCCATCGGCGCTGTAAATATCGCAGGGCAAAAGATGGTCGAAGCGACGTCGAGCAAAGGGTCGAATGTTCACTAAATCGTGACAGCCCATACGGCCTTTTTCTCGTTCGACTTTGCCCAACTTATTCAAGGCACGACGCACCGCGTAAATGCTTGGACACGGTTCTTCGCCCTGCCAGTTGTCACGAAACTGCTCGTAAGCGCCGTTCACACTGGGTTTTTCTGGCACGTTATAGAATGTTCGAAACGTGGCAAACCAACTGGGCAAAGGGGCTTTTTCACGTTTTTTAGGGATCAAATCGCCCTGCTTTTTCACTTCGGCAAACCAACGCATAATGCTGCGTTTACTCGGATAAGAGCGCCCTGCTGGTTGTGAATCGCACGAATGAACGTAACGAGTATGCCCTCGAGCATCCACCGATTCGGCTAAGGCTTTTTCCAACACCGGATTGCTTTGCCCTAAGGTGCCCAACTGCGCTTGCGTCAAAATCGTCGCGATGGCGCTTTCTTGGCTAATGCCTTCATCAACCATGCCTTGGATAGCACGCAACACCATAGCGCGACTATTGGCCGTATCTCGCTGACGGATACTGGTGTTGTTCTTACTGCTTGGTGCGATTAACGCCCTATTGTTTTGCCCTACGGTGGGTCGCAGGGTCATTTTTTTCAATACCGCTAGGCGATGCTGCTCTTGCAACGCCTCACGAGCGGCTTTTGATAAATTCGAAATGTGGAATTCATAACGCAAACCGCCACTGGAGACGGTGGTTTGGCATTCCCAATTATTCAGTTTTGCGTAACGCAGCACGCCACTTTTGCTTTCAGGTAGCCCTGGCAAACGCTGCTCGCTGATATCTTTTGCGGTTAACCATTGTTTCATGTGTGTCTCCGACCCTAAATTTTGGGCGCAACTTTCCTAGGACGATGCCTTGGAATCGCCTATCTATTTGATTTTTATGGGGTTGGCTTGTTACAAGACGCTATAGAGCGTATGTCTTAACGGATTCAATATGGTGCTTGCTGTGCATAACGGCATCCTTTGCTATAGTTAATCGTCCTAGTGACGATTTATTGACGCGGTTTTCGTTGCTTTGTTATTTATCTATTGGTTTACTAAAGTTAATTGGTTTTTACTTCTTTAAGTGCGTTAAACTGATGGATGTTTTAAAATCAATATCCGACTTTTGGTATCGGGATGGCCATATCTCACTGGGATGTGATTCCAAAAAGGCAGCGATAATACGCTCCACTTTTGGATAGGACATGTTAAAGACATTGTAGAGCGCCGCTGGGCTTTCATAGCCATGCTGGCGACCTAACTCGGCGAGTGTGGTTCCTTTTTTGCGAATCGCCGCCATAATGTCTTGGCGATGCCAGTCAGAGAGTGTTGTTGAGTGAGTACATTGCTTGCTCATTTTTTTGGCTTCCTTCTATGCAGTTTTATAGAACAACCCTATTGAGTTGCTCTGTTCATGATTTGCCTTTAATAAGATAGCACAATCATACGACCAATCAACACATTTGTGCGGTCACACGAGACAATAATTCGCCTTTTTGTGCGTTTATGAAAATAAGTTTATATAAATCAGAGACTTAAGAGCGATCTAAATGAAAGAAAAAATACCAAATAATGGGTCACACTTGGACGAATTAGGGTATGACTCGTTTCAGGATCGTATAAACATGCTGTCAGAGAAAGTGGGTGGCACTAGCGCGCTCGCACGTTTGTCAGGCGTGTCTGAATCTGTGGTTCGTAAATGGAAGCAAGGCGACTCAGAGCCCACCCTAACGCGTTTGCTGGCCCTCGCCGAAGCCGGCGGTGTGTCTGTCAACTGGCTCGTTACAGGAAAAACGGACAACGCTTCACAAGCAGAAGCTCAACCAAAAGACGACATCACCAAAGAATTCGCTATGATCCCAGGCTACAAAATCCAAGTATCCGCAGGACCTGGCACCGCCCCCATGGAAGAAGAACCTACGCGTTTTCTCGCTTTTCGCCACAAATGGCTGAAATATCGTGGCCTCAACGAGAAAGATCTCGTCCTTGTGTTCACCCGTGGAGACAGCATGGAGCCGACCATCAGTGATAACAACACCTTGATGATCGACACCAGCCAACGCGACATGATCGACGGCAGCATCTACGTAATACGCACCGACAACCACCTCGTCGTCAAACGTGTGCAAAAACTCATCAATAAAGGCTTACTCTTGCTTAGCGACAATAAAGACTACAAAGAGCAAATAATCGAACCCAACGAAGCCAACGACCTAGAAGTCATCGGCCGCGTGGTCTGGATCGGCAAAGACATCTAACACCGGCTAACGCCAGTGACAAAAGACACGCCACAAACACAAAAAAAGCGCATCACCTAAATGACGCGCTTTTTTCTATTCAACTGACCTAAAAATATGCCAACGCCTAGTAAAACAGGCTTTAAACACAGCTCAGCCAAATAACACCCCCTCACCCCCGATTTCTCGACCATGACAAATAAAGCAGGAAGTGACAGACACTTTAAAAGTTGTCCAAAAATGCCATTTTTTTGGCACTGATTGCCATGCGACAAATCAAGGCAAATGCGTTTAATGGGGAATCATAATAAAAGATTATAAAGAGGAACATGTAATGAAAGAGTTTGACTACATTATTGCAGGAGCAGGTTCAGCTGGCTGTGTGGTCGCAGCGCGTCTTATCGAAGCCAACGCGGGATCTGTCCTTCTGCTCGAAGCAGGCGAAAAAGACAGCAGTTTATTTCATAAAATCCCCGCCACTGTTGTGAAGGTTTTCCAACAAAAGTCTTGGCCCTATATGACGCTTCCACAACCGGAATGCGATAACCGTGAAATGCTCATCGCACAAGGTAAAGTGTTAGGCGGTGGCAGTTCAGTGAATGGCATGATCTATATTCGCGGGCAAAAACAAGATTACGATGATTGGAAGACTATCTGGGGATGCGAAAGTTGGAGCTATGAGGATGTACTACCCTTTTTCAAACGTGCCGAAGCTAATGAAAGCCTTGGCGACACGTATCATGGTGAAACGGGTGCCGTTCCTGTCAGTGAAAATAGATACCGTCACCCTTTAACACAAGCCTGTATTCGTGCCTGCCAACAAATGGGCTTGCCTTATACCAATGATTTTAATGGCGCCTCACAAGAAGGTACAGGGTTTTACCAAACCACCACAAAAAATGGTGAGCGTGCCAGTACATCGCAAACCTATCTCAAATCCGTTATCAATAATCCAAACCTAACCGTTCTGACAGATGCCCTTGTTCATAAAGTAAATATTGAAGGTGATGTCGCCACGGGTGTTGTCTATTCAATAAAAGATGGTGAAACAATAACGGCAAAAGCACGTAAAGAAGTCATCATTAGTTCAGGAGCTTTTGGCAGCCCGAAAATTCTTATGCTGTCTGGCATTGGCCCGGTGGAACACCTTAAAGCCATGGGCATTGAGCCTAAGATAGACCTTCCTGTGGGTAAGAACTTCCACGACCACCAACATATGTCGATCAACGCCACGACCAAAGAAGACATCAGTATCTTCAATGAAGATAAAGGATTATCGGCCGTAAAACATATGATGCAATGGATGACAACTCGCTCTGGCTTACTCACCAGTAACATTCTGGAAGGCGGTGCCTTTATTGATAGCGAGAATGTGGGTCGCCCTGACATTCAATTTCACTTCCTTCCTCTGCTTGATAATTTTGACAACACCCCAGGCGAAAAGCCCGAGGCAGAAGGTCATGGCGTTTCGATCAAAGTGGGCCATCTACGCTCTAAATCCCGTGGAGAAGTACGCTTAAAATCGAATAACCCAAGCGACTTAGTCGAAATTGATGCTCAAATTTTGTCACACCCTGATGATGTAAAAAACCAAATTCGAGCGGTTCAAATGGGCCTAAAAGCCATGGAGCAGCCCGCTTTAAAAAGCATTATCAAAAAAGTGGTCGAGCCAAATAACATTGCCATTGATAATACAGACGCGTTGGAAACCTTTGTGCGTCAAAATATCAAAACCGTCTACCACCCCGGCGGCACATGCAAAATGGGAGTGTCTCGTAGTGACTCTGTCATTGACTTAGAGCTCAAAGTTCACGGCACCAAAAACCTTCGAGTGGTGGATCTCTCTATTTGCCCACAAATACCGAGTGGTAACACCAACGCCGTTGCCATGATGATTGGCGAGCGCGGCGCGCACTTCACACTAAATTCTTCAAATTAAGGAGCAATAACATTATGTCAGACATTCCATTATTAGACGCCACACAAGCTTTTTTGAAACAAGATCATGGTCAATTCATTACTGGTCAAACAAAAGCATCTGGCGATAGCACCTTCGATATTATTAACCCTTCTACGGAAGCCGTTATTGCCAAAATCCACAGTGCAACCACTCAAGAAGTCGATGCCGCCATTGAGTCCTCTTATCAAGCCTTTAAAGGCACTTGGGGGAAAACATCCCCTTATACACGTGGCGTTATCCTCAATAAACTAGCGGATTTAATTGAACAGAACGGGGAAGAGATTGCCCAATTAGAAACCTTGTGTAGCGGCAAATCCATCCACCTTTCACGCATGTTTGAAGTGCAACAAAGCGCGATGTTCTTGCGTTATTTCGCTGGTTGGAGCACAAAAATAAACGGCGAAACCATGACGCCGTCTTTTCCTTCTATGCAAGGTGAAGAATACAGTGCTTTCACTCGCAGAGAAGCCATTGGCGTCGTTGCCGGTATTTTACCTTGGAATTTTTCGGTCATGATTGCTTGTTGGAAAATCGGCGCGGCGCTTTGTACTGGTTGTACCATTGTTCTTAAACCAAGTGAGTTCACGCCGCTGACTATTCTGCGTATTGCTGAATTAGCAAAAGAAGCTGGCGTACCAGACGGTGTTCTTAACATAGTAAATGGCAAAGGCGATGTTGGTGGACAACTTATCCAACACTCTAAAGTGCGCAAAGTCTCTTTTACCGGTTCTGTCGCGACAGGCAAGAAAATTAGCGCAACAGCTTCCGCCGATCTGACTCGCTGTACCTTAGAGCTAGGTGGTAAAAATACTGCTGCGGTTTTAAAAGATGCGGATATTGATCGTGTTGTCGGCGGGCTTTTTCAGTTGGGTTACATACATCAAGGCCAAGTATGTGCCGCACCAGAACGTGTTTATGTTCACTCCTCTCGCATTGATGAATTAACGACTAAACTCGCGCAAAAATTAAGCGAGGCCAAAATTGGTTCTCCGCTTGATGAAAGTGTTTATTTCGGTCCTCTCTCCAACGAACCGCAATTCAACAAGGTTTGCGAATACTTAGAAATTGCCCACAAAGAAAGCCGAGTCTTACATGGCGGCAAAGCGATTAAGGGCGAAGGCTTTTTTGTTGAGCCTACGATAGTGCAAGCATCCAGTGTTGATGAAACATTAATGCAGGAAGAGACATTTGGACCAATCATTAGCTTTATGCCTTATGAAGACGAGGAAGAGTTAATTGATCTAATCAATAATACGCCATTTGGCTTAAGCAGCAGTATCTGGACCAATAACTTATCTCAAGCCATGCGAATGATCCCGAAAATTGAGTCTGGTACAGTTTGGGTCAATATGCACTCTATCCTTGACCCTTCTGTGCCATTTGGAGGCACTAAACAATCCGGTGTCGGCCGAGAGTTTGGCCGTGAATTCATCAATGACTACACCGAAGTCAAATCCGTGATCATGTGCTACTAAAAACAGGGAGAAAACTGCAAAAGATTAGACCTTGACATCATGTGAATTTAGTTGGAACAATACTTGCTAAAATAGTTTATATTTCAACTAAATTCGCATGACTCTTAAGGTACTTATACATCAATAAGTCGATCTCTAGAGAGCCATGCATGATGGGAGAAAGAAATGCTCGACTTAGATCACTGGGAACACTCTGTACACTCTATTTGCGGCAATTTTGACACTCAACCACAGCGTAACATCCCTTTTATCGGCAATATGAGACTGGATAATCATAACGGTTTGGATGTGGTTCACATCAAAACCAATGCGGAAAAAATAGTCCGTTCAAAGTCGACTAGCCAAGACGACAAACACTATTTTGTCATCCTACAAAAGAAAGGCTCTATGGGTTTTTCTTGGTCAAACAACAATGATCTATTACTACCAGGCGAAATCGCCCTTATTGATTCTTCGCTGCCTTACGACATGCATCCTCAAGGCCTAATAGAGCAAATGTCCGTGCACTTACCAAAAGTTTATGTTGACAGCTTATGCTCTACACACGCACAAAATCGAATCACCAAAATTGCTCAAAACCGTTCTAGTAGCCAAATGCTATCCACTATATTACGTCAATTGGCGACGACTGATTACCAAAATCCATCTTTTCAGGAAGATGGCGATGCAATGCAATACGCCATTAGCGCATTAATCAAACCCTCTCTTGATTATACAAATAATGATTCAGCTTGTTCTATGAAAGAACGAGCTAAACGACACATATTGCGTCTTTTGACCGAAGAGGACCTTAGTCCAGACCATATAGCAAAAGCAATGAATATGTCGAAAAGGTCACTCTATCGACTCTTTTCAGAAGAGAATCTCAGCGTAGCACAATTTATTTTGCAAATGCGCATCGAAAAATGCTGCGAAGACATGCTTACTGCGGATGCAATGAAACAACCATTGTCAATTACGGAAGTAGCTTATCGCTGGGGATTTTCAGACGCATCACAACTATCTCGTGCCTTTAAACGAGTAAAAGGGGTCTCTCCAAGACAGTGGCGACAAAGCCAAGCGTAATTAAGCTCGCTCAATCACATTTTGCGGCTTATTTTTTATCCCCAAAAGATCAATACACTCTAATACGATTAAAACCTTATCGAAATATTGATCTAAACAAGGACACTAAAACTCGTATTACTATGGTGAAAAGTAACCATAAGTTTAGCACCCCTATTCATTAGATAGCATAAATCGAATAAGCCACACTTATTATCAGAGCAAGACGACTTAATTTAACAGTTCTTTGAACCAGCTAGCATGGCTCAATAGGTCATCGTCTTCACGTACTTTACCGATAAGCTGCAATCCTAAAGGGATGCCATTTTCATCTTTCATGCCCGGTACGTTAATCACAGGAAGCCCCATAGCTTGCCAAGGACGGCTCATGTGTGGTGCCCCAGTGGCAGCATGACCTAGCGGTGCGATATCTGGTGCAGCAGGCGCTAAGATGGCATCAGCCTTTGGCACATAACGCCATAACCAATCTCGACACGCTTGCACCGCCTCCAATGACGCGACATAACTTGAACGATCCATAGTAAGACCTTGTTCCATCAAAGTGGCTAATGGGTCGCTTAGTTGGTTCGGCTGAAAGGATTCTATCACTAAGTTACGACACACTTCCCAGGCCATGATATTAATATGGTGGTTCACCATGTCTTTTATGCGATTAGCAGCATCCAACTCAACCACTTTGACGCCTTGCGCCTTGAGCTTATCTACAGCCTTTTGTGTAGCACTTTCCATCGCTGGTGACGTCTCACCGACCAATTCACCACGACAAACCAACACGCATTTTGGCGCTATTGATTCACTTGCTTTAATAGAAGCAGGCTGACGCAACAAGATCGCACGCAGTAGCTGAATATCTTCAACATTACGCGCAAACAGCCCCAGCGAATCGAGCGACTGCGCCAATGGCTGGCCACCACGTAATGAAAATTCGCCACGACTTCCTACGTAACCAATAGCACCACAATAAGCAGCAGGACGAATCACCGACGCAGCAGTTTGAGAACCCAACGCCATTGGCACCATGTTGTCGGCAATGGCTGCAGCAGAACCACTTGATGAACCACCCGGTGTACGTTCTAAATCCGCAGGATTTTTGGTTTTTCCCGGTTTGAAATAAGCAAATTCTGTCGTAACGGTTTTCCCTAACACTATGCCACCCGCAGCACGAATTAAGGCGACACAGGTTGCGTCTTCAACTGGCTGTCGGCCAGCATGAATCGATGAACCCATTTCCGTTGGCATTTCCTCGGTATCAATAATGTCCTTCACCCCCAATGGCAGCCCTTTTAATAAACTGGCATCAAAGAAGGCTTTATCAGCTCGATAATAAGCAAGGTATTCATCACGAGTGCGCTTCTTTTGCCAAGCCCCTACCTCAGACTCACGGGCTTCTATGCGATCAAAACAAGCGTGAATGATCGCTTCGGTAGTGCAATCCCCTTCTTCTATGGCGCGTAGCATTTGGCACAAGCCCATTTCATTTACATCAATGCTCTTATTCATAAATAAACTGCCTACTCGTGTTGTAAAAAAGAATTTAAAATCTCATTAGAGTAAATAAAGTGGCTCGACCTAACATCACGCCCTGCGCGCCAAGATGACTTTCACTGTATTGCTGCGACGACGAAAGCCTCTGTCTTACAATATGTCTATTTCACCATCCATCGCATGGATAATGGCAGGTAGAGCGCTGAAGGAAGGCAAGGCACCATCAAGCTGACGATCCTTATGATTGCTCACATAAAGCAGGTAATCGATAGTGAGCAAGCACAGTCTTTCTACGGATTACTTTGCTTGAGCCACAGATTGCTCATTTAAGCAGTGGTAAGCTCGGTTGAAATACACTAAGCCTTGACCATCCGTGCCGACTTTTGCGTCTTTCACACGGCAATAAAAGACATTGTGAGAGCCAATTTCATGGCTTTCATGGATTTCGCAATCAAAACTAACCAAGGCCTCATCCAATGCAGGTGCGCCCGTTGTAAGCGTTGTCCATTGATGCTTAGCAAAGCGCTCTTCACTGGTTAAATCACGGTTGGCAAAATCCCAAGAAACATCTTGATGGTGACTTTGCAATACGTTCACACACAATACTGCGTTCTTTTTAAAGTGAGGATTAGCGAATGAGTTACGATTCATACACACCAACAAAGTCGGTGGCTCATCTGTCACACTGGTTACAGCAGTTGCTGTAAAACCAAAACGTCCAGCTTCACCATCGGTAGTGATCACGGACACGGCACCACCCAGCATAGACATGCCATCGCGGAATAGTTTTGTATCAATCATGGTATTCTCCTTCCCTTATCAGGGGATATTAAATATCGAGGACAAGTCGAGGAGAAAGTGAACGAGAACAACACAAAGTAATTTGGTCATTGTCTTCTTTCTCTTCTTCCGTCAGGTAAACATCACGGTGCTCTGGCGTGCCTTCAAGCACATCGCAAAGACAAGTGCCACATGTCCCCTGCTCACAGGAAACTTTCACTTTCACGCCAGCCGCTTTTAGTGCATCAGCAATACTTTCGTTTTCGCCAACTCGTACCGTAATGCCACTTTGCTCAGCAACGACTTCAAAGCTTGCACCACCTGTTTCAACTTCCACGTTAAAAAACTCTTTGTGTACGTTGCTATCAGCCATCCCGAGATTTTTCGCTGTACTAATCACCCAATCCATAAAACCGTTTGGACCACAAACATAAAGATGAGTGCCTGCATCTGCGTCTTTCAAAACCGTTTCCAAATCCAAGCGCTGATCTTCAGAATCAAAATGTAAATCAACATGATTGGAGAATGAACAAGACGCTAATTCATCAAGGAAACCACTTGTTTCAGGCGAACGACTGCAATAATGCAATTCAAACGCCTTGCCTTCTGCCTTCAAAGAATACGCCATCGCAATCATCGGCGTGATTCCGATACCGCCACCAATCAAGATAGAACGCTTAGCACTTTTCTCTAATGGGAAGTGGTTAAGTGGCATCCCAATGGTTAGCTCGGAGCCCTCTTGCAAATTAAGATGAGCTGCCACCGACCCGCCACGGGAGTTCGGATCTTTTAAAATACCTAAACGATATGCACTGGTGTCTGCAGGGTCACTACACAGCGAATACTGACGAATCAGATCATCACCTAAATGCACATCAACATGTGCACCGGCCTCAAAAGCTGGCAATGCCTCACCATTGAGGCTCGCAAGCTCTAAAGCCATCACACCGTCAGTGTGGTTTTCTCGTTTACGAACAACGACTTTCAATAATGTTTCAGACATGCAACTCTCCTCCCGACCCAGGCCGAAGTCGGGACCCTGGTTCACAAACATAACTCAAATAAAACTCGTTAAGCAGACAACGCCGCTTAACGCATAAACAAACCGCCATTGACATCCCATGTTGTTCCGGTGGTGAAGTAGGCTTCTGGACGAGCAAATTGCACGACCATGTCACCAATAAAGTCCGCATCACCTAGTTGACCAACAGGAATCGCACCCAACAAGGTTGGCAAGCGCTCTTCTGGTACCAAAGCGGTCACCATCGGCGAATCAATCGGGCCAGGCGCTATGGCATTAACGGTTACCCCCTTGCTAGCCAGTTCTTTGGCAAAGACTTTGGTTACCGTCAAAATACCGCCTTTGGAAGCGGCATAATGGGCACCCGTTGAAGTGCCTCCATTTTGCCCAGCCAAAGACGCCATGTTGATGATACGGCCATAGCCTTGTTCAGCCATGTGTTTACCCATCACCTGACAACCAATAAACACACCGCCAAGATTGATATTCACCACCTCATTAAACTCTTCTGGGGAAATATCCATCACTGGCGTGGCTTTCGTTACCGCCGCGTTATTGACCAACACATGCAATGCACCAAACTCAGCCTGAGCAAACTTCAGTGCATTTTCGAAATCGGACTTCTTAGCAATATTTAACTCGCAAGCAATGGCGTTTTTCCCTTCTGGATCAAGAGAAAGCGCAGCGGATTTAGCCGCTTCAACATTGGCATCGGTCAATACCACACAAAAACCCGCCGTATACAAACGTGATGCAATATGAAATCCAAGTCCTTGCGCGGCACCGGTTACCAGTGCCACGTTTGATTGTGTAAATTGAGACATTATTTCGCCCTCTTTTTGGGTCATCAAAGACCGTTAAAAGATGAAACTTACTGTACGTAAGAAGCCGTCAGCATGCATCAGTTTGACCACTTTACGAGCAATCAAAAAACCGTCAGCGGTTGGTTTTAAGCGATACTCTAAATCAGCTGGGTATGACACGAGATTACCGTGACGCAATTCATTTAATGTCATTGCACAGCGCACAACTACGTAGTCTGCTGTTTCTTCCAAGATACGCACTCGGGATACCATACGAACCGTACCGCTGACCGAACTAGCCGACACAGACTCACCACTCTCCAAACGAGCCACACGCATACGACGCATATCGGCATCATCTAACGCTAGGTTCAAGGTGTTTTCATAATCCGTTTCATTGTTGTCGGTCGGTACAATGTATAAACCGTTCTTATCCCAAAGAGACAACCATTCTTGATATTCTTTGTGATCTAACAAATCAGCTTCGTGCCAAATAAACGCCGTTGCCTTATTAAGCAGGTCTGTATTAATTGCCATCTTATTTCTCCCCTTCGGCGGCCATCATTTGCTTGTATTTTTGATACGCACCGCGCATGCCTGTTTCAGAACACACAGCACCAGCGACATTACCATCTGGAGATGTATGTAAATTCTCCATACCGCGGTTAACGAGAATCCAGCCATCTTTACCCGCCATTGATCCTTTTTGAACACGCTCCCAGGCTTCACCATCATCTGGAGTACCGAAGCCCATAGGTCCTTGGAAATGCTCATGTAAACGCATACGCTTACGGTTAAAGGGCGCCGGAGCACCTTCACCACCAATAGCGACGTGTTGAATCTCTGTTACCCCAACGCTAACGGGACGTAAGACGCGGAAAAACGCCATTGAACAAGACACGTTCGGGAATAAGTTCAAGTTAAAGCCTGTGCCATGGGCAGCACGTACAAGGCGTTTCACTTGTTCTTCGTCTTGACCTTCATCACGCAACGCCTGTGCAAGATCTTCAAAGCGCTCTGGAATCGGCTGATCCAAATCCGCCTCTAAATCCACTAAGTCAGGAATCATTACCATGACACTGTGACCATGCCCCAAATCCTCAACGAAACCGTCGCCATCTAGGAAATCAAAAATGTCCGCAGTGGCATTATCCAACGAGCTAATAAATGACTTATGGATGATTGGAAAATGGTAAGCATCCGTTGTGTTTTCAAGCTGGATTTTCCAGTTACCAGGGAAATTAAAGCGATGCTCGCCCAACACTTTCAATGGGTAACCGCCACCTTGTTTAACAAACAGGTCGATCCATTTTTTCGCGCCGCCCAAGAAATCTTCTAGTGGCTCAATGTCGCTTTTAAAGGTCGCAAAAACCAAACCTTGGTACGACTCATGACGCAAACTTTCTAGTGGCAAATCGTTTTTATCAAGAACCCCTTCGTATTCTTCTGCTTTCGGAATCGCACGCAAACCACCATCTAAGCCGTAACCCCAGCCATGATATGGGCAGGTGAAAGCTTTCGTTTTACCTTTACGGCCTTCACACACGGTTGCACCACGGTGACGACAGCGGTTCAACAAAACATGGAGGTTCATTTTACGGTCGCGGCTCAAGATAACAGGATGACGACCAACAAAAGACGTTTTAAAGCTGCCCGCTTCTGGCACTTCACTTTCGTGACCAATGAAGACCCAGGTGTTTTGGAACACTTTATCCAGTTCTTCTTCAAAGATTTCTGGGTCTGAATACAACGCTTTGTGGACGCGACCCTCTTCAACCATATCTGCCGCTTTTTGACTGATATTTTTCAACGCAATTAATTCACTCATCTTCTTTCTCTCTTTAATCTTTTAGACATCGACCCTATCGCTTTCGCACCAGCTTATTTAGGTACAGGCAATGTGGCATCATCATTCCAATCCGATACCGGACGGCTAAACAGATTCTCTGTTTGAAAATGCGCCATTCGCCATACACCGTTATCACGTCGAAACGACACGCTCAAACGAGCACTGTTGAGATGAGACCCCCCTGCACTAAAGCTGGATACTTGAATCATGTTCCAGCTGCCAAAAGCCTTATCGCCATCCACACGAATCACTTCAGATGACAGGTAATGCACGTTTAGCGAAAAATGCGCAGGTTCAACGGTGTATTTCGACAACATAGCGACAATGGCATCACGACCTTCATAGCCACCGAAGCTTTTCGAATAGCGAGCCCCCTTGCCTTCCCACTTAGCGTCTTCGGTAAACAAGTTACCTAATTCATCCAATGGAGTCGCTGGGTTTAGGTGATCGCATAGATCCATATAACGATTGATACAAGCACGAATCGCGCGGTCGCTTTCTAAAGCGTCAACTCGTGCCAATATCGCTTCTAGCTCATTCGTGTCCTTCATACTTGTACCCTTCTTATTTATCGTTAGGCCTTAGGCACGTTGTACAATCAGTTCACGACCGATACGGGATTCGATTTTCACATAACGCCAAAGTTTGTATGGCGTATCGCCTACCGCTGTCGTACGTAGCAAGTTACAGCAGGCAACCACAGTGTCGTAGTCTTTTACATCAGCCAACAGATAGGTTGTCCAAGGGTAACCAGCAGACGGACCAACCATACTTTGGTCATCGTCCATATTGCCGATGACGTCAACACCATCCATGTCGTGAATGCCATTCCACATTTCGCCAAATGCCGCCCAAACATCTAATTGCTCATCACGTGCTGCATCCATAAAGTTTTGGTTAATCCCCATGCAAAACAGTACGCGTAATGGTTTTTTATCGCTCATAATATATTTCTCCAATAATCAAAAAGTTCGTCTAAAAACAGATAAAATCAGGCTAATTTCTTATAAATAACCTGGTAATGGCTTCTGCCCGAAGAAAATAGCACCAGCATTTTGCCAAGTAATGTCACCCATAAAAGCGTGCTGAGTAACCACTTGCGCATCGTTAACAAAACGCGACAATGGACTGGCCTTATAAACGCCCGTCATACCGGAGACCATTTGCACTCTACGCGCAACGTCAGCGCCAACACGAGAAGCATGGGTCGAAGAAAGACGTAATAAACTAATTTGCTGAACAGATAAGTCTTCGTTCTTCTCTAACGTCTGCCAAGCATCATTGATTGAATCGTAGAAGAAACAGCGTGCTGCACGCAGATCCGCATCAGCCTTAGCCACTTCCGCTTGAGTTAGAGGACGCTCGCCAATATTTGGAGCGCCAGTCACCGAAGCACGACCAGCCGCCATGGCTTTAAGTTCGTCCAACGCCGCACGCGCAATACCCAAACTAACGACTGCCAACACTTGAGTCGCTAAAGAAAGCGATGGGTAACGGAATATAGTGCCTTCTAGGCTAGACGCACCGCCACGAATGCAAGTCCAGTCTTCAGGAACATCGACGTTATTGACAACCAAATCATGACTACCCGTACCGGCCATCCCGGTCACATCCCAGTTATGTTCGATTGTTAATTTACTTGAAGGCATCACTGCCATGCGAGGTGCACCGATTGTTTCACCTGCGCCGTCTTTAGGTAAAATACCCACGCCAATCATATCGGCGCCTTTAGAGCCGCTAGACCAGCTCCATCGACCTTTCACATTGTAATTTCCTGCACTAAGCTCTGCTGGTTGAGGTGGAAAAATCCCCCCAGCGAAAACAATGTCTGGTGAGTCTGCATAAATTTTCTCTAAAGTAGTTAGAGGCAATGCGGATAGGTAGATGGCACCAATTCCAAAACTCGCTACCCAACCTGCCGAACCGTCAGCCTTAGAAATTTCTTCTACAACTTCACAGAATTGAGCCGCTGTTATTTCATCACCACCAAATTTTTTAGAAACCAAGGCACGGTAAATGCCCAAGCTGCGAAATTTCTCAATAACGTCCTGGCTAATAAATTGCTGGCTATCGAACTCGTTATTACGTGCACGAGTTCTAATGTCGCTCATCACTTGCTCAAACGCCTCAGTTCCCAAAGCATCAAATACAGATCCTGAGGACTTTTCTTCTTGGTAAGGCGTACCTATGTTATTCAGACTCATAATTAGCTCCTCTAATGCAGATTTAGTTACGACCCTATAGGACGAATACACTGTTCAAATGAAGGTTCTTATTGTTTTTACTGCATTGATAAAAAGACTAAGAACTTCTCTCTTTCACCATCGAACAACAGAAACCACCGTCATCCAACATCCCGCTTTACACCACTCAAAAACCTTAAGCTAACGCATAAAGAATATTAATAAGGTCTTACTAATTACTTTACTTGTCAACTAATTTTTCAAGTTAATTATCAACAAAATAGCAGGTTAAAAACCACACATCAAACAAAAACAATGTCAACAAAAACGCATAAAAATGGACTAAACAGCTGATTTAAAACAAAAATAAAGCAAAAAAATCGATTTTTAACAGCAAAAATAAGGCAAAACAAAAACTCCACCCATCCCTACATGAAAAATAAAAATATGAGAAAAAAGTGATTTTTAGTGCGTTTTTTATTTGTTTTTTTGTGTTGTTTTTTACAAAAAACAGTGGCAGGCTACCTTCTTATCAAGGTATGAAAGTGCATAAATCCAATAAAAATAGCTAGAAAAATGGTTACCCGTTAAAGAGGCGAATAATGATCTCTAGGGGATAAAAAAACGCTGTAAACATCAAATAGTGTTAACGACATAAAAGGAACACCTCATGACATCTAAAAAAGTAATATCTGCTTTACTTCTAAGCTCTTCGCTACTTACACCATTAGCAAACGCTGACATAAAAATTGGCGTAGTCAGTTCCACTACTGGACCCATCGCGCTAGTAGGTATCCCTCAAAAAAACACCATCCCCCTCCTCCCCACCTCTGCCGGTGGTGAAAAAATCACCTACATATCGCTAGATGACGGAAGCGACCCAACCGCGACGGTTAAAGCATTCAAGAAGTTAATTGACGAAGAACACGTGGACGCAATCATAGGTCCAAGTGGTTCAGGCAACGCAATGGGCGTTATTCAATTCGCGGCAGAATCAGGTACCCCAATGTTAGCACCAGTTGGGACCGCTGCCGTTGTATTGCCAATGACAGAACAAAAGAAATGGGTTTTCAAAACCACACAGAATGACGACCTAATTGCCAAAGCATTGGTCGAACAAATGAAAGCAACTGGCATAAAAACCATTGGACTTATCGGGACAGCAGACCCCTATGGTGAAAACTGGGCCAAGGTAATGAAAGACCTAACCCAAAAGGCAGGCATTCAAATTGTCGCGAACGAACAATTTCAGCGCCAAGACACTTCCATGACAGGTCAAGGCTTAAAAATCCTAATGGCCAATCCTGATGCCGTTCTGATTGCCGCACCTGGAAGCTCATCGGTAATGCCACAAACCACACTTAAAGACCAAGGTTATAGCGGTAAAATTTACCAAACACACGGTGCAGCACTCGACCCCTTCCTCCGTCTTGGCGGCAAAGCCGTTGAAGGTACCATCCTAGCCGCAAGCTCCATGCTGGTTTTAGATGAAGTACCAGACAGCCCCTCCAAAGAAATCGCCACAAAATACATCGCAGACTACAAAAAACTTTATGGCGAAGCACCCGCTACCTTCGGCGCTAATGTGTTAGATGCAGGCCTACTCCTTGAGAACGCCATTCCAAGCGCACTAAAGTCAGGCAAACCAGGTTCAGCGGAATTTCGTAGCGCACTCCGTGATGCACTGGAAAAAACCAAAGAAATGCCTGCTACACAGGGCGTTTATAACATGACAGCAGAAGACCACAGCGGCTTTGACGAGCGCGGCCGCGTTTTAATTACTGTCAAAAATGGCAAATGGACACTATTAAAATAACTCCCACCCTATAAAGAGGTGGGCACACTCCAGCCAGCCCACCTCCATAAGAAAAACTAAAAATTTGTTGCCACGAAGCCACAAAAATCAATGAGAACAAAAGGAATCACACTAAATGAACTTTCAGATTGCCACACTGCTTGGACAGGATGGCCTAACCAATGGGGCCATTTACGCCTTATTGGCCCTATCAATTTTGCTGGTTTTTACGGTCACACGAATACTTCTCATCCCACTAGGAGAATTCGTGACATTTGGCGCGTTAACAATGGCCGCCATGCAGATGGGCAAAACACCAAAATTGGAATGGCTATTATTAGGTCTAGTTTTAATCGATTGCGCACTTGATATATACCAACAAATCAAACGCCACATTGATCGAAACAAAATGAAAATGGTCGCTCTCAAACTTGGCTATGCCGTGATCATAATCGCCTTGCTAAATAATTTGTCATTATCAGAAATCCCAATGATCGCCCAAATAGCATTAACACTTTGCTTAATCGTGCCCATTGGCCCCATTATATATCGTTTATTTTTCCAGCCATTAGCAGATGCTCCCGCACTGGTTTTGCTGATTGTCTCCATTGCCCTTCATGTCACCATGGTAGGCGTGGGTTTATTATTGTTTGGTCCTGAAGGGGCTCGCACACAACCTTTTTCAGACACGGGCTTCCGCTTAGGTGCCGTCTTGTTAAAAAGCCAAACACTATGGGTCATTCTGGTTTCTATCTTCCTCATTGTGGCTTTATTCATCGCTTTTGAGCGCACGCTATATGGCAAGGCACTTCGCGCCACAGCGGTAAATAGAATGGGAGCTCGTTTACAGGGCATCTCACCTATTTTTGCTGGCAAGGCCACTTTTGCCCTAGCCGCCTTTATCGGCAGCGCATCGGGGATTTTGATCGCCCCCATCACCACCCTTTATTACGACTCCGGTTTCATCATCAGCCTAAAAGGTTTCGTCGGGGCCATTATTGGTGGCCTTGTCAGCTACCCCATTGCCGCCATTGGTGCCGTCGCGGTGGGCATGATCGAAGCTTTCTCCATGTTTTGGGCAAGTAATTACAAAGAAATCATCGTTTTCACCCTGATTATTCCATTCTTAATCTGGCGCTCGATGAATAGCCACAATGTAGAGGATGACGAATAAATGAAATCGCGTAATTTAATTATTATTGTCTTAGTCATACTTGCCATTGCCCCCCAAGTATTACCCACATTTCAGATCACTCTACTTAACTATATTGGTCTATATGCACTGGTTGTATTGGGTTTGGTATTACTCACTGGCGTAGGTGGTATGACCAGCTTTGGTCAAGCGGCTTTTGTTGGACTTGGCGCCTACTCCTCTGCCTATCTAACCACCACAGAACAACTACCAAGTTGGCTCGCTTGGTCGGCAGGGTCACCTTGGGTGGGGCTACTTATCGGCTTACTATTAACCGCTGCCGTTGCCTTATTCCTTGGTGCCCTTACCCTTAAATTATCAGGACACTATTTACCATTAGGCACCATTGCTTGGGGCATTTCACTGTATTACTTGTTTGGCACCATGAGCTCCATGGGCGGTTACACAGGCATCAGTGGATTACCGTCTTTGAGCCTGTTTGGAGTTCTTCTCGATAAGGGCGAAAAGATTTATTACTTGATTTGGACCATTTTGATGGTAGCTGTCTGGATTACCAGCAACCTACTTAATTCCCGTGAAGGCCGTGCCATTCGAGCCCTTAAAGGCGGTCAATTAATGGCAGAATCCATGGGCGTGAACACTTTTCGCTCAAAAATGGTGATTTTCTTAATTTCCGCTCTTTTCGCCGCTATTTCAGGTTGGCTTTACGCGCACACTCAACGCTTTGTCAATCCAACCCCTTTTGGCCTTAGCATGGGGATTGATTACCTGTTTATGGCATTGGTTGGTGGTGTTGGCAGCGTCTGGGGAGCACTGCTTGGCGCAGGCATTTTAACCATGCTCAAGCAATGGCTTCAGGATTGGTTACCCCTTGTCATGGGCGGCAATGGCCAATACGAAACCATTGTTTTGGGGTTGTTAATTATTTTCATGATGCAACGCTCACCTGGTGGCATTTGGCCTCTATTAGTGAAGCTTGCACCTGCCTCATGGCGCAAGCAAAACCATATAAAGATCACCTCTTCCGCCGCCGAACTACCACGTCGAGATTTGCCACAAAAAGGCAAATTGATACTAGAAGCCTGTAACGTTACTCGCCGCTTTGGTGGTTTGGTTGCCAACAACCAAATGAATCTAAAACTGCATGCTGGCGAAGTACTCGCGCTAATCGGTCCAAATGGCGCAGGCAAAAGCACCATGTTTAACCAGCTTTCAGCGGTCGATACACCAAGTGATGGTGAAATACTGTTTTTGAACCAAAGCTTAAAAGGCAAAAGCTCTCGCCAAGTGGCCCATATGGGCATGAGCCGTACCTTCCAACACGTAAAGCTACTCACCACAATGACAGTGTTAGAAAACGTCGCACTGGGTGCTCACATGCGCGGCAACAAAGGTATTATCAGCTCAGCACTTCACATTGAGCGTGAAGAAGAGCAACGCCTTCTAAAAGAAGCGCAATACCAACTTGAGCGAGTTGGTCTAGGCGAACACCTCTACACAGAAGCAGGCAGCCTATCTCTTGGGCAACAGCGCATCCTTGAAATTGCTCGTGCGCTTTGTGCCGATCCATGCGTGTTGCTACTGGATGAACCAGCAGCGGGGCTTCGCCACAAGGAAAAACAAGCCCTTGCAGAACTACTCAAGAAACTACGACAAGAAGGCTTAGCCATTTTATTGGTTGAACATGACATGGACTTTGTTATGAATCTTGCCGATCGAATTGTGGTAATGGAATTTGGTGAAAAGATTGCGGAAGGTTTACCCGAAGAGGTCCAATCCAACCCAGCTGTTTTAGAAGCCTACTTGGGAGGTGCAGAATAATGACTCAAGCCACAGAAAAAAACCTACTCGACATCAGCGATCTCCACGTTGCCTATGGCAAAGTGGAAGCCCTTACCGGTATCGACCTAACCCTCAAGGAAGGAAATTTGGTCACCGTTATCGGCCCGAACGGCGCCGGCAAAACCACACTACTGTCGGCTATCATGGGAATATTGCCTTCCAAAGGCACAATTCACTTTAATGGCCAAGATTTTATCTGCCCAAATGTTGAAACCCTGGTTGGCCATGGACTTGGTCTGGTTCCAGAAAAGCGCGAGCTTTTCTCCACCATGAGCGTTCAGGACAATCTATTACTGGGTGCGTTCCAGCGTTACCGCCGCGGGGATAAAAGTTACGACCAAACCTTGAACGAAATTTATAAGCTCTTCCCTCGCCTATGGGAACGCCGCCAACAGCAGGCCGGCACTTTATCCGGTGGCGAACGACAAATGCTAGCGATTGGTCGCGCCATGATGAGCAAACCAAAACTCTTAATGCTAGATGAACCTAGCCTCGGGTTAGCGCCATTAATTACACGTGAGATTTTTCGTATTTTTGCCGATTTACGCAGCCAAGGTGTTTCAATACTTCTGGTGGAACAAAACGCTCGCGCAGCACTAAAAGTAGCGGATTACGCCTATGTTCTAGAAGGTGGGCAAATTGCCATGCAAGGCCCAGCAGCAGAGCTTGCCAATGACCCCAAGGTGATCGAAGCCTATTTAGGATTAGCAAGCAAGCACCAAGAACTGCTTTCCAGCTAAGGAGATCCCAAAAAAACAGAGTTTACCAACAGCCGGAGAGAGCTCTCATCTTTGAGGCTCTCTCATTTTTTAATGGAAAAATGAATTATGAACATTTGTATTGCAGGCGCTGGCGCTATTGGATGTACGCTCGCTGCCCGCCTAACCCAATCAGGTCAAAATGTTAAAGTACTTGCCAGAGGTGCAACGCTTGAGGCTCTTCAAAAGAAAGGTATCCATCTCACAGATATAGACGGCAAACACAGAGTCAACGTCATTGCCTCAGACTCTGCAGAAGAGTTAGGCTCACAAGATCTTATTTTTATTTGTAGCAAAGCCCCCGCCTTGCCAACGATGTTAAAACTGATCGCTCCTATGCTGCAGGAAAAAACCATGGTTATTCCTGTGGTAAACGGCATTCCATGGTGGTATTTCCAAGGCATTGAGGGACGCTTTTCTGGTGATTGCATTCAAGCCATCGACCCTGAAGGCAGTGTTAGCAAATTGCTACCTTACAATCACCTCATTGGTTGCGTGGTATTTATTACCGCATTTAGAAACTCACCAGGTGTCGTCACCTCAACCAACCCTCACCTCATCGTATTTGGTGAAATCAATCACCAAATGAGTGAACGACTTGAGCAAGTGCGAAAGGTAATGGAAGACGCTGGTATCGAAGCGCGAGCCACAGACAATATTCGCGACCAGATATGGACCAAAGTCGCTGCAAATATCACCTCTAACCCACTTTCTGTGGTGACCAAAGGCACACTTGAGCAACTCTATAGCGACACTCGCTTAAAACCTCTCGTGCGCAAAGTACTCGATGAAGTTTTGCTGGTTGCCGCGGCCTATGGTGCCCGAATTCGTTTTGACCCTCATACCTTCATGGAACTTGGAGCAGGCATGGGTGCAGTTAAAACCTCTATGTTACAAGACTACGAGGCAGGCCAACCCTTAGAACTTGACGCAATCGGCTACACCGTCTTAGAGCTAGCAAACAAAGTAAGCATTCCAATGGCGACTACACAACAGTTGCTGGATCTTACCCACTTTATTGCCTCACAACCCCAAGCAAATTCTTAACACTGACGAAATGGAGGGAACAAACTCATGAACAATTCAACAAAACGCCCCACCCACATTAGCGAAGAAGAATGGGCGCTTCGCGTAAAATTGGCTCATTGCTACCACTTAATAGACTTTTTCGGCTGGACTGAGACGATTTTTAATCATATCTCAGCCCGCCTACCCCACATTGAAGGCGAATATTTAGTGAATCCATTCGGGTTAAATTACACTGAAATCACCCCGGAAAATTTAATCAAGGTGGATGTTAACGGCCATAAATTAGACGACTCTCCATACGATGGTAACCCGGCTGGTTTTGCTCTTCACGGCGCCATTCACGCTGCACGAGAAGACATACATTGTGTCATCCACACTCATACCAATGAAGTTTCAGCCATCGCCATGAAAAAACAAGGTTTCAGCCATGACAGTTTTTACGGCGCGCAACTTTATGGGCGTGTTGGTTATCATGATTTTGAAGGCATTACTTTATTTGATGATGAAAAAAGCCGCATGCTGGAGAGCCTAGGACAAAAGCACATTCTTGTCTTACGAAATCATGGTATCGCAGTGGGAGAATTTGATATAGAGCGCACCTTCTTCCTTCTCTGGACAGTACAACGTGCTGCAGAAATTCAGGTAACGTCTGGAGCGCTAGGTGGTGAAGATGTATTACTAGAACAAAGCATAAGCAAGAAGTGTGCTGATCTAACACAAATGCTCATTAAAGATAGTGGCTTTGCTGACAAGTTTTACAGTGCAATGGTACGCAAAATGGAATCTGAAAAAGGCCCTTGTTGGTAATACAACCTTAAAAGAGCCAGCCTATGGCTGGTTCTTTTACATGGCATACTTCACAGAATAGTTGCAAATGAGAATCATTATTGATATAAACACTTGATAATTCAATTGACTAAAAACGTCATTTTTTGTACATTTTCACCCTTCTTAAAATCAAGGACTCTTAATGAGCAGCAAACCTAGAACACCGCGAAGTCAACGATTTAATCCCGCAAGTGATGACTTCCATAAAGAAGATTTTCCATTTTATTGGTTAAATCAAGTTCATGGTCGTTACAGTGCTGCCATTGAAAAAGCATTAAAAAAAGTGAACCTTGACATCCCAAGATGGCGAATTTTATTCACGCTAAAAGAAGAAGGCACCTGCAGTGTCTCGCAGATTGCAGTTCACGCTATTGCAAAGCTGCCCACTGTAACAAAAATCATTCAACGCATGAAACAAGATGGCCTTGTAGACACCAGGGTAAGAAGTGATGACGGCCGCGTCACAGAAGTATTGATCACTGAAAAAGGCATCGCTGCTGTTGAAGATATCCGCTTTGCCACCAAAGATTTATTCAAACAAAGTTTTAAAGGCATGACAGAAGCAAAAATACAAAGACTCAATAAATTACTTGAAGAACTATTCCATAATTTACCAGAACACTAAAACGAAAAGCTTAAACACTTTATCCACGCCTGCGACACCATTCTTTTAAAGCAGCACAGTTATTTTAAGCGAAACTCTCGTTAGAACTCGGTGCACTTTTTCATTTTTCTTCAAAAGAAAACGCTATAAAAAAACCTGTTGTACAAGGTCACTAGACAAAGACAACATGGCTTATGACAAGCATTGGAGTAAGTGACTAAACCTTAAGTTTCGGAGAAATAGTCACTCTTTGACCACTTAAGAGGCAAACGTCTCTATATAAAGTGTTTCAACCTTACCCCGAGCCCATTCGGTTTTACGTAGAAACTTTAAACTGGACTTCACCGAGGGGTCACTTTTAAAACAATTAATATTGATACGAGTCGCTAACTCGTCCCAGCCGTAATGCTCAACCAAATCTGTGACAATTTTTTCCAGTTTTATACCGTGTAAAGGGTTATTAACTTGTGTTCCGACCATATCTCTTTATTCCTATCGATCAATTGGCTATTTAATAGAGAGTATACAGCAAGCAAAAAAAAGCCGCTTAAAGATAATGCGACCAAAAGGCTCCACCTAGCGAGTTCCTAGTAAAGCCAGTTTATTGGAGACACTCAAACAATCGGGGATTATGATTCTTTTTTCTTCCGTGATGGAATGGAATATGCCAAACCTGTGAATGAACTGGTACTGCCCTAGAAGGTGAAGTAGATTATAGCTATTACGTTCTAAGTGATGCAGATAAGGAAGGGCAATCAGGTGACACCACCCTGTGTATCAAGAGCACTGGCAGAGACAAAGCTTCACAGAGCTAACCGGAACACTTTATCTTCTCCCCCCAACCTGCACACTCCTAACTCGCCAAAGTTATTTCCTGTGAGATTATCGCTCAACCACGGGGCGCTTACATTTTTTTGCAATCAGAAACATATTTTTTAAAATATAAAATTTTCACATCAGACAAGCGACAATAACTTCCTCGCCCCTCTCTAGAAACCAATAAATAATGAATAAAAGATTAAAAATCAAAAACTTAAAATCAAAAAACTCAATCAAAAAATATTCAGAGCACGCTATTTCTTACTCTTCCAAATAAAATAATCGACACAATATAGCTTGGCACAATACTTGAATGAATGAACATTTACTTGAACATTCAATTAAAAATATGCTTTTATAAAAATGCATTATAACTCCCTCTCAGGCGAGTCGAATTAAAGTTCAAATAAAAATTATTGCGGATCAAACCGCCAAATGCAGCTCAAACTATCTCTAGATAGTGAGCACCGTCAAGGAGACACCCAATGCATTACAAGCCATTAGTAACTACATTTCTTTCATCCATTGCCCTAATGGGATCCATCGAAGCAAGTGCTTCCACAGTCCGTCTAGATATTCAAAGTGCCTGGCCTCTTACACTACCTGCCAGTGGACAAAGTGCTCAGCATTTAGCTGACAGACTCAAAGCCACCTCAAAAGACATAAGAGTAAAACTTTATTCAGCGGGAAAACTGGTTTCACCGCTAGAAATCTTTGACGCGGTTCAACAAGGAACTCTGGATGCTGGCTACACATCACCACTCTACGTTGCCGGACGATTCCCTGCTCTACAACTTTTTGGCGGCATACCATTTGGCCCATCAGCATTAGAGTATTTGGATTGGATTTATAACGGCGGCGGCTTAAAAATATGGCGTGATATATATGCCAAACAAGGCGTTGTGACCGTCCCATGTGGCTTAATGGATTCGGAAGCTGGTGGCTGGTATAACTTCGAGATCAACACTCCGAATGATTTAAAAGGCAAAAAAATTCGCTTCGCAGGACTGGCTGGTGAAGTAATGAAAAAAGCTGGCGCGTCAGTTGTACTACTCGGTAGTGGCGATATCTACCCTAATTTAGAACGTGGCGTCATAGATGGAACGGAGTTTTCCATGCCTGCGATTGATGCTGCAATGGGCTTTGAAAAAGTTGCCAAATATTACTATTTACCCGGCTGGCATCAACCTGCTGCAATCAATGAGCTCATTATTAATAAGCGAAAATGGGACTCTATGAGTACAGCCCAACAAGGCCTAATTGAAGATACTTGTCGTGAAACTCAACTATGGACAATCTCTTCTACCACTATCGCCAACGCCGAAGCCATTAAGAAATTCAAAGCCGCAGGTACCAAAATTAAATCATTCCCTCCTGCCGTTCTAGCCGCCTTCAAAAAAAGCACAGACGAAGTCATGAGTGAAGAAGCAAGCAAAGATGCAGATTTCAAACGCACCTTAGACTCACTCAATAGCTATCGTAAAAAAGTGTCTTTATGGACTGAATATAAAGGCAATTAAAGCCTAATAAAACCGAGCATCGCCCTCAGTAATGCTCGGTTTTACCTTTAACACCAGCTCCCCATCCTAATCATACATAATCGGAGTATTTCTTGATGCGCTGCGTAAACTCCATTGTTAAAAAAATAGAAGCCTTATCTGTTGCTATCGGCAAAGCGGGCTCTCTCATTTTGCCTATTCTCATCATTACCATCTTGGTTAATGTGATATTACGCTATGTGTTCAATATCGGCTTGGTGGAATTAGAAGAAGTACAATGGCATCTAAATGCTATAGTGGTCATGTCCTGCTTGGCTTACACCTATCAAGTTGATGAACACATTCGCGTTGATATTTTTCATTGTAGGTTCAGCCCTAAGCGCCGAGCTTGGGTCGAGATTCTTGGCATTTTATTTTTGTTTTTCCCCTATATTATTCTCGTCTCATGGCATGCATGGGAAATGGCCAGCTATTCTTGGTCATTACGTGAAGGCTCCCCAATGCCTTCTGGCTTACCCGCTCGCTACCTTATCAAAGGCGTTATGGCCCTTGGATTAAGCCTTTTAGCACTCCAAGGTGTGGCTATTCTGCTACACAATGTGGCTTTTTTGATTCAACCCAACAGCACATCCACACCATCAACTCCAGTGAATAAAGGGACGCATCATGAGTGAGTTATTCGTTTTTCTACTGTTTTCCATCTTTATGCTCATCCTCTTTTCAGGCTTTCCAGTTGCCTTTATTTTAGGTGGTGTCGGGGTATTATTTGCCACTTTAGGCAGCATCCTTGTCTCATTTAACATCTACGACGTAGCAGAATTACGCACCATTGGGTTTGTCGCTAACCGAACATTTTCTACTATTTCAAGCTATTCTCTCATTCCCATGTCAATGTTTATTTTTATGGGATTCATGCTTGATCGCTCCGGAATTGCTGAGCGCTTAATTGGAGCAATGCGTCGTGTCTTAGGTAAAACCCCCGGCGGATTGGCTATCGCCGTGGTCTTGATTGGCGTCGTACTGGCCGCTTCTACTGGTATTATTGGGGCATCTGTGGTTTTGCTTTCCACCATAGCTTTACCCACTATGTTTAAAGCTGGCTACGCCAAATGGATCAGCGCTGGGACCGTCGGAGCAACAGGCTGTCTGGGTATTCTTGTTCCACCTTCTATTATGCTGGTTGTGATGGGAGATCAGTTACGAATCCCTGTTGGTGACCTGTTTATGGGGGCCATCATTCCAGGGCTGTTACTCGCAACCAGTTTCGTAGTTTTTATCTTTATTTATGCCCTGCTTAAACCCGCTAATATGCCTAAACTTGTTTTAGATCAAGAGAGCAACATAAGTAAATTCGACATTATTTTAGACATATCTAAAGCATTATTTGCACCACTCCTATTAGTGTTAACCGTATTAGGGTCCATAATTGCCGGTGTTGCTTCACCTACAGAAGCGTCTGGGATTGGTGCAGCTGGAGCCACCTTTTTGGCTTGGAGCTCTGGCCGATTAAAATGGATGGATTTACGTATCGTCTGCTATCAAACAGGTCGATCTGTCGCCTTCTTATACGCACTTATTTTTGGTGCGTCCTGCTTCTCTGTCGTCTTACGTGGTTACGGTGGCGATGAAGTGATTGAAAACGCGCTTCACGCCTTACCATTGAGTCCGGAAGGTGTGTTGTTCTGCGTTATTTTCATCATATTTCTATTAGGCTTTTTCTTAGATTGGATGGAAATCGTCTTGATCGTGGCCCCTCTGGTTATGCCAATTTTAGTAAATTTTGGCTTTAATCCGGTATGGGTCGCGATTCTAATGGCCTTGTGTCTGCAAACATCCTTCCTGACACCTCCCGTAGGTATGGCACTGTTCTACATACGAAGTGCAGCGAGCAACATCAGTATGGCTGAGATATACAAAGGCGCAATCCCTTTTGTCATGCTGCAACTATTAACGCTAACCATCGTCGCCCTTTACCCATCATTGGTTACTTGGCTGCCGAACTAAGAGATTGATATGGGCGAATACATCTTTGATGATTCGCCCTTCTGATAAGAAGAAATTCTTGAAAGATTTAGATAACTTCATGGTGATGCAAACTCAGGAAAGTCCACCATCCTAATGATTATAAATAAATGAGTTATCGGGTACGAACCTCGGCGTACCCAATGACTCTATACAAAGGCTAAATGATAGTAAGACTGCTCAGTCAACCTTAATAGCCTCGAGACTGGATCACTTTACTGATCCAAGCGACGGCTTTTTGCTCAAAGGCTGAAAACAAAGACAGACCTAAACGCTCACTCATGGCCTTACGCTGTTTATAAGCAATATGAATAACATCTGCTTGCTCATAATGAGAGACGAGGTAAGCATCACTGGTCATCACTTGGTCAACCAGCCTATTATCTACCGCTTCGGAACCATACCAAGTGTCACCAGTAGCAATCGCATCGATGTCCAACGCAGGGCGCTGTGTTGATACAAAACGCTTAAATAAATCATGAGTGTCTTCTAAATCTTGTTTGAACTTTTCACGACCTTCGTCTGTGTTTTTACCCAGCATGGTCAGTGTACGTTTGTAACGACCCGCAGTATGTAACTCAACATCGATCATATTTTTATCTAACAAGCGATGGACGTTAGGAATTTGCGCCACAACACCAATGGAACCCAAGATAGCAAAAGGCGCGGCGATAATCTTATCGGCCACGCAAGCCATCATATAACCACCGCTGGCGGCAACCTTATCCACACATACCGTCAACGGAATATTCGCTTCACGGATACGTTGCAACTGAGAGGCCGCCAAGCCGTATCCATGCACCACACCGCCACCACTTTCTAGGCGAACCACCACTTCATCTTCAGGGCGAGCAACACTCAAAATCGCCGTGATCTCTTCACGCATAGTGGTCACCGCTGAGGCTTTGATGTCACCATCGAAATCCAATACATAAAGACGTTTTTTTATGTTCTCTGCATCAAGCGAATGCATTTTTTTATGCGTTTTCTTCTCTTCTTTTTTCTGTTTTTTACGGGCTTTGGCTTTCTCTTTCAACGCTTTTTTATCTAACAGTTGCTGATCCAGCTCTGATTTCATCTGATCATAGCTGTCATTTAGCTTAGTAACAGACAGGCTTCCTGAACGAGATTTACCTTTACTGTTGCCAATCATGGTCAGCACTACACCAATCGCAATCACGATACTGGCGAGCTTTAATAAAAAACCTGCATAATCTGTCAAAATTTCCAATATTCTCTTCCTCTAACGTGATAAGTTCTTGATGATATTGGGGCAAATGAAAAAAATAGCAACATCTAGCGTAAGATTATGAGCGAATAAGCTATTATCAACTGAATAAGAATCGTATATGCAACAACCGCAACTAGCACATCAAGGAGCAACGAATGAAAGGCACTCTTTCACAAGCATTTGGTCATAACTTTCTTGGGGGATCACCCCTTTGGTACAAACAAGTCATTATCGCCTTTCTTATTTTAAACCCTCTATCATTAGCTTTGCTTGGGCCTTTTGTGACAGGCTGGCTATTGATTGTCGAATTTATCTTTACCCTTGCCATGGCACTAAAGTGTTATCCACTTCAACCTGGGGGGCTGATTGCCATTGAAGCAGTCATGCTAAACCTGACCAGCTCTGAAGGGGTCTATCATGAAGTAACGAGCAACATTGAAGTTATACTGTTATTGATGTTCATGGTGGCTGGCATCTACTTTATGAAAGACATGCTGCTGTTTATTTTCAATAAACTCTTAGTGAAAGTTCGCTCTAAAATTGCCATTTCACTGTTTTTTAGCCTTGCTGCGGCCTTGCTGTCCGCTTTTTTAGATGCGTTAACGGTGACCGCTGTACTGATTAGCGTCAGCATTGGGTTCTATTCGGTTTACCATAAAGTGGCCTCAGGACAACCCAGCGAAAAATACGATCATACTAATGATGATACTATCTTGCCGGTCAATGCTAATGATCTAGAACAATTTCGTTCTTTTTTACGCAGTCTATTGATGCACGGCGCCATTGGTACCGCTTTAGGTGGTGTTGCAACATTAGTAGGAGAGCCACAAAACTTATTGATTGCCAAAGTCGCTGGTTGGGATTTTATTGAATTCTTCCTGCGCATAGCTCCAGTTTCTATCCCTGTGTTGATTATGGGACTACTCACTGTCATCGTATTAGAAAAGATGTCCTGGTTCGGCTATGGTGCTACGTTACCTGAGAACGTACGCAATATTTTGCAAAACTTCGAAGAGGAAGAGTCCAAAAAAAGCACTCCGAAACACAAAGCACAGATAGTCATACAAGGGATCGTTGCGGTGCTATTAATCTTCGCACTGGCTTTTCATGTTGCAGAAGTGGGGCTAGTCGGTTTAATGGTCATCGTCTTACTGACGGCCTTTAATGGCATCACAGAAGAGCATCGTATTGGTCATGCCTTTGAAGAAGCCCTACCCTTCACCGCGCTATTAGTGGTGTTTTTTACCATTGTCTCTGTCATTCATTCTCAACATCTTTTTCAGCCGATCATTGATACGGTTTTGCATATGCCAACCCATTCTCAACCCCTCATGTTCTTTATTGCGAATGGTCTCTTGTCGGCGATTAGTGATAACGTTTTCGTTGCAACGGTATACATCACAGAAGTCAAAGCCGCTTTGCAGTCTGGCATGATCAGTCTTGAGCACTTTAATACTCTCGCAGTTGCCATTAACACAGGCACAAACTTACCCAGTGTCGCCACACCAAATGGTCAAGCGGCTTTTCTATTCTTGCTGACTTCTGCCATTGCTCCGCTGCTACGCCTTTCTTATGGAAAAATGGTATGGATGGCCTTGCCTTACACGGTTATCTTAAGTGTGACGGGGGGATTATGTGTGACGTACTTACTGTAAAAACACGAAATGAACAGGTGATTTAACCCAAAAAAATCCCTCTGTTACCACAACAGAGGGATTAGTGGGATGAAATCGTTAATGCTTTATGCGCCATAACGCTTGGCCAGACTTTTTCTCTATTAGATCCAAGCGTTCCTCATGCATTTTCAACTCATTTTCATTGGCTCGAATGACTTTTAGCTTTGGACGGTCAGAGCTGAGACGATAGATGGTGCCGCCCGTTTCATCATTTCTTTTAGAATCTTGCTCTGAACCACTGCTTAATCCTAAACTGGTTTGCCCACCCGTCATTAATAGGTAGACATCCCCTAAGATCTCAGAGTCTAACAAAGCCCCGTGTAATTCACGGTGTGAATTATCAATACCATAACGCTTACACAAAGCATCAAGGCTATTTTTCTGACCTGGGTGTTTTTTACGGGCGTACACCAAGCTATCAAAAACGTCACAAACGTCTGCAACCTTGGGATACCCCCCTAACAGGGAGAACTCATGATCGATAAAGCCAATATCAAACGGCGCGTTGTGAATGATTAATTCCGCTCCTTTGATAAAATCAAAAAACGCTTGCGCAACATCACGAAATCTCGGCTTATCGGCCAAAAACTCATTACTGATGCCGTGAACTTTAAACGCCTCTTCTTCTACTTCGCGATCTGGGTTGATATAAACATGAAAGTGGTTATTGGTCAGTTTGCGATCTACCATTTCGACGCAACCGATTTCAATAATGCGATGCCCCTGCTTAGGGTCAATACCTGTAGTTTCTGTATCCAGAATGACTTGTCTCATGATTTCGCTCTCAACTCTTCAATACCCTGATTTGCCAATTGATCCGCAATTTCGTTCCCTTCGATACCAGCATGACCTTTTACCCATTTCCAGGTTACATCATGAAACTGGCATAATTCATCTAAGGCTTGCCACAGGTCTTTATTTTTCACTGGCTGCTTTGAGGCCGTTTTCCAGCCTTTGCGCTTCCAGCCAGCCAGCCATTCCGTAATGCCTTTTTGCACATAAGATGAATCGGTATACAGTGTCACTTGGCATTTTTCTTTCAGCGCCTTTAGCCCTTCAATGGCTCCCATTAGCTCCATGCGATTATTGGTTGTATCACGCTCTCCGCCACAAAGGCGTTTTTCGTGCTGCCCGAAAGTGAGCCAAGCGCCCCAGCCCCCAATACCTGGGTTGCCTTTACAAGCCCCATCGGTATATAAAATAACGTTTTTCAATCTTTCATTCCTTTTGTTGTCGGCTTAGTAAAGGGTGGCACATGTACCCTTGCCGTTTTCCAACGAGGCTTCAATGGTATATAGCGTGGTGACAACTTGGTAGCTGTCATAATGTAAACGCCACCAAATGGGAGCTTTAATGGTTTTAGCAAAGACCGAACCCAAGAAAAGCGGCGACGCCAACGGCTGTTATGAAATGGTGGTTCAAAAGACACAAAGCGCTTGTTGTCTAATGACAACCCTGCCACTTTCAGCCAATCCTCCAAACGACGATGATTAATGAACTGGGCATTCCAAGGTGCGCTCGTACGTTTTGAGAAAAAACGCCGCAACCCCCACAAGCTCCATGGATTAAAACCCACTATGATTAATTTACCACTTGGCAACAAGGTTCTCGCCGCTTCACGAAGATCATCGTGAGGCATTAAAGACAAGTCGAGTGTGTGATGCATCACATGCACATCAATTCCATCCGATTCAAAAGGTAGCTCATTCGATTTGGCGACTACTGTATTTTTAGGTGCCCCTAGCTCAAGCTCTGGTGCAATCACCATCGTTTCACGCAAACGATGGCTCTCAAGAACAATCTTTTGGACTGGAGATTGGATCACCAAATAATAACCCACCTCATGATCGATTTCGCTTTCTACTTCGGTTACTTCAATATGACGAAGATGCTGCCCAAGATCGCTTTCATACCAAGCTTGAAATAATTGTCTTGATTGCTCATCCAACATACAATGAAATCTCTAATTAATTTTGGCGTTCTCTTCAGCAACACATGGATACATAAGCCCATGAGCCAATGCCCATAACACGAAATAAGGATAGGGTGACAATGACACTGATTCCACTTCACGCTTTTAATGACAATTATATCTGGATAATCAAAGAGAAAGATAGTTCACAAGTCTGGGCGGTGGATCCTGGTGACGCCGATGTCGTCCTCCAATACTGTCAACAAGAAGCCTTAACCTTAAGTGGTATTCTCATTACTCACCATCATCACGATCACACGGGGGGTGTTGCTGAGTTAAAATCTCATTTCAATTGCGATGTATTCGGACCAGAACACCTCTCACACCTCGTCACACACCCTGTCTATGAGGGCGATAGCGTTTCCATATTCTCTCGTCAATTTAGCGTGTTAGAGACACCTGGGCATACACTGGATCATTTATGCTACTTTTCCAGCTTAGACACTCCCATTCTGTTATGCGGCGACACCCTTTTTCGAGGAGGCTGTGGTCGGATCATGGAAGGCACACCGGCACAAATGCTTGCCGCCATGAATAAATTAGCCAAATTGCCTGACAATACACTCGTCTATTGCACCCACGAATATACTCTAGCAAACTACCGATTTGCAGAACATCTTGATCCAAACAACCTTATACTGAAAAAAACACAAAAAATTTGTGAAGAAAAAAGAGGAAATAACCAAGTCACTTTACCCAGTGAAATGGGCCTCGAAAAAGCGACCAATCCGTTTCTAAGGACTGATTCTACTCACATTATTGAGAACGCAGCCCAACAACTTGGCGAAGCAATCGCCCAAGATCCTGCGTCTGCATTTAGTCAAGTAAGGCGTGCAAAGGACACTTATGGTTGATTTAAAATACCACATCTTTAAAATGTTGCGACTTTTAATCAATTTGTGATAGCTATGAGTAAACATTTTTTTTGGGTTTTGTTGATAAGCCTAGTACTAACAGGCTGCCAAACAGCCTCAAATATCCAGAATAGCAACAGCAAAACAGACCTTGAAGCTGACGCAGATTCAGATGCCACTCCTGCCGATGTTAACAAAATCGGCTTTATTGATACGGTTCCACCTGTTTCGCCTGATGACAATGATACGTCTTCATCAACTCAAGACGTCAATACACAGGAACAACAAAAGGCAAGTAAACCACAGCCTCCCAAAGACCTTTGGACCAGAATTCGTAATGGTTTTAAGCTGAACTTAAATGTTGACAAACCTAGACTCTCTTCTCAGTTGCGCTGGTTTAGCTCTCATCCTGGCTATCTTGATCGTGTTTCAAAACGTGGTGAACGTTATTTATACTATATTGTGGATCAACTGCAAAAAGCTCACATTCCTACAGAAATCGCGCTTTTACCGATTGTTGAAAGTGGTTTTGATCCCTTTGGCTACAGCCATGGTCAAGCCTCTGGCCCTTGGCAATTTATCCCTTCGACCGGGCGCATGTACGGTTTGGACCAAGACTGGTGGTATGATGGACGACGTGACATTATCGACTCAACCCACGCAGCCATTGCCTATCTAACCCGTCTAAACAAAATGTTTGATGGGAATTGGTTATTAGCATTAGCGGCCTATAATTCAGGCGAAGGGACGGTCTTAAACGCGATACA
Organism: Marinomonas spartinae; assembly: GCF_016461715.1. Taxonomy (GTDB): domain Bacteria; phylum Pseudomonadota; class Gammaproteobacteria; order Pseudomonadales; family Marinomonadaceae; genus Marinomonas; species Marinomonas spartinae_A. Next base: position 41,555 of record NZ_JAEMUI010000002.1, on the reverse strand, counting down.
GAAAAACAAACGGGAAGGCAAACCAACTGATTTTTGGGCCTTGGACTTACCCAAAGAAACCCGTGCTTATGTACCTAAACTGCTTGCTCTGGCCAAAATCATCAAAGATCCAGCCAAGTACCATTACAAACCTATTTTTATCCCCAACAAACCCTACTTTGAAAGCGTGAATATTGGCGGACAACTTGACCTAGCCCAAGCAGCCAAAATGGCTGACATCAGTATTGACGAGGTGTATTTGTTAAACCCTGCATTCAATCAATGGGCTACCGCACCAGACGGTCCCCATAGACTGCTAATACCGGTTAAAAAAGCGGCTCTATTTCGCGCCAACCTAGCGAAGATACCGAAAAAAGATCGTGTAACATGGATTCGCTATCGCGTGGAAGCAGGCGACAATTTACGAGCCATTGCTAAGAGTCACAACACAACAGTCAATGTCATAGAAGACGTCAATAAGATGTCCTCCACATTGATTCGTGTCGGTCAGGAATTAATGATTCCTGTGGCTGGCAATAAAATCAGTAGCTATACACTAAGCTCACATCAACGCTTGCTCGCCAAGCAAGACAGAGCACCAGGTCGTAATCGCATTAAAATCAACTATACCGTTCAACCAGGCGATAGCTTATGGGCGATATCCAATAAATACGATACCGACTCAACAACCCTAGCGCGCTGGAATAATATGGGATTGGCTGATCCATTACGCCCAGGGAAGAAACTTGTCATCTGGCTTGAGCCAAAACGACAAGCTAACAGTAGCAACCGCAGCATCATTAAAAAAGTCGTCTATACGATTCGCTCAGGGGATTCTTTAGCGATGGTCGCCAATAAATTTAAAGTGACATTGAATGAAATCAAAAAGTGGAACCCTGAAGTTGGCGAACAGAAATACGTTCAGCCTGGCGACAAGGTGACATTGCTGGTCAATGTGGTTGGTGGCTAACCCTCTCTTTAAGCATAAAAAAGGCTGATTCGATCAGCCTTTTTTATGCTTGCCATGTGCTGCATACGTTATTTATTCGTAGCGACAAAGATAGGCAGTGGCTTGCTTCACTTGAAGTGAAAAAGTTTGATTCGCTTCCACCATAAAACTCTCGCCTTTAGAAAACGTTCTCCAATCGTCTTCATCCGGTAATTTTACTGTCAGCTCACCAGAGACCACGGTAATATATTCTCTTTTGCTGGTACCAAACTCATAGTCCCCCACCATCATGACACCGACAGTAGACACCCCTTCTTGGTTTTCCAAGGCAATGGACTTCACCTGATCATCGAAATAACTATTTACTGTTAGACCTTTACTCATGTTTACAACCACTCCATTCAACGAATAACAACAACGTAAAACTCACTTATTGCCAACCATCTCTTCGATGATCCATTCTTTAAAAGCCAACATGGCCGGTGTGACACTGCGACGTTTCTCATATACTAAATAGAAAGAACGCGCGGTTACCAAAGGCTGATCAAACAATACCTTAAGCGTACCTGCTGCAATCTCTGGCATCACCAGATCCACATTAGACAAAGAAATACCCAACCCCTGAGCCGCTGCACCAGCCGTCAAAGACCCACTCGAAAACATCAACCCCCGGCGGAATACCTTAGGGTCTAAGCCATTTTGTTTAAGCCAATCATGCCACTCATCCTTACGCTTTGTCACGTGCAATAAGGGATAGAAACGCATATCTTCTGGGGTATTGATCGGCTGATCTGCACGAATCAATTTAGGATTGCATACTGGTGATAATTTAGCAGGTGTTAGAAAATGAGACTCCACATCATCCCAATCACCATAACCAAAATACACCGCCATATCGATATCACCAGTTGAGAAATCAATCAACCCAGTCGAGGAGCTAATTTCAATCTCTATATCTGGGTATTGTGATTGAAAGCGCTCCATCCGTGGCATCAACCATCGGGTTAAAAACGCAGGCGCCACCGCTAAACGAAGCGAACCAACCCGCTGTGAGCTTTTAAGCTCTGCCGTGGCACTTTCTAATTGCTCAAATATGCGTTTAATCGGCTTAAGATACGCTTCACCGGCATCGGTTAAAATCACCTTTCGCTTCGTTCGACGAAACAATTCAACCCCAAGAAACCCTTCTAATCCTTTAATTTGATGGCTAATCGCAGAAGGTGTAACGGATAATTCTTTAGCCGCTTTATTGAAACTGCCATGACGCGCAGCTGATTCAAAACACTTCAATGAGTTTAATGGCGGTAAACGATTAATAGGCTAATCTCCAATAGTTTCTTAGTTAACAAATAGCTGGTATTAGGTTAATCTGTCAACAAATCAACCCACCAGACAGCCGTTTTGCAACAAGAGCCGATCATAATAACGCCAACAGAAGGCCATCTTTAAGACTCTTCGTCATCTGAGGTCGTTTGTTGCGTTGAAAAACGCTTGGGTGGCAATTTGAATGCCTCAAAGCCATCTTGGGTATTATCATGAAACTTACCCTTGGTTGGAGCCGCCTTACGAGGCGCCTTCTTCACCGCTTTTAGTTTCTTCGCTGGGGCTTTTTTAACCTCTTTTTTGATGGTTTTTTCTGGCTTAAGCCCTTTAAATTTTGCTTCTAGGCCCTCGATAACATCTACAGCAAACTGGCGCTGCAAAAAGGCTTCAATCGCTTTGAAGTTAAGCCAATCTTTGGGGCCTACCAGAGAGTAAGCATCTCCCTTAAAACCCGCTCGTCCTGTTCGTCCCGTACGATGAACAAATTCTTCCGCTTGTTTTGGCAAATCAAAATTAAACACGTGGGAGACACTGGCAATATCCAAACCACGAGACGCCAAATCTGTACTAACCAGCACGGTAAACTGCCCCTTTGAAAAGCTTTCCATCACCTTATTTCGAGCACTTTGTGATAAATTGCCATTTAAAGCGCGCGTAGTTAACCCCCACCCTTCAATCATTTCTGCTAAACGAACGGTATCACTTTTTGTTGCAGTAAAGACAATAGCCTGCTTAATTGTCTGGGTGGTTAATAGGTGCTTTAACATATCTTGTTTATGATCGAGGTGATCACACAAATAAACATGCTGTTCAATGTCTTTATGTTCATCGTAACCTTGGCCGATTGCCACTCGTGAAGGCTCTTTCAATAGCTCCGCAGCAATAGTATTAACGTCGGTATTATCCAGTGTCGCCGAAAAAAACAAGGTTTGTCTTAATCGATGATTCGCGGCAGCGTTAATCGCGCGCACCGCGTCAGCAAACCCCAAATCCAACATACGATCCGCTTCGTCCAATATTAGCAGCTCCAGCCCTTCTAAAAATACATGGCGATGCTTAATGTGATCCGCTAAACGACCTGGAGTCGCAACCACAAAATGCGGATCTTTTTGCAGTGATTTGTGCTGATCGTTAAAGTTTTCACCGCCCTGAATCAGGATGGACGAAAAGCTTGTTCCCGCTAACAACAAACGCAACTGACTGTAGACCTGTTTTGCTAATTCTCGCGTTGGTACTAACACAACCACTCGCGGATCCCGCTTTGATAGCGCTCTTGTTTTATAAACACGATGCAAAGCAGGTAACAAGTAGGCCAGCGTTTTTCCTGAACCGGTTTTCGAGGAAGCCAGCAAATCCCGCCCGACCATCGCCTCAGGCATGGCGCGAGCCTGTATTTCCGTTGCTTCTTCAAAGCCCATATGCGCAATGGACTTCATAATACGATTATCAAAACCAAATTCTTTAAATAACAAGTAACCTTCCTCTTTAAGACATGACATACATGTGTTTGACACACGTTAGTTTTGCGCATTATACCTCAGCCAAGCACCAGCACACACGGAGATTCTTTACTCATCACGGATTAATGAGGCTTCATCTATTAATAAGTAAGACTTACCTGCACTCACCAGCCCAAGCCCCTCCCCTTGTTCGTTCGAGACAGGCTCTAGATACTTTGTAAGATCATAAAACACATTACGATGTAGCATCGCTTTCATCCCGTAACGCATGGATATATAAGGCCTTTCTTCCGAACTTGTGTTTTGACTAACGCTTTTCTTTTGAGCCACATTTGACGGTGCCATCCAGATGTCACAATCAACACCTAACTGCACCACATCATGGGTAAGAGACGTAAACTCTATGATACGCCCTTGTTCACTCTCAACCTGTTCATTCTCAAGAAAGCGCCACTGGGTAATAAGAAATGGGGCATCTTCCACCTGTATTCGTACTTTCTCACTGGGAGTCACCAAAAAGTATTCGTTATTGTCAAACCATAAAATACGAGAAAAAAGGGTCACCATCTTTTCTCGCTTAATTTTCCCGCCTTCATGAATCCAATCGCCATTGGCCTTAATGATCAAATCCATATCGCCACAGAATGGTGGTGACCATAAATGCACCGGTGGTAAAGCAGATGTCTGCCATTCCGAAATTTTCGATACATCCAGCATAACGCCCTCCTTTTTCGATAAAAACAATATTCATCATGTCATGTTTATTGAGCAGATTAATCCATCTCAATTAGTCTTTAGTTTTATTCATCGCTAGACAGTTATCTTGAAAGTGATTCACTGATAGGATACCACCCATCAGAATAATCCTATAAAAAGTGCCCAACCAGATGCACTTTAAAAGACCTAATACAGAACAAGAGAAGAGTGTGGCATTATGAAAACGCAACTAGCAACCAAATTTGCAGACCCTAGCCGAGGTGTTTATTTTATTGGTACCACGCCACCTAAATCTTCTGTGGATGATGAACAACTTGTACAAATCAGTCAAAAGTTGCTAGAACGTCTCAATGGCATCGATATTGATGGATTGATTGTCTACGATATTCAAGATGAAAGCAGCCGCATCGATAAACCTCGTCCTTTTCCCTATTTGGAAACTCATGACCCACGGGCATGGTCAAAACGCTTAAAAGAGGCCTCAGGCTCACCTGTCATCACCTACAAATCGGTCTCTTCACGCTCTTCAGAAGAATTTTCTGGTTGGCTACAAGAAGCATGGGATGAGTTCGATATTAGAGACATTGTTTTAGTTGGCTCGCCATCGTCTGAAGGCAATATCAAGCTACCACTTTCTGAAGCCTACTTGGCCTTACAGCATGCGCCTCAAGCCTTTCATCTTGGTGGCGTCACCATTGCTGAACGCCACGCCAAAAAGAAAGACGAACACGTACGTTTGATGAACAAATCTAAAGCAGGCTGTGAATTCTTTATTTCTCAAGCTGTATACAACCCGCAAGCCACGGCAGATCTTATCAGCCAATATGCCCAAATCTGTAAGGAACAAGGGGTTGCACCAAAGCGTATTATTCTTACTTTTACCCCATGTGGCAGTGCGAAGACATTAGAGTTTATGGAGTGGTTAGGCATTTCCGTGCCTGTTGCAACGAAAAATCGCATCCTAAATTCAGACGCTCCCTTGGCAGAATCCATCAAGATTTGCCGCAGCGCTTTAGAGCAAATTATCGAAACAGCCCTACCGGATGGCGTCCCACTAGGGCTAAACATTGAAAGTTTAACCAATCGTAAAGAAGAGATTGATGCCTCTATTCATCTTTACAAACTACTCAAAGCGACTCTCGATTTGAAATTGGCAGAAAAAGAGTTTGCCGATGAATAAAATACATCCGCTCAATAGACCATCAGTTCTATTGAGCGGAAGTCATTTCAGAGACTTGCAACACACTAACTAACCAAATCCAATTGACGAATTACCTTGTTGACCTTTTTCATTACACGATCTATCGGTAATTGTGCCATCGCATCCTCACGATGAACCGTCGTTGCCCAAGGCAGCATTTCCACAGGCTTGCCCTTTTCCTCTTCGACCAATTCACGATAAACGCTCACGACGTTCTCTTGATCATTATAAGGTCCTGTTCGCATTGGGTTTGATAAAGCAAACAAGGCAATGACAGGTGTATTCACCACAGTGGCCATATGCGCAGGACCAGTATCGGGACTAATCACCAATTCGGCACGCTGAATCACATCAAACAACGAGGTAATACTCGTCTGTCCCACGAGGTTCAGCACATCAAACCCCTCGCTTACCGCCTGACAAACCTGCACCTCACGCTTACTCGGCCCCCCTGTCACGACCACATCGATGTGGTTTTCTAACAACGAAGCAATCAAGGTTCGATAGCCTTCAAGTGTCCAATCTTTTGTCACTTTTGAACCACATGGATTCACAACCACATAACGCTTAGGTAGATCAAGACCACTAGGCGGGATGTCCACATGCCACACAGGCGCTTGCTCAGGCACATCAATAGCGCGGGCAAGAGACATCAAAGCATCCAACACATGTTTGCCACTTGGCTCAGGGGCTAATTCATTCACAAACCAATGTTGTTTTTCTCGTGAATGAGACCGAGCAAAACCAATACGACGCTTTGCTTTTAATACACGCGTTAACAGACTGGCACGCAATGACCATTGCATATGAAGTAAGACATCAAACTCTTGCCCTTTTAACGACTTTCCTAATGCAAACATTCCCTTGAAACCGGATTTTTTGTCATAGACACGGACATCGATATTGGGAATAAGCCGAGCCAATTGTGCTTCGGCTGGCCCTGTTATCCAAGTAATGGATGCTTGAGGGTAACGCTTTTGAATTGCACTGACTACGGACATCGCATGACACACATCCCCCAAAGCGGATAATCGAACGACGGCGATACGTTGAATGCTTTCTTGTGTCATCTTGTCCTCAAAGGCTGTTTAAAATCGGCGAGTATTATAGAATAGCCAGCTTTGAATGTGTCGAAAATAATCCGCAAAAAGAAAACGACATAATAGAGTCTCGCACCAGAACCATTAATGCGAACAACAAATTCTTAATCCGTATCATTTTCAAGCGAGTGTTATGCCTGATACACACATTATTGATGCTCATACCGTATTGTTAACCAGCGATACGTCCTTGCCAATTGACACCAACTGGTTCACTCCAGACTATTGGAAAAAACAGGGCGCGCTCACAGGTACGGCCCAAGGTCGTGGTGCCGTCTGGTTTATTATCAGTAACTACGGCCAGTTTGTTATGCGACGCTACCGCCGTGGTGGATTGGTTGCTAAATTTAACAAATCGTATTTCCTCTTTTCAGGGCACAAAAAAACACGCCCTTGGTTAGAGCTTAGTTTGTTAGAAACCATGCGAGACATAGGATTGCCTGTGCCAAGACCCATCGGTGGAATATATACCGTTAAAAAAGGTTACTACAAAGCCACCCTGATCACAGAAACTATTGATTGTGCCCGAGATCTTTTTGACATACTAAAAGACGGTTTCAGCAGTGAAATAAATTGGTATGACATTGGCCGAGTAATCAGACAATTTCACGACCATGGCATTCATCATTCCGATCTAAATTGCCATAACATCATGATCGACGATAATAAAAAGGTATGGGTGATTGACTTTGATAAATGTGATCAACGACCTATTAATGAAGAGTGGCCACAAAACAACCTAGACCGCCTCAAACGCTCACTCAATAAAGAATCACAAAAACATGCCCACTTTACCGTCTCTGACGAGCAGTGGCACGACTTACTGGAGGGATATCGTGGCTGATAAAAGCACGAAAGACTTAACTTTGAAGCAATTATTAGCACCCAAATATTGGTTCACTTGGATCGTCATGGGCATCACCTATTTAATCAGCTTTTTACCCTGGCAAGCCAAACAAACCCTTGGAAAATACCTTGGCTTGTTAGTATACAAACTGGCACGCAAACGTCGCCATATCTGCGATGTAAACTTTAAAATTTGCTACCCAGAAATGAACGCACAAGAACGTGAGAGCCTTACCAAAGCACACTTTATCAGTGCTGGCAAAGGCTTATTGGAAACCTTCGATGCGTGGTATCAGCCTGCATCAAAATTATTGCCGAGAGTGGAGTTTGACTCTCAATATGTGGTGGATAAAGCCCTCGAAGCAGGCAGAGGCTGTATTTTAATCAGTGGCCATTTTTCACCATTGGATTTATGTGGCACCTTAATCGCCAGTCACTTAGACCTCCACCCTATTTATAAGCGCCAAAATAGCCCTGTTTTTAATTGGGTAATGGAACATCAGCGTAAAAAGGTCTATAGCAAAACCATTGAGCGCTCGGATATGCGCGAAGTTCTCAAATCGCTTAAGCAAAATAAACCCGTCTGGTACGCGGTTGACCAAGATTATGGCCGCAAACATTCGGTATTTGCCCCCTTCTTTGGACGCAAATGCGCGACCATCTCTCATATTGGACGCATTGCGAAAATGACTAAAGCCCCAGTGCTGTTATTGGATTATGGTCGTACAAAGACGGGTTATACTTATCGCTTTAGCGAAGTACCGGATTATCCAACGGATGATGATGTTATCAACGCCACCATCATTAACCAACTGATGGAAAAAGCCATTGAGAACAAAAAAGAGCAATACTTATGGTCTCACCGCCGCTTTAAAACCCCGGTGAATCATGGTGATCCATCGCCGTACGATACCATGTAGTCAAATTTATCTATTTAAAACAACAAACGCCTTACAGGGAAGCCCGTAAGGCGTTTATTTATAAAGGGAGCAGACTAGCCGTTAAGCCACATAATCCACCATTTCATGACGCAACTCGGACATCAAACCAAGAGACGCGAGTCGTTTCTCACCATCATAAATAGGAAACGAGATAATCAACTCATCAATCTCCGTTTTTTCAATAAAACTACTGAGTTGATGTGCTACTGAGGCTTTCGTCCCCACCACAGCAAATTGCAACGCATGGGACACCATATGACTTTCGCTGGGAGACCAAATCGTATCCATCGATTCAACCGGAGCAGGAAAAGCATGGTTTCCACCACGGCGTAAATTAACAAACTGTTGCTGAGCAGAAGTGAACAGGTAATCCGCTTCTTCTTGTGTATCGGCCAACACCGCCATAATGCCAGCCATTGTATAGGGCTTATCCCCCTCTTTTTTGGGTTTAAAGTGTCGTCGATACACCGTCAAAGCTTGCATCAATTGATCTGGGGCAAAATGAGAAGCAAAGGAATAAGGCAAACCAAACTCGGCAGCCACTTGCGCACTATACAAACTTGACCCTAGTAACCAAAGTGGCACATTCGTCTGTCGGCCCGGCACGGCAACAATACCTTTATCAAAAGGCCCGTCCCCTAACAAACGTTCTAACTCTTGCACATCCTGCGGGTAGTCATCAACAGAGGCCTGCATATTACGACGTAATGCTCGCGCAGTGAGCATATCTGTCCCAGGGGCTCGACCTAACCCCAAATCAATTCGATTTGGATACAGCTCCGCCAAGGTACCAAACTGCTCGGCCACAACCAATGGCGCGTGATTCGGCAACATAATGCCACCAGCTCCCAACCGAATGGTCGAGGTACCCGCGCCGATATGAGATAGCAAAACAGCAGGGGAAGAGCTTCCAACACCAGACATCCCATGATGTTCTGCCAGCCAGTAACGCTGATAACCGTGAGTTTCTGCCCTTTGAGCCATTGCTAAGCTCAAAGAGAAGGATTCTGAAATGGATTTGCCTTGCCCTATCGGCGACAAATCAAGTATGGAAAAAGGTATCATAATATATATCCGTTTAATCTTTATACATCTTAAATTGGGGACAATTACCAATAGACAAGTCTAAGAGTTTGCAGAAAAAGTGTAAGTTCGAAATATTTCGATATATAAGAATAAAATCAAACAAAGAACCGCTTATATCCAAGAAGGCGTTTCCAACAAAGTAAATGGGCCCAAAGCCGTTAAGCCATGAGCCCATATCTACACGCTATCGATATCAGTTTTGATCTATCGAAACATTAGCGGTTTTCTAGTCGATTGTAATCCAGAATACCACTGGCCCGAGGCCGCTCTTCTTTATTCAGCTCAGCAATTTCATCACTCACCGTCCAGAATGCTGGGTTAGTACGACGTATCCCATATTGATTCACTAACTGGGTGAAATCCTCTCGCGTTTGCAAAGCTGAAACTCTATGCACCAAATCCGGAATATCACTTTCTTCTACCCGCATCAAGAGGTTTGGATAATCACCAACGACACCTTTTGTCACTGTTACTGTGTCTTCAGAAGGTAAACGTGTGGCCGACTCGTTCAATAAACTTGAAATATTACTATGCGCCTGATTTAAAATCAGCGTTAACAACTCTTTTGGCTTACCATGAGTCGTTACTAACACCAACGCAGTGTTCGGCAAATACTGCAAACCTTTACCTTGCAATGTTTGCAAACTTTTCAGTAATGCAATGTCATGCTCAGACAAATTTGTTTCATCCAAATCGTAAGCATGGTTAAGCACCTTAGCCAACCGCTCTTTCAATTTATTAAATAATTCAGCCTCGTGGTGAGACGTCGTATAATGAATCTGCGACTGAGCACTGATCTTAAAGTAAGCACTAAAAATATAATCCTTAATTGTCTGGTTCGCACCACGATACCAATACTGGCGAATAGTCGAACGCTCATCCCTGGGCAAGAGCATCAAAAAGTTCATTTCACCCTCTATACGCAAGAAGTCCATGTATAAGCGAGTATTTAATTGATGACCAACATTTCCGTAAACATCAAATCCGGCCACCAACAAGTAATGAATACGTTCTAATAAGGGGTAATCAATCACCCAAGCCGTTTTGGGATCTTGCCCAACCAAGCCTTTAACCACACTGGCATTGTCAAAATTCCGGAAAATCGTTAAAGCCGCATTCTCATTGTGGCCATCACCGTTCCAGATTAAGCTCAGATTAAGTGGAATTTTATTACCTAAATTGTTATCAATCAGCTTCGCCTTAGCCGACAAATACTCTTTTTGTTGCTGGGAAAAACGCACCCATGAAGATAAAGGCAATGCATTACTACTGCTTTCTGCTGGCAGATCTAAATGTTGTACTTGTGTCTCTAGAAACTTCGCTGTTTCCTGATTAATGCCCTTTTCAGGATTCACAAAAAACACCCAAAAATGATCATTAATCACATTGACAGCGACTTGCCCATGGCAAACCGGCCCTTTGATAAACGACATAATAGTGTCTTGAGCATGGTCAAGCATAAAGCGATAACGTCCACCAACTGGCAGCTGAGCAAATGCTTTAAAGGGATTGGTCGCAACCTCAGGCGAATAACCTGGATCTTTCGTTACCTTATAATCCTGAGAATAAAAATCAGACTGCCAGCGTTTATATACCGTCTCATTCAATTCAAAAGGAATGTGATTCTTTTGAACTTTCACTTCAGGATCTCGCCATAAACGATAATACACACGCTTTACACCCGGGTCATCATAGGGGCGACGCGTCGCGATACGATCAATTGGCTGGCCTGGAGGCGTCTTTGATCGCACTAGCTTAAAGCGGATATCATTATCATTACCTAAGTACAAGCTGTACAAAAAGACATGCTCATAAATATAGCGATCTACCAAGCGTTCTTTTAGTGTATTGCCATTTAATCGGCTTTCCCACAAAGCTACACGTTGTTGAACGCGGTCCGGCAGGGGCTTAGCTGCTGGCATTTTGGCGCCTGACGCAAGCCAACGTACTAAAATATTAAATTCGTTGTCTGTTAAGGCAGGAAGACCATATGGCATCCCCCACCTTGGAAAGGCATGCTCGAAAGAAGAGTACTCTTCTATGGTAGGACACTGTTGATTACGATAAATGGAAAAGTCGTAATCATCCGACAAAACCGCTTGGGTAAAATTCCCCTGTTTTTTTCGTAAGGCTATCGCACGATACACTAAGCTACCGTCTAAATTGGCTGCAGGTGACTGTCTGCGTTCATTTAAAACTGGGTAAAAACCTTTATCACGCCATTGTTGAGTCGTTTGCGCATCAATAAAAAGCCGCGTGGGCGTCGCCGCAAGCAGGCGTGTGCCATCGTACACCAACTCTTTTGAACCGCCCCGCTCAATCCCCTCAGGCGCAGTGAATTTTAGTTGGCAAGGGGCGTCATAACAGGCATGACAAGTAACACAACGGTTATCCAAAATGGGGCGAACCTGATCATTATAAAATTCAGCATCTGCCTCTGAGACCGACTGGCCTTCACGATTTGCGACTTTTTCCACGCCGAAACTACTATCTAATTGCTGACTGGCAAATAGCGCACAGCCGGAAAAAAGCAAAACACAAAGAACAACGATCAACGCCCTTGGCATAAGAACAGTCCTAATATAATAAATGAGTAGTCAGAAAATTCGCACCACTAAACTCAGTCCCGATTATAAAAAAGGAACATAGCACGAAGACAAAAAAAACGCCCATAATATGGGCGTTTTCTTACAATTTGTAACCCGCTAGCTATTCTTCTACAAGCAAACCATCATCTTCATATTCATCGGCAAGCTCGTAAGCGTCATCCCCCATATCATCATTGGCCATGATAAGAGCTTCTTCATAAGCGCCACCGAACTCAATACGCGTAATGTCGTATAGATCGTATTCAAAAGTATCATCGAACCAGCGTGCATCCGATCCTATTTCTTCAAGCTCATAGGTCACCGCATCGGCTTTTACGACACGACCAATTTCACAGCTGTCAGGTTCGACCTCTTCACGGTGCAAGGTCACAAGACCATATTCCTCGCTGATATCAATCAACAAAACCGCTAAATCATCTAAATCCACCTCTGGATCTTCAACTTCTTCACCGCGGAGCGCCAAAACCCGTTTTTGAAAATCATTAAAAGGAGCCGGATGAACAAAATCACTAATGTCTTCTAAAAATAAAATTTGATAGCCATTTAGATGAACACCATCATCCACTAATTGGAGTAATACCATCTCCTCATTGGCATCCACAACAAAGCCGTCCGTCCAATTATCTGGACCGTCTAAATCCTCACGAAAAATGCGGACAACATTATTTCGGGCACGGGCTTTTTCCAATTCGATGAGCATATCGGCTCCCTTAATGCGTAAAAAGAATAAACAGGCGCTAGTGTAAACCCAGCCAACGTATCGAACAACTACTGCAACACATCATACCAATTTTCTAATAAATCCATAAAATCTTCTAGTCCGCATTCCGCTTGAACACCATCGGAAGACGTTTGGTAAAAACTCTCTTGCGTATCAAACATAGCTTTGATTTCTTCAGCGGCTGAGTCCCAGTCAACTTGCCGTGATACTGAGACTCCCTCTTCGTTGATCAACACATCGAAAGGGCCATATTTCATTTTGGTGGTTTCCTTTTCAGATTCCGCCAATGTAGTGGCCATTAACACACGCTGAATATCTTCCTTACCTGTTAAATACAATGCCACCCATTCTGCAATGGCCGCAAATTCATAATCTGTATAAATACGATAGGAATTTTCATCCTGATCAAAGGCAATATTATAATCCATAGCCTTAAACCTCACTCAGTCTCATCACCTGCTTTAGCATCCTGCTGTTGGGCTTGTTGGTTTCGGTATTCTCGGTTTTTTTCCTGCTGACGCTGCGGTATGGCAGCTGCCAATCGAGCCTGCTTTTCTGCTTCTTTTTTGGCCTTCGCCTCTTCTACCAATTGCTCTTCATAAGCAATCATCTCAGGCGTTTCCATTACATAAGGGCCAATCGCACCGGTTCTTACATCGTTCAAAAACACTTCAGCTGCCTTATGCATGTCTATTTTGCCACCTGCTCGTAACGCGCCGCGCTTAGAGCCAATCACTTTTAATACTTCATAAGGATCGCTACTCAAGTCTTTAAGCTTGTAGCGCGTTACTAATGCGTCTTGATAATCCTTAATAAAAAAGCGCAAGCCAACTAAGGCCACATCTTCATAATCAATCGCCGTATCACGCACCGCACCGGTAACTGCTAAACGATAACTGGCGTCTGGATTCTCTATTTTAGGCCAAAGAATGCCTGGCGTATCCAGTAAAACAAAACCATTTGTCACTTTTAACTTTTGCTGCGCTTTTGTGACAGCAGGCTCATCGCCAACTTTTGCAACGCGACGGCCTAATAAAGCATTCATCAAACTGGATTTACCAACATTTGGAATGCCAGCAATCATAGCGCGTATCGGTTTTTCTGCCGTGCCGCGATGTGGTACCAACTGACTCACCCATTGAGCAATCTTTGCCACATCGGCTTTATCCTGAGTCGAAAAAGGGTGAGCTAAAATCGTATCATTCCCCTGCCAGTGCTCTAGCCACAACGCAAGACGTGCTTTATCGGCCAAATCTTTTTTATTCAACAAACGCAGCACAGGCACGCCTGCTCGCAAGGTTGTTAACATTGGATTTTGACTTGAATCTGGAATGCGCGCATCCAACACCTCGATGACCACATCGACTTGCGTCATCACCTGTTCGATTTCTCGACGCGCTTTGTTCATGTGTCCTGGATACCACTGAACGCTCACCCCTGTTTACCTCTCTGTATTGCATCTATTTTTGCGGCTGCGCAGTCTATCACAACTTCTTCGAGAAGGTGTGAATAAGTCCTCTTAATATATGGCCCCACTTTTTTAAAAAACAAATTGTTAAGGACTCTGCGAATAATCATCATCAATTACGCCTTTATCCATTGGCTGAATCTTTTTGTGATCTACATCAAAACAAAAAATACTCGTCTCTTTAAGATAGACCTTATCCGAGTGGCCTGACGCATTTTTAGTCAAACAAATGCCACAGCGCCATGAGGATATTCTCTCGATTGGGCCTTTGTGCCCCGATTAGCCAAGGCTGTGTGTGGCCTTGGCTTTTTTTATGCTTGGCGATCAACAAATGCTAATAAATCAGGATACAGTCGCAGAAAAGGCGTTTCTCCCTGAGCCAATACCTCTGGTAATTCCTCAATAAAAGGCTGCAAATGTTGGCCATGACGCCAACGCCTCATGATGGAACGAATGGCATTCTCCACACCTTGTTGTGTGCCTAAATCAGCCAACCAGTTATGTTGCTCTAAAGAAAAAATCATTCTTTGCAAACGCTCAGGACAACGATGAACATCCGCCATCAATGCCATAACGGCCTGCTGACAAAAAAGGGGTAGAGGTATATCACTGAACTGCGTCCAATAGCGAATCAGCCAATAATCCATCACAATATCTTGAACAATGCCCGCAAAACGACGCCGACCGGTTCGTGCCATAGAACGAAACAAAGCACTTTGCTCATGCTCGTCCACCATCACATCCACTTTTTGATGCAGACGCCAACCTTTCAATAAATCGTCTGGCAGAGTATTGACCTGGACAGAGAAATCCCCCAACAAATTCCCCGCAAATGAGGTTTGAGTCCGTTCTGCTATATGTAAATGTGCAAAGTAATTCAAGCTACATTCCTTTCAAGCGACTGATCATGGCGAATTGTCACACAATCAAAGTGCGTAATATCTTCTTATTTGCTGTATTTCGCGCTCATTTTTTGACATTATAGTGTGTTAACTGCTTGGACAAACTTCTTCTCAGTTTCTCAACATCATCAAGTTGGTTCATCTGAATAGCTCAATGTTGAAAAACGGGCAATACAGCCAGCACCCCATATTTCGCACCGATATACCCACGCGCAGTAGATAGCGCATAAATAGGAGTACTGAATAATGAGATACTTTGCCTTTTTGGTGTCTTTCTTGGCACTTCTTATTAGCCATACTCTGCCTGCTGCCACCTTACGTATGGCGTTCGACTCTGAGCCAATTTCCTTGGACCCGCAAGAACAACTTTCCGAAAGCACGTTACAGTTTTCACACATGGTCTTTGATCCATTAGTGCGCTGGACACAAGATGGAAAAATTCAACCACGGCTTGCGACAAGCTGGAAGCAAATATCGCCAACCACAACTCGAGTCTATTTACGCAAGAATGTTCACTTCCATAACGGCAATCTCTTTTCGGCAAAAGATGTGGTCTACACTATTGATCGCTTAAAACGTTCACCAGACTTTCGCGCCTTGTTCACTTCTATTGATTCGGTCACCAAGGTCAATGAATACACGGTTGATATACATTGTAATCACCCAACCCCTTTGCTACTCAATATCCTGACCTATGTTTTCCCTATGGACAAAAAGTTCTATGAAGGGCGGGACCAAATTATAAAATTTGGCCGCACTTTTGCTTCACAACATACCTCAGGAACAGGCCCTTTTATCATCAAAGAACGTGATCCAGGCGTACGTATGGTATTAGTCCGTAATAAAGATTATTGGGACACAAAATCAAAAGGCAATGTCGATAAACTGATATTGACCCCCATTAGAAATGATTCGACTCGTCTAGCCGCCCTGTTGTCTGGTGATGTAGACTTTATCTTTCCCGTTTCCCCGGTAGACATTGCCCGTGCAAAAGAAGCCGATAACATACAAGTCATTACCTTACCAACCAGCCGCTTGTTATTGCTCCAACTAAACCAAAAACGCCGTAAAGAATTCCGTGATATTCGAGTTCGAGAGGCCATCAACTTAGCGATTAACCAACCACTCATTGTCAAAAAAATCTTGAGAGGGTATGCCAGACCCGCAGGACAACTAAGCGCTAGCTCCCTTTTAGGCTATGTGGATACGATCAAACCTGAATACAATCTGAAAAAAGCATTGCAATTGATGAAAGAAGCAGGCTACCCACATGGGTTTCGAGTCAGCATGATGGCTCCAAATAATCGCTATATGGACGATGAGAAAGTCGCACAAGCCGTCGCTGCTATGCTTGGCAGGCTGCATATTACAGTCGATTTAAAAACACTGCCAAAAGCGCAATATTTTCAACAATATGATGCTCGTGCCGCCGATATTATGATGCTTGGCTGGCAATCAGATACGATGGACTCAAATAATTTATTTGAGTTTTTAACCGCTTGTCCTGATGCCAAATCCGGTTTAGGTGCTTATAATGCCAGCGAATATTGTGTGCCTGGTATCAACAGTGAAATCACTCAAGCTAACCGGGAAATGAATCTCAAGAAACGCACGAAAATCTTGCAAGACATTGAAACCAAAGTGGCAGACTCTGCTGCGGTGGTTCCGCTTTATTGGCAAGACCTAACATGGGCAGCGAAGGACAACATAGGAATAAAAGACATCGTTAATGAACAGAATTACCCCCATCTAGGGGACTTGGTCATAACGCCCCCTAAGTCAAACTAGCCAACATGATACCGATGACTTAATACTTTATGAGTTTCATTAATATGCTCGTACAACATGGAGTTCCAAAGGACTGATGCTCGCTTTCCTTTTTCGTCGCTTAATACAAGCCTTCTTTGTCATGCTCACCATTAGCGTGATCAGCTTTGCTATACAAGGAAAGCTGGGCGACCCAGTCCAACAAATGGTCGGTATGACAGTGTCACCCGCCGAACGTGCACACCTCAGACAAGAGCTTGGCCTGAATGATAGTTTTGCTGTGCAATATTGGCATTTTTTAAAAAACGCTGCCCATGGTAATTTTGGCATATCCTATTACTACAAAAAGCCAGTACTGGATCTTATATTTGAGAGAATGCCCGCGACACTAGAGTTGGCTTTTTGTGCGATTATATTAGTGGCTATTTTTGCCACCCCGTTTGGCATATACGCCGCCATCCGTCCTCGTAGTCTATTGTCTCGTCTGATTATGGCGTTTAGTACCCTTGGCCTGTCTGTGCCCATTTTTATTGTTGGCATATTTTTAGTCTACGTATTTTCTATTCAACTGCATATGGCGCCAAGCTTTGGCCGTGGACACACCGTTGATGTATTTGGCATATGGAAAAGTGGCCTTTTCACGAAAAGTGGCCTACACCACCTAATGCTTCCCAGCATTACCCTGGCCTTTGCACTAATGCCCATTTTTATTCGTTTAATACGCTCAGAAATGATGGAAGTATTGCACTCAGAGTACATTCGCTTTGCTTGGTCCAAAGGGCTATCAACCAATCGTATTTATTTTATCCATGCCCTGAAAAATACCATGCTCCCCGTTATCACCGTTGGGGGAATTCAAGCTGGGACACTGATTGCTTATACCATTCTAACAGAAACCATTTTTCAATGGCCCGGTATGGGGTTTTTATTCATAGATGCAGTGAGCAGAGTTGATACGCCGCTCATCTCTGCCTATTTAATGGTCGTAGGCGGCATCTTTGTGACAACCAATACAGTCGTTGACCTCATCTATGGTTTGGTGAACCCAACCGTTAAATTAGAGAATCATGGATTATGAGCTACTTAAAAAAGGACATTGTTCACCCTTCTGCTGGTAGTCGATGGCAGCGTATCTGGTCCGGTTTTCTTGGGGATAAGTTGGCAACCTTGGCCCTAGCTGTGTTTATTTTTTATTGCATTATCGCGTTATTCGCGCCGTTACTTGCGCCTTATGATATTAACAGCCCTAACTTTATGAACTTGAATAACGCAGAGATTGCACCGAGCTGGATCAGTGGCGACCCGCGTTTTTTACTTGGCACAGACGCTCAGGGACGTGACTTATTATCCGTTATTTTGTATGGCACTCGACTCTCGCTAACCATCGGGATCTGTGCGGTTCTCATCCAAGTCACATTAGGCATATGTATTGGTTTAACTGCAGGCTACTTAGGTGGGCGTATTGATAATTTTTTGATGCGTTGTGCCGATGTTCAACTATCCTTCCCCACCATGATGGTAGCCATTGTTTTTTTGGCCATTTTTCAGACACTATTTGGTGTAGAACTTTATCAGCAGCTGGCCATGCTAATGTTGATTTTAGTCATTGGGTTAGCAGAGTGGCCAATTTTCGCTCGAACCGTACGTGCTTCAGTATTAGCCGAAAAGCAAAAGGAATACGTTGATGCAGCCCGTATTATGGGCATTGGTACGAAACGCATCATGTTCAAGCACATTTTACCTAACACCCTATCGCCAGTCTTAATCATTTTCACCGTGCAAATAGCCAGCGCTATCGCAACAGAGGCCGCTTTATCCTTTTTAGGGCTCGGTATGCCTTCCTCTGACCCCTCTCTGGGTTCGCTAATATCGGCAGGGTTTAATTACATGTTTTCTGGCTCTTGGTGGATTTGTATTTTTCCCAGTATTGCCCTAATTGTCTTAATTCTAGTGATGAACCTATTAGGTGATTGGCTTCGAAGCTATCTCAACCCAAGGACGTACAGGGATTAACTATGAACTTACTAACTGTCAATAACCTGAACGTCAGTTTTCGTATCAAAGGCATTGAACTAGCCGCCTTAATCGATGTGAGCTTTACCCTGAATCGAGGAGAGCGCATTGCTATTGTCGGGGAATCAGGTGCTGGCAAATCCATCCTTGGGCTCTCTATCGTCAACCTTTTGGATAAGCCAGGCTACATCAAATCCGGCTCTGTCAAATTGGAAAACAAAGAACTCAGTAAAATGAACACGCGTCAGCTGCAAGAGATACGTGGCAAACGTATTGCCATGATTTTTCAAGACCCAATGATGACGCTAAATCCCGTGCTGACCATTGGCGCTCAATTGGTCGAAGCCATTCGCAGCCATACGCGCATTTCTTTTAAAGATGCCAGAAATATTGCTATTGAAAAACTGCATAGTGTACAAATTGCTTCTCCAGAACGCCGTTTTGATCAGTATCCCCATGAACTTTCCGGCGGCATGCGCCAACGCGTCATCATTGCCAGCGTACTATTACTGAATCCCGACATCATTATCGCAGACGAGCCTACCACCGCATTGGATGTGACTATTCAAGCTGAAATTATTCAACTTTTATTAGACGTGTGTCACGACAACAGCATGGCTTTAATTCTCATCAGCCATGACCTTGGTGTGGTGTCGCGCGTTGCGGAACGCACATTAGTCATGTATGCAGGACGAATCGTAGAGGAAGCACCGACTCTGGAGCTGATAAATGACCCACAGCATCCCTATACTCAAGGCTTGCTGAATGCCCTTCCGCAAATGTCATTACCGGGTCAAAGACTCAATCAAATCCGAGGTAACATGCCCGCATTGAATGATCGCCCTAGCGGTTGTGCTTTCCATCCTCGATGCCCGTATGCCACGCAAAAGTGCCGTACAGAACAGCCCAACTTTATCTATAATGGCATTTCAAGCGTCTCTTGTTTTCTTGTGGAAGACATGCTCGAAGAAGAAAAATCAGAAGAAGACATAGACCTATTAGACATCGAATACACAACATCCCATGATGAGGGCCAAGCATGAACGCAACCCCTCTCATCCAAATTAGCCATCTTGAAAAATCGTTTGTAACCAAAAGCAGCTGGTTAGGACAGTGGCAACTCCGTAGGGGAAAAATACACCGCCGCAAAGAAAGCGTACATGCTTTGAATGGTGTTAACCTGACGATCAATCAAGGGGAAACGCTTTGCATTGTTGGGGAAACTGGGTGTGGTAAATCCACTCTTGCGCGTGTCCTCATGGGGCTAACACCCGCCACCAGCGGCGAAATACACTACCAAGATCAACGTATCGATCACCTAAACGATCATAAACGCATGATGTTTCGTCGTCGCATGCAAATGGTCTTCCAAAACCCTTATGCGTCGTTAAACCCAAGAATGACCGTTTATCAAACATTGAGTGAACCTATCTCTTTTCACAACCAGCAGCTCAACCGTGTAGAAATAAACAGCCAAATAGAACACTTATTAGAATCCGTTGGCATCAGTCCTTCCAGCGCTGATCGCTACCCACACGAATTCTCGGGGGGGCAACGCCAGCGTATTAGCTTGGCACGAGCACTTTCTGTCGAACCCGATTTTATCGTGGCAGATGAACCCCTATCAGCCCTTGATGTCTCTGTACAAGCGCAAGTACTCAACTTAATGATGGACAAACAAGAGGAGCGCAATCTCACTTATCTGTTTATTACCCATGATCTAGCGGTAGTAGAACATTTTGCTACACGCGTTGCCGTCATGTACCTTGGTAGAGTCTGTGAGCTCGCCAGCACTAAGACTTTATTTAGCACCCCAAAGCACCCCTACACTCGGGCGCTGTTGTCTGCCATTCCGAGGTTAGACACCAACATGACACAACCGATTAGACTGATCGGTGAAGTACCAACACAAATAGAAAAGCCCATTGGTTGCGTATTCCAAGCCCGCTGCCCTTACGCCAACCAACGCTGCTATGAGACATCGCCTAAAATGCTGCGACAAACAGACGGTAGCAGTGTGGCTTGCCATGCCATTGAGGAGGGTCGCTTATCATGATGATCGCACCTGACCTACAGCAAACATCCCATGGGGGTCACTCATGGAAATAAGATGGCTTGAAGATTTTATTGCTTTGGCAAAAACACGACACTTCTCCCGCGCAGCTGATGAGCAAAACGTCACTCAACCAACCTTCAGTCGCCGTATTAAGCTGCTAGAGGAGGAGATGCGCGTTACCTTGATCGACCGCAACACGCTTCCACTCTCGCTCACACCTGCAGGGGAAGTTTTTTTACAAAGCGCGGAGCTGATTACCCGTCAACTGCGTGATACGAAAGAGCGTTGCCAAGAGATTCGCAAGCAAGAAGAATCACAAATTCGCTTTATTTCAACACAGACACTATTTTTGAGTTTTTATAAAGATGCCATTGAACCCTTTTGCAACAGCATCAATATGGACATGGACGTTAATATGAAATCTAGCTCTTGGCTCGGTATCGACTTCGTTAACTCATTGGTGAATAAGCAATGTGACTTGATGCTGTGTTATTGGCATCCCGCCATCAACTTTATTCGCGCACTAGATGAAGAGCAATATGAGCACTTGGTTATTGGTCAAGAAACACTGATTCCATGCAGTGCAACCGATTCGAACGGCGAAGCTAAATTCCAATTACCTGGCATGAGACGCAAACCGCTCCCTTATATTGGTTATTATGAAAATTCCTTTTTACAGCCGATTATTACTCACCATCTACAACGCCAAAGGGATGTTCCACAGCTACAAACGCTCAATGAGAACTATCATGCCATTAGTGTTAAAGCCATGGTGAAAGAAGGTTATGGTGTAGGCTGGATCCCGAAAAGATTAATGTCTGACACGCTTAATTATGGGAGAGTCGCGCTCGCGGGGGAAGAAAACTGGCATATTCCATTAGAAATACGCCTGTACCGTTCACGCTTTAACACGAACCCCAACCTGAACCAGTTTTGGCAGCTATTAAAAGAGCACATTAGCCGCACTAATCAGCTCCTATAAAATCGCA
This sequence comes from Marinomonas spartinae, assembly GCF_016461715.1. Taxonomy (GTDB): domain Bacteria; phylum Pseudomonadota; class Gammaproteobacteria; order Pseudomonadales; family Marinomonadaceae; genus Marinomonas; species Marinomonas spartinae_A. The sequence continues at coordinate 19,428 of NZ_JAEMUI010000002.1, read as the reverse complement.
ACACCTAACATCTTGTCTACATAGGGATGACAACGACTCAATGGTCGCTATCACCCTGATGTTGATTCAAAGCCATAATGATCGGATCACTTGCCATGGAGTTGGCCCCCAACGCTTTACTGAATAGGTAACCTTGCCCGATATCACAGCCATATTCGCGCAATAAGTCCAATTGTGCTTGATTTGTTATCCCCTCGGCGATGACTTGTAAATTCAAATCATGGCTCAAACGAATAATTGCCCTTGTCAAAGCCGCATGACTATGATCTTCAATCATGTCTCTGATAAAGACTTGATCAATTTTAACGCAATCAAATGGCAGGTCTTTTAGGTAGCTCAAACTTGAGTACCCTGTGCCAAAATCATCAATCGACAACTTGATACCCAAGCGGCTTAACTGCCTCAATAATTCAGCACAGCCTTTAGCATCTTCAATTAAAATCGATTCTGTGACTTCAAGCTCTAGGGAGCATGGTGAGACATTGTATTTATCTAACAGTCCCAAAAGATTCGTTAAAAACTCAGGACGTTTTAACTGAACGGCTGAAACATTGACCGCGATAGGTGGAACCTGAAGACCTTCTTGTTGCCACTGCACAATATGACGGCAGGCTTGTTCAAATGCCCAATCCCCCAAAGCAAGAATGACCCCCGTTTGCTCCGCTACTGGAATAAACTCAGCAGGCGATACCACCCCTAACTCTTCATCATTCCAACGCATTAATGCTTCCATGCCAACACAACGCTCAGTTTTAAGGTCTACCTTAGGTTGAAAGTGCAACTCTAAAAATTCATGTCGTAAAGCACGTCTTAATCGATTTTCAATGCGCACATTGCGGGCAAACTGAGCTCCCATCTGTTTATCATAAAAACGAAATGAAGAACGACCTGCCAGCTTAGCTTGGTACATGGCCATATCCGCCTTCTTCACCAAAGTTTCCGAGTCTTGCCCATCTTCTGGATAAAACGCTACCCCAATGGAACAACCAATATTTAAGTTACGATTATCAATGAAGTAGCTCTGACTAAGCTGAAGAATCATTTCTTTCAACATGCTATCGACAGAAAAGTCATCTTGCTCCTCCTTGAATTTAATCAGCACCAAAAACTCATCGCCACCTAGACGTCCTACCAAGGCATTATCAGGCAAAACAGAGGTCAAACGTTGTGACACTTTAAGTAAGAGTTTATCCCCTGTCTCGTGCCCAAATGCATCATTAATGGTTTTAAAATGATCCAGATCCAGAAACAACGCGGCCAATTTAGACGAGCTCTCTTTACACTCGGCCAGTAAATGGTCGAATTGCTTTTGCACATGATAACGACTCGATAACCCTGTCAATTCATCCGTCTCAATGCGATAACTAATGGAACGCAAGCTTTTTTTGTAGGCAAAATAAAACATGCGAATATAAGACCCCATCAAAAAAGCCAATAACAAAGAAACCAATAAAGGCAAAAATACCCGAAACCAATTAATGGCATGATTAAGCCTGTATGGGCAGGTATCGATCTGCCATTGACGACCACCATAGGAAAAAGCGTAGCGATTGAATCGATCTTTCTGCCAGAGCGAAGAATCGTTTCCACTCTCACTATCATAGACAAGGATACCCGGCGCCCTTTTGTCCGTCGTATCAGTAATGCGAAAAGCTAACCCATTCGAGCCTGCGCCCAGCCCTCCCAAAAAGGACTTAATCTTCACATGCAACCCCACAACCCCATAGAATCCATTCTCATCAGTGAAGTTATCCCCTCTCAAATCGATCGGCAGATAAATGGAATGGTGTATCAACAGGGCATTCGGCGATAATATTTGTTCATTTGGGCCTTTATTAAAACCAATATAGGTAGGCTTGGACAGCAACAAACTGTGATTATTACGGGCCAATATATTCTGCTCGCGGTCCGTAAAATAAGGCGAAAAAAGATCATACCCAAGAGGAAAATCGTTTGGCGAAGTGTAAGTCAGAGGCAAGTATTCAGGGCGATTGCCTGGTGGAGTAATGGCAAAATAAGGATCCTTCATGAACTTTCTTTGTTGTTGTTCATACTGCTGCTTATTATTTTGTCCAACGTATTTAGAGAAAAAATATACCGTTTTCGGGCTATGGAACTCACTGCGCAAGCTGGCCGTCATACGGTCAAACTGTTCAGGGCTCATAGGCTCATTCAAGGACTGGATAAACGACACCATGGCAGATACTTGTATGCCTTTTTTTTCCAAAGCAGTATAGATTTTTTGGACAAATACCTGACCTGCCTTAAATTGACTCACTTTAGATTGTTCTAATTCATAAAAGTAGTTTGTACAGGACACCACCAGACCGCACAAAACAATTAAGCAGGATATTACCCAATATGAACTCTTTAAATGACGTTTTGAATCGAACATTCTTCACCGTTTTGAGCATCGCAAGCTAATATTAAGTTCAAATAACCTCCTCCTATACAACTAAGTCATTGGAATAAACAGACTCGGCAAGATCTGAATAGCAAGCTTTTATCTACATGCCCAAACAGTACATTCCCCACCGTTCCCAACACACATGACGTTTCATATTAATAGGCTGCAATTTAAAAACTTATAGACACAATTCCTTAGTACTTTACATAAAAGAGCATATTGAGACACGTAATTATTTGCAAAAGCCAGCAATTTAAAACAATTTCTGCTATTGTTCGCAGATTCATTATTCTGATGTAGACAGGCCTTTTGTGACCCAATTTTCTCATTCTTCCAACCTATCCCTTCCTAGTCCATTAACCGCCCTGCTTTCTGACATGGGGTTTACCGCGTTCACGCCGATTCAAGAACAAAGTTTGCCTCCTATGATTGATGGCAAAGACATTCTAGCGCAAGCTCAAACAGGTAGTGGTAAAACATTAGCTTTCGCGATTGGCCTGTTATTGAAAATCAATCCTCGCTTCTTTGGCGTTCAAGCCCTAGTTATGTGCCCAACACGTGAGCTGGCTGATCAGGTTTCCAAAGAAATTCGCAAAGTCGCACGTTATTTAGACAACATCAAAGTATTGAGCCTTTGTGGCGGCATGCCATTTGGACCACAAATTGGTTCATTAGAGCATGGCGCACACATTGTTGTCGGTACGCCCGGACGCTTACTAGAACACCTTCGAAAAGGCACCCTAAAGCTCAATGCGCTCAACACTTTAGTGTTAGATGAAGCTGATCGCATGTTGGATATGGGCTTTGTCGACAGCATCCGTGAAGTGGTCGAACTGACACCAACTAATCGCCAAACGCTTCTCTTCTCCGCCACTTACGGTGACACCATTACGGAATTAAGTCATGAATTTCAGAAGAACCCGGTCTCCATCAAAATTGAAGAGCAAGAAAATCTAAAGCCAAATATCGAGCAGTTCTTCGTGCGCAGTGAAAATGCGGATAAATGCGAGACCCTACTAGCGACACTACAACATTTTGCCCCGCGCCAAGTAATTGTCTTTTGTAATACCAAGGCGGAATCTCAAGCGGTCGCAGATTGGTTGGATGACCATAAAGTCGCATCACAGGCCATTCATGGAGACCTGGAACAAAAGCAACGTGACCAGGTTCTCGTCAAATTCAGTAACCAAAGCAGCTGTGTATTAGTCGCAACCGATGTGGCCGCGCGCGGTATTGATGTGAAAGAAATCGACCTTATAGTGAACTACGACACCACTCGTGACATTGATGTGCACACCCACCGTATTGGCCGTACGGGTCGTGCTGGGGCATCCGGTATAGCCGTTAACCTTGTGACCAATAAAGAAGATTACAAAGTGAAAGATATCGAGGAGCGTTTTGGGATCACGGCAAATTTCTTAAACCTAGACGCAGCGGATCCGAGTTATCGTCTTGTTCCTGAAAAAGCCACCATTGCTTTTGATGCTGGTCGTAAGAATAAACTTCGCCCTGGTGACATTCTTGGCGCATTAACGGCGGGTCTTGGTTTAGATAAATCCCAGGTAGGCAAGATCGATATTTTTGATTTTCACGCCTATGTTTCTGTGGATGGTCGTGAAGCCAAACGTGTTGTGAAAGAATTGGCAAATAAGAAAATCAAAGGTCGTAATATTCGTGCGCGCATTCTTCGCTAATTTTACTGATTAACGTGGCAAGAACCCTCTCTTAGGAAAGGCATCGTGGAAACTCGCAACCAGCCTATTTGGCAATCAACTAAAGTACAATGGATAGGCTTTCTTCTAGGCTGGGTAATGATTAGCATTGCCACACTCACGCCCATGGATGAACTCCCGCCAGTGCCCGGTACGGATAAACTTCATCATATTCTGGGGTTTGCGGGATGGTCATTTCTCTGCGTGTTTGGCTCTCGAAAACGCTTTTTCTGGATGGCTTTGTTTATCTTCTTCTGGGGCGGTGCCATTGAGATGATTCAGCCCTATGTTAACCGCCATCGTGAATTTGCCGACTTTGTTGCCGATGGTGTTGGCGTTCTATGCGTTTTACTCCCTGCTATTCTAATTACTCGACAACGCTCTTAACCCCTTAAAGTGGATTCACAAAAGGTAGTGAGCAAAGATAAGACAAGGCAAAAATCACCGAAAAAGCGGAGTTTATGCCTATAAATGAGCATTTTTAGGCGTTTTTAACACAGAAAGATCAAGCTCAGTAGTTTGGCGACACCCTATCAAAACCATTGGTATAGAACCTGCATACAAAAAAACAACCTTCTGATGGTGGCTTTTTATTGCTAGGCTTTTGCAATTGCCTATGTACAACACATCAGATAGATCAATTTTATTGCAAGAAGGGATTACACTATGACGCTATCGGACACCTTCTCATCGAAAGAATTCTTAACCTCGCTTTTCCAAGCGGCCCTAGACGTTGCCCAGCCCAATAAATGCATTCCTCGTTATCTCCCAGAAAGAACCGCAGGTCGAACCATCGTTATTGGCGCTGGCAAAGCATCTGCTGCGATGGCACAAGCCTTAGAGGACACATGGCTAGACAAATATCCAGGGGATGCATTATCGGGCGTTGTTGTCACGCGTTATGGTTATGCCGTTCCTTGCCAGCAAATTGACATTTTAGAGGCTGCACACCCTGTTCCCGATGTCGCGGGGTTGGCTGCATCGAAGCGTATTCTAGAAACGGTTTCGGATTTAACTGCTGAAGATCAGGTCATTGTCTTGATCTCTGGTGGTGGCTCTGCGTTGATGCCCCTCCCGGCCGAAGGCATTAGTCTTGAAGAAAAACAAGCCATCAATCAAGCCCTGCTAAAAAGCGGTGCTAATATTATCGAAATGAACACGGTTCGCCGCCACCTTTCGGCTTTAAAAGGTGGACGGCTAGCCGCTGCCTGTTACCCAGCTAAAGTCACCACCTTATTAATCTCTGATGTGCCAGGAGACGACCTACCGTCCATTGCATCCGGCCCGACAGTAGGCGATGTGACTACCTGCCATGATGCCCTGAATATTATCGAGAAATATCAAATTCCTGTTTCTCAAACCATTCTAGATAACCTATCGAATGGCGCTTACGAAAGCATAAAACCAGACGATAAACGCCTCACGAGCTGCACGACAACCATGATTGCCACGCCTCAAATGGCCTTAGAAGCCGCCGCCCACCACGCACAAGAATGGGGCATTCCAAGTCTTATTTTAGGAGACAGCATTGAAGGAGAGTCTCGCGAAGTGGGTCTGGTGATGGCAGGCATTGCACGACAAGTCGCCACCTTTGACCAGCCTATTAAGCCACCGTGCGTGCTACTCTCTGGTGGTGAAACGACGGTGACAATGAAAGGCAATGGTATTGGTGGGCGCAATGTGGAATACCTTTTATCACTCGCCATTAGCTTGCAAAGCCGATCGGGGATTGCCGCACTTGCTGCCGACACAGACGGTGTGGATGGTGCTGCCGACATCGCGGGCGCCATCATCGATGACACCACACTAGAACGAGCCTTTCAGGCGCAACTCGATCCCGTCGCTTACTTAAAAAACAATGATGCTCATAGTTTTTTTCAAGCCCTTAATGATTCATTAATAACAGGCCCGACACTGACCAATGTGAATGATTTTCGCGCTATTTTTATTCGCTGAAACACGATTAGTGAGTGCCCTACTCTCTGTCCCAAAAACCTGCCCCAAAATAGTGTCAAACCTTTTCATTTTGGGGCAAAAACATGATGAGCAACAAAGGTTTGACAAACATTAACCTATCGGTCAAAGTTTACCCGATATGGCCACCATTTTCAGGAGAAACGCCGTGATCCAATTTTTATTAAATCAAGAGCTTCGCCAAGAAGACAATCTGGATCCAAACACCACGGTGTTGAATTATCTACGTAACACACTAGGAAAAACAGGCACCAAAGAAGGCTGTGCCTCTGGCGACTGCGGCGCATGCAGTGTTGTCTTAGCCGAGGTTATTAATGGCAAACTACGCTATCGAAGTGTGAATTCCTGCCTAACCTTTGTCTCTGCTCTACATGGTAAACAGCTCATCACCGTTGAAGACTTAAAGCATCAGCAGACACTTCACAGCACACAACAAGCCATGGCGGACTGTCATGGCTCTCAGTGTGGTTTTTGTACCCCCGGCTTTGTCATGTCTCTGTTTGCCCTGCAGAAAAACGCCGACAGTTACGATGTAGCCCAAACCAGTGAAGCCTTAGCGGGTAATTTATGCCGTTGCACGGGCTACCGCCCTATTTATGACGCCGCCCAGCAAAGCTGCTCAAACAAGCCGTCAGACCACTTTGATGCCGTTGAAGCGCAAACCATTGCAAGACTGCAAGCCATTGCCCCCCAAAGTGGCGATCAATTCGCAGGCAAAGGACATCAAGCCTATTTACCAACGAGCACCGCCGAACTTGCCGATCTTTATCTCAACCATCCTGATGCACACCTTCTGGCTGGCGGTACCGACCTTGCCCTTGAAGTCACTCAGTTTCACCGTGAACTCGGCACTCTTATCTATCTAGGCAATGTGTCTGACATGCAGCAAATTGTCGAAACAGACAGCCATATTGAAATTGGCTCAGCGGCCCCATTAACTGACTGCTACCAAGTCTTAGCAAAACATTATCCAGATTTTGGCGAACTGCTACATCGCTTTGCCTCATTACAAATTCGTAATCAAGGCACCCTTGGCGGCAATATCGCCAATGCCTCACCCATTGGTGATTCGCCGCCATTATTAATTGCCTTGGATGCGCACATCCAGCTAAGGCAAGGGAATAAAACTCGCCGGATTCCTCTGGAAAGTTACTTTTTGGATTACAAAAAGACGGTTCGCCAATCGAGTGAATTTATCGAGAAAATCATCATTCCTAAACCAAACGCTGTGGTATTTAAAGCCTATAAGGTCTCTAAACGCATTGATGATGATATTTCCGCCGTTTGCGCGGCTATCAATATTCAGGTGGCAGACGGAAAAGTGGTGGATGCTCGTTTAGCCTTCGGTGGCATGGCACCGACGCCAAAGCGCGCCTCCCATTGCGAACAAGCCCTAGTTGGTCAAACATGGACACAAGAGACGATTGAGCAAGCTTGCAGCGCCCTCGCAAAAGATTTCACCCCACTGACGGATTTTCGTGCCAGCAAAGCATATCGCCAGCTGGTCGCACAAAACCTGCTGCGCAAATACTTTGTTGAAACCACCACGGCGTCCCAAGATTACCTGACAACGCGAGTAACGGCCCATGTCTAATCATTCAGCCCCTCAACTTAGCCAAGCCGAATTGGAAGCCTTGTTTAAGGCCAATCTTAAAACGGGTGTTGGTAAAGGCATTAAACACGAAAGTGGCGACAAACACGTTAGTGGCGAAGCCCAATACATAGACGACAAATTAGAGTTTCCCAATCAACTTCATGTGTATGTTCGCACCAGCGATTACGCCCACGCCAAAGTGACCAATATCGACATCTCAGAATGCCTTACCATGCCAGGCGTGGTGCAAGTCGTCAGCGCAAAAGATGTTCCTGGTGAATTGGACGTTGGTCCGATATTAAAAGGCGACCCTCTGCTGGTAGAGGAACTTGTGGAATACTACGGTCAGCCCATTGTCGCCGTTGCCGCGACCAGCCACGAAGCCGCTCTAAAAGCCGCGAAAACCATTAAGATTGATTATGAGCCTCTAACCCCCATTTTGGATGTGAAAGAGGCGCTGGAAAAAGAGCACTTTGTCCAAGAAAGCCATCAGCTTAAACGAGGTGATAGTGTTAGTGCCCTAGAAAAAGCCAAGTATCGCTTTCAAGGCGAACTGCACATCGGCGGCCAGGAGCACTTTTATTTAGAAACTCAAGTGGCGTCCGTTATGCCAACTGAAGACGGTGGCATGATTGTGTATTCCAGCACACAAAACCCAACCGAAGTGCAAAAACTGGTGGCGAGCGTATTGGGCATATCCATGAATAAGGTGCTGGTGGACATGCGCCGTATGGGCGGCGGGTTTGGCGGCAAAGAGACCCAAGCCGCGCCGATTGCTTGTTTGTGTGCCTTGGTGGCTCATCTCACTGGACGCCCAACCAAAATGCGCCTGCCACGTATGGAAGATATGACCATCACAGGCAAACGCCACCCTTTCTATGCGCGCTACGATGTGGGTTATGACGATGCTGGCCGTATTTTGGCGCTTGATATGGACCTTGCAGGGAACTGTGGTTATTCCCCCGACTTATCTGGTTCCATTGTCGACCGCGCCATGTTCCACGCGGATAACGCCTATTTTATTGAGCATGCAACGATTACTGGGTATCGCTGTAAAACCAACACCGCATCCAATACGGCTTACCGTGGTTTTGGTGGCCCACAGGGCATGGTACCAACGGAAGACATTATGGACGCCATTGCCCGCAGGCTAGGTAAAGATCCTTTAGATGTGCGTCGATTAAATTATTACGGTAAAGAAGACCGAAACATCACGCCTTATCACCAAATCGTCGAGCACAATATTCTGCCGGAAATTACCGACGAGCTGTTGGCCAGCAGCGATTACTACGAACGTCGCGAAGCCATTAAAGCCTTTAATGCAACCAGCCCTATTTTGAAAAAAGGCTTGGCATTAACGCCAGTGAAATTCGGCATTTCCTTTACTAACTCCTTCCTCAACCAAGCGGGAGCGCTGATCCATATTTATACGGACGGTACCATTCATCTAAACCATGGTGGAACCGAAATGGGCCAAGGTTTGAACACCAAGGTGCAGCAAATCGTTGCCGAAGTGTTTCAAGTTGAAACGGATAAAATCCAAATCACCGCAACCAATACGGAAAAAGTTCCTAACACCTCACCTACAGCCGCCTCGTCTGGTACCGATCTAAACGGTAAAGCGGCACAAAATGCGGCACTAACCATTAAGCAACGCTTGATTGATTTTTTAGCGGGTTACTACCGAGTCCATCCTGAGGAAATCGAGTTCCGTAACGGACAAGTCAGAGTGCGTGAAACCTACTTGTCGTTCGAAAGCTTAATAGAAATGGCTTACGTCAATCAGATTTCCTTATCGAGCACAGGTTATTACAAAACACCGAAGATCTATTATGACCGGGATAAGGCCCGTGGTCGCCCCTTCTACTACTTTGCTTATGGTTTAGCCTGCTGCGAAGTCTTAGTAGACAGTTTCACTGGCGAATATCACTTTACTCGTACCGACATTCTTCACGATGTGGGTGCCACATTAAATCCTGCCATTGATATTGGTCAGATTGAAGGTGGCTTTATTCAAGGTATGGGCTGGCTCACCAGTGAAGAGTTAGTTTGGAATGAGCAAGGTCGTCTTATGACAAGTGGCCCAGCGAGCTATAAAATCCCCGCCATCGCCGATATGCCAAATGATTTACGAGTCTCTCTGGTGGAAAGTCACAAAAACCCAGAAGACACGGTGTACCATTCTAAAGCCGTGGGCGAGCCACCCTTTATGCTCGGCATTGCCGCGTGGTGCGCCATCAAGGATGCCGTAGCATCAATTGGCAACTATCAATTTCACCCTAATATTGACGCCCCTGCGACGCCAGAAAGAGTACTAATGGGCATTGAAGCCATTCGCAAACAAATGAAAAACGCCTAAGAGAGAACCCATGAGCCAACTAAAAGCATGGCGCGCTGCCATCGTACACTGTATTGCTGATCCAAAAGAAGTAGGCATTGAAAACGCCTACGAATACTTTGCCGACGGTTTATTAGTAGTCGATGGCGATACCATCCGCGCCGTTGGTGATGCAGACACACTATTACCCACTCTGCCACACGATATATTGATTGAACATCACCCCGATGGTTTGATCACCCCTGGATTCATCGATACCCATATTCATTATCCGCAAACGGATATGATAGGCTCTTATGGCGAGCAATTGCTCACTTGGCTAAACACTTACACCTTCCCTGAAGAAGGTAAGTTTGCAGATAAAACCCATGCTCGTGACGTTGCAGAACGCTTCCTAAAAGAATTACTGCGCAACGGAACAACGACTGCGTTAGTCTTTGGTACAGTGCATAAAGTGTCTGTAGAAGCCTTTTTTGAAGCTTGTGAAGAACAAAACTTACGCATGATTTGCGGCAAGGTGATGATGGATCGCAATGCACCAGATTACCTGACTGACTCGCCTGAAAGCAGCTATCAAGAAAGCAAAGAACTGATAGACACTTGGCATAATAAAGGCCGATTACACTACGCAATTACGCCTCGCTTTGCGCCAACCAGCTCAGATGAACAACTACAACTGGCGGGTAAATTACTAGGGGAATACGATGATGTCTACATGCACACTCACCTCTCTGAAAACGTGGACGAATGTGCTTGGGTTCACGAGTTATTCCCAAACAGCAAAAACTACTTAGATGTCTACGACCAAAACCAGCTGTTAAGCGAGCGCTCTGTGTTTGCCCATGGTATCCACTTGTGTGACAGCGAATACCATCGCCTACACGAGACTGGCTCGGCAATTGCTTTCTGCCCAACCTCCAACCTATTTATTGGTAGTGGCTTGTTCAAATTGAGCAAAGCAGAGGAGTATAAGGTCAATGTGGGCATGGGCACCGATGTAGGGGGAGGAACCAGCTTCTCCATTCTGCAAACCCTGAATGAAGCCTATAAGGTGGTTCAACTGCAGAATGAAAACCTCAACCCCATTAAATCGCTTTATCTTGCGACTCTTGGTGGTGCCAAAGCCCTTCGCCTAGAACATAAAATTGGTAACCTTGTTGCTGGTAGCGAAGCCGACTTTGTGATTCTGGATAAGAAAGCCACGCCATTATTAACATCACGCCTTGCCCTTGCCCAATCCATTGAAGAAAGTTTATTTGTCTTTATGACCCTTGGTGATGATAGAGCGATTCAAGCAACCTATTCCGCAGGGCAATGTGTCCACCAGCGCTAGGGGTTTAGCAAAGAAAAACCGCTCTCTTGAAGTGGTTTTTCTTTATTCTTTTCATACTTATATATGAAGAGAATGGAACATTTTGCCATTGTTGTGGTCTCAATCATCATGAAAAATACTCTTATTCTTTATTCCAGTGTCGATGGTCATACACTTAAGATTTGCGACACCATTGCTCGTAATCTAGAACAACAAGGCCATCACACACACTTGATTGCTATCGAGCAAGCAACAACCGAATTGCTCACCCGATACGGGAAAATCGTCATTGGTGCTAGTATTCGTTATGGCAAACATCGCAAGAATCTTATTGAATTTATCCGTTCGAACAAAGCCATCTTAGACGATAAAACCTGCTGTTTTTTTAGCGTCAATCTCGTGGCCCGCAAAGCCGATAAGAACACACCTGAAACTAACCCCTATTTGCAGAAATTACTGCAAGAATTAGACTGGAAGCCTAGCTTATTAAGCGTTTTTGCCGGGAAGGTGGATTACCAAAAGTACGCTTTTTTTGATCGAATCATGATCCAACTGATTATGTGGATGACAAAAGGCCCAACCGATCTAACATCGGTGATTGATTATACCGATTGGCAATTGGTTGAAACCTTTAGTCAGCAAATTGCGGAACACTAAAAGACAGAAGAGAAGTCTGCTAGAATAATAAAAAATTCATTTAAGGAAGCCACTATGAACTTAGCTGTGATGGCATTGGGTGCCTTTGCCATTCTATTTTTCTGTTTTGCATTAATCATTGCTATATTTTTGTTCAAAAAGCACAGAGAAAAGAAATAGCAGACAAAATTTCCATACTTCTTTCCCTTTCCTCATGACTTTTCCTTCATGCCTCAAGGTATGGTAGTTATACACAAGTATGAAGATACTTGGGCACTACCATTACCTTCCTTAGCTAAAACCTTGTAGGAAAAACATGAAATTACTATTACTATCTGGGAGTTTTCATTCCCAAAGCAAAAGCCTAGCGATACTCAAATCTGTTGAAAATTTACTGTCTGGTCACACAACCGAAACGCCCAAACTCGATACCTTGCCTTTCTTTAATGAAGATCTAAACAAAAACAAACCAGCAAGTATCGTGGGGTTAATGGACAGCATTGAACACGCCGATGGTATTGTCATTTGTACACCAGAGTATAATCACAGTATTCCTGCAGTATTGAAGAATGCCTTGGATTGGGCTTCTCGTCCCGCGTTTAATTCATGCTTAAAAGACAAGCCCGTCACCATCATTACGCAGGCTGATAGCCCTGTAGGCGGCGCTCGCGCTCAGGCTCACGTAAAATTAATTATGGATGCGATTTTATCGGACATTCACGTGTCCCATGAGATGATGATTACGCCTATCAGCAAGGTTATTACCAATGGCGTGATAAGTGACGAGAAAACACTTTCTCGATTAGAAAGGCACGTAACGGATTTTTTACGTTTTATTGAAAAGCGCCGCTAAGTTATTTTGAAACACAGCAAAGACGCTTTGCTTTCCAAGCGTCTTTTCTTAACAAAGCCTTCTTTTCACAAAGAGATTTAAGGATATAGTCTGACAATTCCGGTTTTGCCTTCCATATCCCCAACAATCCAAACTTTCTCAAACGCATGGGGTTCCGGGATCGTAATAAGGTGCTCAAGTGCTTTAATCTCATTTTTACTCCATGCTGGATGCGCGTTACGAATCACCAGCCACACTCTTTTTGAGTCATAACGCTTACCGGATTTGTTTTCTAATATACGGTTTAATGCTTTTAATAATCGAGAATTGACCTCATCGTGAGCTAGATCTCTGATAGCCTGCCGAGTTTTATCAGTGAGTTCCCGTCCAAGAATCGCCATCGCTTCTTCTTCCGAGCCATATAAATGGGCAATTTCAAGATCCAAACGCTCACCTTCCAGCATGCAGGAAACATCTGGTCGAATTGGTTCATTGTGCCAAATATGACGAATAGGCTTACCGGTATTTTTCTCATACCAGCGCATGAAAATCTTCGCTGCTTGATGCTCGAGCTCGATTTTCTCTTCTTCACTTTGATGCATAAGTCTTCCTACCAACGCTCCCACTGGCCTCACTATAACATCAACTTATCACAAGAATGCTAACCCATCACATGCGTTTTATTGGGGAGCTTAGTCCTAAAAGAGCTAACTAACACGCTTAGGCAAAGACAAATACGCCATCACAGCGTCATCTCGAAAGGACATATCAAGATACCTTTGCTGCTGGCGATACGCTCGGCAAAAATCCAATGATAGACCTTCTCCATGGATAAACGCGTTATTTTTTATTGAGTCCAAGCTGTTTTTCCATTTGTTACTAAACACCGTTGGCAGGGCAGGTAGTCCCGTCAAAATACGCTCAGAAAGAAGAAACTGGCTATCCATTGTCAGAGAGAGCATGTCATCATTCGCCTCTCCCATCCAGCAGCCCCCCTTTGCATCGACATACATCAGTGGCAAAAATGGCGCTAAGGCTGGACAAATATCATTACGATAGACCTCAACCCCCCAATAAGATCCTGCGATCTTAATAAACTGCTCAAAGCTGGCAATACTAGAGAAACGAGACTGGGCTAATGGAAGGATTTCCACCCTAGGTTTATTCGGATTAACGGTATCGTTCGAGACATCAATATACCAATCACCTAACACCATCGCATTCTGAAAATATTCATCACGAAGGGAGCCCCAAACTTTCTTCAATGTTGCGCCTTTTGCTAACGCCTTGCGCATTAACACCAGCCCAGGTTCAGTCGCCTTCGGTAATGCTTCCTGCAAAAGAGCAAACACTTCATCACGGATTTCTTTACAACGCCCTAAAGGATAAGCTTTATCTAAGAACATCGGATAACGAGGTACTAATTCTAAATCCACCTGCAAACGTAAATAAGCCAAATCTCTCGCAATGATATCGACCTGTTTTTCATCCCATTGAATGGAGTCACTCATCTTTTTTACCATCCGCTAAAAACCTGACTCTCTTATAAAAATTCCATAAATATAGCGCAACCCATTCACTAAGAAACTGGTTGGCTCAACAGATAAATCCACTCGACCATATTGTTGTCGAGTTATGGGTGACTTACCTTTGAAGGATAAAATAACTTCATAAATGGAGGTATCTGGAATGATTTGGTCCTGCATTTTCTGCGCCGCAATAGGACCACCGTAAACCGAGGATAGACCTGGATAATTAAGATGCGTAATGGCAGTAGGAAGCACTTTTTCCACCACTAATTGAGTGGGTAACGGCGTGCCATCATTACCAATAAAACTCGCCTCACTGCCTATTTTCAAGCGACTCACTGAGCGACTATCAATATAGGCTTTCACGATACCACTTTGTGTATCGTACAAGGTCGCTAAGGGCATTTTTTCATTAACATAGTCGCCTTTTTTGAGCGATAGGGTTTCCCCAATGTCACCATTAAAAGGGGCCTGGATCACTAACCGTTCTCGGCGCTCTAATAGCGACTGTAGACGGGATTGTTCCCGAGATAGTTGTGTTTGTAAGGTTAATTGCTCATCACTGGATGAGGCACCTGAACTTGCGCGCTGCCATTGGGTTTGCAAAGCATCTAATTTAACTTGCGTTAAATGAATATCTTGCTCAACTTCGGCAGATTCTAACAAAATAAGCAATTGCCCTTGCTTCACTTTTTGATCAGGCGCTATCTGCCAGTTCACTACTTTCGCAGGCTCACTGGGGTAAAAGGTTTGATGGCGTTCAAAAGTAGCCACCGCTGGCGCACTTATCTGACCCTGCCAAGGTATCAACAAAGCCCCTACAATAAGTATACCGAAACCTAAGGTCACTATACTGGTTCTATTTATCGTCATGTCTTTTCTCAATTTGAACCAAACCCCTATTTCTTTGATAATGGGCAGCACCAAAAACCATAATATTTCCACTAAAAACAGCACAATCCCCAACAGTTTAAACGCGAAGTAATAAACGAGAACGGCAATACCAATAAAGAGGAAAAAACGATACACCCAAGTCGCCCAAGCATAGGAGACCATTAACAAACATTTCTTTCGATTTAAAGGCTCAGGTGGGGCAAAACCAAAACCAAATAAGTGCTCTCTCAAAAACCATTTACCCACCAAAAAAGAGCGAGGCTGTAGGTTTTCCATGCCCAAAAAATCTGACAAGGCATAGTAACCATCAAAACGCATAAAGGGGCTAGTATTGATTAGCAACGATGAAATCCAACTGGTCGTCGCCACAAAAAACAACACACTTCGAAAACCACTGTCGGGCACGATACCCCATAAAAAGGTCGCTACGCAGGCAATATAGATTTCTACCCGCACACCTGCAGTGACAATGCTTAAGCGCTGAAATCGAGAACGCAAGCGCCAAGCGTCTGTCGTATCTGTATATAAGATCGGTGTCATCAGCAAAAATGCCAGCCCCATGGAGCTAACACGACAACCATAGCGTTTAGCGACAAATGCATGACCTAATTCATGGGCCGTTTTGACCACGACCAAGGCTCCTAGATAGTAAATGATCGAGGAGACATCAAAGAAGTTTTGCAAAGTATGGGTATAGGTATCCCATTGGCGTAACACCATCACGAGACCCAATACACCTAATAGAAAAGCGATCCAATGCAAGCGCAGCCGAAATAGAAATTTTATTTTTGAAAAACACCGACTCAAAATCAAGTCCGGTCTTACTAAGGGAATCTTGATAAACAAATAGTTATGTAAAAGCCACATTAAAGCGTGTTGTTGACGCTTAACAACCTCTTGCTGAAGGCGTGCTAAATCGTTTTTAGTATGAGCCTCGATAAGATGGTTAATTTCTAAAAAGCGAATAAAAAAGTCCAGCTCATGCGGGTCAATATCAAGCCCGCGACCTTCCACTGACGCTAATAATTCTTCATCCGTCTTTGCGTGACGCCATTCCCGAAACAAATAAAAACCAGTCCGAGATAAGAAAAAAAACTTATTAGAAAGAGGGTCAAAAATTTGCCAACGAGGCTCACCATCTTCATCAGGAGACGCCGTCATTAAGCGTAAATTTTGACGTAGCAGTGGAAGCTCTCTAACCCCATGCGCTGTGTCGGCAAGCATCTACAAACCCAAACGTTGTCGGACAAAGGTGATGGGACGGCGTAACAAGTAGTAAGCCAACGATACCTGCTTACCGTACAACTTGGCAGTGCCCCGTAAACCAATTCTTGGGGGAAGATGATGATCCTCAATATTCGCTACGATTCGATACGCCACCACTTGATCAGGTGTTAAACTTGGCTCAAAAGACGAATAATCCACACTAAATGGGATCGGATTGAGTGGGTCTGTATCCAAATAAAAGGTTACTTTATTACCATGACTCAGTGAAATGGCATCTTTCACTGGCAACATAATATTTAATTGCACATGATTTGGGTCAGCAATGGATAAAATGCGCTCACCGACTACTACTGGATGACCTTTCCACTTATCTGGGTCATCTAACACCGCCACCCCTGCTTTATCTGCCAGAATATCCGTTTGCGTAAGTTTCGTTTTCAGATAATTACGCTCAATAGTTTTTAATTCAACTTGTGATTCCAATTGCGCCAGTTCAGACTTTTTCTTACGATCAACATAACCCGCTTGCTCAGCGGTTCTTAACTCCGCTTGAGCTCGCTCCAACTCCCGCTGAGCCACATCAAAGCGCCCCTTAAATTCCGTTTTATCCATCTCTACGACTAATTGCCCTTTGGTCACATGCTCCCCTGGTTTCACTAAAACCTGACTGACAGCGCCCGCCAAAGGAGAGGTAATTAAAAGAGGATCCTTAGCCGCAATTTCAGCAGGTGCTAATACGGTTAAACGAACAGGCACAAAACTCAAGACAACCAGTGCCATCAAGAGTATCCATTGCACACGTTTAGAAAAAAAGCGTCTCCTCCAATAACGCCAACCAGTACGAGAAACAAAAAATTGCAATGCATGGGCATAACTTGATGCTAAATGCTGCAGCAAACCTATTTCTTTCTCCGTCCATGGTTGAGATTTTGCCAACCACAGCACACCCACTCGCTGATTGGGTTTAGAGGGGATAAAAAGCGGCAACCAAAGCATACAGTTAGGTGAGAATTCACCTAGGTCATTTACTAACTCAGCAGGCCAAGACGCACTGTCTATCGTATGCGTATTGGCCGCTGATTCAAGACCGTCCTCCCGCTTAGCAATTTGTTCCAGCCAAGCACAAAACGGTGTGGTTCGATCCACCAATGACAGATCACTCAAAGCATTGACGGTAAGCCGTTCAATCTCGCTGCCTATTAAATAGGCCGCTTGTTCATAAGGGACGAGGGTTTTGGTCATATTGACCATCACAAAACTCAATTCCGTTAATGTTTCACAACGCCTAACCTGTTGCTCTATTTGCAACAGCTGCGCTACAACGTGATCTGACATAATCTATTTAAGACACCAATAATTTCATTAAGTCACGACCATAATCATCAAGTTGACCAGCCGCTTTATTTAACTGCTCATCCAATGACATAAAAGTCACCCCATTACCTGCTGCACTGGCTGGTGCTGGTGCAGGCTCTGTCGATTGCTGACCTTGCGGAGAAGTTGGCAATTTATCCAGATCTAGATCCACTTCAAGTACACGAGTATTACCATTTGCATCCACCGCATTAATTTTCAACGATATCTTTCCTTGCCCGGGTGGAGGCGTCATAGAGACTTCCCCCGTAACAGGATCGACTTGTACCCAACTTGGTAAAGTCGAGCCATCTGATAATGTGGCACTGTAGTTACTCGCCGAGCCTGAATCCGCTATAGCAATGGATACTCGGTCTGGCTGAGTGGACAAATTGGCAATGCTTAAACCTGTCGTATTAGCCGCTACACCAGATGCGGGTGTTACCTGAACCTGTCCATCCGCCCCCACATTCACCGCAACTCGGGATGTCGATATAACAGCCGCTGGCTGACCAGTACCAATAGCATTTGGCACGCTGTTACCCACATTTATATTACCATTGTCTATCGTGTTTATATTGGCATTAGGAATGTCTGGCGCTCCCGCAAAACCACTCACCCCTTGCTCTGATACAATCGTTCCTGTAGGTAACGGTGTGGTAGTCGCTGTTGGTGCATCAAGCTGAACCGTCGTATCCTGTGGTTCAGCTTGCGGCGTGGGAATAATTGTCGGCACAACAGGTACAATGACTGGCGCAGGGGAAATCGTTAGAGTAACGGGAACTTTTACTTCAGCGCCATGAGGGTCCGTTGCAATAATTTGTAATGTGTTTACGCCCTCAAAACCACCTACAGGGTTACCTGAAATGGTATGTGTTTCTGCGTTAAACACCATCCCTGTCGGCAAATTCTCAACACGCCAGACCAGCTTACTGGTTTCGCCGCTGTCCAAATCTCTAAATAAATTGGCGGGCAAGGTGACTGGAGAAAAAGCCTGACCGCTTATCGCAGTTAAAGAGCCAACCACACCAGAAGCAATAGGGGCATCATTCGAACCAACAATGTTAAATACAGCCTTGGTCGTTTGCGTCGCATTGCCATCGGTCACTTCAATGGTAAAGCTATCACTCACTGACTGCCCGGCAGTCAAGGCTTGTGTGTCACTATTACTATTAGACAATTCATAACTGACAGTGTCCGTTGCCAGTGTTAACGTTGCCGTACCATAGGTACCTATTTTTGAGTAACTCAAGCCCCCATTCGTGGTACTCCACCCATTACTAAGAAGATAAGCAGCATCGTAATGGACTGTCCCAACAGTATCAACATCTGCTTTAGTTAAGGTAATGGAAGCCTTACTTGTTCCTAGCGTCGCGTTACTGATACCTCCAGCTTCCACTAGAGTTGCTGTCGCGGTACTTGCGCTGACCGTTGGGGCGTTGTCATTCAGATCGTTCACATTGACGACAACCGCCTTACTCACACTTAAACTACCAGAGTTAAGGTTTCCAGCACCATTATCGGTCGCAATCACATTAAAACTGTAGCTGGACTTGGTTTCGAAGTCCGCTGACGCTTTGAGAGTCACCGCACCTGTCACCGCGTTGATATCTAATAAAT
>NZ_JAEMUI010000019.1 GCF_016461715.1 Marinomonas spartinae | reverse complement strand
CAAATACAAAAAGAGACAAATACAAAAGAGAGAAAAACGATGGCCTGTTACAAAATTGATGGCGTTACGCCCGTGGTTCACCCAACCGCTTATGTTCATCCTACTGCTGTTATAATTGGTGATGTTATTATTAAACAAGGCTGTTATGTTGGCCCAGGCGCCTGCCTAAGAGGAGACTTTGGCCGTATTACCATGGAGGAAGAATCTAACTTACAAGATAACTGTGTTGTTCATGGGTTTGCTGGCAGTCATACCATCATCGGCAAACATGGACATATTGGCCATGGCGCTATATTGCATGGTTGTGTTATCGGTGAAGACAGCTTGATCGGCATGAACGCTGTAGTGATGGACGAAGCGAACATTGGACCAGAATCTATTGTCGCCGCAGCGGCCTTTGTTAAAAGTCGTTTTTCTTGTGACGCTCGCTCACTCCTAATGGGCAGTCCAGCGAGACTCGTCCGACAAGTCAGCGATGAAGAGTTAAAATGGAAACAAACCGGAACGCAAGAGTACATCGACCTGACCACTCGCTGTTTGGAGTCTATGGTTGAGTGTCATCCCTTAACCGAACCTGAAGCCGATAGACCCAGCTTGAAAACGGGCCATCATAAGCCAAAAAATAATTAGCTTTACTCTTAAGGCACCATTTCAGAGAATGGTGCCTTCAATCAAACGATACTCATAGCCTGTCTCAATGAATGAACTAAAAACACTTAACACTCTACTGAAGCGTTTTCAAAACCAAAAACCTATTAGAGCCTCCTCTTTAATTATTTCTCTGTATGGTGATACCATCGAGCCACACGGCAGTACCGTTTGGCTAGGTAGCCTAATCAATGCCCTGGAACCGATAGGCATTAGCGAACGTTTAATGAGAACCTCAATTTTTCGACTGACGCAGGACGGTTGGCTAGAGAGTGAAAAAGTCGGCCGTAAAAGCTATTACCGCTTAACGACGCAAGGACACAGAAAATTCGAGCAAGCTTTTCAGCGCATTTATAGCCCGAACATACAAACTTGGAACGGTTCATGGCTACTCATTATTGGCAGCCATCTCAACCCTGATGAAAAAAAGCAACTAATGGATGAGCTTCAATGGCAAGGCTTTGCCACGTTTTCCACGCAACTGATTGCCAGCCCATGTTGCGACAAACAAACCCTCAAAGCGATTTTGCTCTCCCTTAATCTAGAAGAGAAAGTCATTGTCTTTGAGGCCTCATCAAACACTCAGTTTAGCAACAAACCGATACAAGAATTGGTTAGAGACTGCTGGAATCTGGATGCTCTCAGCCAACATTACCAAGAGTTTATCGAATTATTTTTACCGGTTTGGCAAGAGCTTTCCGAGCTGGATACACTTGACCCGCAGTCTTGTTTTTTAACGCGAACCCTACTGATTCATGACTACCGTAAACTCTTGCTAAGAGACCCACATTTACCAAGAGAACTTCTCCCAATAGACTGGGAAGGCAGAGCCGCTCGACAACTGTGCCGAAACATTTATCGCAAACTCACGCCAGCAACGGAAAAATGGATTGAGCACAATCTAGAGTCCGTTCACGGGCCATTGCCAGAAGCTAACGCTTTATTCTATGAGCGTTTTGGTGGTCTTAATATCTAACACGCCCCGGTCATACAGGGCATCAGATAATAACGCCCTGTATGATATTCATTGCCTTGCTACTTTCCCCACTGTTCAATTGTTTCAACAAAATGACTCAGGAATGCGTTCGCCTGATAGGCATCTAATGCCCTATGATCAATGCTAAGAGAAACATAACATTTGGGACGAATGACCATGGTGTCCTGCCCATCTATCTCTTCAACAACCACCCTTTTTTCCAACTTACCAATGCCCAAAATCGCCACCTGGGGCTGGTTAATAATGATGGGGGTCGCCAACAGGCTACCACTGACTCCATGATTGGATATGGTAAAGGTTCCTCCTTTCATGTCCGCTGGGGTCAACTTACCCTGTCTGGCACGTTCCGTTTGCTGTTGCAGCAAGGTAGCCACTTCAAACAGTTTCTTCATCTGTACCTGCTTAATAACAGGCACAACAAGCCCATCGTCTCCCAACGCGGTCCCTACTCCGATGTTAATGTCTTCCAATACTTCTAAGCTTTCCTCATGAAATCGTGAGTTGATGACTGGGACTTTTTGGATGGCCTGGGCTGCTGCCATCACAAAATACGCGGTAAAGGTCAACTTCACACCGGCTTCATCAAAGCCCATTTTGCACAGTTTCCTATGCTCGATAACGGCCCCCATGTCCATTTCAAACACACTGGTAACATGGGGCGAAGTACGCAGCAGGCTGTCGACCATATGATTGGCAATGGCTTTACGCATGGGCGTATGGGGAATCATTTGGCTCTTTGCTTCGCTATTGTTACCTGACGAGATGGGGGAATCTGAATCATCGGACCCCATAGCAGGTTTTTCGTTGATAAAAGCCAGAATGTCATTTCGAGTCACCCGCCCCCCCATTCCTGTACCAGCAATTTGCTCTATATTGAGATTATGCTTTCTCAGTAACTTTCTAACCGCTGGACCAATAAGATGACGCCGATTTTCTTTTCCTCTTACGCGCCCTTTTAATTTAGGCGTCGCGGCATCCTGTGAGTGATCTCTGTTCGAACGCTCAGACTCAGCAGAATATTGCTCGCTGGTTTCCAACTCGCTACCTATGGATTCGCTGCTTTTCTGTTTTTGATCTTGTGTCAGGTCACTTTCTAAATAGCCAAATATGGTTTTTTCACCCACCTCTTCACCAGGGGACACAAGCATTTTGTCTATCACCCCATCCTGCTCAGCACACACCTCCATTGCTACTTTGTCGGTTTCAAGCTCAAGGATGGGCGCTCCTTTTATCACATGCTCCCCTTCTTTCACTAGCCATGTAGACAGGGTGGCGATCGTGCCTTCCAGCGTGTTATTCGGCAATGTAATCTCGATTGATTGATTCATAACAGCCCCTCACACTTCAATTTGGCTTTTCATTGCGTGAGCAATGGTGTCTTCATTGGGAAGCGCTCGATCTAACAAGCCACTATTATGAGGGCTGGGGATATCGGGCATGGTCAAGCGTTTAATGGGTGCATCCAAAGAAAAAAACAGCTCATCCGCAATCGTGGCGGCGATTTCAGCCCCAAAACCAGCGGTTTTATTATCTTCATGAACAATTAGACAACGCCCCGTTTTTTCCACAGACTCAAACACTGCCTCCTTATCCCAAGGCTGAATGGTTCTAAGATCAATCACCTCAATTGCCATATCCAAACGCTTTGCTGCCTTTTCACAGCGCTCTACCATCGCCCCCCAACAGACAACCGTTAGAGCTGTTCCGACTAGAATTGTCCTCGCTTTGCCAAACGGAATCACATAGTCATCTCCAGGATATGGTCGACGGGACCAGCTATTATCCAGCAAAGATCGATGCTCAAAGAAAATGGTTGGATTGTTGTCTCGTAGGGCATAGCGCAACAAACCCACCGCGTCTTCGGCATTAGAAGGTATGGCAAGTTGCCAACCCACTTTATGCGCCCATTCCACTTCGTCACTCATGGAGTGCCATGGGTCACCTCGACGTGCAAACCCTCCAGGGATTCTAACAACCATGGGCGCAGCAAACTGGTTATGGGTACGCCAGCGCATAATTCCCGTATCGGACAGTTGCTCTGCGGCCGGTTCCGCGTATTTACGGAACTGTATTTCCGGCACCGGCATCAACCCATTCAGTGCCATCCCCACAGAACGCCCAATAATCCCTTCTTCAGATAAGCTAGTGTCAAACACTCTGGCGTCACCAAACTTTTCATTAAGCCCTAAGGTTGCACCGTGTACCCCTCCTTTTGGCCCAACATCCTCACCAAAGACAACTACTTTAGGGTTAGTAGATAACTCATAATCCAGTGTTTTTCGAATAGCCGCGATCATATTAAGACGAGCACCCTCAGGTTTGGGCTCTTCACTATGATCAGGAAAGCGATGACCATCCGCTGCCAACCCGCCTCTAAGTTGCACCTGATCTTTTTCCGCGTAAACAAAGCGTGTCAATTGGTCTGGATCCGGCTGCATACGCTGTTTCGCCCGCTCAACGGACTCACGAATCTCTCGATTAGACTGTGCTTCCAGCTCTTCCCATTCCTCCAAACTCATCAGGTCGTTTTCTAGTAGATAGTGTTTGAGTTTAGGAAGCGGATCTCGTGCTTGCTCTTCAGCAATAAAATCGGCCGTTTTATAGGTTTGTGTGTCCTGGAAAGTATGCCCGCATAGACGAGGCACTTTCAGCCTTAATAAACAGGTACCTTTACCGGAACGGACATAATCCACGGCTTCTTTTATCAGCAATGGCGTCCGTTGCGGGTCTGTGCCATCACCATCGATAATTTTCAGGTTTTTATAGGAACGTAGATTAGCGACTTGATCGCCACCTGGGGTTTGCACCCCTTGAGGGACAGAGATACCGTAACCATTGTCTTCAATATAAAACAAATGCGGCAAATGATTGGTGGTTGCAATATTCAATGCCGACCAAAAACCGCTGGTTGACATGGAGGCATCCCCTCCCATGGAAACGCCAATGGCCCCCGTATAACTAAAATCTTTTAATTGATTTTTACGATAGAGAATGGCTTGTGCCCAACCGGAGATCGGCGTGTATTGCGCCCCGACGCCGCCACACATAGGAAACAGCATGGCGCCATTTCTATTGGCATTGGGAAAATTACATACCACGCCAATGTCTCTTCCATCACTGTAACCTCCAGCTTTGGCCATTGGGGAAGCAACAACATCATCTAAATGAATGCCAAGGCTCATTACAAAAGGTCTAGACCGATAATAGCCGGTTGCCCCATCGTGCGGATGGGTTAGCAGAGAGCCTAACAAAATCTGGGAAAAATCGTGACCGCGGGCAGAAAACTGATTAAACACCAGCTTTTCAGGCACCAATTCTTTCTCTTCAATCTCATCAAGGGCCCGCGATTGCAACATCAATCGGCTGATATGCCTCCAATCGACAGCAGGCTCACTTTTAGGGGGACGCTTTGTGCGGGTAGCTTCTCTCAATACTTGATTCATAGTCGTACACCATTTGTTGGCAGCTTTTCAGCTTTATTGTTATTGGTATGATGTAGTTAATGTTATCGATACTTCAGCGAAATTATCTTTCTTAATTGCTGAGCTTTTGCCAAACTAAGCAATATCGTTTCTCCAAATAACAATAAATGGAAACATTCTTATGCTTGATAAGTTTGATATCAGTATCTTAGCCGCTTTACAAAAAGACGGACGCTTAAGTAACAAGGAGTTAGCCGAGAAGATTGGTCTTTCGACCGCGCCATGCTGGCGACGCTTAAAACGTTTGGAAGATGAAGGCTATATAACCAACTATACCGCTGAGTTAAATGCCAAAAAGGTGAACTTGCATGTGATCGCTTTTGCTCAGGTGTCAATGGACAACCATCACCCTGAAACCTTAGCCCCCTTTTTGACAATTGTACGGGAATGCCCAGAAATACAAGAGTGCCATTCCGTCAGTGGTGATTGCGATTTTCTGTTAAAAATCATCACCAAAAATTTAGACAGTTATGACGAGCTGTTAAGTAAAAAGCTGCTCCAAGCCAAAGGGGTGCGCTCCGTCAATACCATGTTTTCAATGAAACAGCCCAAAATCACCAGAGAATTTCCTTTGAGCTTATTTCCTATCAGTGAACCGACTTGACGACTCACCACTGCCATTTTGATTGCTAAAAGCGCTTGGCGATAGCACCTTGGATGTTGTACTGTTGACAGTAATGGAACCCCATATTTTTGGATTTCTCATCATTGAGCTTTCGTCGAGCCATGAGCAGGTTCAATAATGACCCGGTAAGGTCTATCAAATAACAATAATGAAGAAGATCTTTGTATAAAATCGCGGACGAAGCCGCCGTGCAAAGGTCTCATAAAGAAATTCCAATGAGGTCTAGATGAAACCACTTCTTCAATCTCATCATAATCACTTGCCTGTTGAGGTGTTTGCTTCTGAACTCCGTCAAGTCTGCGGATTATTTAACATAGAGCCTCAATCCAGCTCGAGCGTTATTAATGGCGGCATAACTACAAGGCACTTTGGCGCGTTTGAGGCCGCGATTGTTGATGTTGACTCTGTGCATATAGAGCGGGATAAAGCATCCATACGCCAAGACCCAGGGGAATACTTTTTCCTATTAATACAAGATTCAGGATACAGCCAAGTTCAGCAAGGAAATAATACAGTCGAGTTACGTCCTGGCGATATGTTTCTTGTCGATTCCGTCAAACCATCGATGTTTCGATACGATTATGGTCAATCCCGTCAAATATCGTTTCATATCCCCCGTGAAGAAGCCATACATCGCTTTGGTAATGTCGATTGTGGTGTAAACATCTCACGGGATGATCCTCTTTGGCTTGCCATATACTCTGTTCTAAAGAAAATGGTTGACTATGAATGTATGGATCAACAGCATCTGGGCGAGGCGTTTATTAGCTTAATCAGCGCCTACCTTCATACTAATCATCGGGTTGCTCATGCAGAGCCAAGCGAACAGTTACTGTCAAAGGCCTTAGCTCTCATTAACCGTTATTACTTAAACTCAAATTTTTCTCCACGGGAAATCGCGTCTCATCTGAATATTTCCGAACGAACATTACAGCGACATTTTCAAGTGTTAGGTGAAACCCCCAAACATAGAATTATCAGTTCACGACTGGAATATGCCTACAAGCAGCTTTGTTTACGAAAAGACGGTTTACTGAATGAAAGCATTACGGATATAGCATTACGTTCTGGGTTCAATGATTTATCCTACTTTTATCGCGAGTTTCGCAAAAAATACAACATGCCTCCCAGCTTGATGGAACAATGACGTAATCGTCCAATACGGTTGGCGGATAAATCCAAGTCCCCTATCAAGAAGAGTTTTTATGATCTTAGTTAGTCGCAATTTTTAATGCACCGAGTCACTAGAGAGAATAAAAACAATGAATAGTTCCGCTTATAATGTAACCAAAAATACGCCTTTTGAAGTGTTTAATCCTTCTACAGGTGAGCTTATCGGTCATGCACCGAACATGGCCAATGATGAACTAAACGCTGCCGTAGAATCAGCCAAGTCCGCTTTTGTTTCATGGTCGTCATTATCGGATGAGGAGCTTCAAAAAAACTGTCTTGCTGTCACGAAAGCGATACAAGATCACTCCGAAGAGCTGGCTAAACTGGTCACACTGGAGCAAGGAAAACCTTTGAATGGTCTAGGCTCTCGTTGGGAGATAGGGGGTGCTGTCGCTTGGGCAGACTATACATCGAACCTTTCTCTTCCTGCTAAAACCTTACAAGATAACCAAGACGGCAAAGTTGAGCTATACAGAAAACCTCTGGGTGTTGTTGGTTCGATTACCCCTTGGAATTTTCCGGTGATGATCGCCATTTGGCACATAATGCCCGCCTTAAGAACTGGTAACACGGTGGTTATTAAGCCTTCCCCAAGTACACCACTATCCACCATTCGTCTCATAGAAATCATGCAAGAAGCCTTACCTATAGGTGTTGTGAATGTTGTCACGGGTGACGACAAAACATTTAACCTAGGTGCTGCCATGTCTGCCCATCCAGATATTAGAAAAATTGTCTTTACTGGTTCCTGTGCAACAGGTCAGAAAGTCATGCAGTCTGCAGCAACCACCATGAAGAGACTGACCCTAGAATTAGGGGGCAATGACGCCGGCATCGTCTTACCAGATGTTGACCCTAGCGCCATTGCAGAAGGGTTATTTTGGGGGGCTTTTATTAATAATGGTCAAACTTGTGCGGCAATGAAACGATTGTATGTTCATGAGTCTGTTTATGATGCGGTATGCGAGTCACTTGTTGCATTTGCTAAAAATATACCCGTCGGTGACGGCATGGATGAAGCCAGCATATTAGGGCCAATCCAAAACAAAGCGCAATTTGATAAAGTGTCTCAATTGGTTTCTGAAGCCAAAGAACGTGGAAAAGTGTTACTAGGGGGCGATCCTGGTGAAGGCCTTTTCTTTCCACCCACTATCATTGCCGACTTACAAAATGGCGACTCTCTAGTGGATGAAGAACAGTTTGGGCCTGCATTACCCATTATAAAATACTCAAATATTGATGATGCCATTCGTTCTGCTAACGATAGCCCTAATGGCCTTGGCGGTTCCGTCTGGTCATCTGATATTGATATGGCAAAGAAAGTCGCTGCTCGAATGGAGTGTGGCTCTGTTTGGATTAATAAACACGGTGCTATTCAACCCAATGCGCCTTTTGGTGGCGTGAAATCCTCTGGTTTCGGCGTCGAGTTCTCAGAAGAAGGCTTAATGGAATACACCGATATCCAAGTTATCTTTAGCTGATTTCGGTTGCCTTGCCATCCATAGGGTATGACTGAACGCTCAGCCCTATGGATCATACTTTTTAAAATTATGTGCTAAGACCTTTGCATACACACCAGACTGAAGTACTCTATAAAAGGTCTTTTTTAAAATAATAATAATCGAGAGTTAAACATGAAAGATAATTAATAATAAAACATCTCATTCAGCTTGAGTATTATTAAGAATTGGTATCCGCTTTTTAAACCGGAAAACCACAATAAAAGAATAATAACAAATTGGTTATCCAATATGATTGAAAATTATAGCATTGCTAAAATCAAGTCTAAACAGCCTTGGTTTGTCCTTTGTGCAGCCGAAGAGTATTCGGTCAAAGTATCTAACATCCCCTTTGTATCACATTTTTATAGCTTTGAGTCCGCATCATCAGAAGTCACTAATGCCATTCCAGATGGTTGTATTGATATTTTATTTGATTGTGACAGTTCTAAGCCAAAAGCAACCGTTTGTGGAACAACACTCGGTGCAGAAGCGGTGGAGTTTACCTATAAACATCGTTATTTTGGTGTTCGATTTTCTGCAACCTCGACACCTAATTTCCTGAATCTTTCGGCGTCTGAATTAATCAACCAAAGGCCCGAATTTAAAGATATTGCCCTTAAGATAAATGACTTATTTGAACAAGTTGCAAGCCAAGAGTCTTTTACTAATCAAGTTCTATTATTTTCTAAATTTTTAATAAAACATGGCATTAGAAATCATTCAAGTCTTTCAAAACAAGTCGTTCAATACATTTTCGTTAACAAAGGGAATGTTCAAATAAAAGAATTAGAAGACATAACAGGGTATACTTGCCGAACAATACAAAGACAATTTTTATTAGACACAGGCATGACGCCCAAAACATTCTGTCGCATTGTTCGAGTTCAATCCGCTTTATATGAAATAAATTTAAATACCCATACAAAACCTTCTGAGCTAGCCTATCGATTAGGGTTTTCGGACCAAGCACATTTTACGCGTGAATTTAAAGCACTGACGAATACAACACCAAACCATTACGTTAACCGAATAGAAGAAAGTATGTATTTAGATAAAGTTAAATTTTATTAATAATTACATTTTTTGTAATTGCCTTATTCAAATTAAAAAATTACAGCACTTATTATGGGCGCTGTAATTCCCAGAGAACTTATTCCACTTTTTCTATGAAACAGTCCTAGATCACTATTATTTTTCATGGGTAAACAGACGTAAAAACTCTATTTTATTTTCCAACGCCCTAAAAACAATCAAATTAAGTTGTTTTAAATAGTCTTTTAATAGCCAAGTTAGTATAAAAGCAATGCATGACACCACTATGGAACCAACAATATCGAAGGGATAGTGAACACCACAAAACACCCGAGCTAAACCACCTATTATGCCCAGCACCAAAAGAACTTGACCAATATGTCGAGTCTCAGTGTAACTAAAAAGTCCTAATGCGACTGAAACCATCAAGGTTGTGTGATCTGATGGCATTGACGTATCAGGTAAATGAGGAATTAGCTCTGTACCAAGATGATTCATAAAGGGTCTTGGATGAAAATAAAACAAAGCAATTAAAAAATTAATAGAAATCCCTATCAACATAGTATAGCCAGACAGAAAGGCAGCATGACGCCTCTTCTTTTGAAGAGAAGGCGAAACTTTATTAAAAAAACCTAACCACAGTAATACTAAGGCGAATAGAATAGGAAGATACTTTGCCAAGACTTCCATTAATTGATCCAAAATAGCGTTCGAACCTGCAAAATGGTTAATCATTAAAAATAGAGATTGGTTTAAATGTTCCACTTTATCGCCTCAGAATAGAATACAGTAAAAGCATGTTGACTATGATCGGTGTGAGAAGTTATCAAGGCTTTCCTTAAGGAGAACTTAAGTCTTAAAAAATATGAAAATAAAGATTTTTCATCCTACGCAAATTTCTCAGATGGATTTTTATTAATTTTTCGCTATTTCACCATGATAATGATAAGACAGCCTATTTTGAAAAGTGTTGGGGGGATCTCATTTTGCGTTTGCTCATTGTAGAAGATGATGAATTTATTGGTGATGGTCTGCTAAGAGGGTTACGTCAAGAAAACTTAGCGGCGGATTGGGTACAAAGCTCTAAATTTGCGATATCCGCTTTAAAAACAACAAACTACAGCATATTGTTACTCGATCTTGGGTTACCCGATAAAGACGGTTTATCATTGCTAAAAGAGTTACGACGGGCGAATAACTCAATTCCCGTTATCATTATTACGGCTAGAGACGATGTTTCCTCCCGCGTAGGCGGACTCAATGAAGGCGCTGATGACTACTTAGTAAAGCCCTTTGCACTAGAAGAACTCATCGCACGCGTTCATGCTGTCATGCGCCGTAAAGTCGGACGCAGCCAACCCATTTTAGCCGTTGGCGAGTTAAAGCTTGACTCTGCTCACCATCTTGTCTGGTTTCGAGATGAGCCCTTATCCTTATCCGCTAAAGAATTTGCGCTCTTGCATGAGCTTATGCAAGAGCCAGGTAAAGTCATTTCAAAAGAAACCCTCGAAGAAAGTCTTTACGGCTGGGATCAAGAAATAGGTAGCAATGCGATTGAAGTGCATATTCACCATCTCCGTAAAAAAATTGATACTAAAATTGTTAAAACAATACGAGGGGTTGGCTATCGAATTGGAGATGTTCATTGAGATCACTTCGCACCAATCTGCTCATTTGGTTATTACCTACAACTTTCCTCGTCGGTGTTCTGGCAAGTATTGGCACGTACTGGGGGGATTATCTGACCCTAGAAAATACACTAGATGATCAACTTAAGTACATCGCCCATCATATAAATCTAAGCAATTCAACTCACTCCATCAATCTAAAGCAGACATTATCTTCAAAAGCTCACGATCATGAAGATCAAGATGACGAGGTCATTTTAGAAGTTTGGGAAAATAACAAACGGCAATTTGCTTCACATCCATCAATCGACTTTGCTCCCCCTACCCGAACAGGCATCATCAACGAAACTGTCAATGGTAAAGTCTGGCATACTTTTGTCATGAAAAGTGACGACAAATGGATTCTTATTGCCCAAGCTCAGAATCTTCGTTTTGAAACCTTAGCCAGTTTGTCGATTAATCTTTTTTGGCCTGTACTCGCCATGCTTCCGTTACTGGCGATTTTTTTGTGGTTCGGTATTGGTTACGGGTTAAAACCTTTGCGACATATTAGTGAAGAATTAAAAAGCCGCAATGCTAAAAGCCTTGACCCAATCATTCCTGCTCGGCCAGTGAAAGAAATACAACCGTTCATACAAGCCCTGAACGATTTATTAGAGCGCTTACAGCAAACGTTCATCCAACAAGAGAGATTCATTGCCGATGCGGCTCATGAGTTACGCACTCCCATTATGGGGCTCAGTGTAGAAATGCAAGTCATGGCACGTGAGACCGACCCCATGAAACAACAAAAATCGCTTATTCAATTACAGAAAAGTATCTCTCGACTTTCTCACCTTTCTGAGCAGCTACTTACACTAGCCAAGATTGATCCAGAAAAGTCAGATCAATCCCCCGAAGAGGTTGAACTGACAAACTTATGTAAGCTGATTATTACTGACTCAGTCAATGCAGCAGAACGCAAAAACATTGACTTGGGCATGGGGAAACAAACAGCAGCCGTCATTATGGGGTTCCCTGACGATTTACGCATTCTGATTAGTAACCTCATCGACAATGCTATTCGCTACATACCGGAAAATGGCACCATCGATGTGTCAGTCTACAAAGAAAAAGAGGAGGTCATTTTAGAGGTATCTGATAATGGTCCTGGCATTCCAGAAGCAGAACGCCTCAAAGTAACTGAGCGTTTTTACCGAGGGAAACACCCTAAAATTCATGGCAGTGGATTGGGAATGAACATAGTAAAAAACATTTCTGACAATCATCATGCGGTACTGACGCTGACTGACTCAGAACAAGAAACGGGATTGTGTGTCAGAGTGACTTTTAAAGGTCTATAGATCGTTAAGGTTTATTTAAGCCTTATTGCCCTATTGTATAAATATAACTCTTTAAAATCCTCCGAGGAGTGAACATTCCGATTCATATAGTTCTAAGAGACCTTTGCACGATGTCACGAGCGACGCTAAGACACGACAAAAACAGACGAGAAAGCGGAGTTTATCGCTATAAATGCGCATTTTGAGTCTGTTTTTAACAAAGTATTGGTAAGCACAGTAGTTGTACCAAAGTTTCTCTAAATATTAGCAAAAATTAGGGGATATCTAATGAATGTTATTCAAAGAATTCACCAGCTTGATGTTTTCGTTTTTTCTTGGTTTATGGCTAGAAAAAATGGCAAGAGACTGGCAAGAATTGGGCGATTTATTTCATTTAGCGCAGATGGTCCGCTCTACGTTGTGACGGATATCGTATTGTGGCATTTCCATTACAGATTATTAGCAAGCATCATTGCATTTGGATTTGCGCTTGAGCGGTGCTTATATTTTGCAATCAAACTAGGTTTTAAACGAAATCGACCTGCCGACACACTGAAAAACTTCCACAGCTACATCACGCCATCGGATAAGTTTTCATTTCCTTCTGGACACACTTCCGGAGCGTTCTTTGTAGCCTACTGCTTGGCACAAGCTTTTCCATCGTATTATCTGCTCTTTTATATATGGGCTACTCATGTGGGACTGTCTCGGCTACTACTTGGGGTTCACTTCCCTACCGATACATTAATGGGAGCCTTGCTTGGTGTCGGTTGTGCTGCGTTGATGGTAGCGTTACTTCATGGCATCCTGCCATATTGACTACGGTGATAAATCCCCCTATCACTATTTTAGCCGCGAAAAACGCTAAACTTTCATGATCACATTAGCGCCTCCTTATTAAAGGTGACCTAATTAAATCAGGTCGAAGACCCATTGTGAGCTCAGATTTACGCTATTACGGCTAAGGAAAGTACAAACAAATCCTCTTGTCTAAGCATGTGGATAAAAGCTTGCTATTCGCGGCAGGCAAGAATGTGAATGGTGGGCCTATTGACGAAGACGCTTAACAAAGAATATGAGTTTTTAGACCATGTCCTATGAGTATTAGACGGCTTATTCTCACCTTCCCTTGCTAATTCTGATGCCACAAAGCAATCTAAGTAGATTAGTCAGAAATGAAAACAAGCTTTCTACACTGTTTACGCGTGATAATCTGCATAAAAATGGCAGTGACCTGTAAATAAAAAAATACCTCACTGCCATAGAGAACATTCAATCAAATAGGTTGGCTAAGGGCCTTGAGCGATTGCCCCATAATTCTTGAATGTTCCTCCTTATCTCCGCCATTAATTTCGATGTGACAGAGTCGAGCAGAGTTCTCGACCACCATGCGACAGCGTTCCCAACGACGTTGATGAAATTTTTCAAGAGCTTTCTCTAAAGAATCATTAACGGCAAGTTCATCGGCTAACACAATGCCACTTTCTATGCCGATACCAGCGCCAGAAGCTAAATGTGGTGTAGTGGCGGCAACCGTATCGCCAATCATGACGAGACGGCCTTTGTTCCAAGGCTGTTTCACCAGAAGATTCGCTAATGGGCGGTAATCGATATTGGCTTCTTCCTTGAATATATGGGGAATCAAGGCCTCAACTGTTGGATTCGGGAATTGCTTCATCAAGGAAGCAAGCACCTCGGGCCAAGTCTCTCTGTCAATATGCTCCTTAGTTGGGCGATCTTCCGTAATAAACATATACATATGCGTCTCTGATACTGGATTAACGCCCAATTTCAGATGATGCCCCATCCACATGGTGACTTGATTGATACTCTCTGGGCGCGGAATAATGGCACGCCACACACCTTGACCTATGTATTCAGGCTCAGGTACTTCTGGGAAATACTCTTTACGAACACTTGAATGCACGCCATCCGCCGCAACAACAAGATCGTATGCGCGAGTGCTACCATCGGTAAAAGCCACTTCGATGCAGCTATCCGTTTGCTTGATATCCGAATAGGTGCAACCTAAACGCACATCAACGCCCGATTCCATAACGGCTTTCGACATAATGCGAGCCAATGTTGGACGAAAAATACCGCCACTGCCACCGACCTGAGAGCCTACTGGACTTGGTGTTGGTAATTCCATCAACAAAGGGCCATGAGCCAAATGAATCGCCACACCATCGGTGACGCAACCTTGTTTCACGACTTCATCATAAAGGCCCAGATCATCCAGCGCTCTCATGGAAGCGCCATTAATACTGATACCTGCTCCTAACTCACACCACTCTGGATCAATTTCCACCAGATCCACCGCAATCCCATGACTCCGTAATTTTATTGCCACAGACATGCCTGAGAACCCACCACCAATTACGAGAACTTTATCTACCACTGCCATCATTGACTCCTTACTTATTGTTTTTATTGAATTTTATTTATTTTTATTAGAGTGTATTAGCCAAACATTGCCCATTTGGTCTATTTCAGTTACGACTTTTTCAAGCCGTTTGCCTTTGCATGGTCCTTGTATACAGAAGCCACTTACTGGTTCAAATAAAGCCCCATGGGCATGACACGCAATGTACTGTTTAGAAGCATCCATATAGGCGTCTTTACGCCATGCCATGGGAGCGCCATCTATATGCGGACAGGCATTTTTCCAGCCATAAACTTGCCCAGCATGCTTAACGATAAAGATCTGATCATTACCATCGTCATTTAGGAAAAAGCCTTTTGATTGCCCTTCTTCAATATCGCTCAGTTGGCAAAGCCATTTTGCTTGGTTATCCATTTATGCTGTCTCCTTCTCTTGCACTTGATTACTGTTAGAGAATTTGGGCTTCAACAAAAAATGCGCGAGGGCCGATAGCAGAATTAATGCCCCTAACATGTTCCAAATGAACATAAAGGCCAGTAGCAATCCCATGTCCGATTGGAATTTGATCGGGCTAGCAACATTTACGTCGCTTAAGTAATGAATGGGAACAACGCAGTGTTCGCCCCCTTAATTCACTATTCACTCTTCATAATCCCCTTTTGGCGTGCTGTCTTGCCCCGGAGCCCACTTATTACGGTAACGCAACAAGAAGGCCTGAGAGTTGTCCGCACTAATTGGTGCTGTCCGTGCCTGCCAAGTCTTATCATGCAAGTCCATGTCTGCATCCATCTCAATATGGCAAGCAAATGGACTGTTGAAGTACCAAAACCAGTTTGAACCAAAGATATGACGGCCTGGCCCCCAAAAGGCTTGATACCCTTTCTCAATAAAGCGAGAGCCGTTTTGCATGACTTCTGTTGGCCCCGCAAAATGGAAAGTGAAATGCTCTACGCCTTTCATAAATTCTGGGGCGCCAATAAAGAAATGTGTGTGGTGATCCAACGTCCCAGCAGGTTGTAAGAAAGGCCCCATGCCTTCAAAGCGATCTGTACATCGAAAGCCTAAACGTTCCACATAAAATGCTTCCGCTTTCGCTGGGTCTGATACAAAGTACACGATATGGGACAAAGTGCGCGGGTGAATCTGTTCTGCGTTCACATTAACGGCATTCTGGTTTACGGGACGTTGCAAAGGCGACCCAGGTGCATTGGATATTTCTCCCGTCAAACTCATGGTTTTTCGTTTGGTTACTTGAAAGCCAATAACAAAACCCATGTCGTCTATGGATTCGATGGAACCATCAGCCAAGCTTGTTACGTCTCGATCCTTACTCAATTCTGTACGAATCGCCTCTA
Source organism: Marinomonas spartinae (assembly GCF_016461715.1). Taxonomy (GTDB): domain Bacteria; phylum Pseudomonadota; class Gammaproteobacteria; order Pseudomonadales; family Marinomonadaceae; genus Marinomonas; species Marinomonas spartinae_A. The sequence continues at coordinate 88,835 of NZ_JAEMUI010000019.1, read as the reverse complement.
AATCCTGCTCATTGGCCACACCCATGACGGTTTTGCGCATCATACAGCCGTTGCCTACACTTGGCGGTAAACTCTGATTGGATGCCTCCGCGAGTACAACACAGGTACCATCTAACGCCTCAAAACGACCACCTTTATCAGTCACATCAACAGGGATAAGTCCGTAATCTGTTAAAAAGGTTGCGCACGAAGCAATATCTTCCACGGCAAAAACAATGCTCTCTAAACCTACTATATTCATCTCTTTCTCCAAACAAGGTGTTAGGCGGTATGCCCATATAAAAATTCTGCGATCCTATCGCCAATGTATGCGCCAGCATTGACTGAATGACCAAAACTAGAGTATTTAACGTCGCCTTCACGAGCCTTCAACTTTCGGTCAGATGATCTGTGACCTTGCAAACACTCCCTCACTTAGCGAATACCTTGCCTAGCAAGACCCCGCCCTGTGAAGGTACTGGTCGGCATGCGCTGAACTGGTTTGTTCTGGAATTTCTTATCGTTCATCATGTTGGCCACATAGGCTTCTCCAGAAAGCAGATTGTAAGAGCCCGCAGGAAGAAAACGTGATTTTTCCCATTCGTAGCCCACATAAGCACCAATAGAAGCCGTTTCAGAAATCGGCACATCAATCGACACTTTGCCTGTTGGACATACGGTCTCTTTAAATTGAGAGTTAGGAACCGAAGATAATTTCACAATATCAATAGGTGCCTGACCTCCAGCGATACCGTTTACACCGTAAAACAGGCTCTCCCACCACAATTGCGTGAAACGACCCGCACGGATCGTTCCTTGCATTCCATCTTTAACAGGGAAGCAGCTGTAGACAAAAGCATCTAAAATTTCAGCATCCCCCCATGACTCTTTTCGTTTGATTCGAAAATTCACTGGCTGGCGTATGATTAGCCCTGAAGTCCTTATTGGCATTATCTGTATGGTGATGATAGACATCGTCGTACCAAGCAGCAGCACTGATTCGCGCGCCATAATCTTTATAGGACAAGTCAAGTTCAGACAATAAATCCAAGCGATTAGAAACTAATCCTCTATGAAAGTTATTGTCGCCGTCATTAAGATTGATTGCGGTTTGACCTTGGGTTAAGCCAGGTGAGGAACTTTTTAAGCGGTAAGCAGTACTGTATTTCACCGTATTATCCAAACTAAGTCTTAAATCTGGATTACTAGTTGTTATCTCAAATCCATAGGCAGTAGATGTCGTAGAGATAATGGCAAGAGCGATTGCCTTCGCTCTAAATGGAGTCGTATTTAGTGTGTTCACTTGTTCTTCCTTTTTGCTAGGGTTTTATTTTTATTTTCAAGAACAAGCCAAAATGTAAGCGACTCCAACCTTTTAGAAAAATCCTTTAAATCATATCGACCATTCGATAGTATCGAATGGTCGATAAAAACCCTATCAACTGCCTTCTCTTGCGTTTTTAAAACTAAGAGTGGAATTACTTATCGTCTTTTATGTATTTTTAGCGACTAAAACGTTACTCATATTGCAGAACTCCTGAATTTAGGCCCATTTGCATTCCTTTCTAAGGGCTCACCTAAGCGATGTTTTGTATGAAGAGAATGTTTTGCGAGGTTTAGCAGGACAACCTTGGGGACACTCCAACTACCACAATCTTTCAGAAAAATCCTTTAATCTAAGTTAATCATTCGATACTATCGAATGATTAAAATAAGAATAACCAGTGACAAAAGGTCTTAAGATGCGCTTTAAAAAACTCGATCTAAACCTCTTGGTGGCGTTAGATACACTATTAACCGAACAGAGTATTACCAAAGGAGCAGAAAAGCTCAGCATGAGCCCTTCGGCTCTGAGCAATTCCTTATCTCGGCTAAGAGACTATTTTGAAGATGATTTGCTAACGCAAATAGGTCGCAGAATGATCATTACTCCCTTAGGAGAAAGCCTAAAAATCAGCGTTCGTAACGCATTAAATAACATCGAAAGCACGATCCTTGTACAACCCAGTTTTGATCCTCAAACAACAGATAGAATTTTTAGTATCTTTTGTTCAGACTATACCCAAACAGTACTTATTCCACATACCTTAGAAATAGTAGGCAAACAAAAAAGTACCGCTCGTTTTCAACTCCTAGCTCAAGAAGCAAACAACCCGCATGAGCAACTAGAACAAGGCAAAGCCGATTTACTGATCATTCCATCCGATTTTATGTCTACTGAACAGCCCAGTGATGTACTTTATGAAGAAGAGTTTGTTTGTGTTGTCTGGAAACACAGTAAGATTGCTCAGGGAGAATTAACCACAGAAAGATACGCAGCAGCAGGCCACGTACTAATGCGACCAGAGGCAACGAAAAAAGACTTTTTTGGCACCTCATTTGCACAAAAATACGGAATTAAACGACACGTCATTGCAACCACATTTAGCTTTGCTTCACTTCCCGCATTAGTAATAGGCTCAGAAAATATCGCCACAATTCACGCGAGATTAGCCACCAAAATGGCCAAAGTCTGGCCCCTTAAAATATTGCCTTTGCCTTTTGATATTCCAGCAATGAAGCAATGTGTTCAATGGCATCAATATAGAAATAATGATGAAGGTCTTATTTGGTTACGAAACATATTAAAGGAAGCTGCTATTAATATGGATTCAGAACAAATAAAATAATATGATTAGAACAATTCCTTAATCAATATTTTAGAAACTAGAGAACAAAACAGATAAATTGTTCTCTAGCATTAAAAACTCAGCCAAACAAGAGCATTCCGTCTATGATGTTTTCTTTATAACCTTTTGACTGATGATTCCGAACAAGTGAGGAATGTCTGCTGATATTGCCTCCATCCTTACCTGGTCACCAAATGACATATAAGCCGTTTTGGCGGCTCCTGTATCCAGTGTTTCCATGCCACGTCGCTCAGCAATACAGCTTGACCCAACTTCTCGATAGTTTTTATTGGATACCGTTCCAGACCCGATAATGGTACCTGCACAAAGATCCCTAGTCGCAGCGGCATGGGCAATTAAATCATGGAAACCGACGCCCATTTCACCACCAGATGCCCCACCAAAGCGTTTACCATTCCAATCAACCACTAAATCAAGGTGTACTCGTCCATCATGCCAAGCCACTCCTAACTCATCCGGCGTTAGCGCCACTGGGGCGACAGAACAAGCCGGTTTTGCCTGCACCCATCCGAAACCCGTTTTCATTTCGGGAATGGCAATCGTGCGCAGGGACCAATCATTAAGCAAGATAAGTAATTTAATATGCTTAAGCGCCTGCATTGCGCTAACGCCCATAGGAACATCATCTACAATAACCGCAAACTCGCCTTCGAAATCAATGCCATCCTCCTCTCTCATAAATGGAACATCCGCTGTTGCGCTTAAAAATTGATGTGACATTCCCTGATACATAAGCGGTTTGCTTAGTTGTTTAGGTTCAAAACCAAATGCTTGATCCATTAAATCACCATGGCTTTTGAAGGCCGAACCGTCTAACCATTGCCACGCTCTAGGTAAAGGCGCTAAGTAGCTTAATGAGGCTGTACTCATGCCTTTCCCATCTTTAAGTTCCGGATAAACAGCCTGTAATACAGGCTCATTCACAGACCAATTATCCAGTGCCATTTGCAATGTTGATATTTTTTCTGGTGCAGGCAGGTAAGATTGGCCATCGCAAGAAACAATCACCAATGCACCATCACGTGTACCGTTATCTATCGTTGCTAGCTTCATACGTTTATTCCTAAAAATACTGTCACTTCGAGCAGCTCAATCAGTTATCAATAATAGCAACAGCGCGAGTCCAACCCGCTGAGCCACCGCGCACTTTATGAGGAAAACAAACAACGGTATAACCAAAGGCTGGAAGGGCTTCGAGATTATGAAGCTTTTCCAAATGACAGTAGCCTATGTCCCTACCGGCTTTGTGCCCTTCCCAAATCAGCGAATTATCACCCGTTTCAGCGACGCGTTTGGCAGTATGGCTAAATGGTGCATCCCAAGACCAAGCATCTGTGCCCGTCACTCGCACACCACGTTCAAGTAAATACATCGTTGCTTCATAGCCCATACCACAACCAATATTGACAAAATCAGGATCGCCAACCGCACTACCCGCAGCGGTATTCACCAAAACAATGTCCATGGGTTGCAGCTCATAACCAATACGTTTCAGTTCCGCCTCGACGTCCGCTGCGGTCACGACATAGCCGTTTTCGAAGTGACGAAAATCCAACTTCACCCCAGGACGAAAGCACCAGTCTAATGGCACCTCGTCAATGGTAATCGCTCTTTCACCATTGTTCATAGTGGGATGAAAGTGCCAAGGAGCATCCAAATGTGTACCATTATGCGTGGTGAGCTTCACGGTCTCAGCCGCAGCAAATCCATGACCACCGGGAAACTCATCCGCCGCAACACCGGGGAAAAAGTGGTTCGCCTCTGGAACCGTTTCCTCGTGCGTCTGATATGTAATCTCTGGACGCATAAACGGCGGATCAGTGATCACATCGTTCTCAAGATAAATCGATAAATCAATAAATTGACGAGCCATCTCTTTCTTACCCCCGTTTGCCACCCAATGTTTTGGCGAACCAATCAGCAATATAATCGCAACCAAAACTCATATTATCTGCACCAACATGCTCGACCCCGCCTTCACGTTCCGTAAAGATTTTAAATTCACGATTTGGTGAGTTGATTAGCTGGTCATAGCTTTGGTAAGCGTAATCCAAATTAATTTGACGATCTTTTTCTCCATGAGTAACAAGGAACGGCACCTTAATTTTGTCCATCACACCATTAAGATTCATCCCTTCTGTTTTAACAAAGAAATCATCCATATCTTTTGCGCCAAACACCCACATGACATGCGCCCAATAATGTGGAACAGGGTTTTCACCCTCACGCTTTAAGCGTTTCTGCTGCACTTCTGCCCAGTTATGATTTGCTCCCCATACAGCACCAGCTGCGAACCTTGGTTCATAGGCGACAGCTCTAGGCGCATAATGACCACCTAAAGAAATCCCCGTCATACCAATACGAGATGCGTCTACATCGTCTTGTTGCTCTAACCAATCAACCGCTTTGGACGCCCAAACTTCACTGTTATAAACCGCAGGCAAACCGTAAGTGCGCAATGTTTCACCGGTACCAGGTTGATCAACGCAAAGCGTCGATATTCCTCGTTTGGCCAGAGACTGTGGTAAATTTGACCAATAGAGCATCTCTTTACAACTGTCCAAACCGTTACAATAAACGACTGTTGGATGAGGGCCCTCTCCTTCCGCTCGAACATACAACGCAGGCATAATACCGCCGTTATCAAGTGGCACTTCTACATACTCACAATTATCTTTGCTGAGCCTAATGCTTTTACGGAATGTCTCTTGCGCTTTATCCCAAGTCTCTTTTCGATTCGGATGTCCTTGACCTTGCATTCGCTCAGCCACCATTAAATACAGCGCCGCTCTCTTTAGCTTGGTACCAGCCGAAAAATAATTCCCTGCATCTTCATCTTCATCAGCAAGTCCAATCAGTTTATCCGCCATATTGACCCACTGAATCAGAAATTCTGCTGTCCCCGCATCTTCGCCATTTTCTGCGGCTTCGCGTAAAGGCTTACACATATCAATAACTTCACCAATTTTGGCTCCGCTTCCTAATGCAATAGAAACGGATAAATTCCAAACATAGTTTGGGAAATATTCAAATAACGCCATAAGCTATTCCTCTCATTTTTATAGTTTTTTTAAATAATATCCCATTCAGGAAAAACCAACATGATGACTTATTCTTTAGGCTGCAAGTTTGGTTAATCAAAAAAATCCAGAAACATTAAAAAATCAAAATCAAAATCAAAATCAAAATCAAAATCAAAATCAATTTTTTTATACGATGATGAAAGCTTTTATTAAAGCTAGAATATCAACTAATTTTTTATTTAATCATCATATCCCTATCAAATACGTGGGCTAAACTTACACCTGAAGATATTTCATAAGTAGTGACCATCAACATAAATAGCTAAGGTTAATAAACTACGCTTATGAATAATGAATTTTTTATTCTCCTATTAAAGTCACCCTAATATAAACCACTGTGATATCTCACAAAAATCCTTTAAACAGAATCGTTCATTCGATCTCATAGAAAGATGGACATAATAACGATTCGAATGATGACAACCATACTGTCTGTAAGAGATGAAAGGCTCATGTTGTAGAAGAGTTTTTCAGGAGCTTGTTGATGACCGAAAAAAAACGCTGTTTTTAGCCCCCTTGCGTTACGGGCATTCAGCGCCTGAGGCTTTATTATGAGGGTTACAAATCAAAGAGACACGGCTTATCCAGCTGTTTATACGAAAGGATTTTTCTCTAAAAACAACCGGATTTGTTTCATTGTAGATCACATCGTTGACAACTTTCGGGGACAGAAGTAAAGCGTTTTAGGCTCACTAAAGGTATAGACCCATGCCCCCTGTTGTCTTGCCATTAGACCACGACAAAGTTTTTTGGTTAGCTAGCAGAGAACTTCTCATAGTGCACCGTAGACTTGGACATATCTCTATCATCCAGCCACCCTTTAACGGCGTCCACCATAGGCGGAGGCCCACAAAGGTAGAGATCAACCTCACCATCGTTGAAATAACGATCCTCAAACAGATCGGTTACTACGCCTACTGGCCCTTCCCAATCAGCCGCTTCTTTCATCACTATGCTGTATGATTGGAAGTTCGGCAGCTTTTCAGCAACTTTCTGAATACGTTCAATCTCACACAAATCGGCTACCTGAGTGACGCCGTAAAACAGGGTAATTGGCTGCTCACAACGGTCAGGGTTTTCAACCAATTGGTCGAGCATACCGAGAAATGCTGCCAATCCCGTTCCACCAGCGACAAAGATAAGCGGACGCTTGATTTGATGAAGATAGAATGCCCCTAGAGGCGCCTTCAGTGTTATCCGATCACCAGGTTTTGCTCTGTCGCGCAAATAATCACTCATGACACCCTGCGGCAACAAACGGATCAGAAACTGCAATTGATTCGTCTCATTTGGTGCACAGGCAAACGAGTATGAGCGCCACTCATCGGTTCCAGGCACATTCACATGGGCATATTGACCCGGCAAAAAGTCCAGTTGAGTCCGGCGGGCTTTTGCATCGATGTAAACCACCGCCGCCGACTCTGAAACGAGATCTACTTTAGTAATCTCCGCTTCTAGCGCTTCAGGACCAGAGCTGGTACAGAGTGTTGATTCAAAATCAAACTCGATAGCGCAATCGGATGCCACTCGCATTTGACAGGTTAGCACGCTGCCCTGCTCAAGTTCTGACTCACTCAGAGCATCCTCATCGACATATTCAAGTTGGTAATCCCCGGAGCGACACAAGCCTTTACAGGTAGCACATACCCCTTCATGACAATCCACAGGAATAGTAATGCCCTGACGCAGGGCCGCATCCAGAACGGTTTCCCCAGGATTAACACCGATAAATTTGGTTCGCCCATCACTGAAATTTAAAGCAACTTTATTCATAAAACACCTCAAAGAATCTTCGTCTGATAAAAGGCCGGAATTGACGACTTACCGTCCTCGGCAGAGCCCCAAAAGGGAATGAAAGAGGGCTCTGCGCTGAACTAAAGATCGCCAAACCGACCAGATAGCCAATCAGACGTGATAAAAATCCAGCACATGACGAATCTTATCGTTCAATAAAATCGCTTGTTTGCGCTGAACAATCCAACTGCCATCTTCTGCACGAAGCGTGTATTCCACCCGTCCAAAGAAAGACTCAGACTCGCCGAAGCGATAAAAGTGCGTCACCCAGTTGGCCTTCACTTTCCAAGTACCATCCGCTTGCTCTTCACCCTGAACATTATTCACAGAATGCATGGTTCGAGGCATTGGGGTACAGGCTGCCGATTTGCCAGTACGGATACGGAATACCCGATCCTCAAGACCCGCTCGAGAAGCATAATAAATAAGCGACATCTCCCGTTTAGGATCCGTGGTATGAACATGCTCCGAATCCCACTGGGGAATATGAAATTCGGCATTTTCATCAAATGTGGCCAGATACTCATCCCATTGCTGACGATCACAATACTCGGCCTGTTTGTACAGGAATTGTTCAATACTCTGCAATGCAGCGGCTTTTTTCTCGGTCATCATCATTTTTCCTCCTGCTGCTGTAATTGACGGTCCAATCCCTGCAATAGATAACGCTGCCAGGTAGAGTGCTGATTGACATAAAGGCCTTCATGGGTGAACTCGGTGCCTGTCATCGCTGGACGAATCCCCAAAGCCTCAGTATTGTCAGTAGGCTCAGTGGTCCATTTTTCACAGCCACGGGAAATTTCATTCCAACGCTCTAAACGGGCTTCAAAGCCTTTCTGCGCTTCGCGGAATTCCACCAGATCATCAGGCGTTCCCATACCAGATACGTTAAAGAAATCTTCAAACTGACGAATGCGGTTTTCCCGATCATCATCCGATTCGCCTTTAACCCCCAGACAAAAGCTATGTACCTCTGTCTTATTCCAAGCAACCGGACGAACAACACGCAGTTGAGAACTGATTTGGTCCATAAAGAATAAACTAGGGTAGATATTAAGGTTGCGTAAACGATGCATCATCCATTGCGCGCGCTGTTCACCGTACTCTTCAATCAGTCTAGGCATGACTGAAGCGTAGCCCGGACGAACTTCTGGATTGGGCATATCGCTGAACAGAATCGTATGGCCGTTATTAAACGCAAACCAACCATCGTCTGTATCCTTATCGCCTGCACCAAGCTTACTGTAATCGAGTACTTTTTTGCCGCCCTGCTCTTTTTCCACTTCTAATTGCTGACGATGCTGAACCGTCGCGACGTAGTTGTAGTGCACGGTACTGACGTGATATCCATCAAGGCCATTTTCATTCTGTAATTTCCAGTTACCATCAAAGGTATAAGAGGAAGAGCCTGGCAACACTTCCAGCTCTCCGTTCTCTGACTGGGCCACCATCATGTCGAAACCAATACGGGCATCGCCAAGGAAATCCTCGAGAGATTCTGTGCACTCGGTGTTAAGGTTGATAAACACAAACCCTTTATAAGAACTGATCAAAGCCTTACGTAACCCTCGGGTGGATTTATCAAAGTCATCGGAATATTCACTGGGTGCTTTTACCTTCACCAGCCGACCATCGGTTTTATAGCACCACGCATGGAAGGGACAGGTAAAAGTAGACTGATTACCGCGACATACCCGTGTTAGAGTTGCCCCACGATGCTGGCAGGCATTAATCAATGCATTCAGTTCACCTTTACCATCGCGGGTGATGATCATCGCTTGACGACCCGCCTGCATGGTAAAAAAGTCATGCGGATTAGCTATCTGACTCTCATGGCAGGCGTAGATCCAAGTATTCTCAAAGATTAGATCCATTTCTATATCGAAAAGATCACGATCGGTAAACATCTCGCGAGCCACTCGGTATACATTTTCTTCAGGACGGAAATCGGTGCAATTTTCAACCTTATCGCGCCACTCAATCAGTGTTTCCCTAGAGTTAGTATTCATTGATTCAATCTCCTGACTCATCTAATTGATTAAAATTTCACAATCGTTTTTATCCACAAGGCATCACCCTCTGGGCGGTTTTTAACAGACATTTCTTTTTGATACTTAGCGGATAAAAAGAAGCCATTGCCATTATCGTATTTAATCGCAGGGCCTATCGCGAACGCTTGGCCTTTATTACCGATATCCGAACCATTCTTTTCATCTCCAGTTAACTGCTTATAGGCATAGCCGCCAACCCCAATAATCCAGTGCTGCGCTACGCCGTAGCCCAGTGAATAATCGGCATGCAACTCTTGTCCAGATTTATAATTGGTCGCATCATTTTTGAAGTTGTAGTCATACATCACTTTTACTCCCCAATTGATTCCAGCAGGATCAATTTTGGAAGCCGCGTAAACCCCTTCAACCGTCCAATAATTACGCCCCGGATTGGCAAGTCGTGATGAGCGATATTCACCCGTTGGCGCAAAAACATCGACGCCAACGGCAGAATGCAGCTGAGGGCTATGATGAAAAGCCAGCCCGGTAGTTAGATCTAAATCACCGATACCCGACTCCTTATCACGCTTCCCCTGCATAGAGACATCCAGCTTAACTAGAGGCAACAAACCAGCGAAAAACAGCTGACCACCAAGCATTTTTTTGTCTGTTACATACAGCAGTCTCGGTGCCACAACATCGGCTTTCAGTTTGAAATTGATCGGCAGGCTTTTACCATTATTCCCCTTAAAATCATCCGCCTTATAGTGCTCAGCATAAATCAGTGGATAGACACCTGGTGGTGGCAGCGCCCCCACCAATAGATCTGTTGCCCCCATCGGGTAGTTCGACCCTCCTCCCTCAGTTGCCTGAGCATTAGTGGCGACCAGAGATCCCAAGATCAGGCATCCCGTAAAATAGTTAACTGTTCGTTTCATAAGTCTTGTTCCTTTATTGATATTATCTGAGCCCAGTCATAGCCGGACTCAATGACATAGATTTCGGCCTAAGAACTACTTAAATCTCCCTCGATAGAACACTAGAGGCTCACCTTCCTCGACTCGGTCAAAATCCAGCACACGTCCCACTATCAGCAGGTGGTCACCAGACACACGAGTAAACTCAACCTGACACTGCAAAGTGGCTAGCGCCTCTTCTAATAGCGGTACCCCTGTTGGACTCAAGCAATACTGAACACCCGCAAATTTATCTTCACTGCGAGTCGCCATCTGCATCGCCAGCCCTTCTTGGCTTTGACTGAGGATATTGACATTGAAATATTTTCCCTCATCAAACGCCGACACATTGGGTGAGGTCAGCACTAGACTCCACAGAATCTGAGCGGGATCTAAGGAAAGCGATGAGAAAGAGTTCGCGGTAATCCCAACCAACTGTCCGTTCTCTCCAAGAGCAGTAATAGCAGTCACTCCGGTGGCAAACATGCCAAAGGTGTTGCGTAGTTCTCGGGTATCAATCAACGGCACCTCAACAGCAGGTGTGGAATTTATCGTCTGTACATTAGATGTGTTCATCTCAGGCCTCCTTTTTAAAATATTCACCAACGACTTGATTACAGGCGTCTGCATTAGTCCACCAGGGCATTAAATCCACTGGGTTGTTAAAACCGTTGGCAATAGTTTTTGCGAGTTCAGGAGATTGTTGTGCAGCCCCCAACAGGTTTAGGGTGTGTTCCTTTGGCGGCAGTAATATGCTGTTAGTCCAACCCACCACATCTTCTGCATAAGTCCAATACGCTTCAAAAGTTGCTTCCATCCATGCTTCATCGTATGCCTGATCGCCACGGGCAATAATGGAATCCAGGTAAATTTTGCTGCACTTAGCACCGTTATTGGATCCTTGACCTGTAATCGGGTCGTTGACCACAAGAGCATCGGCCATCCCCAATACTTTCCGTCCAGAAGGCAAGGTCATGACAGGTTTACGTACTGTTGGTGGGAAGCGACCTGACAGCACCCCTTTGTCATCGGTAAGCTGAATATTCTTACAGCGTTCCGCTTCCCACGGACAGAAGGAGTTAAGAATTTCAACGCTGCGTGCTAAATGCTGTTCCGGGGTTTCAACATCACCCCAGCAATCCATCGGACCACCCGGAACACCTTCAAAGACCATGATGTCACAGGGACCACTTAGCGTTAGAGCAGGGAAACAGAAGTATTCGCCAACGCCCGGAATCAGATTGAACGCTACCCGTGAGAACGGTTTTTTAGGCTCCATACCATGAACATAAGTAAGTGCTAGAGCTCGTTGTGGTTTATCAAACACTGAACGTTCGGCATCTCGCTCAAACTGACGAACAATCTCGCCCTTACCTGCTGCCAGCAACACTAGGTCATGAGAAGCGGCTAGCTCTTCAAGTTCTTCAATGCCAGCATCTTTAAAAACCAGCTCGCCACCCAAGCGGACAAACTCATCCATCCATACAGGCATCTTTAGCCGTTGATCCACTGACTGGGCTTTGTGATCGATTGGCGCCGCCCAATCAATTAATTTTTCGCCGGGGATCTCTGGGTTAGGAACGGTCAAACCGATTCCTTCAACTGGCGGACAGTCATTTTCCCAAAAGTTAAGACCTAACTCTCTTTCCGTGTTCAGAGCCATATCAAACATACATTGGCTGGAAGTGACTCGACCGGATCGAATATCATCCTGTGTTCGGTTCGATAACATCGTTACCTTATAACCTTGTTTTAAAAGGCCAATACCCGTTTGTAGGCCAGACTGACCCGCGCCAATAATTGCAATATTACGTGACATAACATTTACTCCAGATTTTTAGTGGTGATTTCAGACTTATTCAGCGAGCTTGGGGATTGCAGGGGTTCGCTGTTCAGGACCAATAGCGGAATAACCTCCATCAGCGGCATAATCAGCGGCGGTCACAAAACTTGCCTGCGGAGAACAGAGAAACAGCACGACTTCAGCTACCTCTCGGGGGTCACCTAAGCGCCCCAACATATGAAAATCAGCCGCGACCTGATCCGCTTTAGCTCGATTGCCGCCGCTGACTTCATTAATCACTCTGGACCAAGTCCAGCCCGGAGACACCGAGTTCACACGAATGCCATCTTCAGCAAAATCCATTGCCATGCTACGGGTCAAATGGCGAATCGCCGCTTTGCTAACGGGATATAACCAGCGGCCAGTTTGAGCAACATGAGATGAGATGCTGCTAAAGTTGACAATGGCACCACCTCCCCGTTTCATCATCAGTGGGCGTGCAATGTTGGCTGCCATCACAGCACTGACAACATTAATATTCAGTGCCGTTAGCCAATCTGCCCGAGAAGAAGCCTGACCTTCATCTAGATAGCTACAAGCTAAATTGATTAAATAGTCGACTCCTCCGAAGCGGCTTTCAGCACTGTGTATAGCGGCGTTTAATTGCTCGTCGTCGGTGATATCTGCCTCAACAAACTGCGCTTTTGCTCCAAGGCGTTCCGCTAAAGCGACACCCGCCTCAGTATCAATATCGATCACGGTGACACTTGCTCCCGCTTCGACAAACACCTCTGCCACAGCAGCTCCGATCAAGGTTGCACCACCAGTGACAATGACACTACGGTCGTTAAATTGGCTCATTTTGCACCTCCTTGATCCAGACCTTCACTGTCGGGCCAGTTCGGCATTAATGTATTGGAAGGAAGTGTTTCATCGAGTAATTTTGCTGCAGATTCCTGCCCTGCGACTGGTAAGCCTTGTGGATCGAGCTTGCCTATCTGCACCAATACAGAGGCCTGATCCCAGTAAATATGTTCGTGATAAAGTTTATCGCCACGGAATTTAACGATCGCCACCAGCGGCACTTCAACGTATTTACCAGTTGGTTCAATACCTGGCAGCATCCAGTCAATGACCCTGTCATGGGTAAAAGTGAAAAGTAATTCGTCAACAATCTGAGTGGCACCAATGGTACGAGAGATAGGAATAAGCGTCGTATCTGCAGGATTTACGTCAACAAAATGGTTTTTGTAGAAGCGGTGGAGATTTTTGTAACCCACACCTCCTGTCATATTGGGGATATGGTTGACGTAAGGTTCTGCCACCATGGTTGCCATGGTATCGTCCACGTTACGAGTACTGAATTCATACTCACAGTGTTTATCCCATAAATAGGACAAATCATAATCTGGACCCATCTCTTTTCGAAAGGCGGTAACGGAACGCTGGTGAGCCATCAGAGCTGAAGGCTTGTGGTAATGTTCCCCTCCTTCACGAGCAAAAGCATGGTCAACACCTTGGTAGGTATAAAGCTCCACATGCTCCTGATCATCCAGCGCTTTATAGATTTCATTACGCGCTACATCGGGGCAATACTCATCATTACTGGCAAAATGCAAAACCAATCTGCCATCAATATTTACCGCTTCATCTAGATGCTTTTCAATGTCCATGCCGTAATAACCGACCGCGACATCAACGTCACATCGACAGGCGGTTAGGTAGGACAAGCGTGCACCAAGACAGAAACCTAATGCACCGACTTTGCCATTACATTCTGGCAACCCTTTCAAAACACGGATCGCCGCATCAATATCTTCGACCCCCAGATCCTGATCAAAGCCCTGATAAAAACCAAAAGCCTTTTCCCATTCTGCTGGACTGTATTCAAGCTCTACACCGGGCTCCTGACGCCAAAAAAGATCGGGAGCTAATACTACGTATCCCTCCTCGGCATAGTAATCCGCCACCTCTCGCATTGTTTTATTGATACCAAATATTTCTTGCAATAGGACAATGCCTGGCCCCTCGCCCGAAGCGGGTATCGCCAGGTAGCCTTTAAAAGCGCCACTGCCATCTTTTGCTTGGATATCTATCATTTTTCCCATCGTACGCCTCCTGAAAGTTATGCTTTGCTCAAGTCACTATTTATCCTTGAGTATCAGGCTGGCAATTACGCTCCGAAAAATGCGACAACTATCCAAAAAGCGCAAAAAGATGACAAAAATCAATAATTCATGTGACGGTTTACACCTTGTAAACATTGGCTATCCGTCTAGTGCACAGACTATCCATTTAGTGCAACTTATTAGTGAATAAGCACAATTTATACAAAAATACGGTGTGACCTCTCTGTATTTAAATTCACAAATCTGTATATTTAAATTCATAAATATGCAACACATAAAAGATCACTTATTGAGAAAAAACGAGGTAAAGGTTGATGTCTTCTGATATAGCATTGTCTCGCTTGTTACAAAATGTACTAAAAAGTGATTCTGAGCGACTAATATTCAGCTCAGGTACACTAGAACAAGTCAGGGATGAAGTATCAGAGGTTTATAAACCTCACCACTTAGATCTTAAAGAGAAAGGATCAGAGCTGGATACTCGTATGCACTCTGTTGCGCTAGGAAATGTCTACTTTAATCGACTCAAATATGGTGCCGATGTCATTATCGATCCAGGCTGTCTAGAGCAGTTTTATTTGATTCAAATGCCCGTCGCTGGTCAGGCTAAGATATACAGTGGCGAGAACGCTATTTATACAAATAAAGACATCGCATCAGTGCTTAATCCTTCAGACCCACTCACCATGGACTGGAGCAAAGATTGCGATCAACTGATGTTTAAGATCGATAAACAGTCGCTGGAATTAGTCTGCAGTCAGGTTCTTGGTCGCTCACTTAGAGAGCCCTTACGATTCAAACCAGATATGCATTGGTATCAAAACCCTGTCTGGCGCAACATGATGATCTATTTAGCACATCTACTGCACGATCTACCATCGGTTACAACACAATCCACCATTTCCCATCAACTTGAACAACTTATTATCAACACCCTTCTGTCTATTCATCCCCACAACTATACGGATGCCCTCAATGAGCCTGTTCGTACACTAGCACCAAGACATGTTAAAAAGGTAGAAGAGTACATTGAAGCTCATGCAGATGAAGCGCTATCACCAGCCAAACTCGCTAATATAGCAGGCGTTAGTGTACGTACACTGTATGCGGGCTTTAAGGATTTTCGTCACATTAGCCCCATGGAATATCTACGCACCGTTCGATTACAAAGAGCAAGAGAAGACTTACTAAAACAAAACCCAAATATATCGATTACTGATATTGCCATCCGCTGGGGCTTTACTCATATGGGTCGTTTTAGCCAAGAATATGCACGACTATTCGGTGAGCGTCCAAGTGATACGAAACGAAGGTAACCAACAAGTTTCAAACTATAAAGCACGCTTTATACCTACATTTGACCTAGTAATTAGTTCAAAAAACTAAGATTTCATTGAAAATTAACATGAAGTGGTTGGGTACTTTATGAATCAAGAAAAAGACACTCACTCTAATACAAAAAACACCTTACCGAAGGGATTTAAATTACTATGGTTTGCTAGCTGCCTAATGCCACCCGCTGTTTGGTTAACCTTATCGGTACTTTCTGGAGCATTGAGTTTAGAAGACGTTGCAACATTAATGATGAGTGCAAGCCTCAATATCATTGTGGCCGCTTATTTATTAATAGCCTATTTATTGCTTCGCAAAGGACAGCAGGCACTATCAGAATCAATGACCAGTAAACAACGTCATTTCTGGGTCGGTTACATACTCAGGCTTTTGTTCATCTTACATATTGTGGCTCCTGCAATCGGTACTTCGCTGGCTCCTTGGCTGGAACTATCGGCAACACATTCAACAATGCAGTTACTTGTCATTTGGATCATGGGACTTTTATCCGTACCTGCTACAACCGTTCCTTTTATGACAGTGTTAAATGCAAAATGGGAAGCCCATTGTAATGATATTCCTATTAAAGCGACTCGTTCCTTTCAGCTAGGTGAAAAGTTTATTTTTGCTAGCTCACCGATTGTGGCGGGTATGATATTACCTTTAGCGACAGTGGTGATGGTTACTTCTGAAAGCAATATACTGGGGACAATCGGGGTAGATGTATTAAAACGAGCTATTCCAGTCTTATTCATTACCTCCTCGGTTGCTGTATTATCCATTTATCTGATGATTCGTACTTTCCGTAAAGAGCTAAGTGTTCTTAAAGAGTCTGTGGCAGCTATGTCTAATGGCGATTTAAGTTACGCCTCTCCTCCGAGTAGTCGTGATGAAGTGGGACTGATCATGGAACATTTTGGAGAGAGTTGTCATCGACTACGTAACTTGCTTAACAAAGTGATTGATAATGTTCACGCAACGAAAGACGCCAGCTCTAACATTAGTACGCTTATAGAAAATGTAAGAAACGCTGGACAGCAACAAATCGGCAGGTCTGAACAAACGTCAGTAGCGACCGAAGAGCTAACATCGCAATTTCAACATATCAGAGACAACTCCCAGTCGGTTCTGAGTAACTACCAACATGTACAACAGCAAACCAAACATGTCAGTAAAGAAATGGATACCTGCGTGGAATCATTTAAGCAGCTTGGGGAGATCTTACAAAATAACCAAGAGACGATGAAATCTCTTAATACACAAGGGAGTAGTGTTAAAGGAATTGTAGAAACGATTAATGCAATCGCTGAACAAACTAACTTGCTTGCTTTAAATGCGGCAATTGAAGCCGCTCGTGCTGGCGAGCAAGGTCGAGGATTCGCTGTGGTTGCTGATGAGGTAAGGCATTTAGCTAAACGCACGGCAGAGTCTACCCACGAAATAGAATCCCAACTGAGTACCTTATTAGGCAGTATCGTTGACGCTGTTAAAGCAAGTGAAGAAGGCCATATAATACTGGAGAAAACAGCTAAGGAGATCGGCAACTCTGGTCATTTGATGCTAGACATTGAAAAGTCTTCGAGCACAGTCTTAGACGCTATTGAACAAATTACTCAAACACTAAATGAACAAGCACAAGCAGTATCATCTATCGCAGAGGTTACCGTCGAATCCAGTAATGATGTGAAACACAGCAATGAAAAACTCGATCTAAGCGAGAAAGCGACGCAAAATTTAAATAGACTCTGTGAAGAGCTAAATCAACAGGTTGAGATATTTAAACTTGCTTAAAGTGTACCAGCTAAGACCTAACCTGACAGTAACCTCACTTTGAATCGATACTGTGCCTGTCAGTTTAGGTCTGGGTTAAAGTCTTTTCTACCGAGATCGCTTTTCCATCAAGCAATGTGTCCAGTGACGTCCTTCCACAACACTTTTCCCCCGACGAGTTCGGTCATTATTGAATACGTCCAGATTTTTTTACAGTGTATCTAGACTCTCGTAGCGCTTTTTACGAAATCGGTGTTTTGGTTGTGTAGCGTTTGACAAAGGTGACTTTTCTGCAAGTACCAATAAAGGTCTGCTGATAAATTCTACCAACACCCTTTAGGTTCCTCACGTAAACATCGTCTTGAGAGCTCAGATAACCTGGGTGAGCCGTCTCTATCTCGCCACACGTCCTCAGTAAGATTGAGCAAAACCGCTTTGTGTTTAATGATAGGATTTTTAGTATGCAACACAGAGAGTTACCTTTTGTTCGTTTTGATTGAAGATTCGACATCTTTATCAAAACGGATAACTCTCTACTTTTCAGTAGAATTGCCAGATCAAGTCGAGACTAATACACCTATAGCCTAATGGCATAAATTAAAAATCCCTTGTTGAGATCAACAAGGGATTTTCATTAAAAGTTAATTAGTCGACCAGAAGCAGTACTAATTAAAGTTAAGCTACTGATGCTCGTGCACGAGCATGTTTGTCTTCTAATTCTGGCTTATCAGTTTTACAAATTTCAATATTGAACTCAACATCCAAATATTCGCTATCAAAGCCGTGGGCTTTGTCATTCAATGGTGTTGCCTCAACAACCAATTCATCTCGAGTCGCAAAAGCGAAGTCATCGTATGTATAGGCATCACCAGCCAAGTTAATCTGTGTGGTTAGATGCTTGAAGCCTGGTTTAGATACAAAGTAATGAATATGAGCGGGGCGGTTGCCATGACGACCAAGGCTCTGAAGCACTTTAATGGTATTACCTTCTGGTGGAACGCCGTAGCCGTTTGGCACGATACTACGAGCGCGGTAGCAACCTTGAGCATCCGTTATCACTTTACGACGTAGATTGAATTCGCTTTGTGTAGGGTCAAAATGAGAGTAACCGCCTTTAGAGTCAGCATGCCAAAGGTCGACAACAGCTCCCGCTACAGGGTTACCCTCTTCATCCAACACTTTACCGTGAAGCCACATGCCTTGACCCGGTGTTTTGCCATCATCCATACGTGCTTCACCTTCTGAGATTGGTGCATCCTGAACATATAGAGGGCCTTCAATGGTACGTGGTGTGCCACCCGCTAGGCCTGCTGCTTCATCTTTAGCATCTTCACGAATATCTAAGAAATGATCAAACCCTAAACCTGGCGCAAGCAAAACGGCTTCTTTAGTCGTACCAAGGTCATTTACATAATTCACGCACATCCAAAACTCATCTGGCGTAATATCTAGGTCTTCAATCATTTTGTAAAGATCAGAAACTAGGCGATAAATGATTTCTTTCATGCGAGGATTGCCTTGGTCTTTATCCAAGCCAGCCACTTTTTTCAATAACGTTTGTACTGCTTCTGTTTGAATTGTTTTAACAGTCATTTCAATCTCTCCGCTTCTATGTGCCATAACAGCACTTTTATTAAATGTTATTTTTGTTCTAAATAGTTAGCGCTATTTTATGGAAGATGGATGTTGACATAAGGCTGTCACTTCCATCGTCATAAAAGGATACAAAGGTAAGCCTGTGAGGACTTCATGCAAATGAGCATTGTCTTTGACATCAAATATACTCACATTTGAATACTGTCCAACGACACGCCATAAATGCAGCCAAATACCTGCTTTTTGTAATTCTTGTGAGTAATTCTTCTCCTTCAATTTGATCGCATCTGCCTCTGCAACCGGAAGGTCTTTAGGAATATTTACTGTCATTTCAACTTTAAAAAGCATGTTCATTTCCTCATGATTGTTTGCGTTGGTGCTGTATTATTTACGTCGATAAAGCGCCAGCTTTTCTTCGTCAATTTCAATACCCAAACCAGGTGAATCCGGAACATCCACACCATTGTTATGGTAACGAAGCGGCTGTTTAATGATGTCATCTTGTAAAAGAAGAGGACCAAACATTTCACTGCCCCAATGCAATTTCGGTAAAGTAGACCAAGCATGAATTGAAACCGCTGTACCAATAGAACCTTCTAGTAAAGTACCACCATATAATCCCATACCTGACGCAGATGAAACGGTAGCCGCATAAAGTGCTTCAATAGGTCCACCTGCTTTGGCAATTTTCAAAGCGATACCGCCATTAAAACCACGTTGAGCAAGCTGGAAAACATCTGAGGCATCAGCAACACCTTCATCGGCTAAAATAGGAATCGTAAATTTTTGCGATAATCGAACCAAGGCATCCCATTCTTTTGCTGGAGTTGGCTGTTCAACTAAATCCACACCGGCTTCTTGAAGCGCCGCCATACCTTTTGTTGCCGTTGATTCATCCCACGCTTGATTCACGTCGACTCGCACACTTGCACTATTGCCCAAGGCCGCTTTAATAGCAGCCACATGAGCCACGTCATCATTCACATGTCGGGAACCGATTTTAAGCTTGAAGTCGCAATGCCGACCGCTAGCGATAAGTGCTTTCGCTTCGGTAATATCTTTATCCGTATCACCCGATGCCAACACCCATAGACAGGGGATATGTTGGTGAATAGCGCCACCTAATAAAGTGGAAACAGGAACG
Organism: Marinomonas spartinae; assembly: GCF_016461715.1. GTDB lineage: Bacteria > Pseudomonadota > Gammaproteobacteria > Pseudomonadales > Marinomonadaceae > Marinomonas > Marinomonas spartinae_A. The sequence continues at coordinate 68,588 of NZ_JAEMUI010000019.1, read as the reverse complement.
CCTAAATGTTTTCCTTGCAAATCCAACAACGCGGTTTGCAAAGCCGATTTGGCAATCATATTGCCCCGTACAGACATGCTTAAACGTTGGATAAGTAGCTTTATGCTATGAAGTGGCTGATCGATAAGTAAAGGCGCAAGGTAGGTATCAATGTTCATTTTAATGCTTTCTGGGCTTTCAGGACCATAGGCCAAACCGCCAATAGTCGTGCCCTCGCCTAAGCCTTCACGACCTTGATCATCTTTGATACGAACAATCACCATGGTTTGCACGGCCATAGACGTCATAGATAATTTATGAGGGCGAATCGTGGGAATATCCACAAGCATTGTTTCAATATGAGTAATTTTCGATGTCATGCTAAGGTGCATCCGTTTATTGTTTTTTCCTACACTAGACTCACCCGAAACAGAGAACAAATATCAATTTAGTTCCTAGAGATACTTTTTAGGTATCGCTCAACAACTCTCTTGACAGACTGTGTACATTCGCAAACCATATTCGCAATGCAAACTATGATTCGCATTGCGAACTTTCTCTATACGACATTTCAAATTCAACCATAAAATAACATTAACCATTCATTGCTCAATAATGATTTGTACAGCAGACAATACAACTAATCGCTATTGAACAGTGATCTAATAAAAATAAGAGACCTCATTATGGAAGCAATAACCAATTTTTCCGTACGTATTGTGCAGCGCTTCTTACCAAGTGCTTTTGTACTCGCAGTGGTACTAACAGCCATCACCTTTCTATTAGGTATTGCTATTGCAGGCCAAAGTCCTATGGCAATGGTCGGTTACTGGGGTGATGGCTTCTCCAAATTATTTACTTTCGGTATGCAAATGGTTTTAGTCTTGTTGACTGGCTATGTTCTAGCAATGACACCCATCGTAAAAAATGCCTTAAATACTCTTGCAAAACAGGCTAGTACGCCTAAACAAGCTTTAGCCCTTACCATTCTGGTTAGTTTCGTTTGTTATTATCTAAACTGGGGCTTTGGTATGGTAGCTGGAGCGATTTTGGCAAGGGCCATGGGGCGCAGCGTAAAGGTACACTTTCCTCTCATTGTCGCCGCTGCTTATGGTGGCGAGCTAGTACGTGGCCCCTCCTCTTCCATTCCTTTAGTGATTGCAACACCTGGAAACTTCATGGAGAAATCCATCGGGATTATACCTGTCTCGCAAACACTTTATTCTGGCTGGAATATCGCGCTGACTATCGGACTTTTAGTGCTATTAATTGCCTTTTTCATGCTACAAAAACAACCAAAAGACATCGTTCTATTGGAAGATAAAGAGGATGATCGTATTGAAACGAAGGAGTTTCAGGGAAAAATGTGCTTTTCTGATTGGATCGAACACAGCCGACTACCTACTTTATTTTTAGGGTTACTAGCGGCAAGTTATTTAATCGCCAAGATCCTAAACGGTAGCTTTAGCATCAACTTAAACAGCATGATTTTAATCTTTCTCTCACTAGGGCTCCTGCTTCATAGGAACTCAGTCTCTTACCTGAATGCTACTGAATCAGCGGTAAAAGCGGGACGAGGCATCATTGTACAATTCCCACTCTATGCAGGCATAGCTGGCATGATGACCAAAGCTGGATTGGTTACTATTTTTTCTAATGCCATTATCTCAATCGCGACGGTCAAAACCTTTCCACTGCTTACCTTTTTATGTGCGGGCATTGTTAACTTCTTTATTCCATCTGGTGGTGGCCAATGGGCGATTCAAGGTCCCATTATGATGCAAGCCGCCTATGAGTTGGGGGCAGACCCAGCACAGACAATAATGGCATTTACATGGGGAGATGGCTGGACAAATCAAATTCAACCATTTTGGGCATTACCTTTGTTAGGCGTAGCAGGGCTTTCTGCACGAGACATCATGGGATATTTAGTCATTTGGCTAGGGATATCAGGCGTTGCGATTGCCACAACCTTTATGCTGATCATGTAAATATTGTTAGCAATAGAAAAGCGCCTTTCAAAATAGGCGCTTCAGGTTACTAATCAGCACTTTATTTGATATCGGCATAACACAACTTACCATCCACCTCCCGATTAACGTTTTCTGCATTACGAGTTACCTGTTTTTATCGTTATTATTTGCTGAATCAAATGATGTACAGTAAGTTGCTTTCTACCAATATAAATTAAGTTGTTAGTAATACTTTGGAGGTATGATGGAACTAAGACATCTGCGTTATTTTTGTGCGGTGGCAGAAGAGAAAAACCTCACTCGCGCGGCAGAAAAACTCTTTATTGCTCAACCGCCATTAACAAGGCAGATAAAGCAATTGGAAGACGATGTGGGAGCAAAACTTTTTGATCGTCACTCTCGAGGGTTAACACTGACGCCCGCAGGAGAATACTTCTGGGAACAAGCAAAGCAGCTGCTAGCAAAGGCTGATATGGTCATTGAAAATACTTGTAGAATAGCAGAAGAACAAAAGGCCGTTTTCAGCATTGGTTTTGTTCCATCCGTGTTTTATGGTCAATTACCCTCCCTCGTTAGGGACTTGCGTCAACAGACCAACGCGAATATTTTGATGCATGATTTAAAAACTGGTGAACAAATCGAGGCCTTAAAGACAGGTAAAATTGATATTGGTTTTGGTCGTTTAATCATTCCCGACGAGCAAGTAGAGCAAACTATCTTATTCCAAGAACCCTTATTGGTGGCATTGCATGTTGGTCACCCTCTGCTAAAAAAAGGGGAACCGACGCTGGAAGAGCTGGCGAAGATGCCGATGATTTTGTATCCAGCAAACAGAGCCACTACGCCTACCTTCGCGGATATTTGTACTTCATTGTTTACCAGCCGAGGGCTAACCACAAAAGTGACTCAACAAGTCAATGACCTCCAAACGGCACTAGGTTTAGTGGCTTCCGAAATGGGCTTTACTCTGGTGTCTGAACAAGTAAGACATTTTGGACGAGATGATGTGGTGTTCATTCCTTTACAAGATAAGTCCATCACCTGTCCAGTTATATTTAGCCGTCGAAAAGAACCCATGGATTCTATTACAACATTGGCCGTTAAAATTCTCAAAAACTTGGTTGAGAATCGTCAGAGCGGCTTATAACCATTGATTATGGCAAGGTTATTTTGTATGCAGGCGAATCTGTTCTGCTGCCTCCTGCAACACAGGTAAGTATTCTTCTATCAGGGTTTGATGACTTACCCGCGATGCATTGGTACTCAGATTAATGGCCCCCAGCAACGCGCCATCGAAAGTGAACGCAGCCACCGCTAAAGAGCGTAAGCCAAGATCCAATTCTTGATCCACTACACAATAGTTTTGTTCGCCGATCTGAACAAGCATTTGCTCAAAAGCAGACTTATCGACAATGCTATGTGGGGTATAGGCGTGAAGAGACACATTGTTGAGCCAGTCTTTTTGCTCTTCAAGTGGTAACGTTGCAACCAACATACGCCCCATAGAGGTATAAGCCGCAGGCAACCGTGTCCCAGCACTTAATGTTATCGACATCAAACGGTGGGCTGCTGGCGAACGCACCACATACATGATGTCTTGTTGATCCAACACAGCTAAAGATGAAGATTCACCCAGTCGCGCGGTAATGTCGTGTAGATAATGCTCAACCACATTGAGATGGTCGTTACTGACGTTATAAGCATAACTTAGTGCTAACACTTTGGGCGTTAACGTGAACTTCCGCCCTTCTCGCTTAATGTACCCAAGGGCATGCAAAGTCAGTAAAAAACGTCGGGCTTTGGCTCTATCCATACCAGTTTGCTCAGCCACTTCGGACAGCGTCATCTCTTTATGCTGCGGATCAAATGCCATAATGACATCCAATCCTGATGCCAATGCCCCGACATAATCACGATGATCCGGTGACAGTTTTTCCTCACTCATACCCTGTTTACTCATAGCCATTAATAATCCCGCCATTATTTATGATTCGTTACGGGCTCGCTAGAGGGAAGAGACTTTTCATCGTATTTTTTATCTAAATCAAGAGAAAAAAGACAAATACAAAATTTTAACTTGACCACTAATCTTGGATTGATTTATCTTGTTCGTATTGCAAACTTAAATTCGCATAACGAACAGGATACATTATGACTAAGTTTATGACACTGAAAGACGCTGTCGCGACCTATGTAAAAGATGGTGACACCATTTCGCTTGAAGGGTTTACTCACCTCATCCCTTTCGCGGCAGGGCATGAAATCATCCGTCAGAAAAGACGCAACCTATCTCTAATTCGTATGACTCCCGATCTAATTTATGACCAATTAGTGGGTGCTGGTTGCGTTCGGAAATTGACCTTCTCTTGGGGTGGAAACCCTGGTGTTGGCTCCCTTCACCGCGTTCGTGATGCGATAGAACATGATTACCCTTGCAAGCTAGAAACGGTTGAGCATAGCCATGCTGCTATGGCAAATGCCTATGAAGCCGGGGCTGCTGGCCTACCGCTGGCGGTGTTTCGTGGTTATGTGGGCAGTGAGTTACCCCTCGTCAATAAAGAGATAGCCACCATAACCTGCCCTTTTACAGGCGAGCAGTTGGCTGCCATTCCTGCCATTAGACCCGATGTGGGCATTATTCATGCTCAAAGAGCAGACCGCGCAGGCAATGTGCTTATCGAGGGGATTATTGGTGTGCAGAAAGAAGTTGTGCTGTCTGCCAAACGAAGCATTGTCACAGTAGAAGAAATTGTCGATGACTTAGATGTCACACCAAATGCCTGCGTTTTACCAGCCTGGACAATTGACGCAATTGCCGTCGCACCGGAAGGCGCAAAACCCTCTTATACGCTCGGCTATTACGACAGAGACAACAATTATTACAAACAATGGGATCACATCAGTCGCGATAGAGACAGCTTCAACCAATGGTTGGAATCCCATGTGTTTGGCCAAGGAGACGTTTAATATGACAACGCATCAAGATACCACTCAATACACTTCTTCTGAAATGATGACCATCACAGCGGCACGCGCTTTAAGCAATGACATGACTTGCTTTGTCGGAATTGGTTTACCTAGCGAAGCCGCCAACGTAGCACGTTTGACTCATGCACCTGATGTGACCTTGATCTACGAATCAGGCACCTTACAAACCAAACCGGATGTGTTGCCTTTGTCCATTGGCGATGGAGAACTGTGCGAATCCGCTCTCACCACCGTCTCTGTGCCAGAAATGTTCCGTTATTGGCTACAAGGTGGACACATCGATGTTGGCTTTTTAGGCACCGCGCAAATAGACCGTTTTGCTAATTTGAATACCACGGTCATTGCAGACAATCATCCTGAAAGCGGCAAAAACGGCGCACACAGTTATGCCAATCCAAAAGTTCGTTTGCCGGGTGGTGGTGGCGCCCCTGAAATATCCACCAACGCCAAAGAAGTCTTCATTACCGTTAAACACTCAAAACGTACCTTTGTAAAAGACGTAGACTTCATCACCACGATAGGTTTTGGTCGTGATGGTAAAGGCCGCGATAACTTACCGACTATTGGTCGTGGACCAAGTGTGGTGATTACGGATTTATGTATTTTAAAACCCGACCCAACAACCAAGGAACTGATTGTCACCAGCTTACACCCTGGTACAACAAAACAAGACGTTATTGAAGCGACAGGATGGGAAATTAAATTTGCCGACGCCCTTGAGACCACACCAGCACCAAACGAAAAAGAGCTGCAAGTATTACGCGAATTAAAAGCCCGAACAGAAAAAGCACACAGTGCACAGGAGGCAAAATGAGTTCTGTTTACATCTGTCATCCTAAACGCTCAGCCATTGGCCGTTACGCCGGATCTCTTGCGGCTGTTCGTCCAGACGACATGCTAGCGCAAGTCATTCAAGCAGTACTCAAAGATGCCCCAGACCTTGATCCAGCTACCATCGATGACGCTATTTTTGGCTGCGCCAATCAATCAGGTGAAGACAATCGTAACGTGGCACGCATGGCAACCCTCTTATCTGGTATGCCCTACAGCGTATCTGCGACGACTATAAACCGCTTATGTGGATCAGGGATGGACGCTGTTGGCGCCGCATTCCGAGCCATACAAGCGGGTGAAGCAGAATTGATGTTAGCCGGTGGTGTTGAATCCATGTCTCGTGCGCCGTTTGTTATGGGTAAACCCAGTGCCGCCTTCGATAGACAACAAAAATTAGAAGACACCACCATGGGCTGGCGTTTTATTAATCCCGTCTTAAAGTCCATGTATGGCACGGAATCCATGCCAGAAACGGCAGAGAATATTGCTGAACGCTACAAGATAGCTCGCGAACAGCAAGATGCATTCGCTTTACGCTCTCAACAAAAAGCCAAAGCAGCACAGGAAGAAGGCCGCTTTGCTGAAGAAATCGCCCCTATTACGATCCAGCCAAAACGTGGCAATCCAATAGTCGTCGATCAAGACGAACATTTACGTCCTAATACCACACTAGAAGATTTAGCAAAACTGAGAGCACCGTTTCGGGAAAATGGCTCAGTGACAGCAGGCAATGCATCCGGTATAAACGACGGTGCCGCTGCTATGTTGATTGCGAGTAAAGCGGCGGTCGAAAGCCATAAACTAGAGCCTCTCGCTAAAATCATCGGTATGGCAACGGCAGGAGTTGAACCAAGTGTAATGGGCATGGGACCAGTTCCCGCCGTACAAAAATTACTAAAACGTACAGGCCTTTCTCTCGACGATATGGATGTGATCGAATTAAATGAAGCTTTTGCCGTACAGGGGTTAGCTTGCATACAAGAACTGGGACTTTCACCAGAAGACGAACGCATTAACCCAAATGGTGGCGCGATTGCCCTCGGGCATCCATTAGGCATGTCAGGTGTTCGTCTATTACAATCTGCCGCTATGCAGTTAAAACGCACGGGTGGACGCTATGCAATGTGCACCATGTGTATTGGCGTCGGACAAGGCATTGCTATGCTGATCGAACGGAGCGATATTTAATGAAGAAGCTATTTTTTACACTTGAAGGCGACAGTAATAAGCCCACTATCGTGCTTGGTCACCCTTTGGGCATGAACAGTCGAGTTTGGGATGATGTTGTCCCAGAGTTATTGAAACAATTTCGAGTCGTTCGCTGGGATCTTCCGGGTCATGGGCTAAGCGCCCCCCTTGACCCCAGCGCTTGCCCGTTAACAGCAAATGCCTTGATCAACCCATTGATTGAAAAATGTGATGAACTTGGTATTAAACAATTTCACTATGTGGGAACCTCCATTGGCGGCATGATTGGCCAACAACTCGTGGCCCAATACCCTGAGCGTTTATTAAGTGCCACCTTAACCAACACGGGGGCAAAAATTGGCAGCAAAGAGGCGTGGCTAACTCGCCAAAAAGATGTCATGGCTCAGGGACTGGAGAGTATGGCGGCAACCTTAGTGTTACGCTGGTTTAGTGAAAACAGCGTGCAGACCGACCCGACGTTAGCAAGTTACTGGCAGGAACAACTCGCCAAGGTAGATGATTTTAGCTATGGCGAACTTTGTGCATGGCTTGGCAATATGGATCTCACCGATGAACTAGGGCCAACATCACTTCCGGTACAGTTAATCTGTGGTGAAAAAGACGTCGCCACCACACCGGAGCTGATGGAAACACTTGCTTCGTTACTTCAGGTTAACAAGCTAGAAATAATAGAGAAGATTGGCCATGTACCATCGGTAGAATCTCCTGTTCAATTTTTAGCTCTGCTTAAAAACTTTATTCATAAATGATATTTTTGTCGAATCAAGGGCATTCATCCTCATGCCCTTGATTCGATCACTACATGTTACTCACCGTGGCGAATAACACACCATTCACCACCGGATATTTTGAACATCAATAAAAAAACCACTTCATCTTAAGAACCACCAGCTTATTACTATCAGTACACTGTCTTGTCACAGACTACGGTGAAATTCGATACAATCCACAAAAGCCCCTTTGATCACCGCATAATCTTCATGGGTCTTTATTGGTAAAAAGCCGTTGTGCTGTAGGACTTTCTGCGAAGCGATATTATCAGCAGAGACATAGGCTATTAAGGTTTTTAGATTCAAGTAGGCGATTTGTGCGATCAACTCTTTTACAGCTTGTTTTGCAAGCCCTCGATTAATAAAGGCCTCTCCTATGCGATAGCCTAAATAAGCAGATCGATCCAACATGTCAATGTCCCTAAGGTTAAGCCGCCCTACGATCTCACCGCAATCATCCACTATCAGCATAGGGAGCATCTCTTGGCTTTGATACAAGGAGAGGTATTCAGCAATATGCTCCCTCAAACCATCGACGCTATAAAACGCTGCGGATCTCGGATCTATATAGGATTCAAACCATCGCTTATTGTCTATTTCAAAGGACAACAAGCGATGTACATCGGCTTCAGATAACAAACGTAGTACCATAGACTCTTACCTAAATTTAACCTTTAGAACATGCCTCTAAAAATACGTCGTTTTTATCGATCCCTCTTCACAGTGTATTACCTAGGTATTCATAAGGAACAGTAAAACATTTAGGCGCGGATGTAAGACCAACCTTTTAACTGCTGTTGTGCTAGGTACTGAACGGCAGCATCCACTTCCTTAACCTGAGGTTGGGCAGTCAGTCCCTGAGCTCGCAAGCTATTACGACAAAGCACCAATCGACTTAGAATATCTTCGTCATTCAAGGTGACAGCCAATGACATAGCAGGGCCATTTACGACGATTTCAACTTGAGCATCCGGTTCTAATTTAAGCAAATTACGAGCGTTGTTCTGCGCTCGCTTCAAAGCATCCACAGTTGGTGCGTGGATCAATAACTGAGTGACTGCCATCACGGTATCCTTCTAAAATGAAAGTGTCTTTCTAAAATTAAAGTGTATTCGCGATATCTTGAGCCAATTTTTGTAGCGCATCGGAACCTCGGCGACGAGGACGAGGCAGTTCAATACGTTGATCTAATACAATTTTTGCAGGCGAGCCAGATAACACGACCACTCGATCTGCTAAATATACAGCTTCTTCAATGTCATGGGTGATAAACATCACCGCTTTACGTGTTTTTTCCCAAATTGCCAACAACTGATCTTGCAAATGTTGACGGGTGATAGCATCTACCGCACTGAACGGCTCATCCATTAATAACAAATGAGGTTTGACTGCTAATGCTCTGGCAATCCCACCACGCTGAACTTGCCCACCTGATAATTGATGCGGCCAACGATCCGCCAGCTCTTCCAGTCGAGCCAGTTTTAGCACATCATCCACTCGGGCACGCTTTTCTTCTGTCGTCAGATTAAGTCCTTTTAGGCCATAAGCAACATTACTGCGTAATCGACGCCAAGGCATCAAGCGACCATCTTGAAACACAATACCGCGAGAACGTCGGGTATCATTCTCCTCAACATTGAGTGAGATAGTGCCGTGGCTCGCCTTAGCAAGGCCCGCTACACAACGAAGCAGCGTCGATTTACCAACACCAGAGCCCCCCACTACCGCAATGAATTCATCTTTTTCGACCCGCAGATCCAAATCAGTAAATACAGGGTTTGGATTGTTACCATAGTGATAACTCAGACGATCAATATTTAGGATGGGCGCCATTTCAACACTCGCTTTTCAATCAAACCAAACAATGTATCGCTCAGGGTGTAAACCAGAGAAATAACCAGCATGTAAACCACAACAACATTGTAAGCCCCGACACCAGCAGCCGAATTCATTTCCTGCCCCATACCGGGAACCCCCAGCAATTCAGCAGCGATTAACGTCATCCAGGCTTGTCCAATACCGGTTCGAATACCAGAGAAAATACCGGTTGCGGCACCAGGCAAGGTTACTTGAAGCGCTTGCCGTAAATGACCATTTTGACCAAACGCATTGGCCAATTCATAAAAACGAGGGTCCACATTACGTACCGCTGAATACGTTGCAAAGTAGTTCACCCAGAACACGCCAATGGCAATAACAAACGCCGCCCCTGCATGGCTAACTTTGAACCAGGCAATAGCAAAGACAACCCAAGCCAATGGAGGAATCGGCCGTAGAATACGTGCCAGCCAAGCATGCAACGCGTCTAGCAACAATGAGGATGCTGTTAAGGTGCCCACCATGAAGCCAAGAAACGTGCCAATTGCCAACCCCCAACTGTAGTGAATCAAGCTAGAAAGTACCGCCGGCAGCAAACGCCCAGAGGTCCACTCATCGGCCAACGCTTGTGGTAAACTAAACGGATCTGGTATCGTCCCTGGTGCCGCCCAACCTGCTGATTGAGCGTATTTCCATAACATGACAAATGCCGCGACTCCGATAAATCCCAGCAAGGCACGCCCCCATCGAGAGCGTGTTAAAGAGTCAGTCTTTAATACCATGAGGGAACCATTACTCCTTAGTTAACTCGTTATAGAAGCTAACATCAAACAAGGCTTTAAGATTCAAATTCGCCTTAAGCGTGCCTTGACTAGCTTGAAAATCACGCATGGTACGAGTGCCATCGATGATGGTATTTGGATCGGCTTGGAAATGATCCGCAGAGTTCTTTAAGGCAGTTAACACAATGTTTTCCGGTAGACGGCCACCACCGACATATTTGCCAACGGCTTTTTCAGCCTTCTCTGGATGATTGCGTAATTCGTTGGTTGCCGCTATGTGTGCTTTCACCAAAGCTTTCACCACTTCAGGATGCTGCTTAATCAAAGATTCACGCACAACCAATACAGCTCCAGGTTGGTGAGGAAACATAGCAGAGCCAGACGCCACAACTTTCGCATCCGGCCTACGATCAAGTACGATGCTAACCACAGGCTCCAAAATCGCCGCTCCGTCTACCGCATCTGTCATCAGTGACTGTTGAACCTGAGCAGTACCTTGGTAAATAATATCAATGTTGGCGTTAATCTCATCACGACTCATACCCAACTGTTTTTGCAACCAGTACTGCAGCACGGTTTCTGGAACAGACCCTCGAGGGAAGGTAGAAATAACCGCTTTACGACCAGTCGCCGCCTTGAAACGAGCAAATGCCGTTTTGGCATCGCCGTTTTTAAAATAAGGCGCCAACTTGCCCAAGGCGACCATACTGATCTGTTCAACAATATCAGAAGCAACTACTTTGATATCCGCCCCTTTGGCACGTGCGACCATCGCTGGCCCAATACCAAGATACGCAACGTCCAACTGTCCAGCCAAAAGTGCTTGTACAATCGCGGGGCCATTTTGAAATTGATACAACTTAGGGTCACTAACACCAGCCTTCTTTAAGGCATCACTTTCCAAAACGACAAACGCTTGGGAGACCGGAATAATCGGCATATAGCCAATTTCGAGGGACTTGACAGCGGCGGACACCAAACTACTCCAGCCACACAACACCAAAGCAATCAGAGTCACTAATCGACACATGGACGCTCTCCAGATAATTAAGATTTGGCTGTGGATTATATATAAACTAAAAGAATATTAAAAATGAAATAAAGATCATTTTGAACTAAAGAGCATTAAAAGCAGCTAAGACAGGCCAAAATGCAAACAATATATATAAATATCAATTAGATAGAATTTTTTAGGCATCTGCTCACACTCAGCAAGAAATGACTACAGTCGATATCCCTGAGGGTTTTGTCACAATAAAAATTAAGCATACTGACCAGCACAAAATCCGCTGGCCCACGCCCACTGGAAATTATAGCCACCGAGCCATCCTGTAACATCGAGCACTTCCCCTATAAAATACAGCCCTTTTTGTTTTTGTGACTCAAAGGTTTTGGATGACACCTCATTAGTGTTCACACCACCCAACGTCACTTCGGCGGTGCGGTAGCCTTCGGTACCATTGGGTGCAATATCAAAATTCGACAGATACTGGAACAAACTGTCGATTTGATCATTGGAAGTTTGTGCACTGCGTTCATTCAACCAAGGGAACTCAGTTTTTATCAACTCCACCAACCGTTTTGGCAATAAGTTCGATAAAACACCTTCGTAGCTTTTCTTTGGTGTGTTTTGGCGGACAGCAAGTAAACCATCTAACGATAAACTTGGGGCGATATTAATGCTTAGCGCCTCGCCGGGTTGCCAGAAGTTGGTAATTTGCAGAATCGATGGGCCACTCACGCCGCGATGTGTGAATAGCATAGGTTCTTGAAAAGTGATGCCGTTGGCGGTGGCCGTAATATCACAGGCGATGCCGGACAATTCGGCAAATTGTGCTTTGCGTTCTGGCTGTACAGTAATTGGTACTAAACTCGCCCTAGTAGGCAGAATATCATGGCCTACTTGTTTGGCAATCTCATAACCAAATCCCGTCGCCCCCATAGTGGGAATGGACAAGCCCCCTGTCGCAATTACCAAAGAATCACACGTGATATCACCTTGATTGGTTTTAAGTACCGTATATCCGTCTTGGAAATCGATATGATGGATTTTAGTATTGAGCTTAAGCTCTGCGCCAGACCACTCTAGTTCGGTCAGTAAGATCGCTAGCAAGTCTTTTGCAGAATGTTCACAAAATAACTGCCCTGGAGTCTTTTCCACATAATCCAGACCATGACGGTCAACTAGATCGACAAAATCTTGTGACGAAAAACGACGTAACGCCGAAATACAAAAATGTGGGTTGTCAGATAAGAAATGCTTGGGGGCGGCATCCATATTGGTAAAGTTACAACGACCACCGCCTGACATAAGGATTTTTTTTCCTGCTTTATTGGCGTGATCTAGGAGCAAAACACGTTTACCACGATACGCTGCCGTCGCGGCACACATTAACCCTGACGCCCCTGCTCCAATGATCACTACATCTCGTTTATCCACACTCAGCCTCACTCATTTTTATTGGCCTGCATTATAAAGATTGGCCTTAATATTGCCATTAAATCTGCATTTCGTGGAAAAATTGCTCTTTTCCTGACCACGTAATCAAAAACGAATCAGCCTATTTTTATTGTCCACAGAATCCGTGAAGAAGGCTGTGGGAATCATCAATAATTATTTGTTATTCAACAACTTACTCAAAATCAAACATTATTTTAAGAAATTTTATTTCTTTTGATTTATCAAGGGTGTTGCATTAATTCGGATAATTTTTGAACGAAATATCACTTAATAGTATACATCTTTACTGTTTTTATATACAGTACTGTATAAACAAACAGTAATTTGACTTATTGAGGTTGTGGATATGATTGGCATCGCAAAACCAAGACGCTACTTTAATCAACTCATCATTGGCACTTTAGCCCTACTCGCACTCTATGCACCGACAAAGGATCTAGTCTCTTATATTAATGGACTGTTTCAACACCAAAATATCGAGATAGTCGAAGCCTCATTTGGTGCGAACATGCCCTGGCAAACCCAAGGGATGAGCTATGTAAAAGTCTCCCAAGAGATCAGACCTAGCTTTTCCAAATCTCAGATTATTTATACTCGATTGCGTTTAGATAACCCGACCTCGCAACCACAAACCTATCGCAAGATTTGGCTCAACTTTAATCATAACAATGGCTCTCGGGAATACACGACGGATTACACCTTATATAATGCAGAAACCCGTCAACGACTCATCGGCCAAAGTGTACAAGTAGGACCACACTCCAGTGTTGATGTCATCGCAGCATATCGCTTTATTCCAAGTTATCGTCAGCAAGTTCCTTCTTCCATGAGTGTCTCTTGGGAAGGAAAAGACCTTATACGCGAAAATGCCTGCTCTTATGATTTAAAAAACTTAATGACGAACAATTTTCATACCCAGTGTAGTCAGTAGAGGCTTTTCTGACTGTTTAGACCTTTAACAAGAGAGGACTTTCCAAGCTCTCTCTTATGATCCTTCCCTAGTCATATAGATTCTGAGGCATACTGACGATAGCCAGTAGTAAAAACAAATATTGGCAAAGCACTAATCGCTTGGTTTTCAATGTCAATCACACAAAGCTCTTCCCCTAAAGCCCTCATCATAGGGAAATACCATTCATTACAGGCATAGTTTCTAAAAAATACAGTTATAAACAAAAAACATGATAGTCATTAGACTCTTTTTTCGGTAGCCTCTAATCTTATTTAGTAAATCCTTCCATCTGTGTATGAAGTTAATCGATGTTAATTGACTTTTTGAAAGCTTTTTTTTTAATTGAACCCGAAAAACAGCACCAGCATAGCAAGATAACGTTTCAGCAGAGTGCCCTTAAAATCCTGATCGTTGTGACACTACTAGTGTTCTTGTTTGTTGAAATAAACAGTCTGCTTATTCCGGAGTTTGAAGGAAAAGCGTTTTTTCTTACCATCAATAGCAGCTATTTAGCCATTTTAATTGGGCTTTTAGTATATTGTCGTCGCTATACTTTCACTGTTTCAGTACTTTTTTTAATCATTATGATGACCACTGGCATCTTGCTTATAACGACGACCACTAACAATAATGCCGTTAAGTTCGGACTGCTTTCACTGTACTCCTTGCCCCTAATAACTCGTTTATTCTTTAATTTTCGTACGACATTAGCTATCAGCATTGCCAATATTGCTTCTTTTTACCTTGTTGTACACGCGTCACGCTCTTTAGAACAAACGAGCGATGCCATGCTACCCGAATTTACTTCGTTTTATTTTCAACTGCTTACCTTTGTAACACTAAATTTTGGCTTACCCTTTGCTGTGTCGCGAATGGTGTATACGCTTGAAAGTAATACCACGCATTTAGAATCCTTGTATCGCAAACTCAATCGTAACAACACACTATATGAAGAGATTTTCGAGCATACAGGAACACCAACAATGCTCTGCAATAAGGCTGGAAAAATTTTAAAAGTGAACGAACTGGCAAGACAGCTACTTTGCAGCTCAGAAAGCCAGCAAAACAAAATTGAAAACAGTCAGGTACAACACTGGCTGACGCCCACCGAAGACCGATCGGAACGCTACTTTTGGCAATCGAACACGCGGGAATGTTCGCTAAAAGCAAATCCTAGTACGCTGATTGAAATGCATAGAGTCAGCCTGACGAATCATGGTCACTATATCTTGCATTTACAAGATATTTCACAGATCAAAGCCTTAAAACAACAACTGGAAAGCTCCCAACAAACCAACTCCCGATTAACGAATTTTGATACACTCACCCTGCTACCCAATGTGAAGTACTTTTGTCAGCAGGTGAATAACAAACTAACTGCGGAAAGGGCTCATTATTCTGGTGCTATGATCATTATACGCATTAGTCAGTTTAAGTTGCTTAATAAGCAATATGGTAAAGACAATGCCAACCGTCTCATCTTAAGTTTCGCCAAAATCCTCAAAAACAAGCTCTCTGATCAAACCTTTATCTGTCGTCTTCGAGGCGTGAAGTTCGCCTGTTTTGTCCCCCTTGGGCAAACCTATTTAATCAAACGCAATCTATCCGCCCTGATTAAGTCCACCCTACCCGATCAAATAAAAATGGATGGCAATCTATTAAATATGGATTATCAAGTAGGTGTTTCTTATTACCAAACAGATGGAAAAAGTGCGGAAGAATTGCTTGATCGCTGTGAAATGGCTTTGGAATACTCATCCAGTGCTGAGCGTATTTCTTATTACAACAACCAGCTTGAAGACAAATTAGTAGAAGAACATCAGCTTGGGCTTGAATTAAGCAACGCCATAAAATGCAACAACATTGTTTTATGGTTACAACCTCAAGTTGGACAGGACGGTTATATCTGCTCATTTGAAGCACTTGCTCGTTGGCAGAAAGCAGATGGTTCCTTTGTTTCCCCTATGGCATTTATCTATTTAGCAGAAAAGCTGGGGCTTTTACCCACGCTTGCAGAAAACTTACTTCGCTCTCTCATCCCGATTTTATCGGAATGGCACAAAGAAAAGATCTATACGCCTGTTGCCTTCAATTTAGCGGGTCAAGAGTTGATGAACGATGTATTTTTTGCCCATTTAATGTCCTTATCTGCAGACCATCCTTGGCTAGGCAAAATGCTTGAATTAGAAATTACGGAAACCAGCTCTGTTATGACCCACCCGATTGTTCACAAGCGTCTCAAAGCCCTATCGCAATATGGCTTTATCATTGCTATTGATGATTTTGGTACGGGTCTCGCTTCATTAGGACAATTAATTGATATCCCCGCAAAAATCTTGAAAATAGACCGACGCTTTGTATCACCTTTGCCTGACGACCAACGCCACCTAGATATTGTTAAGTCAACCATTCAACTTGCTCAATCGCTTAACATGAAAGTCATCGCAGAGGGAATAGAAAGCAAAGAGCAAGCGGACACACTCATCAGCTTAGGCTGCCATATTATGCAAGGCTACTATTTTGGCAAGCCAGCTCCCATGACAGAATGGACAGAAAACAATCACGCCAAAGCAAAGCACTTACGACTAGTTCGCTAACCTAACTGATAAGGGTCACCGCTTCCAAAATCTTTATCAGACATAGCTATCTTACTTTTCAAGAGAAAAAAGACAAAAAAGCCTGAGCATTATTAATACTCAGGCTTTGATCAACTTATTTCTCAACCTATCATCATTAAGGGTAAAACTCGTAAAAAGCTGAAAACAGCAAGCTTTGAACGATTATCTAAAACCTAAAACGCTTTCGTGTAAGCCAAGGAAACTACATTCGCAGAAGAGTCATAATCGGCGCTATAAGACCCTCTTGACCTATCCTCTGGCAAAGTACCATCACGATTCACACTCACATTTTCTATAGCAACATAGGTATAAGCAAAAGAAGCGGAACTGGACTCATCAATGTGGTAAGTCGCGCCCACGGAGTACCACTTACGATTACCATCTGGCGTTCTTGCTGAACGGTATTTATCTGTCACAGGTGTGTTATCCATAGCAATACCAGTGCGCAATGTCCAAGCTTCGGAATAATCGTAAGTTAAACCTGCTGAATACATCCACTCATCATCAAAGCCAAAAGTAAGGACAGAGTTCGGCTGATTACTACCAAACTTAATATTTAAACCATCCTTCATTGAACTCCAACCTGTGTGTATTGCACTTAAGCCAAGACGCAGCTTATTCGTTAAGGTTTGATCCAAACTGATGGTTAGCACATCAGGAAATTTAAGGCTATCTTCAGCGCTTGTATTTACCAACTGATAGCCCGCTCCCAGTTTAGCAAGACCTTGGTTTACCCCAGCAACATTGTCGTACTTAACCCCACCTTTGAAATCAAATTTCACTTTGCTTCGATAACCAATACCGATACGGGTTCCTTTAATGGGCTCCATTAACACCCCCAAACTGAACCCATATCCGGTGGCCGCAGCTTTAATCTTACCCAGCCCTTCACCTCCCGCATTAGGATTAGCCGTTCCCACGGCAGAGGCTAACACAACATGAGCACGATGGACTTGCACACTGGCACCAGCAGAAAACCAATCATTTACTTTATGAGCAACTGAAAAGGCTAAAGCAATGTCTTTTAAAGACGTTTCAGTCGCATGAAAACGACCAGGCCAAGTATTACCATAGTCCCCAGACAAACCAAAGGGCGCATTTAAAGAGACCCCAGCCACCGTGTCCTCAGACAAAGGCATTGCATAGTAGAAAGCAGGAATAAGGGCATTATCGACAGAATTACTGTTTGACGCTGAAGAGGTCGCTAAATTTGTTGGACCACCTACTAGAGCAGGAGCCGCATCCTTTGCCTGAATATTCGTTACGTCCATTTTTGGCATAACATACGCACCGGATACATAAAAGGTATTTTTCTTGGCATTCAGAAAAAGGGCGGGGTTCCAGTAACTAAAAGAGATATCTTCACCAGAAGCTGCAGCACCAGCTAAAGCGGTTCCTGATGCCGTCGTACTATGATCATTTAAAGCAAAGCCCGCTGAGTAAGCGCTAGAAGCCGACGCTACCGCCAAAGCGACCACACTTGCTTTAAATAAAACGCAAGAACGAGTTGATAAGGTTGTCATATTAAGCTCCATTTTTTATTTTTATTGGTGAATCTTTAGGGAAATTTGACAAATCCCCCTATACGGTCTGAGTATAGTACTCCTCGACATGATATTACCAGTAGACATCACAACTTTATTTGAATATTTACAAAAAACATTTCATAAAAATGTGTCTACCTCACGAGACGCACCAAGTTTGTTGCAGCAGATGACAATCGATATGTCATTGAGGTCAAAAAATTCAAAAAACTATTAGAGTGGTTTATTTTATAGAATTTAATAAAAACAAAGAGGATCAATGACGCTAAACTGAATTATCGAAAACAGTGAAAAAACAGAAAGACTGAATAATGATATAGCTAGAGAAAGGAGATATTTGCTTATCTAAGAGGCTATTGACAGATATTGATTTTAACTAGATGAAAATGGCGGAACGGACGGGACTCGAACCCGCGACCCCCTGCGTGACAGGCAGGTATTCTAACCAACTGAACTACCGCTCCATTTATTCTCTTTAGATAATCACTATCTTAAGGGAGATTATAGGTATTTAGCCACTTTCCTCTAAGTGGTGGGTGTGGAGAGGTTCGAACTCCCGACATTCGCCTTGTAAGGGCGACGCTCTCCCAACTGAGCTACACACCCAATAACATTTTACATCTGTTCGATGTGGAGTTCTTAACTCCCACTGAATATGCGCCTTGTAAGGAAATATTTTCCCAACTGAGCTACACACCCAATAACATTTTACATCTGTTCGATGTGGAGTTCGTGAACTCCCACTGATATGCGCCTTGTTAAGATCAATTTCCCAACTGAGCTACACACCCGACTCGTAGTTTTACATCTTGTCGAAAGATGGCGGAATGGACGGGACTCGAACCCGCGACCCCCTGCGTGACAGGCAGGTATTCTAACCAACTGAACTACCACTCCGTTGTCATAAGCTGTTTAGCCACTGTCTTATAAGTGGTGGGTGTGGAGAGGTTCGAACTCCCGACATTCGCCTTGTAAGGGCGACGCTCTCCCAACTGAGCTACACACCCAATCAACATTTTACATCTGTTCGATGTGGAGTTTGTTAACTCCTTCTGTTCTTAGCTTTGCCACACTTAATTAGCTAAGTAATGGCGGAATGGACGGGACTCGAACCCGCGACCCCCTGCGTGACAGGCAGGTATTCTAACCAACTGAACTACCACTCCGTTGTCATAAGCTGTTTAGCCACTGTCTTATAAGTGGTGGGTGTGGAGAGGTTCGAACTCCCGACATTCGCCTTGTAAGGGCGACGCTCTCCCAACTGAGCTACACACCCAATCAACATTTTACATCTGTTTGATGTGGAGTTTGTTAACTCCTTCTGTTCTTAGCTTTGCCACACTTAATTAGCTAAGTAATGGCGGAATGGACGGGACTCGAACCCGCGACCCCCTGCGTGACAGGCAGGTATTCTAACCAACTGAACTACCACTCCGTTGTCATAAGCTGTTTAGCCACTGTCTTATAAGTGGTGGGTGTGGAGAGGTTCGAACTCCCGACATTCGCCTTGTAAGGGCGACGCTCTCCCAACTGAGCTACACACCCAATCAACATTTTACATCTGTTCGATGTGGAGCTCGTGAACTCCCGCTGATATGCGCCTTGTCAAGATCAATTTCCTAACTGAGCTACACACCCGACTCCTAGTTTTACATCTTGTCGAAAGATGGCGGAATGGACGGGACTCGAACCCGCGACCCCCTGCGTGACAGGCAGGTATTCTAACCAACTGAACTACCACTCCGTTGTTATAAGCTGTTTAGCCACTGTCTTATAAGTGGTGGGTGTGGAGAGGTTCGAACTCCCGACATTCGCCTTGTAAGGGCGACGCTCTCCCAACTGAGCTACACACCCAATCAACATTTTACATCTGTTAGATGTGGAGTTCTTAACTCCCACTGATATGCGCCTTGTTAAGACCAATCTCCCAACTGAGCTACACATCCAATCAACATTTTACATCTGTTAGATGTGGAGTTCTTAACTCCCACTGATATGCGCCTTGTTAAGATCAATCTCCTAACTGAGCTACATAACCATTTTTAACATTTCCATCCGAATTATTAATGGATGGTGCCGCCACCAAGAGTCGAACTCGGGACCCTCTGATTACAAGTCAGATGCTCTACCAACTGAGCTATAGCGGCTTAACGCCAAAACATTTTCTAATTTACTAGCCAAAGCAAGTAAATGGTGCCGCCACCAAGAGTCGAACTCGGGACCCTCTGATTACAAGTCAGATGCTCTACCAACTGAGCTATAGCGGCATAATAAATACGCGCAGTTTACTTTTAAACACTTCTAAAAATGAGAAGTGGTGCCGCCACCAAGAGTCGAACTCGGGACCCTCTGATTACAAGTCAGATGCTCTACCAACTGAGCTATAGCGGCCTTAATAAAAGCAAATTGTATTTCACTCTCATAGAGAGTTTTGACCAAAACTGGTGCCGCCACCAAGAGTCGAACTCGGGACCCTCTGATTACAAGTCAGATGCTCTACCAACTGAGCTATAGCGGCAAACTCAAATTTTGGTCGGGACGGCAGGATTTGAACCTGCGACCACTAGCACCCCATGCTAGTGCGCTACCAGGCTGCGCTACGCCCCGAAACTGACAATTTAAAAGTTAAACTCTGTCCGTGTCAGCGGGTGCGTATATTACTATAACGAATTGAAAAGGGAAGAGTTTTATTCAGTTTTTTTTAAAATTAATCACGACCCGCTCTTTTACAACAAAATTGCTTAGCTATTGATCTAGATATACTTATAGCCGAACGCTCAACCGCACTCCAGCCAACGATCACCCCCCAACAGAAACAGTTCTTTAAAATCTCACTTTCTCACCTAGAAGAGGCTGAGCATAAAAAAAGCCATCCCTAGAAGGAATGGCTTTCTATCAAAACAAATTAGACATGTATCGACAGTATAGTCGCCCTACTCAGCAACCAAACAGTGTCACCTATCAATAACAGGTGGCGGGCTACGAGATAATAGGGACTATTAATACATCACCTAAGCAAAATTACTCTTGCATGTAATCTTCTACTTTTGACTTAAGTTTTTGTCCTGGACGAAAAGTCACAACAGTGCGTGCAGTAATTGGTATTTCCTCACCCGTCTTTGGATTACGGCCGGGACGCTGACTCTTCTCGCGCACCTCGAAGTTACCAAACCCAGACAGCTTCACCTGTTGTCTTTCAACAAGCGACTCACGAATGACATCAAAAAACCCTTCTACAAGGTCTTTTGCATCTTTCTTAGACAAACCGATAGAGTCTACCAAGTTCTCAGCAAGATCCGCTTTAGTCAACGATCCCATAACACTACCCCCTTACAACAGCACTAAGCTCTTCTGATAATGCAGCAACAACCTTTTCGACAGAATTGTTCACTTCTTCATCACTAAGAGTGTGTGAAGGATGCTGCCACGTCAAGCCCAAAGCGACACTTTTTTTCGTTTCATCAATGCCTTGGCCCTGATAAACATCAAAAACTAAGACATTTTTGAAGCCATCTCCAGCCGATGAGCAAATCACCCTCTCTAAGTCACTAACAGGTACGGTGCGATCAACCAATAAAGCCAGATCACGACGTACTTCCGGAAACTTAGAAATCGCTTCATATTCAGGCAAACGTGCATTAAGCACTGCCTCTAAAGCGATATCAAACAAATAGATAGGTTGATTAGCTCCAAGTGATTTCGAGAGCTGCGGATGAAGCTCACCCATCAAGCCAACGAAACACCCATCAACAAAAATATCCGCCGAACGACCAGGGTGCAAAAATTCACACGCAGAACGTTCATAGGTAGGTTTCACACCACCATTCAAAGCAAAGATCATTTCCACATGGGCTTTAAGGTCGTAAAAATCTACCTTCTCCCCATTATGATACCAAGCCTCGCCATCACGAGAACCAGCCAACAACCCTGCAATCTGTAACTGTTGATCCAGTTCTTCAAGCGCATCGACCGATCCAATAAAGCGACGTCCAGTTTCAAACAAGCGAACACGAGATTGCTGACGGTTTTGGTTATACAGATACGCCTTAACCAACCCAGGCACCAAACTTGGACGCATAACCCCCATATCGGCAGAAATTGGATTAGCCAATGGCACAGGCTCAATATTTGGCAAAAATTGCTTACTTAACACAGGATCAATAAAACTATACGTAACAGCTTCTTGATAACCCTGTGCAACCAAAACAGAACGTAAAACTTGAATCTTCGTTTTTGACTCAGATAAAGGCGTGAAATTCACCGCCGCCTGAGGCATGGAAGAAGGAAGATTATCATATCCGTAGATACGGGCAATTTCCTCAATCAAATCAGCCTCAATGGAAATATCAAAACGATGGGACGGCACTTTAGTCGTCCACGCATCATCCGTAACATCTACCATTTCCAAACCAAGACGAGTCAAAATATCCGTCACCTGCGCTTTGTCGATAGACATCGCCAAATATTGATCTAGCTTCTTACGACGCAAAATCACCGTCGCAGCTTCTGGCAAAGACGCTTCATTAACAGCATGAACAATCGGCCCTACTTGACCGCCTGCAATTTGCAACACTAGCGCCGTCGCACGTTCAATCGCCTTCTCTTGCAATGTTGCATCAACACCACGCTCAAAACGATGAGAAGACTCTGTATGTAAGCCATAAGAACGCGCCTTACCCGCCAAAGCAAGTGGCGCAAAGAATGCACTTTCCAAGAAGATATCTTTTGTCTCTGAGTTGACGCCAGAGCCTTCGCCTCCCATCACACCAGCAATGGCCAACGGCGCCTTCTCATCAGCAATCACCATGGTGTCGTCACGCAACGCCACTTCCTGACCATCAAGCAAGACGATTTTTTCGTCTTTATTTGCCATACGCACCACAATCGAACCAGACAAATTGGCCAGATCAAAAGCATGCATTGGTTGCCCCAATTCCAACATGACATAATTCGTAATGTCGACAATCGGGTCAATCGAACGAATACCACTGCGACGCAACTTTTCTACCATCCATAGAGGTGTAGTCGCTGAAACGTCAACACTGCGAATAACCCGCCCCAGATAACGAGGACAAGCGTCCGTGACGTCGATACGAACGGGAAACACATCATCAATGGCGACTACTGCTGGAGCAATCTCAACGGGCGATAAATCTATTTTATTCAAGACGCCAACTTCACGAGCCAAACCAGCAATACTTAAGCAATCACTGCGGTTAGGCGTTAAATCGACGTCAATGATCTGATCATCCAACCCCAAGAAGGAACGGAAATCCTCCCCAGCCACGGCAACAGCTGGCAGCTCCATAATGCCATCATGGTCATCACTCAACCCTAGCTCAGAGGCAGAACATAACATGCCGAACGATTCAACTTGGCGCAGTTTGGCTTTCTTGATTTTAAAATCGGCACCAAGCACAGCACCAATTTTAGCGAATGGAATTTTAATGCCAGGACGTGCGTTGGGCGCACCACACACCACCTGAAATTGCTCTACTCCATCAGACACCTGACAAACCTGCAGTTTATCCGCATTCGGATGAGGTTCGGCACTAATAATTTCCCCCACCACCACACCAGAAAATGCAGCAGAGGCAGACAATACTTCATCCACTTCAAGGCCAGCCAAAGTAATCTGAGCCACCAAATCATCGCTACTGATATTTGGATTGACCCACTCTCTTAGCCAATTCTCACTAAATTTCATATAAACATCCTAGGTCGACTGGTTACTTGAACTGTTTAAGAAAGCGTAAATCGTTCTCAAAAAACATACGAAGATCATCTACTTTGTAGCGCAACATAGCAAAGCGCTCAACGCCCATTCCAAAGGCAAACCCTGTGTATTTTTCAGAATCGATGCCCGACATTTCAAGCACTTTTGGATGCACCATGCCGCAACCCAATACTTCCAACCAAGACTCTTCACCTTTGCTATTCGTGCGCATAATATCCACTTCGATAGAGGGCTCAGTGAATGGGAAGTAACTAGGACGAAAGCGTACCTTAAGATCATCTTCGAAAAAGACATTCAAAAACTGTTGCAATATGCCTTTTAAATCTGCGAACGAAATATTTTCATCGATCAACAAACCTTCCACCTGATGAAACATAGGCGTATGCGTTTGATCCGAATCACAACGATAAACACGGCCAGGACAAATAATACGGATTGGCGGCTGGGTGTTTTCCATGGTACGCACTTGAACAGGTGATGTATGTGTTCTAAGCACCGTAGTAGGATTAAAGTAGAAGGTATCCTGCATTGCTCGAGCAGGATGGTGCGCCGGAATGTTCAACGCTTCAAAGTTGTGGTAATCGTCTTCGATTTCTGGGCCAGCAGCCACATCGAAACCAATACCACGAAAAAAGGTTTCAATTCGCTCCATAGTACGTGTCACTGGGTGCAACCCACCCACTTCTTGACCCTTACCAGATAACGAAATATCAATTGTTTCAGTCGCAAGCTTAGCATCAAGTGCTGCTTTGGCTAACGAACTCTTACGCTCAGTAATTTTTTCCTGAACTTGGCTTTTTGCCTCATTGACCATTTGGCCAAACTTCGGTCTATCCTCTGCAGAAACATGACCAAGCTGTTTCAACAAAGCCGTAAGAGCGCCCTTCTTACCCAAATAATGCACACGTACATCATCTAGCGCGGACTCACTCTCAGATGCAGCCACTGCGCTTAGCGCATCAGCAAGAATCTGCTTTAGGTTCTCCATTTATACACTCCAAAAAATAAAATAGGGGAAGAACCATTGGCTCTTCCCCTATCAAAGACTGCATTGAGTAACTCGCTCTATTAAGACAGAATCTTTCAAGATTGAATCACCCTAGGGCTACGTCAGAATTAAGCCAAGCTTGCTTTCGCTTTAGTAACGATAGCAGCAAAAACTTCTTTCTCGTACACAGCAAGATCAGCCAATACTTTACGATCAATTTCAATGGCCGCTTTTTTCAAGCCGGCAATGAAACGGCTGTAAGACAAACCGTTGATACGTGCAGCAGCGTTAATACGAGCAATCCACAAAGCGCGGAATTGACGTTTACGTTGACGACGGTCACGGTACTGATACTGACCTGCTTTGATGACAGCTTGTTTCGCTACACGAAATACACGGCTACGTGCACCGTAGTAACCTTTAGCTTGCTTTAAAATCTTCTTGTGACGGCGACGAGCCTGAACACCACGTTTTACGCGAGGCATAATATAAACCCTTTACTAGTGAAATAAATGAACTAAAAAATAAATCTAAACTTAGATGTAAGGCAACATGCGTACAATTAACGCTTTGTCGCTCTGCGCGATCTGGTTCATAGAACGAAGATGACGCTTACGCTTAGTCGATTTCTTAGTCAAAATGTGACTAGTATGAGACTGTTTATGTTTAAAACCATTCGCGGTACGTTTGAAGCGCTTAGACGCGCCACTGTGTGACTTAATTTTGGACATGATAAAACCACTCTCGCATTCGTTAATGTTAATGTAATTTCTTAATAATATGGTCTTTTAAAAAGCCTGAGCTTTCCTTAAAACATTATTTAAAATCACTTCTTCTTTTTGGGGCCTAGCACCATCGTCAATTGACGACCTTCCATTTTCGCGGCTTGTTCAACTACACCATATTCCTCTAAGTCTTGAGCGACTCGATTCATAAGCTGCATGCCAAGCTCTTGATGGGCCATTTCACGGCCGCGATATCGTAGTGATACCTTGGCCTTATCCCCGCCTTCAAGGAAACGTATCAGGTTGCGGAGTTTTACCTGATAATCCCCTTCCTCCGTCCCTGGACGGAATTTCATTTCTTTAACTTGGATCTGCTTAGCATTTTTCTTTTGGGCAGCTTTCGCTTTTTTTGCCTCAAAAATATGCTTGCCGTAGTCCATGATTTTGCAAACAATTGGATCTGAATCAGCAATTTGCACTAGATCTAGAGAAGCGTCCTGCGCTGCTTTTAGTGCCTCGTCTAGCGAGACAACGCCAACTTGTTCACCATCAGCGGCGATTAAACGCACTTCGTTAGCTCGGATGTTTTCGTTGATTAAAGGACGCTGCTTACTGGCACTACGTCCACGATTCATATTACCTTTTATAGCTATATCTCCATTTATTGTTTACGGCTACGGCGAGCAACTTCGTTTTCAAGCAATGCTTCAAAATCGGAAACACTCATCACCCCAAGATCTTCGCCGGTACGAGTACGAACAGCAACCTGCTGCTGTTCTACTTCTTTATCTCCAACGACGATCATATAGGGTACGCGTTGAATTGTGTGCTCGCGGATTTTAAACCCGATCTTCTCGTTTCTCAAGTCAAGTTTTGATCTAAAGCCGTTTGAATTTAATCTTTTTTCCAAATCAGAGCAGTAATCTGCCTGACGATCTGTAATGTTCATGATAACAACTTGTTCAGGCGCTAGCCAGAGCGGAAACGCACCTTCGCTCTCTTCAATCAAAATACCGATAAAACGCTCCAGCGAACCAACGATGGCCCGATGCAACATGACAGGTGTTTGACGAGAGCCATCTTCAGCCACATATTGCGCCCCAAGACGAGTCGGCATAGAGAAATCTACCTGAATTGTGCCACATTGCCAAATACGGCCAATGGCATCCTTCAATGAAAATTCTATTTTAGGACCATAAAACGCCCCTTCACCTGGCAATTCCTCCCAATCTAAATGAGCAGAGTTCAGTGCATCGGCCAGCGCTTTTTCCGCTTTATCCCAAACCTCATCCGATCCAACACGCTGTTCAGGACGAGTCGATAGGCGGTAGATAATATTATCAAAGCCAAAATCGGCATACACTTCATGCAACAAGTCGATAAACTCAGACACCTCTTGCTGGATCTGACCTTCTGTCACAAAGATATGACCATCATCTTGCACAAAGTTACGCACACGCATAATGCCATGCAACGCACCAGACGGCTCATTGCGGTGACAAGAACCAAACTCTGCCATACGAAATGGCAAGTCTCGGTAGCTCTTAAGGCCTTGATTGTACACTTGAATATGACAAGGACAATTCATTGGTTTAACGGCATAATCACGATTTTCTGAATGGGTAGTAAACATATTTTCATGATACTTACCCCAGTGACCAGACTTTTCCCATAAAACGCGATCCACGATTTGTGGGGTTTTCACCTCTTGATAGCCATTCTCACGCTGTTTATTACGCATGTATTGCTCAACAGCCTGATACAAACTCCAGCCTTTAGGGTGCCAGAACACCATACCCGGTGCTTCTTCTTGAACATGAAACAAATCCAGCTTCTTACCTAACTTACGGTGGTCACGCTTTTCAGCTTCTTCAATACGCGTCAGATACGCTTTCAATTCTTTCTTGTCGTTCCAAGCCGTACCATAAATACGCTGTAACATTTCATTATCGGAGTCGCCACGCCAATATGCGCCAGCCAACTTCATCAATTTGAAATGACGCAACACACGAGTATTTGGCACATGTGGGCCACGACACATATCCACATATTCTTCGTGATGATACAAGCCGACACGCTCAACAGAATCATCCATGTCATCAATCAAAGCGACTTTATAGGTTTCACCTCGATCCACAAACAGCTGACGAGCCTCTGCTATAGGGGTCATGTGTTTCACGACATCGTAATCGGTTTTTACCAGTTCACCCACGCGTTTTTCAATCGCCGCCAGATCTTCTGGAGTAAAGGGACGCTCATAAGCAATGTCGTAATAGAAGCCATCACTAATGACAGGCCCAATAGCCATTTGTGCCGTTGGATACAATTGCTTAACTGCGTGCCCAACAAGGTGAGCGAAAGAGTGGCGAATAATTTCTACACCTTCAGGGTCTTTACCCGTAATGATGTTCAATTCCGCGTCATCAGAGATCAGTTCACAAGCATCGACTAGCGCGCCGTTAATACGCCCTGCCACGGTGGCCTTGGCAAGACCTGGACCGATATCTTCAGCCACTTGCATGACAGTAACTGGGCTAGAAAAAGTACGTTGGCTGCCATCTGGCAGAGTAATTACAGGCATTTTATTCCCCTATTGGAGTCAGTGGTGCTCCATACCAAAGAGCACATGTCAATTTCAGGCCGATAAACTACCATTTTTCGCCCCATCTTGCGAATCCTTATTTGGCAGAAAAAAAGACAAACAGACCAATGAAAAAGGAATCATAAAAAATCAAGGTATTTTTCTTCCCTTTTACCATAGACATTCTTGGGAGGCAGAGTAAAATTGGCATCCGTTTCGCAACACACTTAATATCTGAAAGGCCTTATGGATCTTAATACTCTTGACAACTACTGCATTGAGACAACTCAATCAGAACCGGACCTATTAATTGAGTTGGTTGAGAAAACCTACTCAGATATGGGCTATCCAAACAAGTTGTCAGGTAAAATCGTTGGTCGTACTTTGAAACTTCTTAGCACGATCAAACAACCTAAGCGCGCATTAGAAATCGGTATGTTTACTGGTTACTCTGCTTTATCCATTGCCGAAGGTATGCCCGAAGATGGCAAACTAATCTGTTGTGAAACCAACCCAAGAGCAATCGAATTTGCTCAGTCCTTTTTTAATCGTAGCCCAAATGGACACAAGATCACGCCGATTTTTGGTCCCGCACTGGATACGATTCAAGACCTTGAGGGTCCCTTCGACTTCGTATTTATAGACGCCGACAAACGCAACTACTTGAACTATTATGAAGCAGTACTTCCTTTAGTTGCTCCTGGCGGGCTTATTATCATTGACAACTCTATTTGGCAAGGACGTGTCCTTGATCCAGTAGAAGCGAGTGACATTGCAGTCAATGATCTTAACCGTCTGATTGCGCACGATAATCGAGTCGAAAATGTCCATCTCAACGTCCGCGACGGTTTGAACCTCGTCGTAAAACGTTAATTCCTATTTTTTAGAAGCTTGGCTCGCTTGAGAACTTCCAAGGCGAGTCGAGTTTATGTGCTATTTAAAAGACATTAAGTTAAGAGGCAGCGATTTTGGTCGTTTTTAAAATCACAAATACTATTACCGGTAAACATTATATAGGCACCTCGTTCAATAGTGGCTTTCAACGCTTTGAACAGTATGTTGAGGCCGCCAATGAAGGGTTAGACTTCCCTCTATATGATGACATTCGAGAGCACGATCTAAGTGCCTTCTCTGTTGAAGAATTGTTTGAAACCGATGACAAAGAAGAGCTTTACGAACTTGAGAAAGACTATGTCTCAATTTACAACGGTGAAAGCCTTCGCGGTTACAAAATAGGTCAAACAACCACCAAAGCAGCCACGCTGAGCTTTGGCAAAAAAGCCTTGTTTGACTCTAATGGTGTGTCCACTGCAGAACAACCTAAAAAAACCAGAAAGGCCGCAACAAAAAAGTCAGTTGAGCTCCCCATCAAAAAAGAGGTAGAGCCAAAACCGACGACTCGTTCCTTTTTTGGCGAGCTCATTGGTGAAGATCGCTTGGACTCTCCTGCATCGGCCGCAAAAGCAGCAGATCCGAAAAAACCGTCTGAGGTGTCTAAAGTGGAGCGTCCTAAAAGCAAAGCCAGCATTCAACGCATGCTGCGTGAAGCGGAAAAGGCAGCCAAAAAAGAACGTGAAGACAAATTAAAAGCTCAACAACAAGCTGAAGCGGAAGAAATGGCACTGATTATGGCAAAAATTGATATTACATCAAAATCCGCCATGTCAGCCTTTCGCCGCCGTAAAGGGTAATATGGACGACAGAGCCCGTTAGCTCGACGTCTGAAACACCAATAAAAAATCCCAATCAAGATTGCTTGATTGGGATTTTTTTTAACAAAAGAGATAAAAACCCGTGTCGAGAATCAAACGCCCTAACAATTACGCTCGCGCTTTTTTCAAGGTTTCAGATATCATAAAGGCCAACTCAAGAGACTGATCCGCATTCAAACGTGGATCACAATGAGTATGGTAGCGATCACCAAGATCGGATTCCGACACTTGGAACGCACCGCCCACACACTCTGTCACATTTTGCCCCGTCATTTCAAAATGCACACCACCAGCATAACTGCCTTCTGCTTTGTGCACTTGGAAGAATTGCTGAACCTCTCGCAACACATGATCCACATGACGAGTTTTGTAACCAGAGCTGGCTTTAACGGTATTGCCATGCATTGGATCACTACTCCAAACAACCTGCTTACCCTCACGCTGAATCGCTTGAATTAATTTAGGCATACCCGCTTCGACCTTATCGGCCCCCATACGGACAATAATATTCAAGCGTCCCGCTTCGTTTTTAGGATTCAGAGTATCGCACAAACGCAATAGATCTTCAGGATCCATTGTCGGACCAGCTTTCACACCAATAGGGTTTTGTACACCTCGCAAAAACTCCACATGAGCACCGTCCAGTTGGCGAGTACGATCTCCAATCCACAACATATGCGCAGAACAATCGTACCAGTCACCAGACAAGCTATCTTGACGTGTCAAAGCTTGCTCATAAGGTAGCAACAAAGCTTCATGGGAGGTATAAAACTCGGTTTCATGCAATTGACTCACATTACCGATGCCACACGCTTCCATAAACTGCAGCGCGTCGTCGATTTTATCGGCAATACCTTGGTATTTTTCACCGGCAGGACTGGCTTGCAAAAAGTCATTATTCCATTTGTGCACCTGATGCAGATCAGCATAGCCTCCCTGAGCAAAGGCACGCAACAGGTTCATTGTCGAGGCACTTTGATTATACACTTTGATCAAGCGCTCCGGGTCTGGTATGCGTGCAGATGAATCAAACTCGATACCATTAATAATATCACCGCGATAACTGGGCAGTTCAACGCCATCAACCGTTTCCGTCGCAGCAGATCGAGGCTTCGCAAACTGACCCGCCATGCGACCCACTTTTACCACAGGACATTTACCTGCATAGGTCAATACCACGGCCATTTGCAGCATGACTTTGAAAGTATCGCGAATGTTATTAGCATGAAACTCGGCAAAACTTTCCGCGCAATCTCCCCCTTGCAACAAAAAGGACTCGCCTTTAGCGACTTTGGATAACGCTTTTTTTAACTGGCGAGCTTCACCAGCAAACACTAAAGGCGGCATTTTCCCCAGTGTATTTTCAACTTGTGCCAAATGCTCCGCATTTGGGTAAACAGGCTGCTGCAAGGCTGTCTTCGTCCTCCAACTATCTAAACTCCAGTTACTCATATTGTTTTGACCTTATAATATTTAAATTCACTCTTTTTCTATGACTGGTTATACAAGCAATAAAAACCAACATTCTTTTAAAGTCGACTATCTTTCCTTTAGCGAGCGACCACCCAAAGGATTAGCGCATCTTTACTAGAGGTAGAGACAACCACATGCCCCATAGTGGCATCATAATACACACTGTCCCCTTCTTTTAATTCAATTGGCTCATAGAACTCAGAGAAAAAATTAATTTTCCCTTCCAGCACCAATAGGAACTCTTCCCCATCATGGCGAACCCACTCCTTAAACTCGCCGAAGGAACGTGCCCGTACCGTCGTTTTAAACGGCACCATTTTTTTACGACTAATGGAATAATTCAATAACTCATGCTCATAGGTCGCCGTTGGATGAGGTTCCCCCCGACCTTTACGAGTAATGTCTCGGCGGCCAGCAATAGAGTGTTCACTTGCTTCAACAAACAATTGAGGCAAATCCATTCCCAACCCTTGAATTAACTTTTGCACGATTGTGAAACTTGGTGATACCTGATCATTCTCAATTTTCGACAATGTCGATCGGGCAATCCCTGTACGTTTACTGACTTCCTCAAGCGTCCACCCTTTTGTCAATCGAATCTCTTTTACTCGTTTACCTAATTCTAAAGGTTCAACGAATCGATCGGGGTCTGACGCGGTAGCCGTTTCTAAAGATGGTCGACTTACCATAATTCACCTATCACACTGATGTACCGAAAGTTTACTAAAAGACTCCACGTTAACCTATCCAATATTTGCACATATCATGCTTATGCATTAAAAAAACCTGCTACCGCAGGTTTTTTGTTGATATCAAAACACCATTCAACGAGCTCACTTATTGTGAGCGACTAGCGGCTGCATTACGGCTTCGCAACGAGCAAGATCAAACCCTTTAGCCGACACATAGTCAACCAAAGTCTGATACTCCTTACCCTGAGCATTATTTACTAACACCCACGCAACAGAAGAGCGAGTGCCAGTACGACAAAACGCAAAAGTTTTTTTACTCTCTTCAAGAGAGGCCATCTGTTGAGACACCTGCTCCTGCCCTAGCTCACTCAAATTAACTGGATTATAAATATATTCTAACCCTTGCGCCCGTGCCTCTGCCTCAAGATCGGCAGAAGCTGGCTGTTCCTCGGCTTCGCCATCAGGTCGATTGTTAATCACTCGCTCAAAACCCATGGCTTTTAATTTTGCAAAATCCTCAACCAAAACCTGAGGACCAACAAAATACATATCATCTAGTGCAATCGGATTATTCATAACTCTCTCCTCCAAACATCTTTCAATTAGGATCGGTACAACACTTTAATCAAATGGTAACCGAATTGCGTCTTAATCGGGCCTTGAATTTTCAACAACGGGCCAGAAAATACCGCCTTATCAAACGCAGGCACCATATCCCCCTTGTGAAACTCCCCCAAATCCCCCCCTTTTTTCCCTGACGGGCAAGTGGAGTATTGCTTGGCCAACTTATGGAAATCCTCTCCCTTATCCAGTCTCACTTTAATCGACTCCGCTTCTGCTTTCGTTTTTACTAAAATATGACAGGCGCTGGCTATTGCCATAATAATACTCTCCACCAAATAACCATGACTAAATAGCTCATTTTAACCTAACTGATGTGCTAGGATTGTATAAGATGACTAAAAAATAGGGTAACTCAACGATGATAGGCTTCACCGCAATAAAAGATCTTTCGCTACTCCTTGTCGAACCGTCCGATATGCAAAAAAAAATTATCGGTAAAGCCCTGAAAGATGCTGGCGTAAAGCAAATCGATTACACCAACAATATTAAAGAAACACTGGAAAATCTCGCCAATTTTCCACCGGATTTAATCATTTCTTCCATGTATTTGCCCGATGGCACAGCCAATGACCTAATCGACACCATTCGCAATAACCCCGAGACAGAAAATCAGTGCTTCATGCTGATCTCAAGTGAAAAAAACCGCGATCATCTAGAACACCTTCGACAATCCGGCGTACTCGCCATCCTTCCCAAACCCTTTTCAAAACGAGATTTACAACGGGCTATTTATTCAGCCGTTGATTTGATTGCCGAAGAAGAAATCGATTTAGAATTGTTCGACCCCAGAACTCTGCGCGTCCTCGTAGTAGATGACAGCAAGATGGCTCGCAAGCATGTTAGTCGCACACTGAATACGATGGGAATAGAACAAATTCAATTGGCTGAAAACGGCCGACAAGCCATTGAGAAACTCAACACAGAAGAGTTTGACTTGATTGTTACAGATTACAATATGCCAGAAATGGACGGCAAAGAACTAACCGACGCTGTCCGCCAAAACCCAGCCATTGCACACATCCCCATTCTTATGGTCAGCTCCAACTCTGAGGACAGCCAACTTTCAAACATTGCTCAAGAAGGCGTCGATGCCATTTGCGGCAAGCCTTTCGAACCAGGCACAGTAAGACAGCTACTCGCCCAAATACTAAACTAGCCTCTTTTCTGCATTCGTTTATCGGCCTGCATTTGCTTACAAGGGTTTCGAAACACTTGTAAGCATTAAACCTCACATCTATCACATACGCAGAAGATTAAAAACGCAACTAATCAAACTCTATTCTATCGCGTCCATTACTCTTAGCCTGATAAAGTTTTTTATCGGCAACTCTCACGGCGTCATCAAGACTGTCTTGATTTTTGCGACACACACCAATACTGCACGTCACTTTTATCTTAGCCCCAGTAAACTCCTTTTCACGCAAAGATACCTGAAAGCCAATGAGCTTTTGCTCAAAAATATCATCCTCTTCATTTGATACAATACAGAACTCTTCTCCACCAAATCGACAAATCAATGATTCCGGGAAAGCGAGGCCGATTTCTTTACCAACCAGCTCCAACAAAGTATCACCCACCATATGACCATAGGTATCGTTAACGCATTTGAAATGATCCAAATCCAGCATTGCAAACCCAGCCCCATTGCCTTGGGAAATTGCCTGCTTATAGAAAGACTCTCCCTCATCAAAAAGATAACGCCGATTTTTCAACTTAGTCAGCACATCAATATTAGCCAAATCCCGAATGGTTTCGAGCATTTCTTGTGATTCCAAGTTATGAGTAATACGACAATGAAACTCTTCGTGATAAAACGGCTTTTTCAAAAAATCGTTGGCCCCAGCTTTGATAAACTTTGCAGACAACGCACTATCATTACCCGTTGACAACCCAATCACCACTAAATTTTTAAAGCGGTTATTATGACGCAGCATACGCACCAGATCATGACCATTAATTATGGGCATATCATGATCGGTAATAAAAAGACGAATTTCAGGATCTTCTTCCAATTTTGCCAATGCTTGCTGACCATCTTCAGCCTCAACCACATTAAAACGGTATTGCTCTAGTAGGCTTTTCACAAATAGACGGCTGGTTGACGAATCATCTGCGACCAACGCTTTAATATGTTGATTTTTTCTTAGGCGCTCTATCACTTTTATAACATGATCAAAAGAGTAACGACTGTCTTTCGTTATATAATCCAACACACCTTTATTAAGCAATTCTAAACGAAGGTCATCATTGAAATTCCCTGTTAACACAATACAAGAAACACCTGACCCCAATACTAAATCCACTATTTCACCGTTAGGAGCATCAGGCAGATTCAAATCCACTATGGCGGTAAAAAACTCTCCTCCCTTTTGAGATGCTAAGGTTGTTTCGGCTTCCTTATAGCAGGAACAGACAGTTGGCACATAAATAGTTAACTGACTCAACAAATGCTTTAACACGTTTTGCACAACTGGACTGTCTTCAACAACTAATATTTTATATACCATGAAAAAAACGACACCTTATCAAATCACACGCTTATTTAGATTATCCTCTATGACCAACGGCCTCGATACTCTAAAATACCCATGAAATATGAAAATCTAAATAACCTTGGTCAAATGCATATTGAATGCGTCCCATCTTATTTATTAAAGAAGGTAATTTGCTTTTATGCAATGTCGTCCTCATTGTGGTGCTTGTTGTATAGCACCTTCTATATCTTCCCCTATTCCTGGAATGCCAAATGGGAAAGCCGCAGGAGAAAGATGTATACACTTACTTGAAGATTTCCGCTGTGGCATCTTTAATAGCCCTAATCGGCCAACTGTTTGCCAAGCATTCGCCGCTGAAGAAATGATTTGTGGTCACTCAAGAGAAGAAGCCTTACTCATCATATCAGACTTAGAAAACGCTACGTTATCAACGGACTAAATCAACATCAGGAGCAACCAATGACCAATGCGTTAACGAGACTTGTGACCCTAGTCTTTTTTACATTCCTTTTGAACGCCTGCGCAAGCCAGCAAACAGAACAAGGATTGGTAGCCAAGCCTCCCAGTGAATCGCAAATAGAAAGCAGCGTAAAAGACCAAGTCGCCTTAATGCTACATGCTTTTACCCCAGTGGCTGGACAAGCTATCCCGAACAATACGGTTCTAGATGTTTATAAACATCGTGACTACCGCCCTATGTGGATCAAAGACAAACGGATCAACTTATCCATCTATAAATTGGTCGATATCCTTGAGAAAGCCAATACCCATGGTCTCAATCCGATCCACTATCATGTAGGTATCATTAAACATTACCTGTCTCTAAAAAACCCAACGCCTCAACAATTGGCAGAAATGGATGTCATCACCACCATCGCATTGGCAAGTTACGCCCACGATTTAAGTAATGGACGCTATGAGCCACAGCTTATTGACCCCAACTGGCAACTGGATGCACCCAGCAATGACTGGAAAAAGCTGCTACAAATGGCATCCGTCAACAACATGGTCAATTCATTACATTTGCTAGCACCAAGAAGCCCACAATATCAAATTTTACAGAAATGGCTGGTCTACTATCAGGAGTTATCTAAAAAAGAGAAAGACATTCTGGTCACACCCGGCAAACCTCTCGCTATTGGTGATCAAGGCCCACGGGTTGCACAGTTACGTGCTCGCCTTGTACAACTGGGCGATATTCGCTTTTCCACTCGAAAAGTAGATGAGGATCGCTTTGACAAGCAACTCAAGCAAGCATTAGAACGTTTTCAGAATCGCCACCACCTTATTGCCGATGGAGCAGCGGGCCCAAACACCATTAAAACCCTCAATGTCCCACTTAAACGTCGTGCAGAACAGATTGCCTACAACCTAGAAAGATGGCGCTGGCTACCAAGCCAACTAGAAGCCAATCGTAT
Source organism: Marinomonas spartinae (assembly GCF_016461715.1). Classification (GTDB taxonomy): domain Bacteria; phylum Pseudomonadota; class Gammaproteobacteria; order Pseudomonadales; family Marinomonadaceae; genus Marinomonas; species Marinomonas spartinae_A. The sequence goes on along the minus strand of NZ_JAEMUI010000019.1, from coordinate 32,215 downwards.
ATGGGTCGATTTAACCAATTATTCTGTCGATATGTATTTAAATGGTAATCACACCACCATGAAAGCCATCATTGGCACACCGGATAGAAAGACGCCTGTCTTTAAAGCTATCATGACTTACATGGTGGTAAACCCAACCTGGCGAGTACCGGATCGTATCGCTCGCGAAAACCTGCTACCTAAGCTGCAAGCCGACCCAAACTACTTAAGCAAACACGGCTATAAAGTATTTGCCAATTGGGGAATTGGGGCCAAAGAACTGGATCCAACGCAAATCAACTGGAAAGCCATTTCTCAAGAGAACCTAGCGTTTCGCTTTGAACAAACACCAGATAAAAACAACGCGCTTGGCTCTTATAAATTTATGTTTCCAAATAGAAACGAAATCTATCTGCACGACACTCCCGCCAAACGCTTATTTAGGGCGAGAAACCGTGCTTTTAGCTCAGGCTGCATCCGCCTTGAACGACCCGCTCTTTTCGCAAAAAGCCTGATGACCGATGGTAAAGACCTCAGAGAATTGGCTGACGCAATAAAAAGCAAACAAACCAAAGTGCTCACTCTGCCTCATTATATTCCAGTGTATTTGGTTTACTTTACGGTGGTAGCCAATGCTAACGGTATGCCAGAGTTTCGTAATGACATCTACGGTCGTGACAAGCTGATGGAAGAAGCCATGGGCTATAAAGCCTTCAGCCCAAGCGACTCTATCTAGCACCATAGTTAATGAAAAGCCAGCTAATGAAAAGCCCCACTATGATCCATAGTGGGGCTTTTCATATTTATGCGGTGCCTTAGATCACATCATCAAACAAGATTCAGACAGCATTTAATAATGCCTAGCTCAAGTTCACGGTAATTAGCTCGCAATAATGCACAGAGTAACTTCTTCCCTATCGTGATAAAGGTGTTTTATTTGGTATTGAAAACCCACACCCGCTTTATGGAGCCTTTCTTCAATAAGCTCAATGCACAACATCACTTCTTGATAACGTTTTTTCATAGGCAACTTCAAATTAAAGATCGCGCGACGCGTCCAACGCTTAGCAAACCAATCCGCCATCAATTCAGCTACTTTAATTGGACGCTCTACCATGTCACATACTAGCCAATCAACCGTATAGGGCGGCTCATACTTAAACCCGTCCGCTTTTTCATGCTGAACCAAGCCACTCGACATCAGTGCTTTTTGCATTGGTCCATTATCGACCGCAAACACATGAATGCCTCTTTTCACAAACTGATAAGTCCAACCACCAGGCGCAGCACCTAAATCAACAGCCGTCATCCCCTCCGTTAAATCTTTTGCCAGTTTTTTCTCTGGAACAAACTGCAAAAAAGCTTCCTCTAACTTAAGCGTAGAACGACTCGGCCCAGCAGCAGGAAAACGTAGGCGACGAATACCCATGGGAAACTCACTACGACAAGCCGCATAGGACACGCCTAAATAGGCAGACTCACCATCCAGCAAGAACACATGATGACGAACACCAATGGCTTTATTTCGTAGTACGCCAGACTTTTTCCAGCCTTGCTTTAACGGCTTGTCTAATTTTTTAATCAAACCAGACAAGGCTTTGGCATCATTCGTATCGGCTGTCTCTATCCACACCTCTTCCGCAAGAGGCAACTGACGCGCAGCACTTAACAAAGACTCTACCCGTGAACCGGACTCAAAATGAATCACTTCGTTGACAGCGATAATTTGACGAGCAAAAATCAAACGATTAAAAGTCCATTGTTCAATCAAGGTTTCCGCAGGCTCCGAATGATCAAAGTGATACACTACAAAGCCTGAGTCCGGCACCACTTTCGCGTAACCATAAAATCCTTTTTCCGATGACATTTGTGCCAGCTCAGCTGCACAATCTTTCTCAAAACCAGGTCGGCAATATGCCAAAATATTCTTCATTCATCATCCCGCCCTAAGTCGCTCTCATAACAAGCGAGACGCTTAGGTTTTATTTGCCAGAAGGCCATTTTAAAAATTTTTCAGCAAAGTGCGCACGAACAAAATCACAAAATTTTGCATTAAAGTGTTCGCCGCTTGATGGCATGACACAATAGCTTTTCAACTCCCCTGCCCATTCAAATGACACAGAGTAAGCATGTAAGTAACCACGATCTGCTGGTGTTCCACTGTACCGATCATCACCAAAAATGGGAGAACCAAGGCTTTTTAAGGCCACACGAATTTGGTGCGTTTTGCCCGTTAATGGCCGCACAATGAAAGCCCGAAAACCATCAAAAGAAGTCGAAAAGAATTGCGTCACGGCCAAGTTGTCATTTTCGGTTGTTAAACGCCATTGCCCACGGCGACTGGGCACCATGCCTCCTTTTATAGACCCTTGCTTTTTTTTAGGCTTACGGTCCGACAGCGCAATATAGCGTTTTTCTATTTGATGTCGCTCAAATAACTCCCCAAACTTTGCGGCCGCTTCTTTGTTCAACGCCACCAGCAAAATTCCCGAAGTCATTTTATCAAGGCGATGAACAGGATAAAACGTCATACTGGGGTAATCTTGCTTTAATGTTTTCATCACCCCACTCTCATCAGATTCAGCGTGGAAACTCATACCAACAGGTTTATTTAGCACCCAAAAATCATCACAACGAAAAATAACGTTAAGCAAAGCAACCTCATACATAAGGATAAAAAAGGCATATAAACAACAGTGTCCCCTCAGGCTATCAGAGAAAGGTCACAACACATAAAAAACATCAAGGTAAACTAATACACTTTATTACGACCCGCTTTCTTCGCCTTGTATAACGCTTTATCAGCCAGCGCCAACACATCCTCAAAAATAACGGTTTCCTGAGACCTAGACGCGACACCAATACTGACCGTAACAGGAATACGAATACCGTGACTCGACACAATATTCAAAGACTCAATCGACGCCCTTAAGAACTCCATTTTCGATATAGCCTCTGAAGCATCCGTATCAGGCATAATAATAACAAACTCTTCACCGCCATAGCGGCCTATTTTATCTTGTTTCCGCAAGCAAAGGGACATCGCACTCGCCCCTTTCTGCAAAACAAGATCACCAGCTTCATGCCCATAAGAGTCATTAATCCTCTTAAAATGATCAAAATCGATAATAGCAAATGAACACACGCCTGAAGATTCCAGCGCTTCGTTAAAAATAGCCAGAGCCTCATTTAATACCTTACGACGATTCGGCAACCCCGTTAATACGTCTCTCTCAGCCAGCTCTCTTAATCTCATATTGACACGAAACAAGCGTCCAACCAGCGCCTGAACAGCCAGTCCAAATGAAAACAAAGAATAAATAAAGACTAAAATAATCGAAACCGTCTGCTCGGATTGATCTAGCAAGAGACCACTACGTGGGGCATATAACTGACATAAGATAAACGCTAAAAATGAACTAACAATAGTGATGACTTGCCAAAATCGCTCACTTTTTTGAAAACTTAAAAAAGAATAGGATGAAAACATGACCAACAGCCACTGTAGGCCACTTCCAGAACCCAATACAAAAAAACAAGAAAAGACGATTTGGGCAATGGCCAAAAAAGGAGCAACAACCCGCATCCAGCTAAGCCATTTGCTTCGATTAATAGAGAAAAGCCAAACAGAAAAGGCAAAACAAAAAAAATAGAGCAAGCTTGCGAATAGATCAGGCTGCCCTAGTGAAAAAACTACCATTAAAAAACAGTCCACTAACGCTATTAATAGCAGGACTAAATTAACAATGTATTTATCACCAAAATCGACATCCGTCTCCAATTCCCCTTGATTTAGTAGCTTTTCAAGCAAATTATATGAGCACAATACCGCTATATTCCTAAAACAAGAGAAAGACTATTCAGCCCTTGACTCAGGGAGAATAATCAATTGGAAACTTTGTGTAAAATAGAAGCATTATTGTACCATTTTATAGCGCACAGTGTATAGAAAATTACATAAGGTAAGACACTAAATCCCCCAAGATAGGCACACTTACCTTGGGGGAGGATGCTATTTCTCAGCTAAACGAAAGCGAGCAATTTGGTGAACCTGTCGCATGGCCATTTTGAACTCTTCCTGTGAAGAATGATGAATCCTCTGCTCAAAAGCCGACAAAATGGCCTCTTTGGTCGCGCCTTTTACCGCCATAATAAAAGGAAAACCGAAGCGCGATTTGTAACGATCATTGTAATCGGTAAAACGCATAAGCTCTTCGGGCGTACATTGATCTAAACCAGCGCCAGCTTGCTCACTACTAGAGTCTTGAGTCACTTCCCCAGCCAATGCCGCCTTACCCGCCAAATCTGGATGAGCTCGCAATAAAGCCAGTTTTGTATCATTCGTACTTTGTTCGACCACATCAAACAACAAACGCGCTAAATGCTCTTTCTTATCATAGTCAGTCAGGCTGTTTTTGTGGCTCATTGCCTGCCATGCCTGTTCAGCAACCCAAGCAGAGTGCTCATACACTGAACCAAACACCGCAATAAACATCTCTTTCGTCATGGTACTTGGTTTAGCGTCAAACACTCCCTCCAATGTCTGAAATTCCATCGGAACGGACAGCTGGTCTGTCATGCTTTTCTCCATATAATTCATTGTTTGTATAATTAAGCTTTTGTTTGATAAGGAAAATGTTCATGCCAGTGTTTGGCAATATCGACGCGTCGTGCACACCAAACATCATCAAACTGACTCACATAACTGAGGAAGCGTCTTAGCCCTGCGATGCGAGCAGGACGACCGATCAGACGACAATGCAGCCCTATAGACAACATTTTTGGTTGCGTTTTTCCTTCTTCATACAAGGTATCAAACGCGTCTTTTAAGTATTGAAAAAAATGCTCGCCTGTATTGAAACCCTGCATCGCCGCAAAACGCATATCATTGGTATCAAGGGTATAAGGTACCATTAATTGAGGTTTCCCCCCTTCCAAACGCCAGAACGGTAAATCATCACTGTAGTCGTCTGCGTTGTATAGAAATCCCCCTTCCTCCGCGACCAAACGACGAGTATTCGGTCCTGTTCGCCCTGTGTACCAGCCTAAAGGACGTTGGCCTGTCAGCTTGGTAATAACATCAATGGCTTTTTTCATATCAGCACGCTCGGTTTCTTCATCCACGTACTGATAGTCAATCCATCGATAGCCATGACTACAAACTTCATGCCCTTCCTCAACAAAAACCTTAGCAATCTCTGGATGACGCTCAAGGGCCATACCAACGGCAAAGATGGTCAACGGAATTCCCATCTCTTTAAACAACGACAGAACACGCCATACCCCAGCACGACTACCATATTCATAAAGGGACTCCATACTCATGTGACGAACACCTTCTCTGGCATCCGTCCCGATCATCTCGGATAAAAACGCCTCCGAGGCCTTATCGCCATGCAGAATGCAATTTTCACCCCCTTCTTCATAATTCAAGACAAACTGCAACGCCACCTTGGCATTCTTAGGCCAATGCGGATGGACTGGTTTTCCTGCATAGCCAACTAAATCACGATCATAAGACATCACATCACCCCATAAAAAAGACAATTCCATGGCAACTTCACCATACACAGTAGATTGCCACAAAATAACATAAAAAAATTGGCACAAATATTGATTAAAAGAAACAAACATTTCATATAAACAAAATGAGCTAAGTGAACCAATCAGTCAACTATTTTATAAGCCCTATAAGAGGGCAAACAAAAAAACCAAAGCACAAAAAAAGTGCGACTTTTTTGGTTAAACGCGCTAATAAGAGACATAAAGTGGCGTGGCTTGTGCAGCATGCAGTTTATATACCGAGTCACTCTATTGTTAATAACACGGCCGGACCTTTTTAAGATGGGAAATTTTTGTGAATAACACCAAAACCGCACAGCATATTTCACCTAGACTGGAACTGATCAATATCAGCAAGCAGTATCCTGGCTGTCTTGCCAATGACAATATTAGCCTGAGCCTCATGCCTGGAGAAATTCATGCTTTGCTGGGAGAAAATGGTGCTGGAAAAAGCACTCTCGTCAAAACCATTTATGGTGTCGTCGCGCCAGACACAGGTCAACTTATCTGGGATGGCAAAGAAATAGAAATCAAATCACCCTCCACGGCGAGAGAGCTTGGGATAGGCATGGTCTTTCAGCATTTTTCTCTGTTCGAAACGCTAACGGTCAGCCAAAATATCGAACTCTGTTTGAGCAAACCTCAACTGGCCTCTATTGGCAATCTTGCTGAGAAAATCCGTCAATTATCCCAAGAGTATGGTTTGAATATCGATCCCCATCGTTACGTACACTCACTCTCAATTGGAGAACGACAACGGGTAGAAATAATGCGTTGTTTAGTCCAATCAGTAAAACTCTTGATTTTGGACGAACCGACCTCAGTGTTGACCCCTCAAGAAGTGTCTGGTCTTTTTAGCGTACTGCGAACACTCGCCGCAGAGGGGTGCAGTATTCTATTCATTAGCCACAAACTGCACGAAGTCACCGAAATTTGTGAAAAAGCCACCATTTTACGAGGTGGCAAAGTCATCAATACTTGCTCTCCTGCAGAAGAAACGTCCCATTCCATTGCTAAAATGATGGTGGGCGACTTAGCAGAACAAGAGGCTGGTTACTCCAAAAAAGAGGGAACGGAGGTACGCTTTCAGATTCATGATCTCTCCCTTAGCACACAACATCCCTTTGGCACTTCACTAAAACACATCAACCTTGAGCTAAAAGCAGGTGAAATTCTCGGTATTGCAGGTGTCGCCGGCAATGGACAAGACGAATTGATGGCCATTATCAGCGGCGAAGACAGCCGTCCCGTCAACGCTCACCTAACCATGAAGAGCCAACCAATTGGCAATTTAAAAACCGCTATACGACGACAGCTTGGCATGGCTTATGTCCCCGAAGAGCGCTTAGGCCGAGGCGCGGTTCCCGATATGAGCTTAACGGAAAATACCCTCCTCACCCACAGTCAAGGCTTTATCAAATACGGCTTAGTCCAATGGAAGCAACTAAAAGACTATGCCAAACAACTGATCAGTGATTACAGCGTCAAATGCCACGGCGAATTTTCTGAAGCAAAAAGCTTAAGTGGCGGGAACTTACAAAAATTCATTATGGGACGCGAAATCGGCCAACGACCTGATGTATTGATTTGCGCACACCCGACATGGGGAGTAGATGTCGGTGCAGCATTAGCGATTCACCAAGCGTTATTAGAACTACGCGACCAAGGGGCTGCCATTTTATTGATATCAGAAGACATTGATGAACTATTCTTACTAGCAGACCGAATGGCAGCCGTATGCGATGGTTATTTGTCTCCTATTGTCCGTACCCAAAACACCAACATAGACCAAATTGGCCAATGGATGGCAGGGACCTTTATTAACAACCAACAGCATGATGCTGACATGTTACAGGAGACCACAGCATGATGCGTATTCAAGCGCGAACGCAACCTAGCCAATTAATGACACTTGTCTCGCCCCTGCTGGCGATTGCTCTCACCCTTATTTTTGGCTGTATTCTTTTTTCGGCGCTCGACAAAAACCCGATTGAGGCGTTGCATGTATTACTCATCGCCCCTTTGTCTGATGGCTATAATGTGGGAGAAATGCTGGTAAAAATGTGCCCCCTGCTACTTTGTGCTGTGGGCTTATCACTTTGTTATCGGGCCAATATGTGGAATATTGGTGCAGAAGGCCAATTACTTGCTGGAGCATTAGGGGGGTCGGCGGTCGCACTAGCCTTTGGCGATTCTACCAGCGCCTTAGCCTTACCTTTAACCCTTTTGGCCGGCGTTGCCTCGGGTATTGCCTGGTCTGCTGTTCCCACCTATTTAAAACTACGCTTCAACTCGAACCTTATTCTCACCACTATTATGTTTAACTACATTGCCTTTTATCTACTGGTGTGGGCAGTCAATGGGCCACTACGAGACCCTGATGGCTACGGTTTTCCTGAATCTGCTATGTTTTCGGATCAAACCATGCTGCCGATTCTCGTTGCGGGAACTCGAATTCATTTGGGCATTTTGCTGTCTCTACTGTCTGCTGTTGTGGCTTGGTTTATCTTGTCTAAAACCCACTTAGGCTTTCAAGTGCGTGTCTTTGGCTCTGACGAACCAGCGGCAACCTACGCAGGCTTTAGCAGCAAAAAGCTCAGTTGGTTTGTTATGCTCCTTGCTGGTGCGCTGGCAGGTCTAGCGGGTGTATGTGAAGTGACTGGCCCCATAGGCCAATTGGTGCCTAACGTTTCCCCTGGATACGGTTACTCCGCCATCATCGTCGCCTATCTGGGTCGCTTACACCCTCTGGGTGCGATTATTGCGGCCATCTTTTTGGCCGTACTCTATATGGGTGGCGATCTGGCACAGATTCAAATGAATATTCCCACTGCGGTGGTCGGTATGTTTCAAGGCGTTTTGCTTTTCTTCTTATTGGCGTGCGATTTCTTTATTCGCAACCGCCTTGTTTTCACTCATCAAGCCACGGCTTAGGAGCCTATTTTGGACGCAGATTTCATAGCACAAATATTATTCTCCGCAATAAAAACAGGTACTCCCTTATTATTTATTGCTCTTGGCGAAGTCATATGTGAAAAGTCTGGGGTACTGAACTTAGGCCAGGAAGGGATGATGCTCATGGGAGCCGTCGTTGGTTTTTTAGCAGCCTACTCAACTGGCAACATGGCATTTGGCGTGCTTGCGGCAATGGCTATGGGTTGTGTCATGAGCCTCATCTTTGGTGTTTTAGTGTTGCACCTTGGCGCCAACCAAGTGGCCACGGGGCTCGCATTAACCATCTTTGGCACAGGATTAAGCGCCTTTGTCGGATCGGATTTTGTCGGTAAAACCATTCAAGGCTTTAATCCCATCCCCATCCCGTACCTATCCTCCATTCCGTACCTTGGCAAAATTCTCTTCGAGCACGATCTGTTGGTCTACCTTTCTTTCATCATGACCGTGCTCATTATGTATGTTGCTAACAAAACTCGCTTGGGACTAACACTCAAAGCCGTCGGTGAAAACCCCAATGCCGCCAATGCCATTGGCATCAAGGTACTTCGGGTCCGCTATTTGGCCATTATGTTTGGTGGTGCCATGACGGGGATCGCTGGGGCTTATATGTCCTTAGTCTATACCCCTATGTGGGCGGAAAACATGACAGCTGGCCGTGGCTGGATTGCCCTTGCGCTGGTGGTCTTTGCTTCTTGGCGGGTTGGACGCATTATGCTGGGAGCCTATTTGTTTGGCTTGGCCAGCATTATGCATTTGGTTCTCCAAGGATTCGGCTGGACCATTTCGACCAACTTATTAGCCATGTTGCCTTATGTGGCGACAGTATTCGTCATGGTCATCATCAGTGCGGATAAATTTAAAGAAAAACTGTTGGCGCCTCGATCACTCGGAAAACCGTTTGATCCAAGACATATGGCCTAACCATGACGCCAATTTAAGCCATAAAAGGCCACATACCAATAACAATAGAATAAAGCGTTCCATTAACAACGACAAAACCGCCGAAGGGCACAAGGAGTTTCATCATGAAGTTAAAGAGTTTATTACTTGGCGTAGGCCTCATGCTTGGCGTCACCATGGCTCAAGCAGAAGAGCCTTTTAAAGTAGGCTTCGTATACGTTGGCCCAGTGGGAGATCTGGGCTGGAGTTACGAGCACGACCAAGGCCGTAAAGAAATGGAGAAATATTTCAAAGGGAAAGTAAAAACGACGTATGTTGAAAACGTGGCAGAAGGCGCCGACGCAGAACGTGTCATTACCCAACTTGTCAAAGCGGGCAACAAAGTCATCTTTACGACATCATTTGGCTTCATGAATGCAACCGTTAAAGCCGCTAAACGCTTCCCTAATGTGGTGTTCGAACACGCCACAGGGTATAAGCGGGCGAAAAATTTAGGCACTTATGTTCTCCGTACCTACGAAGGCCGTTATATTTCTGGTGTTGCCGCTGGATTGCTTACTAAAACCAATACCATTGGTTACATCGGAGCCTTCCCTATTCCGGAAGTTATCCGTGATATCGATGCGACCTACATGGGAGCAAAAAGTGTTAACCCCAATATCAAGCTAAAAATTGTTTGGGCAAACACTTGGTATGACCCAGGTAAAGAAACCGACGCAGCCAATGCTCTAATGGATCAGGGAGCGGACGTACTGATTCAACATACCGACAGCCCTGCGCCACTGATTGCCGCACAAAAACGTGGTGCTCGCGCCATTGGTCAAGCATCGGATCAGAGTAAATTTGCTCCTCAAGCACATATTTTCTCAGTACGTGATCACTGGGCACCCTACTATATAAAAACCGTACAACAAGTGATGGACGGTACTTGGAAGTCGCAGGATTTCTGGGGTGGGTTCCACGACAACATGTTGCAACTGGCTTCCATCAATCCCAACCTGCCAAAAGACGTACGCGCTAAAATTGATGAAACATTGGCTGCCATCAAATCAGGCAAACTCAAACCGTTCACTGGACCTATTAAAGACAATACCGGGAAAATCGTTGTGCCTGCTGGCCATTCGTTGACAGACCAAGAACTAGCAAGAGTAAATTGGTATGTTCAAGGCATTACCGATAAAATCCCCCAATAACAGTCGTTTAATGTAAATGGGTTATCGATTCTCTATAGGCGGAGAATCGATAGCTTTTCATCTATCATTTTAAAAACCGGATCGAAAACAGCGAAAGCACTATTGATAAAAAAGCGAAAGCACTTTATAAAACACCCTACCCCCTTGGCAGAACACCTGTAATGTAACACCTTAAACAGTGTCGCTTTAAGTAGTGGATCAATCGGCATAAGAAAAGCGATCACAGGAGAGAAAACCATATGGGATACCTAACGACGCACATTCTGGACACAACACACGGCACCCCAGCGGCGGGCGTTGCCATCACGCTCTATGAGCTGATCGATGGTGATAAAGTCAAAATTAACACCAGCATTACAAACAGTGATGGTCGCTGTGACCAGCCTATCCTGTCCGAGAAGGACTTTCATCAAGGCGTGTATGAACTAGAGTTTGCCATCGGGGATTATTATCGCCGCTTAGACAAACAGCTTGCGGAGCCACTGTTTTTGGATGAGGTGGTAATTCGCTTTGGTATCAATGATGCAACCAGCCACTACCATGTTCCTGTTTTAGTTTCTCCCTATGGCTACAGTACATATCGAGGTAGCTAAATCATGGATACGAAATGGGTTCAAGAAGCCGCTAAATTGGAAAAATCAGGTATCGATTTTGTGATGGTATCTGTGTTTGCCATAAAAGGTTCTACACCAAGGGAAATCGGCGCTCGCATGCTTGTTACACAGCATGCCATTTATGGTACAGTCGGCGGCGGTCATTTAGAGTGGAAAGCCATTGCGAAAGCAAGGGAAAAACTCAGCGAAAAAGACAGTCAAACGAGCACCGAAGATTATCCCCTTGGGGCGACATTAGGACAATGTTGTGGTGGCTTTGTGACATTACTGTTTGAAAGTGTCCTGCAATCTCCGTTAACCATTGCGATTTTTGGTGCGGGACATGTGGGGCGAGCTATTGTGCATTGTTTAGAAAATATCCCTTGCCATTTAATCTGGGTAGATAGTCGTCAAGATGAGTTCCCGACACAGGTATCGGACAAGGTGACCACTAAAATAAGCGATTACCCCGTTGATGAAGTTGCCGACATGCCTGCCAATACTTTTTATTTGGTACTCACGCACAACCATCAACTGGATTTAGAGCTGACCGAAGCCGTAATAAAACGTAACGATGCGGCCTTTATCGGGGTTATTGGATCGCAAACCAAAAGTGCTCGGTTCCGCCATAAGTTAGCCAATAAAGGCTTCACTCAAGCTCAAATAGACCAAATGCATTGCCCAATGGGTGAACACAATTTGCGCTCAAAGCAGCCTGGGGAAATCGCCATATCCGTCCTTTCCCAGCTGTTAAAGATACGCGCATCACAACACACAAAAGCATCCGCAGCGATGCCCGTTAAATGAAAAAGAGGTATCCCATGAGTGTGGAAACACTGATGACACTGGCCGAAAAAATGCCAAAAACCGAACTACACCTTCACATTGAGGGAACCTTTGAACCCGAACAGATGTTTGCACTGGCTGAACGCAACCAGATCCCGCTAAAATACTCGAATGTTGAAGACCTGAAAGCCGCCTATCAATTCACCAATCTTCAGGACTTCTTGGACCTGTACTATCAAGGCATGTCCGTCCTGTTAAAAGAAGCGGACTTTTATGATTTGACGATGGCCTACCTGACCAAAGTACATCAAGAAAATGTCGTGCATGTGGAGATATTTTTTGACCCTCAAGGGCATCTGTCCCGTGGGGTGGACTTCGAGCCACAAATCAGCGGCATTTATAAAGCGTTAAAAGAAGCAGAAGAACAGTGGGGAATGACGTCTAAACTCATTATGTCTTTTCTGCGCCACTTAAGCGAAGACAGTGCATTTGAAACTCTAGAACTTGCCAAACCCTATCTTGATTGGATTGATGGCGTAGGATTAGACAGCTCGGAAATAGGCCATCCCCCAGAAAAATTTGCTCGCGTTTTCAAAGCCTGCCAAGAGTTGGGACTGAAAGTGACCGCCCATGCTGGTGAAGAAGGCCCTGCAGACTACGTATGGCAAGCCATTGACCTTATACAAGTGGATCGTATTGACCATGGCAACAGAGCACTTGAGGATGAACAGCTCGTTAAGCAAATCAAAGCGCGCAACTTAACCCTCACCGTTTGTCCCTTGTCTAACCTAAAACTGTGTGTGGTCGATGATTTAACAAATCACCCCATTAAGCACATGCTAAAGCTCGGCCTCAACGCTACCGTCAATTCAGACGACCCTGCCTACTTTGGCGGTTATATGGTGGACAACTATCATGCTTTGATAAAAGAGTCCGATCTGAGCAAAGCAGAACTGCACCAATTGGCGAAAAACAGCATTGTCGGTAGCTGGATGTCAGCGGATGCAAAGCAACAGCATCTGGCGACACTTGATCAACTGTTTAGCACGTATTAAAAGTCACCTAGGGAAAAGCAAAACATACTGGGCATCGCCTTCTGTTTTGCTTTTTTATCGCCTGCTGTACGATTTTATCTAAAGTATTCCCCCACTAGGCCGCCCCATTAAGATTTCTTATGGTAAAATGCCTTCTTTTTTCATTAGAGCAAATCCTATGACTGAGACTTCTTCTCTTAACGAGACATTTTTCCGCTTACCGAGTCGCCAACGTTACGACGAAGTCATCGCACTCATTAAGAAAAAGAACAGCATTTGGACCCTATCCGATGCACAAGGCTGCTTAATCCTCCCTCTTGGCCAAGATAAAATATTGCCCATTTGGCCAACACTAGAATTAGCACTTTCATGGGGACAAAAAGACTATCCCGATTTTACCCCTTTAGAGATTTCTAGTATGGATTGGACTGACAAATGGTTACCAGGCATGGAAAAAGATGGTTTTGATGTAGGCGTCGCACCTAACCTTGCTGGGGAATGTATTGTTTCAAGCGCGCAAGAACATGCTGGTGATATTCAAGGCTAACGGCCTTGATATTCGTTTCTCCATAAGGGTTATGTGATGACATGGTCAATGATTCAACCAAATAAGCAAGCAAGACGTTTTCCCGTCTTGCTTAGCCTGTTTGCGGTCATTGCCATTTATGTCGTTCCTCTCATATCACAATTAAACATGCAAGCTCATGGAATGAGCCACATGGATATGAATCCGACGATGCATCAGCATCACAACCTCCCCCATTCACCGACAAAACAGCTAATAACGCTGCCAGCATCATCAATGGTTCACATGGGTGAACATGGTGGTGGGGAAAAAATGACGGACTCGGGCTTCATGGACTTCCATGACCCTGATCATTCCGCTAAGTCAATGGACGATAATGATACCTTAGGGCTTAGGGCAGCTTGTGGCTTTTGTACACTCCTCTTCCACCTTGCCTGCTTAGCGGTACTTACCTTTATCCTGCCAATCTTAGTGGCGATTTCCTATCCCGCTATATCTTATACCATTAGCACTCACCTCTTACCCTCACGCTATTCAAGATTACAGCCAAGAGCCCCACCAAAAACTTCCCACGCTACGTTTATATCATCATACAGCGATCTATTGGCATGACATCCTGATGACGGCACATGACAACCTGTCACGTCATATCATCAAGTTAAGCCGTTACCTAATAGAAAACTGAGACCTTTGAACGATCGTGAAAAGGCTAAGTAGAGGCTTTTCTAACAGTCTTTGCGCCTCTCTTTTACATCGTATCGGCCAAGCACGTCATCGCGCAAAGGGCACCTATCGCTTACTTTATTGTTAGATAAGTTTCGCTCTTTTTAGACGTGGCTTATCCCGTTAGACAGATGAGATTTATGTCCAATTTACCAAACACGAAGAAGCCAGACGCTTCGAAAAATGCCATGTTATTATTGATCACCCGTTTACACTTTTATATTGGCATGTTTGTCGCCCCGTTTATTTTCATCGCGGCGCTGACAGGCACCGCTTATGTATTAACCCCGCAACTTGAGGCTTACGTCTATAAACACGAACTCAAGACTGATAGCACAGGGCCAAATAAACCTTTAACAGAGCAAATAGCCGCTGCTCGCCAATCCTTGTCGAAAGATCTCACCCTATTTGCTGTGCGACCCGCACCGCTACCAGGGGACACCACACGCGTCATGTTTCTCGATCCTAGTACCCTATCGGGTGTTCGCGCTGTCTTTATTGACCCTCATAACTTAGCGGTTCGCGGCAGTTTAGGGGTCTATGGTACCAGCGGTGTCCTGCCCCTTCGTACCACTATAGACTACCTACATCGAACCCTGTTACTCGGTGATTTGGGACGAAACTACAGTGAACTGGCCGCTTCTTGGTTGTGGATTGCCGCGCTAGGTGGCGTATATCTTTGGTATAAGGGAGGTAAAAAAAACCAAGCCGAGCTTGCCACTCGCACACCCTATTTGAGAAAACGTAGAAGTCACTATCAACTTGGTTTAGTGATTTTTCTTGGACTGGTGTTCTTTTCAATTACTGGTCTGACTTGGTCTAAATGGGCCGGTGGTAACATCAGCACAGTCCGCCAATACATTGGTTGGGTCACACCCTCCGTCTCTCTAGATATTAAAAAGACAGCGCACAGCACAGGCATGGGTGAGCATGCAAATCACCTTGGTCATTCAAACAGCACTAATATGGCCATGGCTCAAGCGGCGCCATCAGCAACAGAAACCGACCAGCTTTTCGACAAAGTATTAAATACCGCACGAGCAGCGGGGATCCATTCCACTAAGGTTGAGATCAAACCACCAAGAAAAGCCAATACGGCTTGGTTTGTTCGTGAAATCCATCGGGAATGGCCCACTCAAGTCGACTCTGTCGCCATCGATGGCAGCACCTTAGCGGTATTAGATCATGCGCAATTTGCTCACTTCCCATTGATTGCCAAATTAATCCGTTGGGGAATTGATGCTCACATGGGCTTATTATTTGGTTTAGCCAATCAACTCATATTAGCCGCTTTTGGTTTGTCTTTGTGTGTCATGATTGTTTGGGGATACACCATGTGGTGGCGTCGACGTCCAACCGCTGGGGCCACCTCCAAACCACTGCTAGATGCTTGGAGCAAACTATCACCTACCTGGAAAGCCATTAGCCTTGTAGTAAGCCTCTTTGTTGCGATCAGTCTCCCCGTAATGGGCATCAGCTTAGTCGTGTTTTTACTTATCGACGCGATTCGTTGGCAAAAACGGCTTCGTAGTAAGACCGCAATTCTCCAATAAAGAATCAAACACCCTATTCTGGCAAGAATAGGGTGTTTTTATGGGTAGCCTGTTTTACCGCTTTATGCAGCATATCTTCCTATTAGGCTGTCACATTAGCGCTATTTTTTTGAAATATTTATGAAACATATTTTCATATTTTATACTATACTCAA
Organism: Marinomonas spartinae; assembly: GCF_016461715.1. Lineage (GTDB taxonomy): Bacteria > Pseudomonadota > Gammaproteobacteria > Pseudomonadales > Marinomonadaceae > Marinomonas > Marinomonas spartinae_A. The sequence goes on along the minus strand of NZ_JAEMUI010000019.1, from coordinate 16,256 downwards.
GCGTTTTCACCCTTCAGTTTGGTTTCTAATATGGCAAATGCGTTAAGTCGATACCGCTCTCCGCTCAAACCCTTTCTTACTTTTTTACTCATTACATTATGCACCTTAACCCTAAGCCGGCTCGCTCTGATCATCTGGCAACATGAGCGCGTCGATTCGTTTAAAGACTGGCTCACCATACTAGGGTTTGGTTTGCGTATTGACTTAGCCTCTTTGGCCTATCTAGCCGCCTTACCCGCACTCTTTGCTGTACTAGTCTCCGGCATTCCTTATATTAATCGTGTCTGGGATATTGTATGCCGCATTTGGCTCTCGGCAGCCTTTGTTTTTTGTGTCTTTATGGAAGCGTCAACACCCGCCTTCATCAACGAGTACAATTTACGCCCAAACCGACTGTTCGTTGAATATTTAATCTACCCCAAAGAAGTGTTTTCCATGCTTATGGCGGGGCATAAACTCACCCTTGCCTTATCGTTACTGGTCACGATTGCCGCTTTTGTGGGCATTTATTATTTAATGCGCAAACAGCACATCACCAACAAGCCACAACCAAAATGGTTTGAACGACCGGTTCTCGCCGTTCTCATTTTACTTCTTGGCGTATTAGCCGCGCGCTCTAGCTTGCAACATCGAGCCATTAATCCAAGCTATACAGCCTTTACCAATGATCCTTTGGTCAATAGCCTAACCCTCAATTCAGCTTACTCCATGCTCTATGCGGTCAGTCAGATGCAAGATGAGGTCAGCTCGTTTCAACTTTATCCGCAAATGAGCAAAGCAGACATTCTCTCCAACATACATAAATCCATGGGACTAAAAGAAGCGGACTTTGTGTCGAAAGACTTCCCCACTTTGCACAAGCAAACCGCGACCCATCAATACAAACACCCCAAAAACCTCGTGATTATTTTGCAAGAAAGCCAAGGGGCACAATTTATTGGCAGCCTAGGAGGCCTACCGCTATCTCCTGAATACGACAAATTAGCCAAAGAGGGCTGGGCTTTTAACCAACTTTACGCAACAGGCACACGCTCTGTGCGAGGAATCGAGGCCGTCGTGACCGGGTTCGTCCCAACACCAGCACGTAGTACGGTTAAACTACCCAACTCTCAAACGGGCTTTTTCACTCTTGCGAAATTACTGGGGCAGAAGGGATACGACACCAGCTTTATCTACGGAGGTGGTGCGCATTTTGATAACATGAAAGCCTTTTTCTTAGGCAATGGTTTCGACAGCATTATTGAAGAAAAGGACTTTGTAAACCCTGAGTTTGTTGCCTCTTGGGGCGTCAGCGACGAAGACCTGTTCAAAAAAGCCAACGAGACATTTATTGAAAAAGCTCAGCATAACAGACCCTTCTTTAGTCTTGTGTTTAGTTCCTCCAATCACGACCCTTTTGATTTTCCTGATGGCAAAATTGAAGATTACAACACACCGAAAAACTCTCGTGAGAATGCGGTAAAATACGCGGATTACGCAGTAGGCAAATTTTTTGATATGGCGAAAAAGTCTAACTATTGGAAAAATACGGTGTTTCTTATTGTCGCCGATCACGATGCCCGCTCTAGCCGACCAGAATTGGTTCCCATTACCAACTTCCATATTCCTGGATTAATCTTAGGCGCAGATGTTCAGCCGCAGGAAGATCATCGTCTTATTAGCCAAATTGATCTAGCACCAACCCTGCTGTCTTTAATCGGTATCAACTCGTCGCACCCGATGATAGGACAAGACCTAACCAAACGAGATGCCAGCTATGTGGGCCGAGCCATTATGCAATTCAATCAAAACCAAGCCTTTATGCGTGGTAATCAAGTGGTCATATTACAGCCCAAATTGCCGCCAAAGACCTTTATTTATCGAAACCATCGTTTAGAAGCCTCTAAAGATGTCAGCCCAGAGCTCATCAGCGAAGCCATTGCCCATCCATTACTCGGCACTTGGCTCTATGAAGACAAAAAATACAACATACCAAGAGAAAGCGAGGAATAAACAAACAGAAGCCGAGCGATGCTCGGCTTCACATTCGACCGGTTAGCGAATTCAGGCTCTTAATGTAAAGCCTTTTTGCCGGATAACGACGATCACAAACCCTGCCATCAAATTTTAGAACGATGATAGCTAAGGATCTGCCCCTTAAAAGGTTTCAGCAAATAACTCGTTTCTAACGGTTTACTTTGACTATGTTGATACCCTAATGACACCATTTTCTTACTAAACACAGCATGATGGCCTCGACCAGGATCAACCAAAATCACTTCACAATCTGGCGCCGCATGACAGTCAATAAAATCCGCTAGCATGTCCACATGGGAGCGCTCATACAACAAATCACTACCAATAATGCAATCATACTGACCTAATGAAGTCTCGCCATCTTGCCAACCAGTTCGTACAAATGGAATGGGGCGATCCCCATTAAGCAATACATTTGCACTCAAAAAACGCCCTGCTTCTGGATGATAATCCGTCGCGGTAATATTGGCATGACGATGATTCAATACCAAGCTGGCCAAACCAATACCGCAGCCCACTTCTAAAATACGTAACCCATCGATGTTATGGGTATACATCAGATGCGCTAACACCTCACCTGAAGGCCAAATAATGCCGAATAGCGGCCAAGTAGCAGAGGAAATACCTAGATTTAGAGCTTCATTCTCATCATCGGAAAATTGTTGATTATCGCGAAGAGTACGTACGTGAATATCGGAAAGATCAAACTCTAATGTTTGATAACGCACACGAAAAGTTGACATAGTTAGCCTAATTAACGCTCAATACCATTGAGCTAAGGGCGTCATACTAACCGTATCGCTGCCATTTACCTACTCAATAACACAAATTAAATGTTGCGTTATGTGCATAAAGCCTGTTCTACCTACACTAGACATACGATAGTTAAAGCCTCTCTAACCCTCTGCTAAGACATACCTAACCATTCGTTAAGAAACAAACCTCCCACATAAATAAACAATCTAAACGCCAACAATAAGGAAAAAATGCGAATAAGTTGTCAGGATACTAACACCTGAACTGAACATACATATAATAAAACAATATTGATATTCATTATCATTAGTATTTATAAAACACATTACATTTCGATATTTTTTAGCTTTTATCACTCACAGGCAAGGTGTCACCTATGTTTTTTGTTCCCTTTCTAATCATGCTCCGAGAAGGACTTGAAGCGGCGTTAATCGTCAGCCTTATCGCAGGTTACCTTAAACGCACTCAACGCGGACATTGGATGCCAGCCGTTTGGGGTGGTGTTTTCAGTGCCGCACTACTCTGCTTGGCTATTGGTTATGGCATTAATGAAACCACTGGCGAGTTTCCTCAAAAACAGCAGGAATTATTCGAAGCCATCGTTGCCGCCATCGCAGTGGGTATGTTGACCTACATGGTGTTTTGGATGCGTAAAGCAGCGGCCTCAGTCAAAACAGATCTACACAGTTCCATCGATAAGGCACTGGGCAAACACCAAGGTTCTCGTCAAGGTTGGGCCTTGGTTGGCATGGTGTTTCTAGCAGTCGCCCGTGAAGGATTAGAATCCGTCTTCTTTCTTCTCTCTGCCTTCCAACAAGGCGCTGGTACTTCTGCACCACTAGGGGCGGTGACAGGCTTAGCTTTGGCCGTCTTATTGGGCTTTGCCATTTATTTAGGTGGTCTCAAATTACCACTGGGCGCCTTCTTCCGTTGGACCAGCTTATTTATTTTATTTGTGGCAGCGGGCCTTGCTGCAGGCGCCATTCGATCGCTGCACGAAGCGGGTGTTTGGAACTACTTCCAAGGCATCGCCTTTAATGCCAGTGACCTTCTGTCGACACATAGTGTGTTTGGCACCTTATTAGAAGGTTTATTGGGTTACCAAGAAACCCCCACGGTCAGCGAAGTCGCCATCTACTTTATTTATCTTCTTCCCGCGCTGTATTGGTTCTTCAAGAAGGATGATCTCACTTCTAACCCCACCAGTCGTACGGCGAATAGTGGGACGTCTTAGATCAACCGGAATAACAAGTAAAACAATCTATTACAAACGCTCTACTCTTAAACAACAACGATACGGAGTCACTAATGAAAACTACTCTCTCAACGCTTGCTCTTGCGGTGTCTATCGCCGCTTGTTCAACCATGGCTCAAGCCAAAACACAGGCTTCTGATTTGGTTGCTCCCATTACCGACTACAAGTTCTATGTTATTGAACAAGTCGATGGTTTGGTGAAAGATACAAAAGCCTTTACAGATGCGGTTATCGCAGGGGACGTGCAAAAAGCCAAACAACTCTACTCTCCTGCTCGCGTGCATTATGAGCGAATTGAACCGGTTGCCGAATTGTTCTCCGACCTTGATGGCAGTATGGATGCCCGAGAAGATGATTATGCCAAAGGCGCAGAAGACCCCAATTTCACAGGCTTCCATCGTATCGAAAAAGCACTGTGGGCAGACAACACCACCAAAGGTATGAAGCCTTATGCAGAGAAACTTTATCAAGATACACTTGAACTGCATAAACGACTCACCAACTTGGCTTTCCCCCCTAGCGCAGTAGTGGGCGGTGCCGCTGGCTTAATTGAAGAAGTGGCCTCCAGTAAAATTAGTGGTGAAGAAGACCGTTACGCCCGTACCGACCTTGACGACTTTCAAGCAAATGTCGATGGGGCGCAAAAAATCGTTTCCTTACTAAAACCACTTCTCATTGAGAAGAATCCAACCTTAGTCAGAAAAATCGACAACAACTTCAAGCGCGTTGATAGTATTTTAGCGAAATACCGTACTCCAACAGGCTTTGAATCCTACGATAAATTGACCGATAAAGATCGTCTAGCATTAAAAGGTCCAATTACGGTATTGGCAGAAGACTTGTCTCTGCTTCGTGGCGAACTCAACCTTAATTAATCCATCATACGATCACATCAAACACCACGGTTTGATTGGTTTCAAACCGGGTGTTGCTTATGGAGAGAAACATGTCGGCCTCATCTAGTTTATTCAAAAATGTCTGGCGAAAACCTGCTCTGTTGGCAGTGACGACAGGGAGTTTTCTGGCATCTTGTAGTGCATTCGCCAGCGATGTCCCGCAATACCATGTCGAGGTCAACGATAAAAAGTGTCAGCCTATGGAACTTACCGTTCCTGCGGGCAAAGTACAATTTATTATTCGCAACCAAAGTATGCGAGCACTGGAATGGGAAATTCTTGATGGTGTTATGGTCGTTGCCGAACGGGAAAACATCATCCCAGGCTTTCAGCAAAAAATGACCGTTACCCTAGAACCTGGCACCTATGAGATGACCTGTGGCTTATTAACCAATCCTCACGGAAAACTTACCGTGCAAAGCGACGGTCAGAACAAACCTTATAAAATCACCAGTAACGATTTTATTGGGCCTATTGCCGAGTACAAATTCTATGTAATGAATGAAACCCGTCAATTGACTAAGGCGACCCAAGCCTTTACTGATGCCATTCGTGCCAACGAGATGGACAAAGCCAAGGCACTTTACAGCCAAGCGCGTGTGCATTATGAGCGGATTGAACCCATTGCCGAATTATTTTCTGATCTAGACAACCGTATTGATGCCCGTGAAGATGCCTTTGCCATGGGAGCAAAAGATCCACACTTCACAGGTTTCCATCGTCTTGAATACGACCTCTGGAAAGCCAACAACTTGTCTGATAGTAAAGCGTTAGCCGATCAGCTTGATAAAGATGTGCTGGAGTTACAGGGCCGCATTCGTAATCTGCCCTTCCCTCCTTCTACCGTCGTCGGTGGTGCAGCTGGCCTCATTGAAGAAGTGGCGTCTAGTAAACTCAGTGGCGAAGAAGATCGTTACGCCCACACCGATCTGGACGATTTCAACGCTAATGTGGAGGGGGCTCAAAAAATCGTCTTCTTATTCAAGCCGATGATGGACAAGATTAATCCCCCATTACAAAACCGCATTGAAAACAACTTCAAACAGGTCAATGAGATTTTGGCACGTTACAAAACCGACACTGGCTTCGAGCCTTATAACCAGCTATCAGAGCAGGACAGAAAGCGTTTAAAAGGGCCGATTACCGAACTGGCGGAAGACTTAGCAAAACTGCGCGGCAACCTTGGTCTGAACTAAGCAAGCGTGCATAACTCATGAGACAAGCACACAAAAAAACACTGGGCGAAGATATTCGGCCAGTTCATCAACAAACCGTTACGCGATCCGCTGGAGCAGAGCGAAAGCGTAGCAAGTGACCATATTTGAGGGGAATAACATGAATTGCCCGTTTCATTCTCTATTACAATCCAGACAGACAAAAAAAACTAATCAAACAGAAAAAACCGTACAAAATCATGACTCAATCATCCAAGAGCGCCGTAATTTACTTAAAGGTCTTGGTGCCTTTGGCGGGGCTGTCGCTCTCGGTAGCGCCGTCTCTACTCAGGCACTGGCCGGATCAGCGGGTATGATGGAGGAAAACATGAAAGCGGACGAAGGCTCGTTCGACGCTGAATTTTATACCAGCCGTCAAATGAAACAGCCTTTTTACGGCGCATACCAAAGCGGAATTTTAAACCCTCCTCCAGCGTCGGCTTGCGTCGTTGCTTTTGACGTGATCGCTTATAACAACGACGATTTAAAAGGCCTCTTCAAAACCCTCACCGAACGGGCAGCGTTTCTAACCCAAGGCGGCAAGCCACCTAGTACAGGGGATAAGTTTCCCCCGTTAGACTCTGGTATTGTAGGCACTTATATCAACCCAGATAATCTAACCCTCACTGTTGCACTCGGCGCCAGTTTGTTTGACGAGCGCTTTGGCTTAGCAAATAAAAAACCCAAGCATCTCGTCAACATGACGCGTTTTCCAAACGATGCCTTACAAGCTGAAAACTGCCATGGAGACTTATTAATCCAGTTCTGCGCGAATTCTCCCGAAACCGTGATTCACGCGATGCGCGACATCATTAAACACACGCCAGCCACACTGAGCGTGCGCTGGCGTCGCGACGGTTTTATCTCCAACCACGTGGCGGCAACCGCAGGCAAAGAAACCCCAATCAATCTACTTGGCTTCAAAGACGGAACGGTCAACCCCAATACAAAAGATCCAAAAGTGGCCGACGAAGTCATTCTCGTCACCCCAGAAAACCAAGAACCCAAATGGGCTACTGGCGGCAGTTATTTGGCCGTACGAACCATTCGCTTTTTCGTCGAACAGTGGGACAGAACACCGCTACAAGAACAAGAAGCCATTTTTGGTCGGGAGCGAGGTACGGGGGCGCCTTTAGGCATGAAACACGAACACGACATACCTGATTACTCCAAAGATCCAAAAGGCAAAATCATTCCGCTGGATGCCCATATGCGCTTAGCGAACCCCAGAACGCCAGGCTTTAACCAACACCAGCTTTTACGCCGCGCTTATAACTACTCAGATGGTGTGACCAATGCTGGCCAACTGGAAATGGGACTGCTCTTCCTAGCCTATCAAGCAGACTTAAAGGCGGGCTTTATCACAGTGCAGGAACGCTTAAACGGCGAGCCATTAGAAGAATACATCAAGCCATTTGGGGGAGGTTATTTCTTTGCCTTACCAGGCGTGAAAAAACCAGGAGATTATTTTGCCCAAGGTCTGCTAGAAAGCTAAACACACAAAACACGAAAACGTAAAAACCAGGTAAAGAATAAGGCAATCCTAGAGACCCTTATTCTTTACCTGGTACTCAAGGCAGCCATTCTTGTTTACCTAAGTAAAAAACGCTAGTATTTTTTAGCCACAAAAAATTACCTGAGTCTCGTATTCTCTTATCGCTATATCCATAAGTAGACATAAGACATTTAAGAGGGTGTCGCAAAAGGTAACGATCGAAGATAAGGCAAGACAAAAAACGCCGAATAAAGCGGAGTTTATAACTATAAATGAGCATTTTGAGGCGATTTTTAACGCTGAATTATCCAAGCGCAGTAGTTTTGCGACAGCCTCTTTAATTGAGCAGTAAAAAGGACTTTTTATGACAACATTAGATTTAACAACAGCCGTTCCTCCCGTTAGCCCATTGTATAAACCTGTCATCTATACCATTAAGAGCGGCGATACTCTAGGCCAGATCATTGCGAATTTCTATCATGCCAACTATGGTAGTGACCGATACATCGCCGCTAAAGCGCTTGTATTGTATTACAACAAACACATTACCAACCCAGACGCTCTGCTACCTGGACAACTGCTTCGCTTGATGCCTATGACCCCCGATTCAGTGGGCATGTGTTTAGCCTCGGATAATCAGTCCAGCCAGTCTGAGACGCACCTGATGATGAGTCCACTAAAAAGAGAGAATTTAGATCAATATAAACTCTACATGCCAACCAATCCAAAAGAACGAGAAGCATTTTGGGCAATGGCTTGGCTGGATGATAACTATAACTGGTTATCAGGAGGTTTGGGGGCAGGATTAACCACCTTAGGTGTGCTAACCCATGAGCAAAATACCACCTTAATTAAAACCGTAGAAACTCTGTATAAACAGTATCAAATGGGCCTTATTTCTAAAGGCCAGTATGACTATGGCAGAAGAAAAGCATTGTCTCTCTTTTCACAACGTCTTGGCCCTCTAGAAAAACTATTACTAAAAGGGCAAACAGCGCAGCAAGCTATACAAATTGCCCGCTCTGGAGCAGTGCCTGCAACTGAAAAAATTGCCAAAAATCTAAGCCGACTAAACAAATTTTCTAAACTAGCGAGTGTGGGCGGCGTAGTACTGACAGGCGCAAGCCTTGGAATGGCCTGCTACGATATAGCTCACACCCAAAGTCGACAAAAAAAGAATGAGATTCTTGTGGAAACAGTGGCGGGGAATGTAGCTGGAACTGTTTTAGGTCTAGCAGTATCTGCGTTTTTAATATCAACCCCCGTAGGTTGGGGTGTGGCGCTGGCAATTGGTGCTGGCTCGGCTTTGGCTAGCTATGGAGCAGGAGAAGGAGCAGAGTATGTATATGACAAATATCTTAATAAAATAGACTTTGCATCTATGACAAGGGTCGATCAAATATGCCAATAACAAAAGAAACAGGCGAGTTCCTAGGTTTAGTTATGATGTTTACCGCTATGGGCGGCTTTTTATGGCTACCTACCATCTGGTCTCTATTGACATTTTTGACACCCAAAAAATTATTAGATACCTACTTTAAAGAGCCCCATTTTACTCAGGGAGAACTTATTTTTATGAGTCGCTTCCCCCTGTCTTTATTAAGAACAGGGATGTTTTGCTGGGTTATACTGTTTCCTTGTCTAGATAGAAAAAGAAATATACGCAACTGCTATGAAGTCATGCCCACTTGGTATCGTTTATCCTTAAATATTTTAGGGATAAGTGCTATTCTTATTGCCGCTGTCGTTTTTGGTATTATGCTTTTTTTACTGACCTCCCATATCGCGAAATAGGGAATATTGTCGGGTAATGCCTTAGAAAAGGGAGCGCGTATGACATGTTTGCTTCTATGCCAGGGGTCGATCAGATATGCAAATAAGTCAAGGATTGTTTGACCAGCTATTTTTAGTGATGATGTTCACCGCTATGGGAGGGTTATTATGGCAACCTCCTCTTTGGATTCTTCTAACTTTTTTTACCCCTAAAAAGCTTCTAAATACCTACTTTAAAGAGCCTCATTTTAGTCAGGGAGAGCTTATTTTTATGAGCAGATTTCCTTGGTCACTATTTAGAACATCTATTTTTGGTTGGATACTATTTCTACCTTTTTTAGATAAAAAAAGAAATATACGCAACTGCTATGAGGTTATGCCAACATGGTATCGTATAGGACTAATACTCTTAACAATAAGTACTATGTTAATTATGTTCATATTTTTTGGCATCATGTTTTTTTTACTGACCTCCCATATCACGAAATAGGAAGTGCTGTCGGTTAATGCCCTGAAAAGAGGGCATGAATATGACACATTTTGTAATAAAGTGGATCTCGCTTCTATATCTGGAGTTGATAAAGTATGTCGATAACAAAAGAAACGGGGGGATTTCTATTTTTAGCGATGATGTTCATTATTATGGGGAGTTTCATTTAGACTCCTACCTTTTGGTCCCTATTGACATTTTTTACACCTAAAAAACTATTAGATACCTATGTTAAAGAGCATCACTTTAGTCAAGATGAACTCATTTTTATGAACCGATTCCCTGTCTCTTTATTTAGAACTGTTATATTTGGCTGGGTTTTAGTGTTACCTTCTCTAGACAAAAACTAAAAATACTCAACTGCCATGAGGTTAAGCCAACATGGTATGGTATCGTATAGGACTAATACTCTTAACAATAAGTACTATGTTAATTATGTTCATATTTTTTGGTATTATGATTTTTTTATTGACCTCCCATATTACAGACACCTAAGCACCGTCTTTATAGAATATAATCATAAGTGTAAATACTTATGACTCCTCGTTGGCATACTGGTTAATCGCGGTTTGAATCAAATCAATGACAGACTGGGCGGCAAATTTTCGTGGCACCGTGATCGCGTAGAAGTTCTCAAACGCCTGTGGAATGCTTTCATAATCCTGCAGCAACTTAGCTTGAATCTCGTCTTTGACGACTACTGGTGGTAAAACGGATAAATAGCCACTGTCACGGGCTAACAATCGCAACATGGCCATATCGTCCACTTCCGCCTTTATCTCTGGCTGATATTGATGGGCAGCACAAAAAGATTCAAACGAGGAACGAATATCGGTATTTTTTCCCGGCACAACCCATTTTTTATCCCGATAGCCCTCTGGAAAGGCCGTGTTCGGCTTGTCACCATAAGGCCCGATAATGGCCACCGCTTGACGGGCAACCAACTGGTTTTGCCAAGTGGTCTCTTGGCTTTCGCTTAAAATCGCTCGATTGGTTAAGGCTAAATCCAACTCATGGTTCACCAAACCATTAAGTAAATCTGTCATCCCACGAGAAGACAAAGAAAAACTCACATGCTCACTTTCCAGTAACGGCTCAATAAAGCTCTCGATAAAGTTTCTTGATAGATTACTCTGTATGCCCAAAGTAATGTGCTGCACTTGTGTGGCCCTGCCCTTTTGTAAAAAGTTTTCAAGCTCCTCACCGGTATTAAAAATGTCTTGCGCATAAGCCAACACGCGTCGCCCCACATCCGTCAAAATCAATTTTCGACCCTGGCGCACAAATAAAGTCACATTCAAGCTATGCTCTAACTGCTTAATTTGTGCCGACAGAGCCGACTGGGAAATATGCAGAACGTCAGCCGCCTCCGTTAAGCTTGGGCTTTTCGCAACCTGCCAAAAATAATACAAATGATGGTAATTTAATCGCGCCATAGGTCAGTCCGCCCGTTCAGATAATTCAGACTCATTCTATTTAAACACATACAAAAAACAGAACGATTGGTTTTAATATATGTATTTTTATTAACAAAATAAAGAATTCATAATACCTACATCCGATGTAAGTTCTTGTTTAGAGGTAATACATGTCTCTCATTGCTTTGAGTTTTTTGCCTATCTGCATCCCATTCGCCTACCTTCTTGGCGGCTGGTATGTTGGACGCGCTACGACTACTGGTGTGCCAACCAAAGCCACTTTGTTGAGCCGCGGTCTATTGGTCGTTTTTTTTATGACCTTTCCTGTTAGCTATTTCTTCGCCGATGCGTGGCAATCTTCTGACTTAATCCGTCACACCTCATTAAGTCAGGTCATGTTAGGATTAGTGACCATTATGGGCTGGGTACTGATAACCTTCTCCCGTAACTACATGGCTGGTCAGTCCAATAGCAATCGATACTACCGCTGGATGATGTTTACTTTGGCATCTGTTGCTATCACAGTGACAAGTAACCACTTAATCATTTTCTGGCTGGGGTGGCTGGGCATTAGCTTGTCTCTACATAATTTGCTGACCTTCTATCCAGATCGGCCTCGTGCCATCCTAGCGGCCCATAAAAAATTCATCTTAGCACGTATTGCAGAGTTGTCCTTGTTGGTGGCCTTTGTATTGCTTGGCCTACAACATGGTAGCCTCTATATCAGTAATATTTTGAGCAGCTTAACCATCGATTCCTACGCGGGATACCACCTCACGACACCAGATCAAATCGCGGCGATACTCATTGCTTTTGCCGCCTTAATCAAATGCGCTCAGCTTCCTTTTCATGGTTGGCTCATACAAGTGGTCGAATCACCAACTCCAGTCAGTGCTTTGCTTCACGCCGGCGTCATTAACCTAGGGGGTTACATGGTGCTGTTATTTACGCCACTGGTCGCGCAAAGTACCACGGCTCTTTGGTTACTACTGTTAGTAGCAGGGTTTTCGACCTTAGCCAGTGCCTTGGTCATGACCACTCGTATCAGTGTCAAAGTTCGTCTTGCTTGGTCCACCAGCGCACAAATGGGACTAATGTTGCTCGAATTCGCTTTAGGGATGTATGAGCTGGTGTTATTGCACTTATTGGCTCACTCTTTCTATAAAGCCTATTCATTCTTAAATTCCGGTAATGCGGTTAACGATCACCTTCGTCTACTGCTGTCTAAGCCTTTTGTTAAAGGTATGCCCAAAAAAGAAGTACCAAGCGGACAAGAGTGGTTTTCGACCATCGCCATCACCACCGCCTGTGTCGTCGTCGTAAAAGCCTTATTTGATTTTGAAGGCGCCTTTAGTACTTGGTGGTTATTTTCTCTGGCACTGACCGTCTTGATTATCCAGTGGCGAACATCCGAACATGCTCCCTCAAGTGTCTACACCATGATAGTGGGCCTCTCACTGTGTGTGGTTTACGCCACATTGAAGAAACTCATCGACCTGACGATTCCTATTTCAAACATTGGTCACATTAACGCCTTTTCTTTGGCCGACGTCTGGGCAATGCTGCTCTTTACCAGCCTCTTTGTACTGAATGCACTACTGTATTACCAAGTACACTGGCCGGCAGTGCGCAGGCTATCTATTGCCTTGTTCGCTGGCCTGTATCTAGACGAATGGCTCACTCGTGTTGCCCTTAAAATCTGGCCTGTCACCTTACCTGCCAGAGCAAAGGAACAACATATTTCTCCAGTTACCATTAATTCACCCGCTAAACCATAGGAAAATTGCATTATGGTTATGACTCACACACAAGATCTGTCACCATCTGAGCCAATACTCAGTTCATGCCAGCAGGCGATCTTGACGCATGCGGCAAGTAACATCGCCCCCAGTTGGCCACTAGACAAACTAATTGCGGTTAACCCTCTGTGGTCAATGGTAAACCAACCCTATGATCAGGTCGCCACTGAGCTATCGGCCCTAGCAAATATTAGGGTTCATCTGCCTCTGGAGACTTACATAGCCTGGTATGAAGAAGGTCGAATTCAGCTCGATAAGTTGGAAAAAGCCGCCAAACAGTATGGCCTTACGTTATGCTCTACAGAACTGCTAAACCATTTAAGCAAACCGCGCTTTCAACCGACGTCATGGCAGTCCATTGCTGACCTAGCGGACCAACAGCGCCCCGCGACCAAAATGTCCTGGCATGATGAAATCACCCATCAAGTGAGTCAGTTCTGTGCGGCCCATTATCAAAAACAAAGTCCGACCTTAAGACAGAAAGACAGCCACCATGAGATTGGGTTATATCCTCATTGGTTAGAAATCACCACCGAAGACCGAGGCCTAAGCATTATCATGGGAGAAGCTAATCTCAGTCGTTTTTTCCACGAATTGCCTAAAGACCAAAACGAACTATTTGCATTGGCCATACGAGAGCTTGGCATAAATGACGAAGCCTTAGCCGTCTACGCGTATGCCTTACTGCTCGATATTAACGGTTGGAGTAGCTATCTTGCTTATTTAAACTGGCCCAGCAATACAGAAGGTGATCAACAAGAACAGCATGTTATGGCGTTGCTTGCCATCAAAATGGCGTGGGAACTTGTTATTTGGCGTTACTTAAATCACGCCAAACCAGCCTCATTGAGTAGAATAACCAAGAAATGGACATTGCAAAAAAAGAACATTGAATCTTTGTACAATGCCCATCGCGATGCTCTAGTAATACCTAAGATTTGGGCATTAGCGTTGGAATACAGCGAACAAGCCGATTTTCACCTCACATTACAAGAACCAGCACCATCACAGGAGGCATTCGACAGTCCACAACTGCGGGCAATTTTTTGCATCGATGTTCGCTCCGAAGTGTATCGTCGTGCCTTAGAAAAACAATCCAATCACATTCAAACATTGGGGTTTGCAGGCTTTTTTGGATTGCCCATTGAATACCAAGCAAAAGATACGCAGTTCACCAGACCACAGTTACCAGGCTTGCTTAGCCCTGCGATTACCGTGAGCGAAACCAAGTCGAATACCAAGCACGTCCATCACCAACAAAATGAAGCCCGTTGGCATCGTTGGGGACACGCAGCACCTGCTGCCTTCTCCATGGTTGAATCTATGGGATGGTGGTATGCCTTTAAAATGTTTAAACAGACCCTCTTTCCAAAACGCCAAGTTCATCCGGTTAACCGTCTCGCTCCTAACACCCAATGGCAACTCACTCAACAGGGCATGACATTAACGGACCAAGACAAGGCGAACCTAGCCAAAGGCATATTGGATACCATGGGGCTGAAACACTATGCCCCTATCGTCATGCTAGTCGGCCATGGTAGCCACACCAGCAACAACCTCCATGCTGCTGGACTAGAATGTGGAGCCTGTGGCGGACAAAGTGGCGAAGTGAACGTCAAAGTTTTAGTCACGTTATTAAACGACACAAAAGTACGGACGCTTTTGAAGCAAATGGGTGCCAATATTCCCGACACCACACAATTTATCGCTGCACTACATAACACCACCACAGACCAATTGACTTGTTTTGAATCCGTCGATAGAAAAATTTCAGACTGGTTAGAACAAGCCACTTATCTCGCACAAAAAGAGCGTGCCAAAAAGCTCGATGCGTCACTTGTCGACTTATCCAACCTAGAGCGCTTTCATGCTTTTATCCAACGGGCAAATGATTGGTCACAAGTCAGTCCAGAATGGGGGTTGGCAAACAACCACTCCTTTATCATTGCACCGCGCCATAAAACCCGCCATATGGACCTCAAAGGGAGAAGCTTCTTACACGATTACGATGCGAACCATGACCCAGATTTCAGCATTCTAGAACGTTTGCTAACGGCCCCTATGCTGGTAGCCCACTGGATCAATATGCAATACAACCTTTCCGTCACAGACAACTATAAGTTCGGTAGTGGTAACAAAGTGCTGCACAACGCTGTAGGCGGTAATATCGGTGTATTTGAAGGCAATGGTGGGGATCTGCGAATTGGTTTACCGATGCAATCCATCAGCGATGGCACTAACTGGATGCATACCCCTGTTCGACTCGCTGTCTACATCAACGCCCCTAAGCATGCCATTGAACAAATTACCGCTAAGCACGATATCGTCAGACAACTGATCGACAACGATTGGCTTTATTTATTCCAGTGGGATAACGGTAACAACATTGAACGCTTTTATAAAAAGGAATGGTTAAACACATCAACAGATAGGTAAACTTATTGTTAAAAGGTTACAAGATCTTTGCACTGCAACCTCGTGTAGAGATCTCTATAATCAGTTTACAACAATGAACAAATACGTTGAGATAGCATGATTAAGTAAAACACTTTCTCCCAGTTAGTTTGGGCACTCAAGCCCAAACTAACCCTTACTCAAATTCTCTATTTGAAACTTATCAGCTCCTACAATGCACCGCTATGTGACATTTTTTATAACAAACAAGCAAGCTGACAATAAAACTTCATCACTTCCTTTTTTTATGCAACAAAAAAGCAAAATACTGAACATAAAAATCAACAAAACAATGTAGCATTTTGTAACAGAAACAAGGATGCTTTTATATAAAAAAAATGTAACACACAACAAATACAACTATAAGATCTGGAGTGCTCCATGAAAAAAAGATACCTAAGCCTATCTTTAACCACCGCCCTTGCAACTACTGCTTTTCTTGGCCTAGCCTCTACACAGGCATCCGCATCCGATTTAACCGTGCGATTTGCATGGTATATGCCACCGCATACAGCTACAGCGAATCAAGCAGAGACCATTGCAAAAAACATCAAAGAAATGAGCCATGGTAGCATTAAAGTGCTTACCTACCCTTCCGGTTCTCTCCTCAATGCCTCTAATATTGCCAATGGTTTGGCCAACAACACGGCTAATATGGGCGTTAATGCTATGCACTGGTGGTCTAAATAT
>NZ_JAEMUI010000018.1 GCF_016461715.1 Marinomonas spartinae | reverse complement strand
TCGTGGAACCTAATGATGAACTATTGTTCAAATGGAGTGAGGTGAAGCCTGTCTTTTCAAAAATTTTATATCAAAATTATGTTTACATTCTCTCAAGCAGGCAAGAAAAAGGTTTGATATCAGAAGTCGATTTTAAAAAGATCAATATTAAGGTAGATTTTGATCTGAATGATTTTACTCTTAATCTATCCATCCCAGTAGGAATAATTCGACCACAAAGTATAAGTTTGAAGTCAGATCCTAGAGTGTTAAAGCCCACAGATTCTGCTTCATTAAGTGGCTATATGAATTTATATTCGAGTTATTTGTATCAAAATAGTCAATCTGATCATGTAGTTAATGAGCAAGTGGCAGTTCGCTCTGAGATGGTTATCAATATGAATAGATGGGTGTTGGAAAATGATGAGGAATACTATCCAACAGATGAGGCCAATGATCCTAGTATTAAACGTACTGGAACGCGATTAATACACGACTTCCCATCTAATGGTACAAGAATCACACTAGGGGATAAGTATACATCGGGAAGCTATTTTCAATCTACTTCTCGTATGTTAGGTTTATCAATTGCTCATAATTACTCGTTAGTATCTGATAGGATTCTTAGACCGAGCGCATCAAGGAGTTTTACGTTAAAAAGCCCTTCTTCAGTCGAAGTAATGGTTGATGATCAAGTAGTCTCTCGCCTAAATCTTTCATCTGGTGTTTACTCTCTAGATGATATTCCTTTAAATGAAGGAAATAATAACATTACGCTTAAAATAACGGATGCTGCAGGAAAAGTTAGTTACATCAAGTTTGATGTGACAACAGGGCTGAACTTATTAGCACAAAATGAATTGAAATATGAGTTGTTTCTAGGTGTTCCATCTGAACTCAATAATAGGTTGGAATATTTCTACGATCAGCCATTGATAAGTTCATATCTTAATTATGGTGTTTCAACAAACTGGAGTGTGGGTGCTAATTTTCAGGCTGATAAATATATAAAACAAATAGGATTTAAACATGTTTTTGCTTCTGAAATAGGTTTGTTTGCCTTCGAAGATGCACTTAGTATTAGTGATCAAGAGAAAGGGAAAGCTTATCGGTTAGTGTATAGTACGTTTACTGATAATAGTATAAAGCATAAAGCGTTTAGCTTCGCTTACGAACATGCTTCCAAAGGCTTTCAATCTCTTGGATACAGGCCGAATTTGAGTGATGGATATAGGTTTAAAGAACATACTTTTCAAGTAAATTATAGCTTTTTTAATACACCTACCTTCCAGACCTCTTTATTTGCTAATGCTTTTCGATCTTATGATCAAAATCAATTTGATAAAAATTTTGGGGTGAATTTCTCTCAAGATCTTTTGAATGGGCAATGGCGTTATAATATAGGTGGTCAATGGGAGCAAGCAAATGGAGAAAATGGATGGAGAGTTAACCTGTCTTTGACCTATAGAATTGCTACAGCGAAGCGACTAAGGTCATTATATCAATCAAAAAGAAATCGAACACGTTTAGAATATACACAAAATAGCAGCCGTCGATATGTGGGAGCATTTAATGTTCGAGCAGGTGTAGAGAAAAATCAACAAGATAAAGCCATGCTTGATTTAAATACTCAATATACAGGAAATCGCTTTTTGACCAGTTTCGATCATGCTAGTTATTATCAACAACTTAATGCTCAATCGTCACGCCATCAAAGCCGTCTTAGTTTTTCTTCAAGTATTGCGTTTGCTCAAAATGATTGGTCGGTTGGCAGACCTATCTATGATAGCTTTGCTTTAGTCAAAGCACATTCCTCTTTAAAAAATAAAAAGATTGTCTTAGGTCGATCAAACGATAAATACAAAGCCAGTAGTGGAGATTTCGATACCATTTTATTAAATGATATTAATTCATATGATCATTCTAGTGTAACTGTCGATGTCGATGATATTGCTCCAGGGTATGATATAGGAGCTGGAGTTATCTCTTTCTATCCTCCTTATCGGAGTGGCTACCGTATTGTGATAGGTAATGCCGCTAATATTACTGTTATTGCCACGTTATTAGATGAAAAAAAGACACCTTTTTCTTTACAAGTAGGAACGGCAGTGTGTACTACGGATAAGAAAAAGAAAGAGCATGTTTTTTTTACAAATAGAAAGGGTAAGTTCGCTTTAACGGGACTTATGCCATGTGAATATGAGATCAAATTAAAAAATTCTGATGTCTCTACCTTTATTATTAATGTTAAAAAAGGTGAGCAGCTGCAAAGAAAAGGAGTGATCTATGTGCACTAAAGAGATAAATAAGTTCTCTATTTTGATATTATCTTTGATTTTTTCACAGACCATTTATGCTGAATGTAATGCTAAACTCGGTGATGTAAAGCATCTATATGACGATTTTGAGAACTACGATTCAGAGCAACATAGTGATGCGAGAAAGCGACTTGGAATCACTGTTCTGGATACTAGTGATTGTCACCCGTTGCATATCATTCTTACAACTGAGAACCAGTCTCAGTTAAAAGGTCAATACCAAATAGTACCTTATCAAATAAGAAGCAATATACAGCAAATTGTTAGCTCGTCAATGACGCGGTTAAATCTTGTCAATTCCTATGCAGAAATAGAGCTTTTTATTCGAAAAGGTACACCTGTGAAAGCTGGGATGTATTCAGATCGATTAAAATTAAAACTCTACAATGAAAATAATCAATTGTTAGACAATCAAGAGTTTGAAATAGAAGAAACGATATCACCAAAAACAAGTCTTTCTATGTTAGGTTACAATAGTTCTGTTAGTGAAATTAATTTAGGTGAACTTGTTTCTGGAAAAAGGTACAATATGCTGCCAACCCTTAAAGTAGTGACAAATTCAGATATTGAGATGCATATCACCTCAGAAAATCATGGCAGATTAGTCCATGATATTTATAAAAATAAATACTCTATTAACTACTTTTTGTATCTTGATGGGGAGTGGATGAATTTAAACCAAGAGAAAATAAAGGTGTTTTCTTACCAGAACAGAACAAAATTTTTACTCAAGCTTAGCGTTCGCTTAGCAGACTTTACAAGGCAAGCGGCTGGTGAATACAGCGACACAATTCGTTTTCAGATAAGTCCTCTTAATTATTAATTTTATTTAAATTTTTCTTACACCAGAGTCGTGCTTGATTTTTGTTTTTCACTTCAATTTTCTGATAAATCTTATGTAAGTGAACTCGTACTGTCGCTTCAGAAATAAACAAATTATCAGCAATGGCACTACACTCCAGACCAGAGTAAAGTAAATTTAATACCTTAATTTCTTTACGTGTTAAATTACTAGAACGTAATGTACTTTGCTGTTCGTTTTCAAGTAATTGACGCATCCAACCGTCGGTTATTGATCTAGGAAACCAAAATTCTCCTTTTTCAATTGCTTTAAAACCTTGCTCAAATAGTGACTCCTCTGCATCGTCGAAGAAAATTCCTTTCAGATTGGGCCACTCCTTTAATGTTAACGTATCACTATCTTTAGGAACATCAAAAATGACCAGTCCTTTTTGTCCACTCTCTTCCATAAATTTATTCATCAGTTCATAATTAGTAATAACATTAAGTGAATGATAACTGACAAGAAGCAGATTATATTCACTGGCTACATAAAGCAGAGGGCTGTGTTTTGTAAATTCAAAAAATTTGGTATGTCTATTGTTTTTTTTAATATCCTCAATATCCATATATCACATCCGCTGATTATTTTTTGCACAATATTTACTATACTATAGTATTTTTTTTATATCAACACAGTTTGTTTTTTAGTGAATATATTTTACCTATTGTTTTGATGATAAATATCTATTATATCTGTTGGTTGAAGGTATTTGTTTGAATTATATTCTAGAGAGATGGTGCTTTATTTGAATATGACATTGTTTTATATGAATTTTTTAATGGCGTTAAAAATTGGCTTGTTGTCATATTTTTATTTAATGAATGTTTTTATATTTTCTTGATTTTTAATTGTGTTTTTTTGTTATTTTTAAAATTTAATCTGTCTAAAATGGATGATGTATTTTAACACTTATGAAATAAAATCCATACGGAAATTGAACTAAAAGCAGGAACTCAATGAAATTCAAGAAAAAGTCAATTTGAAAGATTGTTTCCTGCTTACCTAGAGGTGAGACTAAAGTGTTTTTAAAAACATTAGTAAGCTATAAGTGCTGGCGATATCTCGGCTGAGCTTTTTATTATGTGTATCAAGCCAGGCAAGTAATTTCATCAAAGGCCTAGCTCGATCTGCAACGTACTGAAGCTTTTCTTTGATTTGATACTTGCTGGTTATGCTTAAGTAGCTATCGATCACATGTTGAAAGGTTTCGTGATCGCTGTATGGGCTAATCGACATTAAGAAAAGGAAAACGTCTCGATATTGAATATCAATCAATGCATTGTGTTCAGCAAAGCTGTCTTCGAAGTCAATGGCTGAAACAACCCCTTGTTGATCGATTGTATAATTTTTGATTTGAGCGCCAGCATGATAATGGCCAGCGTTATGAATGCTGGCTAGCACCTTCAGCGCTTTTAAAATGACTTCGGTTCGTTCCGTTTGGCTTAATGCTGTTTTTTTTAAATAGCGACGCAGATCCAGGCCTGTATCTGACAAATAGAGAAAGTGTTCTGTTTGCTCTATGACATTGGCGACAGGCAGCCCAAGCAAAGCCAGTGTCTGTAATTTTTCTGACTCAAATGCCAAACTTTCTTGTTGGGTCTTAGCCTGCACTGGCATGAGGAGAGTTAACTTGGTGGCATTAGCAATCAAGCGATGAAATAGACTTGAGCGCGTTGCCTCGGGTCTTTTGACCCAAACAGACTGTCCTTGATGTTTAATTCGTTCTATTTTTTGACCTTTTTTGAATATTTTATGGGTCATTGAATCGTCAAAAATAGGCGTATGGCTATCATTCGTTTTAATCTGCATGGTATGACTCTTAGTTTGCAATCCCTGTCTGTTCATAGCGAGCCATTAGTAAACAAATGACCCGTCTAAAAACATAAAAAACAGTGCCCAGAATGGGGCCTAGTGTGATGTTATGTAACAATATTTTAACATTTGGGGTATAAGGGGTAAGGAGACAATGTGTACTTAATGAATAAACAAAAATAAAATTTTCACTTTTTTTTTATTTTTATTGGGGTAAGGCTTGGCTTCCTTGCAGCCTCTGTAGTTGCGTTGGTTTTTAAAGATTGGCTTGTTTTTTTCTTGACTGAGTGGCCAAGTTTTTTATAAGTATAGGCAGAGAATGTGAAATAAAATGGTAAGCCATTGGTTTTATTGGCTTGTTTTTTGCTTACTTTTTGTTACAAAATTCACTTTTTTTACTTTTGTGTGTAAACAAGGAATATTCATAATGAAAAAAATAGTACAAGTCGCCCTTATGACTGCTCTTACCATGGGTTCGTCTATGGCGTTGGCGGTGTCTCCAAAAGAGACGTTAAATATTGCTTTTCCTGCTGGGGCGACGGGTTTTGATCCTGCGAAGGTGTCCGACCAATACTCTCTTAATGTCGTTTCGAATATTTATGACCCTTTGATGACCTATGACTACTTAGCCAGACCCTATAAACTGATACCTAATACCATTGAAGCGATGCCGACCATCACCAATGGCGGTAAGACTTATACTTTTAAGATTAAGCCAGGGATTTATTTTGCCCCTGATCCTGCTTTTAAAGGCAAAAAACGTGAGTTGGTGGCGGCTGACTACGTTTACTCCTTTAAGCGTATGTTGGATAAAACCATCAACTCCCCACAAAGCTACCTAGTTGAAGGTCAGTTTGTTGGAATGGATAAATTAGTAAAAGCGGCTGGCAATGGCCCTTTGAATTATGATACCCAGATCGAGGGGATCAAAGCATTAGATAAATACACACTGCAAATCAATCTCACCCATGTAAACTATAACTTTGATACAATCTTAGCCATGCCTTCTTTTGGTGCGGTCGCACGGGAAGTGATTGAAGCCAATAAAGCCAATACCAACGCTCACCCTGTGGGGACGGGCCCGTATGAGCTGAAAGAGTGGAGGCCGGGCAGTAAAATTGAGTTAGTGGCAAACCCCAATTTCCGCAAAGAGGTATTCAACTTTAAAGGAAATCCCAAAGACCCTGTTTCGATGAAAGTTGCCAAAGAAATGCATGGCAAAATCATTCCACAAGTGAAGCAGGTGAACATTAATATTATTCTTGAAGAGCAGCCTACTTGGCTGGCATTTTTGAATAATCAACTGGATGTTACTGGGATTCCACAGCCTGCATTAAAAGAAGCTTTGGTGATGAATCCGAAGAATCCACTGGATGTAAAGCTGGCTCCAAAATACGCTGATAAGGGCTTTCAATTACAGCGCTTAAAGCAATTAGAAATTACCTTTTACTTCTTTAATATGGACGATCCTGAAGTAGGCGGGTATACACCGCAAAAAATCGCCTTGCGTCGTGCGATTGCCATGGCCTTCCCTCGTAATGAAACTATTGCTCGTATCCGTCGTGGACAAGCTGTACCCGTGGAATATGCCATTCCAGAAGGGGTGGCGGGTTATAACCCCAACTTCAACATGGGGATTAACTTTAACCCAGCCAAAGCCAATGCGTTGTTAGATGCGGCGGGTTATAAAATTGGCCCAGATGGTTATCGCATGCAACCAGACGGTTCCCCTTTATCGGTGCAAATGGGAACAGGGTCTACGGCGATTGATCGCCAATGGAATGAATACTGGCAGCAAGCCTTTGACTCCCTGAAAATTAAATTGACGTTTAAAGTCGGTCGTTGGAGTGAGCTGGCCAAAGCGAACCGTGAAGGTAAACTGCAAATGTGGGGCATGGCATGGGGGGCTGATTATCCTGACGGCCAAAACTTTATGCAGATGTTCTATGGTCCAAATAAGGGCGATGCCAACTTCTCAGGTTTTAACTTACCCGCTTACAATAAAGATTATGAAGAGACATTGAAACTACCAAATGGTGAAAAACGTCAGAAGCTATACGATAAAATGAATCGTATGCTGGCCCAATATGGCCCCTATATTTTTGATGATACAAGGGTCAGTAGTATTATGGCCCATAGTGATGTTCATGGTTTAAAGGTGAATCCACTCATTACTTACTGGCGTTATATTGAAATTAAAAAGTAATCATTTCTTTTGATGTACTAGGTACTGTAATGCTTTTTATGGAGTTTTCTTCATATAAAGCATTACAGCGTGCGCTTATGTTTCTTTAGGAGTGATGATGCTTTCTTATATTGTGCGCCGTCTGTGGCAAATGATCCCCACTTTACTGGGGGTCATGTTGCTGCTTTTTACTCTCTATACTTTAGTGGGTGGCGATCCATCCTATATTTTGGCAGGCAAGAGCCTGAGTGCCGAGACCATCGCGAGTATCCGGACTCAACTTGGCTTGGATAAAAGTTTACCTGAGCAGTTCTTGATTTTTGTCAAACAAGTGTTGACGATGAATTTTGGAACGTCTTGGTCTACCCAACAACCTGTGTCAGAGATTATTCGTACCCGTATTGGTCCATCTGTGATGCTGTTGCTAACTTGGCAGCTCTGTTCTTTATTTTTCTCTTTGTTATTCGCCGCCTCTGTTGCCTATTACAAAGGCAGTATTTACGACAGAGCTGTGACTATTATTTCTACTGTGGCCATGTCGATCAGTATTTTGGTCTATATCATCGCGGGCCAGTATTTCCTTGCTTATAAAATGCAGTGGTTTCCCGTGTATGGTTGGGGGAATGGTTTTTGGCAAAACTTTTTGCTGTATATTCCGCTGCCATTAATCATCGGTGTCGCAGTAAGCGTGGCGCCGGACACGCGTTTTTACCGTAGTTGTTTTATTGAAGAAATGAACCAGGATTACGTTCGTACGGCCCGAGCTAAGGGGTTGTCTGAGCGCAAAGTCATGTTAAAACATGTGATGCGTAATGCATTGATCCCAATCGTCACCGGCGTGATGTCTTCCTTACCTTACATGATTACCGGCTCGGTCTTAATGGAGCGCTTTTTTGGTATTCCAGGGTTAGGTAACGAGATTTTAAAAGCGGTCAATTCTAGTGATTTCCCCGTCATCAAAGCCATCACCATTTACTTGGTGATTGCCATCATGGTGTTTAATTTGCTGGCCGATCTACTCTATAAGTGGATCGATCCACGTGTGAAACTGAATTGAGGGGAAGACAATGAGTCAAGATAACAATCTCACTCTTGATCAAGAGAAGGTTGAGACGCAAGTGCCTGCCCAAAGCTTGTCTTCTCTTGCGTGGAAGCGTTTAAAACGAGACAAAGTCGGTATGATCAGTTTACTGATTGTCTGCTTTTACCTATTGCTTTGTGCCGCAGGCTGGATGGGGCTGGCTGGGGAAAATTGGCGCGCTGATGTGGCCGTTCCGAATGCACCACCGACCTTTGCCACTTGGGAGCCTCGGGGGACTCAGGTAAATACGGTGACTGCTCCTAGTGGGAGTGCAGACCAAGTGGATGACGATAATTCGGCAGCGGCACCTGATCCGCTGGCGGCTTTGATGGCGCAAGCCGATAAACACGAAAGTCAATATGAAAGCAAAACAACAAAACTAAAAGAAACGCTGATTTTAGGGGCGGATGGACAAGGACGAGATGTGTTGCAAAAAGCCATTAAAGGCACCTCGGTTTCTGTTTCTGTTGCCTTACTCGGGGCATTTTGCGCCATTGTTATTGGCACTATTTTAGGCGCGATTGCCGGGTATTTTGGTAAATGGGTGGATGATGTGCTGATGTGGTTTTATAGCATTTTTACGTCGGTGCCCGACATGCTGTTATTGCTGTCTTTTGCGGCGGTGCTATCCCGTGGTATTAGTACTTTGGTTCTTATATTTGCTTTGACATCGTGGACTTATGTGTTCCGTTTGATGAGAGCGGAATTTATGAAGCACAAAGAACGAGACTATATCAAAGCTGCGGACGCCATTGGTGCAGGGCAAACTCGCAAAATGTTTCGTCACATTTTGCCCAATGTGAGCCATATTTTGTTGGTGCAATTTTCGATTCTTACTGTGGGGATGATTAAATCAGAAGTGGTGTTGTCATTTTTGGGTTTTGGGGTGGGCATTAAGCAAACCAGTTGGGGAGCGATGTTGGCGGAAGTGCCAGCGGAGCTGATCCAAGGCTATTGGTGGCAAATGCTGACGGTTACCGTGTTTATGTCGGTGTTAGTCACTGCTTTTAGTTTGTTGACTGACAGTCTTCGTGATGCTCTAGACCCCAAAGTGAGTTAGTAGGTAAGAATATGAAAACGCCATTAGTCCGTATTAGTAACCTAAAAATTGACTTCAAAATGGAAGACGGTCGTTATTTTGAAGCCCTTAAACGTATAAGTTTTGATATCCCTCATCATACCGTGTTAGCACTGGTGGGGGAGTCTGGCTCGGGAAAATCCGTCACCTCGACCGCTTTAATGGGGTTGTTGCCTGAGTCAAATACTGTAATCGATCAGGACAGTTGTATTGAGTTTAATGGTCGCTCGGTATTAGCCATGAGCAAAAAGGAGTTGCGCCGTCTGCGGGGCGGCGATATTGCAATGATCTTTCAGGATCCAATGAGTTCGTTAAATCCCGTATTTACCATTGGTGATCAGATCATAGAAACCTTGCAAGAACACAAATCCATGAGCAAAAAAGCCGCACGGCAAAAGGCCATTGATTTGCTGACAGAGGTGGGGTTACCGAATCCTGAAAGTCGTATTCATGCTTACCCCCATGAGCTGTCTGGTGGTCAGCAACAACGGGTGATGATTGCCATCGCTATCGCTTGTGAACCCAAACTATTAATCGCCGATGAGCCGACGACGGCTTTGGATGTGACCATTCAAAAGCAGATTTTAGAACTGATTACCAAGATGCAGAAAAAGCATGGCATGTCAGTGTTATTTGTTACCCACGATCTTGGGGTCGTCGCGGAGTTTGCGGATGAAGTCGTGGTAATGCGTCATGGTGAAATATGTGAGTCAGGTGTGATTGAAGAGGTATTTCGTCATCCTAAACATCCTTACACGAAGGCGCTGCTAAACTGTCGGCCTAGCTTAACGTATCGTCCTGAGCGTTTGGCGGTGATTGATGACTTTCTCCAAGGAGAGGCGTATCAATTGCCTGCGAATCGCTCCCGTGGTTATCAAGAAGGTAACCCGGTGATCCTAGAAGTGAATAACCTTTGTAAGTACTTTAAAATCAAAACGGGCCTGTTTCGGTATATTGATTTAAAAGCCGTGGATGGAGTGTCGTTTCAATTGCAAAGGGGAAAAACACTCGGCATTGTGGGCGAGTCTGGCTCAGGCAAATCCACCGTTGGGCATACTATTATGCGCTTGCTGGAATCGACCTCAGGTGAGGCATTGTTTGAAGGCAAAGACATTCTTAGCATGTCAAATGAGGATTTTAAGCCTTTGAAACGCCGAGTGCAGATTATCTTTCAGAACCCTTATGCGTCATTGAATCCAAGGTTCACGGTAGGGCAAATTTTAATCGAGCCAATGTTGCTCCATCATATTGGTAAGGACAAACAAGAGCGTGAAAAGCTTGCTCGGTCTTTATTGGATAAAGTGGGCTTAGCGGCCAATGCCTTTAATAAATACCCTCATGAGTTTTCAGGAGGACAACGCCAGCGCATTGCCATTGCCCGTTGTCTAACGTTGCAGCCGGATATTTTGATTTGTGATGAGTCGGTTTCAGCGTTAGATGTCTCGGTGCAAGCGCAAGTTCTCAACTTATTGCAAGATTTGCAAGATGAGTTTCAGATGTCGTACTTGTTTATTTCCCATGACTTATCTGTGGTCAAGCATATTTCCGATCAAATCATGGTGATGCAGCAAGGGAAAGTAGTGGAAATGGGCGATGCGGATAGCGTTTATGCGAATCCTCAGCATGATTACACACAAAAATTGATTGCTTCTATCCCGCAAAATCCGCAATGGTTTGAAGCGAACTTGGCGCTTTAGAGCCTAGTGACCTTCCCAAAGGGTATTAAAGTGAAAAGGCGAATCCAAAGGGGTTCGCCTTTTTATCGTTCAATAGCTGTCCGAGCTGTCGGGCAGTCTTTTCAAATGAATACTACGGGCTAAACGAATAATAGGACGGATCATCAGTTGTATACTGCCTATTAAAAACAGCCAAACGCCAATGGTTAGTATTTCACCGGTATAAAAGAAACACACGCTGCCGATGGCAAACCACATTGCCAGCATCAGGTCATTGATGATGCTAAGTACTTCGTAACGTCGGTGAATAATTAACTCATCATGACCGAAGATAAAAATCAGATCGCTTGATTGGTCTTGTCGCATTTGCTTCATAGAGGCCTCTCTTGCTTAAAAGTCATACCACTATAACAAGTGCTATTTAGTAACTAAAGTTTGACAGAGTATTTGCATCTTGTCTCATTGATTGGGAGGGGGGCTCATTAACTGGTTTTATAACTAATTTGCTCTTATTGAGCCAGAGAAGGGTCGTGTTCTTATAAGGGTTTTACTTTGGTCAGAATAAAAGTCGCCACAGCTATTAAGACGATTGCTACAAGGAAGGGACTACTGTAACCAAAATACTGGGCAAGGGTACCAGCAAGTGCACCCGCCATGACATTGCCCGTGTAAATAGCATTGGTCGACAAGGTGGTCGCTTGACCACTTCGTCCCGGCATAAGATCTTGGAAGTACACCATGCCTAAGCCACCAAGTATGCCAATAAATATTGCATTACCAAATTGTAGTGCGAGCAAAGCGTATTCAGAGGTCACAAAGTACATGCCAAGATAAAAGGCCATAGCAGCCAAGCAGGCGCCAATTAAAAGTGTGCGCATACGGCAATATTGGGTCAGATAGCCGGACAGTAGCATAATAGGAATTTCTAATCCGGCAGCCGTCCCCATCATCCAGCCTGCGAGTTCCTGAGGAAGACCCAGTTGATGGCTAATATAGAGTGGCATGGAAATAATATACATGCTGTTGCAACCCCACATTAGGGTACAGGCGAGAAACAGTTTAAAGGCGTCAAAGTTGGCGCGGATCCCCCTGTGTTCTGCTTTGCGTTCACTAGGGGTATGAGGCAAGTCTGGTAAGGTGACAAGGGCGACTACAAATCCGATGAGGTAAATGCTCATGCCAATAAGAAAAAGCGTGGTGAAACCATAAGCGGCAACAATACCAAAACCAACAGCAGGGCCGATGACCCAAGCCAATGACATTTGAGAGCGCATTATGGAGGTGAACATAACGGAGCGTTCACCAGCTCGATCTTTATAATCTCGGGCAATGGCAAAGGTTTGTGGAATAGCGGCCGCGCCTAAGCTTAACAGCACGATTCCCAGAGAAGCGAGAATAAGGTACTGACGACACCAATCAAATAGCAGGCAATTCGTGGCTCCCATTATTAAACAGATTAATACTAGACGCTTGCGGTGGCCCCATCGATCGGAATAGCGAGCAAGTAACTGGCTGAAAACAATGCCGCCACATGCGTTAAAGGTATAAAAAAGGCCCACCGAAAAAGGCGATGCATGAACTTGGTTGGTTAAAAAAAGACTGAGTGTTGGGATGAAAAGTGCGCTGCCTAACCCCGTAAAGAACGTCAGTGTCATAAAGGAGACTAATGTCGCACTTTGCCCTGAACGCCAGTTATGCCAGTAATTGGTACGCATCCATTCACCTCGTTATTCTTCTTGATGGCCTTTGTGAGTGTAAAAATTTGACTAACAATGGAGAGGCCGAGCTTTGATCTCATTTGATAACAATGAGCAACAGGTTATTTCAACCTATTACTCATCAATAAGACAATTGGGATTTATATCCGTGTTGTCTACGGTTATAGGCTGTTTGTCGTTATCTTGCTGTCCGCCGCTTGAAACTCTGGCTTGGTAATGCTTTTGATGGCGTTACCCAGTGTGTCGTTATGGTCATCCAACCATTGGTAGCGATCTCGATATAATTTTCGCTTTGAACTTTTTATGTCTTCAATGGCACGGCGTTCAGAGGTTAATGGAATCTCGTAAAACCATTGATCGTGTTCAACACCATCGCTTTCTAGCCACAACTGATCGTAGTTCATATTGACTTGCTCGCCCGCGTTGCTATAACGCTTGGCGTTGTAGACATGAGCGCTATTTTTGACAGCATAAATATGATGCATCTTTAAGTGCTGAGCTAAAAACTGAGCGGTTTCAACCAAGAAGGATTTAGGGCGCAGGCCAAAAAAGGCTTTGGTAAAGGCTTTGGTAAAACCTTGGTCATTATTGTTGCCTTGTATACAACCAATGTAGATATTATGGTTTTGTACGGTAAAGCCCAGTGAGTAATAGGTATGATTCTGTGCGTCTTTGATGTTAACGGCTAATTCGGCTTCTTTACGTAATTTTCCATCGAAATTGAGAGTTAGATAGTATTCCTGTTCATCGATAGGGAGAGAGCGAAGGCGGATTTCTTGTAGATAAATTTGCTCTTGAGCCGATTCGGTAAAGGTGTTTTCAACCCAAGCATGGTGATCATTGAGTAGCTGGGCGATCTCTGTTTTTTGAAATCCAACACGAAGAAACGGCTTCATGCATTTCATGAGATAGTTAGGTTCGTTGACGAACAGCTTTTCTCGTTGCTTATTGTTAAAAAAACGTTTCATTTCATTAAAAGCGCGGCGATAAATTAGCGCACGAAGAACAAACTTGATGACCTCTTTCGGTTTATTCTTTCTTTTTCTTGAGCATGCTTGAAGAGCGAGTTTTATAACCACAATGAAAGTCCACTTTGCTGTCGTTTGGATGGCGCAATATACATTCTAAAAAAGGCTGAATCAAATTGTCGAGCCGTTTATTCGTTTGCCGTATGTAGTTGTTTTTCGTGATAAAAATTATCATTCTTGTTTTTTGATCGAATAGGGCCGCTTTTTTCTTTAGTTTTCATGGTGTTAAGTTGTTGCCGCGTACCAAAGTGACGCTGTTTTGCGAGGATTTAAATGAAACAGGTGAGCTCCTCCCACCTGTTTCGTTTCTTGCTGTGATATCAGATATTGTCAATATTATCTCATTTAAGAGAACTGGAACTGTTTGATTTTTTGGTTTAAATCATTGGCCATGTGGGCAATCATTTCGCTGCCATCATTTACTTGTTGAGAGTCATCTAAGACTTTTTCTGAGACTTCACGAATTCCCATTAAGTTACGATTAATTTCCTCGGCCACGGTGCCTTGTTGTTCGGCGGCTTGGGCGATTTGATTACTGCGAGCGGAGGCATCGTCGACTTGGGTGAGCATGTTACCCAGATTTTCGGCAGCAACATGCATTCGGTCCGCACAGTCCTCTGCTTGTTTGGTGCTTTTTTCCATGGCATTCGAGGCGATTTTTGATTGCTGCTGGAGTTTTTCGATAATCGCACGTATTTCAACCGTTGAGTCTTGGGTGCGGCTAGCCAGAGAACGAACTTCATCGGCAACGACGGCAAATCCTCGACCCATTTCACCTGCACGTGCCGCTTCAATCGCTGCATTGAGCGCGAGAAGGTTAGTTTGCTCTGAAATATCACCAATCACCCCTAGAACGGAGTCAATATCATTCGTCTGCTCGGACAGGAGGCTAATAATATCGTTGGCATTTTCAATGTGCTTGGTTAACGACTGGATGTTTTGGTTGGTTTCGTCCAAATCTTTACTGCTTTGACGTGTGATGGTTTGCACCGTCTGAGTTGCCTCTGCTGTGTCTTTGGCGTGCTGAGCCACGTCTTTGATCGAGTAAGACATTTCATTCATCGCTGTCGCCAGTAATTCCACTTCTTTGAATTGATGATCCATTCCATTGTTAGTATGTTTCGTATTGGCTTGCATCTGTACGCTGACGGCTTGTAGTTCGCTGATAGCGTGATCTACTTCTAACAAGGTTTCACTTAGAGAGGTTGATACATGGTTTGCCGCATCGGCGAGTTCACCAATTTCGTCTTTACGTTCCATTTTTATCTGTTTGGTGAAATCCCCATCAGAAATGTGTTTAAGGTGTTCGGTGACGGTTTTAAGCGGGCGAACAATACTACGAACAATGGTAACACTGGCAATAAAAGACAAAATTAACAAGACAATTTCGATACTGGCATTCTTTTGAATGGAGGACCAAAAGGTCTTTTCAACGCCACTGTACAAAGTACCGCTGCCAATGACCCAACCCCAAGGTTGATAACCTTTTACATAAGAGACTTTGTCTTCAGCTTTTGAGTTTCGTGGATCTTTATATTTATACTCGATAAAGCCTTCGCCATTTTTTCGTACGGTATTAACCATGGCTTGCCAATGGTGAAAACCGTTGGCGTCTGTGACGTCTTTCATGCTCTTACCAATTAAGTTTGGTCTGAAAGGGTGCATCAGTAATTTTTCTTGCATATCGTTTACCCAGAAGTAACCTGAGTTTGATGGACCGAAGCGTAACGACGATAGGGCGTTAAGGGCTTCTTTTTTCGCTCGTTCCTCACCGATAGTTGTCGCTTTTTTCGCGTAATATTCCACTAGCGAGTAGGCGTTTTCCACTTGTTCTTTCACTTGTTGCTGTCGGTCTTTAATAAGCTGCTTATGAAGGTCTGAATAGGCCATGACAGCAAATATAATGAGGAGTGCCACCTGAATAGCGACGAGTCCCCATAGTTTATTCCCTACTTTTACTGAGCTTAGTTTCATGTAATCCCTCTACCGTCGTATCTTGTTATCATTAAAAATAATTATGGGGCAAGAATGGGGGTTGTAAGCTGACCGAAATCAATATAAAGACAAGTTTGTTGGCTTTTTGCTAAGATCCAAAGACGTCATTTTTACTTTAAGAGGAGGCGCTGTGCAGTATTCCATTTTAATCACGGGGTGTTCTAGTGGTATTGGTCTTGAAGCAGCCAAAATGCTGCAAGAGCGTCAATTTCTCGTCGTGGCAAGTTGTCGTCAGGTTGAAGATATAGAAAGGTTAAAGGCACAAGGCATTAAGCATGTTGTGCAGTTGGATTTAGCCAATTCCCATTCGATTGAATCAGGCTTACGCGAAACCTTAGAAATAACAGGAGGGCATCTGTTTGCACTTTTCAATAATGGCGCCTATGGCCAACCTGGAGCAGTGGAAGACTTATCTGTCGATACGTTAAAAAAACAGTTTGATGTCAATTTTTTTGGTACCCATGAACTGACCACTCGTGTGTTAAAAATCATGTTGGCTCAGGGATATGGACGTATCGTACACAATAGTTCGGTACTGGGGCTAGTGGCGGCACCGTTTCGTGGGGCATATAACGCCAGTAAATTTGCTTTAGAAGGTTTAACAGACACATTACGGTTGGAACTGGCGGATACGCCAATTACCATCAGTTTGATTGAGCCAGGTCCGATTGAAAGTCGCTTTAGAGCGAATGCATTAAAAGCCTTACAAGAGAATGTTGATATTGCCAGTAGTCGTCATAAGTCGGGTTACGAGGAGGCGATTACCCGTCTAAGTAAAGAAGGGCCAACCTCATCACAAACCTTGCCGGCCAGTGCGGTGGTTGAGAAGCTGATTCATGCCCTTGAAGCAAAACACCCTAAATCGCGTTATTATGTCACGCTACCGACCTATGCGGCGGGCATCATGAAACGTATTTTTCCCACTTGGTTGTTGGATAAAATTATGCTTCGTCAGGGGGGGTGACCTTTTCATTGGGGGATGGTGTTGTATTTGGGATATGAAATTTTGTCAGCCAGTCATGTATGCTGTCTAGATAGTCTCTTTGTGCCTCTGGTTTTGATAAGTAGAGGTCATGATATCCATTATCGATGGCAGCTGTGGTTAAGTTGCAGAAGGTTTTTTGGGCCGCCTCCAGCATACTGTCTACGTCCAAAACCCCATCGCCTTGCTGCGTTTCTTCTACAGTGAGCTTACCAATAGTCGTTTTTGTGGCGTGACACATAAGGGTTGGGATGGACAAGCGCTTTTTGGCTAGATTGCGTTGTGCCAAAATGACTTCTTTAAGCCATTTAAAGGCGAGTGGGAATCCCTCTGCTGGTTTCCAATCGAGCCGATAGTCCCATTGTCCACCAAACTTGGTGTGGATGCTTTTTGCATAAATTGAAATTTTTTTCGCTCGCAAATAGGAAAAAGGTAACAAAGATACCAGCATGCGAATGGGCCAACTTACTCTATTAAGTACCGCTGGTGGAAAGGGAAGAGCCAAAAAAGGACTGTTTAATATTAGGCCGATAATGTTAGGAAAGTCTTTTTGGTAATGGCTTTCTCGTTCATTAGGAGCATACGGTTGCGCCAGGTAGGTCGATACGATTAAACCACCCGTTGAGTGAGCCAGTATAATGACTTCATCAACCCCTTCTTGTTTCATGGTGATTAAGGCTATGTCTAAATCTTGTCCATATTGTTCAATCGAATCACACCAATTCGGTGGTGTGCTGGGGCGAATAGAGCGTCCGTAGCCTTGTAAGTCCACTGCATAAAAGCGGTAGTTTTGGTCTATAAAATAGTCAGCCAATCCCGTTTGAAAAAAGTAATCTGTGTAGCCGTGAACGTAAAGAATGGCACGTTTGGCTCTGGGGTTACCAAGGTGATTGACTAGGGTGGTATGAACGGAGGATTTGGGACCTGGGAAAGCAAAAGTACGTGCTCGAAAATCGGCGCCCAATAGGTCCTCATGGTCGTTAACTAATGTCCATTGCTGTCCTATTGGTCTGCTCATAAGGGCTACCTAATTATTTTTATTAGTGGAATAGATTATCACCTAGTTGATCAATGAACAGCTTGGTTTTTCGTACTGTGATTTCGATGCATTCATCTCGACCTGGGATAAGATCTGAACGAATAAAATTGTGTTCTTTTCTCTCTTCCCCTTCTCCTTTGCTAATGATCGCAGCAACACGGAACTGGCTCCCTTCTTTTATTGGTGCGGGAACAATCTCAAACCCTTTGTATTCCAGCGCGTCTTCTTTTTGTTGCTCCGGGGCCACATCGCCACCAGAAAAAAGGCTTTTTAGGCCAGATAAAATACCCATATTTGTACTCCTTCGATATAGTGCTATTGTCAGGGATTTGACTGAATAGTCAAATGATTGATTTCATAGTCAACGTAGGATAAGTGGTGTTATCAGTAAAAATACGCGACAGTATGCAAAGTAGATAGTACTAGGGTTATTTTATGAGCACAATTTCAGAAGTTGCTAAAAAGGCAGGTGTATCCAACGCCACGGTTTCACGGGTATTAAGCGGCGCTGCACGAGTCAGGGAGGAAACCCGAAATAGGGTGATGGAGGCTATTGATACGTTGTCATATGTGCCGAATCAGGCCGCGCGCTCGTTGGCGAGTAATAAAACCTTCACGGTTGGTTTAGTGGCGTCTAATATCGATAATATTTATTACGGTCCTGCGGCTGGTGGTGTTGAAAAAGCCCTCAGAAAAGCGGATCGGCATGCCATTATTGCCAGTGGTAATGATTCGTTATCGGGTGAGCGTGAAGCGGTGGACTTTTTAATTAAGCGCCAAGTGGATGCCTTAGTGCTGGTGACTCGTTACATGAGTGAAGAGGAGCTGGCTGAGATTAATCGTCGTTGTCCCGTTTTTGTTATGAATCAACATTTCGATGGCGACCATGGTCGTAATATTGCCTTTGACAACTTTTCAGGTGGCAAAATGGCGATTCAGTATTTGTTGGATCAAGGGCATAGGCGTATTGCCATTGTAAGGGGGCCGAAAAGTAAATCAGATGCTTCGCAGCGTTATCTTGGCTCTCTGCAAGCGATGGAGGCGGCTGGATTAGCATTAACTTACGAAGTCGAAGGAGATTTTACAATTGAATCAGGCGTGAAACATATGCAGAGTATTCTTCGTCTTGGGGAACGGCCAACAGCCGTGTTTTTAGGGAACGATCTTATGGCGATAGGCGCGTTACATGTGTGTAATGAACATAAGGTTAAGGTGCCCGAAGACATTGCCATTATTGGTTTTGATGATACCTATTTAGCACGCTACACCTCACCTAGTTTAACGACAATACAATTGCCTTTGTTTGATATGGCCAATGCCACGGCTAAGTTGTTGTTGAATACCATTTATGATTGTCAATACGACGTGCAAACCCTGTTTTCCCCCAAATTAGTGTGTCGTAAATCTGCATAAGAAAGAGAGAACATAGAATGTGTTTTGCTAAAATGAAATGAAAGCGCTTTCATATTTCTTTATTCCTCGAGGCTAATTTAGTAAAGTGTTGGCTTGAGATGTTCGTATTCGGCTGTTTTAGTCGTCAATCTAATCCATCATCACGAGAAAAGGGAACCTCATGTCAGCCACATCGATTAATACACTGTTAGATGCCATGACACTTGAAGAGCAAGTTTCATTACTATCGGGTCAGGACTTTTGGTCTATTGCCAGTATCCAGAGGCTGGATATTGGTGAGTTAAGAGTGACTGATGGGCCAAATGGCGCCCGTGGTAGTGGCTCCTTAATTGGTGGCAATAAATCCGCTTGTTTTCCCTGTGGCATTGCTTTGGGGGCGACGTGGAACCCAGAGTTACTGTATCGCATAGGCTCTGCTATTGCCGATGAGGTCAAGTCGAAAGGCGCGCATGTTTCGTTGGCGCCAACCGTTAATTTACAACGTACTGCAACAAATGGACGCAATTTTGAGTGTTATTCCGAAGATGCGGTCTTAACGGCGTCTTTAGCCGTTCAGTTTATTAAAGGATTACAGGATAAACAGATTGGTGCGACGGTTAAGCATTTTGTGGGCAATGAAAGTGAAATTCAACGCACCACCATCAGTTCGGAAATAGACGAGCGAACTCTCCGTGAGCACTATTTGTATCCGTTTGAACAAGCTGTCAAGCAAGCGGATACTTGGGCGATTATGTCGTCTTATAATAAGTTAAATGGCGTATATACTTCTGAAAATGAATGGCTTTTATCCAAAGTACTCAGAGACGAGTGGGGCTTTGAAGGGATTGTTATGTCGGATTGGTTTGGTTCGCAGTCGACGTCACCAACCATTAACGCTGGTCTAAATTTAGAAATGCCTGGGCCGAGCCGAGATCGGGGAAATAAGCTGATTGCGGCAGTGAACGAAGGGGCGGTGGATCCTGAACGAGTACGTTACCTTGCTCACGGTATGCTGACTTTGCTAGAAAGAGTGGGGGTTTTACAGACGCACACTGAGCGAGAAGAACAATCTGTCGATTGTCCAGAGCATCGTGAATTAATTCGCGTAGCGGGTGCGGAAGCCACTGTATTGCTGAAAAACGATAACCTATTACCACTCGATCATCCGTCGAGTATTGCGGTGCTGGGGCCGAATGCCGATACCGCACAAATCATGGGGGGCGGCTCGGCCCAACTCAATCCGCATTATGCGATTACGCCTCTTGCAGGTCTGATAACACAGCTTGGCGAAGAGACCATCGTTTATGCGCAAGGTTGTTCTAATCGTCGTTATGAACCATTGATAACGGGGACATTTCAAGCACACTATTTTACTAATCGTGAATTATCAGGTGACCCCGTTTATACAGAAACGGTTGATCAGTTACACGCTTTTCTGATGGAAGGGTTCGGTGGTGGAAAAGTAGAGAAAAATCATTTCTCTATTTTGCTTGAGGGGGACATCCGTGTCTCAGAAACGGCCAATTATCATCTCGGTGCCTTCAGTGCGGGTTATATTCGAGTGTACTTAGATGAACAGCTGATTATCGATTCTTGGGGAGACAAATGGCAGCGTGGAACAACGTTTTTTGAAGAGGGCAGTGAAGAACGTGTTGAGTCTGTTGCATTGAGTCAAGATCATACTTACCGCTTGCGTGTTGAATTCGCTTGTTTACCCAATAATAAGCTGGGGGTGAGTGGCTATCGAGTTGGGTTAGGCTTGCCGACCTCCGATCGAGATATTGCTGAGGCGGTGGCGCTGGCAAAAAATGCAGACACGGCGATTGTTTTTGTTGGCCGTAATGCTGAATGGGATACAGAAGGGGGCGATCTACCACATATTCGTCTACCAGGACGACAAGATGAATTGATTGACGCGGTGGCCGCTGTCAACTCGAAGACGATTGTTGTGTTACAGACCGGTGGGCCTGTTGAAATGCCTTGGTTGAATAAAGTGAGTGCAGTATTGCAAGCATGGTATCCAGGGCAAGAAGCAGGCAACGCCATTGCGGATGTTTTGTTGGGTAAGCAAGAGCCGAGTGGGCGTTTAGCGCAAACCTTTCCTGTTATCTATGAAGATACTCCTATTGCCGTCGGCGATACACAGGTTTACCCCGGTAGAGAGGGTAAGATTGTCTATCAAGAAGGGGAATTCTTTGGGTACCGTCATTATGATGAGCATGATATTGAACCTTTGTTTGCGTTTGGTTTTGGTTTGGGATACACCCAGTTCTCTTTGCAAGATGCCCAGGCCGAACAAAGCCATGATGGTTATGAGGTGACGGTCACTCTTAGCAATGTCGGTAAGCGAACAGGCCAAACGGTTGTGCAGGCGTATCTTGTCCCGCCCAAAGGGGAGATAACGCGTGCCCCGCAAGCCTTGAAAAGCTTTGTAAAAACCTTTTTAGAGCCCGATCAAATGAGCCAAATTACTTTGCCGATCTCGTTACGAGATTTAGCATTTTATGATGTAGGTGAAGGGCGATGGTGTGTAGCAAGTGGGGTTCATCGGGTTGATATTGGTTTTTCATCACGAGACATAAAACAAAGCGTCAATATTGAGATTGCCGAGCCATTCTTTTTGGAAGAAGGATCTTTTTAGCAGAAGATAGGTCAGTAAAAAACGGTACCAAGTGTGCCGTTTTTTACTGGGAGCAATAATCTGAAATTGCTTTTTATCACAAGACTAAAAATGGAAGCATCTTGATGGTCTAAAATAAAGTATGAATGACTCTGTTACGCCCCTGTTGCTTAGCAAGGTATAAGTTTTGATCTGCTGTCCGCAGAAAATCACTCAGTGATTGGCCTGGTAAAAAGCGGCTGATGCCAATGCTTATCGTGGTCTGTAACTGTAAGTCATGTTGATGGAACCGAGTATTTTCGATGAAACGGCGAAGACTTTCTGCTGTACTATAAACGTCTTGTTCGTACCATTCTCTTAGGATGATAATAAACTCTTCTCCTCCTAGGCGGTATACATCCTCTTCATTCGCATACATTTGCAGATTATCCGCCATTTCTCTTAGTATGTGATTGCCAATTTCGTGTCCGAATTTATCGTTAATATCTTTAAAATGATCAATATCAATGAGCAGCATAAAAGCTTTTATATTGTGTTGATCAATGTGCTCAAATGCAGCATCCAGAGCATATCTGTTTTTTACTCCTGTAAGAGAATCTTCTAAGGCCATATTGCGCAGCCTGAGATTGTCTTTTTGGTGCTGTGACTCGTATATATAGCACAGACACCAAACGCAAAAATGGGCGAAGGTGTAATTGATCATGGCTCGATAGGGTAGAAAGCCCTCGTGCGTGGTTTTCGTATAAATAATATATAAGACGGGAAATACTAGCAGAAGGGATAAAATGAGTCCTACACGCGAGCCAAACATCATGAAATATACGAACGGTAACAAAATGCTCCAATAAAGAGAGCCTGCGCGAATATCGCCTTGCAGCGGAGTGAGTAAAACGAGAATAGTAATCATCCCCACGAGAGTGTAATGCTGCCATTTTTTATCTTGTTTTTTGAGTGCCTGGATAAAGAAAAACAAGCTAAAGCTGGCGATAATCAGCTCAATAGAGGCTAATAAGTAGAGTTTTAAGTAAACTAGGTTCCACAGGCTATAAAAAAAAGTGATGGCACAGATGAAGAGGCTCAAGCCTTTGTGAACGACGAACGGTAAATTCGGGGCCTGTTGGTTGGGGTGTTTATTCGGATGCATTTCTCTAACTACTCAACTGATTTTGGAGAGGTCTTTAAATAATATGATTTTTGCATCTCTTGCGCGCATCCTTCGATAAAGAGATCATTATTTTTGTGTGTTTATTTTTACCGTATTTATTTTAATAGCAAGCCTTTATTTATGGGATGGAAATGGGTTGCCGCTTGAATAAGGGAGTGAGCTGTTAAGGCTTCAACACCAAATACGTCGACCTGGGTACCATGTTTTTCACGTAACCACCGTGCCAGTAAATCAAAATCACCATCACCTGAGGCGAGGATTAATTGATCGCTTATGGGACCAAACTCCATGGCATCGATAGTAATCCCAACGTCCCAATCGCCTTTTGCTGAGCCGTCTATGCGCTGGATGTAGGGCTTTAACTTTATATCAAAGCCAATCGCTCGCAATATATTTTGGAATTGACGCTGTTTTTCATCCCCTCTATCGGTAGCATAGGCAATGGCCTTGACGACGGTTTTATCAGCCGTTACTTGTTTCCAAAAGGCATTGTAGTCGAAGTTAGCCCCATATACTTGGCGTGTTGTGTAGTAAATGTTTTGCACATCCACCAAAATAGTGACGCGTTTCATATAAAGCCTATTTGTATACTGCAGGGCTTTAAATTGTACTCGATAATCCATAGAAAAGGCATTGTTCTGGTGTGTTCTGTTATTAGGAAAGCAATAGCTAAGAAAACGATCACTAAGAGAAACAATGGAATCTAAGAGACGACTATGACCAAATTTGAACCAAACTTTAATATGCCGCGTTTCCCGAACGATGAGGAAAGTAAGAAGCATGCCACGATTGCCTATATTTTTATGTTGCTTGGTTTATTTACTGGAGTGTTTTGGTTGGTAGGGGCCATTTGGGCCATGGTTAAGCGGGAGGATGCTCGTGATACGTTTTATGAGGATCATTACCGAAACATTATCAGCACTTTTTGGTGGGGGATAGTGATGACACTGCTTGGGGTCTTTTTAGCCTTTTTCTTTATCGGCTATCTTGTTCTATTGTTTACTTGGATTTGGTCTGTCTATCGCATCGTCGCAGGAACCGCTCGGATTCTTTCAAATCAGCCTTATACGCGGTGAATACTGTTGCTGTTTTCTGTCATGGCGTGGCGGCGGATTGGGTTGTCATGGATAGTTTTGCCCCATCATAGAGTTGTTTGTTCTGGCTCAATAGCATGACCTCTTTTAAAGAAAGGGCTTTGCTGGGCGCCATCACTAGAGTTAACGTATCAGGATGGTGCCAAAAGGATAACAGCTGATGCACAATGCGTTGTGAGGTGTGGCTGCCTGCTTTGGCCAGTCCCAGTTCGTCTATCGTCTTATCCAAGGTAGCTATAATATTCGTTTGATTTCTCTTTTGTTCAGGAGACTTTTGCAGAGGGAACAGATGATGCATCAGCCCTGTATCGTGAAATCGAATGCTGATCTTATCAAAGGCAATGCTGTCGCCATAGATAATGGGCATAGCGCTCATTTGCCTTAAGGCCATGGAGGCAAGTAAATCCGAGCGAAATTCTTGTAGTGATAGTGTGTTAGTTAGTAGGTCTAACCGGCTCATCCAATCTAGTGTTCCAACCTGCTCAATGGTTAAGGTCAATTTTGAGGTTAATTGTTTGCCTATTTTATTGGAAGTAAATAATCCGGATCCTTTTAATGTTTGAATGCCTAATTTGCTTAATATTTGTTGTGAGCCGCGAGCGAGCGACTTATGAGAATCAAATTGAAAGTCAACTTGTAAATCTGGGTAGATGAGTGGTAGCCATTTAAATGAGATGCTTCGAAAGGCAAGCCATGGGTAATACTCATTACCGAGTGTGACGGATTCTAAGGTGGGTGTGAGTGTAAAAGGTGAGAAAGAAAGGGTTTTGTAGTGGACTAGAGAGCCTAGTCCAGCGTGTTGTAATCGTTCATCGATGATTTTTTTACTGTAATAGGTCCCCAACGCTTTTACCGCTAAGAAAACGACAAAAAAACAGCACACGATACTTAGCGCTATCCATTTCATTTTCTTTGATAACAGCCAAGAAAAGGGAAATCCCATGGTGCTCTCCTTTTTTAGCTCTTATGGAGCGCTAAACGCAAAATATGCTGAGGGCCTGCAGAGCCACCCGTATAACGTTGACCATTATCTTGATACCCCGCTTTTTGATAACAGCGATAAGCGGCAAGATTTTTTTCGTTAACCGTGAGACAAATATGGGAGTAGTCGCGGTAATGTGTTTGAGCAAAACGACGAATGGCCCCCATGCTTTGGTAACCGATGCCTCTACCTTGAAAAGCATGGCCAATTAATAACGACCGTAGCCCTAACTCATGGTGTTCTGCAAAGTCATGTTGGCTGGCGTAGTCGAGGTCCAGTAGAAAAAAACCGACGACACTATCGGGTTGTGAGTTGAGGCAAATCACACAAGCTTGTTCTGTGTTTTTGAGGTGTTGTAAGGTTGCATCGACCGAATTAACAAATAGGGATTGCTCTTCAGCAATAGTCAGAGCAATAGCGTAGGGTCGCGTGGAGGCGTCCAAGTGC
The DNA here is from genome assembly GCF_016461715.1 of Marinomonas spartinae. GTDB lineage: Bacteria > Pseudomonadota > Gammaproteobacteria > Pseudomonadales > Marinomonadaceae > Marinomonas > Marinomonas spartinae_A. The sequence continues at coordinate 84,395 of NZ_JAEMUI010000018.1, read as the reverse complement.
TTGATTATCATAAATGTTAGCCTATTTTTTTGTTAAGGTGTCTTCTGCAAACTGTGATCTTATAAGAATTCACGTACCATAGACAGATTAGAGTTTATTGAATATTAGGAGCGCATTATCTCTTCATTGATTCCCACACAAAATGACTTGTGGTTTTTGCCGTTAGGTGGAACGGGCGAAATCGGAATGAACATGAATCTCTATGGTCACAACGGACAGTGGCTCATGGTGGATTGTGGTGTCTCATTTAACGAGCCACTCAAAAACGACGATTTACATACCGCCGAAGTGGTGTGTGCTGACCCACGTTTTATCACTCAGCAAAAAGAGCGCTTGGCTGGCATTGTCATTACCCATGCCCATGAGGATCATGTGGGCGCGTTACCTTTTTTGTGGAAGCGCTTTAAATGCCCAGTTTATACCACGGCGTTTACGGCGGAAGTATTGCATCGAAAACTGCAACAGGTTGGACTCGCTGGTCAAGTGCCAGTCATCGTTGTTAAAGAAAATGAGTCGAAGCAAATCGGTGCTTTCCATGTCACTTGGCTTGCATTGACCCATTCTGTTCCAGAGCCATTTGCGATCACCATCCATACGCCTGCAGGGAAAATATTTCATACGGGGGATTGGAAAATAGATAACCAGCCAATCATCGGCAGTGGCTTTTCGCCTAAGCACTTTCAAGCATTGGCTAATGATAATGTATTGGCAATGGTGTGTGATTCTACTAATGCTTTACGGAGTGGACATTCGAAGTCTGAAACCGCCTGTTATGAAGCCTTGTTAGCAACGATCGCACCAGAAAAAGGACGTGTCGTCGTCGGGTGTTTTAGTAGTAATGTGGCGAGGCTAGTATCCCTTGGACGAGTTGCAAAAGAAACAGGACGCTATATGGCTTTGATTGGTCGTTCGCTTATCAATATGGTCGGTGCGGCCAAAGCGACGGGCTACTGGCCAGATGATTTGCCGTTAATTGATGCGTCGCACTTGGGGTATTTACCAAAGGAAGAAGTGTTGGCCGTCGTGACTGGGAGCCAAGGTGAGCCAAGAGCTACGCTGAATCGACTTGCTGCTGACTCCTGCTTTGATCTGACAATTGAAGCGGATGATTTGGTTATTTTCAGCGCGATGATGATTCCAGGTAATGAGAAAGCCATCATGGGTTTAGTGGCTCAGTTTAAAGGGAGAAATATTCGTACTCTTCAGCAGCAGGATACGGATTTACCGATCCATGTTAGCGGGCACCCTTGTCGCGATGAGCTGGCGCAATTATATGGCTGGGTACAACCCAAAATCGCCGTTCCAGTTCATGGGGAGCCTGAGCATTTACGAGCGAATGCTGAAGTGGCAAAACTGAGTCAAGTCGCCAGCCAGCTTGTTGGACAAAATGGCGACTTATATCAGTTTGCTCCGCAGGTTTGCATTCGCCGTCAATTAGTGGCAACAGGACGTATTGCTCTTGCTCGATAGCCTTGATTACATGCTGGCGTCAAGAATAGGGGCAAGTACGGTTTTAGCCGCTCTGCCTGGGATTTCTTTCGCGAGTCTTGGCACTAAGTAGCCGGGCAATTCTGCGGCCACTTTCCCCATTAGTCGTTGGGCTTCTTCGATAGAAATATCAAAATGGGCAGCCCCTTCTACTGGGTCTAAGGTGAACATATAATAAGGCATAATGCCTGCTTTAAATACTGTCTCACTTAGATTGACTTGCGCTGCGACAGTATCGTTTACACCTTTTAATAGTACCCCTTGATTAAGCAAGGTGACGCCAGCTTGCTTGAGTTGCTGGGCGGCATGCATGACCTGATCGTCCACTTCATTGGCGTGGTTAATATGCCAAACCATGATGATGTCTAAACGGCTGGCGTTGATCCAATTGAGCATATCTTGGCAGACGCGTTGTGGAATCACCACAGGCAAGCGAGAGTGAATGCGTAAGCGTTTGATTTGTGGAAGTGCTTCGAGTTTACGAACTTTATCCGCTAAAAGGGTGTCTTTCATCATCAAAGGATCGCCACCACTTAATATCACTTCATTAATGTCTGGGTGCGCGGCTAAATAGTCGATTACTGAGTCCCATTCTGTTTGTGCGAGTTGGTTGTCCGCATAAGGGAAATGACGACGAAAGCAGTAACGACAATTTACGGCACAGATCCCCGTTGTAATGACCAATAAGCGCCGCTTGTATTTATGCACAATCGCCTTTTGTGGATTGTGATCGGCTTCCTCTAGCGGGTCTTTGTTATAGCCGGCTACCGTTAACATTTCATGGGTGCTGGGCAAAATTTGGATTAACAGTGGATCGGCAGGATTACCGTACTCAATACGTGATAAGTAAGGGCGGGGCACAAAAAGCTTGAACGCTTGATGTGCCTCTATCCCGTTTTCAATCATGCTCTGGGGTAGGCCAAGCTGCTGAATGAGTTCCGGAAGATGGGTGAGTGCTTGGGAAAGGTGCTCTGACCAAGTAACATCGTTATCAGTTTGAATAGGGATCACGTCAAATATCTGCAAAATTGGGTTAATTTGGGTTATGATTGCTGCCAACTTGTTGGCCAGTTGGGCCAGCGGCTCTTTGATATCTGCGCAAACGTCTTTTTACCAGGCTAAATTAGGATGTTGTAAAAATGTTTGCTCAATGTATCAGGCTGACATGATACGTTAGTTGGAGCCTTTTCTCTAAAAAATACACGGTGAGGATGTATGGCTAATATTTCTACCAGCGAAATGCGCGGCGGCACAAAAGTAATGGTCGATGGTGACCCATGTGCTGTATTGGATAACGAACATGTAAAACCCGGTAAAGGTCAGGCGTTTAACCGTCTTAAATTGCGTAACCTGAAATCGGGGCGTGTTTGGGAGCGCACATTTAAATCTGGCGATACCCTAGAATCTGCTGATGTGATGGATACGGAGATGGAGTATTTATACACAGATGGCGAATTCTGGCATTTTATGGCCGTTGATGGTTCTTTTGAACAACATGCGGCAGATGAAACGGCGGTGGGTGAAACGAAAAAATGGCTTAAAGAGCAAGAGAAATATGTGATCACTTTATACAACGGAACACCACTTGCTGTTGCGCCACCTAACTTTATCGAGTTGGAAGTTACAGAAACGGATCCGGGGGTAAAAGGTGATACTGCCAATGGTGGTTCAAAACCTGCCTTTTTGTCTACAGGTGCGATGGTTCGTGTCCCTCTATTTATTAATATTGGGGAAGTATTGCGTGTCGATACGCGAACAGGTGAGTACGTTTCTCGAGCAACCGGTAAGTAATGCTTATGTTTGTTTGAGCGATGTTGTAACGACGAATTCTTACGAAGAAAAAACCCTTAGCGTGTCAATGCTAAGGGTTTTTTTTTGCACTAATACAATAATGTGATTTTACCTTCTTGACGGAATCTTTGTAACAGATATGTAACAACTATCAGTAAGTTATCTTTAGTGATGAAAATTTATTAAAATTCTTAAGAAAAGTGAATTTTTGTTTTCAATTCTTGTGAATTTTCATGTTTTAAAAGATATACGGAATGTAATAAGAATCGTTCTATTGTTTAATATATTGTATTTATTGAATTTTTTCTGGAAATAAACACATTTTTGATGTTTTTTTAGACGTTTTTAAGAGAGTGTTTGCGTACTCATTCTTTACTTCTATCTTCCTTTGTTAGGTGCATAAATTGTTCAAATAGAAGTTTATAGTGTTGTCCTTCATTGAAAGCTTTGTGTTCGTACTAAGGAAGAAAATCATGAAAAAAACAATTTTAGCGTTGGCAATAACATCCGCTACTCTAACGACAGCTGCACACGCTGCTACTGTCTACAAGGCTGATGGTTCTAAACTAGATGTTTATGGTCGAGTCGAAGCTGACATGACCCACGCGGGTAATGGTACGGCTGGAAATGCAACAGACGCGAATGCGCAAGGTAATTTAACAACCAAAGCTCGTATCGGTATTAAAGGCGAAACCAAGGTAACTGATAACTTCGGTTTGTTTGCCAAAGGCGAGTGGCAAGTAGCAGGCCAAAACAGTGATGGTTCTAAATTCACTGCTCGTAAAGCCTATTTTGGTCTTGACTTCAAGAAAAATGGTACAGTAACCATTGGTCAGCAAAATACAGTGGTTTACACCAGCCTTGTTCAAACAGTCGATATTTTCGATCAATGGGGTATGGAAGCGCAAGACGGTATCTACGGTGAAAACCGTCAAGCCAGCCAAGTGGTTTATGCTAACTCTTTTGGTAATTTCGATGTACAAGCGGGTTACCAATTCCGTAACAGCGATGGTAAAGACATTGGCAGTATCAACAAAGGTACGGTTCAGGACAATGCCTATTCCGCTGCCGTTGTTTATCATACCGATATGGGCTTAAATCTTCGTGCGGCTTTTGCCCGTCAAAACTTTGGCCCTGCGAGCAATGGTGCTACTTATGCACTTGATCCATCTACAGGTAAGATTAAGGCAACTCCAGCCGCGACTGGAAATTCGGATGGTAAAATCAATACTTACGGTGTAGGTGCGGATTATACCTTGAATAACTTGTACTTAGCGTTTGTTTACCTGGGTTCTAAAACCGATAACGGTGCAGCAACGAACAGTGACACTAAGCTTAACTCATACGACTTGGTAGGTGCTTACACTATCGACCAATACCGTCTATACACTGGTTACGGCTTCCAAAAGCAAGATCAAGATGGCGCTAATTCGCTTGATACCGTTAAATCTTACAAGCTAGGTGTTGAGTACAACTTTACTTCTAATGCCCTTGCTTGGGTAGAATACCGTCATAACGATGGTACATCTGATATCGCTAATGGCTACGCAAGCAACGAAGTGGCTTTGAGTGGTCAGTATAACTTCTAAGATCTATATTTGCTTTAGTTGATTTTAAAATCCCTTATAGATGATGCTTAAAGCAAGAGACGAGATGATGTTCATCTCGTCTCTTTTTTTTGCTTTAGTGTTTCCCGTTCTACTGCTATTTAGAGCGTCTTGTCCACTTACAGGTGAGAGGCTATAAGAAATGAAAAACTGGTAGATGAAGTCAAACTGTGAGACTTAGGTAGGCAGTAGGACTTATTTGCTATTAAGATTTATAGATAATATCTAAAGTAAAAAAGACGAGATGATGTTCATCTCGTCTTTTTTTGCTTTAGATTTCCTGTTCTACTGCTATTTATTGGAGAGTGCCTTGTCTACTGACAAAGGGCCTGCGCCGCTGATAAATAAAGAGACGCAGATTACGACAAGTGTCAGTGCGTATTCATAACCACCGTTTTGAATGAACAAGCCGTGGGAAATGTGTACGGTGAAGATGGCCACCAGCATGGTAAAACCGATAAAAACGGTCGCAGGGCGTACCAGCAAGCCAATCAGTAGGGCTAAACCGCCGAAGAACTCAGCACTACCTGCTAATGCCGCCATTAACTCACCTGGATGTAGGCCGAGAGAGCTCATATATTGGCCTGTTCCCGCCAAACCATAGCCACCAAACATGCCGAACAGTTTTTGGGAGCCATGTCCCATTAAGACTAAGCCAACTGGAATACGAAGAATCGTGCTAGAAAGGCCCGCTGTTGTCGTGGTGATTTTAGACAGTAAAGTTGAAGACATAAAAAATAATCCTTTTTGTGTTTGAATTGATGCGACTATACCCAGATGAAGCGCATTAAAATAACGGAGATTTTTAATCAAGCAGATCAAAAAAATTGAACATCCTGATGCAAGTGTTCCTAGCTCATCCATAAGTAGCTATCTATAGACGATAACAAAGCGATGAAGTTTCATGATTGTTAGATTAAATTTTAATAGGGTACAGCGAATGGCCACTACACCATGACTTTGATTGTGATGTGTAAAGGTAGTCCAAAATAATTGAATGTCGGTACAATGGTATTTGTTTTGCTTATAAGCTGTTGTTGGTTAAATCTTTAGGAGAGTAACGACGATGAATTTAGAGTCTATGCGTCACAGTATTGATAACATTGATAATGCCTTGGTGGCTATGCTGGCTGAGCGTTTTAAAATCACCGATGCGGTGGGCCATTATAAGGCTAAGAATCAATTACCAGCAAAGGATGAGGCGCGTGAAGCTCAGCAGTACGAACGCATTGCTGAGCTAGCAGAACAGTACGCTCTGGACCCCAACTTTGCTAAACAATTTTTAGAAGTGATTATGAAACAGTCTGTAGAGAATCACTTAAAAATCGCAGAGCAATATAAAAAGTAAGACCTGTGGTTGTATTTGCATGACAAAGCGAAAACCCCTCCCTAACCCTCCCCTTAAATAAGGGGAGGGAACTAATGGTTTTCTTCTTTAAAGTTTAACGATTAATTTGCCTTTATTTTGACCGTTGAACAGTAGATTGATTCCGCTTGTTGCACTTTCTAACCCTTCTAGGACATGGCTACGGTATTTTAGCTCGCCTTTTGCTAGCATTTGTCCTAATGCCTGACTGTATTCAGGAATACGGTGGAAGTGATCTGGCATGGTGAAGCCTTGAATGGTCAGGCGGCGCTTGATAATCCCCATCCAATTCGGGCCAGGGGCCGGATGATTGCTTTGATAATCGGCAATCATGCCACATACGGCAATACGACCATGGGCATTCATATGGTTGAAGATCGGCTCTTGCGCCACGCCACCCGTATTTTCAAAGAATAGATCAATTCCTTTGGGGGCCGCTGCATCTAGTTTTTCGGAAAAATCATCATCGTGATAGTTCAAGCTATGATCAAAGCCTAACTCATTCACAATCCACTGACATTTTTCTTCGCTACCAGCCACTCCTATCACGGTCAGGCCTTTGTTTTTGGCCATTTGTCCTACCAACGAACCGACAGACCCTGCCGCTGCGGTCACGACGAGGGTTTGACCTGATGTTGGTTTGAGCACTTCGAATAACCCGTGGTAGGCAGTAATACCCGGCAGGGCGATTACGCTTAATACTGCCTCAGCAGGTAACTCTTTGGGAATAATATTTAATCCTTGGCCGTCGCTAAGGGCGTATTCAGTTAAGCCCATTAAGCCCATCACACGAGACCCCACAGGCAGCTTTTCGTTGTTGGACTCGACCACTTCACCAATGCCGCTGGCACGCATCACATCCCCTAGTTTAACAGGAGGGATATAGCTCTTTTCATCGGCACTCATCCAGCCTCGCATGGCTGGATCGAGAGACAGGTGAGTTAATTTAACCACCACTTCACCGTTACCTGCTTTTGGTATCTCTTGGGTGGTTAATTCAAACACATCATCGCTAATGGTGGTTTCTGGACGTTTGATTAATTTGATTGAGCGATAGGTCATACTGAGTTCCTTGTAAATTGTGACGATGGAGCAAATGGACTTGATGTTAGTCAATTGATTTCATCGTTCGTTTAAGTTGTGGAGGGACTTCTGCATGACGACTGCGCTTGCCAATACTTTGTTAAAAACAGATTCAAAATGCTCATTTATCGCGATAAACTCCGCTTTCTCGTCTGTTTTTACCGCGTCTTGGCGTCGCTCGTGACATCGTGCAAAGGTCTCATGGAATATATGGTAAGGCCTTTTATGTGAATAAAAAGCCTTGATGAGTGAATGAATTAAGGAGACAGTCTTAGGCGTTTTTTACTGAATGTTTAAATTTTTCAATGGTATTTGGCGTTAGACTGAGCTCGGCAATCATTTGTCCAAAATCATCGGGGTCGCGCTTAATGGTAAAGCCAAGGCGCTTACAAAATGTCAACATACGTTTGTTTTCAGCTAGCACAATGCCTTTCATAAGGTGAATGTCTTTGTCAGCGGCGACTAAGATAAGTTGCTTCATTAAGTAAGAGGCGAGGCCCAGCCCTTGATAATCGTCGCCGAGGACAACGGCAAACTCACAACTGTGATCGTCAAAATTATCAATATAGCGGGACGTGCCGATCAATGTGTCTTGACCATCGACAGTATGCACCGCCATAAAGGCCATTTCTCTGTCATAATCAATGTGTGACATGCTCGCAAGCATTCTGGGCGTGAGCTCTTCTATATTTGAGATAAAACGCAGGTAGCGGGTTTGTTTCGACATGCTCTTCACAAATTGAGCAATCATTGGTGCATCTTCGGGACGCACGGGTCGTACGGTGACATTGAAATTATTTCGCAAAGTCAACTGTTGTACCCATTGGCGAGGGTAGGGTTGGATCGCCAGGTGTTCATAGCGACGTAGATGATGACAAGAGGTGAGTGTGGCAAAGGCTTCCCCATTGAGTTGGCCGTGTTTATTGATGTATAGCTTGCTGAGTTGCAGTGTCTGACATTCTGGTAATTCGCAGGCTAAACTGGAAACATTTAATAAGAAGCGTTCAATGTGTGGATGGATTTGTTTCTTGTTGTCTGAGGTGAAAGAGTGTTGTGAGGGTAATGGGAGTAGTTGCGTTAATAAGTCTCGTACCAATAGTGTATTGAGAGGTGGTAAGCCAACCACTTCACTTTTTTGCGGGGCGCCTTGTTCAGATCCGCCAAGGGCCACGCCTATGGCCGTGCCAAAAATAGGATCTTGGAAAATACGCACATGCAAGGCGGCATGAATGACGCTGTCGTTGCGTGAAAAAGAGACCATTTCCAAGTGGAAGAGAGACAGAATTGCTTTTAACTCTTCTCCTTCTAGTCGTGTTTTGTTGGCGGCCACATGATCTTGTAGCCGTTGTCTGGCCTGTTCGACATTGAATGTCTCATCCGCAGCATTACTGTCTGGGGATTGTTTGGCAAGGCGTTGATTACGTTGGAATTGTTCTAGAAATTGGAAGCCCTCGAGTGCCGTTTCGGGCGTCCGAAAAGTGGGGATGCCCGCTTCGTTGATACGAGTGCGCATGGTGACCATTTCGCCGCCACCCAGCAAGCATACCATCACAAGTTTTTTCTGTTGTCGATGTAGCTCAATCACTTGCTCGTAGAACGAAGAGAGATCGATTAGGGCGGTGGGGCTGAGCATGAGCAACACCGCGCAACATTGTTCATCCTCCAGTGCGGTACGTGCCATATCAACAAAAACATCGCTGGCGCAACTGGCCCAAACAGTACTGACGGGGCCGACATGACCACGACCAGAAACAATGTTTTCGAGTTTGTGTCGTAGGTTGTCTTGGGGAGCTAACAGAGCAACATTTAGCTCCGATGCCCGTTGTGATGCCAGTTCACCAGGTCCTGCGCCATTACCTATAATCATCAACGAGCCTTCTTTGATGCGTCGAGCATTGGTCATGACAGAGGCTGCACCGATTAGGTCATTCAGCCGACGACCACGAACCGCGCCAGTACGGTTAAGCGCCGCATCTAAAACTCGAGGATCGGCACCAAGGTTATGTTCGGTAACAACGGCGACGGGTTTACTACGACTGGCTGCTCGTAAACTGCTAAGAAAGCGAGTAGGTTTCCCGACGCTTTGTAGATACATCAAGATGGCTTGGCTTTCAAAGTCGTTGGACAGGTAATCGAGGATTTGTGATGGCATGACGTCAACAGGAGCCCCCATGGAAACCACTTGAGAAAAGCCAATGCCTTGCCAAGTCGACCAATCTACCAAGGCACTTGCGACCGTACCAGATTGGGACATTAGGGCCAGCCGACCTGGAATGGGTTGAGTTAAGCCAAGCCAGGCAAATAAGCCTTGTTTAGGGCGACAGATACCAAAGCTGTTAGGGCCTAATAGCCGTACCTTATGCTGACGCAGACAATCTCGTAACACGACTTCGCTCGTCCCTGTCCAAGACAGCATTAATAGGGTGTGAATGCCCATTTTGGCGCAAGCGGCAACGATATTTTCGATAGACTCGTTTGTGGTGCCGGCATGAATGGCAAGATCATAGGGTTTATTCAGCTCATTCAATGTGTGCTTTTGTTCAAACATCTTCCCTTCAGAGGCGTCGGGAGCGACGCCAACCAAGCAAGTGTCTGGGTGTTTGTTCGCAGAGGCTAGGGCTTTTAGTAGGGCCAATAAAATCGGATCGCATGGATCTTCCCCAGTCAACACGACCACAGAGCGAGGGGCAAGAAGCGATTGTAGGGCGTGTTGTGGCAAGAGAACCTCCAAATGAGCTTTATTTAGCAACCGTAAAGCCTGCAGGCGTAGGCGGTATTACTGTAACGGTATTATTATAAACTTTATGACACAATAGACCTTTGTAGCATAGTCTATTGGCTATAAATTATGCTTTGATCTATGTAGCGTTTTGATCTTACACATTAGTGCCGCCATTTAAAAAATAATAAAAGGTGAATGTTGCCGACGATGATGTGACTATCGTTGTACAGTGTTCTCTAAAACATGGAAGAGATATGACCACCGCTTACCTAACTCACTATCATTGTGATAAACACCATATGGGTGACGAGCACCCAGAATCGCCGATGCGTTTAGCCGCGATTCAAGACCGTCTCATTGCCGGACAATTGTTGGATTTTTTGCGTTTGGTTGAGGCAAAGCCTGCTACGCTCGAACAGATCATCGCCGCCCATGATATGGATTATGTGAATGCGATTTTTGCCAAAGCACCGAAAAAAGGTTCAGTGGAATTAGAGCCAGAAACCTTGATGATGCCCCATACTCTAGAAGCGGCAACACATGCTGCTGGGGCCTTGGTTCAGGCGGTGGACTTGGTGATGAGTGGCGAGATGAACAATGCGTTTTGCTCCGTTCGACCACCAGGGCATCATGCTGAACATGATCGCGCCATGGGTTTTTGCTTTTTCAATAATATTGCGGTTGGGGCAAAGCATGCCTTGGATAAACACGCCTTAAGTCGCGTTGCTATTGTCGACTTTGATGTTCACCATGGTAATGGTACAGAGCAGATTTTTTCAGGAGACAATCGAGTGCTCTATGCCTCGAGCTACCAGCATCCGTTTTATCCTTACAGCGACCCAGGGGATTCTCACGATAATATTCTTCATATGCCGTTAGAGGCGGGTTCGACAGGAGAGGTGTTCCGTCAAATGTATACCGAGCGACTCTTTCCAGCATTAGAAGCGTTTCAACCAGAACTCATTATGATCTCGGCAGGGTTTGATGCGCATAAAGCGGATCCGATGGGGCAGCTTCGCTTGGATGACAGTGATTATACTTGGGTGACGGATCAGCTTATGGCAATAGCTGGCCGCCATTGCCAAGGACGTATCGTTTCGGTGCTTGAGGGCGGTTATAACTTAGACGCACTGGGCCGTGCAGCTTATTGCCATATTCGCAGTTTAATGGGGATGTAGAGGTTGGTATCGACCATGACGAATGGCTCCAAGATTAACTGAAGAACAGCATTTTAATGGAAACTGCCATTGTCATAATGACCATGGCGATTTTAATCAGAGTCTTGCCGTTATTGATGACGAGTTTGGCGCCTACCATGCCGCCAATTACCTGACCAAGGAACATGGCAATACCAATTTCCCAAATGATCGAGCCAGACATGATAAAGTAAATCAACGCCGCTAAGTTACTGCAAAAGTTTAAAAGTTTGGCATAGGCAGTCGCTTTGACCAAGTTGTAGCCAAGCAGTAAGGTAAAAGAAATAGCGAAAAAAGCGCCCGTACCCGGGCCAAAGAATCCATCGTAAAAGCCAATGACAGAGGCCACAAATACACTATAAACGAGCCCTGTAATAAGCTGTTTTCTATCTAAAGCACCAAGGTTAGGCGAGAACAAAAAGTACAAGGAAAAACCGATCAATAAAAAGGGAATAAAAACCGCTAGAAAGCTGCTGTCAATTTTAGTGAGTAATATGCTACCCAAAAAAGAACCGATAAAGCTGGTGGCGATCATCAGCTTAGCGCTTTTCAAATTGATGTGTCCCATGCGAATAAAATGAAGGGTAGATGCCATAGAGCCCCCCACGCCGCCCACTTTATTAGAGGCAATTGCTTGAGCAGGGGGAACCCCACAAAGCAATAAGGTTGGAATGGTAATCAGCCCACCCCCGCCTGCGATGGCATCAATGCAACCTGCTATCATGGCTACGAAAAAAAACAGTGTAAGTAGTTCGATGGAAAAGGTCATTCCTTGTCCTTATAGGATGTTTAAGAAAAAGTCTACACCGCATTTCCTCTAGGGGTTCAAGCTGATTCGTAGAGCAAAGCGGTGTTTTTGAATCCATTATTGTTCAGTCTAAGACACTAAGGTGATGATTCATTGCTTGGTATCTTGGGGGGCAGAAGTCGTGGAAGCGACTGTCTTGGATTGGGCTTCTTCCTGAGTCACTTGGTTTATCCACATTCCGATGGTATCCAAAGCGCGTGGCGCATAAGCATCACGCCCCATTAAAATAAACAACCCTTTACGCCAGAGAGGCCATTCTGAGGGCAGTTGATAATTAAACCATTGCGATTTTAATAAACCATGGGTGGCATGTTTGATAATCGCGGTGACTTGTTCTTGGTCAGGATGAAGCTTTTGATTGTAGATCGCTTGATTATAAAGTGGATCGACATTTTTATCGTCAGCTCCCCAAAGCGCCAAGACAGGCCCCTGCATTGAGCCAAGGTATGGAGTGGCGTCGCTATCGTAATTGCGTGCGACAAAATCAAAACGATCTGGGTTCATTTTAGGTCGCAGGCCTGGGTTAGGAGCGTCTGGGTTTGCAAAGGTTGCATCGTTCTCTTTTAGGTTCTCGGCAACTTGTTGCGAGACTTGCGTGGGGCTTAAGCCTTGATCTTCTAACTGACGCTTAGTGAAATAGGCGCCTTGGTGACGCCAACTGACCGCACCGCCTACGATCACAGTAAAAGCAGGCTTCATTTCGTTATCAGTAATCGGTAAGACCCAGCCCGCCTGCGAAAATCCCAAAAAGCCAATTGGACTGTTTTTTAGGGCGGGCAGAGAATGTATCTTGTTGTATGCTGCTCTCACCTCGTCGCTTCGGTCAGACATGGATTGTTGCAGCCAAGCACCAGTACTTTGGCCTACTCCAGGTTTGTCCCAGCTAAACACACCAATACCATCCTTTAATAAACTGTTCACTAAGGGCAAATAGTTGGAGTTCTCAAAACGTGTCTGTGCACCATCGCCATGAACGATCAGGGCAATAGGGGGGGATGTGACATTTTTGGGCAGAACTAAAGAGCCTTGCAAGGTATTATTACCGGAAGTAAATGAGACATTGGTGACCTTTGCATTGCTTAGATCAAAATCTTTGAGGCCAGAAAACAACAAGATTGCCCCAGCGATGATTGCAATCAAGACGATCAGAACAACAAAAACTTTTGTTTTACGTTTCACCATTATGAGCTTCCAATCCAAAAGAAAAGACCAGTGCTCACTATAGATAATATTGTCAATAGATCAAAGAGATGGATGTAAATTCTATACAGATTATTTATGGACGGCGTTTTATTTCATTTATTAGTTCACATAATCGACTCAATTGCTGAAAGGCGGTATTGTCTGCTTCCTTTTTGGCCAGTGACCAACCACAGTTAATACGAAAGCAATCGTGGTAGGCATCGTGAGTGCTAAAACAGGCGCCACTACGAATATCTATATGCAATGTCTGGGCTTCTTGTTCCAGTTTTTGAGTATTTACATTAGGAATTTTGACCCATAAAACGAGGCCACCATCGGGTAGGCTAACCAATGCGTCGGCAGGCAAATGCTCAATCAAATATTGTCGATAAGCATGAACTTGATGATGCAATGTGAGACGAATTTTATTCACATGCGAACGGTATTCACCGGTTGACATAAATTCTGCAAGACAGGCTTGCATTAAGCCATTTACCCCAAAGCAAGTATGTGACGAGTGTTGTAGATATCGAGTGAGGTAGCGCCCAGGTAAGCTCCAGCCAAGTCTTAATCCTGCTGCTAATGTTTTCGAGACCGAGCCACACCAAACCACATAACCTTCTTTGTCCCAATACTTAGCGGGTAGCGGAAGGTGTTTTTGATGAGATAGTTCAAAATACACATCGTCTTCTATCATGGGAATTTGGTACTTAGTCGCGAGTGTCACTAAAGCTTGTTTTTGTTCGACAGGCAAGCTCTGACCTGTTGGGTTGATATGGGTGGTGCTAAATAGCGAGGCTTGAACCTCCCCCTGTTTCATTACCTTCTCGAGTAATGCTAAATCCATCCCTTGGCTAGTATAGGGAATTTCAATAATGTTTCTGGATAACGCCGCTAATAGATCAAGCAAACCACTAAAACATGGGGAGCTGATAGCAATGGTATCCCCATCTTTGGTGAGGCTTTCAATAGCAATGCGAATGCTATCAATACACCCGTGAGTGATCACACAGTCATTTGGTGAAAAAGGGAAGTGATCTTGAAGGAAATGCTGAGCAAGGGCATGTCGTAATCGGCTATCTCCTTGTATTTCAGGGTATTGAAAGAGGCGGCTTTCTGAGCGTCTGGTGACTCGTTTGATGCAGCGTTGTAATTCGGTGAGAGGTTGTAACTCAGATGAAACTCGACAAGTGCCAAGGGGGTTAAAAAAAGCAACCGTTGGGCTGTAGCCTTTGTCTGGCGCGAATTGCTTTGGGTCACGGCGTTGTTTGTCAATTAGATTAGGGGCAGGAAAAGCGACATCATGCCATTGACTGGCGACAAAATATCCCGATTGAGGTTGAGAAAAAATGTAGCCTGCTTGTTGCAAATACTCATAGGTTTTTGTTGCTGTGGTCATACTAACTTGGTGTTGTTTAGCCATGACACGAAGGGCAGGCAAACGGCTCCCTATAGAAAGCTTTTGCGAGCGAATGTCGGCAATAAATTGTTGAGCCAGTGTTTCGTAGAGTGTCATGGTCGAGAATACCGATTAGCAAGCTGTCTTAAGATTGTACTCTTATTTTTGTTAAAAATTGAATCTGTTCTCTTCTCCTTCTTTCTTCAATACTAATTCCCATTATTTGGTTAACTGGAGAGAAGAATGAAATTAAAAGATGTCCTTTTATTGGTCGCTTTGATGGCACTGTGGGGATTCAATTTCAGTGTGATTAAGCTGGGTACCAACGAGATTGATCCATTGGTACTCACAGCACTGCGCTTCACTTTTGCGGTTTTCCCCGTGATTTTCTTTATCAAGCGGCCTGAGGTGAAATGGCGCTATTTGTTTGGCTATGGGTTGAGCTTTGGTGTTGGTGTTTGGGGCATGACCACTCTATCCATTTATGCAGGTTTGTCGGCAGGAATGGCATCACTGTTGTTGGATATGAGTGTGGTGAGCAGTTTGCTGGTGGGCTGGTTGTGTTTGAATGAAACGATTACACGCCATAAGCTATGTGGAGCAGGCTTAGCACTGTTTGGTTTACTCTTGATTATGCTTTCTAAAGGGGAATCAGTGACGGTGCAAGGCGTTATTCTTGTTCTCGTGGCATCCGTCTTTTGGAGTGTCAATGGCTTGATTGTGAAACGTGCCAATACTCAATCGGTTTTTGCTTTTAATGTTTGGGCCATGATGTTTGCGCCACTGCCTTTATTGGTATTAGCGATGTTGAGCCATGGTGTGCAAGCCGTCACGCTTTTACCTGAGCGGTTCAATGGATGGGCCCTGTTTTCTATTGTATTTCAAGCCTATCCAACGACCTTACTAGGGTATTGGTTTTGGAATAAAATGATGATGACCTATTCTATGTCGAGCGTGGCTCCGATGACCTTGCTTGTACCGGTATTTGGTATATTAGGTGGCTATTGGTTTTACGGTGAAGTGGTGTCCTTCAATGAAGTGATGGCGGCTGGCTTCATATTATTAGGTCTCTTTATCGGACAGATGAAAGCTAAACCCTCACTCAATGTCAACTTGGCTGATGGCGTTTAGGCTTTGGAGAAAATCGTTATGCAAGAAATACACTACGGACTGATTCTGTTGGCAGCTCTGGTGGCGATGGCAAGCCCAGGTCCTGCCACTCTTGCGATTGCTAATACCTCGATGAGCCATGGTCGAACCTCTGGCTTGCTGTTAGCGAGTGGTATTTTGACGGGCTCGCTCTTTTGGTCCTGTGCTGCGGCGCTTGGCATGGGGGCCGTCATGTATGCCAATGTTTGGCTATTCGATATGCTTCGCTATTTGGGTGGTGTCTATTTGTTGTATTTAGCCTACAAATCGTTTTTATCTATGGGGCAAAAAGGGATAAAACTTGAACCCAATAGAAGAGAGGGAGGGAAAGGTAACCGCCTCTATTTACGCGGCCTAATGATCCATTTGACTAACCCAAAAGCGATTTTACTTTTAGGTTCTATTTATGCTTTGGGTGTCCCGAAAAACAGTCATGTTTTGGCACTTCTGCCTTTGATTTTACTATTAGGGTTACAAAGTGCCATAGTGGTTTTTGGTTACGCATTGCTGTTCTCTAACCCTAAAATTCGTGTTACTTATTTCAAATTGAAACGCCTATTTGATGGTGTATTTACTGTCTTTTTTGGGATGGCGGGGCTGAAACTTTTATGGAGCCCATTAAGTGATTAGTTGTATCGGCGAGTATGGTGATGTGGAGGAGGTTATATCCGCGTTATTTCTTTGTTAGGTTTGCTATGATGTCTTTTATTTTTCTGAGTATTTGTTATGTATGATTCTGCCCTTTGGCAGCCCAGTGCTAACCTTGAAACACTAAGAAAGCGTGCCCGCTTATTGCAATGTATTCGTACCTTTTTTGAGGCACGAGAGGTGATGGAGGTGGACACTCAGAGTTTGTCCCTTGCCAGCATTACCGACCCTCATATTGAAGTGTTGACCTGTGAGGCTAGAACGCAAGGGCAAAATCTGATCTATTATTTACAAACGTCCCCTGAGTTTGCTATGAAGCGTTTGTTATGTGCGGGCTCTGGTTCGATTTACCAGCTTGGTAAAGTGTTTCGTGCTGAAGAAATAGGCCGTCGTCATAGCATTGAATTTACTATGTTGGAATGGTATCGGGTGGGCTTGGATCATTGGCAACTAATGGATGAAATCCAAGCGTTATTAAAGACCATCATCAAGGTGGTTGGTTTACCAAAAGACACCCAATTAACGAAAGATGAGGTGCTTGAGTGTGAGCGCCTGAGTTATCAAGCGGCTTTCTTGCGTCACACAGGGCTTGACCCATTGTCGTGTGAATTAAGTGCATTACAGGAGTATGCCCATCAACAGACCGAATACGGTTTGCAAGAAACGGATCGAGATACCTTATTGGAGTTGGTGTTTGCGTCTGTGGTGGAACCTGCTATCGGGCAACATCTGCCATGTTTTATTCACAGTTATCCAGCAAGTCAGGCCGCATTGGCGACCACACATTTGAATGAACAAGGACAAGAGGTTGCTGCGCGCTTTGAACTCTATTGGCAAGGTATGGAGTTGGCGAATGGCTATCATGAATTGACGGACCCAAAGGAACAGGCAAAACGGTTTGCGGATGACAAACGAACACGCAAACACATGGGATTAGCTGATCGGCAGTTTGATGAACGCTTGATTTCGGCATTGGAGGTTGGCATGCCAGAATGTTCAGGTGTCGCCTTAGGGGTAGACCGTTTGCTGATGCTACTAACGGGGCAACAGCACATTGAACAGGTTATTCCTTTTGCCCATCAACGTGCTTGAAAATAGGGGAAATGAGGGACTTAACGAGAGCATGGGCCTACTTGAGTGCTAAATGGCGAGATTTAATCGCTATTTGGCGGATAGATTACGCATCAATTCTGAATTGATATCGAATAAGAAGAATAGGATATCTGCTTGAAAGATCGTCACATAATGTTTCGTACTCGTCTAAAAAATGGTCTGTTGGGTGGTGGGCCAAAACGACTTATTTGGCTGTATTTATTGGCTTTATTGCTTGTCGTGTGGGTTGTCTTAAAAGGTGGTGATGCGCTTCGTCATCAGCAAATCAAAACACTGCGTTATGAGGTAGCTGATCAGTTAAATCAGCTGGTAAGCGTGTTAGAAAATGCGATTGTGAAGTATCAACACATGCCAACGTTGCTGGCATCTAATGATAGGGTCAAACAGGCTCTACTTCACGAAACCGACAAGGATATTGAGCAGCTTAATCGAGAGCTCAAGCAAATCAATCTTATCACGGAGGCCTCTGACAGCTACATTATTAATAGGCAGGGCTTGACCATTGCCGCTTCCAATTATCAAAAGAAAACCAGTTTTGTTGGCAAAAATTTTGCGTTTAGACCCTATTTTAAGGAGGCCATGTCTGGCAAGGCAGGCCGCTATTATGCGCTTGGAACCACATCGAATCGTCGTGGTTATTACTTTTCCTATCCTGTCTACAGTGGCGACAAGATTATTGGCGTGGCAGTCGTTAAAGTGGATCTCACACAGTTTGAGAAACGCTTCAATAATCAAAGTTATGAATTTTTGCTGATTGATCCAGATGGGATCGTCTTTAGTAGCTCCCATCCAGATTGGTTGTACCATTTGTTAGGGGAGTTATCTCATCAGGAACTACAACGCATCGCCGAGAGCCAGCGCTATAAAGACAAGGATATTGAAAAGCTTGCGATTGCTTATAGCAAACCCTTCGATAGCAAAGCCTCCATTATTGATGTGCTAGAAGAGGTGACATTACCAAATGGTAAGGTGCAGCTAGAGCGACATGCTTATTTACAGATGAGTCGTCCGATTCAGTTATTGAATTTCCGCGTCGCGATTTTTGCACCGCTAAAAACCATTAATGAAGACATCGCTCTGTGGCGCGCTATTTTTGTCGGCGGGGTGATTATTACTGCCTTACTACTTGGCTTGGCGACCCTGCGCTCTCGCATGTTACGGGAGCGTTCTGACGCCAATGAAATGGCCCGTCATAATCAAGCTTATATTCGTGAAGTCATTCAGAATACACAGGCAGGCTTAGTGACTTTAGATGACAGTTATCAAATAGAGTCCTTTAACCCGGCCATTGAGAGATTATTAGGGCAATCATTGGCCCCATTAGTAGGCCAGCCCCTGAGTGTTGTATTTCAGCCTACTGACAATCACCAAGGAGATGAGCAAAACATAGAATCCATGGGAGTTAAGGTGCTCACTCAAGAGGGGACGCTGTGTTGTTTAACACATGATAAGAGGATGTCGACACAGGATATCTCTGTGGAAAAGAGTATTCCTGTGGAAATGACTTTATGTGAAATGCAACTACCTAACCGTCGTAGCTTTTTGGTCACTTTCCACGATATGACGGAACGTAAGCGTTATGAGCAAGAAATTACCCATGCGAGAAATGCCCTAGAAGCGCGGGTAAAAGAAAGAACATCCGAACTAGAAGAGGCAAACAGTCGGCTTCGTCGTGAAATCGAAGAACATGAAGGTACCCAACGGGAGCTGATTCAGACGGCAAAGTTGGCAGTGCTGGGGCAGTTAAGCGCGGGGCTGAATCATGAGTTAAATCAGCCATTAACCGCCATTCGAGCGTTTGCCGAAAACGGTTTGACTTTTTTAGAGCGTAATAAATACCCGCAAGCGAAAGCCAACTTAGAGCAAATCAGCCAGCTGGGTCGTCATATGGGAGATATTATCGCTCGCTTTAAAGTATTCGCGCGAAAAGGGGATGTACAGCAGGGGCCGATTCGCGTTCATGAAGCGATGCTCGCTGCCGTGCGCATTATGGCATCACGGTATAAAAGTGCAGATATTGCCATTGAGTTACCCGAAGACAGAGGCTTGATCGTCGTGGGGGATACGGTATTTTTAGAGCAAGTGTTGGTTAACTTACTCGCGAACGCCGCCGACGCTATTCAGGAAGCCGCCAAGGCTGATAAACAGGTTCGTGTGCTTATAAAAGAAAGCGCGGATAAGGTGTTGATTGCCATTCAGGATACTGGCAAAGGGCTTAGTGAAGAGGCGCAAAAGCATTTGTTCGAGCCCTTTTTTACTTCTAAGGCATCAGGGGTGGGGTTAGGGCTTGGTTTGTCCATTAGCCAGCGTATAGTTGAGGCCATGAACGGGCAAATCCAAGCAAAAAACCTAGACTCTGGAGGGGCTGAGTTTTGTGTTACGCTAACACGTTTTCAGCCAATATCTACTTAAACCAATATCCATTAGAGCCAAATGAAGTAGTGTCAAAACCAGCGTTAATCGATGAGAATAAAACCAAAGTAACCATCAAGGAAATGTAATGACAGAGCACAATCGAGTGATATTGATCGACGATGAAGAATCCGTCCGTATGGCGATTTCGCAAACATTAGAGTTGGAAGACTTTGAGGTTAGTGCGTTTGCCAGTGCGCAAGGGGTGATTGATCAGTTGTCAATCGATTGGCCGGGTATTATTGTCAGCGATATTAACTTACCGGGAATGAGTGGTTTAGAACTGTTTGAAGCCGTCAAAAAGATTGATAAAGAGATTCCCTTTATTCTGATAACGGGCCATGGTGATATTAGTATGGCCGTTAATGCAATACGTGATGGCGCTTATGATTTTATCGCAAAACCCTTCTCCAATACGGACTTTTTAGAAGTGGTGCGTCGTGCCACCGAAAAGCGCCGATTAACCATCGAAAACCGTCAATTACGTTTAGAACTGGTCGCTCAAAATGCACCCGGTCCGCGTATTGTCGGCAATACTCCAGGCATTCATCGTTTACGTCAGGTCTTACTTCAAGTCGCCGATACGGGGGCCGATATTTTGATTCAGGGCGAAACAGGGACAGGGAAAGAGCTGGTGGCACGTTTTATTCACGAGCACAGTTTGCGTCGCGGTAAAGCCTTTGTGGCGATTAATTGCGGGGCGGTGCCAGATTCTATTATGGAGTCCGAATTATTTGGCCATGAAAAAGGCGCGTTTACCGATGCGAAAACTCAACGTATAGGTAAACTGGAGCATGCCAATGGCGGCACTTTATTTTTAGACGAAATTGAAAGTATGCCCATGTCTATGCAAATTCGTCTATTGCGAGTCTTGGAAGAGCGTCGCTTGGAGCGTTTGGGATCCAACACAGGGATTGATTTAGACTTACGTATTTTAGCGGCCACCAAAGTGGACTTAAAACACTTAAGTGAAAGTGGTACCTTCCGAGAAGATTTATACTACCGACTTAATGTTGTCCGTGTGGATATTCCTCCACTGCGTGATCGAAAGGATGATATTCCTTTGCTTTGGCAGCATTTTTCATTAGTGGCCACTGCTCAATATAAGCGAGAGTCTGAGCCGCTATCCGCAGCACGAATGCATAGCCTGTTAAGTTATGATTGGCCTGGCAACGTACGGGAGCTTCGTAATCTTGCAGAGCGCTATGTCTTGATGGGAGAAGCGGGGTCTTTTGAGTTTGACCAGATCATTATCAATGAAAACAATCCTGGGGTGATGACGTTACCCGAGCAAATGGAGCGTTTTGAAAAAACGCTCCTAGAACAAGAACTACTGCGTCAGAAAGGGTCTATCAAGGACACCATGGATGCCCTTGGCTTGCCGCGAAAAACACTTTACGACAAAATGCGCAAATACGGCCTAGATAAAGACATTTATAAGTAATAGGCCGATACGTTAAGAAGAAGCCGCAGCGGCTTCTGCCTGTTCAGAGGGGATATGTCTTAGGTAGCCAGCAATGATTATCGCGACTAAAAGCAGTGCTGCGACAAAGATAACAAGGCCTTTCCAACCTAAATCTGAGTAAATATAGCCATTGATATAGCCAACAACGGAGCCACCAATATAATAGAAAAATAGATAAATTGAGGTTGCTTGACCTCTATCTTTTTCTGCATATTTGTTTACCCATCTTAAACTAATAGAATGGCATCCAAAGAAACAGCAGGTAAAAATGATGACCCCTGCTAAAACGGTATATATGCTGTTTGATAGTGATAATACAATGCCAACAATCATTGCTATAAATAGGCCAATGTAAACGGGGCAGCTGCCTAACTTATTGGACAGTCTTCCTGCTTGTGGTGCACTTATAACACTTAAAGCAAAACAAATAGAGATAAGGCCAGCATGAGCACGAGATAAGTTAAATGGAGATTGAGTAACATGGAACGTTAAAAAACTATAAAGTGATGTAAAGACACCAAAAATAATGAATCCAATGAAGTATACAGGCAGGATTTTTTTATTCCTTAAATGAAACCCCATACCATTCACAATGCTTTTTAATTTTAAACTGTGTGTTGGATTAAAGTTTTTAGAAGAAGGAAGTAAGAACAGTACTAAGCATGAAATCGCAAATAGTAGTGATGAAAACCCTAAGAAAATATTATGAAGTTGAGTGTGTGCAATCATTTGGCTAGCAAACACCCTACCAGACATGCCTCCCATTGAATTACCGAAAACAAAATAGCCGGTGACAATACTGGCCACAGCAGAGGGGATTTCTTCACTAATATAAGCTGTTGCCGCAGCTGCGATACCGCTTAACGTTAGACCAAGCAGCCCCATCATGGCAACAAGAAGATCCCAAGAGTGGATAAAAGAGCATAGACTAGTGATAACTGCGCCGGAAAAGAGTGCCGTGACAATGAGTCTTTTTCGTCCAAAACGATCTGATAAGCTCCCGGTGACTAATAGACCAACAGCCAGCATAGCCGTTTCAACCGATAGAATTTCACTAATATGATCGGTGGGAATGTGGTACAGCTTCGATAGTGTCGGCAGCAGAGGTTGAATAAAAAATAAAGAAGCTAGTTCTGATAAGCCTGATAAGGCTAATGCTATCGTTATTATAATATAGGACTTTTTGAAAGGCGTATTACTGGATGTATCAGACATATCTGTAACCTTTTATTGTTTTATTGTTAATAAAAAAGGTGAGGAGGCGGGGGAGCAACCTCACCAATGAGTTTTAAAATATTTTATCTATTGGTGTTAAAATGTAAGGGTCTAAAAAGCCTTCCGGATAGTCGATGTGCATGATATGGCGCATGACTAATAAGAACACCACTAAGCAAAAAGAGATGATTAACGATTTAAGCCATGAGGCTTTTGCTAAATAGGATAAAAATAGCAATGAGAAAATAAATGTAGTGGAGATAAATCCTAAATAGTAGTATCCACAGGCGATGAAAAAGAAGCCAATAATATAGCAAGCCTCTAACCTTATATTGGTGGCCACTTTTTGATGCTTCACTTTATAGCGTTGAATCAGCAATGCGATGCAGGAGAAAAGTACAATCGCGATAGCAATCAGAGGAAATGCCTTGGTTAATGTGGACATGTCCCATATTTTAAATAAAGCATATGCCCCCGCGCTGGTAATGAAAAGAATCAGTATCAGATCGGTAACAGAGGTGACTGGTAACGCTTTTTCTGTGGCTTGATCCTCGTCTTTTTGTGCTTTTCTTCTGCTTTTGAGAATAGGAGGAAGAACAAAGCCCAATAGGATCAACAAAGCAATAATAATTACGCCAGGACGTTCAAACCATGAGTAACCATAGAACTGAATACTTTGGAAAAAGTAATTTTCCGCACCAGATGACAGTACAAAGCCAATTAAAAACGCTGGGCGTGGCCATCCTGCATCCTTCATTAAGACACCTATAGTCGCAATGACACCAAGGACGATGAAGTCGCCTAGGCTGCGAGTCGCTTGATAAGCGGCAAACAGAATAAGTGTTAAAATGATGGGAGCAAGTATTGAGAATTTAACGTAGGTCAGCAGTGAAATCGGGCGTGTAAAACAAATACAAAAAACCGCACCCAAAATGTTCGCTAAGGCTAAAGACCAAATGATGGTGTAGGTTAGGTCCAGATGAGTGGTAATCATTGAGACGCCTGGTTGTAAACCAAGCAATAACATACCGCCTAAAAATACCGCCGCTGACCCTGAGCCAGGTATGCCAAATAATAACGTTGGAATCATACTGCCAGAGGCACAGGCGTTATTGGCAGATTCAGGTGCGATAACCCCCCTGATATCACCTTTACCAAATTGTGAACTGTCTTTACTCGAATTCATGGCAAAGCTGTAAGTCATCCAATCGACAACGGAGCCGCCCAAGCCTGGAATGGCCCCAACAAGGCTACCAAAAATAGATGATTTACCAACGAGTGGAAGGTTCTGAAAAACGTCTTTTATCCCTTGTTTTAGGCCATGTCCTAATTTGTTGGGAGTGGACGCGATCGCTTTATTTTGCACGAGCAGACTAATGATTTCTGGTAAGGCAAAAATGCCTAAACCGACAACAACCAAAGGAATGCCATCGTAAAGATAATCGATGCCAAGGGTAAATCTAAACTCGCCTGTAGCAGGGGCTGAACCAACAGAGCCAACCAGTAAGCCAAATCCACAAGCAGCCAAACCTTTAAAAATGTTGCCGCCAGATAGCGCCGCCACCACACTTAATCCCAATAGGGTCAGCATAAATAATTCGGCGGAAGAGAAAGACAGTACAATCGGTCGTGCAACTAGAATGAACACACTGAGAACGATAGCACCTACCACACCACCTATCATTGAGCACATGAAAGCAGCGGATAAAGCACGCGCTGCTTGGCCCTTTTTCGCTAGTGGAAAGCCATCCATGACCGTGGCTTGGGAAGAACTCGATCCAGGAATTCCCATTAAAACGGAGGTGAACGTATCGCCCGTAGGTATTACTGCAACCAGTCCCATTAGCATTCCTAAGCCAACAGATGGTTCCATTCCGTATATGAATGGTAACAGTAAGGACATACCAGCAATACCACCGAGTCCTGGAATAATACCTACCACAAGACCAACTAGGACCCCACCTAATAAGTAGATAAAGTGCGTAAAAGATAAGATTTGGTCTAAGGCACTAAGAAGCACGGTCATGAATAACTCCTAATGACAGCATTGGATTAGAGTGAATAATCAAATTTCTGTTTTAGCCATTTGGCTACCCAAGCGTACAGCTCAGGAGAAATTTTGGTGGCTTCTTGAAGGTGTTTAGCGGCATTGATACCCACAATATTTTTGTAGGGGCCAATTTGCACTATAGAGTCTTTAATGAAGTCAGGGTCTTTCAACATCTCTTTAATCCCTTTTTGATACGCCTGAATAATGTCGTTTGGTGTATTTGAGGGAATAAAAATCACTTTTTGGAAAGCAAAACCTGCCGCTAAGAACTTAGAGTAAGCGGTATATTCATTACCAGATGGCTTCTTGCCATATTTCTGGAAATAGACCTCTTGGAATGTGGGTAAATTTGGAAAAGCTGGATCGCGTACTATCTTTCCATCTTCGTCCATCACCCCTAATGAGAATAAAGGAATCGCTTTGTGGTTTTTAACCAAGTCTTCTACTGAGTTGAGATAAGCCGAAGTGGTCTGGAAGTCGATTTTTGCTTCACCACGTTCGAAAGCCAGACGGCCTGCGCCACGGCTCTTCATACCGAATACTGGTTTCACATCAAGACCAAGCATTTCAAAGGCCATTAGCACTGGCAGCTCAAGTCGAGTTGGACCTTGGGATCCAAAAGGAAGTGTGACGCCATTTAGCTTATCAATATCGGCGGCGGACTTAACGCCAAGGTTAGGCTGAACATAGACAACGCCACCTGTTGGACTGGCCATTAATGGCATCCATTTGTCGAAGTTGTAGCGGACGCGCTTATCACCCAGCATAAACGGAAAAAGTGTTGATGCCGAGGTACCTAAAATATCGGAACCATCGCTTCTAGCACGTTGATAAAATAAGTTGGTACCCGTAATGGAGCCACCACCTGGTTGGTTTTTAATAACAACCGTTGGGTGAGTGGGAATATACTTTGTCAAATAGGGAGCGATAAAGCGTGCCCAAACATCTGTACCACCACCAACACCAAAGGGTATGGTCCAATTAATGGTTGAGGGAATGTCTGCCGTCTCAGCTTTAACAGTCGTAGTTAGCAAACTACCAAAGATTAAAGTTGAGGCACATAAGAGCTTCAGGTGCTTTTTCATATTATTATCCTTTTTTGTTTTTATATAATTTTTATCTTAGTCGTTGAGATAGTTTAGTTTGCTAATCGAGATAAATGATGCCACTTAATATTCGTTTAGCAGTTCGAATGAGTGACACGCTTGCGATGACAGTCCTGTCTTCAGCGTTACGTGTGACACCCAGTTCTATTGTTCCTGAGGGATGTTCAAGAACAAAAGAAGAATCGTCGGTGCTATTATTGATCAGTTCTGATGCAATGGTACCGAGCGTACAACAGGCGGTTGTAATGGCGATGCTGCCTGTGACAGCTAACGCCTTATGACATTTATTTGGTACGAAATAGCGTGCTGAAATGGTGCCACCGTGCAAAGCGGGTGACAGCAAAATAGGTTTAGGGATTACGGAGTTAGATACATCGCCTAGGCCCATTAATCGACCAGCTTGTAGGCGAATATTCTCTAATCGGCTCATGAATTCCACATCATTATCAAACTCTGATGGGGATTCATAACCTGTCTTTTTAAGGTCTGCGGCTTTAATCAAAACCACGGGAGTGGCCGCATCGAGACAGGTAACGGGGACCGAGTCAATAATATCTATTTTGTTCCCTGTTGGTAGTAATTTGCCTGTTTTAGAGCCTTCAACGTCGATAAAGGTTAAATGAATAGGCTCTCCTGGCGAGTTAGTGCCAGCGATAATGGTGTTTCCAGAATATTTAACTTTGCCATTAGGTGTTGATACTGTGGCATGTATAATCTTGCCAGTATTGACATTATGAATGCGTACGATTGTTTTATCGTTTGAGGCTGGGAATAGCCCTGTTTCGATCGCGTAAGGTGCGACACCTGCTAGCATGTTTCCACAGTTTGGCGCGAAGTCTACTTTCTTCTCGAGTATGCCCACTTGAGCAAATAAATAATCCACATCCGCTTCTGGATGGGTTGAGGGGCCTACCATGGCGACCTTGCTTGTTAGGCTATTGCCCCCACCGATGCCATCTATCTGAAGTTCATGACCAGATCCCATTATTTTCAAAAGAACATCCGCACAGGCCTCTCTCTCTTTGGGTAGGTCAGAAATGTTCAGGTATGGGCCTCGAGAGGTGCCACCACGCATAATCATGCAGGATATGGTTTGTGACATTATAAAAAACCTTGTTGTTATTGGTACTGGCGCTAAGATCTCATAAGGTGGATTGGTGCATCAAATGCAAAAATAAGTTATAAATGATGCAAAATTGTTATCAGTGGTGAGATCATGCATCAAATAGAGTTCAAAGATTTGGTTATTTTTATTCGGGTTGCGGAGACGGGAAACTTTCATGATGCAGCGGAATTAACCTTTCTTTCGCAGCCTGCATTAAGCCGAAGAATGCAAAAATTAGAGTCTTTGCTTGGGGCACAATTGTTCGAAAGAACAACGAGAAAAACCTGGTTAACATCGGTCGGCAGAGAGTTTTTACCCAAGGCCAGAAGGATGGTAGAAGAGTTTGAAATGTCCATTTTGGGCATTAAAGACATGGCATCCCAGCAAAAAGGTAAGGTCATTATTGCGTGCATTCCAACTGCTGCGTTTTATTTTTTGCCCAGTGTTATTAATGTGTTTAACGAACGTTATCCTGGCATTCGTATTCAAATATTAGACGAAAGTGCCAATCAGGGGCTGGAATCCGTTATTCGAGGGGATGCCGATTTTGGCATCAACATGGCTATTGCACAGCACCCTGAGGTGGTTTTCACACCGCTTCTCGATGATCCTTTTGTGGTTTGTCTGAGGAAAGATCACCCATTGTGCGAGTTGGATGAAGTGTCTTGGGCTGATATGGAACCCTATAAATTAATCAGTGTTGGACGAGCCAGCGGTAATCGTATTTTATTGGATAAATCGTTAGCCAGAGATCAGGTGAAATTAAACAGTTTTTATGAGGTTCAACACCTTTCAACCTCATTGGGGTTAGTGGAAATGGGATTAGGCATCTCCATTGTACCGAAATTAGCCATGCCGTTGAGTTCGGCATCAACGCTGACTTTCAGGCCGCTCAAAGGGCAGAAAATTGATCGTTCAATTGGCTTGGTCAAGCGTAGTTCTACTTCCGTATCGCCTGCCGCTGAGCTATTTATCAATATACTGTTAGAACACTGGAAAGCCGTTGATCTTATTTAGAGATCACTCCCCCCATTATGACGGCTCGTCATTATGGGGGGAGTGTAAGTAAGGGAAGGAGCGTTTTTCATTAATCTCCTAAAACCAAGCCCTCACGTCTTGGGTCTGCTCCGCCGTAGAGCTTACCCGATTGGATTTCAATGCCTTGCGCCCCGGAATTCAAATCTTTTATGGCGACTTTATAGCCCATTTTCTCTAATGGCCCTTTTAGAGCTTCTGCTTTTGTGCCTTCCTCCAGTTCAAAAGTACCAAAACGATTGATGGCGTTGGGCAAAGAAATGGCTTGCTGAATGTTCATGCCCCATTCAAGATTCGCAATCAGCGTTTTAACGACATAACCAATGATGCTGGAGCCTCCTGGTGAGCCGATCAGCAAGTAAGGTTTATCCTCTTTCATAACGATGGTAGGCGACATGGAAGAGCGTGGGCGTTTACCAGGTTCTAATCGATTGGCGATTGGGTAACCATTTTCGTATGACTTAAAAGAGAAGTCTGTTAGCTCATTATTGAGTAAAAAGCCATCGACCATCAGCTTTGAGCCAAAGGCGCTTTCAATGGTGGTGGTGATAGAAACGGCGTTGCCATCTTTGTCGATAATGACAATATGACTGGTACTGGGAAATTCAATAGCGATATCGTCTGCCTGCTTGATCGGATGGCGCCATTCAGGTTCTCCCGCTGCAACGTGATCAAGCGCTTTGCCAGGGGTGATAAGTTGGGCACGGGCCTTTAAATAGCTCGGGTCTAGTAGGCCCTGTGGCATAGGGACATAATCCGTATCAGCCATATATCGACCTCGATCCGCAAACGCTAAACGTGACGCATCGCCTATAATTTGCCAAGCTTCGGGTGAGTTGGGACCCATTTTAGCGAGATTAAATTGTTCGGTGATGCCCATTATTTGTCCAACGGTTAAGCCGCCTGAGCTGGGAGGCCCCATGCCGCAAATATCATATTGTTTATAGGGCAGACACACGGGCTTTCTTTGTTTGACTTGGTAGTTAGCCAAGTCCGCTTCGGACAGAACCCCTGGATTATCCACCACATGGTTGACCTGCCGAACGATGTCCTTGCCAATTTTCCCATGATAAAAAATATCAGGGCCATGCATGGCTAATTCACTTAAGGTTCTGGCATAGGCCAAATTTTTCAGGCGTTGTCCTGCTTGGATGGGGCTGTTATCCAAGTTGAAAAAGTACGCTTTGGTTTCTGGGTAACGGGACAAGTGTGCTTTGTTGCTTTCAACAGAGTGGGCGAGTCGAGGCGAAACAATAAAGCCATCGAGGGCTATTTTTTCTGCCGGTTTTAATAGGTCTGACCAAGGTTTTCGACCATAGCGTTTGTGCAATTCGGCCATCAATTTAATGGTGCCAGGCGTCCCAACAGAGCGCCCTCCGACTACTGCATCATAGAATTTGAGCGGCTTGCCATTGTTGTCTTGAAATAGTTCTGGAGTGGCTTTCATGGGGGCGGTTTCGCGCCCATCAAAGGTGGTGAGCTGTTTGTTTTTGGCATCGTAGTAAACGGCGAAAGCGCCACCACCTAAACCAGAAGACTGAGGTTCTACAAGGCCCAATGTCATTTGCACGGCGACCAGTGCATCAATGGCAGAGCCTCCCGATTTGAGCACATTGTAACCCACTTGAGTGGCGATAGGGTTGGCGGTTGCTACCATCTCGTGTTGAGCTGTGACCAGTTTTTTTTCAGAGATGGCACTCGTTTGCTCTGGAGCAACGGCATCGGTCACTTGACCAGAGGCAAAGAGGCTCTGACTAAGAAAGAGTGATGAAAGCAGTAACAATCGTTGCGGTGTCTGTCGTTTGTACATTTGGCTGTCCTTATGTATACAGTTGAGAGAGTGTTTTTTATCTGTTTGTCATTTATTTGTTGATACACGTTTTTAAACCGTACTCAAATCAGAACAAATAATGTGGATAATAGAAAGACCATAAGCGCTCTTTTATGTTTCGTATATTTGATGAATATTGGGGCCAGGGAAGGTGTGAATAAGTCGTCTAAGACTCAGGCTTTAAGAGAAATCGTCAATTAAGGCGCGATACTGAAGGAATGTAGGCACCTTTCGAAGTATCGCAACGCAGAGTGACGTTTTCTCTTAAAGCCCCATAGGGCATGGTCTAAAACCCCGTATTCTTTGTTAAGCATCTCGTCAATAGGTTCACTATTCACATTCGATGCTTGCCGCAAATAGCAGGCTTTTATCTCCATGCTGAGTCAAGAGGACTTATTAACACCTTCCCTAATGGGTAATGAATTGGACTTTTGACTAGACAGTCTTGTCAGATGGCAGATCATTTTGTTAACTATAACCTTGGTAAGACTGATTACTTGATAGAATGCATTATGTTGCAGGAGAGTCACTATGTACGTAGCAATGAACCGTTTTCGTATTGCAGTAGGACGTGAAGAAGAATTTATTAATATTTGGCGTAGCCGAGATACCCATTTAAAAGACGTGCCAGGCTTTGATTCATTTAATTTATTGCAAGGCGAAACCCATGAGGAGTTCACTCTGTTCGCTTCTCATACCATTTGGGAAAGCGAGCAGGCGTTCCGCGACTGGACTAAATCTGAGGCCTTTCGTAAGGCCCATGCGAATGCAACGTCATCTAGGGGCCTGTACCTTGGTCCACCAAAGTTTGAAGGCTTTTCAACCGTTCTTTAACAAAAGTTACTTGGTTGCGTGTGTCTGGGGGAGGGGATTAGTTGACCGCTACAGCATATGTCTAAGGAGTAGGTGGTTGCATTCCCTCTAAAATGCTTCGGGTGTTATTGACGCTGGCGGGCCATCACTATGAATTAAGGCAATTTCATTTTCATGCGCCGAGTGAAAATACCATAGAAGGCCACTCCTATCCGATGGAAGCGCATCTCGTTCACGCCGATAAAGAGGGCAATCTTGCGGTTGTTGCCGTAATGTTTAAGCAAGGAAAAGCCAATCCCACCTTGGAAAAAATTTGGCGTGAAATGCCAAAGAAAATGCTACAAGAAAAACACTTACCGCAAAGTGTGAACGCGATGGGGTTGTTACCCAAAGACAAAACCTATTATCGATTCAATGGCTCCTTGACGACGCCCCCTTGCTCTGAAGGCGTTACTTGGTTAGTCATGAAACATTATATAACCGCATCCAAAGCTCAGATAGAGGCATTTGAACGTACCGTTGGCGTACCCAATAATCGTCCGGTACAGCCTATAAATGCACGGGTTATTCTAAAATAAAATTGGGTCAACGGAACATAAGATTACAAAATAAAAGGAATAAAGATAGCTATTCCTTTTATATGTCTATAGTATGCACTTTCCAGCTAGAAAGAAGTCTCTAATTATTAACTCTGATCTACGTAGTTTTATTCATAATTCTCGTCCTGAAAGTTTTTAAGTAACAGTCTATTTTTTGCATTTCCAGCCATCATATGTGGCTATTACTAATATATCAGGTGATTATTATGTCTACCCCTATTCAAGGTACTGTTAAGTGGTTCAATGAAACAAAAGGCTTTGGCTTTATCGAGCAAGAGTCTGGCCCAGATGTGTTCGCACATTTTAGCGCTATTGTCAGCTCAGGTTTCAAAACCTTGGCTGAAGGCCAAAAAGTAGAATTCATTGTGACGACTGGCCCTAAAGGCCCACAAGCAGAAAATATTACTGCGCTATAATATTTAGCGAATTTTATTTTAAAAAAGAGCAAGTCTTTTCAAGACTTGCTCTTTTTTTGTAAGGTTGAATTTGATTGAAAGGCGAAATGCATTTTGCCTTTTATAAAAAATGCCACTCATATTTTTGGGTGGCATTTTTTATTGAACTGCTTGCTGTATTACATCGGTAAAGGAATATTGTTAACGCTGAGCTGTCCATCTTTAATGGATATCTCTGTTCTATACTGGTCTTTCTCTTTTTTGATCAAACCTTGTTGTACGAAATTCCCTATTATCATCTGTGCTTGTTGTTTGACTTGTGGTAATTGGACTGGCACTTGCGCTTGCTTGGCGACAAATTGTTGCGCTAGTTTATCGGCAAGTGGTGCATCAACCAGAATATTTGCTGTAGAAATGGTGTAATACTTCCAAAATTGTGGGTTAAATAAGTCCTCTACTTTAGGATCATTAATATCGGCAAGCTTACTGGTTAGGCTAGATTTAAAACTGCCTTCGGGCAAAGTACCACTGAAATCAGAAATGTTGAATTCAGGCTTACTGGCTAAAAATGGACCAAGATTGTCTTGTAAAACCGCAATGGTTTTTTGGTTGGTAGGGTCCGTTCCGTCTGGAGCGTTATTAAGCTCTTTGTAGATTTTGGTTAAGACAGCGTTGTTTAAGTTTTTGAGCTCTGTAACAAGCGAGAGATTGGTAACTTGAACCGAAGGGAGACTAAACGAGTCTGCGCCATAGCTGATTTTTATGTCACCTAGCTGTGTTTTCTTATCCAGATCTGAGTGGGTGTTAATAGAGAGACCTTTTATTGCCATCTTTGATGCTACTTGGATGTCTCCGACTTTCAATGTCATATCGCTATCACGCAAACCACCATTATTCAGGTCGACACTGGTATCCATTGCTAATTTAACGGAAAGGTCTTTTAACGACGCCGGTTGTTGGTCA
Organism: Marinomonas spartinae; assembly: GCF_016461715.1. GTDB lineage: Bacteria > Pseudomonadota > Gammaproteobacteria > Pseudomonadales > Marinomonadaceae > Marinomonas > Marinomonas spartinae_A. The sequence goes on along the minus strand of NZ_JAEMUI010000018.1, from coordinate 51,854 downwards.
TCAATATTGATATTTTTTAGTGCACCTTGATAGTGAAAGGTGTTGTTTTTATTCTCGCCTGACCCAGAATACCCGCTAAATAACAGGGTTTTTGCCTTGTCGGTAAAGCTTGGAATGGCATCCGCCATGGTTAAATTACCTGTTAAACCACGGGTTATATTAAGCTGATATAAGGGCTTGTTATCATCCCAAACCAAGGTGTCGCGTGCTTTGTCGGCTGGGATGCTGGCCTGTGTTGAATACAGTCCGATAAGACTTTGTTTATTGAATAATAGCGGGCCATAGTGTGTATCGAGAATGATATTGGCTTTTATGGAGCCGATTGGACTATTAGGATCAATCGTTGATGGATCAACTTCCACTGAAATATTGGCCTTTGAGCCAAACCAGGAGTTATCCATTGATTCGATTTTAGCATGATAACCTGCTGATTGATTTAGGTAGGCAATAAAGCTTTCTAGCTGTTTCTGATATTGACCCGCAATAATTTTGGGAGAAATAATACACACAGCGGCAAGCACAATAACGAGTATACCAAGTAGCTTTTTCACAAAGACTTCCTTTTCTAAATTAATGAGTTGATTGCCATTGTACAGAGAATCAGCAATTAAATGAATGCTAGTAGACTCTATCCCCCTTGTATTTTACAGTGTGTTCTTTGTACAACAGCTTACCTGTCGTACCATTTTTGTGGAGTGGTAACAAAATGAATCAAGCTATCACCCTTAGGGTTGAATTTGCGCGAAAATTGCTCTCTCGTCTGTGCGTTATGGATTACCATACGGCTCTTATTGGCGGTTCTGTCGCCAAGGGGTGGGCGGATGATTATTCAGATATTGAAATAGGTCTGTTTTATACAAGCTTACCTTCTCTTAGTGATAGACAGGAGATGGTAAAAAGGACGGCGGGCACCGATACTACTTTTTCAAAGCCTGATGGGAATGGTGTGATAACCGACTATTTTTATGTTGATGGCTTAAAAGTCGATCTTTGGCATTGCTCGGAGGAAGTCATTGATGGTTTTATTCGTTGTATCGACACGGCTCCACTGACCAACGCCATTCAGGAAACCTTATGGGTTATTCAAAATGGTATGGTACTAAAAACTTCCTCGCAATTAATACAATGGCGTAATGATCTGCATTTTCCACTGAAAAAACGCCAAGAAGTGGTTGCTCTACATTTAGCCGCTATTACTTCACCAGATTTGAAATTATATGCCCATCGTCAAGACTTACCCATTTATTATGGTTTGATCTCAGGTATTCAAAAACGCATTGGGCTTTTGCTCTTTGCCCTAAACGGTATGTTCTCTGTTGATTTTAAGAGCCTTGAACAGAGTTTAAAGGGGTTGCCTATTCAACCTGAAAACTGTTGGCAGCGTTTTGAGGCGATTTATAAAGCGCCTTTTTTAGAAGGCGCTGAAATGATGGAAAGTTTGATTGCCGATACAGTAGCTTTAATTCAACAGCATATGCCTGAAATGAGAGTGGAGAAAAAGCACGTTTTTGATAGGTATCGAAGACGACGTTGGGTCGGGCCTGTTTAAGTGGCTACTCAGACATTGCCAATGTCGCCATCCATCAATAACTCAGAGCCGAGCATATAAGCGGATTCGTCTGAGGCTAAAAACACGGCCGCTTTTGCCAGTTCGATTGCCGAACCCATGCGTTTTAAAGGAATAAGATTGCTTACCTCCGCTCGCAGAGCGTTCTCCTCTTCTTGTTCTAGACCAAATTTTTTAAAGGCATCGGTTTGTGTTGGACCTGGGCTAAGGGCGTTAACTCTGATTCCTCGATCTTTTAATTCGCCGGATAATGTCCTGGCTAAAGAGATGAGTCCGGCTTTGCTGGCTGCGTAAACGCTACTTTGTGGCAAACCTATTTGGGCGGAAACACTACCACAAAGAATAATGGAAGCAGAAGTGGAGAGGTGTGGCAAAAGTGACTGGATAAGAAAAAACGGCCCCTTTAAATTGGTATTGAGAACGTGATCAAAGGTATTTTCATCCCATTTTTCTAGTGGTTGATGAGTGACATCGCCGGCATTAATAAACACTATGTCTAATTTAGGGAAAGATACGCTGATCTGCTCAGCAAGACGCCTTTGTTCCGCGACAATACTTGCATCGCTTTTTAATATTAAGAGACGGTCAGCAAATTCTTCTTTTGCCGCTTTTAATCCGATGTCGCTACGGCCTGTAATAGCGACATGGGCGCCTTCTTGTAAAAACTGTCTGGCAGTTTCTAATCCTATTCCTGCGGTGCCACCCGTGATCAAAGCATGCTTGCCTAATAGACGTTTCATATAAATACCACCTTGTTGTATTGGTTGAGTGGTCGCATTATCTGTATATTAGTATGCTTTTAATAGTAGGTACCAAATGGGTACTAAAGAGGAAAATATTAATGACCACATTATTTGCTTATTATGATGAGCCTTGCCCCATGGTGGATTTTGTCAATCTTGTCTCAGGAAAATGGGCCATTCCGATTCTCTATCGTTTAATCGTAGTGGATGCTGCGATTCGTTTTGGCGCACTGCAAAGAGCGGTAGCGCCTATCACACAGAAAGAACTCACCAAACAATTAAGAGCCTTTGAATCGATAGGTTTGGTGACACGAACCATGTACCCAGAAATGCCGCCACGAGTGGAATATCAAGTGACGGAGCTTGGTAAAACCTTAAAACCAACATTGGATTCATTGGCTCAGTGGATGAGAGAACATAGGGGGGAGCTAAGCGCGCCTCTACCTCTATGATGTGGTGGTGATTTTTTTATAAGAAAATTTTATATAAAGTGTTTGTTGTTATTTCATTATGCACTAAGGAAGAATTCATTGATTCCAAAATTACACTAATAGTGAAGAGAGGTTTTTGTGAATAAAACTATAACATATTGATTATTATGAAATAAATTTTCTTATTAGTAGTGATTTTGTGTTTTGTCAAATTCTATTAGATTGTTTCTGAAAAAGTACTAGATGGTCTTTGTTTCTTCTCTCCCTAATAATTGGCGCATTCCCAATTGCAGCCATCGGTTGCAAAAAACAAAAATAATATTACGTCCATCAGGACATTGAGTGGAGAAATGCAATGGATTTACTGGTATCCATATTCCCTATTGTTTTATTAATCTATGCAATGACAAAAAAGCATCCTGTCCCTTCCTATATTGCGTTACCCGCCACGGCGTTACTGGTCGGCATATTTCAGGTTTTTTATTTTCATGCGAATCAAACCCTTCTGTTAGCCAACGCAATCTCTGGCGTGTTATCGACTCTCACCCCGATTTCAATTATCGCGGGGGCGATATTGTTGAACCGAGTGATGGTATTGTCTGGTGCTGAGAATATCGTGCGTCATTGGTTAGAGAGCATCAGTACGAATGCCGTTGCTCAGCTGATGATTATTGGTTGGGCGTTTGCCTTTATGATTGAAGGCGCTTCGGGGTTTGGTACGCCTGCCGCGATTGCCGCGCCCATTTTGGTGGGGTTAGGCTTTAACCCCATCAAAGTGATTTTGCTGACGCTAACCATGAACTCGGTACCGGTATCGTTCGGGGCTGTTGGCACGCCGACTTGGTTTGGTTTTGCACCGTTAAATTTAAAAGATGCGGAAATTTTAAGTATCTCTCAATATACCGCTCTTGTTCATACCATTGCGGCTTTTTTCATTCCGATTATTGCGTTGCGCTTTGTGGTGAGCTGGCAAGATATCCGTCGTAACATTATTTTTATCTTGTTGAGTGTGTTGTCCTGTACTTTACCTTATTTACTGATTGCCCAATGGAATTATGAATTCCCTTCGCTGCTAGGTGGTGTAATTGGCTTAGTCATCAGTGTGTTTCTGGCTCGTCATCATATTGGTTTGTCGAATGAGACGCGACATAACGAAAAGCGTAAAGGGGTAAGCGGTAAAGCTTTGGCGATCGCCATTAGCCCGATGATTCTCTTAGTGGGGATCTTGATTATTACTCGGATTAAGCAACTAGGCATAAAGCAGATTTTGACGGATATGACACCTTGGTTACACGGTAGCCTTGGTAGCACTCACGTAAGTGTAACGGATTCGTTAGCCATTTCTCTGACGCACATTTTTGGAACCAGTGTGTCATGGGCTTATAAGACGCTCTATGTGCCAGCCTTGATTCCATTTTTAGTGGTTGTGCTTATTTCTATTCCGATCCTAAAAATGTCTAAAGGCCAAGTGTTTGAGGCGTTTTCGGATTGCCGACGTCGTATTCTGTGGCCGTCTATTTCGTTAATGGGGGCCCTAGTCATGGTGAAGTTCATGATGCTGGGTAAGTTAGATTCTCCTGTGCTGGTTATCGGCCACTCCTTTGCCGAATTAACTGGTGATAAATGGACCTATTTTGCTTCCTATCTAGGAGCACTGGGAGCCTTCTTCTCTGGTTCGGCCACCGTGTCTAACCTAACCTTTGGTGCCATTCAGCAAAGTATTGCAGTGAGCGTTGGCTTGCCACAAACACTGATTCTAGCCTTGCAATCGGTAGGTGGGGCGATGGGGAATATGGTTTGCTTGAATAACATCATTGCAGTATCGACCATATTGGGTATTAGCCATAAAGAAGGCTTTATTATGAAACGTACGGTGGTGCCTATGGCGATCTACGGATTAATCGCAGCATTGGTTAGTGTGTTCTTATAAGGCCTATAATGCCGTAATTACATTAAAAACAAATAGATAGAATCAATAAAAATGCCGCTCAAATGAGCGGCATTTTTAGTTAAAAGCGAAATATCTAAAACTTCCTTGAAAAGACAATTGTATGATGTATGATTTTTGATGGTAAATATAGACAGTATTTACTTGATATTCTTGGCTGCTTTGAAAGCTTTCATTAGTGGCATAAAAATAATGATAAAACCAAAAGTTTGAATACAGTTGAGGGCAGGTATGAATGAATATGTGCTAATCAAAATCCACGCTAACGATAACGTGGCGATTATTGTTAATCAAGGTGGGGCCCCGGCGGGAGCAGAGTTGGAAGGTGGTATTGTATTAAAAGAAGCGGTGCCACAGGGTCATAAAGTGACGCTAACAGCGATTGAGCAGGGGCAAGACATCATTCGTTACAACGAGGTGATTGGGTACGCAAAGGAGCCATTGGCTGTAGGGCGTTGGGTGTCGGAAGCGTTAATGATTATGCCTACGCCACCTAAGTTGGACGAGCTACCATTGGCGACACGCGCTAAACCAGACATTGATCCCCTAGAAGGCTATACCTTTGATGGTTATAGAAATCCAGACGGTTCTGCAGGAACAAAAAATTTGCTCGGTATCAGCACGAGTGTGCAGTGTGTTTCTGGTGTAACAGAATACCTAGTAAAGCTCATTAAGCATACTTTGTTACCAAAGTATCCGAACGTCGATGGGGTGGTCGCTCTCAATCATAGCTATGGCTGTGGCGTGGCCATCAATGCTCCTGCGGCGATTGTGCCAATTCGTACCTTACAAAACATGGCGAAAAATCCCAATTTTGGTGGTGAGGTGATGGTCATTGGTTTGGGGTGTGAAAAACTCCAACCTCATCGTTTACTTGATATCGACGATGCGCAAGCGGTGAATATTTTGCCGAATTCTGATGCGGCTCAATGGTTAAAAGACAATGTGGTTAGCCTGCAAGACGAAGCACATCATGGTTTTCAAGACATGGTTGATAGCATTATGACAATGGCGGAGTCCCATCTTGAGCGTTTGAACCAACGTCGTCGCGAACCCTGTCCTTTGTCTGAATTGGTTGTGGGTGTGCAATGCGGTGGCAGCGATGCTTTTTCAGGTATTACCGCCAATCCCGCTGTGGGGTATGCCTCTGATCTGATTATTCGCGCGGGTGGTTCTGTGATGTTTTCTGAAGTCACTGAAGTGCGTGACGCGATTCATTTGCTAACGCCGCGTGCCCAAAGTGTAGAGGTAGCCAAAGCCTTGCTGCGTGAAATGCAGTGGTACGACGATTATTTGAGCTTGGGACAAGCGGATCGCAGTGCCAATACCACACCCGGTAATAAAAAAGGGGGGTTAAATAATATCGTCGAAAAGTCCCTTGGGTCGATTACGAAGTCTGGCAACAGTCCAATTGTTGATGTGTTAAGTCCCGGCGAACGTATTCGTAAGCGGGGTCTTAACTTTGCGGCAACCCCAGCAAGCGATTTTATTTGTGGCACCTTACAGTTTGCTTCCGGGATGAACTTGCATGTGTTTACCACTGGTCGTGGCACACCTTATGGTCTTGAGGTGGTGCCAGTCATTAAAGTCTCGACCAACAGTAATCTAGGTAATCGTTGGCATGATTTGATCGATCTAGACGCCGGTCGTGTTGCCACCAAAGAGATTACTTTAGAAGAAGCGGGTTGGGAGCTGTTTCATTTGATTATTGACGTGGCCAGTGGCCGTAAGCAAGTAGCGGCTGACCGTTTGGGGTTACATAACGATTTGGTGTTATTTAATCCTGCGCCAGTGACTTGATGAGCACCGTGAGTCGATATAGAGGTTGCCATTTGTTATCTTTGTTGTATGATGTAATACATTATATAGGTTAAATTACTACCTCCTAAATCATTTAAATAGCCTTTTAAGGCTTTACTTTCAACGATATAAATAATGAGGAAAAAAGCATGGCTTTTTCTGTAGAACAAATGAGATCGGCGTTGAGTGATGGGCTGTTGTCGTTTCCTGTAACGGATTTTGATGCCAATGGTAAGTTTAACGCTGAAACATTCCGCCAGCGCTTAGAGTCGTTTATTGAACATGGTGTGTCTGCTATTTTTGTCGCGGGTGGAACGGGTGAGTTTTTCTCACTGGATGAAGACGATTATCGCCAAATTGTTGAGTTATCCGTTGCGACAGTAAAAGGCCGTGTGCCAGTTATTGCTTCTGCAGGACGGAGTGTGTCAGACGCTAAGAAATTCGTTAGCATTGCTGATGAAGCCGGTTGTGATGGTATTTTGTTGATGCCGCCATTTCTGACGGAATGTCCTGAAGACGGTATTGTGGAGTACGCTAGTCAGGTGATGGCATCAAGCAAAATCCATTTTATCTACTACAATCGCGCCAATGGCAGTTTGTCCGCTGAGCGTGTAAAAGAGCTCGCGGCTCGTAACCCGAATATGGTGTCTTTGAAAGATGGTGTGGGTAATATTGCCGCGTTGAATGACACCATTAAAACTGTCGGTGATCGTTTGGTTTACATCGGAGGCGTACCAACGGCGGAAATTTTCGCTGAAGCTTACTTGTCTATTGGTGTGAATACCTACTCCTCTGCGGTGTTTAACTTTATGCCGGAGATGGCCAATAAGTTTTACAAAGCATTGCGTGCCGGTGAGAAAAATACGGTTACCGCCATTATTAAAGACTTTTTCATTCCTTTTTGTCGCTTGCGAGATACGAAAAAAGGTTACGCGGTAAGCTTGATCAAAGCAGGGGCGACCATCACTGGTCAGTCTGCGGGAGCTGTGCGTGCGCCTTTGACTATGCCCAGTGTGGCGGAGTACGCCCAACTAGAAGCGCTTATTAAGAAAAACAGCTAACTCCCTTAAGGAGGTTGGGGTTTTGTGCCAGCCTTCTCTTTTTTTTTATGAGAGACCTTTTCACAACGGCTGTGGATGCTAATACAGCGTTAAAAGGCCTCTATGGACAAAGTAGGCCCGTATTATGTTTACAACAATAAAAAAAATGCAGGTTGTTCCTGTCGCCGGTTACGATAGTTTTCTATTAAATTTAAGCGGTGGCCATGCTCCTTGGTTTATCCGTACGGTTGTTGTCTTAGAGGATAATGATGGCAATATCGGTCTGGGTGAAGTACCAGCAACCGATAAAATTATCAACACACTAGAGCAGTGTCGCGTCATTGTTGAAGGCCAGAACGTTGGAAAATGGAAGTCTATTATCAGTCAGGTTCGTCATGCCATATCAGGCCAATCTGACGATGTACGTGGTAATCAAACGTTTGATTTGCGCACCGCGGTCCATGTGATTACTGCGATCGAATCGGCACTGTTGGATTTGGCGGGGCAAAATATGGGATTGCCTGTTGTCGATTTGCTTGGCCAGTATGGTAAACAGCGTGACGATATAGAAGCACTGGGGTATTTATTCTTTCTAGGAGATCGCACAAAAACGGATTTACCTTACCCTGCCTACGATCACCCTATGGACGATTGGGATGTGGTTCGCGGTAAGGAAGCCACTACGCCTGAGGCGATTGTTAACCTAGCAAAAGCGGCTTATGCCCGTTATGGCTTTAAAGATTTTAAATTAAAAGGTGGGGTGCTGGATGGGCATAAAGAAGCAGAGTGTATTGCTGCCTTGTATGAGGCTTTTCCTGATGCCCGCCTGACACTTGATCCCAACGGAGCTTGGACTCTTCAGCAAGCGATAGACTATTTAACACCAGTGAAACACATGCTGAGTTACGCTGAAGACCCTTGTGGGCAAGAGGGAGCCTGGTCTGGTCGAGAAACCATGGCCGAATTTAAGCGTCGTACCGGATTGAAAACCGCCACCAATATGGTTGCCACCGACTGGCAGCAATTAAAGAACGCTGTGCGTTTGGACTCGGTCGATATTCCTTTAGCGGATTGCCATTTTTGGACCATGCAAGGGGCGGTGGCGGTTGGTGAGTTGTGTAACGAATGGGGCATGACCTGGGGCTCACACAGTAATAATCACTTTGATATTTCTTTGGCAATGATGACCCATGTGGCAGCGGCTTGTCCTGGTGAAGTGACCGCCATTGATACCCATTGGATTTGGCAAGATGGGCAGCGTCTCACCAAAGAGCCGCTTAAGATTCGCGCTGGCAAAATCAAGGTGCCGACAAAAGCGGGCCTTGGCATCGAACTGGATCGCGATAACTTAATACAAGCCCATGAATTGTACAAAACGCTCACATTGGGTCAGCGTGATGACAGTTTGGCGATGCAGTTTTTGATCCCAGGTTGGACATTTGATCCCAAAAAACCGGCATTGGTTCGATGAGTGGGGAGTAATGCGTACAGATAAAAACCTTTGCTTGTGGGAGCTGGAACCCTAGGGTAATGTTCTTATTTTCAGACAAAGATGCATGTTTATCATGAATAGCGAGGGCAAATTGGTAAATCGATTTCAAATTGAACGGGTAGGCAAAAGCGATAGCTTAGCCAGTAATGTGGCAAAACAACTGGAGCAACAAATTGCTGCGGGTGCCATAGCCGTAGGAGATAAGCTGCCGACAGAAAATGAGTTGTGTGATTTGTTTGGGGTGAGTCGAACGGTCATTCGTGAAGCGATTACACAGTTAAAGTCGTTAGGCTTGGTGGAGACTAAACGTGGTGTTGGGACCAGTGTATTGAGAACGCAAGCCGCAGAAACCTTGTTTGCCTATCAAATTGATCCAACCGCCATCGATGATATTTTGTACATTTTGGAAATGCGTATTAGCGTGGAAACCACGGCGTGTGAGCTGGCGGCATTGCGTCGTACAGAGGAAGAAGTCGCCCTGTTAGAAGCCCATTTTCAAGCATTTGATGAGGCATTAAGTCGTGGTGAACTGGCTCGCAAGGAAGACTATGAATTTCATTTGGCCATTTGTACCGCAACACGCAACCCGTTTTTAAAGCAATTTTATGAGCAGTTTAATAAGAACGTGATACCGAGAGCGAATTTAGTAAACAGTGATTTAAAACAGGTCGCAACGGACAATTATTTACAGCGTGTGCGCTCAGAGCATCTTGAGATACTTAACTGTATTAAAAACAAAGATGCAGAAGGGGCCAAGCAAGCCATGCACAATCATTTGTATCGTGCTTACCATTTGTATCAGCGATACCAGGACAACAATAAATTCGATTAGAGTAAGCCAAACTCACTTTAATCGAGGTGTGGCAACTAGGTATTAGTGTTTTCATAACAAAAACTAGGGGAAGAGCATGCAAAGCAATACCATCCTTAAGGGAACATCACTCATCGCAGGCCAAGCAGTATTAGGCTCGGACAAGGCGGTCCATGGCATTAATCCAGCGACCAATGAGGTTCTTGAGCCTGGCTATTTAGGGTGTAGCAAAGCGCATGTGGATCAAGCGGTTGATGCGGCTTGGCAAGCCTTCGACCTATACCGTGCTTTGGACATTGAAAAAAGAGCGAGCTTTTTAGAATGTATTGCGGATGAGATTCTTGCTCTAGGGGATACCTTAGTCGAGCGTGCTGTTGCCGAGAGCGGATTACCAAAGGCGCGTATTGAAGGGGAGCGAGGTCGTACGATGGGGCAACTTCGTTTGTTTGCTTCGGTCATTCGCATGGGAGGATTCAGTGATGCTCGTATTGATCCTGCGATGCCGGATCGCACGCCGCTTCCTCGTGCTGATTTACGTTTGCAAAAAATTCCCTTAGGCCCTGTTGCCGTATTTGGTGCCAGTAATTTTCCATTGGCCTTTTCCGTGGCGGGTGGCGATACTGCGTCAGCACTGGCGGCGGGTTGCCCAGTGGTAGCGAAAGCCCATCCGGCTCATCCTGGGACATCGGAGCTGATCGGTCGTGCGATTCAAAGCGCTGTGGAAAAATCGGCTATGCCAGCAGGCGTCTTCTCTTTACTGTTTGTTTCAGATAACCAAATAGCTGGTGAGCTTGTGGCTCATCCTCATATTAAAGCTGTTGGTTTTACTGGCTCGCGCAAAGGGGGACTGGCGCTGGTCAATATTGCTCAACATCGCCCTGAACCGATTCCGGTTTACGCGGAAATGAGCAGTATTAATCCGGTTTTTGTGATGCCAAGTAAATTGGCGACCCAGGCGAAAAAAGTGGCCTCCGGTTTTGTCGCCTCATTGGCCATGGGGGCAGGGCAGTTCTGTACTAATCCTGGTTTGGTGGTTGCATTAGAAGGTGACGGTTTTGATGACTTTTTAGCGCAAGTCGCAGCAGATACCCGTGCATTGAACAGTCAAACGATGTTAACGGGGGGGATTTACGATGCTTACTGTGCCGGCGTTGCCGCCCTTGAAGCCAATAATAAGGTGACATTAGTGGCGAAAGGGCAGCAAGCCGATACGCCAAACCAGTGCCAAGCCCATGTGTTTGTAACGGAAGCGAGCGCTTTTCTTGCCGATCAGGGGATGGAAGATGAAGTATTCGGTTCGACTTCTCTGATTATAAAATGCCGTAGCTTAGAAGAATACAAAGCTGTTGCGGAGCATGTGGAAGGTCAGTTGACGATCACTATTCAGATGAATGATGAGGATGTGGAAGCGGTGCGTACTTTGTTGCCAGTGTTTGAGCGTAAAGCGGGCCGTTTGTTGTGTAATGGCTATCCGACGGGAGTGGAAGTATGTCAAGCCATGGTGCATGGTGGCCCATTCCCTGCTACCTCTGACAGTCGTTCAACGTCGGTGGGCAGCGCTGCGATAGACCGCTTCTTGCGTCCAGTTTGTTACCAAGATTTTCCTGAAGCTTTGCTTCCTTGTGCGATTAAAAACAGTAACCCTATGTCTATTCCTCAGCTAGTCGATGGTAAGCTCATCGTGTAAAGTAATCGTTTTACAACGAGCTGATAGGGCATGCATTGAAATGCATGCCCTTTATTGAGAGAAATATGTTACTAGAGACTAAAAGCGTTATTTTAGAGGTGGCGGCCCCTGTTTTATTAATGATTGCTGTCGGCGCTTTTTTGCGGCGGATTCGTTTATTAAACGATGATTTTATTCTCATTAGCTCACGTTTTGTTTTTAAAGTGGCTATGCCGACCTTGCTGTTTTTAGGCATGCTGTCGAATAATTTAAGTGGCTTGATCAGTTTGGATTTTGCCCTTTATTTTGCCTCGTCGATCGTTCTTACCTTTTTATTTGCCTGGTTTCTCGCGGTAAGGCTTGATTTGCCTTCTATACAGCGAGGGGTATTTGTGCAAATTGCCTTTCGTGGCAATTGTGGCATTTTTAGTCTCGCTCTTGTTGTGAATATGTTTGGTCAAGAGGGTGTGGCGATAGGCGGTATTATGGCGGGTCTGAGTATTCTGCTGTTTAATGTGCTGGCAGAAGTGATTTTGACGCGCTATAGCAAAGGGCATTTGCATCTGGTTCCATTGTTGAAAAGCCTCGTAAAGAACCCGCTGATTCTTGCGATTGTTTTGGGAACGGTTGCGAATCTTATGGGCTTAAAGCTGCCTTTGTTTATTCTCAAAACGGCACATTTAGTGGGTAACCTTTCTTTGCCTTTGGCTCTAATTTGTATTGGGGGTGCACTGGTGACCAGTGGCTGGGCGTTACCAAAACGTTTTCCGATTGCTTTAGCCTGTAAGGTGATCATTAGCCCAGCGTTGTTTACCTTGGTGGCTTTTCTCTTTGGTTTTTCGCAAAAAGAGTTACTGTTTTTGTTTGTCTTTTTGGCTGCGCCAACGGCGGCATCCGCTTATGTGACGGCGGTGGCAAAAGGCGATGATGGCAAGTCGACCGCCAATGCGATTGCCACCTCTACTGTCTTCTCGTCAGTGGTGATCGTGGTTTGTATCCCTATGATTATTGCCATGACTGGCGGTTAACATCGTACTTTTATGGCTGAACGAAACAGGAGGTTACTATGGGGAAAATAGAAGTATTGGTTGTGGCACCTGGCTACCCAACTCAAATGGCAGTGCTAGCAGAACGTTATCAATTACATCGTTATGACTTAGCGGATCAAGCTGGTAAACAGCAGATAATCAAAGCCCATGGAGAAGCCATTCGTGCGGTTATGACAACGGGAGGCGGTGGTTTTTCTGAGTCGTTGTTGGACCAGCTCCCTAAACTCGAAATCGTTGCCTGCGGCAGCGTTGGCTTTGATTCTATTTGTGTTGAGAAGTGTATCAAGCGAGGCGTGGCAGTAACCAATACGCCGGATGTCTTGACCAATGATGTTGCCGATATGGCCTTGATGTTAACGCTTGCTACGGTACGCCGTCTGGTGCCAGGTATGGACTGGGTTCGTCAAAGGAAATGGCAACAAGATGGTCCGATCCAGCTTAATACTAGGATCGAAGGCAAGCGTATGGGGATTATCGGTCTTGGACGAATTGGTAAAGCCATTGCGAAACGAGCAGAAAGCTTTGGCATGGAAATTGGTTACTTTGGCCGGCGTCCGCAAGCTGATGTGAGTTACCCATACTTTTCGAATCTAAAGGAGATGGCGAACAATGTGGATATTTTGGTCGCCGCCGTTCCTGGTGGTTCCGAAACACAAGGTATGATTACCCGAGAAGTGCTAGAGGCGTTAGGTGAGCATGGCTATTTTATCAATATTGCTCGTGGTTCGGTGGTCGATGAGCAGGCTTTGGTCGCACTTCTCGAAGCAGGTGGGATTAAAGGGGCGGGATTAGACGTCTTTGTTGATGAGCCAAACGTCCCAGAAGCCTTATTCACATTAGACAATGTGGTTCTACAGCCCCATTGCGCGAGTGGTACCCATGAAACCCGAGCGGCTATGGCACAGCTGGTGGTGGACAATTTGGCGGCCCATTTTAGTCAAAAACCACTGTTAACCCCCGTCGGTTAAATTCAGCTATTTTTCGCTATTACTTCTATTGTTCTAGAGGTGTGAGGACAGACTTCACCTTTTTAGTAAAATAAAACATATGATGACTGTTGTATGATGAATTACTTTTGTGTTAAAAAGACCTGTGCTTGTATGACAAACTCGCTTTTTGGATAAGCTCGTTATCAACGACATATTAGGGGATAAAATAATGATAAAAAAATGTTCCATTAAAAAACTGGCTTCAGCATTGGTGTTAACTGGCTCCATTGCCGCGACTTTTACCATGGCGCCATTAGCTCATGCTGATTGGAAAGGTTGGAATATTCACCCGGCTGGTTATCCCGTCACGGTGGGGATTGAATCTTTTATGAAGCATGTTGAGAAGGCGACGGACGGACGCGTTTCTGGGCGTGTATATAACGGTGGCATCTTGGGGGATCAAAATGATGCGATCCAAATGCTGCAAGTAAACGGCATTCAATTTGCTGAGTTTAACCTTGGGCCAATTGGTACCATGGTGCCAGAAGTCAACGTGGTGTCATTGCCTTTTATTTTCAAAAATGAATCCCACATGTTTCGTGTAATGGATGGTCCTGTAGGGAAAGAGTTGGCGAAAGCCATGGCAAAACAGGGGATTATTGCCTTGGCATGGTATGGCTCCGGCTCTCGTTCTTTTTACAACACTAAACATCCGATCACGAAGCCTGCCGATATGAAGGGCATGAAATTTCGTGTCATGAACAACGAATTGTATGTCGACATGGTCAAAGAGTTGGGGGGGAACGCGACACCCATGGCGTACTCTGAAGTCTATCAGGCCTTGAAAACGGGTGTTGTAGACGGCGCAGAAAATAACTGGCCTTCTTATGATTCGAGCAATCACTATGAAGTGGCTAAATATTATTCTTTAACGCAGCATCTGATTCTTCCTGAAGTATTAGCCGTGAGCAAAGCCGCGTGGAATAGCTTGTCGCCAGCGGATCAAAAGGCGGTGAGGAAAGCTGCCCAAGACAGTGCTCTGCTCGAACGTAAATTGTGGGCAGAGCGGGTACAGGAAAGCCGTGCCAAATTGCTTAAGGCGGGTGTGATTGTCAATGAGATAAAAGACAAAGCCGCTTTCCAGGCGAAGATGAAGCCTGTCTACGCTGAAGCAGAAAAAGCCACCCCCGCTCTCATTCCTCTAATTAAACAAATTCAAGAAACACCTTAAGCTATTGAAGCCTTTACTCGGTATCACTGGTAAAGGCTTCTCAATGTTGGGTGCCACTGTCTTTTACCGGTCAGTGGTGATCATTGATTTTGTAGAAGAGTAATGTGATGACTGCTTCAATTAAGGCCTCTTTTGTTAAGCGTTTTTTGGACGCACTTGCTTTTTTAGCCATGACGATCTCTGGCCTATGTATGATTGTACTGGTGGTGTCGTTTGGATGGCTTGTCTATGGTCGATACGTATTAAACAACACGCCTACTTGGGTGGAACAAATGGCCATGCTATTGATCATCACCATTACCTTTTTGGGGGCTGCTGTCGGGATCCATGAAAGAACGCATCTTAGTGTTGATATGGTCTCTTTACTGTTGCCAGAAAAGGCCAATCGTTTGATTGATATATTGATTGATACCTGCCTTGCCGTGTTCGGTGCGGCCATGCTGTATTATTGCCAAGAGTTGATGACGTTTGGTTGGTACCGATTAATTCCCTTATTAGGTATTCCCGATGGCCTTCGTTATGCCCCTGTTATGGTAGCGGGCGGCCTTATCTTTGTTTTTTCTCTATACCGTATCTTGGTTGGTATTCAAAAATTGTTTGTTAGTCAATCGGCTATTGTTAATGGAGGCCAATAATATGGGCTTAGCATTGTTATTGGGAGGATTTGGCCTCTTAACAATTATTGGCGTACCCGTTGCTTTTGCGTTAGGCATGGCGGCCCTAGGAGCCTTTTGGTATGAAGGTATTCCAATGATGATTGGCTTTCAGCGAATTATCTCTGGTATGTCATCCTTCTCATTGTTAGCGATTCCCTTTTTTATTTTTGCCGGTGAGTTGATGCTGCATGGGGGCATTGCTGCACGACTGATTCGTCTAGCATCCGCTAGTGTGGGATGGATGCGTGGCGGCTTAGGCCAGGTTAACGTGTTTGCTAGTATGCTGTTTGGTGGTATCTCTGGCTCTGCGGTGGCGGATACCTCGGCGTTGGGATCGTTATTGATTCCTGTGATGAAAGAAAAAGGCTACGACGACGATTACGCGGTGAACGTGACGGTGACGTCCTCCATTGCGGGTATTTTGATTCCCCCTAGCCATAACATGATCTTATACGTGGTCGCTGCAGGTGGTGGGATTTCGGTGGCCAGTCTGTTCATGGCCGGTGTGGTACCTGGGGTGTTAATGTGTTTGTTATTAGGCTATGCCGCACGTTGGATTTCAATTAGGAAGAACTTTCCAACGGAAGAGTTTGCTGGTTGGAAAGTGATTTTCATCTCCTTCTTGGCTTCTTTTCCGGGGTTAGTCACCGCGATTATTGTCGTGGGGGGCTCTTTATCCGGCATTTTCACGGTAACTGAATCTGGGGCCATTGGGGCGATTTATGCCATTGTCATTACTGGATTAGTCTACCGTTCTCTGAGTCTAAAAGACTTTTGGGTGGCCGTGGTGCGTTCTGTTAGAACCACCGGTATGGTGATGGTGTTGGTTGGTTGTGCTGGGGCATTTGGTTATATGCTGGCCTTATATGAAGTCCCCAAAGTATTGGCACATGCGCTAACATCTGTCTCCAGTAACCCCGTTGTTATTTTGCTATTAATGAATCTGATCTTGCTGATATTGGGCATGATTATGGACATGGCGGCCTTAATTCTGATTTGTACGCCGATCTTTTTGCCTGTGGCAACAGGCTTGGGGATGGATCCGATTCAATTTGGTGTCATGCTAATGATGAATTTAGGGTTGGGGTTGTGTACGCCACCTGTTGGGGGATGCTTATTTGTTGGTTGCGCTATTGGGCAAGTGCCGATTCAACGAGCCGTGAAAACGATTTGGCCTTTCTACATCGCCATTCTGGTTGCCCTGCTATTGGTGACCTTTATTCCTTCGGTATCGTTGGCTTTACCTAATTGGATCACCAGTTAATTTTACATTTTTACGAGAGGACGCGGTCCATTTTCGCGCTCCTTTTTAGATGAATTTTGCTTTAAGGAGTCGTCCATGAAACGTGTTTTAATAACAGGCGCTGCCGGAAATTTAGGGACTGCTATGCGTAAAAAACTGGCGGGTTGGGCGGATGAATTCGTGTTGTCGGATTTAAACCCAGTCACCGAGTTGGGGGCAGGTGAAACCTTTGTGCAATGCGACCTTGCTGATTACGATAGTGTGATGGCGTTAGTCGAGGGTTGTGACGGAATTGTTCATTTTGGTGGTGTGTCCACGGAAAATACGTTCGATAATATTCTCAATGGCAATATTAAAGGCGCCTACAACCTTTACGAAGCGGCACGTAAGCACGGGATTAAGCGCATTTTCTTTGCCAGCTCCAATCATGTTATTGGTTTCCATAACAGAGAGACGTTGCTGGATGCGCAAAGCGAGATGAGACCGGACAGTTTATATGGGGTTTCGAAAGGTTTTGGGGAGTTATTAGCGCAATATTACTTCGATAAATTTGCGATAGAGTCGGCTTTGGTGCGTATCGGCTCATGCTTCCCGAAACCTTTGAATCGTCGTATGTTGTCGACTTGGTTAAGTGAGGGAGATTTAGCAGAGCTGATTAAAAAGGTGTACGCTGCTGATCGCCTTGGTTGTACTGTTGTGTATGGTGTATCCGATAACCCAAGCACTTGGTGGGACAACAAGCATGCAAAATTTCTAGGGTGGACGCCAAAAGACTCTTCAGAGGTGTTTGAGAAGGAAGATTATCTCCTAGAAGAAAATATCGATTCGAACGATCCGGCGGTGCGTTTTCAAGGTGGTCCATTTGCCAAAGCGGGTCATTTCGAAGACGACTAAAACTGGCTTGTTGGCTTTTACATCTCGCGTTGACTTCACAATGTTCTAGCATTTTCATTGTATGGAGTTAAGAACAAAAAAAACGCCCGATTTGGGCGTTTTTTAATGCATTAAAACCGTTTTATTATTTCACTAGCTCTGGCCCCATGACGCTATAAGGTAAAACCGTGGAAAGCTCTGGGATGTAAGTCACCAGAACCAAGAACACCATTAATACCAACATAAAAGGCGTAGCGGCTTTTACGACGCGGGCTAAACTCATGCCTGTGATGCCTGAGGTCACAAAGAGGTTTAGACCAATCGGTGGCGTGATCATACCGATTTCCATGTTGACGACCATGATGATACCAAGGTGAATCGGATCCACCCCTAGCTTCATCGCGATTGGGAAGACAACTGGGGCAACAATGACCAGCAAGCCAGATGGCTCCATAAACTGTCCACCAATGAGCAGAAGAATATTCACCGCAATCAAGAAAGTGAACCAGTTAAAGCCGACACTTAACATCCATTCTGTGATCATTTGCGGAATACGCTCTGCTGATAAGGTATGAGCAAACAACAGGGCATTGGCGATGATAAACATCAGCATGATGGTGGTTTTGGTGCCTTCCAGCATCACCTTGCGAGATTCTTCACCAAACAGTGCAGGGAAAAAGCCTCGTAGCATCAATGAAAGATTACGCCCCCAAATAGGCAAGCCAGCAAGCAAACAAGTTACTATGGACTCCTTTAAATGGGAAGAGCGCTTGTAGACATAGAAGATCGCGAGTAATAGCGAGAGGGCGCAACCCCAAAGAGCGCGATCACCACCAGTCACGGTTTTACTGTCCGCAAAGGCGAAGAAGGACAAAATTTCCCAGACAAGGAAGAAAGACACGCCATACACTGTGCCGTTAAAACCAACACGAGCATGAGGTGCGTCGTTATCATTTGTCCAAGTTTGGCCTTTTAATGGCCCCATATCACGATACACAAACAGGGCGATAAAAATCGAGTACACGGCCGCTACCACTGCCGCTTCTGTTGGTGTGAACACACCACCGTAGATACCACCCATGATAATAACGACAAGAAATAATCCCCAGCCAGCTTCTTTACCGCCACGGATAAGATTACCAAAGCCTTTCCATTCTTCTGCTGGTAGGTTTTTAATACGGGCAACCACATAGATGGCGAGCATTAACATTACGCCAGCCAATAAGCCAGGAATCACCCCTGCTAAGAACATGCGACCAACGGATACATCCGTTGCTGCTGCGTACACCACCATTACGATGGAAGGGGGGATTAGGATACCTAATGTGCCTGCGTTAGCGATGATGCCAGAGGCGAACTCTTTTGAGTAACCGACTTGGCGCATCCCCACAATGGCAATCGAGCCGATAGCAACCACAGTGGCTGGGGAAGAGCCTGACAAGGCTGCGAACATCATACACGCCAAAACGGATGCCATGGCCAAACCGCCACGGAAGTGTCCAACGCTGGCAATGGCGAAGTTAATCAAGCGTTTTGCGACACCGCCAGTTGACATATAAGACGAAGCGAGAATGAAAAACGGGATGGCCAACAGAGTATAATGTTGACCCGCACCAAACAAAGAAATCGCTACCGACGACAAGGAGTCGTGGGAGAAAAAGGTAATAAACAAGATGGACGATAAGCCCAACGAGATACCAACAGGTAGGCCGATAAACAGCAGGGTCAGTACGAGACCGAATAAAATAATAGATTCCACAATAAAGCTCCTGCGTTAGTCTTTTAAAGAGTCTTTGTTGGCGTTGACGAGGTCTTGCGCCTCGTGGCCGCTGATCAACATGTCACGTTTTCCTCGTGCAATATCGATAAAGGCCTGCAGCGAGCGATACGACAGCATGGCTAAACTGATTGGCAAGATAATAAGCACTAGCCAGCGTTGAACACGGGGTCTTAGGTCAAACATTTCTTGCATAAAGACTGGGTAACGCAGTTCTTCAGTACCAATACCGATTTTGAACATTTTCGTCCAATACTCGATAGCCCCACCACGAGCATCGATGCCTAACATCGATAGCCAGGTTGAATCTAACAGGATTAAGCCGTACATAATGGCTGCAAATGCGCCAAATAGAGATAGGGCTTTGGTAACAGGTTTAGGTACAGCGTTTATTACGATGTCGACCCCTAAATGGATACCCGTTTTAATGCCATAACTCATACCCAGTAGAATCAACCATGAAAATGCGACGGTATTGAATTCCAATGCGGCGTCCCAGCCAGTATTAAATCCGTAGCGCGCAATCACCTGACCAAAAGACACTGCCATAATCGAAGAAATGACGATGATTAATAGGTTTTCTTCAGCGCGTTCCATCGCTTTGGGAAAGCATTTTTCCAGCACCCAAATGATGACGATAAAAAATAATAAATATAAATGTGGCCAGTAGTATGCCATGGTGGTCTCCTGAACAAGTGGACCTGTCTATCTAAAAGCACAACGCAGACACAGCAAGACGAATCTCGTTATATATGAATAAGAGATAGGTAAACTGTGAAGGGAAGGCCCTAATGTTGGCTCAATAGAGCCAACATTCTGCATAACACAAAGGGTTTATGAGTTGGCTGCGGCATTAATTAGGTTTTCACCAATGTCATTTTGGAATTTCTTCCAAACCGGTTTCATCGTTTCAACCCAAATTTGACGCTGCTCTGGTGTCAACGTATTGATTTTGCCGCCGGCTTTTAAAATATTGGCGCGGTTTTCAGCTTCTTTCGCTTTCACAGACTGGTTCGCTTCCTGTGTTACTTCATCCGCAATTTGCAGGAACTGTTTGCGATCCGCTGGGGATAAGCTGTCTAAGAAGTCTTGAGACGTCATGAACAAGTAAGCCAACAATTGGTGGTCGGTTTCTGTGATGCTGTCTTGCACTTCGTAGAATTTCTTGGTGTAAATGTTAGACCATGTGTTTTCCTGCCCATCCACAACACCGGTTTGCAGTGCGCCGTAGACCTCGGAGAACGCCATCGCTTGTGGTGACGCGCCCATGGCTTCGATCATGGCTTTGGCTACATCTGAGGTTTGGACACGGAATTTTAGGCCTTTCGCATCGCTTGGTAAGATCAGTTTTTTGTTGGCAGAGAAGTATTTCATACCTGACATCCAGTAACCTAGACCAACGAAGCCAACATTGTCTTTCATGGCGTAGAGCAGATCTTTACCTTGAGGGCTGTTAGTAAAGCGGATAGCTTGGTCCATGTTTTTAAAGATGAAAGGTAGGTCGAATACACCATATTTAGGTGTGTAAGAACCAAACTTAGAAAGAGAAGGGGCAAGCAATTGAACATCGCCTAAAAGCAAGGCTTCTAATTCTTTTGAGTCGCCAAATAATGTTGAGTTCGGAAAAACTTCAACACAGAGTCTGCCATTCATTTCTTTGTTAACACGCGCAGCAAAATTATTCGCGGCCACCACTTTAGGGTGAGTTGTTCCCCCTGTTACGTGACTGAATTTTACAACGCGCTCGCCAGGATCGCAGGCTGAAGAATCAGCAAAGGCGGCGTTGGTAGCAAAGGAAAGGGCGAGAGTGGTCAAGGCTAGACTGATTTTTTTCATTATTTTAAAACTCCAAAACGAGATAATTATTTTTATTATCGCTTGATCTTAGCCAAACGAGTGAAGCACATTTAATTGTTGCTATCTTAGTGTTTACACAATCTATGCCAACTCTTTAATTTTTTGTCTAAGTGATTGAATTTGATTGAATAAATAGGTTTTTTCCAGAATTTGACGAAAGCTGGTGGCGATATTAAGAGTGGAAACTCACACATAAAATAATGGCTATGGGTGGATTTCCGCCAATTTTTATTGCGATCTAAACCCGAGTGGCGAGAGATCAAGAAAGATTGTCTGGCAGATCAAGAAGAGGACACCAAGGCTTAACTAGGATTGAGTTGTATGAGGGGCAAATATTTCCTGTTTGAGTGTCTGTTTCAAAGCCAAGTGAAGGTCTTTCCGCCCTGTCAGTTTGGCTGCTTTCAATTGAGACTGCGTTGTTCTACCTAATACGGCATCAAACAACAGAGTATCGAATGATGAATGTGCTTTGAGTTTACCTTGGTAGGCTAACTGAAAAAACGCGCTATAAAGGGCCGCTCGAACACTATCAAAAGGGCGATGAGTATGGCAAAACAAGAGCAGATCCTGCTTATCCTGTTCGCTTATTAATACATTAGCAGGTGAGGTTGACTGAAGAGTCCATTGGACAAGTTGAATAATAAGCGCTGCGGATAAATCCTGATAGCAGAGCAGTAAATTCGTCTGGAAACGCTTCAGAAACAGACTGTACCACTGTTTGGCTTGTTGCTCGGCAATTGAGTTAAGAGGTTTGACCATCATCAAAGAGTAGCTGCCGCTGGCTTTGTCTTTGCTCGTACCCAGTCTCACGCTGATAAAACCATTTTTTTGCCAAAACGCAACGATATCAGGACTGGCGGCAAAGCTGGTACAGAGAAAATCGACTTTGCTTCGAGCAGCTTCTGTTATTTGTTTGAGTAAATGGCTCGCTAGCCCTTGGCCTTGAAGATTAGGCTGAGTGGCAATACGGCTGATGCGCCAATAGTGATAGCGTCCCGCTTCGATGAAGCCCTCATGGGCCATTAATGACTGAGGAACAAGGTGGCCTCTAGGGCGGCGGGAGCCTTCTAGCACCGCTTGGCTTAGATCATCTGGAAGCTCACCTTCTTCGGTAACAATTGCCACACTGTTAATGGTCATATTGCTCATTACTTGGGGGTTATTTATTACCATAGGATTTGTCGTTATCGTAGGGATCCCTGTCTGCGCTGGTTTAGCGGCTCTGTTGGGGGAACCTGATTGAGATAACCATGTGGTGACACTTGGGTCATCCAACATCCATCTTATATTATCTGGCGAAGTTTGATAGTGAGCATTTACTAATAGCGAAAAAGTCACTTTTAAATGCTCAGGTTCCTGTAGCCATGCTTTTCCTTGTAACGTGGTGACAAGCGGTGTGGTATTTGTTGACGAAAGGTTGGGAGTTGCCTCAAATGGTGGGCATAAGAAAAATGTCTCATTAACCCATTTTTCAAGTGGGTCATTTTCCCCCCATCGAATCGGTTGGGTTAAAGAGAGCCTTTTTAAGGGCGTTGATTTTCCTTGGCGTGGTGTTTCTAAAGTGTGACAGAAACGAATGCCAAAGCCGCGCCCAGCCCCCTCATAGCCATAATCTGTTGTGCTAAATACACATTGCTTAGACTTATCCAACAGAGCGGTTAGTACGGGAATGGGAAGACGAGCGGCTTCATCAATAATCAGATGTTCCCATTGATCTTCCATCAATAGCAGGGTGTCTGGTGCATAAAAGGGCATCTCTGGCACCATCTCTTTGTGATCAGATGACACGTTAAGTGAGGTGAATTGATCATCATATTGTTTGCGAAGGGCAACCAATGCGTCTGGCGTGGCAGCAGTAACGGCGACTTTCTTTCCCGCTTTTACCCACTTGGCTAGGGTGTCTCCAAGCAGAGTGGATTTGCCTCGACCCCGTGATGCGATCAATACATGAGTCTCGTTGGAAGAGGTTAATAATGACTTTTGGGCGGCTTCTTGTTCTTGTGTCAGAGTGATTTCGTGCTGGGGGGCACCCACTGTATGGCTTTGTGGCGGTGTAAGTCTATCAATCTGTTGGGGACGGATGTATTGGAAGGGGCTGTGTGGATGGATAAGCTGATTAAGAATATAGCGTTTAAAGTGTGACTCGATTTGATCAGGATGATAAGGCCAGGGTAGATAGCGGGCCATTTCCTGGTCTTCTTGGTTTAGCCAATTTTGTTCAGGTTCTTCCGGTAAGCCGATGGCAAAGGTACCATCGCCTCTTACTGCACCTGCTAATATGGCGATCACACTAGCAGAGATCCCCCGTGTTATATCAATTAATATGGCGTCATAGGTTTGCCCAAGGGTATTCTTTATGTGTTTAAATAAACGAATGTCTGCGTTTTCGTGTGGATTGAAGTCGCGATAATGTGCTTCATCGTGGGTACAGATGAGGATTGAATCTTGTCCATTGGAAACGCAGGAAAAAGCCGCGTAAATTTGCGAAGTATTTCCTGTGAAGAGATAACAATGGCGGTGTTTTAAATTGTTTGGATTCGGCATAATCATTCCTTGCGATCAAGGTATGATACTGTGACCATGGGAAATAGCCAATGTTCGCTAGAATCGAATGCTACAGTAAGCCCATAATTTGTGGACGAAACATAAGGAAGGTCTTTTACAACCTTCCTTAATATTTTTATCTTACTTTAGTTTAAAGGCTTTGAGATCATCTTGAAGATCGTTAGCCAATTGGTGGATGTTGTTACTGTGATCTTGCGACGCATCCGCTTGCTTTAACGTGCTGCCAGAAGCTTCTTGCAGTGTTTCTGTATTCTGACGAATTTGTGTCGCCGCAACACTTTGCTCCTCTGTGGCTGTGGCAACATTGGTGATACCAAGAGAGACTTTTTTCATCGATGTGAGTATGTGAGACAATATGTTACGTGTTTCAGATACTTGGTTGACACTATTATCTACTTGGCTTCTCCCTTGTTCCATTTCTTTCACGGCAGAACGGCTGTTTATTTGTAGCTCATCAATCACTTTGCGAATTTCTTCTGTGGATTGTTGTGTACGTTGTGCCAATACTCTCACTTCATCGGCGACCACGGCAAAGCCTCGTCCTTGCTCACCAGCACGAGCTGCTTCAATGGCAGCATTCAGCGCCAGCAGATTGGTTTGCTCGGCTATCTCATTGATAGCAAGGGCTACTTTGCCGATTTCCGTTGAGCTTTTTTCAACATTTTCGATGGTCTCTGAGGCCTGAGTAAACGCATTGGCAAGCTTACCAACGGTTTCCTCAACACGTTGCATCGCCTCATTGCCGTTTTGTGTAACGCTTTGAACCTTGTCTGATTCAGCCGAAACATCGTTAGCATTATGTGCGACGTCTTCTATGGCGGTCGAGATCTGAACAATGGCAGAGGCCACCTGAATGCTGACGTCTTGGCTGTAGTTTGCACTATTGATTAATGTTTTATTGACGTCAGAAATGGCATTGCTTGAGTGGAGAAGCTCAATGCTAGAATCTTGAACCTTTTGAATAAGATGAATCAAGCTGTCACGCATATGAATGGTATCATTACGCAATAAATCGATTTCATTATTGGAGTCTTTGCTTAATTTATTATGAAAGCGAAAAGCCAAATTGCCTCTTCCTAATTCATGCAAGCCTTGAGAAATTTCTTTTATTGGCGAAAGTGCGCGACGAATAAACAGCCATAACACGGTTGCCAGCATCAAGCCAAATACAGCCGACACAGAACTGACAATCCATAAGGTTTTATTGATTTCGGCTTGATATTCATCGTCATAAGTTTTTAACACCACTACCCAGTTCCAGCCTTTTACTCGTTTAAAGAGAGCAATTGCGGGGCGAGAGGTGGTGGTTTGACCTTCTACTTTTAATGAGTAGTGGATGATGCCTGACTTTTGTTGATAGAGTTTCTCAAACGTATTCGCGAGTTGCGGATTACGACTCAGCATATTTTGCCCGACTAAGGCCTTACTCGGGTGAATAAGAATGTCCCCTTTATGCTTTCCAGCTGCCGTGACATAGACATACCCTGTTTTGCCAAACACCATTTTATTTAGTGTATTAGCAATTGGGGATGTGATGTTTTGAATAGGAATAAGCAGTTCGTAATAGAGATTGCTCTGCCCCGATACTTTCTTATAGTAAGTAAAGTAGGAGGTGTTTCCGAGAGTGTCCACCCCCAAATAATCGGAGTTATTTTGGATGGCTTTGTACCCCTCTGTATTGTTTCCTAAATCAGTACCAGCAGCCAAGGCATTGTTCATGGAGCTAGCAACGCGAATGATCTGATCTCCTTGCTTGATTAGCAAACTTACTTCAGATTCTGTCGATGTGGCGAACTGTTGAATAAAACGACTATTTCCATTAATAACTTGGTTATTTAACTTAATTGAGGGAGTTTGAGTGCCGTTAATGCTGAGTGGCGTATTCGAGTCGACAGTTACCTGTTCCAGCATATCATTAAGAAGAGCGCCGTTGCGCATCATAACGCGTTGCATTAAGTGGTACTTGTCCTCAAGTTGGTTGCTGACCAACTCGACTTCTTTTTTTTCATGACTGATAACGATGTCATTGATTTGCTGTTTTAGTTGCACGTTGATGATAAAAGTTAAAGCAACGAAGATGATAATAACAAAAGCGAGTGTCCCTAGACCGAGTTGCCTTGGTAGCGGGTATTTTTTGAAAAATGCGAGCATCTCATGGATCCTTAATTCAGGGGATATAGTGGTTGAGTTATTTAAAAGGGAAGAAATTCTATAACGATATGTTATGAAAGCAGCAATTTTTTATTGCTTTGTTTTATTTTGTAATACTTTGTTATTATAGTGATAGATTTGTATACGGCAATGATATTTAATTAAATAAGGTGAATTCATATAAATGAATTTATTTGCTAGGATTGAGCATCAAGTGGATTCGGGTTGCCCACTCTAGGTAAATAGAGTGGGCAATAGTGGTATTATGGTAGTGTGAAGGCTTTGAGATCTTCTTGAAGGTCAGTGGCCATGTGTTGGATATTTTGGCTATGACCCTGTGAGGTGTCTGCTTGAATTAATGTATTGCTTGAGGCTTCGCGTAATGTTTCTGTATTCTGACGAATTTGAGTGGCAGCAACGCTTTGTTCCTCTGTCGCTGTGGCCACATTTGTTGTTCCAAGCGAGACTTTTTTCATCGATGTCAGTATACGAGACAAAATGTTGCGTGTTTCTAGGACTTGACTGACACTATTGTCAACTTGGTTTCTTCCTTGTTCCATTTCTTTAACAGCAGAACGACTGTTCAGTTGTAGCTTATCAATCACTTTGCGAATTTCTTCTGTTGATTGTTGCGTACGTTGTGCCAATACTCGCACTTCATCCGCAACCACGGCAAAGCCTCGCCCTTGTTCACCAGCGCGAGCGGCCTCAATAGCCGCGTTCAGCGCCAGTAAATTGGTTTGTTCGGCAATCTCATTGATAACAGAGACTACCTTACCAATTTCAGTTGAGCTTTTTTCAACATCCTCGATGGTTTCTGAGGCTTGACTAAACGCATTAGAAAGCTTGCCAACCGTTTCTTCGACGCGTTGCATCGCCTCATTGCCGTTTTGTGTAATGATTTGGACGCTGTCAGATTCGCTAGAGACATCGGTCGCATTGTGTGCGACATCTTCTATGGCTGTCGAGATCTGGACAATAGCAGAGGCCACTTGGATGCTGACATCCTGGCTGTAGTTCGCGCTGTTGGTTAGTGATTTATTGACGTTTGAAATTTCGTGGCTGGAATGGAGGAGCTCCATGCTCGAATGCTGGACTTTTTGAATGAGACGAATCAAATTATCGCGCATACGGATCGTATCATTACGCAATAAATCGATTTCATTATTAGAATCTGGAATCAAGGTGTCATGAAAGCGAAAAGCCAAATTGCCTGTTCCTAATTCATGTAAACCTTTGGATATTTCTTTTAACGGTTTAAGTGCACGGCGTATGTATAGCCATAGGCATAGTACGAGTAAAAGACCAAAAATCAGGGAAGCGGTGCTGACAACCCATAAGATCACGTTAATTTCTGCTTGATATTCATCGTCGTAGGTCTTTAACACCACTACCCAGTTCCAGTCTTTGACTCTTTCAAACAGAGCAAGAGCGGGGCGAGGAATGGTGGTCACCCCAGGGATTTTCAGGTCGTAATGAATGATACCGCGATCTTTTTCATACATTTGGGAGAAAGTCGTTTTAAGGCCTGGGAAAACAGAAAAAATATTTTTTCCAACCATTTGTTTGTTGGGATGAAGAACAAATGTGCCAGGGTGGTCACCTGCTTGTGTGATAAAGATATAGCCACTTTTGCCAAATGTCAGTGTATTTAATGACTTGGCTAAGCCATCAGTTATCTCATTAAGCGGGATGAGTAGTTCGTAATATAGATTGCTTTGCCCTGAAACCTTGTTGTAATTGGCAAAGTATTGTTGGCCATTTATGCTGTCTACGCCAATAAAATGTCCGCCGTCTTCTAGCGCTTGGTAGCCCTTATTACTCTCATTTAATAAAGAACCTACAGGGGAAGAATTCGCTGATGAGCTGGCAATTCGAATAAATTGATTGTTTTGCTTGATCAGGAGGTTTGTATCCAATTCGGTAGAATGAGCGAACTGCTGAATGAAAGGGCTTTGACCGCTGATGGTGTCACCATGTAATTGCAGCGATGGAATCGTCATGCCATTAATTGTGTCGGGTTTGTTTGCGTTTATCCTTGCTGCTTCAAGCATTGTGCCCAAAAGTACGCCATTGCGTTGAAGGCGATCCTCTAGAGAATGGTATTTTGCTTCTAATTGCTTACTGACCAGTTCCAGTTCTTTTTGCTCATGATTCGTCACAATGGTATTTATGTGTTCATTAAGCTGGGCGTTGATAATAAACACTAAGATGGTAAAAACGATCGTAACAAAGAGCAATGTGGCGATGCCAAGTTGCCTTGGTAAGGGGGATTTTTTTAGAAATGACAACATAGATTGCAAGATCCTTAACAGTGGAAGTGTTAACTTTTGTTTCTTTTTTTGCCGTATAAAGCCCTTTTAAGTATAAGAAAATACTCTAAAGAGACTTTTTAAATAAAGTAAAAAAAGAATGTTTTTTGATTTTTATTTATATAAATCAATTGTTTAAACTCATACTTATTGAGTTTTAGTTCACACGGCCATGTGCAAAAATCTCTTAATGTAAAATTTTGTTGTTTTTGTTTATTGTAAAAATGAACAATAATATAAAAAATATCTTAAATTGAAAGTATTAAAGTTTGATTACTTGTTTTTTTAAGTGGTTAACAAGTCATCTTAGGGATTCAAAGCTGTCAATGGCCTCTCTATCTAGCTTTTTGGCTTTATAAAGCAAAAAGCTAGGTAGAAGCTTGTTCTTTAAGGTATTTATTGCTTTCATGCTTATTGAAAGTAAATGATGGAGAGAGTCACGCTGTTTATAGAGGCTCTTGCTTGAGATATCAGGTAGGGGATCCAATGCTCTCTCCTCCTTCCATGTTGAGAAAGGATCGTCATATGAAGAAGATCAAGAATGAAGCGGCTCTGAGCAAGAGAGCATTACAAGTGGGAGAGAACTACGCTTTAAAAAGAGGTTATGCTGGTTTTTCTTCCACTATGTCAGCCAATGAAAAAGTCGAGGCGATTTATCGCTTGTTGGTACTGGATAAGCTTGTGGTTGGGTTACCAGCGGATAAAGAGAATCTTCCTGCCATGAAGCACAAATTGGCTTTATGGATTCAAAAGCACTTGCCTAAAGATGATCCTCTGTTGAAGTAGATCAGTCTTGTTCATGTATACAGGGCTCTAATGAACGCATGAATTGCCGTCTTTATGACGGCATTTTAATTGCTGGTTACTGACTTTTTTACATTTTTATGGACAAATTGTTTTTTATTATTGTAATGTTATATCATTTCAAAATACAAGATAGGTTTAAAGCAATATGAACACGGCACGGCAAGCACCATTGGAATCGTTGGAAGCTGGTAGAACATTACTGTCTGTTGTTAAATCGAAGGAGCCAGATGTTTTTGGGGATATTTATCAAGACTCGTTCAATATGGTGGTATGGAAACGCTCGCTTAAGGAGGTTGATACTTACTGTACAAGCTTAATATCCTCCGCGCCGCAGCTGAATATTAAAGACCAAGGTGCGCCTGAGCGCATTGAAAAGTTATTAATTCGTATCCTACCCGACGACACCAATAAAGAGGTCTTTATTAAAGATGTGCGTACGTTAATGGATATGTTTGCCTGTTTATTTGACCTGTCAGAGGTGGGGCTGAGATTGGCCGTGCTATCCAAAGCCATGTGTCCGCGCTTTCATGTGGATAATATTCCGTGTCGGCTGATTACCACCTATTTAGGGCAGGGCTCTGAGTGGCTTCATGATGCGCATGCGGTCCGCGCCGAGTTAGGTCATTTGGTTAAATGGACTGAGAAAAATACGGGATTGGCTTCTTTCGGTACAGTCAACCAATTAAACGCTGGGGATGTGGCCCTTATGAAAGGCAATACTTGGCCTACTGCTATGGGGAGAGGAGTGGTTCATCGGTCACCCAGTGCATCGGTGGATTCGCCAAGGTTGTTTCTCAGTCTGGATATGATTTAGCGATTATCTTAATGATGCGGAAATGAAGGTTGTTACCATTCGATTTTTTTATTATCCCAGTCGATAAAACTGGCCTGATTATCCATCTTGGCGTTGTCCATGATGGATAATAGTCTTTGTGCAACAAATTCCGGTGTAAAGAGTTTTCCTACTGGCACGGATTTCTGAAAGGGCTTGGATAAAGGGGTATCGGTTGTTCCCGGATGAAACGCAATCAGTTTGACATTCTTTGCACGTCTAGCATACTCGATAGCACTGGTTTGTATAAGCATATTTAGTGCTGCTTTTGAAGCTCGGTAAGCGTACCAGCCCCCCATTTTATTGTCTGATATGCTACCTACCCGCGCGCTAAACAGGGCTATCTGTGTGGCTTTTTCTCCTTTAAGTATCTGAATCAGCCGACTTAACCAAAGCATAGGAACGATAGCATTGCTCCTATACAAACCTGCTAATTGCTCACTTTGAATGTCTTCCAGCTTTTTCTCCGGAGTGTATTGCGTGTTATGTAGTACACCGTTACAGATAAGAACCTTACTTAGGTTCTTGGTATTGGTCAGCAGGTACTGGCAAATCTCTTCTATGCTTTTTTGGGAATAGTCACACAATAATGGTCTGATTTTTCGACTGAAAAAGCGAGGAGGAAACTGGCTAACGGTATAAACCATTCGGCAATCATTCTGATGAGACAGTTGTTCTATAGCGGCTTGAGCGATACGGCTACTGGCTCCTATCACGAGGGCATCAAATGACATGACGTATTTTCCTTAATAACAGACATGATGTGAGAGGGATGCATTCGTGGCTTATCATAGACAAGAGCGCCGTGTTCGAACACGTCGCTAAGCTTTGCAACTTTCCTTGTGCGATTGACTGTCGGTGATTATAAGCGGACAAATGCATCCTAATCCAGTGTACTTTATGTTCCACTAAAGTTTAAGAGGGGATGTATTTTTGTCACAATAGATCACATTCGCCTTTGTCACAAGAAGTGCAACGAGGTTTACCCGTAATAAAAGAAGAGATTGAATGGCGATATTTTGCAAAGCCTTGATAACCAAGATCTGCAAATAGGCGAATCACAGGCCAACGTAATATTTGCATCCATCGATGTTTCCCCACGAGTCTCCATGCCATGCAAGTAACGTCTAACCCTTGAATGACTTTGCCATTTCCTAGCTGTCCATGAAGAATGCGATCTGCCTTAATGGGGTCGATGTGAGGATACCGCTGTGTAAAGTCCTCATGATGAATGTTTTCCAGCGTGAGTCGATGGTGTACATCGAGTTTTTTTAACTCACGCATTTCCGCAAGGCAAAGTGGGCAAAGGCCGTCGTAAAATATGATCAACATAAGAGTGTCTCCTATTGACTAGGACGATCCGCTCTTCCCTAGGGAGGGCTAATAAACAGACCTAATACACAGGGAAGAGTACAATAACATGCATAACACTCAATACGACAGTAAGTGCAAAACGGATCTTTGAATAGGCTTTATAAGATTGAGAAACCAGCCGTAACCAACGTCCATCCAGCCAAAAGGTGGTAATAAAGCCTAGTAGCAAAATACCAATAGACAGTTCAGGGACTTTCATAAACAGACTTCCCCAAGCAACCAACATAATAAGGTGGTTAAGTACCATTGTCCGGTTGCTGTACTTTTGTGGCTTGCCCTCAAGTACCTGTCCAGATAGTACCCCATTTACAAAACTCAACAGAATGGCGCTATAGGACGCAAAAAGCGCCTGTCCCGAGTATCCCATGATGTGTATGTCTGTCAGTGTAATGATGGTCAATACAACAAAAGGAGCCAGGGCAAATAGACCTAATAGAAGCATGGGGGTGGCAGAATATCGCATAAAAAACCTTTAGCCGAAAACACAAAATTTTTGTGTAAAAAAAAAGAATTATCTAACAAAATGACAAAAAAAAATACGCAAACTTCCGAATAAATTACATATTCTTGTCATAACTCGTGGTTATTAAGGAAGTTTGTACGGCTTTAGTTCCGTGGTAATCATCATTCGCCATTGAGCGAAATTCAGGCTCAGAGTACAATGTCTGGCTAGAATTTAACTTTCCTTCAGATGTACGCGAACTGTTGAGCGTGTATCTAACTAACCAATTTCAACTTGCTTAAGGTGTGTTTAGAAATGCCAGCTAAAACAATGGATGAACTCGTCTCCCTGTGTAAACGTCGTGGATTTATTTTCCAAGGCAGTGAAATCTACGGTGGTATGCAAGGTGCTTACGATTACGGTCCGTTAGGCATTGAATTAAAAAACAACCTAAAAGCGGCTTGGTGGCGCGCCATGGTATACGAGCGTGATGATGTTGAAGGGTTGGATGCGGCGATTATCCAAAACAAAAACGTCTACAAATACTCTGGTCACGAAGACACCTTCACCGACCCAATGGTTGATTGCCATGAGTGTAAATCGCGTATGCGTGCCGACCATATGAAAGACATTAAAGTCTGCGACAACTGTGGTTCAACCAATGTGACCGAGCCTCGTGACTTCAACCTGATGTTTAAAACCAACGTTGGTCCAATGGTGAACGAAGAGTCTTACACTTACCTTCGTCCAGAGACTGCACAAGGTATCTTCACGAACTTCAAAAACGTCGTGGACTCAACTTCTCGCACCTTGCCTTTCGGTATTGCGCAAATTGGTAAATCTTTCCGTAACGAAATCACACCACGTAACTTCATTTTCCGTGTACGTGAATTCGAACAAATGGAATTGGAATTCTTCTGTAAGCCAGGTGAAGATGAAAAATGGCATGAGACTTGGGTTAAGCTGCGTAAGCAATGGTGGCTGGATCAAGGGTTATCAGAAGAAAACATCCAGTTCGAATATGTAACAGGTGACGATCTGGCTCATTACTCAAAAGCCACTGTGGATATCTTGTACAAGTTCCCACATGGTTTTGAGGAGTTGGAAGGGGTGGCAAACCGTACCGACTACGACTTGGGTTCTCACACCAAAGCGCAAGAAGAGTTTGGCTTGTCTGCTAAAGTGAAGAAAAACGAGCATTCAACGGCGAAGCTTGCAATTCGTGATCTTGAAGAAAACAAATGGGAAGTGCCTTTCTGTATTGAGCCTTCTGCGGGTCTAGACCGTGGTTTATTGGCGGTGATGACAGAAGCTTACACAGAAGAAGAATTGCCAAATGGCTCAACTCGTACCGTACTGAAATTCAAGCCGCACCTAGCACCAATCAAGGTGGCTATCATGCCGCTTAAGAAGAACAAACCCGAAATCGTAGCGCTTGCCAAAGAGTTGAAAAACAAGCTTCAAAAATTGGGTCTGGGTCGTATTCTTTATGAAAACACAGGTAATGTGGGTAAAGGCTACCGCCGCCATGATGAAGTGGGAACGCCAATTTGTGTAACGGTCGACTTTGACTCTATTGAGAAAGAAGGTGCGCCAGTGACGGTTCGTGACCGGGATACTATGGAGCAAATTGTTGTGCCAGCGGCAGAGTTGCCTGCTTATGTAGTAAATTACTTTATTAACCAAGATTAATAGCGGTTAATAAAATGTCATTGTCTTTATTATAAGACAAATACCGAAAGCCGTTACGCTCAGTCGTCGCGGCTTTTTTATTTTTATACGGTTTTACTTGCCGTTTTGATTCGGGTTAAAGCATTAAAAACAATAAGCACATGAAAGGGAAGAATTGCTTTTAGGTAGAGTTGGCCCGCTAGGTTATTGGGATGCACCCAAGTGGCTAAAAAGACACGTCCATGTTGTGACATAACAGAAATTCTAAAGTTTAAATGTGTGTCGTTAAACCCAGCGATAAGTTCATCACTATTTTCAGATTCCACTGGGAAAAATCCCACTTTATTTAGCGTTTCCGGTCCCTCTTTTAACAGCCCAAAAGGGGCGGTGAGAACATTTCTCATACCAATCAAACACTGAGCCCACCCAGGAAAATTAGTAATAATGTCTGCAGCTTGACGTGGTGATAGATTCGATTCAACCGAGTAGCAGTCAAGAAAGTCCGTTGCCTTTAATCTATTGTGAAGCGCACTTTCTAATGGCAGTGCTGATGAGGTGACGTGCTGCATATTGATTACCCTTCCTTATGGCTTCACTCATATCTTTCTACCATAGAGGCGTCGCTTATTCATTGAATATTTTTAGTATGCAAAATATTCAAAACAGTATTAGTATTTAACTGTTTCCAACAATAACAATTAATAAGGAATATTATAATGAATAAAGCATGGTTACTTTGTTTGGCCTTACCTATGGTTGCCAAGGCGGGTGTGATGGCCTGTGATCCATCAACCTTTCATGCACCAGGGCTGACCATCAAGTCTGCACAATGGGAATCACCAACCGGTGATGCGTTGGTTGAGAATTGTCGAGTGGAAGGGGTTTTAGACCCCTATAAAGGCATGGATGGCCGGAATTATGCCATTGGCTTTGAGCTCCGTTTGCCGAAAAACTGGCACCATGATTTTGCTTATCAATTTAATGGTGGAAACGATGGTATTGTCGTTCCCGCCTTAGGGAATGCCTCCAGTCTTACCCCTAAACAGTATGCCTTAAACCGAGGAATGGCGGTGGTGTCCAGTAATGGGGGCCATGATGAGCAAGAGTTTAAAGATATGGGATTAGCAGGGGGGAGCGGTTTTGGATGGGATGCTCGGGCAAGGTCACTTTATGGCTACAAAGCCGTTGAGCTTTTATATCCTGTTGCGAACCAGATGATTACTCAGTTTTATGGACAAGCGGCGAAATATCGATATGGTATTGGTGCCTCAAATGGTGGTCGTATGGCCATGGTAGCAGCCTCCCGCTTCCCTAATTTCTTTAATGGCATTCTTGTCGGTTACCCAGGTTTTAATTTGCCCAAGGCGGCGATACAACATGCTTGGGATATTCAGCATCTTCACGCGGTAAACAGCGATCTCAAGCAATCTCTTACCCCCAA
Organism: Marinomonas spartinae; assembly: GCF_016461715.1. Lineage (GTDB taxonomy): Bacteria > Pseudomonadota > Gammaproteobacteria > Pseudomonadales > Marinomonadaceae > Marinomonas > Marinomonas spartinae_A. The sequence goes on along the minus strand of NZ_JAEMUI010000018.1, from coordinate 17,146 downwards.
AGACATGTCGTTAGTGAGTCACTATATTCTAAAACAATGTGATGACCTTGATGGTCTAAAAGATGGTCTGATTTTTAATCCTAAGCAGTGCCAAAAGCTCGTTAATTTGCAAGATTTAGTCTGTCATGCAGGGCAAAAAGATTGTTTGAGTCAAAGCAAAGTCAATGCTTTAGTTGCGATTCATAATGGTCCCCATAATAGCCAAGGTAAAGCGTTATACAGTCGTTGGTATTATGATGCTGGTATGAGTTCAAACAATTGGCGCTTTTGGAAGGTAGAAAGCCCGATTCCTGCCTGGGGTTATAACCCTCTCATTGCTGTGATGGGAGCGTCTTCATTGGCACAAATCTTTACGACACCGCCAACTCATGTGAAGGGGACACCAAAGGCATTGGTTGATTATTTGTTGAAGTTTAATTTCGATACAGATGCGCCCAAAATCTATGCCAAAACAAAAGCCTTTCCTGAGTCATCAATGGAATTTATGACACCGCCAGATGCTGCGAACCCAACCATGTCTGCTTTCAAAAAAGCGGGTGGAAAAATGATTATTTACCAAGGGGACAGTGATCCGGTATTTTCTATTGTGGATACGATTCATTGGTATAACAAATTGAACCAAAACCACAATGGTAAAGCCCGTGACTTTGTGACCTTTTATGAAGTCCCTGGCATGCCGCACGGAAAAGGTGGTCCATCTTTAGATCAGTTTGATGTGTTATCTCCTTTGATTGCTTGGGTGGAAAAAGGGAAGTCTCCAGACCGTGTGATTAGCCAAGCGAGAGCAGATAATCCAGAAGTGCCTAAAACGTTGTTAAAGGCAAAACGCCCGCTGTGTCCATACCCTACGATTGCGGTTTATGAAGGGGGAAATAAGGATAGTGCCTCGTCATTTATTTGCCATTAATATAGAGAGGAAATTTTGATCATTGCCAAATGCAGTCTAGCTAGATTGTATTTGGCACACTTCTTTTTTTAATAAAAGAAAAACAATGAGACCTTTGCACGATGTCACGAGCAACGCCAAGACGCGGCAAAAACAGACGAGCATTTTGAGTCTGTTTTTAACAAAGTATTGGCAAGCGCAGTAGTCGTGCAAAAGTCTCACAATAAACATGGAAGGATAAAATATGCGCATTCAATACGTCCTTAAGCGCGGGCTATTCATTGGATTAACGGCAATGTTTGCCGCCACGGTACTAGCAAACCCCGTCGTTTCGCTCTCAGACACGGCTAAAGTGGTTGGTAAAAGTGAGCAAGGGGTGGATGCTTTTTTAGGCATTCCTTATGCACAAGCTCCTATAGGGGCATTGCGTTGGCAATTACCTCAGCCAGCTAAACCCATTCAAGGTACCTTTCAAGCAACACAAGAGGGGGCAATTTGTCCCCAGTGGCAACAAGGTAAGTTTGAAGGAAAAGAAGATTGTTTGAATCTAGATGTTTATCGCCCTGAGCACGCTAAGCATGAGCTGCCCGTTTTAGTCTATATTCACGGCGGTAATAACCAAACGGGCGAAGCCCATGAGTTTAACCCTCAAGCATTGGCCAAAGCATTGAATGCGGTCATCGTACAAGTGAATTATCGATTAGGGGTATTAGGGTTTAATCCGCTCAAAGCATTAAAAACAGAGCAGCCAATACAAGCCTCAGGTAACTTTGGTTTGTTAGATCAACTGGCAGCCCTACAGTGGGTACATCAAAACATCCAACACTTTGGTGGCCGAGCCGACCAAGTGACCGTTGCTGGATTTTCGGCGGGCGGACGTGATGTGATGGCAATGTTGATTTCGCCTTTATTCAAAGGGAAATTTCAGCACGCCATTGTCTTTAGTGGCGGTATGACCACTGCCCCCGTTGCACCAAGCCAGCAGGTCTTTCGTCAGGCATTTGCGCCATTGGTTGTTCGTGATCATATCCAACCAAATATCGCTTCTGCCCAGGCATGGCTCGCCAGTGGTGGTAAAGCGGTCCGTGATTATCTACAACAATTGCCAGCTGAGCAATTAGCACCATTAATGAAAGGTGCAGGGATCCGCATGAGTCATTTCCCGCATTTGTATCGAGATGGGGCGGTGATCCCTAAGCAAGGTTTTGCAACCACAGATTACAATAGTGTGCCAGTGATTATGTTATCGGGACAAACCGAGTTTTCGATCTTTGCTTTGACGGATCCCTATTTTGTTAAAGCATGGCATGATGGCACCTTAATGAATGATCCTGATATGCTCACGAAATATCAGTTCGTTTATCACTACGGCGGAAAACTTTATAGTTTATTTAATGTGCAACAGTCCGCTCAGAGAATGTTTGCCCATTATAAAGCCCCCATTTACGCCACAGAAGTGGCCTTTGGAGATGATCCTTTGGTCACCCGAAACGAACAGATGGCATTGCTGGGAGCATTTCACGGGGTGTTCATGCCATTACTGGATCGAACATGGCGTCAAGCATTACTTGGTAAGGTGTTCCAGCAACCCGGTGCGGTGGATTTATCTAAGCAGTTTCGTCGCTATTTAGCCCATTTTATCCGCACGGGGAACCCCAATGGTCAGCATTTGGTACGCTGGCTGCCTTGGTCTCCTAAGCATGACAATCAAGGTCAATCCTTATTGGTCCTGAATGCTAATCGACATAAAGCCTTGATCCAGATGTCTTCCAAATCCTATGACGAAGCCGTTTTACTGGATGCTATGGCGAAGGACCATCATCTTTCCGATCAGGCAAAGCAGGAGATGATTGATCAAGTATTGAATGGTCGTTGGTTTAGCAACTCATTGGATAAACGGTTCCATGTACCTTCTTTATGGCCTAAGTCGTAATCGTTTAATGGCCTAGGGAAGGGGGATAAACCGTCTAAGTCTTAGGCTTTCAACATATCGCAATGATAAGAAATGTTTTTAATAAAAGGGAGCCATTACGGCTCCCTGGATTGTAATGATTTTCAGCTTTTTAACTGTGAGCAGGCTGTAAAGCCCGTTTCAAGTCGTACACCACTCAATGATTGAGGGGTGTATTAACATATTTAATGGATCGGACGCGTCGAGCGCTGCGGTTATCCAGCACATGGTCAATGGCGACTCGCACCCCACCCATGATAAATAACCAGACCAGTAGATAAATCCAAACCAGGCCAATTAAGGACCAAGGGATTTGTGGCACCAGTATGCCGAAACCGCACATGAATACCGCCACCAGTTGGGTCAAGATAATGGCAATCAGTAAAGGAGTGGCCGGATAAGGCGGTTTCAGAAACCAGTCGTCTTTGCGACTTACCAGCATGAGTAAGTGGCCACCAGCGACCAGCTGCAGGAACATCATGGATTGCAGATGAGCCTCGTCGATTAAACCCAATGCCTGGGCATGGGGCCCATGCATTAAGGCCATACCAATCAGCAGCAAACCAAATGACTGTACCACGGAGAAAAAGCCCAACACTGCGGATACGGTCAACAATCTGGACATACGCCAACGGATCGGACTGGGCGAGACTTTATTATTGTCATAGGCCACTGTCATGATTGGAATATCATCAAGTAACGACATAATGACGATCATAATCGGTGTTAACGCCCGAAAATGCAGGAAAATAGTCGCCAGTACTACTAGAAACATAATATCCATGGTCAGTGCGACCCGGTAAATGGTGTAACTGGTAATACGCTCAAAGATGCGCCGAGCTTCATCAATGGCATTTTGTATCACCGACAAACCGGGAGCTGTCAGAATCAGCGCCGCTGCGCCGCGAGCCGCGTCGGTGGCACCGGATACGGCAATCCCGCAATCGGCCTGTTTCAAAGCGGGAGCATCGTTGACGCCATCGCCAGTCATGGCCACCAGATGGCCATTTTTCTGAAAGGTTTTCACAATGGCGTATTTATGTTCAGGAAATACCCGGGCAAAGCCATCAGCGGCCAGAATCTGCTGAGCAATCGGGGCTGGCACATGATCTGGGTCCATATCAGGGGGAAACACATCCGCCGCCGTCAGTATATTGGTTCCCAATCCCAGCTGACGGGCGGTTTCTTTTGCAATCGCGGTATCGTCGCCAGTGATCATTTTCACCGCAACGCCTTTCTCGCGCACACTTTCTATGGTGGATTTGGAGTCGTCCCGTGGCGGATCAAACATCGGCAGGATACCCAGCAGCGTCCAGGCACCGCTCTCATCCGAGCGAGCTACACCAAGAGCCCGGTAACCTTTGGCCGCTAAAGCAGAGACTTCTTTATTGACCGTTTCTTCGATCTCTTTGGTAGCTTGGCAAAGTTCCACAATGGCCTGGGGAGCGCCTTTGGAAACTGAAAAATGCCGCCCCTCAGAATCCACGACTTTTGCCATGGTACGTTTAGATACCGGATCAAACGGGGTAAAGGATTCAACCTGATAAGACGCTAATAATGATTTATCGGGTAAAGCATTCATCACAGCACTATCGATGGCATCCCCGTCTTCTGCGTGGGAAGCAAGCACTCCAGCCAGAATAATCGCCTCAGGGGCCGTTCCATTCATCGCAATCGGATCGCCAAGGGTCAGAATATTTTTCGTTAACGTGCCGGTTTTGTCAGAACAGAGAATATCGGCCCCTGCCATTTCATCGATGGAAGAAAGCTGCGAGACAATGGCCTTTTCTTTGGAAAGTGCTAACGCACCAAGTGCCATGGTAATAGAAAATACCGCTGGCATGGCCACCGGAATGGAGGCTACCAAAAGCACCAGCACAAATTGCAAGATACTTAAGACATCTTTCACATCCCAAGTGCTGGTTACCACCACATCATGATATACCTGCACCGCCACCATAATGAGCGCTAAAATCACCGCCACCACGATAAGGAAATTACCAATCTGAAACATGGCGGTTTGCGCCTGACTGACTGAGCCAGCACCTGCTACTAATTTCGCGGTGCGGCCAAAGAAGGTATTAAGCCCGGTGCCGATGACCACAGCGGTCATCTCCCCTTGTTTGACCACACTGCCCGAATAGGCGCTGTCGCCCACTTTTTTGCTGACGGGTAAGGATTCCCCGGTCAGGGCCGATTGGTCAATAGAGGCGTAATCCCCACCGACCAGTCTTAAATCCGCTGGTACTATGCCTCCTATACGGATTTTTACAATATCTCCGGGCACCAGAGTCGCCGCATCGATTACCTGAAACCCACCATCACGCAGCACAGTGGCTTGGGGCGCTAGAGAGTTTTTCAGTACTGCTAACGCATTACTGGCCTTACTGTCCTGATACAACTCAAGACCTGCATTAAATAGCAGTAGGCCAAAGATAATGAAAAAATCGGCCCAATCGCCCAAAAATAAAGACACCAGAGCAGCGGCTTCAATCATAAAAGCAATGGGGCCAACAAAGTAGCCGATGATTTTTTTCCAGAAACGAGTTTCTTCCTCAGGAAGCGCATTGGGACCATAGGAAGACAAACGTTGCTGCGCTTCCTGCTGAGTCAATCCTTGATCAGGATCCACATTCAGTTCGCTAAGAACCTCTTCTATAGGCAGTTTGGTGAAATCTTTGGAGGCAGGTGTCTCTGTCATGGCAAATACACCCCCGCTTTTTGATTCGTACCACTTTCCGATACACAACTTTTCATCTTATCCATCCTTACGAGCTGAATTCAATTTCTTGAGACGTTTGCACGATCATGCAAAGGTCTCTTCTTAAGACAATGATGAATTAGATAGCTACCACAATTTATGCGCTAAAGTTAGTAACCTAAGAAATCCAACAACTTGGTATTAAGAGCGTCCGTTCAATACCTATAATCAGTATCCTCGATTAAAATAGTACTCAGATCAGAAGGAATAAAATTGACCGACATCAATCATTACAAATTTTTATAGGGAAGAAGTAAGCATACAAAAAGGATAAAAACAGGCACGCATACGGCGGCCCTTACGGCTTAACCGCATACAAAAACAGAGAGTAGACCCTTACAATGTGAGACATGGGGCACTAAGTTAGACTTATACTAGGTGGGATTGTCGGACATTTCCCCTTTATTGTTTATTGTTGCAGTCCACCACATCTGAAGTTTGGCTGGGTCATTAATCGAGAATATCTGCCCAAACTCGGGTGTGGTTAAGTCCACATCCTGTTGTTTTGCGGCGGCAACGACACGGTCAAAAGGGTCATGCCAAGTGTGAAACGCCAGATCGAAGGTGCCATTATGAATCGGCATCATCACCTTTCCTTTAAGGTCGATATGTGCCTGAACACTCTCTTCTGGTTTCATGTGAATAGTGGCCCAGTCTTTGTCGTAGGCGCCCGTTTCTATCATAGTGAGATCGAATGGGCCATAGGTCTCACCAATCTGTTTAAAACCCGCAAAGTAACCTGAATCTCCGCTGAAATAAAGGCTGTGTTGTGGGGTTTTTATAACCCAAGACCCCCATAACGTGCTGTTACTATCGCCGATACCGCGACCAGAAAAATGCTGACAGGGAGTAAAGGCAACCATACCCTGGCTGGTTTGTTCCTCTTGCCACCAGTCGAATGTCTTGATTTTACTGGTCGGGACGCCCCATTTTTCTAAATCCCCATCCACACCAATTGGCACAAAGAACCGCTCTGTTTTCCCTGCTAGCAGCCTGATACTGGCTTTGTCTAAATGATCATAATGATTATGGGAGATGAGTACTTTATCCAGTTTAGGCAATTCAGCTAAAGAGAGTGGTGGGGTATGAAAGCGCTGTGGGCCAATAAATTGAAAAGGAGAAGCCCGTTCAGAAAAGACGGGGTCTAATAGCCAATATTCACCATACACCTTGAGCAAAACCGATGAGTGACCGAGTTTGACGATATGTATGGTGCTGTCACTAAGGCTGGTTAAATGCTGTTGGCGCAGTGGCCGAACAGGAATTTTGATATCGGGTTTAGTATCCACTTTTTTCTCTGTGAAAAAGCGAATCCACAAGCGAACGGCATCCAACAAAGACCGAGGCGTGGATGGGGCGTGATTGCGAAAACGTCCCTGCTGGTAAGGTGCAGCCGTGTTCGCGTTTTGCGGTTTGACCTTGGCAACAAGGGTTATATTGACCACGTACACTAAAATAGCAAAGAGTATGAGTAAGGAGAAAAGCAGTTTTAGTAGCAACATAAATACCCTGTTTCTTCAAAGAAAGGACATCTAATAATATTTGGATCAATGAATAAATTACAATACAGGGCTGCTTTTGTATGCGCTACTCTTTTCTAGACCTGTCTTCGCTCATAGCAAGAGTTTACCCGTATCACTAGTGCTAAAAATCTTCTATGCTGTGACTTTACATGCTGCTGCGAGGGCGTCTTTAATGACCATTAAATACAAGGTGAATCAGGCTATTACCGCTGCTCAGTTTATCGAACTGTTATCCAAAACGACCTTAGGTGCCCGTCGACCGATTCAGGATGTGGAAACGGTTGAAACCATGCTCAAATATGCCAACCTTTTAATTACGGCCTGGCAAGGGGAGCAATTGGTGGGAGTGGCGCGTTCCGTAACGGATTTTGCATTTTGCTGTTATTTATCCGATTTGGCGGTGGATGAAGCAGTCCAAGCGTCCGGTATTGGTAAAACCCTTATCCGCATGACCAAAGAAGCGTTACAACCGAAATGTTCACTGATTCTGTTATCGGCGCCTCAGGCTGTTAACTACTACCCTAAAGTCGGCTTTACTCAACACAACAGTGCTTGGGTGCTAACGAATATTGAGGATTTAACCTAGAGAGGTTGCTAATAAAAAGCTGTCGCCAATAAAAAAGCACCATGACAAGCCAGTCATGATGCTTTGGGGATCTATTGTTTAATACGCGTGCTTAGTCCGTTTAGGGCCGAGCATTAAATCTGAAACTGTCCGACTTCGTGATCTACTTGGCTAGCTAAGTGGTTTAAACGTTTAGACTGATCTTCACCAAACTTGCTTTCTTGTGCCAGTTGTGTGGCCATTTGACGAATGACTTCACTGTTTTGGCTGATCTCATTTGTTACGGCGGTTTGTTCTTCCGCTGCGGTGGCAATCTGAGTGGCCATGTCAGAAATACTTATTATGGCGCTGGCGATTTCTTTCAATGATTCCGTGGCTGCATCCGCGTCTTGTACACTGGTTTGTACTTTTTTACTGCTGTTTTCCATGGACTTCACGGCTTTCGTGGTTTGCTCTTGCAGTAGTTCAATCATTTTCTGAATTTCTTCTGTCGACGCATGGGTGCGCTGAGACAGGGTACGTACTTCGTCCGCTACGACGGCAAAGCCACGGCCATGTTCCCCAGCACGGGCCGCCTCAATGGCTGCGTTAAGTGCCAATAGATTGGTTTGCTCAGCAATACCTGTAATGGTCAAAAGAATGCCACTGATTTGCTGGGCATGATGATCCAAAGCGGCAATTTGTTCTGTCGCGAGATTGACTTCATTAGCCAGTTCGTAAATCGAGTTGCGACTTTGTTGAACCTGTTGGCTGCCCATTTCACCTAATTTAACAGAGTCGGTAGCAGCTTTTGCGGTTTGTTCGGCATTGCCAGCAATTTCGTGCGTCGCGGTGGCCATTTCAGTAACCGCAGACGCAACCATATCAATTTCTTGCTGTTGCGTATTCACTCGAGAGGCGCTTTCTGTTGCAGAATGAGCAACGTGTTTCGCTTCTACAGCCAGATTATTAGACATGCCTTTAAGGCGTTCAACTACCCCATGCATATGGCTAACAAAGTCATTAAACCCAGTAGCAAGTATACCGATTTCATCCATGTGTTTGACTTCGATACGAGCCCGTAGATCGCCTTTTCCTTTTGATATTTCTTGCAAGGCAGTAGAGACACGATTCAAATCACTGAATAATACTTTAAATAACCAATACAAGAAGACGATAAAGGCGATGATCAAGATCGCGGCAATAACTAACTGACGCGTAATAACACTGTACACATGTTCCATTAGCATCTTCTTGTCCATGCTAAAGACCAACAACCAATCAGTATTGGGAATTCTATGGACATAGGTAAAGACGGTTTCACCATTGAGATCCGCTTCTTCCAATGTGTTTTCAGCGTCCATCTTTTCTAAAGAAGCAGAAGTAAAAAGAGGAGAAATGGATGCCGCTTTTTTCATCACCTGCTCTAGGTTAGGGTCAGCAATAATGTCATTTTTAGTCGAGACAATCATGGCTTTACCATTGCCTGGAATGGTCATTTCTGCAAGCTGTTGGGATAATTGGTTCAAGGTTAGATTGGCACCAACGATACCAAATAAGGTTCCTTGTTTATAAACGGGTGCGGCCAAACGAATAGAGAGCTCTTTCGTTGTTGAACTCATCGTCGGGCCATAGGTCGCCGCTTTACCAACACTCATGGCTTCTTTGTACCAGCTTTTTTGTCTTGGGTCGTAATCTGGACGCTTTGCATCTAATGCTGGGTCTTGGCGATACATTTTTCCATCATTGTTACCATAGTAGACGATGGAAAATCCCCCAGACTCATAGGCTTGATGGATGGCCGGATAAGGAGATAAATCAGGATGGTTTTCAAGTGTATGTGCGAGTGATGCAGCAGTTTTTTTGTGACTGTCCAACCAGTCACTTACATTGTTACCATAGGCATTGGCCGTATGGCTAATGTCCGACAGCAGGGTGTTGTGCATTTGTTCCGTTAAGGATGAGGCAGTTTCTGATACGAGATACCCTGTAGTGATAACCAGTGAGAGTATACTGACACTCAATAGGCGAGTGCGTAGAGAAAGGGACATTAAAAAACTCCAGATAAAACATGACGCAGATAGCGTCATGTTTTGTCGATAAATTAAATTACGAAGGTGATGACAAGATTATAAATTAGGGCGGCAATAAAGCCTATTGGCGCCGCACGAAATAGTAACTGTGGGAACAGTTTGCTGCGACTTTCTTCATTTGGACAAGCACCCAAAATAAGGCTGCCACCTGAAGAAAAAGGCGAAATAGCGGTTGCTTGTGCGCCCACAACGATACAGATAAACAGCATCATAGGATCAATGGATAAGCTTTGCGCAATAGAGGGCACAATAGGAAACAAGGCTGGCGTAACCACCCCTAGTGTGCTGGCAAATAGTGACATAAACGCGGCGACCACACCAAAGGCAACAGGCACTAAATAAGCCGGTATAGAAGTACCAATCCAAGAGGCTAATAAGTTGATGGTGCCCGCTTTGATGGCTACAGAAATCAGCATGCCTACACCACAGATCATAATCAAAGTGCCCCAAGGAAGCGAGGCAATCGCTTTACGCTCGTCGCCTAGCTTGAGTAATAGAGCAATCACAGCAAAGACGCTGGCGATTAAGCCAATGTTCATTTTTGAATTAATGAAGGTAATCGTATGGTTGGCAGGTGCGATCAAATGTGCGATTGGAGCAATCAATACCAAGGCCATCATCACAAGGGTCAACGTTAAGGTTTGACGTTGTACGCTATTAAAGGGCGTTGGTTTTTCTACTTGGTAGTCTGAGCTTGCCATAGATGAGCGATGTTTCGTAAAGAAAATCAGCGCCGTGATAACGAAAAATGGAATGATCAAAGTACTTACGAAAATACCAATGGAGTTCACAAAGGCTTTGTTATCAGTGACGCCAGCGTTTGCCATGATGCTACGGAAGATAATTCCACTCTGGCTAGACATAAAGTTGGCACCCGTTAGTGCGCCGTAACCGACTGACATTGCGCCAATAATCATGCTCATACCTGTTCTTTGGCAAAGTAACAAGGTTATCGGAGCCATGAAGGCTAAAACTGTGTAATAGCCTGCGCCCAACGCGGCAATAATGGATGTTGTAATAAAAATAGCGTAAGGCAAAAGGTGAGGGAATCGACGGCAACGATACATTAAATGCTCCGCTAACTTTTCTAGTGTGCCGTTGATGGTGGCAAAACTGTAGAAAAGCGAGACAGAGAAGATAATAAAGAAGATTTTTAAGGGCCACATTTTGATAATGGCCGTTGGCGATAAGCCCATGCCAAAACAACCAATCAAATAAGCGAAAGCAATTGCGAAAAGGCCGATATTAATTCGAGTTTTATATCCAAGGACGATGGCAAGCACGATGCTGCCAACCACTAATAAGCTTATCATTGTTATAATTCCTAACTTTTTCTATCGAATGTTTAAAACTTAAAACAGCGTGTCGGGTTCTCTACAAGAACTTTTCGGCGTTCGTCAGGATCGCTTAGCAGTGCATTAAGGATATCGACTTGATCACTGTACTGAGTTCGTGTTTCAAACTGTGTATGTGGCCAGTCGCTGCCCCACAAAAAGCGGTCTGAATGACCATAAGCTTTTCGCAATAGACTTAACATCTCCTTGGCTTGTTCAAGTGTGGCATTCGCCCGATAGGTAGCAGACAGTTTGATCCAAATGGGCGCGTGTTCCAACAACTGTAAGAACGCGAGATGATTTGGATTATCAACATGAATACCATGGGTAGGGCGGGCGAAGTGATCGATGACGACGTCCACGCCTGAGTCGAGGATAATGGGTAAAATGTGGTGAAGATCATCAATTTCACGCTGTATCTCGACTTGCCAGCCTCTTTTTTCCAATTTACCAAACAGGGTTCGCCACACGGGGGTGGTGTACTCTGCTAGTGTTTTCTTTATCAGGTTTAGTCGAATACCGACGACGCCAGCATCCGCTAATTCATCTAATTCGCAGTCGCTTATATTGGGTTCAACAACAGCGATGCCTCTTAACTTCTCAGAGTGTGCTTTTAGTGCTTCAACCATGAAATGGTTGTCGGAACCCAAAAAACTTGGCTGAATCAAAACACCGTGTGAAAAGTGATGGCGCTGAAAAAGTTCGATAAATTCAGTATCCAGAGCATTGTACTCGGGAGCGTAGCGACGGTTTTTCGTTAACGGTAAGTCGCTACGAAAAATATGTGCATGGGTGTCTATACCGGTAATGGGCAAAGAAGAGTGACTCATAAAAGGGCTCATTTGGTAAAAATAACGTATGCTATGTCGTTTTTCTATAAACATATATATGAATTAGGCTGTGACTATAGGTCTGTGTTTTGATCAAGTCAATATTCATATATATGAAATAGATGATTTATTATTCGATGAAGCGTTAATAAGGTGAGTGTCTGAGATAAGATTTAGTCATAGACGCTTATCGGCTCTAAGACTAAAATACACAGATTCAAGGTCGTAGGTACGGTTATGGCATTTATAAAGCGTGATGAGCGACTACCGCTCTACCGACAAGTTCGTGAAGAAATTCTTGAGAAAATCAGTCGAGGAACGTGGTTGCCTGATACCGCGATTCCAACAGAAGCAGAGTTAACCAAACAATATGGTGTTGCCATTGGTACCATTCGGAAAGCGGTGGATACCTTAGTGAACGACGGATTGCTCTATCGCAGTCAAGGACGGGGAACCTTTGTGCGACGCCCCGATTTTAATACCTCTCTATTCCGTTTTTTTCGACAGCAGCCTGCTGACGGTAGCTTTATTGTCCCTGAGAGCCTTATTCTGTTAAAAGCACTACAAGTTCCGCCTGCAGAGGCGAGCACTGCTCTGAACTTACAAGCGAATCAATTAGCGATTCACCTGAAGCGACTGCGGTTTCTAAAAGGCGTGGTCGTACTAACAGAGGATATTTGGTTGCCTGAAATGTTGTTTGCCAATTTAGTGGATATTGATAGTAATGAGATCGGCAGCTTGCTCTATCCGTTTTATGAAAAGCACTGTGGCTTACTGGTCGCATCGGCAACGGAAACCTTAACCATAGAATGTGCGGATGACGATACGGCAAGTGCTTTAAAAATTGAAACAGGGCATCCTGTTGCGGTGATTGAACGTCTTGCTTTCGGGTTTGATAAAACCCCCATCGAATATCGTGTGTCGCGAGGCTCTGCCGATACGTTTCGTTATCAGATAGAAATCAATTAATACTGACTAATTGTTATGAGAGACCGCCACAATAGGCGGTCTTTTTATAACAGTGAAAAGAGTTTAGAGGTTAAACAAGCTCACCACGTGCTGGGTAGTTATTGCTAACGGCAAATTCAATTGCACCAAGTACTTCTTTGAAGTGTGGGCGAGCAAAAGGCATGGTGCTGATGTTGCTCCAATAGAGAGTGTGATCAGGTCGAATTAAGAATAAGCCTGGTTCAGTGAACTCACTAGGCTCTTCAATGCCAATGCTGGTGATGCCTCGTCCAGCACTTCTGTGTAATCCCCAAGCTTGAGACTGTTCAGCGGTAAGGCCGTAACCCATCGTTAGGTTTTCAATCTCCCATTCACTTGATGCCTGTGCAGCCCTTTCTTCTGTATCGGAACTCAGTACGAGAATATCCACCCCCTTCGCGCTAAAGTCATCCGCTAGGCGACTTAGCTCTCTCAGATAATTTTTACAAATAGGGCAATGTAAACCACGATAAACAACTACCATGGTGAAGTTTTCTGGCGCTTGTTGTGCAAGCGACCAAGACCCTTTTAGAGTATCAATAGTGAGATCTGGTGTTGCTGTTCTTGGTTTTAGGACGACCATTTCGCTTACCTCATAATTTGATGTTGGTTTTGATGAGGACAGTCTATGATGAAATGTGATACGGTTGATGATTGATTATGTTTTAAATGTTGCAGATCGTATTTTATTTTAAAGGTAAATCATTATGGATCGTCTTTCATCGGTACTAAGTGCTTTTCGCCCTAAGGCGACTTCGATAAGTGTTCTTCATTTCATTCGTCAAAAGGAACACTTGGCCTTATCTGCTGATTCAAGCTATTGGCTTTACCTAGTGACTGGGGAGATTTCGTTAACCGCGCAAGGGGATAGCCGAACCGAGTTGAAAGAGGGTGATGGTGTGTGGCTTGCGACGGGGCAGGATCTCAGTGTATCCCTTATCCAAGGTATACAGGGTGAAAGTACATTATTCGTTTGTGAATTTGATTTCGCCACAAAAGCACTTAATCCATTGTTGGACTTAGAATGGCAATGGGTGAAAATCGACAAAGGCGATGAGATTGCTCAGCAGTTGTCGCCCTTGAAAACCATATTACTCACTGAAAGTTTACAGCCTCGTTGTGGCTCCCAAGTGGTGACGGAAAGATTAGCCGAAGCCTATTTAGTGCAAATGCTTAGACTGTTTATACAATATCAAAAAATCGAATTGGGCTTATTAGCAGGCTTAAGTGATGCCAGGTTGGCACGGGCAATCGTTGCCATCCATGAACAACCTCAGCAAGCTTGGCAGGTGGCTAGCCTTGCCGATAAAGCTGGTATGTCCCGCTCGGTATTTAGTGGCTTGTTTAAAAGTACGATGGGCATGTCGCCCATGGCTTATTTAACATCATGGCGTATGCGTCTCGCAGCGCAACGGATAAAAAATGGCGACAGAAACCTCGCTATTTTAAGTGATGAATTGGGCTATCAAAGTGAAGCGGCTTTTCGTCGGACCTTTAAAAAAGTCATTGGCGTAACGCCGGGTGATATTGGTCGCCAAGCTCGCCTTTGAGTCAATGGGGTATTGGCGATACAAACCGCTGACGAAAGGCACTAGGTGTTAACCCTGTTATTTTGCGAAACGCTTTGCGGCAACTACCAACGTCGTCATAGCCAACTTGTAATGCAATGGTCTCAAACGGTAGCGTGGTTTGTTCCAAGGTATCGCAGGCCACTTGAATGCGCAGACGCTGTAAGTACTCATTTGGGGTCAGTCCGGTGCACTTAGCGAAACGACGTAAAAAAGTTCTGGGGGTAAGGTTAGCCAGCTGTGCCATAGTGTCCGTACGCTGAACGTGCGCATAATGTCCTTGTAAATGGTGCTGGACTGTTAGAATCGCCCCATCACCATGATCAAAACTTGGCTGAAACTGCTGATAATAGCGTTGTTCTCTTTTGCCCGTGTCGATGACCAAGGTTTTGCCAAGCTGACGTACGATATGTGTATTGGTCAAGGCTTGCACCAATTCCAAAGCCAAATCGAGCCAAGACATCATCCCCCCTGCGGTAATAACATCCCCTTGATTAATCAGAATCTTAGAGGCATCCACTGGTTGCTTAGGAAAACGTTCTCTAAATGCATTTTCCAGTGCCCAGTGAGTTGTCATCACTCGTTTATCCGTGATGCCTGTGTCCGCTAAGAAAAACGCCCCCGCACAAGCGCTGCACAGTATGGCGCCATGCTTATGCTGGTGGATTAAAAAGGCCTTAATCAGTGGGTTCGTTTTACTGTAGCTCGTTTGCTTCAAGCTGGGTGGCAGCAAAATAGCATGGAAAGCCTCCTTATGCTGCAGATCCTCCGTTGCTACGAGGATGTCGTTTTCATCTAGGCTATGGGTTGTCAGATGAATCGGAAGGTTGGCAGCCTCGCAGGCCTCATTAGCTAGCTCGAATATTTCAGCAAAACCGTACGCAGCGGATAAGAGGCAATCTCTATAGACGATCACCGCAATATGATACTGTGTCATAGGGAAAAGTCACTTTGTCATTTTAAGCCCTTAATATGGCAAATTTGACACTGCAATGGAATCCATCTTTTTGAGATCCTATGAATTCACCATCAATAGGAGAGTAAAATGAGCCGTACTGCCTTATTAGTTATCGACCCACAATACGATTATTTCGACAATGGAAAGTTTCCACTTTGGAATGCTGACAACACACTAAACGAGATAGTAAGCGCTATCCATGCAGCAAAAGAACAAGATGCCGCTGTTGTACTGGTTCAGCATGTATCGGATGAGGAATCGCCTTTTTTTGTGGCGGGGACGCAGGGCGTTAAACTTCATCAAGCCATTCTAGACGCCGCGCCAGATGCCCCCATCGTCACCAAAGAACATGCTGACGCTTTCCAAGACACCAACTTAACCGAGTTGTTAAACGATTTAGAAGTAGATCGTCTGGTGGTTTGCGGCATGATGACACAAAACTGTGTGACACACACCGCGATTTCAGATGATGCCGACCCTTATCAAGTTAGCATTCTGTCGGATGCCTGCACGACTCGTGAAGAGTTGCTGCATCTAATTGCTTTGGACGCGATCAAGACAAAAGTAAAATTTACGGATCTGAAGTACGCCTTCGAACGTCCTAACTAATATCACAGCATGAAGCACTTACAAGCGTTTTAGACTGTGTGTAAACCGGCATTTTCTAATGCAGAAAAGCGAGTGGTTAATAAATCGCCAGAGAATCAATGACTTTCGCAGATTTATTGCATAAAAATGTCAGTTGCTCCTTGGCAAGGTCGACGCATGTCGATATAATCTGCCTCGCATTTAGGGCCTGTAGCTCAGTTGGTTAGAGCATCCGACTCATAATCGGCAGGTCCCCAGTTCAAGTCTGGGCAGGCCCACCATATAAAATAAGCCTCTAGAGAGTTAGTATGCACTAATTTCTAGAGGCTTTTTTATTTGTTGTGCTACATGGGTGCTACAAAATAACGAGCTTGTTCCGTTGAGTAGTCATTATCAAGCATCTTACCTATGACTTTTTTAATGTTTGATGTGGATGGTGGCTTCTTGTTCGTGCTGTAGCCATCATTGATCTCTGATTGTTGTACCTCTTTATAAGACATATTCAGCTTTACTTTTTTGTAAAACCAGCGCTCGTCCCTTTCTTTGTTCCTATCTTTTGTGGATAGCCTCTCTCTTTGCTCAAACATATCCTCAAGATCGATAGCATATAGTAGCCATAAGGGATGTTTTGATGACTCGTATTGGTTATCTAATATTTCTTTTGAGTATACTTTTTCAATTAAGCTTTCTAATGAATCCGAGGTTAGGGTGGCTTCTACTACTTTTTCTCTTGTTTCAATATTAAATTTTGAGAAATAGTTAACTAGCTTTGGGATGACTTCTTTTTCCCAGTTTTCATTTTCCATTGCTATAGAAAGTTCATGCTTTTCATAATCAATTGAAAATGCTTTCGTTTCAGATCTTATGTTACCTTCATTATATTGGCTTATAATAGTAAAAATACCATTGCTAGCGAGTCTTCTCTTTAGCTTATATTCGCTAATCTTTTCTTTCTCTAACAAGGTAAGGTTTTTAAAAACCGCTTCTCCAGTTCTGTATGTTTTATTGCTAAATGATGTGTCGTGTTTTTGGCATAGCTCATTATTGTTCGCGACTCTATAGCAAAATTTACAAAACTTGAATTCTCTTAATTTTAAGTTGTTTCTATCTGCTCTCGATGAAA
>NZ_JAEMUI010000017.1 GCF_016461715.1 Marinomonas spartinae | reverse complement strand
ACTATGCCTTTGACGATAAGCGGTTCTTTTTTGCTCACGACAATACAAACGTTGTCGAATGAAATTAACAGCTTATAGCCTTTAAACCTTGTTGTTGGAGCTAAGTGAGCCTTCATTTGGTGGGTTAGCTGGTATGATGAAAATCGTTCTGCGCTAGAGCGCGAAGAAAAGTTGCTTAATATTTGTGCTTTTTTAAGCACTTTTTGTTGATTGAGTCGTCTTTATTTCTGGCTGTTAAGCCTGATTTTGGGTGATAATAGCGAAACCTATTGTATTGATAATTGTTATTATGTTCATTTTTGGGGGCGGCAATGGTTTTGTCAGAGTTATTGAGGGGTCAAGAAGCAACTATTCATCATGTGTCTCATCCAAGCGATGAAATGCAAATACAACTCAATGCACTGGGGTTTGATCCTGGTGAGACGATAAAGCTGTTAATGAAAGCTCCCTTAGGAAACCCCCTTCAAGTGAAAGTCGGTGCCACTTTGATTGCTATCCATACGGACGATGCTCAGCATGTTCATTTATGTGATGAGTATTGCGAGGGACACGACGAATGAGCCGACATATTACGTTAGTCGGTAATCCGAACACAGGTAAAACCACCTTATTCAATAAGCTTGCTGGTACACGGCAAAAGGTGGGTAACTGGGCTGGTGTGACGGTCGATTGTAAAACGGGCTTTTTTGCTTCTGATCAACAGCGCGTCGATATGACAGACTTACCTGGTATTTACAGTTTTGCAACTGAATCTGGCGGCATTGACGAAGCGGTGGCGCGCCGTTTTTTGAATACGGGTGATTACGATGTCATTATTAATGTGGTAGATGCCACCAATTTAAAGCGTAATCTCAAGTTAACAAAAGAGTTGATTGCCTTGGGTCGTCCGATGATTGTCGTCCTAACCATGACGGATTTAGCTCGAAAAATGCGTGTTATGCCAGACATTGCCAGTTTAGAGGCCAATATGGGGGTACCCATTATTGATGGTTACGAATTGTCGGTGCATGATCTCCAATATCATGTTTGCCATTTAGTAAACGAGTTAAAAGGCAAACCGATAAACGCGGAACCAAAGCCAATCAAAGATTGGTTATCCGGTGTGATGAAGCAGCAGGCGAGGGCACAAAATACCACTGAATTGGTTGACCGTATTGTGCTTCATCCGTGGTTGGGGATTCCTATCTTTTTACTCGCCATGTATGCCATGTTTGCCTTTGCGATTGGTGTGGGTAACTTATTTGTTGATCCAATTGATTCTCTTGCTGGTTATTGGTTTGTGGCGTTTCCCAGTCATTGGATGGCGCAAGTGGGCATTCCTCATTGGTTGATTATCGTCATCGCGGATGGTATTGGCGGCGGTGTGCAGTTGGTGTCTACCTTTGTACCCGTGATCGGTTGTTTATACATTTGTCTGAGTATTCTTGAAGATAGCGGCTATATGGCGCGAGCAGCCTTTATTATTGACCGAGTGATGCTGTCGATTGGCTTGCCGGGACAAGCCTTTATTCCCTTGCTATTGGGCTTTGGCTGTAATGTGACTTCCATCATGTCAACACGCAGTTTATCAAACCCCAAACAGCGTATGCTCACCATGGCCATGGCACCCTTTATGTCCTGTAGTGCACGCTTAGCGGTTTATGTCATGTTCGTTTCTGTTTTCTTTCGGGAGCACGGTGGTTCTTTGGTATTTGGTTTGTATTTACTGGGCATTGCTATGGCTGTCGGTACGGCATGGATTTTCCGCAAGCAGCTTTTTAAAGACGTGCAAGCTAGCTCCTTTATGGAAATGCCTCACTATCATCGTCCTCGTTGGGGGAATGTTGGCTTGTCTAGTTGGCACAAAGTTCGAGGTTTTGTGATCCGAGCAGGTAAGACAATCGTGGTTGTTTCTGCCATATTAACGATATTGAATTCGGTGCCATCGTGGCGCTCTGTTGCGGACGGCGGAAAACCATCTGCCTTGGCGGAGGTAGGGCAAGTCATTACCCCCGTTTTCTCTCCGATTGGTATGGGGGATGGCAACTGGCCTGCTGCTGTCGGTGTTTTTACTGGTGTGCTAGCAAAAGAAGCGGTAGTGGGCACCATGGATGCGTTATATACCAATGCGGCAGGGGGCAGTGCAGGAGGAGATTATGTGTCTCCGCTGGTAAACCTAAAAGAAGCGGGCTCGATTTTATGGGCAAATCTTAGCGGCGTGGTGAGTACATTGATCGACCCATTAGGCTTGTCTGCTGTGTCTGAAGCGCAAACGGAAACCACCTTATCGCCAGGACACCAGCGCATGGTGTCGTTATTTGAGGGCTGGCAGGGCGCATTCGCCTACCTTGTTTTTGTCTTGCTTTATACGCCATGTGCTGCGGCGATTGGCGCGTTGGTGAAAGAGGGCGGATTATTGTGGACGGGGGTCGTTGTTGGCTGGAGCACATCCGTTGCATACGTGGGCGCGGTATACAGTTTCCAGGTACTGACCTTTGCTGACCACCCGATGGAATCCTTGCTCTATATCGCCCTTGCCAGTGTATGGATCGTGCTTTTTGTGCTGGGCTTGAAATCGTGGATCAAACCTAAGATGGATAAAAGTATCATAGCGATTGGCTAAAATTCGTTTCGAGTTTGAAAAGCGATCTAAGTTATAGGTCGCTTTTCCATTTCAGTTTTATACTAACAGACTTGACACAAAGGTCTCTAATAGGATTGTTTTTGCTAGCATATCAAACACGTTACCAATCTTTTCAAATGGTGAAGTCATTTACGAAGCAACGGATTTAAAGGTGGGGTTGATAAAATCCTAGTTGAAGGGTGGCTGGCATTTTGTTCTTTGCTCTTATTCTGACAAAAAGCATATTTTTCACGATTGTTTCTCTTGCTTCCCTATCTTAAAAACTATAATGTACTAGTACATGAATACAAAGTCCTTTTGAAAAATCATAAAGAGTGCCGCCTATGCAGGACTTAATCCAGTTTTTATCCGAAGTTGATGATGCATCTGTGTTGGAGAAGCGTTTAAAAGTGCTACTGACACCGAATGAAATTAGTGAAATGGTGAGCCGTTTGAAGATCATTGCGTTGTTAGACGAAGGCGTGCCACAGCGAGATATTGCGAAACAATTAGGCGTAGGTATTGCTACTGTGACCCGTGGTTCCCGAGCATTGAAGGAATTAAAAGAGATATGAGTCAATCTAATAAAAAGCCGGAGCGCATTACGCTACCGCGCAAACCTAAGTACATCACTATCAGTTCAGATTGTGATTTTTTTGATTTATTTAAAAAGGTTGAGAAGCGTTTCGACAACTGTTTTATGTTGGAATCTCTTGGTGAAGAGAGCTTTATTTCCCGCCATTCTATTATTGGTTTTGATCCTGAAAAATTGATCTGGGCACAAGACAAGCAGCTGTTTATTCAAGAGCGCGATGGCTCGACAGAAGCTTACGAGTCTGACAATCCATACTATTTGCTGCGTGATATCGTGCCTCAGAATATTTTGTCACGAGGCTTTGCAGGCGGGTTAACCGGTTATCTTGGTTACGACAGCATGAATTACTTTGAGCCTACGCTAGATCTACAATCGAGCGATATGTTTGATGCGTTCCGCTTTGGTTTGTTTAAGGATGGCTTGATCTACGACAAAATGACGGGTGAGCTATTCTACTTTTATTACGATGACAATCGAGTAGAACTGGTGAACCACATGATGGCGGAGCCAACGCCAGAGAATGGGGCTTTTGTGGTCACGCCGGCGGGGGAGTCCATGAGTAAAAGTGACCATGCCGATGCCGTCGCCAAAGTCAAAAAAGACATTATTGATGGCAAAATCTTCCAATGCGAAGTGGGCTTTAAAATGTGGTTCGACATGGAAGGCGATACCATTAACTTGTACGAGCAATTGCGAGAAGTGAACCCCTCGCCACAAATGTATTACATCAAGTTTGGCGAGCAAAAAGTCATTGGTGCTAGCCCCGAGTTACTATTCCGTGTACGTCAGGGAGAAATGGAAACCTTTCCGCTAGCGGGTACAGCAAAACGTGGCGTGGACGAAAAAGAAGATGTGGCTTTGGCTCGCGCTTTGTTGAATGACCCAAAAGAAATTGCGGAGCACAATATGATTGTCGATTTACATCGTAATGATATCGGCCGTGTGGCGCGTTTTGGTACGGTGAAAGTGCGTAGTTTGATGGACATTAAACGTTTCAGTCATGTTCAGCATATTTCAAGTGAAATTGTTGGCATCATGGCGGAAGATCACGATATGTTCTCGGCCTTGGCGAGTAATTTTCCGGCGGGGACCTTGACGGGGGCGCCGAAAATCGAAGCCATGAAAATCATCAACGATTTGGAAAATGATGGCCGAGGCCCTTACGGTGGCGCGGTTGGTCAGTTCTCTTTTAATGGTGATTGTATGTTCGCGATTCCCATTCGTACCGTGTTTGCTAAGGGTAACAAAGCCTATGTGCAAACCTGTGGTGGTAACGTATATGACTCAAACGCCGAAGACGAGTATGAAGAAATTCAACGTAAGTTTGCTGGTACCCGCCGTGTACTGGAAAGCTTTGCGCCAGCTAAACATCAAGCTAAGGTTTAAGGGAAGGTAACATGAAAGTTTATATTATCGACAACTACGATTCCTTTACTTACAACCTATATCAGTTTATTGGTGAAGTGTTGGAAACTGAAAAAAGTCGTGGCGACATCAGCGACTTCGAAGTGATCGTGAAGCGCAATGATGAAGTGACCTTAGATGACATTCGCGATGCGTCGCCCGATCGCATTATTATTTCTCCAGGGCCGGGTTCACCCGACGATAAAGCATATTTTGGTGTGTGTGCTGATGTGATTTTAGAATTTGGCACAACCATTCCCTTAATGGGGGTTTGCTTGGGGATGCAGGGTATTTGTCATGTATTCGGTGGTAAAGTTGTGAAAGCGCCCTTACCAATGCACGGGAAGACCAGCCCGATTACCCATAATGGACAAGGCATCTTCCATGACATTCCAGACCAACTAGAAGTAATGCGTTACCATTCTTTAATTGCCGAAGCGGAAAGCTTTCCAGAGGTGCTAGAAGTCACCGCGTCGGTTGGTAACTTGCAACCAGCGGATTTTAATAATCTAGCAAGGATCCATCAAGGCGGGCAATTCGAGCTGATGGGTGTGCGCCATAAGGAATACCCGATCCAAGGGATTCAATTTCACCCAGAATCCTTTGCGACAGAAGGCGGTAAGGATTTAATTAAGAATTTCTTATTTCAGGTTTGATAGGAAAGACATAGTCTTTGATGTGATAAAAAGCTGCGTTCAATTATGGGCGCTGCTTTTTTTTTGAGTTGAAAATATAGCCTTAAAGCTATATAGCTTAAAGGCTATTATTTTATGTAAAAGGGAATTTCTGTGGAGTATAGAAACAACGGATGTGTTCGATGAATGGTTTGACGCTCTGGACGACATTGATAAAGAAAACGTGTTGGCAACATTGCTTTTGCTACAGCAGAAAGGACCGCAATTATCTAGGCCTTATGCAGATGCTGTGAATGGCTCGAAGTTCGCTAATATGAAAGAGCTAAGGACGCAAAGTAAGGGTAACCCTATACGCTCGTTCTATGCATTCAATCCAAGCAGAACTGGTATTTTATTGTGTGCTGGAGAGAAAACAGGGAAAGATAAGCGATTTTATGAACAGATGATTCCAGCTGCTGATAAAGAATTTGAAAAGCATCTACTGGAGCTAAAAAGTCGAGGTGAGTAATGGCCAGAACACTTGATAAATTAATTTCAGATCAGAAGCCTGAAATAGTAAAAAATGCTCGTAAAAAGGCGGATGACATGTTGCTTGGTATTCATCTCGCCCAGTTGCGTGAACGCATGCAAATCACTCAAGAGGATATGGCAAACACGCTAGGAGTGAAGCAGCCAACGATTGCTGGAATGGAACGCAAAGGCCGAGATGTTAAATTATCTACTTTGAAGCGCTATGTTGAAGGCGCTGGTGGTAAACTAACCGTGGATGTTGAATTGCCCGATGGCAGCCATTATGGGTTTAACTTATAAAACTGAGTGTGCGCTCAGGCGCTTACTTGAAAGGATGCAGTTAATGAAAATGACTTTTGGTTTTACAAATATATATTTCCTAGGTGATGAGCATTTCGAACAGCAAAATTGGAATAGAATTAGTTTTGATCTTGGCGGCTATGAAAATGAGTTAGTGTGTAATATTCATAAATCTGCTTTGGCAAATGTTAGTGCAAACAGTATTGCTTAACAAATTCTATTGCATTGATGCTCTTAGCTATTCGTTTCCGCTATAAACGCTAAATCACGCCTCAGATCAATCAAAGGGCTTTTATCTCTGGTAAAAATACTCCGATGGGTCTATTTGATAAGGGAAGCTGACGGTTATAGGCGTGTTGTCTATGACTGTGAATAGGTTTGGTTGCTAAGAAGGAGAAGATTATGAATCTTAAATCATTGTTGGCAAGTGGGGTTGTTGTATTGTTAATGTCTAGTTTGCCAATTGCTGCTTTTGGTGAAAGTTATGGCGCGGCGGGAGCGAAAAGTATGTCTGATAAATCGTTTACTCTAGAGCAGATGTTGCGTTTTGCGATTGAGGATGAATATCTCGCAAGAGGTGAGTATCAAAAGATTATCGAGACGTATGGCAGTCGCAAACCTTATAGCAATATAGTAAAAGCGGAGGAGCGTCATATTTCTTGGTTAGAGCCCCTTTTTACAAAGTACGGCTTTGCTTTACCGGCGGATAAAGGAATGGAAAGTGCGGTGTTGCCAGCCACTTACCAGGAAACCTTTCCCATTGGTGTTACCGCTGAAATCAATAATATTGCTATGTATGAGCGCTTTTTAAAACAGGAATTACCGAGTGATGTTAAGGATGTGTTTATACGTTTGCGTGATGCTTCAAAAAATCATCTAGCGGCGTTCCAAAAGTTTCAAACTAGGTTTCAGTAAGTGACGGAGAGGCTAGCGGAGGTTAGCCTCTCTTGATTTCAGCTTTGTCTAATTTCTTAATTTGTTATTTCCCCTTTTATCCATTGCCAGGCCCGACCAATCCATTCATAAAAGGCTCGCTCACTTTTGTGCGCGTCAGTGGCGTTAATTTGCCAATCGCTTTGTTCTGACCCTAAAAACATAGCGGGGGCAGGGAAGACCTTAATTCCTGCTCGATGGAAAAAGATCACCGCCCGTTTTAAATGGGATGCTTCTGTGACTAAGGCGACGCGCTTGCCTTTCAACTGCGGTGCCATCATGTTGGCTTCGTCTTCGGTGTCTTTTGCTAAAGGGAATATGGTGATGCGATCTGCGCTAACCCCTAATTCTATTGCGGCTTCTCGCATCAGCTCCGCATGGGATTTGCCAATCCCACCAGAATACCCCGAAACGAATAATTGCGCGGTGGGATTAGCTTTTAAAATGCGTATTCCTTCTTCAAGTCGAAATAAGGCACTGTTTCCCAATTCCATTACCACTGGCGTGTTGGTGAGGCGTTTATGCCCACTGCCAAGCACGACCACTACATCCACAGGTTGCTGAATATTAAAGACGGGGTAATCGTGTTCCACAGTGGCAATAAGACGATTGGCGACGGGACTCCAGCTGGTCAAGCCTAATAATAGTATCGCGCAGCATAAAAAGAGCTTGGCGATTCTAGGTCGCTTATTGATCAGAAAAAAAGCAAGGCACATGATCACCAAGGTGAGTGGAATGGGCATCAGCATCATGCCGATGAATTTTTTACAATAGAAAAGAATAAGGCTCATGTTGTTTGTCTTGATGGAAAACGCCATTCTACAAAAGACGAATAGTAAAATCAGTATGATCTCTTATAAGATGAGACCTTTGCACGATATGTTAGAGGCCATTTACTAAGGAAACACCATGTACGCCATTCATCAAGCCGTTTTACCAAGGGATAACGAAAAAGTACTGTCTATTTTTCGTGAATACATTGCAGCGGCGCCAGTCAACTTGGATTACCAGCAGAATGAACAAGAGTTTGAACATTTGGCAGACAAATACGCGCTGCCTGATGGGGTCGTTTTGCTGATTAAAAAGCAAGATGAAGTTGTGGGCTGTGGTGCTTTTCGTCGAGTGGATGAGACTGTCTGCGAGATGAAACGCGTCTATATTCGTCCCACTGAGCGAGGCCACCAATTGGGTGAGAACCTGGTAACTCAGTTAATACAATACGCAAAGGAAAGTGGCTACCAGCGCATGTGCCTTGATGTATTGGCCGACTTTGGCACGGCTAGGCGCTTATATATTCAGTTGGGTTTTAAGCCATGCGACCCTGTGAGTTACAACCCCATTCCAGGGACACATTTTTTAGGACGTGATCTATGATAAATGAGCGTGATTTATTAGCTTTAATGCCAGCGCCACAAGAAGTCGATTGGTGGCAGCCTCGTCATGAACAAAAGCTGGCAGAAAAAGCCGCAATGGGTAAAGTAGATTTGGTGTTTCTTGGTGACTCCATTACTCAAGCATGGGAAGAGGAAGGGGCGGATGTTTGGGAAAAATTTTACCGTCCACGAAATGCATTGAATCTTGGCTTTAATGGCGATAAAACAGAAAATGTTTTGTGGCGTCTTGAACACGGAGAAGTTGATAATATTCAGCCTAAACTCTTGGTCTTGCTGGTGGGAACAAACAACACAGGCCATCGTCAAGATGCGCCCGAACAGACAGCATTAGGTATTAAAACAATCCTTCAGGTGTTGGCTAACAAGCTCCCAAACACGAATATTTTACTGTTGGCTATTTTTCCGCGTAGTGCCAAACCCACGCAAAAACTGCGTCTTCTTAACGATAGTGTTAATGCCTTGATTCAGGGCTATCAGGATAATAAGCGTGTTTTCTACCTTGATATTAACCAACACTTTTTAGATGACAAAGGGCGCTTGAGTCGTGACATAATGAGTGATTTTCTACACCCTAATGCCAGTCAGTATGCCGTTTGGGCAGATGCAATCGAGCCTTATGTTGATAAGCTGATGACGGATGTTAAAAGAGATGATGGTTAAGGAGAGGTTATTTGGAGTTTCGTAAGTATCACGCCCTTGGCAATGTGTATTTAGTGGTATCACCAGAGTCGTTTCCAGATGAGCCCGCTGCTTTAATGATTAAGAACATGTGCCATAAGCATTACGGAGTGGCTTCAGATGGTGTATTGATTGGCCCACTTCCTTCTAAGGTCGCGAATTTTGGGTTGCGTATTTTTAACCCTGATGCCAGTGAAGCAGAAAAAAGCGGCAATGGCTTACGGATTTTTTGTCGTTCCTTGTGGGATCAAGGTCTTGTCAAAGACAAGCCGTTTACCATTGAAACCAAAGGTGGTGTGGTAAAAGCGCAAGTGCTGGAGGAGGGGCGTCGAGTCAATGTAGAAATGGGCAAGGTGTCTTTTATGAGCCGAGACATCCCTGTATGGGGTGAGCCTCGTGAAGTATTACTGGAAAATTTAAATGTCATGGGCTTGAACCATGTGTTCAGTGCGGTGACGATTGGTAATCCCCATTGTGTGATCTTGAGCGAAGCACCCACCGAGACCATGGCGAAAGAGTTTGGTCCATTGATCGAACACCATCCTGATTTTCCGAATCGAACGAATGTGCAATTTATGCAAGTGATTGACCGCAATCATATTGTGATTGAGATTTGGGAGCGTGGGGCAGGCTATACGCTGGCCTCTGGTAGTAGTAGCTGTGCGGCCGCCGCCGTGGCATACAAGTTAGGGTTATGTGATTCGTCGATTAAAGTGATGATGCCAGGAGGGCAAATAGACATAGATATTGCTGCGGACATGACTGTCTCGATGAGCGGGAGTGTTACGTCAGTATGTCATGGTCAGATTGATGATGAATGTTTGTCTCAAGTATTCCACTAAAAATGGTTGTTTGTGATGTTGTGCAAAGGTCTCCATAAAACTATTTCCCTTGTTTATAAGCATAAAGCCTCATAAGAGAGTAGAGTGAAGCTTACGACACTCATATTGTAGGCTTTTTCGTCTTGCAGGAAACAGGGAATCCAACATGCGCGCATTACTTATTTCAATAACGACCTTGCTTTGCAGTGTTCCCTCGCTTTATGCCGCTGAGAATTGGTATAAACCGCCTGTGTCTGCAACATGGCAATGGCAGTTAGATGGGGTCGTTAACGAAGGCTACAATGTGGATCTATATGATATTGATTTATTTGATTCCCCCGTTGCGCTGATTCAACGCTTGCACGCGTCAGGTAAAAAGGTGATTTGTTACTTTTCGGCGGGTTCTTATGAAGATTGGCGACCCGATGCGGCTGAGTTCGCCAAACAGGACTTGGGGAAAACGTTAAAAGGTTGGAATGATGAGCGCTGGTTAGATATTCGATCTGAAAACGTACGAAGCATTATGTTAAAACGTTTAGATCTTGCTGTTAAAAAGGGTTGTGATGGGGTGGAGCCGGATAATATGGACAGCTATCGAACGAATACGGGCTTTTCATTTCGCCAATATGACCAATTAGCCTTTAATCGTTTTTTAGCAAAGCAAGCCCATGAAAGAGGGCTCGCTGTAGGGTTGAAAAATGACCCTGATCAGGTTCGGGCGTTAGTTAGCGATTTTGATTTTGCTGTTACCGAGCAATGTTTTGCTTTTTCAGAATGCCGCTCTTTTACTGCTTTTATTAAACAAGGAAAACCAGTATTGAATGTGGAATACCGAACTAGCTATGTGAATAATGCTGAAGATAGAGCGGCCATGTGTAAGGAATCTTTGGCCATGCAATTTAGTACGTTAATTTTGCCTGTTAAGCTTGATGATTCTTTTCGCATAAGTTGTCAGCCCTAAAGTGAAAAGAGTCTGAGACATTTTTGTTGGAGGTAAGCTGCATATGACACCGTCTACCCACCCTATTTTCTGGCGAGATGCTGCTTTGCCTTATATTGAGTTACGCCAAGTTCTGGAGGGGGAAAGGGTACGTTATTCTCCTCACACCCATCAAGAGTGGTCGATCGGTGCCGTCCTCAATGGGCAAAGCGAGTTCTGTTGTGATGGCAGGCTTCATCAAGTAAAAGCGGGCAGTTTGGTGTTTATGAATCCGAATGTGGTGCATGCTTGTAACCCCCGTCAGGATTCCCCTTGGGCCTATTATATGATGCATATAGAGCCAAGTTGGCTGGCGAATGTGCTTTATCAAAATGGTCTAAGATCTGAATTAGATTGGCAAAATACTCATCTGGATACTTTGACGATACAGTCTTTTTATCAAGATTTTGTTGCTTTATGCCAAGCTCTTATGTCCCATCAGTTGACCGTTCTGGAAAAAGAAGGCCTACTCATTGACTACTTTGTCGCCTTATTTCATTATCTGGATACCCGCGATGGCGGAGAGGAAACCTTGTTACCACCGAATCGACTGTATCTTGTGGCGAGTTATTTAGATCAGCACTGCCTAGAAGAAATGTCGCTGGATCTTATTAGCGAGAAATTTGGCTATAGTACAAGTTACTTAGTTCGTGCTTTTAAGCGTCATTTTAATATGACACCCCATGCCTATCGTTTGAATCGGCGGGTTCAACTGGGAAAACAAGCCCTTAAACAAGGTCAGGCGATTTCTTCCGTGGCGCAGACGGTGGGATTTAGTGACCAAGCGCATTTTCAGCGTGTCTTTAAACAGCGAGTGGCTGCAACACCGGATCAATATCGCCGTTCCATGTCATCTTAAGTCTTATCAATCTCAGAGGATTAGACCACGAGTAACAAGCAGCTAGCCGCCAATAGAACGGCAAGTGTTTTGTTCATCAAACGCATTTTTTCGGGGCTTTGGAAGTATTGTCCAAGCACGATGCCGATCCAAACCCACACTCCTAAAGATAACCAGCAAATAGGCAGATATAAGCCAGCAAAGGTGACAACTTCGAATGCTTTTGCGCTGGGAATGTAAGCGGCGATGCCTGAGAGGGAAGCCAACCAGGCTTTTGGATTCAGCCATTGCATGACAGCGCCCGTCATAAAGGTCGGCGCGTTTTTATGACTATCAGCGTCTAATCGCCCATCATCTATGAATAATTGATAACTTAGATAAAGCAAAAACATGATGCCTAGCCATTGTAATACTTGAGTAATCCAAGCCAGATGACTGATCAAATAATGAAGGCTAAAACCAATTACTAAAAATAAAGCGACAAAGCCCAGTGTCGCACCAGTAATAAATCGTAATCCTGTTTTCGTGCCATAGCGGGCACTGCCACTTAGTGAGACAAGATTAACTGGACCAGGAGATAAAGAGGCCGCTAAGGCAAACAATGACATAGAGGTGATTAGAGATAAGGTCATAGCGTATTCCAAAAGAGAAAAAGTCGATGACGACTATCCCTTTTGTTATCTCTTGAGTATTGAACAAAATTGACCTTGGGGATGGTTTGGAAGGATTTACCGTTATAAAGCTTATGTTAATTTTTCTGAAAAGGCAGTGTACAGCGGCTGTAGAAAAGCGCAATCTAGCCATAATAAATTGTTGGATTCCTGTACAGGGGGAATAGAAATGTCATTTCGAGTGATTAAAGGGTCTTTTCATATAGTGGGTTATTCGCCGGATGGCGATTCAGTTCGCTTCAAAGCGGATGACTTAGCGCAGTGGGATTTGTTAGAAGGCAGTAAAGTGCGTCTTAACAAAAAGGAGCATGCTCAACTGAGAATTGAAGCTATCGATACCTTAGAAACCCATTATAAAAGTGAGCACCAACCTGCTGAGTGGGCGGATTCTGCCACGCAATATTTATTGAAGTTACTAGGAATTAAAAACACTCAGTGGAATGAATCTCGAAGCAAAGTGGTATCTGCAGACGATGGCGTCCCAGGTTATATTATGACGCGTATGGCCGAGCGCTATGGTCGACCTGTAGCATTTGTGTTTGCTGGCGAAACAGAATACGAAGATGGGCAATCTATTTTTCTAGATAACCACATCGTGAAAACGTCGGTAAACTTTAAAATGTTAGCAAAAGGGTTCGCTTATCCAACGTTTTATGATGGGCTTTTCTACGATTTAAGAGCACGTTTTGCCAAAGCCGCGATAAAAGCACGAGCGGCGAAAAAAGGCGTATGGAGTGAGGATAAAACCAACAGTTTTATCAAAATAGAATCGCTAAGTAACCTGACGGATGAATACGTGATATTGCCTAAGTTGTTTCGACGACTCGTCACTTATATGAAAGCCCATGATACCTTTGATGCTCATGCCTTTGTTGAATCCTTGAAGGAAAAACAAGAAAAAGTACTGGTGCTAAGTGATTTGCATTTTACCCATTTAGATAACCTGATAGAAATTGATGAAAAAGGCCGCATTAAACTAGCACAAGCGCCAGAAAACTTGGTTTTCTTGAGTTAGCCCTGATATTAATAATCACTAAGTAAATGATCGATTAGGAGCTAAGACGTTATGATTCGCCATGTGTTATTTATAAAGTTTAAAGAAGAGGCTACGGCAGAAGACATCTCAACTTGTTTTGGGAATTTTGAAGCGATTCAGCATCAGGTTAAGGGTATTGAATCGGTAGAGTGGGGTGAAAACTCCAGTTCAGAAGATCGCAATAAAGGTTATTCACATTGTGTATTGATGACATTTGTTGATCAAGCTTCCCTTGATAACTACCTGCCACACCCAGAGCATATGGCATTAAAGGCACAGCTAGGGCCCATTATGGAAGACATTATTGTGTTTGACTACGCATTGTCGTAATACTCGCGCTATTCGCTAAAAAACCAGACGGATGTCTGGTTTTTTATTTCAAAAGCCTTCTATTAGGCGGCATAAAGCCAGTAATAAGCGGCGCTTGCGATTAATATAACGGCCATGTTTTTTCTCCCGAAGGTCAAAACGTTATCAGTCTTTTCTATATGGTTAGTATACGAGGTGGCAATATGACGTGCTATAGAATGGCATTTGAATCAATAATTGATCCAAATGTTTGAATAGAATCTGCCCATTTTTTGTCATAAATGGGATTAATAGTAAAATTGGCAAAGAGATGGACTCGTTAGTACTTAACTTTAATCCTGTGCCTTTCAAAGAGTGAGGCGTTTCAACGCTAAGGTGAAAAAGTGCTTTGCTTGTATGAAGATGCCAGCATCAAAAAGCCCGTCACTCAATCAGACTTTGAGGACGGGCTTTTTAGTTGGATAAATAAACCAATCCGTTATTGGTTTATTTTTTCGAGCGATCGAGTCAATTCACTATTTTGCTAGTTGAGCCAGTAATTTCTCTGCCACAAGCTCTGAACTCGCTGGGTTTTGGCCTGTAATCATCAAGCCATCTTGCACAGCAAAAGGCGTCCAGCTGTCTGCATTTTGGTAGTCTGCACCACGTTTTTTCATTTCGTCTTCAAGCAAGAAGGGCACCACATCGGTAAGCTGTACCGCTGCTTCTTCGCTATTGGTAAAGCCTGTGACAACTTTGCCTTTAATGAAGTAGTCACCTTTGCTGTCTTTAATGTTTAAAAACGCGCTTGGGGCGTGGCAAACAGAAGAAATTGGTTTGTTTGCTTGGATAAAGCTTTCAATGAGTGCAATAGACTCTTCGTTGTTAGTTAAATCCCATAGTGGGCCGTGACCACCTGGGTAGAAAATGGCATCAAAATCATCTTGTTTCATATCGCTCAATTTATGCGTGTTGGCGATGACATCTTGCGCCATTTTGTCTTCATAAAAGCGCTTGGTCGCTTCTGTTTGGGCATCCGGTGCTTCACTGTTTGGGTCGATAGGCGCTTGGCCGCCTTTCGGTGTCGCAACCGTTACTTCAGCCCCTGCATCAATAAAGGCGTAGTAAGGAGCCGCAAACTCTTCTACCCAAAATCCTGTTTTGTGACCTGTATTACCCATTTCTGAGTGAGACGTTAGAACCACTAAAATTTTATTCGTACTCATCATTATGACTCCTTGTTGGTGTCGTGAGACTTTTGCACGACTATTGCGCTTGCCAATACTTTGTTAAAAACAGACTCAAAATGCTCATTTATAGGTATAAACTCCGCTTTTTCGTCTTTTTTTGCCGTGTCTTGGCGTCGCTCGTGACATCGTGCAAAGGTCTCGTCGGATTGATTGTTAAGTTGTGGTCAGTATAGAGGGGCTTTAATGGTTTGAATACAGAGATAAAGTTGACTTCATTGATCTAATAATTGATACAATTAATAAGTCAGTTGCAGATAAGGGGCATGTGTGGACATTTCGTTCGAGCAGTTAAAAAGTATGGTGGTGTTTGCTCAAGTAGTGGAACAAGGCAGTTTAACTTCAGCCGCCAAAGCGATGGGAATTTCTCGTGGCGTGGTGAGCTATCATTTGAAGAAGTTAGAAGACCAGCTTGGGGTTGTATTACTCAATCGCACCACTCGCAGTTTGTCACTAACTGACACGGGAGAGGCCTATTATCAGCGTTGTCGTACTATTGCTTTTCAAGCCAATGAAGCCAATCTGCAAATAGAGCGATCAAAACAAGAGGCTGTGGGTAAGTTAAAAATCGCCTGTCCAGTGAATTTAGGGCTGCAAGTTGTGGTGCCTGCATTGAATGAGTTCCGTCGTTTGTATCCCTTAATCGAGCTGGATGTGTCATTAAGTGATGAGGTCGTTAATATCATTAAAGACGGAATGGATCTTGCCATTCGAGGTGCGCCATTGGCCGACTCTGGATTACAAGCCAGTATATTGGCCTCGTTTGAAACCTATTTATGTGGCTCGCCTGAGTACTTTCGTAAGCGAGGCACACCTGTTCAACCTCAGGATTTGTATGATCATGATTGGGTTGTATATAAGCAGGCAGCGAACTCCGTCCATTTGAGCCAAGGATCACGTTCTTATAGTTTGTCGGTAATGGGTAAGGTCAGTACTAACAATGCAGCGGCGAGGACGATGTTTTTGGAAGGGGGAAATGGTATCGGGCGTATCCCTGTATACGATGCCAAGCCTCGTATTCAAAAAGGACTGTTAAAACGTATTTTGCCAGACTATCGTTGTACTGATATTGATGTATACGCTGTGTTCCCACCAGGGTCTTCCAGTGCTAAAAAGCTGCGTTTGCTGGTGGACTTTTTAAAAGTAGAATTCGAGCGTATTACACGTGCTTTGTGAAGGGGAAAAGTAGTAGGGGAGCAAAACGTTGAGAAAGGCAAAGCGCCCATCATGGATGGGCGCAGATAAGACAATCCTTTTCTAGTTAACCGCTACTGCTTATTGGGCGGCTATAGTGGCGACTTTAAGTTCATCTTTCACCTGTTTTACATCCGTTGTGTTACGCGCTATCTGCACGGCTAGCTGTTTTTCTGCATCGCTTTTTACATCCCCTGTGAGAGTGACGATACCTTTATCGACGTCAATGTGTATTTTGGTTCCTTCGATATTTTGGTTCCATAAATAGCGAGTTTTTAATACGGTCGCAATTTTTGTATCGATCAAGGTACTTTTGGCTTGATCTGTCATGTTGTTCTTATCGGCCCCCTCGGGCGAGTTTGCAGGAGTATCTGCAATGGTGATGTTGTTTTTAACTTCTTTGACGCCTTGTAAACCTTCGACAAGTTCGCCAGCAAGGTCCTTATCGGTACTGTTATCTGTGGTGCCCGTTAAGGTCACGACACCATCTTTTACGCTGGTTTTGATGTGAAAAGCGTTAACGTGTTTATTGAATAATAAAGTGGCTTCCGCTTTACCATCAATCCATGCGTCTTTGGCGCGGTCAGTCCAGTGATCATTTGTCTGGGCCTGCGCGGCACCGGCAGTGAGTGCTGATACGAAAAGGATGGACATGATTGTATTCTTCATAGTGCTCTCCTTATTTTAAAAATGGCCATAGCGTGACTGAAGTTGTTTTCTGCCTCATGACCTATTATTTGCTGTAAAAAGTTTGTTGTGAAAAACTTGCTATAAAAAGCCATAGCGATGATCGTGCCAAAATATAAGTGTTTGAAATTAAATATTTTTTATTTTTTTTGTTCATTAGCTCTTATTACCTTTTTACAAAACGAATTGTAAAAAGGATGTGACCCGACTTAGTTATTGCAAAAAGTTGGCGTCTTCTGATGGTTTGCCCTGGTTGTGTGCGTAAACTTTTGCTTACTTTTAGGTGTGATTCGCTGCTATGGTTGTGGGTACTCCGTTTTTGATTGTTATCACTAGGGTCTTTCATGTTGCAAAAAATCGCACTGTGCTTGTTCGTTGGCTGTTTTGTTCATATAGCATGGGCCGATCAAGAGGTGGAAAAAGCCGAGTCTAAGAATCATGTCTCTGTTAAGACGGCCGTTGTGAAGAAGGCCGATGCCGTGAAAGCGCCTGCCACTAAAAATCAGAAGGAGGTGAGTAAGAGCGAGGAGCCAACAAAAGACCCGATGAAGACGGTCTTTGAACTTGAGCGTAGTGTGGCCATTTTACAGGTGTCCAGTGCCTCTTTGGATGATGTACAAGATCTGCAACAGCAAATCGATGAACTGAAACATCACTTTGCTATAACCTCGTCCATTGTCGACAGAATGCACCTGCTATCGACATTGATAGCCTTACTTTTTATAGTGATTTTGGCTTTGACTTGGTATATATGGAGATTGTCTAAGCGTTTATCCTTATATTCTAGTGCGCCCTTTTCTGTAAACGAAAAAACAGTGAAAGAACAAGGAGAAAGCAATGGTTAGTCAGACGGCATTGCTCATTATTGATATGCAAAATGGTATGGCTTGGCCGCAAGCGGGTGAGCGTAATAACCCGGATGCGGAACGAGAGATTGCTGAGCTGTTATCCCATTGGCGTGTGAACAATGCGCCCATTGTGCATGTTCATCACTTATCGCGGGAAGAGGATTCTTTATTTTGGCCTGAGCAAGAAGGGGTCATGGTGCAAGAAGCCTTTATACCCTTGTTGGGGGAAAAAGTTATTGAGAAGTACGTGCCCGATGCTTTTACTCATTCAGATTTGCAGTCATGGCTTGAATCCCAGAAGATTGATCGCTTAGTGGTGGTGGGGGTCAGCACGAATCACTCGATTGAATCGACCGTTCGAACCGCTGGGAACATTGGTTTTACCACCTATGTTGTCGGCAGTGCTTGTTTTGCCTTTTCTACATTGGACTTTGATGGTCGTGAGCGTAGTGCTGACGAGGTTCATGCTATGTCACTGGCCAATCTTCATGGTGAGTATGCAACGGTGATTTCTCAAACGGATGCGTTCGAGCTTCTGGAGTCATGACCTGTTCAGGTTGTATATAGGCCAGTTGCCAAATAGGCGAGGTTGTTCATTTTTGATGTTGCTAATAAAATTGTACTTTTCAAAAATAATTTGAGTTCAAAATAATATCAGGAAAAAGGCTTTTTTCTGATATTGATCGCTATCATTCAGAAAAATCCTCAAAAATATGTCAAAAAATGCTTTTTATAGGCAATAAATCCGTTTTTTCAAACCATATCCCTTCGTGGTCAAAGCTTTTTATTTCCGCTACACTAGTTTTATGTATGTAAAAAAGTGCAATTAAGGAAGCTTTTATGACTGAAAAAAATCAGGATACTGGGATTAGTCGTCCGGGTTTGTTGCTTGCCCTGACTCCAGTCGTCTTAACACTTATGGTATTGGGGGTGCAGATTTTTTATTTTGGCGACTTCACTCCGCACATTCCTCTTGCTATTGGTCTTGCGCTTACCTCACTCGTTGGTATAAAGCTCGGTTTTAAATGGAAAGATATAGAAGAAGGGATCTTTCACGTTATCCATATTGCGCTGCCCTCCGTTTCGGTGCTGATTTGTGTCGGGATGATTATCGGTGTTTGGATCGCGAGTGGTACGGTACCGACTCTCATTTACTATGGCTTAACCATCCTGTCTCCACAGATTTTTCTGGTTGCTGCCATGCTGTTGTGCTCTGTTGTATCTATGTCGCTGGGGACCTCTTGGGGGACAGTCGGGACCGTAGGTCTTGCCCTAATGGGCATCGGTGCAGGGTTTGATGTGCCTGTGTACTGGACGGCGGGTGCTGTTGTTTCTGGTGCCTTTTTCGGGGATAAAATCTCCCCGCTGTCTGATACCACTAACTTGGCCCCAGCAGTCACGGGGACCAATGTGTTCTCCCATATAAAAAACATGATGCCAACGACTTTGCCTGCCATGATGGCCGCGGTAATTATTTACTTAGCTGCTGGTTTCATGCTGGTGCATGATGGCGACGTGTCTTTTGCTAAGATTAATAGCATTACGACGGAGCTACAAAAGCATTTTGTTATCTCTCCTTGGTTACTACTCCCTGCCTTGTTGGTCATTGTCCTAGCGGTCAAACGTATTGCGCCTATTCCTTCGCTATTTGCCGGTGTCGTGGCCGGTGCGATAACCGCCATGGTTGCGCAAGGCAATGGCATTCACGAAGTGGTGACCTTTGCTAACAGTGGCTACACGATTAATACCGACGTGACGGCCATTAATACTCTGCTGAACCGTGGTGGGATTCAATCCATGATGTGGACTATCTCCCTTGTACTGATTGCTTTAGGATTTGGTGGCGCATTGGAGAGAACGGGTTGTTTAGAAACCATTATACTGGCGATTTTGACTAAGATTCATAAATTCAAAGACATTCAAACCGCTGCCGTTTGTACCTCTATTTCGACTAACTTAGTCGCAGGTGATCCTTACTTATCCATTGCCTTGCCTGGCCGTATGTATTCTCCTGTTTATCGTGGTATGAAGTACTCTACTTTGAACTTATCTCGGGCGCTTGAAGAAGGGGGAACCTTGGTATCGCCGCTTATTCCTTGGAATGCGGGTGGTGCTTTTGTGATCAGTGCGTTGGGGCTGGGAATCTCGGATGGCAATTTTGAAAACCTTCTGTATATTCCATTAGCGTTTGCGTGTTGGTTGTCGCCTGTATTGGGGATTCTTTATGCTCAGCTTGGTTTCTTTTCACCCAAAGCCAGTAAAGAAGAATTGGCTCAATGGAAAGAGCAGGGTGAGGATTCACTAACACCTGAAGAAGCTCGTGAGAATGCTGAAGAAACATTAGCATCACAGCAAACCTAACGCTTGCTTAGGTGATTCTGATCAAGGCCTCTGTCTTATTGACAGGGGCCTTTTCGTTCTGGTGTCATATCTTGGCGGAGGTGTCGCTTTGCTTATTTATCTTCAACGATGCACATTGGGGTGTTGGCAATAGGGTCGCGATGTATTTGTGCGTTGAGATCAAAAACAGTCCGTAGCATGTCCTTTGTTAATACCGCCTCTGGTGTTCCCTGTGTATTGATTTGACCTTGCTTCATGACAATCAAATGGTCGCAATAGCGTGCTGCCTGGTTGATATCGTGCAGGACCGTCACGATGGTTTTTCCGGATAGGTTAAGTTGACGAAGTAAATGCATCAGTTCAACTTGGTGGTTTAAGTCCATGTAAGTGGTTGGTTCATCAAGGAGTAAGTAGGGCGTGTCTTGGGCAAGCGTCATGGCGAGCCAGACACGTTGACGTTGTCCACCTGATAACTCGCTCACTAACTGCTCGGCTAGTGCGGTGACCCCCGTTTCTTGCATCACTTTATCAATAATGGTGTGGTCGTCTTTCGTTAGCCTCCCCCAAAAGCCTGTATACGGGCTACGTCCATAAGCGATGAGATCCTTAACCTTGATGCCCTCAGGAATGGGTTGTGTTTGTGGCAATAAGGCCAGTTGTTTTGCTAAGCCTTTGGAAGGCATTTGGTGAAGGTTTTTCCCACACCAATGCACTTCCCCTTTTATGGGGGTCAGAATGCGTGCCATGGCTTTCAGAAGAGTCGATTTACCGCAACCATTCGGTCCAAGTAAAGCGATCATCTTTCCTTCTGGTATGGTCAGTGAAACTTGATTGACAATGGTTTTACCATGATAGCCAACGCAGACATTATGAGTACTAAGAGACATAAATCATTTTGTCCTGATAAGTAACCAAAGAAAATAAGGGGCGCCAAGTACAGCCGTCATGATCCCCGCTGGTAATTCAATCGGTGGGTCGATTGTGCGGGCCACTAAATCTGCCATCAGCAGTAAGACGGCACCCACTAACATAGTGGCTGGCAGCAGAGCTTGGTGGCGCCCACCAAATAATTTGCGCGCAAGATGGGGGGCGACTAAGCCTAAGAAGCCAATGGGGCCACAAATTGACACCGCTGCTGCAGTCAGTGCCACAGCAATGGCTAAGGCAATCAGGCGAAGTGAATTAACTTTTGCGCCAAGGCTAATGGCAGTGTCTTCGCCAAGATGAATAAGATTCAACGATTTCGCCAAGTACAGCGCACATGGAATGAGCACAAGCCAGGGGAGTAGCATGGTAATTTGCGGCCAACTACGGCCCCATAAGCTGCCTGTTAACCAAAGCAACGCGTTATTGATTTCTAGCGGCTTGATCAGCATTAAAAAATCGACTGTACTGGCATAAAAGGTTGCCAGAGCCACCCCGGTAATGGCCAGTTTTATTGTGCTGCTGCGATGACCACATAACCACCATAAAATCAGTGCTGCGCACAAACCGCCAACTAAGGCCACCGCCGGAAGCCAAGAGATGCTTGAGTGTGGAAAATAGATCATATACACGACAGCGGCAAGGCCTGCTCCGTGGCTGACGCCGAGAATATCCGGTGATGCTAATGGGTTACGAATCACCCCTTGAACGAGAGCCCCAGCAAGAGCGAGCATGGCGCCCACTAGTATTGCCAGTAGTGTACGAGGTAAACGGTATTCGTGAATGGTGAAGTAGCTATCACTGCCCGGTTGAAAGCCGCGAAAAACATCATGTAATGACAGCGAAACGGCACCGAATAGCAAATTCGCTACGACCAATGAGATCAACAACACACTAATAATAAAGAAAGGAATAAACCGGTTCATAAAGTGCGTTTCCTAACCAGATAGATAAAAAACGGTGCACCTATTAACGCTAAAACCGCCCCAGCTGGAGTTTCCATAGGGAAGATAATTGAACGGCTGATAATGTCCGAGAGGACGACCAACATGGCGCCCAATAACATAGAAAGAGGTAAAAAACGCCGATGATCTTGTCCACAAAGCATTTTGGCCATGTGTGGGACGAGTAAGCCGACAAAGCCAATAGAGCCCACTGAACTGATGGCGCTGGCAACCAGTAGTAATACTAAGAAGCTTCCAGCCAGCTTAGTGAGAATGAGCGACGCACCTAAGTTGCGAGCATTCTCTTCCCCCAGTTGCAGGATATTTAACGTTGGCGAGAGCGCCATACAGCCTAACAAACTGAACAAAGAGATAGGCCACAAGTGATCGAATGTATTCCAACGGGCGTTCGCTAAGCTGCCAGCTAACCAGGTCAAGACACCTGAGGCCTGATCTTCTGCCATAATGATGGAGGCTTTAGTGAGTGCCGCACAAAGTGCCGAAATCGCCACACCTGCTAGTACCAAGCGACTGGAGTCGTTGCCGCTTTTCCATGCACTTCCCAGTACCATAACCAAGGTCCAAGTCATCCCGCCACCAATAATGGCGGCAACAGAGGTGCCTAATAGACCAAACCAAGGGGCGATGGTCGAGACTGCCGCCATACCAAGCGCGGCACCGGCATTGACACCAAGCACGGAGGGCGCGGCCAGCGGGTTTTGTGTTAAGCCCTGCATTACCACACCGGCTGCCGCTAGGGAGGCGCCGACGAGGATACCAATCAAGGTGCGGGGTAAGCGCAAATCTTGCACGATATGTTGGGGGACACTGGTATTGTCCATATTGAATAAGGCGTGAAGGGCATCCATCGGCGTAATCTGTACCGCAGACCAGCTAAATAAACTGATCCAAGCGATGATCAATAAGCTTGCCCCTAACACTATGCACTGCCAGGCAAAGGGTAGTCGTGATAGCATCATGGTTTAGCGGCGATTTGATTGCCGTGAAATACATTAACCAAGTCTTGTCCCATACGCTCCGCCGCCATGATGCCTCGACAGCGCGACCAAACATTGGGATTCACGTAAAAGATGTGGTGCTCACGAGCGGCTTTTAATACTGACCACAGTGGTTCTTTTTCCCATTTATCCACAATACTGGGATGGGTGTAGTTGCCAATAATCAAATAATCAGGGTTAATGCTAAGCATTTGTTCCAAGCTGGTTTGGCGATAAGCAGAATCGTTTCTTCCTGTATGCGCGTTGGCTAAACCAAGGGCTCGAATAACACCGCCAGCATAGGAGTCGGCAGTATGTAAAAAGAGAGCGTCGTCTCGGGCAACCCCAAACTGAACCACCACGCCTTTTGGTAATTGCTTAGCATAGGCGGCCATAATTTTCTGATGCTTTGCTAGACGCGCTTGCATTTTTTTGTTTTTACCAATCACTTTGCCAATGATAGCGGCCGCCTTGAGACTATCCTGATAGGTTTCGCGGCGCGATGGCAAAATAAGGGTTGGCGCGATTTTTTGCAGATCCGCATAGACACCTGCATGGCGAGAGATATCGGCAATAATGAGGTCGGGTTTTAACGCTGCAATGGTTTCTAAGCTCGGCTGTGAACGTGTACCGACCGATGTCCAAGGTTTGATGATCTTACGGACGGCTGGTAATACACGGCTTGGATCTTTATCGTCCGCGATGCCAATAGGGCTGACTCCGACAGATGCTAGTGCATCGGCAAAGGAAAACTCTAAGACCACTATGCGCTTAGGTCGATAATCGATTGTGAAAGTCCCTTTGCTATCTTGCACCGTTACAGGTTTGTCTAGAGTGTTTTTTGGATGAGGGCCATTATCTGAAGCGGCTTGACTCAACCCAGGAAAAAGAAGAGCTGAGGCACAAGTCAGCACCATGATGAGGAAGTGTTTCATTACATCTTGATTCTTTATTGATGAAGATTTTAATGATAACACTTCTCAGTATTATTTATCTATTGTTATGGCGCTTGATTTGCCAGCCATTCTTTACAAACTTTCCCCAACCTCTAGTTGGAATGGCAGTTCAATAACACGCTGAGAAACAGGTTCGCCTTTTAAGCGACTCAGAAGCTGCTCTGCAGCAAGCCGCCCTATTTCTTCTCTGGGGGTGATAACTGTCGCTAGCAAAGGCACCATGGCTCGCGAAATATTATGGCCATGAAACCCTGCAATGCCTATTTGCTGCGGGATAGAAATACCTGCCTTTTGGCAGGCATAAAGGGCACCAATGGCTAAGTCATCATTGGTGCAAAAAATACCATCAGTATCCGGTTGTTGTTCTAAGGCTTGGTGTAGAAACTGTCCGCCTAAGGTAAAAGAAGATGCTTCATTGTTTTTTAAGCATAGAGGCGT
The DNA here is from genome assembly GCF_016461715.1 of Marinomonas spartinae. GTDB lineage: Bacteria > Pseudomonadota > Gammaproteobacteria > Pseudomonadales > Marinomonadaceae > Marinomonas > Marinomonas spartinae_A. The sequence continues at coordinate 90,763 of NZ_JAEMUI010000017.1, read as the reverse complement.
TAAGCCATGGTCTTCCATGGCGCGCTCATAACCACGAATCTTAAGCAATGTGCGCATGTCCATTCGCGCGGCGAAATACACAATCTTCTGTCGACCCTTTTTGATCATCAGCTGCGTCATCGCATAGGCAGCGGCTTCATTGTCGATACCAATGGCTTGCTCTATTGGGGGGGATACGGAATCCATAATTTCTATAACTGGAATACCTGCCACATCGAGCATTTTTCGCACCCGCTCGGTATGAGTACTTTCTGAAATAATTAATCCATCCACATTGTAAGACAATAGGGTAATAATGCGTGCTTCTTCGGCCTCCTGGCTGTAACCATAGTGGGCCAGCATGGTTTGGTAGCCAGCGGGCTCGAAGACCGACTCGATACCGCGTAATACTTCAGAGAACACTTGGTTAGTGAGGGAAGGGAACAGCACACCAATCGAGTGGCTTTTCGCATTAGAGAGAATATCCGGCGCGCGATTGGGAATGTAACCAAGGGTATCTAAAGCTTCACGAATGCGTGTTTGTAGAGGAGAAGATACTAAATCTGGGTTTTTAAGATAACGGCTGACCGTCATTTTAGTGATGCCAACCTGATCAGCAACATCTTGAAGCGTCGGACGTTTCTTTTTCATTTAGGTGCAACTATCTCGTGGTATTGTTACTAGTAACATTATCATAGCTTGAGTAGCCCGAGAACCGCAAAAAAATGGATGATTGCGATTCTGTTGAGGGCTGATTTATTGCTTTATATAGGCTAGTGCTTGTTGGAACACAGCGTCAGCATCTTGGCTAATATCAAGGCTAAAAGCTTCGCTTTGCGTGGGTTCAATGAGGGTGGCAAACTGACTTTTTAGCATGTCTTGGCCTTTAAAGTAGTGCCCGTTGCGTTTTTGATGACGTTGCCAAATGGTATCGAAATCCCCCTTAAGGTACAGCATAGTGACATCATCAAGATCTTTTTTCAGCATGTCTCGGTATTCCGGTTTAAGGCCAGAGCAAGCGACGACAGCGCATTCATGATTTTTTAATAAGGCATTTAACGTGTATAACCATCCAAAACGGTCTTGATCGGATAATGGAATACCTTTGCTCATTTTCTCGATGTTCGACGAGTTGTGATAATCGTCGCCATCAAAAAAGGGATAACCTAATGCATCGGCTAGGCGTTTACCTATCAATGATTTACCGGATCCTGAGACACCCAGAACGACAATCTTCTTTCCCATGAATGAAGCCTCTTACCTAATAAGTCTATAATGTATGACTGCGTGATGGCGGATGCATCATCACGCAGCTTCTTCCTGTGTAAATGTTAATAATGATTGATGTACTACTTCCACCAAAGTGCCAGTTGTGGGAAGAATATCACGGAGGCCAAAACCAGCACTTGTAACGCGATAAAGGGCAGTAAGGAAGAGAAAATCTCCCCTAAACTGATGTCTTTTGGGGCTACCGATTTGAGATAAAAGGCGGCAGGGCCAAAAGGCGGTGACAAAAAAGATACCTGCATATTCAAACAGAACACCACGCCAAACCAGATGGGATCCAAACCCAGACCTGAGATGATCGGTACAAAGATGGGCATGGTTAGGAGGGCGACGCCGACCCAGTCTAAAAACATACCAAGTACGAGTAAAATCAGCATCATAATCAGTACGGTACCCATCACGCTGCCACCGCTTAATGCCAGAATGGTTGATTCGACGAAGTCGATACCACCCATGAGGTTATACACGCCCACTAGGGCGGTGGCACCGATACCAATCCAAATGATCATGCCACAGGTGCTCATGGTCGCTTTGGCGCTGTCTTTGAGCATGGAAAAGTTAAGTTCTCCACGAATGGCGGCACTGATCATAATACCGACTACTCCCAAGGCAGAGGATTCCGTTACTGAGGCAATGCCAGTGTATATACTGCCTAGAACCGTGATGACGGTGAGCAGTGGAAATAATAAGGCTTTAAAATAATTAACATCGGCATCCGCCGCTAATTCTTCTTCTGTTGGTAAAGGGGCGTATTCTGGATGCAAGCAGCTAATGACCAACACATAGACAATATATGAGGCGGCAAGTAATAGAGCGGGAACAAATGAGGCTTTAAATAGGTCACCAATGGACACGCTAGCCGTGAGTCCATAAATGATTAAGACAATACTCGGAGGTAGCATGGTGCCGAGCGCGCCGCCTGCACAGGTGGTACCAATGGCGAGTTTGCGGTTATAGCCGAGGCGCAACATTTGCGGCAAAGCCAATATCCCCAGTAGCACCGTTTCACCACCGATTACCCCAGACATAGAGGCCAACACAATGGCAACCAATAAGGTTTGGACGGCGACGCCCCCACGTAATTTTCGTCCGAAGACTTTCATCGCATCGAATAAGTCTCTGGCAATGCCAGAACGATCTAATAACGCGGCCATCAGAACAAACATGGGGACGGCGAGAAACACATAGCCGCCCACAAAACTGTATAAACGACTTGCTATCAATGGCAGTGCGGCGACGCCAAACCAGCCGACCGCAAAAACTAAAGCAACCAAGCAAGTGACGAACGCCAGCTGCATGCCAGTTAGGAGTAAAACAATCATACTCATTAGCATGAGTAGACTGCCGTAACCGATTCCCAAGGAGGATAAATCAAACATGGTCACGCTTCCTTAGGCCATTAAGCTCTTGAATCAGATGCAACAAAAACTGGATAAACATGACGCCAATGGTTAACAGAATCATGGCTTTAACAAGGGCCGGAAAGGCCGGGTTCCAAGCTGATCCAGAGGTTTCTAAATGAACCTCACCTAAGGGCGATAACCAAGCGTCTTTTGTCATTTGATAAGCGGCCCAGCTCAACATGCCAGTGAAACAGAGCCCCATAATATGATGAAAAACGTTGAGCCAGCGTTTGGTTCTATCCGAAACCACATCATAAATCAGCACGACGCGCACATGTTTATTGGTGGCCAAGGCATAAATGCCACCATAAATGAATAAGCAACCACCGAGAAAGGAAGCTGTTTCATGAACCCAAATAGTCGGGGCGTCAAAGACATAACGCATCACCACCTCATAAAAAGAAATGGCGACCGTAAAAATAAACAACAAACTCAACAGGTTGCCCAGTTTATAAATGCAACGATCCAATGCATTTCTGGGGACTTCCGAAGGGTCTAGTTCTGGAGGATGAATGGTTTTTTTCATAGTAGTCGTCCAGTCAAAACCGTAGAGGCAAAGTGCGTACTTTGCCTCTACGGAACATGGCTAAAGAGTTTGTGATATTACAGTAGGTCGTTCTCTTTTAAATACTGAGTAATCGAGTCATAGACTTTTTGCGCATTGGGTGATTGTTTGGCGTATTTTGCCCATTGTGTACGGGCAATCTCTCGGAACTTTTTACGCTCTTCAGGTGACCAATTATGGATGGTGATCTTAGGGTTGGCCTTGGCTTCAGCGACGGCTTTACGGTCGGCGATGGCCAATTGTGTGGTGATATCTTGTGCAAAATCCCGCACCGAAACGGTGAGGATTTCCTGTAGATCTGGAGGTAACTTATTCCATTTTTTGAGGCTCATGGAAATGTCGATCAATGGCAAAGAGTGGAAACCAGGGTAAACAGGGTTGGGGGCAATATCATTCATGCCGGCTTTTTGATTGGTGGAGAATACGGTGTAGTCGGCGGCGTCAATGACCCCTTTACTCAACCCTGTAAAGACTTCGGAACCAGGAATATTGACGGGGGCGGCGCCCGCAGCTGCAAAAACCTGCTGGACGAGTCCCTCTGGCGCTCGAATTTTTAACCCCTTTAAGTCATCTACGCCATCTAAAGGAACCTTTGAAACAAGGGATTCCACTCCGGTTGTTGATCCGCCAATGAATTTTACACCGTAGGGTTTGTACAGCTCATTCATAAGCTGATAACCACCGCCGTAGTTGATGTATTGCAATAGCTGAGATGTGTCAGACCAAGCTCCCACCGTATTACCTATCAGACCAAAAGCCGGATCTTTCCCGGAGAAATAGCTAACGGCGGTGATTTCCCCATCCAGAATTCCCATTTTAATGCCATCTAGTGTTTCGGTGTGTTTAAACACACTGCCGACGGGAAGAAGATCGATTTTTATTCGACCATTGGTCATGGTTTCGACACGTTTTGTCCATTCTTTTTGGATTTGAAAGTTTTTATCACCGACGGGGTCAGAGGACTGAAATTTGAATTTGTAGTCGGCGGCGATGGCTGACGTGCAGAGTGTACCTGCTAGAGCAACGGTCAAAAGAGAGGTCGTGAGCTTATTCATTATTGGCTTCCTATGATTATTGTTGTAGGAATTTAGATGATTTGTTACCGGTAACTATTTGTTTATGTTACCGGTAACTTTTTGGTGCCGTCAAGCCTTTCTTAGGCCCTTCTCTTATTCTTTTTCTAATGCTTTGAAATTTTTAGTGATTTTTTGATGTTGGTCTTGGTAAAACGCAAATTTACGATGGGAAGGTCGATTAAAAAAATAACCTATAGTAGGATCGTTAACGCTCAATGTTGTTATTATGATGTGTAAAAACAGTTTGTTTTTCTATTATTTAGGTTGTGGTTCTATCATTGATGTTAGATTTTTTTCTTAAGTTACTAAATAGACCTAAACAAGTTTGTATCTTTGTTTTTATAACGACTCTGCTTATTTTAGGGTATGTGGCGTTTCAGTTTTATAAAATAGAGGTACAAGATGAAAAAAATATGGCGATGGCCCTAGCGCAAAGTAACGCCTCGCTTTTAGTCACCACACTGAATAAAAGTGTATCGGCTAATTATGCCTTCGCCGCCATGTTGCAAAAGTCTCAGGGGAACCCCGTCGGTTTTTCTTATTTAGCTGACTCCTTGAAGACCTACTATCCTGATGTTGAATTGTTTTCGCTTGCTCCACAAGGTTTGATTCAGTATATCTACCCACTAAAGGGGCATGAGCAAGCTCTAAATAAGAGTCAGTTTATTGGTGACGACGAAAAGAAGCTTTATATCAGTGGTGATGCCCCTCGATCCGTTACCTTTCGAGGGCCATTGCATGTATTCTCGGATAAGCAAGAGATCATTGGCTCTTTCCCCGTCTATTTGCAAGATCAGCAAGGACACTCTTCTTTTTGGGGATTGAGTAATACCGTTATTGATATGGCTGATTTGATGCAGCGATTAGATTTAAATGAATTTGTCAGTCGACATTTAGACTATCAACTGACTGTTCTCAACCAAGCGCAACATAGCAAAGCACAGACGGTGGCTGCCTCCAAAGAAGTCGCTTCTAGCCCCTATGCGATTCACCTTGATATCCCTGTTCAGGGGATGACTTGGCGTTTATACCTCGCTCCTGAAAACACATGGGTTTCTATATGGATGCTTTTGTTTGGTGTATTGTTTGTCATCTCTGTCAGCTTTTTGATGGCCTACTTTGTCTGTTTGAGTCTAAAAGTTCGTCTCAGTCACCATAATCTAGAAAGCTTGGTGGATAAAAGGACTGCCACATTAAAAACTCTCAACAAGCGTCTAACGGTATTGTTGAACGCCATGCAGGATTCGATTTATGAAGTGGGGTTAGACGGTTGTATTATTGCCTATCATTCACCGCGTATCGATCAGGACTATCGTTTTCTTGGTTCACCTTTGGGAGTCGACTATAGAGCGTTTTTTCCAGTTAGCGTGGGGTCGGTATTTGAAGAGGCGATACATTGTGCAAAAGAGCATGGAACAACTAGAGGTCATGAGTGCTATGTAGAGACTGAATTAGGGCGTCGATGGTATGAAGTGTCAGCAACCTATTCCCAGTCGGATGATGAGAAAGACGGCTTTTTTGTTGTGGTTACCCGTGAAGTGACCTTTAGAAAAAACGTCGAGTCGGAACTTCGTATTGCGGCCACGGCTTTTCAAACACAAGACGGTATTTTAATTACTGATACGAAAAACTGTATTGTACGAGTGAATTCTGCCTTTGAGAAAATAACGGGTTATGCAGAGAAAGAAGTCATTGGCAAAACGCCTGCTATTATAAGTTCTGGTCGCCATTCTAAAGCATTTTTCCGTGATATGTACGAACACATTGAAAAGTTTGAAAGTTGGGAAGGAGAAATTTGGAATCGGCGCAAAGACGGTGAAATTTTCCCAGAATGGCTGAGTATTTCAGTGGTAAAAGATGAGCGTGGTGCATTAACCCATTACGTGGCGACCTTTAAAGACATTTCTGAAACAAAAGACAATGAGCGTCGCATTAATCAGTTGAATTACTACGATAGCTTAACGCGTTTGGCGAATCGCCGTTTAATCACCAAGGACTTGGATCACATACTAGAAAGCGGCATTTTAACGTTTCGGCGCAGTGCTCTGTTGTTTGTGGATATAGATCATTTTAAAGATGTGAATGATCTTAGAGGGCATTTGATTGGGGATATGTTATTGCAACAAGTAGCATCGCGCTTAATGGATTCGACACGTTCAGGGGATATTGTTTCTCGTTTTGGTGGCGATGAATTTCTGATCATGCTGGAAGATGTGGATGTCTCTGTTTCAGAAGATAGAATTGCTTATCGTGCGAAGCATGTTGCAGAAAAGATCATGAAGGCGTTAGGTGTGCCGTTCGAACTGGATGATGATGCCCCCTATCATCTCTCTGTTAGTATTGGCATTGCTCTATTTGGTAAAGAGACGACGAATAGTCAAGAGGTCATCAAGCAGGCCGAACTTGCGTTGTATGAGGCCAAAGGGCGTGGCCGTAATCAAGTATGCTTTTACGCTCCCCAAATGCACGAAAAAGTATTAGAACGTGTGACGTTAGACAGTGATTTTAGGCGGGCCTTAGCCGAAGAACAGTTTGTTTTATATTATCAGCCGCAGTGGACGGCGAACCAAAAAATGAAAGGGGTGGAAGCTTTAGTTCGGTGGCAGCATCCAGAAAAAGGTATGATTTCTCCAATGTATTTTATTCCATTTGCTGAAGAGTCAAAGTTAATTCTGCCTTTAGGGGATTGGGTATTACGAACAGCGTTGAAGCAATTGGCTGACTGGCAAAAGGATCCAGCGTTAAAACATTTGATCATGTCTGTGAACGTCAGTGCATTGCAGTTTTCCCAAGAGGAGTTTGTGTCACAAGTAAAAGAGGCAATTTATCAAACGGGGATTCCCCCAGCACAATTACAAATCGAACTCACTGAGAGTATGTTGGTACATGATCAATTTGATATCATTCAAAAGATGCAGTCTCTCAAGCAGTTAGGTGTTCTAATTTCATTAGACGATTTTGGGACAGGCTATTCCTCGTTATCGTATCTTCAACAACTGCCGATCGATCAACTGAAAATTGACCAGTCCTTTATTCGAGCGATACAAGAAAGTGATAAGCAAGCGTCTCTTGCCGCCTCTATTATCGGTTTAGGTCATAATCTCCATATGGAAGTGATTGCTGAGGGGGTTGAAACACAGGCCCAATTTGATTGGTTAAAACAACACGGATGTGATCTGTTTCAGGGTTTTTTACTGGCTCGCCCCATGCCAATAGAGACATTTAGTTACTAATTAGTGGTTATGTAAACATAATCTTACTGTTTTTCATTTATATCAAAGGGTACGCTTATGGCACGGTGGGGCTTGCGTGGTAAATCGTTGTTTGCGTTGGCAAGTACGAGTGTGTTTGCTTTATTAATGATTGCGATGATTGGTTGGTATTTTGTCCAAAAAGGACAAGAGTATTCTGCTGAAAATTATGCGGATAGTTTTACTGAGTTAAACTATCAGAGAATGTTGACGCCAGTTTCTCGAGAGTTAGCGTTAGCGCAACGGTTTGCGAATTCCCCCATTGTTAAGGCATGGCTTAGAAAGCCAGATGACCCTGCTTTGAAAGAGCTATGGTTAGAGGAAACGCAGAGTTATCTTAACGCGTTTCAAAGCCATAATATGTTCTTGGTGAATGATAAAACGAAGCAGTACTTTTTTGCGGATCCAAATAGTCCATTGTCGACGACGCCAAAATATGTGTTAGAAGCCAGTAAACCTGCCGATAGTTGGTATTTTTTAACACGTCAACAGCATGTGCCATTTGTTATCAATGTGAATTACGACTCGGTATTAAAGGTCATAAAGGTTTGGATTGATGTTGATATTGTTGATCATGGACAGTTTTTGGGAGTTGCTGGAACCGGGTTGTCGTTAGAGCATTTTATTAAACAGTTTGCGGATAACGCCATTCCTGGGGTAACACCCTTTATTATCAATGCCAATGGCAGTATCCAAATTCATCATAACGAAAAGATGATTGCCTACAACTCGATGAATGGTAAGGATAAGCAGCATTCTATTTATGCTTTGTTGGACAATGACAAGTCCAGAGAAAAAGTAAAAGCGGCTTTACAGAAAGCACGCCATGATAAGGAAAAGGTTGTCACTATTAAGGTAGATCAAGGTGGACACCAGCAATTAATGGCGTTTGTGTATTTTCCATTATTAGATTGGTATGTGGTGACCAATATAGATTTAAACAAAGTTAGTCTGTTCAATTCTAATCTTGTTTTGCCGACGCTTGGTGTACTCGTGTTGTTGCTGATTTTACTTTTGGGCTTTTTTGGACTGGTAATTGAGCGTTTAGTGATTACCCCCATTAGAGACTTACAACAATCGGCAAAAAGTATTGCTGGTGGTTCCTACGATGTGTCTTTGGTTTCGCGTAGTAACGATGAAATTGGTGATTTGAGCAAGACATTTAATACTATGGCTCAACAGGTTAGAAACCATACTCAGGAGCTAGAGAAACAAGTTCAAAAGCGTACTGCTGAGCTGGAGGAGGCACACCAGAAAGTGGTGGATGCGCACCGCAAAATGGGAGCGTCTATTGATTATGCCAGCTTGATTCAAAAGTCGATTTTACCGGATCGGCAAATGCGACAATTTTTGGGGGATCAGCACAGTGTCATATGGCGGCCAAGAGATGTGGTAGGGGGGGATTTTTATGTGTTCCACAACACAAACGAGGGCTGTTTATTAGGTATCGTCGATTGTGCTGGGCATGGTGTCCCTGGTGCATTGATGACGATGTTAATGCGTGCTGCCATTGACTATGCTATAGGTCATGTCGGTATTCAAAATCCTGCGGCTTTGCTTAGTTCAATCGATACCACCTTGCGTTCTATGTTGAATGAAGAGTTGAGTGCGAATAAAGTGGCAACAAATGCCGATGTTGGATTGGTTTATGTGCCTAACCAAGGGGACTTTATTCGTTTTTCTGGCGCTAAAATTACGCTTTACGGCAGTAATGGTGATGACATCATCAAGCAAAAATCAGGACGAAGAGCGTTGGGAGATCGACGAGTAGGCGAGTATAACAATACCGAATTACCTATGTCTGGCTGGACCTATTATATGACAACCGATGGTTTTTTAGATCAGGCGGGGGGCGAGAAAAACTTTGGTTTTGGTAATCAACGTTTTGAAGGATTAATAAAAGACAATGCTGCTTTACCTCTAAGGGATCAAGCAGATTTTTTTGAATCTGCTCTAGATGACTATATGGGAGATCAACCTCAACGAGACGATATCACTTTGCTGTCTTTCCGGTTTGATCCAAAAACGCAAAATAATGAGGTTTGATGAGATGCCTGCACCAAATTTATATGATTTGAGGGAGCGTTTTGAAAAAGACAGGATTCTACTTTGTTTTAATGGCCCTATTTCTCGCAGTCTGATTGAGGAAATAGGCAATGCACTGAAAAACTATTTGAAATCAGAGCAAATGTCGCCAGCTTGTGCGTTGGATGTGTTTGCAGCCTATATAGAACTCACGCAAAATATTCGTCATTATGCGGCGTCTTCCCAATTGTCTGGTGCTGAAGTAGCAACGGTGATTGTGAGTTACGATGAAGGCTACTACCGAGTTTCAGCCGGTAATATAGTCAAAGTTGAAGATGGTCAGGCGTTAGTGGAACGTATTGATGCATTATCGACATTGGATAAAACTGAGTTAAAAGCCCTGTATAAAGCTCAGTTGCGTAAACCTCGTGATGAAAATGCAGTCACTGGTGCTGGATTAGGGTTAATTGACATGGCTCGTAAATCGTCAAAACCAATGGAAGCGAATGTGCAGATGATTGATGACGATACCGCTTACTTTAGCTTAAGCATAGAGATTTGAGAGAACACGATGAAAGATTTGAAAATAGATGGGACCGTTTCTTCGCCGAGTGTGAGAGCTAGCTGGCAAGAAGGTACGTTATATATGGAAGGTGATTCTTACCCTGAAAACTCCTATGAGTTGTATGCTGATGTGGTGGCTTGGGTCAGTCAATATTTAGCGCAATCGACTGCGCCGCTTAAGCTTGAGTTGTCATTACTGTATTTGAATACCAGTAGTATTAAAGTCATGATGGACATCTTTGATGAAATGGAAGAGTTCTTTCAACAAGGTCGTCAGGTCTCAGTGAATTGGTATTTTGATGAAGATAATGAACGTGTTGCTGAGTTAGCTGAAGAATTCAAAGAAGACTGCCATTTTCCCTTTGAGATTATAGGTAAATAGATGAAAACCAATTTCTCTGAGCTTGAAAAGGAGATTCAAACAATACTCAATACCCCCCAATATAACGACCATCCAGCGAGTCGAGCGTTGCGTCAGTTATGGGAGGTGAATCAAGATCAGTGGAATAGAATGGATCGTCTGACACGATTGTCCGATTCTTACCAAGATATGATGATGCAGCGCGAGAAAAGCTTAAGTGAACGCTTTGATAAGCACTTACGTCAGTTAGAAAAAATAACCCGGATCTCGGATCGTTATCAGCGTAATTTGCGCCAGTTGAATCTTGAGTTGGAGAGAACCTCGTTAATCGACCCGCTGACGGAATTGCCTAATCGACGTTTTATCATGAAGCGTTTGTCTTATGCTGTCGAGCATCAAGATGATGCGTCGTCTGAGGATTTGGCCATTGCGATGATCGACATTGATTACTTCAAAAAAGTGAATGATCAATTTGGTCATCAGGTGGGGGATGATGTTTTAGTGGCTTTGGGTAAGTTAATGAATAACATCATCAATGATCATGGCTTGTTAGGTCGATGGGGAGGGGAAGAGTTTCTTGTTATATTGCCTCAATATTCCCAAGAAAAGGCCATTACCTTGATGGAGCAAGTGCGTGATGAAGTGGCCTTGTATCGTCTCTCAAGTGATCATAAAACGGTATCGACCAGCATTAGTGTTGGTATTAGCTGTTTTCGCGCAGAAGACTCAATGGACACGCTTCTCTCAAGGGCGGACGATGCCTTATATTTAGCCAAATCAAAAGGCCGTAACTGTCTCATCGTTGGCTCATAAATCGGTTTGATGAGCTCGACAGCAAGAATAAATAGCTGTCGCATAAAAAAGGGCTTCTCATGTTGAGACGCCCTTTTTTGAAACAACCATCTTGCTCATAAAATAGATCGCTCCAGATTAGTGAGCAGACCTAAATGTTTATACATTCACGACTAAGGTAACATCAATGTTGTTACGAGTGGCGTTGGAGTATGGGCAAACTTGATGAGCATCATCAACCAGCTTCTCTGCTTGCGCTTTATCCATTCCTGGTAAGTTAACCGTCAATTTCGCGGCAATACCAAAACCCTGATCGATTGGTCCAATGCTGATAGCTGCATCAATTGTACTGTCTGCTGGCAATTTTGCTTGCTGCTGAGAAGCGACTAATTGCAATGCCCCCATGAAACACGCAGAGTAGCCTGCTGCGAATAGTTGTTCAGGGTTAGTCCCTTCACCGCCATTGCCACCTAGTTCTTTTGGCGTGCTAAGAGTGACAGATAATTTACCATCGTCGGATTTTGATTCGCCAGTACGGCCGCCTTTAGACGTTGCGTGAGCGGTGTATAGTACTTGGTTTAATGCTGTCATATCTGACTCCTGTTTTGTCATCGTTTAAACGTGTTATCACAAGGGGGTTATAAGGTAACGCCCCCTGTTGGTTAGTGGCTATCGTTGTAATGAATGAGATTTTGCCTCAATGTATCCACTACATGTTTGGTCCTACCAATGTCTTCTAACGACAGTTGAGAGGCGCAAATAGCCTCTTGAAAAACACTTTCTACCTGGTCTTCTAATGCTTGGCCTTGCTCCGTTAACTCAATAATCACATGTCGTTCATCTTGCTTATCTCGACGACGTGTCACTAAATTGGCACTTTCCATTCTTTTTAATAAGGGGGTCAGCGTTGCTGAATCTAAGAACAAATCTTCACCAATATTGGTCATAGGGTAAGACTTATGTTGCCAAAGTAGAATTAACACCAGATATTGTGGGTAAGTGATGCCCAGCGGCTTTAAGAGTTTTCGATACAACTTATTCATCGCCAGGGACGTTGAATAGAGCGAAAAACATAAAAGCTCATTTAATTTGGGAGTGTCTTGCATGGCTGACTTACCTTGTTCTTTTGTCTGGGTGTGTTTTATAATAAGTAGTGTACTATTTAATTTCAAGATATTAAATAGTGCGCTATCTATTTTTAATAAATGAGCTTGATAGAGTAAATCTAGTTAGGCTGGCGGCTTAGCGGATTGCCTTGCCACTGCTCATCTTGAGGCTCTGTTGCAAGGTGTTTAGGTTGCTCTGACCAGTGAAGGAGGTTGAGTTCGCCTGTTTTTGACTCGGTGAGAGCGGTACAATGTTCAACCCAGTCACCATCGTTGCAATACAAAGTTCCCTCTTTTAAAAGAAAGGAAGCGAAGTGAATATGACCACAAATATAGCCATCAAGGTGTTTGCTTTTAGCGGATTTGAGGGCTGCTGTTTCAAAGCGATGAATGAATTCTTTGGCTTTGCCGATATGGCTTTTTAGGTAGCCAGCGAGGGACCAATAAGGGAGCCGAATAAAACGCCGTACACCATTAATCCACTGGTTTAGTGACAACATAGCGCCATGAGCTCGATCACCGATAGCCAGCATCAATGGGCTGATTTTAACCATTTGATCGAACTCGTCGCCGTGGCTTACATGGAAATGTCGGCCATCAGCGGTGGTATGGCGAGCGTTAAGACGAATCTCGATGCCAGAGAGGGTTTGTCCAGTGAATTGACGAAAGAAGGCGTCATGGTTACCAGGAATGTAAATGACTTGAGTGCCATTTTTTGCCATATACAAAATACGCTCTACAATCCGATAGTGGAGGTCGATAAAATGTGCTTTTCGACGCATTTCTTGAAGGTCAATAATATCGCCCACTAGGTATAAAGTGTCTGTTTTTATCGTGGTAAGGAAGTCCAGTAAATGGGCGGCCTGACATGCCTTAGTCCCTAAGTGCACATCGGATATAAACACCGTTCGAAAAGTCGTTTGCATCGTTTCGTCCTATGGCTAACGCTGTGGCTTTAGTGTTAGATTAAGGAAGAAACATGACAGCTCTGAGACAGTGTCGTGACAGTTTGAGGACGTTAACACACTTCATTCCTATGATTGAAGTGTGTTAACGGTCACTTTATTTTTACGATTGTTTTTGTAAAGCAGGGCGAGAGTACGCACTTTGGTAGGGTTGAATATACAGATGGTTGCCACCTTGTTGCTTTGCCGACTTTTTCGCTAATGCCGCTAATTCTGCCACTTGATGATGGTTTAATCCTTGATCTGCTCGTAAATCGACAACCCCCACGGATAAGCTTAGAACGGGATGAAAAACCTTTTCGCCTTGTCGGTTACTCCCCCATACACCACCAGCTTGCAGGGTTTCTTGGGTGTAAAATTGGCGCACTTGATGAGCAAATTGATCTAGCACTGCCTGACACTGTTCTTGCCAATGATCGTCTGAAAAAATAACGATAAAATCGTCACCACCCACATGCCCAATAAAGTTACGCGTCGGCTCTATGATATTTTTAATCAGATTGCTGACCAGCTGGATTACTTCATCCCCCATGGAATAGCCAAAATAATCATTGAACGGCTTGAAGTCGTTGAGATCAAAATACGCCACATGAAAATTTTCACGATTGGATAAGCGTCGCATGACCTCTTGGTTGATAGGTACGTTCCCTGGGAGGAGAGTAAGTGGATTGGAGTAGGTCGCATTTTGGATTTTCAATTCTGTAATGCGTCTTAGCAGATCTCTTAGGGAGCCTGTGCCAAGGAATTTACCGTTATGAACAATGACAATTTCATTGTTCAAGGTATCGGCTTCCTGGTTGGTTACCAATGTCGACACTGTCGATAGGCTGACATTACTTTCGACTACAATAATGTCTTCGCTGAGTAATAGGGCAGCTGACTTATGCTCGTACAGTGCCCGCCCATAGGGCGTAGAAAATAATTCATGGAGCTGATGACGTCGTATAACGCCCACTGGCTTTTCATCTTTTAACACCGGAATAGAATGCACATCCTGATTTTCTTTAAACAGGTTTGAGACTTCATCTAAGTGACTATCAATTTGGACAGTTGGCGTGACTCGCGACAGAGAACGTACCGTTTCCGAATGATCCACTTCAAATACGGCTCGCCTTTGTGCCTGTTTCTTCAAATAGGGATGAGTCGAAAACGCGGGTTTGTCCGTTGGGTGGCCCAAGAAATAGCCTTGTCCAAATTCAATACCAAGGTCGATTAGCTGATCCAATTCTTGTTGCGTTTCGATTCCCTCGGCAATCAGAATGCATTTTAACCGTTGTGATATGCTCAAAATGGAGCGCACAAACTCACGCTTGATTTCGTCCTTGTCAATGTTGTGAATAAAGTGTTTGTCTATTTTGACGATCTCAGGTTGCAATTCTGACCAAAGACGTAACCCTGAATAACCAACACCTAAATCATCAATGGCAACGTGAAATCCCATGTCTCGATAATGTTTTACACTGATTCTTGATAGGCCATTGTGGTCATATTGATGTTGTTCTGATAGCTCGATAACAATGCGCTTTTGGTCCAAGCCTAAATTATTCAGAATTTCCAGTGTCATACCTTTTTGGTGCAAAGGAGAGCTAAGCAGAGAGGCGCTCACATTTAAAAATAAGCGTCCTTCTAGTTCTAATTTCGCAAAACGTGATAAGGCCCGTTCTCGGCACAAAAGCTCTAACTCATGAAGCAGGCCTTTTTTTGTGGCAAGAGAAAATAAGGCATCTGGATTAAATAGGGCACTATTCTTAGGGCCTCGTGATAACGCCTCATGACCATAGATAGCCCCGTTAGACAAATCATATATGGGCTGAAAGACGGGTGTAATTAAGCCGTTTTGGATGATTTTATTTAATAATTGCAGTTCATCTATTTGGCTCATTGTTTATTATCCAAATGTTATCGATTACCCATCCATGTATGTTGAATAATTTTATGTCTAAATTATGACGATTTCATGACGAATAGGTTTTGGTATGGTTTAGCTGCTTATCAGACACGTAAGAAAATAGGCAGTCTATGTAGTGTGAAAAAGGAAAATAGCGGGATGATGGGAAAAAAACAAGATGTTCTAGAGAGAAAAAGGAGAGCTGTAGCCAGATCGATATTATTCTTGTTGCACTTCGATCGGTTACAGAAAGCTCTTAGTTATTGCTATGGCTGAGGTATACAAAGCTAGCCAACTAAGTCTATTTCACCGCTTGCTGAGTGAAACGTCGTGTAGAAAAATTAGTTAGCAGTATGTCCTTGTGAATGACGTGCAGCACTGAATCCAGAGAAAATATTTTTTACGCTGGCAACGGCTTTTTTCATCATAAGAGCAAAGTATACACGACGCATTTCATAGGCTTTTTCAACGTAATAGTCGGTATCTAAATTACCTAAGCTATCGTATTTGTAATCGTTTTTCATGGTGTTTCTCCTATCTATGTAAGTTGTCTTTATCGACAGGGTTAATGATAAGAGCCCGTGGAAATTTGTACAAACGATCAATTTTCAGCATAGAGGTTAGAAAAATTCACCCTTTATAGTGAGGTCCTTATCAATAAAGGAACTCACAAGGAAATGATTGGAAACAGAAGGGTATGAACGCTAAATTTAGGCCGTTGGCTGGTTAGCAAGTGCGCGGAATCGTCCTGGTGGAATACCGCAAGCTTTTTTGAAAAAGCGTGAAAAATAACCTGGGTCTTTAAAGCCTAAATCATAGGCAATTTCTTCTACTGATCGGGCAGTATAAATAAGATTGCGTTTGGCTTCCAGTAGCAGGCGATCACAAATTAAGTCATGGACGCTGTGATTCAGCATGGCTTTACTCAGTCGGTTTAAACGGCTGACAGAGGTTCCCAGCTCGGTGGCGTATTCCTCACTGCTCCAGTGTTGTCTGTAGTGTTTTTCTATGAGTTCTTTTAGCTCGTGAATCTGCTGACTTTGAAGGGTGATGTCGGTGCTTAATATGCCTGAAGAGAGTTGTTGTCGACGCAATAATAACAAGATGGCTTTGATCAAATACTCGCTCATCAAAACACGACCTTTACGGGTTTGCTCTGATTCTTTTTCTAATTGGGAAAGCAGGGGCCATAATTCAGAAAAAGCCGGCTGATAACCGTTAAAGTTGATATAGCTTGGTTGGCTTAAAAGAGGTTTAACGAAACGTGCTGCTTTTTCTCGATATATATCTTCTAGCATGGGCTCGGCAATAGTGATGACTCGGCCATCAGTGTCTGGCGCAAATCGAAAACCATGAACAGCGCCAGCAGGTACAATGATGGCCCAACTACCGACCAACTTTTGTTGTTTCTCATCCATCTGCACCAGCGCTCCACCGGCCTTTAAGATAAGAATTTGAAAGAGCTGAGCATGGCGATGGGCATTAATTTTCCAGTCAAGGTTTTCACTGCGGGAGACAATGTCTTCGATATGAAAAAACTCCGGATCGTCGACCCAACTTGATTCGCCATATAGGCCAAAATGAGGGATGTTATTGGTATTTTTCGCCATTTTATTCTTCTGCAGTATTCGAAAGATGCAATATCCTATTGAATTTAGTGTTAGAGAAAATCACTAATTAATATGATTGATTGAATTTAACTTTTTGTTTTTAATTGATTAATTTTGTCATTAGTGATGTTTTTATATATATCACAGTAAATTAAACTAAGCTATCTTGAACAAAAAGTACAATTTTTTGAACAGAAATGACATAACGTTCAGCGTTCCTATCCCTCACTATGAAGACACTTTCGGGCGTTTTTGAGCCTTTTTTAAGGTGTCGCCCTCTCAAATCAACAGTATGTCTATGCGGGCTGTTGAACTGGAACAACAAAAACAATAGGTGAGAGAAAATGAAAACAAAAGTAGCGATTATTGGTGCTGGTCCATCTGGCCTATTACTAGGACAATTACTGTCCAAACAAGGCATTGATAATGTGATTATTGAGCGGGTGTCTGGGGAATACATCTTAGGACGTATTCGTGCTGGTGTATTAGAGCAAGGCATGGTGGACTTACTGCGCGAAGCGGGTGTGGGTGAGCGAATGGACCGAGAGGGTCAAGTACACACTGGCGTCGAGCTGGCATTTAATAATAAACGTGTGAAAATCGAGCTGGAAAAACTGACCGGTGGCAGCACGGTGATGGTATATGGGCAAACCGAAGTAACCCGTGACTTAATGGACGCTCGTGCTGCGGCAGGCTTAACAACCTATTACGAATCAAGCAATGTTGAACTACATGACGTGAAAACCGATACACCGTATGTAACTTTCGAGCAAGGGGGTGAACGTTACCGTCTTGATTGCGATTATATTGCTGGTTGTGATGGCTTTCATGGGGTGTCTCGACCAACCATACCTGCCTCTTCTCGCAAAGAATATGAGCGTGTCTATCCATTTGGCTGGTTAGGAGTGCTGTCTGATACGCCACCGGTGAACGATGAATTAATCTATTGTAAAACCGATCGTGGTTTTGCCATGACCAGTATGCGTTCCGCCACTCGTTCTCGTTATTATCTTCAGGTGCCTTTGACAGACAAGGTCGAAGATTGGAGTGATGAAGCATTTTGGACAGAGCTTAAAAACCGTTTACCAAACGATGTGGCGGAAAAGTTGATTACTGGACCAAGTATTGAAAAAAGCATTGCGCCATTACGATCTTTTGTGTGTGAGCCGATGCAATATGGTCATTTGTTCCTTGTGGGCGATGCCGCACATATCGTCCCACCTACAGGGGCGAAAGGTTTGAATCTAGCTGCGTCCGATGTGGCGACACTATACAAAGTGCTGACTCGAGTATACAAAGAAGGCGATAAGGACTGTATTAGCCAATATTCCGATATTTGCCTACGTCGGGTCTGGAATGGTGAGCGCTTTTCTTGGTGGATGACCAATATGCTGCATGATTTTAGTGGTGAAAATGATCTAGAAACAGAGACGCACGCTAAATTTATGGAGTCTGAATTGAACTTTTATACAGATAACGAAGCCGGGCGTCGTGTGATTGCTATGCAATATGTCGGTTTACCTTACGAAGACTTGGTGTAATCTATTATTTGCTTCTGATAAAAACCCAATAGAAATCTGTTTTTATTGGGTTTATTACTGTCCGGTTAGCCAATGAAACATCCCCTGAATAGCTTGATGAGACCAGTCAGCTTTGGCCTGTTGTATGGCGGCGCTTTTATCCGTTGAGATGCCTCGGCCACTGGCTGTCCAAGTCCCCAACTGATTTCCTGCAGAGTCCAATAAACTTAACGTCCCCTCTTCAAAGGCATAAAATCGCCCGTCTTGTGTTTGACTGTGTTGGCTGGTTTGACTGGTAAGTTGAAAGGTAGAGTGCATTTTGGGCGTGAGGCCAAAGGTCGATAGCGCACTATTCAGTGCCTGTGGAAACGACGTGTTTGTGGTATCAAATCCAAATTCAGATAGTGCCTTGTTGGTTTGTGTCTCTAGCCTGGATATGGCTGGGTCTGAATGAAGAAAAGAGCTCACGTGTTGATCATAAAGGGCTAACTCATCATGTGTCGTTTTACGCTTAGCGAACAAAGGGATAAGCTGCATATAAGTCCGCCATTCCTGTTCTCTTGGTGCTGTACCAGGCTTGCTGGAGAGTTGGCTGGCTTGCTGCTGAATAGCCTCGTCAATATCCTGCATGGTGAGCTTAAGCTTTGCCACGATACGATTACGATCAATAGATTGCAGGGCGTAGACAACATCTTTGCCAGCAAAGCGGGCTTCATTGACGGTTTGCTCTAGCTCAATCGGCGGCGTTTTGACTTGAGTATAAGCGCTTTGTATACGGGTTACTTGCTCAGGTTGTCCGGTGGCGTTCGAGACTTGCGTATTTTGTGTATTGATTTGACTCACTTGGGTGCGCAGTTGTTGTGCGATCTGTGCATTACCATTTTGTTCTGCTTGGGCAAAAGACAAGGCAATATTGTCGATACGTGGGGCACTGCCCACACCATAAAGGTGTGAGCTGTCTTGAGGGGGAGAGAGAACCCAGCTGGGGAGTTTATCCGTCGTTGGTGTCACCAAGTTGGGCGTCATGGCCATGGTAGTATCGTCTTTTACGTTTGTCTCCATGCACCCGTTCAGTAACAGGGTGACGCTTGTGATAGCTAGACAATACGACCAATGCCATTTGGGTCCTGTCTTCCTCATTAGAAAAAGCCTTTTTTCGACAATTTCTTAATTTGTTTTTGACCGTTCCAGACTTCTTCGTTGGTGGTCATATTAATAAGCTTAAGGTCGACCTGATAAAATTTCACTCGCTCGTCGCCGTTGGAGTCGACAATTGAGCTGATGGTGCCTGAAAGCGCAAAGTTGGCCCCTTGTTCTAAACCGAATTTCGCTGCGGTGCCAGGGGCAGCGTTAAGAGCCTGATCCTCACGTTCTTTACGAATATCACTGCGTTCACTACCAGAGACCACAAAGTTCACGTTACCAGCACGCAGCAGGCTGCGTTTAATGTCGTTGATAAAGGTATCCACCGGAATGTGCTCATCGCTCTTATTACGAATCTCTTGGATGATAATGGTTGGCTTTCTTTTATGGGTGAAATCGTAGTTTTGGTACCAAGGGAAGCTTAACATGTCATTGATCATGGCGTCGGCGACCAGTTTCGAGTCGATATTGTTCCAACGATCAGACAGGGCGACCTCTTGATCTGGGTTGATGCGCTGAACGGTAGTCGAACAGGCCGTCAGCATAAAGGCAAAGAGTATGAGTACGAGATGTTTCCAATGAGCCGTTTGCATTATTTAAATCCTTGTTGGTCTTCTTCAGTGGCTAATAAGGGTTACGCAAGTTCCACAATGTTATGTTATCGGGTTTTATCACAATTTTGTCATGTGAAAAATCTTTATTATTGATCTTATACTGAGGGGTGTAATCACCGGCTTTTAGTGGAATTC
Organism: Marinomonas spartinae; assembly: GCF_016461715.1. Lineage (GTDB taxonomy): Bacteria > Pseudomonadota > Gammaproteobacteria > Pseudomonadales > Marinomonadaceae > Marinomonas > Marinomonas spartinae_A. Next base: position 70,479 of record NZ_JAEMUI010000017.1, on the reverse strand, counting down.
GTGTTAGCCGAATTTGGGCTGGCAGGGTCAGCCAGTTTCGGGTGTCCGCCGCAGAGCTGCTAAACACCGCGACTTGTCCCACTAAGCTTAGTATTAATTTTGCCGTATCGTCGTGTACACTGTTGGCAATGCGAAACGCTAGCCAACTACGTAATAATTCTCTCACCAAACTTTCATAAATGTCTCGTTGCGCGTTGGACAGTTGTTCCTGAAGGGCGATATCTGATAAGGAGCTCATTCGGATGCTATTGGTCTTGATGTCTGAACCGTTTAACGAGATCTGCGGGATATGGTGATCTAAGGTGAAGCGCGGATAATAAGGCACGGTAATGCGAATAAATTGTTGTGTTAATAAGGTATCCAGATGGGCTCGTTCGAGCTGTTTCCATACAGTAGGGCCTAAAATGACTCGTTTGGTGAACACACCGCCAAACGCCCCCCAGGCTCCGCCCGCTTTGTAGTTAGCGATTAAGTTAAGCGGGTTGACGTCAGCATACACCATGGTAAACCAGCGAAAGGCATCGTTTTGTTGGTTGTCACCATTGGCCAAAAATGGCGCGAGCACTAATGAGTATGCGTCGGGATCGGCGTAGAGTTGCAATGACAGCTCACTCTTGGCTGGAACAAACCCTTCGTTTTCTAAGATAATGAGTTCACCATCGCCTTGTTGATAGTCCTTAAGTGTTTTTTGCATCGCTGGCGATAATTTTTGTTGGATCAATCTATTGATGTCATCTTGGCTCCAATCTCCGCCTTTACGCATCATACGAATGGTATCTAACCAAGCGCGTTCCGCCGTAACATTAGACAGTCCGTATTGTTTTGCATAGCCTGATTCGTACAGTTTAGCGGCTTGCTGATAGCTAATTCGAGCATCGTCGTAGTCTTTGCTTTGCTCGTATTGTATTCCTTCAAGGTAGCGCGCCCATGCATCGTCTCGGTACAGATACTTGTCATTATGTCCACGGGTATAAAAACCGCTTAACCAGTCGAGGGCTTTGAGGTAAAACGCTTGGTTTTCTTTGGCATCTAATGCTGCATAACTGGGTTCTTGCGCTTGGATTTCATTGAGTTTGTTATCAATGCGGCGGGCCTCGACGAGGGCGGCGTCTTGTAATTGACGTTTTTGAATTGGCTGTGTTGCTTGTTGCGCTAAGGCCAGATAATTAAGCGACTTAAGATAGCTGATATAAACGCGCTCAAAACCATTGCCACGGTAATCCCCTTGTCTTGGATTACTTAACAGGGCCCAAGCGCGATTTTTAAAGTTTTCTTGGAAAAAGGTATCACTGAGTATATCGGCTTTCGATAACAGTTGGTTGCTGCGTTTATAATCGCCTTGATTCTGGGCTAGAGCGCCCGCTTCTAAGTAGTAAAGGAGTTTATCCTGGGGTTTGTCCAGCGCGCTTTTAAATTGGCTCTCAGCGTCTTTCCAATCACCATGATGGGCAAGTGCTAAACCTTTATGGACTTCTTGTTGATAGGTCGCGCAGCCCGATAATAGCGTAATGACTAAGCCGATCAGTAAATACTTAATAAAGACAATGGGACGCATCATGATTTGACGTGAGAATACTGTTGTCTGTTTATCCATCGACAACATTACTGACCGGTTCCAAAAAATTTATTGGCAACCAACAATGCCACCATTGCAATGCAGCCAAAATAGAGCAAAAACCAACGCATTTTTAGGCAATAAGGGCAGGGCTTTTTTTTCTTCTTGGGCATGCTCTTCTTAAACATAGAAATGTCGGCTCATTAGCAAGGTAAAATGTATCGTCAAGAGTAATACTATGCCATAAAAAAAGAGACCTTAGGCCTCTTTTTTAACAAAACACTTGATCTGCTATTACTGAGTGGTGTCTGTCTCAGCTTGTTGGCTTTGTAAGCTTTCTATGTAGAGGGCATCAAAGTTAATTGGTGCTAGCATAATAGCAGGGAAGCTGCCTTTTACCACGATAGAGTCGACGTTTTCCCGAGCGTATGGGAACAAGGTTGCTGGGCAAAAAGCGCCAAGAGCATGATGAAGTTGCTGATCATCCAGACCAGAGATGACAAACAAACCACCTTGCTGTACTTGAACTAAGTAAGCTGGTTCATCGTTATTTTTGATGTTTACTGTGAGGTCTAGAACCACTTCATAAACACTTTCGCCAACTTGACGGCTGCGCGTATTGAGCTCTAAGCCCACTTCAGGGTTCCACTCTTCTTGAAAGACCATTGGAGAGCGTGGAGACTCAAAAGAAATGTCTTTCAAAAAGACGCGTTGCATAGAAAGCTGTGGGCCTTGCTCTTCAGTTTCGGTCGCTGCAGTGTTTTCAGCCATGGTTACTCTTTCCTTTGTAGGGTTATTATTATCGCTGCATCAAAGCAGCGCCTGCCATAGTAAGGCATGTGTATATTAAGACGGCTCTAGGCTTATTTTGCCAATAGAGGGTCTAGCTTATGTTCACGTTCAAGGGCGAAGAGTTCATCACAGCCCCCGACGTGTAACTCATCTATCCAAATCTGTGGAACCGTGTGGCGACCACTTTTTTCCATCATTTCTTGGCGGCGCTCACGCTGACCGTCTACGTTGATTTCGTTAAAATCGACGTTTTTGCTGGTTAATAGCTGCTTTGCACGGATGCAAAAAGGGCAGTAATCGCTAGAGTAGATGGTGACATTGGCCATGGTTGCCTCACTTAGTTTTTACCAGTGGTAGGTTGGATGTTTGCCATTCCGTTATACCACCTTTCAGTTTAAAGACTTTTGCAAACCCTGCTTTATTTAATTCTTTGGCAGTAGCATTGGAATTCATGCCTGTCTTACACGCCACGATAATGGCCATGTCTTTGTGTTTTTCAAGCTTGTTTAGGCTGCTTTTAATTTTGTCTGCGGGAATGTTAATTGCACCAGTAATGTGTCCTGTTTTGAACTCTTTTTCTGGACGAATATCTAGAACAACGGCTTCATCATTGTTCATCAGGGTGGTCGCTGTGCTTGTAGACACGCCTTTAGGGCCACCTTTGGTTTCATTGAAGATCAATGTAATCAAAATCGCGACGAAGAGCGCGACCAGTTCCCAGTGATTGGTTGCAAATGTAATAAGTTGATTGATCATAATCTCGTAGGCCTATTTAAAAACTGCCAGCATTATACACGGCCTGTGGAATCGGTACATACTCTCTGATGATCAGCGGTAAGGAATATGGAAGGATGTATAGCTGTTATGGGTGAAATAATCTTCAATAGCAAACCGTTTAAGGTTCGCTATTGAAGGTTGTTTTCACGCTAAGTTGCTAAAAATGACCGACGATCAGTGTTATTTTGTATTGGTGGAATCGAAGATCTTATCGGCATTACCTTCGATAAAACTGTCGAAAATCTTGCCGTCTGGCATTGTATGACGACGGGCAAACTCATAAAAACAACTTGGGATAGTTTTTTCTTCACCATCAGCAAAGGTGAAGTTTATTTTGTCTGCCATGGTAGAAGATTGTTCCAGAAAAAGCTCAGGAGAGCCTTTTACTAATCCTCCTACCTGATTCAATACATAACCCTCGTCTTGAAGCAGCTGATTGACTTCTTCGATGCTGGTGAAGGTGTCTAGTTTATTGATACTTACGGTGAAATGGTTCGCTTGTAATCCCATGGTGGCTAACCAGGCCGCGTATTCACTGTGTTCAGCAAGGGTGTTGTAGTCTTTCAGCGAAATGGTATCCCATAGGCAACCAGCCCAGAAAATTTCAGGGGTTTGTACGGCATCGGTTGGGATCTGTTCAATCAAGCCTTGGATAATGTGCTGACAGTTTGTTGGTAACTCTTCAACCAGTAATTCGGACAAAAATATTTTCGGCAAAGAGGAATCGCTGTGTTTGTAACAACGAGCCACCAGGTGTTTGTTTTCAAAGCAAAAAGCACCGTATGCTTTATACCCCATACTTTCGAGTTGTGGTTCTAGCGTTGCCAAAGCAATCGGCGAGTTTGCGAAGGTACGAAAGGCTACATGATCATTAAGAACCTCTTCGCCGTGGCTTTTAAACAGAGCTTGTATTCGATCGGCTTGTGGTGTCACTTTGACATAGCTTTGCCATAAAGAGTCAAAGAACGTGGATGGCTGCATAGTAACCTCGATATTCATTGTTGTATTTACTCAACTGTACTGGATTATTAGCGGAAGATACAAAGGGTAAAAAATCACTGGTTGATGCGTTTTGATCATGCGACAAGGTTTTTAGGATGCAAAAAGCCCGTTATTTCGGTCTGTATTTAAGGTGAGCTGAGTTCCGCATGCGTTTTATTACTCACAATGCTGGTCTTGGCCGATAAAATCGCTTGGATCAAATGGGCGGGAAAACTGTGTTGTTTGTGATGAGCTAACCCCACCATGCGTTTTAGATTGACATCGTTTAAGTGACGAAGGCATATGTCGGTTCTACCTCGTGCTGAGTGTTCTGGAATTAGGGAAATCCCTAAACCAGCTGCTACTAGGTCAAGAGCATATTCTTCTGTTTTGACTGTCGCTCGCACGTCCATTGATAGACCACTTTTTTGTACCAGATAATTCCATGACTCTAAAATGTCACAGGGTGTGCGCGAGATAAAGGGTTGTCGGTCTATTTGCTTGATGGATACCGTGACGAAGTCAGATAGCCAATGGTCGGTGGGCATTGCGATAACGTATTCATCTTCCCATAAGGGGTAGAACACGTCGTCATCTTGTTTATAACGACTGCATGTGAAGCGTAAATCAGCGCTTTCTGTGTCATCAACCAAACTAAGTTTCAGTTCAGGCACTTCTTCTAACATGGTTTTGATGACCTTGCCAATTAGGGCGCCCGATAAAAAAGGCATCAATGAAACTGATAGGTCGAGGGAGTTGGCTGGCTGGGAAAAAAGTTCTCTCATGGCGTTCATTTCACTGATCATCTTACAGGCATGAGGGTAGAGCTGGGTGCCGCTATCGGTTGGTGTGACCCCTTTGGAATGACGCACAAATAAGTTGGTACCTAGATCGTCTTCCATTTGCGCTAGGGTGGCAGAAATAGAGGGCTGGGCGACAAAGCAGCGTTTGGCGGCGGCGCTCAAACTACGTTCTTCAAATACCGCGATAAAATAGCGTAATGATCGAATGTCCATGTCTAACTCAGTTTTGTTGATGAATAGGTTGATCAGTAATGAGACCAGTATGGCGTAGGCTATAGTTAAAAACTAGACCAGAGGCAGGAAATCAGTATTTCTCAATTCAGTCAAAGGCAGTATATGGTGAAGATATTAGAGGTAACGCGGTTTGGCGTCGCCTAGCTCCTTGAATTTAACGAAAGAGGTTCCCCATGACATTAGCTTGTTTAGACACGCTCGGTATCAATACGCTCAAACAGGGCGAGACGTTTTTCAGCGTATTAACGGGTAATACACAAGTATTGGGCAGTGGTAGTTCGTTTTCTGTTCGTAGCCCAATTGATGGCGCGATACTTTCTACTTTTAAAAATGCTACGCCAAGTCAACTGAATACAGTAAATGATGAACTAAAAGACGCCTTTAAAGCGCTGCGTCTTGTACCAGCACCGCGTCGTGGTGAATTGGTTCGCCGTATTGGTGAAGAAGCCCGTAAGTATAAACACGAACTGGCCCAAGTGATTTCCCTCGAAGCAGGTAAAATTCTTCCGGAAGCCCTTGGTGAAGTGCAAGAGTGGATTGATGTCTGTGACTTCGCGGTGGGGCAATCGCGTATGCTGCATGGCTTGTCGATCGTTTCAGAACGCCCAGGTCACCGAATGATGGAACAATGGCAACCATTGGGGCCTGTAGCTGTGATTACTGCATTCAATTTCCCTATGGCGGTTTGGTCTTGGAACACCATGCTTGGTTTGGTATGTGGCGATCCTGTCTTGCTGAAACCCTCTGAAAAAGCGCCTTTGTGTGCGTTGGCCATGTACCAAATAGCGCAAAATGTCATTGCTGATATGCCAGATATTCCGAAAGCATCGGTCAGTGTGATGATTGGCGATCGTGAGCTTGGTGAAGCCATTTCGGCAAGCGATACTTTCCCGCTTGTCTCGGCAACGGGGTCGACTGCTATGGGACGGGCTGTCGCAAAAACGGTAGCGGGTCGTCTTGGTCGCTCACTACTGGAACTTGGTGGGAACAATGCCATGATTGTATCTCAAACGGCGGATTTGGATTTGGCACTGCGTGCAATTGTGTTTTCGGCTGCCGGAACCGCAGGCCAACGCTGTACCACATTACGTCGTTTGATTGCCCATGAATCGATTGTGGATGGCTTGGTGGAACGTTTGGCGAAGTCTTATGGGTCTCTGCGCATTGGTAACCCATTATCGGATGGTAATTTAGTTGGGCCACTGATTGATGAAGGCAGCTTTGCGCGTATGCAAGCGGCTCTTGAAGCGGCAAAAAAACAAGGTGGCACCATTGTTTGTGGTGGTGATCGGGTAACTGAAGGCGTGCCTGAGGGAGGCTTTTATGTACGTCCAGCGATCGTTCGTATCGCTCATGATGCGCCTATTGTCCATGAAGAAACCTTTGCACCGATTCTTTATGTATTGACCTACTCGTCATTTGATGAAGCCATTGAGATCCAAAACGAAGTACCGCAAGGTCTGTCTTCGGCCGTTTTCACTGAGAGTATGCGTGAGGCAGAGTTATTTATGTCTCCAGCTGGATCAGATTGCGGCATTGCGAACGTGAATATCGGTACCTCTGGTGCGGAAATTGGCGGCGCTTTCGGCGGTGAAAAAGACACGGGGGGCGGTCGTGAGTCTGGCTCTGATGCATGGCGAAATTATATGCGCCGCACGACGAATACCGTTAACTATGGTGGCGACTTACCTTTGGCTCAAGGGATTGTTTTTGAGTAAGGGAAAAACGCAAGCCTTACGATTAGCGTCTATAGCATGAAAAGCAAAGGTGAGCAGACGCTCGCCTTTGTTGTTTTTACCTTGTTCTCATTTACTTTGAGGTTTGATTATGTCTGATGCAGTATGCGATTCATTATGGCGGGCAACTGCGCCAGCAGGTCCCAAGCTCACGCCTTTAACGGGGTCTCAGGATGTGAGTGTGGTGATCGTCGGTGGCGGTTTTACAGGATTATCGGCGGCTTTGCATTTGGCTAGATTAGGCGTCAGTGTGGCGGTGGTGGAAGCACAAGAAATCGGTTTTGGTGGCTCAGGTCGTAATGTGGGTCTAGCCAATGCGGGGGTTTGGTTAGAGCCTGACCAACTAGATCGAGCCCTTGGCCCCGAAGCAGGTAGGGTTATGTATGACGCTTTGGCCGCCGCGCCAGATTATGTCTATGGCTTGATTGATGAGTATAAAATTGAGTGTGAAGCGGTACGTCATGGAACTTTACACGCGGGCGTCGGGAAAGCCGGTCTGGCGCAACTGCAACGTCGCTATGAGCAAATGAGGAAGCGTGGTGCGCCAGTAGAGCTTTTGGGCGCTGCCGAAGCGCAATTACGTATTGGTTCGAACAAATTTAATTCGGCCTTATTTGATCCTCGTGCTGGGACCATTCAGCCTCTGGCGTATGCCCGAGGACTGGCCCATGCAGCGATTAAAGAAGGCGCAAAACTTTATGATTATTCGCCAGTAGACAGTATTTTACCCTGTGAAAATGGTTGGCAAGTAAAGACCAATCAAGGGGAAATTCGCGCTGAAAAAGTCATTTTGGCGACCAATGCCTACAGTGAGCATGGTGTGAGAGTACAAGCGCGCAAGTTCGTCCCTATCTTTTACAGCCAGCTGGCAACTAAGCCGCTCAATGACGAGCAGTTGGCGAAAATTTTGCCAAATAAAGAAGGCGTTTGGGACACTTGCACGGTCATGAGTTCGTTTCGTATGGATAAGCAAGGTCGCTTAGTGTTTGGTGGTATGGGCGGTGAAGGTCGTGTGTTATCAAACTGGGCGACTCAACGAGTCACGGAAATTTTCCCTGTGCTCGATAAGGTTGAATGGGATTATTGCTGGACAGGAAAAATTGCTTACAGCGAAGACCATCTACCCCACTGCCAGCAGCTTCAGCAGGGGCTGTATAGTGTCGCAGGTTACAGTGGCCGTGGCATTGGACCGGGAACCGTTATGGGCAAAGAGCTCGCTGAGTGGTTTGTTGGTCAGCGTGATTCGCTCTCGGTACCCACTACCTTGTTGCGTAATATCCCTTTGCGTGAGTTGAAGCGCATGTTTTATGAAGTCGGGGCTCATACCTATCATTATGGGCAAAAGGCGCATGCATTAGATTAGTCTAAAGAGTAGGTGCTCAGTTTCGTCTTGCCTTTTGGGTTGTGTTCCATTCAAATTAATAAAACGTGCTGACTGAATGATGTTGAATGAAATGAGTGCGCAATAATAGTGCATTCGTATCATTCAATGTTTGGGAAAGTGTATCGAATACGTTACAGTTAGCCTCTCTCATTTTAATAAGTAATGGCTATCACATGCGGCGTTATATTCCGTCGTCAACCGCGCTCAAGTGTTTTGAGGCATCGGTTAGACATCTTAGTTTTACTCGTGCTGCTCAAGAGCTGCATCTTACGCAGAGTGCAGTGAGTCGTCAGATTCGTAATCTAGAAGAGTTCTTGTCGCGGGATTTATTTATTCGATTGAATAAACGGCTTGTGCTAACGAGTACTGGCGCTGCGTATTACAAGGAGGTGGTGCCGCTTTTAGATGGCATGGAGATCGCCAGCTTAAAAATGCTGCATCGAGAAGATGAAAAAACAACGCTGACCATTTCTGCTCTCCCCACCTTTGCTTCTTATTGGCTGATGCCGCGCTTGGCAAGGTTTCAGCAAGCACACCCGGAATTTCAAATTAAACTGCGCTCATTAGATGATGCGGCAAAGATTGATGCGGATAGCATCGATATCATTTTACACTATGGTGGCGATCATTGGCCTCGGGCGGTTTCTCATCGGCTTATTTCTGAAAAAGTGGTTGCTGTGTGCTCTCCCCGTCTTTTGACTCAGTTTGATCAAACAAAAAGATTGAATGATTGGCAATGCCATGATGTGACACAGTTTCCTTTGTTGCACTTGTCATCACGTATGAATGCGTGGCCTGATTGGCTGGTGGCAAAAGGGTTAGAAAGTGGTTCGTTTGCGGGTACGTCTTTTGCTCATTTCCATATGTTATTAGAAGCCACGAAAAATAATATGGGCATTGCTATTATGCCGACTATTTTGACCGAGCAAGCATTAGAGGCAGGAGAACTTGTTGCCCCTTTTGGCGAAGAAGTGAGAACACCCAATGAGTATTTGTTATCCTATCCGGCGGACAAAGCGGATTTAGAACAAGTGGTTGCATTTCGAGATTGGCTATTAGCGAATATTGGCAGTGAATAAATAGAGAAGATTAATGGTTAGAATAGAAAGCAGAGCCTGTAACAAAATTACAGGTCTGTGATAGTATCGAAGCAAATAGACCGAAACATCATTATGACCAACTTACGGATGGATCACCATGAATAAGAAAACCACAGCACTCTTTATTCTTGACGGATGGGGCTACAGTGACACGTCAAAGTCCAATGCGATTGCCGTAGCCAATACGCCAAACTGGGATGCTCTATGGGAAAACCAAGCCCATTCCTTTATCAAAACATCGGGTCTTGCGGTTGGCTTGCCAGAAGGGCAAATGGGCAACTCAGAAGTGGGCCATATGAACCTTGGCGCGGGTCGTGTTGTGTACCAGAACTTCACCCGTATCGGTAAAGCCATTGAAGATGGCAGTTTTTTTGAAAATGACGTGCTGGTTGGCGCGGTCGATAAAGCTGTTAAAGCAGGTAAAGCGGTTCATATCATGGGATTATTGTCGGATGGTGGGGTTCATAGTCACTACGAACAAATCATCGCCATGTGTGAATTAGCGGCAAAACGTGGTGCAAAAGCAGTGTATGTTCATGGCTTTACGGATGGACGGGATACGCCTCCACGCTCGGCCAAAACCCCCATTGCAACGTTAGAAGATAAGTTAAAAGCGTTAGGTGTTGGTAAGATCGCTACCTTAACGGGCCGTTATTTTGCAATGGATCGTGATAATCGCTGGGATCGAGTACAAACGGCTTATGACGCCATTGTTATGGGCAAAGGCCAGTTCCAAGCCAAGACGGCAGAAGAGGCCATTCAAGCGGCGTATGATCGTGATGAAAACGACGAATTTGTGAAAGCCACCGTGATTGGTGAGCCTGTTTCCATGCAGGATGGTGATGCGGTTGTCTTTGCGAACTTTAGGCCAGACCGCGCTCGTCAGTTGACTCGTGCGTTTACAGATCCGAACTTTAGTGGCTTCAAGCGGGAAGCCCACCCTGATTATGCTGCCTTTGTTACCTTTACTGAGTTTGCTGCGGACATTGAAGCCGATGTGGCTTTCCCTCCCGTTGCGTTAAGCAATACCTTAGGGGAAGTGTTGTCCAAAGCAGGTAAAAAACAGCTGCGCATTGCGGAAACGGAAAAATACGCCCATGTAACTTTCTTCTTTAACGGCGGGGAAGAAGCCGTTTTTGAGGGAGAAGATCGTGAGCTGATTCCCTCTCCTAATGTAGCGACTTATGATTTGAAGCCAGAAATGAGTGCACCTGAGGTGACAGATAAATTGGTAGAAGTGATCAAAGCTGGCAAATATGACACAATCATTTGTAACTTTGCTAATGGCGATATGGTTGGGCACAGTGGTATTTTTGATGCAGCGGTGAAAGCGGTTGAAGCCGTGGATACCTGTCTCGGTCGTATTATGGAGGCATTGCAAGAGAATGGCGGCCAATGCTTGATTACGGCAGATCACGGTAATGTTGAGCAAATGTTGAGTGATGATGGTACTCAACCTTTGACGTCGCATACCACTGGGCCTGTGCCTTTGGTTTTGTTCGCACCAAATGGTGATCAACATCTAGGGCTGAAAGATGGTGCATTATCAGACATCGCCCCCACCTTGCTGGAGATGATGGGTATGGACAAGCCAGAAGAAATGAGTGGCACCAGTCTGCTCACGCGTTCGTGAGGTAACCGATGGCAGTTTTTTGTCGTCATGTGTTGTGTTGGGTTCTCCTGTTGCTGTCCAGTGTGAGTTGGGCGGCAACAGCGTCAAACACACCACAAACACCAGAGCAAGCAAAGCAACAAATTGAAGCACTGAAGAAAGACCTACAAAAGCTCAATCGTTGGATGAAGGAAGTGAAATCTCAACGGTCTGATGTGGAAAATCAATTGGAGAGCAAAGAAAAAGCCATCCAACACTTGATGAAACAAATTGATCAGTTAAAAGAGAGCTTAAAAAAGGGAGAAAAACAGCTCTCGAAGCTGAAAATTCAGCAGGGAGACCTGCAGCTCAGTATTCAACAGCAAAACTCACAAATAGCCGCCCAATTGAGGGCGGTTTATCGTTCTGGCAAGCAAGAAGCCATTAAGCTTTTGCTGAACGGTTCTGGTAAAGACGTGGATCGATTAGTTCAGTACAACCGTTATGTATCCGATGCCCGTCAATCCCTTATTAATGGTTACGCCAGCCAAGTGAATGATCTCAACTTGGTGGAAAAAAGTATCCGTAGCCAACGTGCACAGCAAGCGCAAGAACAGGCCTCTTTGCTCGCTCAACGTGACAAGTTAAATAAAGAAAAACAAAGCCGTCGTGAGCTATTAGCGAAGCTTGACCAAGATTTAAAAAAGGGCAATCAGCGCTCCGAACAGCTAAAAAAGAATCAGCAGCAATTAGAAAGTGTCTTGAAACAGCTTGAAGAAGCGTTGGCCGATATAAAATTACCAGATCAGGATGTGCCTTTTTCATCACAAAAAGGTAAGTTAGTACCACCACTTAGACCCTTGGTTGAACTGCCCTCGGATGGCAGTATCAATTTAGGTGGGGTGACGTTAAAAGGTAAAGAAGGTGAGCCAGTTCATGCCATTTTCAATGGACGTGTGGTGTTTGCCGACTGGTTAAGAGGGTTTGGCTTTTTACTTATTATCGACCATGGCAATGGCTATATGTCTTTGTATGGTTACAACCAAAGTTTGCTTAAAGAAGTCGGTGAGTGGGTCAATGCGAATGATGTGATTGCCACCGTTGGTAGCTCGGGTGGTCGTTCTGAACCCGCATTGTTTTTTGCTATTCGTCATGATGGTACGCCGCTTAAGCCACTCGCGTGGCTAAGACGGCGTTAGTGGAGGGCGGCTCATCCCTAATATGAGTCACCAAAGATAACAACAGGAAAAAGTATGATGAAGTTCTTAAGTCGTGGAGTGGTGTGTTTATTGGTGGCGTTTTCTATGCAGCCAAGTTTCGCAGCGGATACCTCTAGTGCCAAGAAGGCGGTTGCAGTCAACGATAAAGGAGTGGAGAACTCGACATTGCCGTTGTCGCAAATACAAGCATTTGTGGAGACCTTTGAAACGATCCGTGACAACTATGTACACCCCATGTCGGATCAACAAATTCTCAATAAAGCACTCAAAGGCATGGTAGCTGGCTTGGATCCCCATTCTGAGTACTTGACGAAAGAGGAAGTGAAAGATTTTGATCAGCTGACGACAGGGGAATACGCTGGAGTCGGAGTTGAAGTGGAATTGAAGGACAATAAGCTAGTGATTGTCTCTCCCATTGATGGGTCTCCCGCTGCGAAAGCAGGCATCTTACCTGGTGATGTGATTGTGAAGGTAGGCAATACAGTGGTTACCAACATGAGCTTTGAGGATGTCATGAATTTGATGCGTGGTGACGCAGGCACGACATTGTCTCTTGATATAGAGCGCCATGGTGAGATCAAACATTTTAGCCTTGAACGCCAGATGATTGCCGATAATAGTGTATCGACAAAATGGCTAGGGGATAACATTGCCTACTTCCGCATCAGCCAGTTTCAGGGAGATACGGCTCAAGAGTTTTATCATGCGATTAATAAGCTGAAAAAGCAAAAGCCGATTAAGGGAGTTGTGTTGGATCTTAGAAACAACCCAGGTGGGGTGTTACAAGCCGCAGTGGGCGTTGTTGATGCCTTTATCAATAAAGGTATGATTGTCTACACCAAAGGCCGAGATGACGCGTCGAACAGCCAATTTAGAGCAACAACGAAAAACACCCTGTTGCCTAATGTGCCTTTAGTCGTGCTTGTCAACCAAGGGTCGGCATCCGCCTCCGAGATTGTTTCAGGTGCTTTGCAAGATCATCATCGCGGTTTGATCCTAGGAACGAATACCTTTGGTAAAGGCTCTGTGCAAACGGTGATTCCTTTATCGAATGGCGCTGCTGTCAAGTTGACGACCGCCCTGTATTACACACCTAATGGACGATCTATCCAAGCGCAGGGTATTACTCCTGACCTTGTTGTTCCGCAAGCTACTCTAAGCTTGACCAAAGAGCCTTTCATCGTCAAAGAGTCTGAATTAAGTGGACATTTAAGTAATGGAACAGGTGGAGCGGATCGCTTTGACACGCAAGGGGTTAAGTTAAGTGAGTTAGCGAAAAAAGATTTTCAGTTGTTTCAAGCGGTGACAATTTTGAAAACACTACCTAAGTTTGATCACCGTTCTTGAGAGAGTTTATTGTGAAAGTTGTTCCGATCAAGCGAATGATGCGCTTGTTTGTCTCGCTCTATATAGGCTTGACTGCCTGTGCGTTGTTTGCTCATGAAAGTCATCCTGTACCTTATCATGCTCAGGTTTCGACGGAGTCAGTGAGTTTTCCTGCCTTAACCTCTTGGTTAGCGTCGCTGACAGCTCCGTTGAAAAGTGCAATGGAGCCATCAGGGAAAGATCAATCAGAGTTTATAATGTTTGATGCTTTGAACCCTGAGCAGCAAGATGATGATCGTCCGTTGATGCTACAAACCATTGATGATCGTGTGGTCGAGGGACAAAAGCCTGAATCATCCACGTTATCTCGTGATTCGTCTTTGCTTGGTCGAAAAGTGAGGATTGCGATTTTGATTGATGACCTTGGTTATAATCGCAGAGGAATGTTAGGGGCTTTACAGTTACCTAAAGAAGTGGCATTAGCCATTCTACCAATGACGCCGTTTGCTCATCAAACGGCAGTGCGTTCCAAAGAGCAAGGACGACTCACCATGCTGCATGCGCCGATGGAAAATGAAAGGGAGTTGAAGTTAGGGCCTGGCGGATTGTATGCGCGGATGTCGGAAACGGAGCTAAAAACTGCGTTGACGAAAGATATCGACAGCCTGCCTGGTATTCAAGGGGTGAACAATCACATGGGAAGTTTGCTGACTGCCGATCAGCAGTCGATGGATTGGGTGATGCAGACTTTGAAACAGCACCATTTGTTTTTTATAGACAGTTTAACGTCTTCTCATAGTGTGGCGGGGGTAACAGCGAAGAGATATGGTCTGAAAACCACCACGCGGGATGTTTTTTTGGATAACATTCGCACGGAAAAAGCCATAGATCGTCAGTTTTCTCGGTTGATTAAGCTAGCAAAACATCGTGGTCAAGCCATGGCAATTGGCCATCCCTATCCAGAAACTTTGTCTTATTTGAAGAAGCGTTTAACGCAACTCAATAAGGATGATGTTGTTCTGGTGCCTCTATCGCAGATACTCAGCTATCACGCCCCTTCTCTATAGGTGGCTCATCTAGATCATTTATTGAGGCTGCTCTGGTTCTAGAGCAGCCTCAAAAGTGCGTTTTTCTATTGAGCTCTTCTATGGAGTGTTAAGGCGTTGGTTCGTGATGTTGCAAAAAGGCTGGCTCACTATTTTGCTAAAAAAGACAGTTTCCAGAGTTTTTTGATAGAAAAGCGGAGTTTTTTGACAAACTTTTCTGTGCTTTTTGTCTATATTTAAGAGATGACAATGTCTTGACACAAATAACCTGTGAAGTCTTGTTGTTTTGCCTTTCCTTACATCGATTATTGCCTTTTTTCGGTGCGACGCTTTCTATTGTTTGAAATATAATCCTTAAAATCTCTTAATCTATGGTGTTTTGTGCTTTCTTGTCGGCCAAATTCCCTATTTTATTTCATAGATTTGTCTTTTTTATATTGACCAATTTTTGTGCACGGATTAATCTTGTGTGTGAAAAGTGTGCACATTTTTTATAAAAAAAATAAATAGTTCCATTTTTACCATCATTTCTTTGGTTTTAATTTTCTGGAACGCTTCTTGCTATTTAATAAAAACGATAAACAAAAAAGTGGGAGCTCTGAACATGTCAAATGCGGTTTTAAGAAAAACGTTACTTTCTATTGCGGTAGCTGGTGCAGCAACCTTAGCGCAAGCCGATGTGAATATCGGTGTGGCGGGTCCATTTACCGGTGCCAATGCGGCGTTTGGTAAGCAGCTATGGGAAGGTGCCAAAAAAGCAGCGGAAGACATTAATGCCGCAGGCGGTATTGATGGTGAAAAGATTAACTTGATTAAAGCAGACGATGCTTGTGAACCAAAACAAGCCTTGTCTGTTGCAAACCGATTAGTGGACTCTGACAATGTCGTAGCGGTGGTCGGTCACTTCTGTTCCTCTTCTAGTATTCCTGCATCAAACGTTTACGCTGACGCTGGCGTGTTGATGGTTAACCCTGCTTCTACTAGTCCTATCTTGACTGATCGAGGACTGCCAAATGTATTCCGTGTTTGTGGTCGTGATGATCAGCAAGGTGATGTTGCCGCAACCTATATTGTGGATACATTAAAAGCCAAACGTGTTGCTATCATTAATGATAAAACCACTTATGGTAAAGGCTTGGCTGATGCCATGAAAAAAACCCTGAATGGTTATGGTGTTAAAGAAGTGATGTATGAAGGTTTGACTCGTGGTGAGAAAGACTTCAATGCCTTGGTGACTAAAATTCGTTCAGTAAACGCCGACTTGGTTTACTTTGGTGGCCTGCATTCTGAAGCGGGTCCATTGGTTCGTCAGCTTCGTGATCAAGGTTCAAAAGCCATTTTTATGTCTGGTGACGGTATCGTATCCGATGAGTTTGTAACAGTGGCGGGTGGTGCTAAATACGCCAATGGCGTCTACATGACCTTTGGCGCTAATCCAACTAGCTACCCTGCAGGTAAAGCCGTTGTTAAAGAATTTCGTGATAGTGGTTATGAGCCAGAAGGCTACACGCTTTACGCCTACACTGCGATGCAAGTAGTGGCAGACGCGCTAGGTCATGAGAAGCTTGACCCAGTCAAAGCTGCGCAGTGGTTACACTCTCACTCAGTAAATACTGTTATGGGTAAGAAAACCTTTGATAAAAAAGGTGACCTAACCGTATCCGACTACGTCATGTATAAGTGGGATGATAAAGGTAAATACCATCAACTTGACTAATTGCCCTAATTAGTTTGTTCACTTGCTCATTGGTATATAGATACCAATGAGCCTGTTTTTAGTTTTATTCCCCCCATGAGGTTTTGCGATGGATATCGTTCTCCAGCAGTTGGTTAATGGGCTAACTCTCGGTTCTGTTTATGGACTTATTGCAATCGGTTACACAATGGTATACGGCATTATTGGGATGATTAACTTCGCCCATGGCGATGTTTACATGGTCTCGGCTTATCTCACCGCCATTGCGATTGCGTTACTGACTTTTTTTGGTGTGCAATCTTTTCCTTTCATACTGATTGGCACGTTGATTTTTACGATTATTGTCACAGGGGCGTATGGTTGGGTGATCGAGCGGGTGGCATATCGTCCACTGCGAAATTCAAGCCGTCTTTCTGTTTTGATTTCTGCGATTGGGATGTCGTTAATTCTGCAAAACTATGTGCAGCTGAGCCAGGGTCCTAATCAACAAGGTGTACCAACGTTATTGTCTGGAGCCATTCGTTTTCATGTAGGTGATGGTTTTGTACAAATTACTTATCTGAAAATATTGATTTTGTTGATTGCCTTTGCCGGCATGGGGGTTTTGACTTACATCATTCAAAAAACCAAGTTGGGGCGTATGTGTCGTGCGACGCAACAAGATAGGAAAATGGCGTCAATTTTGGGGATTGATACTGACAAAGTGATCTCTTCCGTGTTCGTCATTGGTTCTTCTATGGCTGCCTTAGCCGGTGTTTTGGTGACCTTGGATTATGGTTCGTTTGATTTCTATATCGGCTTTATTATGGGGATTAAAGCCTTTACTGCTGCGGTGCTTGGCGGTATTGGATCATTACCTGGTGCTATGCTTGGCGGCATAATTCTTGGGTTGTCCGAATCCTTATTTGCAGGCTTAATCAGTTCTGACTATAAGGATGTGTTTTCTTTCTCTCTACTTGTGCTTATTTTGATTATTCGTCCAAGTGGTCTTCTTGGTAAACCTGCCGTGGAGAAAGTGTAAATGACTCAGACTGATATTAGTTACAAAAAAAGTGGGACTGATGCCATTATCGCTGCGTTGATGGCACTGGTGGTTTTCGGACCCATCATGGGGATCGTTCTCAATGGTTACCAATTTAAGCTGAGCTTTGATCGAGTATTCGTGATTGTTGCGATTGTGTTTGTTGGGCGTTTTTTGATGTCGACTTTCTTTCAAACACATCGAGGTAAGATGATGGCATTTCGTTATGCCAATAATGACGATGGTGTGACTGTCTTACCCCCAAATCATAAATCCAAAATGGTTTGGATTATTCCACTAGTCATGGTCATTGGTCTTTTAGTGCCCTTCATTGCTTCCAAGTATGTGCTCACGATTGTTATTTTAGGTTTGATTTATGTCTTACTGGGGCTGGGCCTTAATATCGTTGTGGGGCTGGCTGGCCTATTAGATTTAGGTTTCGTGGGTTTCTATGCCATTGGCGCCTATGGTTTAGCACTAGGG
Organism: Marinomonas spartinae; assembly: GCF_016461715.1. Lineage (GTDB taxonomy): Bacteria > Pseudomonadota > Gammaproteobacteria > Pseudomonadales > Marinomonadaceae > Marinomonas > Marinomonas spartinae_A. Next base: position 52,734 of record NZ_JAEMUI010000017.1, on the reverse strand, counting down.
TATAATCATCTTGGCTTGGGATTTTGGTCCATGTTGCCAATTGCGGCGATTTTAGCCGCGTGTGCAGGGGCAATTTTGGGTTTCCCTGTGCTTCGAATGCACGGTGATTATCTTGCTATCGTCACGCTTGGTTTCGGTGAGATTATTCGTTTGGTGCTCACCAACTGGCAGTCATTTACCCATGGGCCAAATGGTATCACAGCTCCTGCGCCGACTTTATTTGGCTTAGAGTTTAAGCGGCGTTCTGCCCATGGCGAAACCTTTCATGAGTACTTTAATGTACCTTATGATTCTGCTCATAAGTACATGTTTGTCTATTTGGTCTTGTTTGTCGTTGTATGGGCGGTGCTGTTTATCAAACATCGTTTGGTGAAAATGCCTATTGGCAGAGCTTGGGAAGCCTTGCGTGAAGATGAGATTGCTTGTCGCTCGCTCGGCCTTAATCATGTATTGGTTAAGTTATCTGCATTCATGATGGGAGCTGCCACGGCAGGTATTGCAGGAGTGTTCTTTGCGACCTATCAAGGCTTTATTAACCCCACTTCATTTACCTTTTTTGAATCTGCTTTGATTCTTGCCATTGTCGTTCTTGGCGGGATGGGGTCAACGGTGGGTGTGGTGATTGCCGCCTTCTGTTTGACGGTATTGCCTGAGTTGTTAAGAGAGGTAGCGCAATATCGTATTTTGTTATTCGGAATTTTGATGGTCGTTATGATGATCTGGAAACCTCGTGGTCTTGTTCGTATCACTCGACGTGGTTTTGCTCGGAAAGAAGGGGTGGTGAAATGAGCCAAGAGAACATCTTAAAAGTAGAAAACTTGGTCATGCACTTTGGTGGTATCAAAGCCCTTAATGATGTGACGTTTAATATAAAACGTGGTTCGGTGTCGGCTTTAATTGGCCCAAATGGCGCGGGGAAAACAACGGTGTTCAATTGTCTGACTGGCTTTTATAAGGCAACAGGTGGAAACATTATGTTGTCAGCGAATGGCAAAGACACCAGTGTTATTAAAGTGTTGGGTGAGCCATTTAAGGCGACTGACTTTATTTCCCCTGTCGCTTTTTTAAAACGTTTGAAATACAAAATGTTTGGTGGGTCGCATCTGGTAAACCGTGCGGGTTTGTCTCGTACGTTTCAAAATATACGTCTGTTTAAAGAAATGTCTGTGGTTGAGAACTTATTAGTTGCTCAACATATGCGAGTGAACCGTAATTTGCTAGCAGGCATTTTAAACACACCTTCGTATCAGCAATCTGAAGAAGAAGCCCTTGAACGTGCTTTCTATTGGTTGGGCGTGGTGGATTTGACAGAGTTTGCTAACCGCTTGGCGGGTGAATTGTCTTATGGGCAGCAGCGCCGTTTAGAAATTGCGCGTGCGATGTGTACCAATCCAGAAATTATTTGCTTGGATGAGCCCGCAGCGGGGTTGAACCCTTCAGAAACAGAGGCGTTGACCAAAATGATACGCGTGCTGCGCGATCAGCATAATACGACGGTGTTACTGATTGAGCATGATATGGGGATGGTCATGGATATCTCGGATTATATTGTGGTACTGGATCATGGTGAAGTGATTGCTAAAGGGAATCCAGATGAGATTAAGAATAATCCTAAAGTCATTGCGGCGTATCTTGGCGCAGAAGAAGGTGAGGAGGTGACCCTATGACAACCTTGATGGAGTTTAAAGAGGTTGATGTCCATTACGGTCCAATCCAAGCATTAAAGAAAGTTTCGCTCACGGTTACGGAAGGAGAAATTGTCACCTTAATTGGTGCCAACGGAGCAGGTAAGTCAACTTTATTGATGTCTATTTTCGGCCAACCTCGCATCTCATCAGGCGAAATTATTTATCGTGGTGAAGATATCTCGCAGAAAAGCGCGCACTATGTGGCGTCTCATGGATTAGCTCAGTCTCCGGAAGGGCGTCGCATTTTTCCTGGTATGTCGGTAGAAGAGAACTTGTTAATGGGGACGATTCCCATTGGCATGGAACACGCGGAAAAAGATATGCAGCATATGTTTGAGCTGTTTCCTCGACTGAAAGAACGCCGCAACCAGCGGGCGTCAACCATGTCGGGCGGTGAGCAGCAAATGCTGGCCATTGCTCGTGCTCTGATGAGCCGCCCTAAGCTGCTATTATTAGACGAACCAAGTTTGGGGCTCGCGCCGATTATTGTTAAGCAAATTTTTAAAATTTTGGAAGATGTTGCCAGCACTGGGATGACTATCTTTCTTGTTGAGCAAAATGCGAACCATGCTTTAAAACTCGCTGATCGTGGTTATGTGATGGTAAATGGAGAAATTCGTTTAACTGGAACAGGACAAGAGTTGCTAGTAAACCCAGAAGTACGTGATGCCTACTTAGGCGGCCATTGATCCATTATGTAAGGGTCTAACGTTGGTTATCAACAAAACAGTGGGTGTATTGTATTCAGTCCACTGTTTTTTTTGGCCTATTTTTGTCAGTTGTGTACAAAACAGGCGTTACTCACAGACTTGTACCCTATTTATCAATAAATAGGACCTTTTTATCTCAGGCGCGAAACAGTTTGCCTGTTAATATGTCTTTTACTTGTGAGGGCTGAGTGGCATTACCAAGTGGGGCATCATAAATGGCATCAATTCGATTGCCGAAATAATTGTCCACTTCGATGGCGCTCATGGCGGGCTCAAGACCTGCGGGATTAGCGGATGTTGAGACAATCACTCCATTAAAGGCTTCACAAAGAGTCTGTACTGGTTGATGTCGGCAAAGACGAATGGCCACACTTTGGTGCTCGCCTCTCACAAACGCAGGAGCAATGCTGGTGTCTGGCACAACCCAAGATGTTGGAATTTCCGTTTGGCTGATGAGACGTTCTGCTGCTTTTTGTTCTAGGGTGTCTGCCCATGGCTTTAAGTGATTGGCGTGCCCACCCACTAGGATGAGTCCTTTTTCCATGGGTCTAGATTTCAGTGTTAGAATCCGCTTGACAGCTTGCTCATTAAATGGGTCACAGCCAAGTCCCCATACCCCCTCGGTTGGGTAAGCAATGACGCCGCCTTGGCGCATGATGAAAGCCAAATCTTTTGGTGATGAAATTAATAACATGGGGCAATCACTTATTTTCAATAAGAGTGGTACAAAGGTGGTGATTCTAGCGGGATTTGATAACTCAGACCAGTAGCGGGCCCATAGCAATGAGTCCGCCATGCGATGTTGTATTGTTAAGTGCGTTAAAATTACGCTTGAGAGTTCTTATTTTAATGCATTGATCTTGTGCTTGATCTCTGAAATTTTGTTTTGCATGACTTTTTCTAAGTGCTCAAGCTCGTTAATCAGTTCTTCTCTGGTGATTTTCTCTTCTTTCTGCTTGCCAACAATTTGCTCTAGTTCTTCTAGGGCTCGTACGACAATCAGCGAGGGCTCTTGAACTTGTCGATAGGTTTGTTGACCGCCATCGGCTAAAACCGTTTTGGTAGAACGGCCAAATTTGAATTTTTTACTTTTTGGTAATAAAGAGCCTTTTTCTCGACGATAATAGACTTTTAGCACATCTTGGCTATTCTCGTAGCGCAAAGTAAATTTCTCAATATTCTCCGTACTGCTAATGCCCATGGATTTGAGTGTTGGGTAGCTGTTGCTCATGATAGATTCCTTGTGTATGTTTCTTGCTTAACTCAATTAGTATGGGATTGTTTAAGGAAAAGCAAGGTCTAGTCGTGAGAAAATTGAGCTGACGCAAGGGAGTCTTAGGTTCCCTTGCGTTTTGTGATGCCTCTTGCGATGACTAAGGTGGACAAGGCGGCTGCCATTGTTGATGAGAGTGTTGCCTTTTAGTCGTCTTGTTCCGAGTGATCAATGCCCAGTTCTTTGATTTTTCGAGTGAGAGTATTACGTCCCCAGCCTAGTAATAACGAAGCGTCACGACGACGACCAGCAGTATGCGCTAGAGCGGTTTCGATCATAATGCGTTCGAATTTTGGTACGATGTCATCTAAAATGCCTTTTTGGCCACTTGCTAAAGCACTGTCGACAAAGTTTTTCAGGGCGTCTTCCCAAGAGCCAAAAGGTTGTTCGCTGGGGACTGCAGCCAATAGTTCAGGTGGTAAGTCTTCAACCAGTACTTCTCTACCTGATGCCATGACAATGATCCAGCGGCAGGTATTTTCTAGTTGGCGAACATTACCAGGCCATTCTAAGCGAGTCAGATAGTTCTCTGTTTCTTTGGAGAGAAACTTGGGTTCGACAGACAGTTCTTCCGCTGCTCGACTTAAGAAGTGACGGGCTAGCTTCGGTATGTCCTCACGACGTTCTGCTAATTTGGGTAAGTGAACGCGAATAACATTAAGGCGATGAAATAAATCCTCTCGGAATGAGCCTTTTGTGACCAAACCCTCAAGGTTTTGGTGTGTCGCGGCAATGATTCGTACATCTACTTTGACTGGCGTATGACCACCGACACGATAGAACTCGCCGTCAGCTAACACTCGTAACAAACGGGTTTGTGTTTCAGCGGGCATGTCACCAATTTCATCTAAGAAGAGGGTGCCACCATTGGCCTGCTCGAAGCGCCCACGTCGTTGGGTGTTGGCACCCGTAAAGGCACCTTTTTCATGACCGAATAATTCGGACTCGATTAAATCATGAGGAATGGCTGCCATGTTCAGGGCAATAAAAGGATTAGCAGCACGTGGGCTATGACGATGCAAGGCTTGAGCGACCAATTCTTTACCTGTACCAGACTCCCCATTAATCAATACCGTGATATTGGAGTTTGCTAGACGACCGATGGCGCGGAAGACTTCCTGCATGGCGGGCGCTTCACCGATAATCTCTTTATCAACTTGCGCTTCAATTTCAGCGACTTCTGCTTCATCTAAGTTGGGCATGGACTTACGATGGTGCAAGATGGCGCGCTTAACGAGACTAACCGCTTCTTCTACGTCGAAAGGTTTGGGCAGATACTCAAAGGCGCCACCTTGATAAGACGCCACAGCACTTTCTAAATCTGAATGGGCTGTCATGATGATAACAGGTAAGTAGGGATGCTCTTTTTGTAACTTTTCAAGCAGTGCTAGTCCATCCATACCAGGCATTCGAATATCACTGATGATGGCACTAGGCTGCTCTTGATTGAGCATTTTGACAAGGTTGTCGGCGGAGTCGAAAAGCTGACATTGGATGCCTTCTTGTTCAAGTGTCTTTTCTAAGACCCAGCGTATGGATCTGTCATCGTCGACAATCCATACCGTCTCTTGTTGTGTCATGGGTTCTCCTCCTTATCTTGAGATGCTGTCTCGATAGGTATCAGGACATTAAATTCTGTTCTTTGTGGATGGCTGTTGCATTCGATAATGCCGTTATGTTGATGAACGACCGACTGGGAAATCGAAAGCCCGAGACCCGTTCCGTCAGCACGCCCACTCACCATGGGATAAAAAAGTGTTTTCATAATGTGTTCGGGAATACCTGGGCCATTATCAATAATGCTTACTTTACATACGAGGCGATGACGCTTGGCTCCGATCGTAAATTGACGAAGGGCGCGAGTGACTATCTTAATTTCTTTATGTTGGTTTTCTTCTTGCTCTAAAAGAACTTGCATGGCGTTACGAGTGACATTGAGCATGGCTTGAATCAATTGGGATTCATCACCGATGATATCGGGAATACTCGGGTCATAGTCACGAATCAACTCAATCTGACCATCTGCTTCCACCAAGATAAGTTGTTTAATTCGCTCCAATACTCGGTGAATATTCAATGGTGCTTTTTGGGGCAACTGACGTGGTCCGAGCAAACGATCCACTAAGTCCCTAAGCCTATCAGATTCTTCAATAATGACTTGCGTATAGTCTTTTAGCGCTTCATCGGTAAAGGCTCGACTGATCAATTGTGCTGCTCCACGAATACCACCGAGCGGGTTTTTTATCTCGTGGGCTAAGCCACGCACTAATTCTTTACTTGATTGGTGGTTCGCAATCAGCTCGTCTTCTTGAGAGATGCGCTTCATGCGATCCCTAGGGTAAAACTCAATCAGTAGACTGTCCGTAGTATTCATGGTGCCGGTAATAGGCGTCACTGTGTAATCACAGAACAATTTTTTTCCATTAGCGCGTTCGACTTCGGCATCTCGCTTTGTGAAAGGGTGGCCTGACTCGATGGCAGCATACAAAGAAGCAATGCTTTCTTCGTTTTCACGAAAAGCTGCTCCGATATCTTGGCCGTAAATACGTCGGCGACTAACTGCCAGCAGCATTTCGGCTGCCGGATTTAAATATTCAATCCCGAGCTCGCGGTTAACTTGAACCACGGCGGTCGATAAGTGGTCTATTAATAAGCTATACACTTGGGTGCCTCTCTATTGAATCTTATTATGTGCAAAATACGAACCAACATTGGGCAAATCAATAAGGCCTGTTTATACGGGGTTTGCTGGATAGAGTCTATCTGATTGCACTATTTTGGTGCTATTAAGATTGTTTGGTTTATTTTAGCGCAAAAAAAAGCCCCGATATAAGGCGAGGCTTTTTACTAAAAATACTGACTTTTTATTGGCTACAATGCTTATACGCTGTAGTAAAGTTCGAACTCAACTGGGTGCGTAGTCATTGATACACGAAGCGCTTCTTGTTTCTTAAGGTCGATATAGGCATCTATCATGTCGTCAGAGAATACGCCACCTTGAGTTAGGAACTCGCGGTCTTCGTCTAGATTGCGCAGAGCTTCTTCTAGGCTGCTACAAACTTGTGGGATCGCCAAAGCTTCTTCTGCTGGAAGGTCATACAAGTCTTTATCGGCAGCATCGCCAGGGTGAATTTTGTTTTTCACACCGTCAAGGCCTGCCATCAACATAGCTGCGAAGGCTAGGTATGGGTTAGCGGTTGGATCAGGGAAGCGAGCTTCGATACGTTTACCTTTAGGGCTAGCAACGTATGGAATACGGATAGAAGCAGAACGGTTACGAGCTGAGTAAGCTAGCATAACTGGGGCTTCGAAGCCTGGAACAAGACGCTTGTAAGAGTTAGTAGAGGCGTTAGTAAACGCATTCAAGGCTTTAGCGTGCTTGATGATACCGCCGATGTAGTAAAGAGCAGTTTCAGAAAGGCCAGCGTATTGGTCACCTGCGAATTGGTTAACGCCATCTTTCCAGAAAGATTGGTGAACGTGCATACCAGAACCGTTATCGCCAACGATTGGTTTAGGCATGAAAGTCGCTGTTTTGCCGTATGCGTGAGCAACGTTATGTACGCAGTACTTAAGGATTTGTACTTCGTCTGCTTTTTTAACCATGGTGTTGAATTTCACACCGATTTCGTTTTGACCAGCCGTCGCTACTTCGTGGTGGTGAACCTCAATGGCTAGGCCCATGGATTCCATTGCGCCGCACATAGCACCGCGTAGATCATGGTGAGAATCAACAGGTGGAACTGGGAAGTAGCCGCCTTTTACAGTAGGGCGGTGGCCCATGTTGCCGCCTTCGAATTTTTTGTTAGATGCCCAAGCGGCTTCTTCTGCATTGATTTCTACAGAACAACCAGACATGTCTGCTTTCCAGCGAACATCATCAAATACAAAGAACTCTGGCTCTGGACCAAAGAAAGCTGTATCGCCAAGGCCAGTAGATTTTAGAAACTCTTCGGCGCGTAGTGCAACAGAACGAGGGTCACGGTCATAACCTTGCATGGTTGAAGGTTCGATAATGTTACAGCGAACAATGACAGTTGCTTCTTCTGTAAAAGGATCAATTAGGGCTGTATCGTCTTGTGGCATCATGATCATGTCTGATTCGTTGATGCCTTTCCAGCCTGCAATGGATGAACCATCAAACATTTGACCGTTTTCAAAAAACTCTTCGTCGACAGAAGATGCTGGAATAGACACATGCTGCTCTTTACCGCGGAAGTCAGTAAAGCGAAGGTCAACCCACTTCGCGTCGTGCTCAGCAATCAAAGCAAGGGTCTTGTTTGACATAGTTGTTCTCCAATTTTAATTTAAACAAAAAGTATTCGACTTTGTGAAAAAGCGTGCCAGCCGTAAGCACAATGTCCCAATATAAAGCATAACTTATGCCAGAATGTTGGGCATTATAAAAAAACCTTTTAAAACATTGCCTTAAAAAAAAACTCATAAAAAACGCACACTTCTGTGGCCAGCTAAAAGACAATACAATAAATAAATGAACCAATAAAGGGCAATAAAACCTGCGCATGCTTTATATTGGTGCAAAAATGTCGGTTTTCGTTCTTGGCATCTTTTATTATACTGTGCGCCTTTTTTAACCATCTGGTATGCGTTGCAATTCCTATGAAATTTATTGTTAAGTTCTTCCCTGAAATCACTATCAAAAGTCGTCCAGTGAGAAAGGCGTTTGTAAAGCAACTTCGTCATAATATGAGGTTGGTTCTTAAAAAGCATGATGCTGATGTTGTTGTGGCGGGTAATTGGGATTTCATCGAGGTGCTTTCTGAAAAGGATGAGCTACGTGAGGATTTCACCACAGCTCTGTCTAATATTGCTGGTATCGCGCATTTTCAGTTTGTTCGTGAGTTTTCATTTACTGATCTAGATGACATTGTAGAAGAAGCCATGGTGTCTTATGGCGAAATGTTAAAAGATGCTGTTTTTGCTGTTCGAGTCAAACGAGTTGGTCACCATGATTTTACTTCGGTCGAGGCTGAGCGTTACATTGGCGGCTGTTTAAAAGCGCGTAGCGGCGCCTTAGCGGTGCGTTTGAAAAACCCTGAAGTACTGGTACCTATCGATATTCGTGATCAGCGTGTGTGGATGATTGAACAGCGTGTAGAGGGCTTGGGTGGATACCCATTGGGTTCCCAGGACTCAGTATTGTCTCTTATGTCTGGGGGATATGATTCCACTGTCAGTTCTTTTATGACAATGAGTCGAGGTCTAAAAACGCACTTTTGCTTTTTCAATCTAGGTGGCGATGCCCACGAAATTGGTGTGAAACAAGTCTCTAACTTTATTTGGGAGAAGTACGGCTCTGGTCTTAATGTTAAATTTGTTACGGTGCCTTTTGAAGCGGTGGTGGGGGAGATACTGACCAAGGTTGATAATGCTGAGATGGGGGTTATCCTCAAGCGTATGATGCTAAGAGCGGCTTCTAAGGTAATGGAAGGTGTTGGGGCGAAAGCGCTGGTAACCGGCGAGAGTGTCGCACAAGTCTCTAGTCAAACATTAATAAATTTGAAAGTCATCGATCAAGTGACAGACGAATTGGTGCTTCGCCCGCTGATTACCACTAATAAACAGGCTATTATCGATAAAGCCATTGAGATTGGCACCGCGCCTTTTGCGGCCAGCATGCCAGAATTCTGTGGTGTGATTTCCGTCAACCCGACTACTCGTGCCCGTATGCACCGAGTAGAACGCGAAGAAAGTAAATTTGATTTTGCGGTGCTGGAAAAAGCGGTGGAAGAGGCTCAAGTTATGTCTATCCAAAATGTAATGGATGATGTAGCAAAACAATATCAAGGCGAGGTTCCAGTCGTCCGTATGCCTGTCGGCGATGAAGTAATAGTGGATATTCGTCATCCGGATGAAGCGGCGAAGCGTCCTTTGAAAGTCAGTGGTCGTCCGGTTAAAGTGATTCCTTTTTTTGCGTTAGAGTCTAGCTGGCATGATTTAGACCAAGAGACAATGCACCTGTTATATTGTGGTAAAGGCGTCATGAGTCGTATCCATGCGTCTTATTTGTTGGGTAAAGGTCGAACTAATGTAGGTATTTATTTACCTTAACTCCCTCTTAGTATGAGATTAGCCCAGCAATGGGCTGTCTAGTATTTATATCAATGCAAAGCCTCCAATAGGTATTTTGTCCTGCTTATTTGATGAATTGCTGGGGCTGAATAAACAGTAATCACACTGACATAAAAGTGATGCAAAATGGTCACAATAGGTTTGAGATAGAATTGATTTTTATTTCACACGGATTGTGTCTTAGAAACGAGTATTTTTATTGCGTGCAGATTGGCCTCGATTAATTATTGTGACTTTTTTTGTCTCTTTAATGGGATATTGATCAATATAAGGGTACAATTGCGCGAATTTTACCCCGCACCAAGATCCGACGCGCTTGAATAGCATAATAGCCCAAGCCAAGCGGCGGTGTATCTTCTTGCTTACGCTAAATGCAGAGAACTATAAATGTCTAATGATATCAGAAAGTTACGTAACGTAGCTATTATCGCCCACGTTGACCATGGTAAAACAACTTTGGTTGACCAACTTCTAAGTCAATCTGGTACGCTCGATCGTAAAGACCTTGGTTCAGAACGAATCATGGACTCCAATGATCAAGAGAAAGAACGTGGTATTACCATTTTGGCGAAAAATACGTCAATTATGTGGAACGATTACCGTATCAATATCGTAGATACACCTGGACACGCCGACTTCGGTGGTGAAGTAGAGCGTGTATTGTCGATGGTGGACTCTGTGTTGTTGTTGGTTGACGCGGTTGATGGTCCAATGCCACAAACCCGCTTCGTTACTTCAAAAGCGTTCGAACGTGGTCTTCGTCCAATCGTTGTTATTAACAAAATTGACCGTCCTGGTGCTCGTCCTGATTGGGTTATGGATCAAGTGTTTGATTTGTTCGACAGCCTTGGTGCAACTGAAGATCAACTAGATTTCCCTGTTATTTATGCGTCTGCTATCAATGGTATTTCTGGTAATGATCCAGAAAACATGGCAGAAGACATGACACCGCTTTACCAAATGATTGTGGACAGTGTGCCTGTGCCAGACGTTGACCCTGAAGGGATGTTCCAAATGCAGGTGTCTGCATTGGATTACGATTCCTACGTTGGCGTTATCGGTATCGGTCGTATCACACGTGGTAGTTTGTCTCCGAACCAACAAGTAGTGGTTAAGTCTGCTGATGGCAAAGAGCGTAAAGGTAAAGTCTTGAATGTTAAGGGGTATCACGGTCTAGCGCGTGTTGATACAGACAAAGCCGCTGCTGGTGATATCGTTTGTATTACAGGTATTGATGGACTAAGTATTTCTGACACATTATGTAACCCAGAGTGTGTTGAAGCTTTGCCTGCATTAACGGTAGATGAACCAACCGTCAGCATGACCTTCATGGTGAACGATTCTCCGTTTGCTGGTAAAGAAGGTAAGTTTGTGACTTCTCGTAATATCAAAGACCGTTTAGATCAAGAGTTGATTCACAACGTGGCTTTGCGTGTTAGCCAAGGCGATGCGCCAGATAAGTTTATTGTCTCTGGTCGTGGTGAGCTTCACCTTTCTGTATTGATCGAAAATATGCGTCGTGAAGGCTTCGAGATGGGGGTTTCTCGTCCTGAAGTCGTTCAAAAGGAAGTGGATGGTAAAATTCACGAACCTTATGAGCAAGTAGTTATCGACGTGGAAGAACAACATCAAGGTTCGATCATGGAAGAGCTTGGCTTGCGTAAAGCTGAGTTAACTAACATGGAGCCAGATGGTAAAGGCCGTGTACGTCTTGAGTTTATGTCTCCTTCTCGTGGCTTGATTGGTTTCCGTGGCTTGTTCCTCACACTTACTTCTGGCTCAGGTATCATGACAAGTGTATTTGACCATTATGGTCCAGTAAAAGAAGGGGATGTTGGTGGACGCCAGAACGGTGTATTGATCAGTATGGTGACGGGGAAAACCGCTGCATTTGCTTTGTTTAACTTGCAAAGTCGTGGTCGCTTGTTCTTAGGACATGCAGTTGAAGTATATGAAGGTCAAGTTATTGGTCTTCATTCACGAGATAATGACTTAACCGTTAACCCAGTTAAAGGTAAGCAGTTAACGAACATGCGCGCCTCTGGTACAGATGAAGCTTTGACCTTGACGCCACCGATTCGTCATACCCTAGAGCAAGCGCTTGAGTTTATCGAAGACGACGAATTGGTAGAAGTAACGCCGGAAAGTATTCGTATTCGTAAGAAGTTGTTAACTGAAAACGAGCGTAAACGCGCTGGTCGTAAGTAAAAATAGCTTAAGTAAATAGCTCTAAAAGAGCTGTTGAAATAGAGCAGCAGCAAATGGGTTTATGCAAATAAATCTGTGAGCGAGCAGAAGCGCCTTCGGGCGCTTTTGTTTTTTCTAGACTTTGTTAAAGTCATACGACTCATTTAGTGGGGCGGAACTAGGAAGGAAAGTATGAAAGTATTAGTGCAAAGGGCGTTAAATGCCAAAGTGGTGGTTGAGGGTGAAACGGTAGGTGCCATTGATCACGGGCAGCTCGTATTGGTAGGAATTGAAAAAGGCGATACAGAAGCAGATACCCAAAGGTTGGCCGATAAACTGTTGAAATATCGTATGTTTAGCGATGGTGATGGCAAGATGAATCTGAATGTTCAGCAAGTGGGTGGTGGCGTGTTGCTGGTATCGCAATTTACTTTAGCGGCTGAAACTAAGAAGGGATTACGACCAGGTTTTTCCACAGCCGCTGTGCCTACAGAAGGGGAGCGTTTGTTTAATGATTTTGTGGAAAAAGTGCGCGCCCAGTATGATCGTGTTGAGACTGGGCGCTTTGGCGCGGATATGAAAGTGTCTTTTACCAATGATGGCCCTGTCACTTTTTTATTGAATTAAGTATTTATGCTCGATTGATCGTTAAGAATTAACCATTCAGCGCTTGATATACATGATAAGCACTGACCACATCGGCAAGGGCTGTACCAACCGATTTAAACAAAGTAATTTGGCTATTGCTCTTTCGTCCTTGTGCCTTGCCTGAACAGAGCTCTGCCAACTCGCCTTTGATGTGTGATTCATTAATACTGCCTTCTTTGAGTGGAATCAAAATCTCTCCAGCCTCGTTTAAGACATTTAATCGGCTATCAACTATCACATGGGACATTTTTATAGTGGCCGTATCGCATTCTCGACAGCTAGCGTGATGATTTCCCACTAAATCAATGTGTGTACCTGCCGCCAGATGCACACTTTTAAACAGAGGAGTAGGGCTGCCTGTGGCACAGCTAATGATGTCCGCTTGAGTGATAACATCCTCAATATTATCGCAGATATTGACGTTGAGGTCGGGGCGTGCGGCTTGAATAAGGGCTTGCACCTTGCTGCTCTTTTCTTGTGAGCGGCCATGGATGAAAATATGCTGGATGGGGCGAACGCTGGCATGTGCTAACGCCATATAAGGCGCGAGTTCGCCTGTTCCGAAGAGCAAAAGTGTGCTGGCATCTTTGCGGGCCAGTATACTGGAGGCTAATGCCGATACAGCAGCGGTTCGCCAATAGGTTAAACTGGTGCCATCGACCAGCGCGATGGGGCTCCCCGTCTCTCTGTCGAATAGCAAGACCTGAGCTGCCACGGTTAAACGGCCTTGGTTGGGGTTGTCGGGATAGTGGGTGAAAGATTTAACACCGATGACATCCTTTGTCCAAGCCGGTAAAACGGCAAAGGTGTCGTGTTTTTCGGTTGTACCGCCGGGAAGTGGGTAGACGTGTCGTTGTGGCATGCCAAACTCGCTGCGAAAGGCGAGCGCCAGAGCGGGAATCAATTCTTCGAAGGATAATGTTTGCTGAACTTCTTCGGCCCCAATGATTTTCATGTCGCTTCCTTAGTTTGACTGTGCAACGTACAGAGTAAAGAAGAGCGGGCTAAAGGTCTAGGTTCTTCGTGCAAAGGGTAAAAAGAACGCTGGTAGGCATTCTAGTTCACCCTATTGATAGGTCCTTTAAGGCTTAATTGGTCTCCGTTGCTTCTTCTGATTCATCTTCAGAAACGACTTTGACCGTGCGACCTGCTAATAATCCCATTTCAAATAGCATCCACATTGGTACCGCTAATAATGTCTGAGAGAAAATATCAGGTGGTGTCAGTAGCATGCCAATCACAAAGCAGGCAAGAATGATATAAGGGCGTTTTTTGGAGAGACTTTCGACGGTTGTGATACCTGCTTTGATGAGCAAATAGGTTGCCACAGGGATCTCAAAGGTGATGCCAAAGGCAAAAAAGAGCTTCAAAACAAAGTTCAGGTAGTTGTTAATGTCCGTCATGACTCGAACGTCGCTTGGCCCAACGGAGGTAAAGAAGCCAAAGATTAACGGCAATACCACGTAGTAGGCAAAGAGAACGCCTGCATAGAATAAGATGACGCTAGAAATCAGCAGTGGAATAGCAACGGTTTTTTCATTCTTATAAAGTGCGGGAGCAATAAAAGACCACGCCTGATATAAGGTAAAGGGAATAGAAATTAACACAGAGATGGCAAAGGTCAGCTTGAGCGGTGCGAGAAAAGGAGAAGCGACCTCGGTTGCAATCAGTGTGCTTCCTTTAGGAAGAAGCATACGTAGCGGTTCGGATACGATTAAGTACAGGTCATTGGCGAAGTAATATAGGCCAAGGAAAATAATCAATATCACCACGATGGACTTAAGTAGGCGATTACGTAGCTCAAGTAAATGAGCGACCAGCGGTGCTTGATCGTGAGAATCTGTGCTCATAAAGGGTATACAATCCGCAAGTTAATTAAGAACGAGTTGACTCTGTGGTATCGGCTTTTTCTCTTGTATTGACTGTTGAAGAATGAGCCTCTTTTAATATTGAATCATCCTGTTGTTCTTCTACCGTTGATGGAGAGGCAGCAGACTTCACAGAAGCTGGGTCGTTAAAGCCTGACTCTGGCTCTGTTTTGGCTTCTTCTGTTTTGGTATCTGTATTTTGCGCTGTCACGGCACTTTCTTGAAGGGGCACTTTGTCCTCCTCTGGCGTGACTTTTACTTTTTGAGGAGCACTTTCTTCTATCGGCAATTTGTCAGCTGAAAGAATGGCGTTTTGAACGTCCTGACCCTCTTTTAAGATGCGCTGATTGTTTTGTTCTATCTTGCGAGCAAGTTCTTCCTGATCAAGCTGGGCATTAATCTCGCGCTGGACGGCATTAATGCTGCGTCGTATTTTACGAATCCACAAGCCTGCTGTTTTTGCAGCTATAGGCAGTCGCTCGGGGCCAAGAACAATCAAGGCCACGACGAATATCACCAGTAACTCAGAAAAACCAATATCGAACAAGGTTAGGCGCTCTTATCGTCTTTTTTGACTTCGGATTCAATGACTTTGCTTTGTGTTTGCTTGTCGTTTTCATCCTCTTCTTTGTTAACAGCTTCTTTAAAGCCCTTAACGGCGCTACCTAGATCTGAGCCTAGATTTTTCAGTTTTTTAGTGCCGAAGATCAGTACTAAAATTGCTAAGACAATCAGTAATTGCCAAATACTAACACCACCTAACATTTCTTACTCCTAATTGCGATTGGCCTTTTCTTCTAAGCCGGATAAATCAAAGCGTCGTGCGAGCTCATCTAAAATGGCATCCGGCCCTAAATCCAAGTGAGATAGCATGACAAGGGTGTGAAACCATAGATCGGCCGTTTCATAGATAAGGTCACTTTTATCTCCCGAAAGGGCTGCGTCTTTTGCGGCGATAATGGTTTCTGTGCTTTCTTCACCGACCTTCTCAAGGATCTTATTTAACCCCTTAGCATGAAGGCTGGCAACATAAGATGAGTCCGCGTTAGCAGATTTCCGTTGTTCTAGTGTTACTGCAAGTTCTGCCAGTACGTTGGTGCTCATTATAGCCTCTTGAATGTTACGGTTTTAATACTAACAAGTATAGCCCCGCAGCAAACAGTAGCATACTGAATATATCTGCGGTTTGTAATCTTTGCAATGACTCTGGATCAGATATAAACCAAGCTGCTCCTAAACTGACCAGTCCTAGTAGCTTGAATGGTAGGCCACGATTGGCTTGGTTCACTTCTTTTGTGAGAGCTTCTATCGCTTGGGTTTGTTGCGTCATGAGTTCTTCTTGCTTGGAAATCTGTGTTAAAGCAGAAAAAACAAGATTTGGTAACTTCGGAAATTGACCCGCCCACTCTGGAGCTTGTTTGCGAACTTCTTCCATCACACGTTTCGGGCCCATTTGCTCACGCATCCAGCGCTCCAAAAATGGTTTGGCTGTCACCCAAAGATCTAAATCAGGATAAAGTTGTCGGCCTAACCCTTCAATGTTGAGTAGGGTTTTTTCCAATAGTACTAATTGAGGCTGGACCTCCATATTAAAGCGGCGAGCCGTCTGAAATAAACCGATGAGTACTTGGCCAAAAGAAATGTCTTTAAGGGGTTTGGCAAACATGGGTTCGCAGACACTGCGAATGGCCGATTCAAAAGCGTGAACAGGGGTTTCTTTTGGAACCCAGCCACTTTCAACGTGTAGCTGTGCCACCATGCGGTAATCCCGTTGAAAAAAGGCTAATAAATTACGTGCCAAATAGTTTTTATCAGCATCGTCTAGGCTGCCCATGATCGCACAGTCAATGGCAATATACTTGGGTTGTAACGGATTAGTGGCATCGACAAAAATATTACCAGGGTGCATGTCAGCATGGAAAAAACTGTGCGAAAAGACTTGCGTGAAGAAGATCTCGACACCACGTTCAGCAAGCGATTTCATGTCGACATCTGCTTCATTGAGAGCACGAATGTCTGCCACTGGAATACCGGAAATACGCTCCATGACCATGACATTTTTATGGCAATAATCCCAATAGACTTGAGGCACATAAAGCAAATCGGAATCCGTAAAATTACGCTGTAACAAGCCTGTATTGGCGGCTTCTTTTGCTAAGTCTAACTCGTCTAAAATGGTGTACTCGTAATCGGTGACTACTTCAACTGGGCGTAAACGTCGTCCATCGGAACTGCTTTTCGCGATAAAGTGGGCAAGCGCATAAAGCAATCTAATGTCTTGGCGAATGGTGTTTTCAATGCCTGGACGGATGACTTTAACGACGACGTCTTCACCAGAATGCAGTTTGGCGGTATGTACTTGCGCGATGGAAGCGGATGCTAAGGGCTCTGCCGAAAACTCAGCAAACAGTTCACTAACAGGCGCTTTTAAATCTCTTTCAATGATGCTTTGGGCTAGCTGCCCAGAAAAAGCGGGAACCTTATCTTGTAAGCGTGCCAACTCATCGGCTAAATCATCGTCGAGTAAATCGCGTCGCGTCGACAGAATTTGCCCAAACTTAACAAAAATGGGGCCTAGAGACTCTAAGGCCAGACGCAAGCGTTCTCCACGGTTTCTGATCGCCCGCTGGCGCCCTAAAGAAAAAAAAGGGCCAATGCTATAGCGAAGATACCAAGGTAACTTATCGAATGGGATAAGGGCGTCAAGACGGAAGCGCAACACAGTGAGAATGATGCGAGTTAAACGAAAGGCGCTTCTGAACATATTAGAATTTAAATCCTTTGTGTAAGGCGACGATACCACCGGTCAGGTTTTGGTAGCTGGTTCGCTCAAAGCCCACTTCGTCCATCATGCCTTTTAGGGTTTCTTGATCTGGGTGCATGCGAATGGATTCAGCCAAGTAGCGATAGCTTTCAGAATCATTGGCAATCACTTTACCCATGAGGGGGAGAAGGCGGAAAGAGTATTGATCGTAAATTTTCGACAAAGACTGAGATTCTGGTTTCGAGAATTCTAATACTAATAAACGGCCGCCGGGCTTTAATACACGATACATAGAGGCCAATGCTTTGGATTTATCCGTGACATTGCGAAGGCCAAAGGCAATGGTAATACAATCAAAGGTATCGTCAGGAAAAGGCAGCTCTTCGGCATTGGCTTGAACAAATTGTACATTGCCAACAACGCCCTTATTGACGAGCTTATCGCGGCCAACTTTTAGCATAGAATCGTTAATGTCGGCGAGAATAACTTGTCCTTGGCTACCTACTAAACGAGAAAATTGCAAAGTTAAATCGCCTGTACCGCCCGCGATGTCTAGTACTTTATTGCCAGCGCGTACCCCCGATTGGCTGATAGTGTGGCGTTTCCAAATACGATGAATACCACCAGACATCAAATCATTCATAATGTCGTATTTTGCGGCGACGGAGTGAAAGACATTGGCGACGGCTTTTACTTTTTCCTCTTTGGGGATTTCTTTAAAGCCAAAGTCGGTGGTTTTTTGCTGATCGTCTTGCATAAATTACTTCATCCTAGAGGCGACATGTTGCGCCAATCTATTTATCTACTGCTGCGTTGTTAACTATTGTAACCGTGTGCGGCGACCTCTGGTACTGGTTTATTCTTTTGTTTGATCAACTTTTACAATATTGCGGCCAGCTTCTTTGGCAATATAAAGCTGTTTATCGGCTCTATTAAACAGCCCATCATGATCTTCTGACATTCGACAACACGCCATGCCTATCGATATGGTAATGGTGATAGGTGCACCATTTACGTTAAAGGGCGCTCTTTCGACGGCGGCACGAATGCTTTCGGCCTTTTGCGTGGCTTCTTGCTCATTAGAATCGACAAATAAAGCAACAAACTCCTCGCCACCATAACGGAAGATCATGTCTTTATTGGACAGGGTGCTGAGTAGTTGTTTGGTTACCAAACGTAAGACTTTGTCGCCAGCTTGATGCCCCCAAGTGTCGTTGACTTGTTTAAAGTGGTCAATATCACAGACGGCTAAGAAGAGTTTTTTTCCGCTTTTCTTTGACGATTGCAGCA
The DNA here is from genome assembly GCF_016461715.1 of Marinomonas spartinae. Classification (GTDB taxonomy): domain Bacteria; phylum Pseudomonadota; class Gammaproteobacteria; order Pseudomonadales; family Marinomonadaceae; genus Marinomonas; species Marinomonas spartinae_A. The sequence continues at coordinate 34,213 of NZ_JAEMUI010000017.1, read as the reverse complement.
AAGGCAAGATGGAATCTTGGTAAGCAGCACGGTTAGGCAAGTTAGTGAGTGCATCGGTCATTGCCTGAGCCAATTTTTCTTGCAGCTTGGTCCGCATGGTGGAGGCTTCTTTTTCCATCCGATCTACTTTGCTTTTTAATGAGGCGATGGATTGATGAGTCTCTTTTTCTAGCACTATCATTTGTTGTTTGTAATCGACCATGGTGGTCGTCATGACTTTCATGCGCGTGTCGATGAGTTCTTTGAGCTGATTTAGGTCAGTTGCGCTTTGGGAGGCAAGGCTGGTATCACTCACCTGTTTCTCTAAACTTACATTCAGCCCCTCTCGGTTTTCAGCCAGCGTCTTTTGGTTTTTATAATGGCTAACAATGGAGGCGTTCATACTGGCTAACTGCAGATTCAACTGATTTAGATAGTTAGTGAGTCCTTCCTGAGTTTTGCCTGTGCTGATAACGATAAGATTGATGACTTCATCAAGTAAGTCGGGCAATTGCTGCAAGTCGTTGCTGTTGGCCAAAACTTCTCGTAAGGCAATAATTTGTTCGTCGTACTCGTTGCTTAAAGATAAGTTGGTCAGCAAGCTGGATAGGGTATGGCTAATTTGGGCCATAATTTCCTGACTATTCTGGACGTCTTGTTGTTTCTTCGTACGATAAAACAGCCGTTTAATAAGGGGTTCTTTGCTGCTTTCTTTTGACGTTTCTAAACTTAGGGTGGTTTTAGCAAGGTCTAAATAGCCGCTAAAAAGAGAAGGCCAGAAAGGTGGCGATTGCCAGTGTAAGCGTATAAGCGACTCCAAGGCTTGTTTCTCGCTACAGGGGAGCCTTTTCTTATGATGCAACTCAAGTAAGTCAATTAAATCATGGAGTGTTTCTCGGACCTGTTTTGCTCGGTTTAGGTGAGTTTCTTCGCTGTTTAATAGATAGGGCTCGGCAGCGCTAAGCATGGCTTGTATTTTGTCTGCATCCGCGCCCTTGGCTATATTGTGGCGAATCTGACGGATAACAGAATCTACTTCAGGGTCATTGCCTTCGGCCAGTAGGCTGATTCTTGATACCGCCTTGCGCAATGTGCTAATTAATTTTTCCTGAGCAGATTCTGTCATATACCCTCACTAAATAAGACGCAATTTAAGTCTACTGTAGTTGCATTTTATCGTGTTCTTTCTCGATTAAGTAATTGACAACTTTATAGATGTTATCATTGCCGCCAGCGGTTTCTGCATCGACTAAATATTTACCGTCTACGACAAGAGTCGGGGTGCCTTGAACGCCATAGCCGCGAATACGGGCATCGGCCTGGGCGAGGCGGCTTTGTACGGCAAACGAGTTAAATTGCTTTTTAAACTCTGCTTCACTGACGCCGTAGTGAGTAAAGAATTCTGCTAGAGAGTCCTCTGTATCGAGGCGTCTGTGATCAATATTGATCGCATTGTATAAATCTGAGTGTAATTTATTTTCGACGCCTAGCAACTTGGCAACGTAAAATGCTTTGGCATGGTTAAGCCAGCCACGACCAAAGACGGCGGGTAAGTATTGAAAATCCACATAATCTGGGATGGTTTTTTTCCACTCTTGGGTGTAGGGCTCTAAACGAAAACAGTGTGGACAACCATACCAAAAAACTTCCACGACTTGTACTTTGTTTGGGTCATTGGTGGGAACAGGGTCGGCAATGGTGGTGTAGCCATGACCGTCGCTATAATCTTGAGCCAAAGCCGTTAAAGGAAATAGTAAGCAGAAAAGAAGGGCTGAGAACAGCTTTTTCATTGATAACTCCTAGAGGTAATGTTTGATAGCATTGCGATAATGCACAAATTGTCGATCTTATTCGATGTGTTTCCCATTACAAAGTTCGATTATTCCAGCAAGTTTACGGAAAACTTACAAGTATAAAACCTAATAAGTGACCGTTTTTCTTTTCTTGTTATCAACATAAGGTTTATCTAGCCTTGAGTCCTGCTAAGTAGCTGGCAACCGCATCGATTTGTTGATCATTGAGTTTCTGTGCGATGGACTGCATTTCATTGTTAGGATCATTATGTCGTAGACCTTGTTGGAATGCATGCAATTGGCTGGAGGTATAGGTAGCAAATTGGCCGTTTAGAGCGGGGTAGCGAGCAGAATTGATACCGCGTCCGGCAGGGCCATGGCAAGCAGAGCAGGCGGGAATAGCGTTGCTTGGATCACCAAAGCGAAAGAGCTGTTCTCCTTGTTCAACTAAGTCTGGCTTGGCTCTGCCTATTTTGATGGTTTGATGAGCAAAGTACGCGGCAATATCGGAAAGGTCTTGTTGAGTCAGGGAGTTGAGTTGACCTGTCATTTGCGGAACAGCGCGCTTGCCCGACTGAATGTCTTGCAATTGTTTCAATAGATAGTTTTCTTGCTGGCCTGCCAGTTTCGGAAAGAGGTTGATTGTGCTGTTGCCATCTTGTCCGTGGCACGCTGCACAGGTTGTGGTGAGAGATTTTCCAGCAATGGGATCACCTTGAGCGAGCACCAGTGGTGTCATAACAGAAAGTAATAAGCCAGTGAATAGAGCCTTGATCATGTGGCAACCTTTTTGGTAATAGCTCTTAAAGTAGTCGCTTTTAAATAAGTAATGGCTAGCTGTAATAGCTTAATAGTTCATTGTTGCTCTGATAAAGTGGGGATTCGCTGTTTGTCGCGCCTAACACCAACTACCTAAACCTAAGACTAAAATAGTGTAATTTGTTAGAATACGCCGACTAAACGTGGTAAACCGAGCCATTCACAGGCATTATATACAACCGATGAATAAACGTGAACGCTAAATTCTACTGACGAATACCAACCTATGACCCCTTTTGACTCTATTTTCCAATCTGCTCATTTTATTAAGAGCGCCGAGAAACTTTCACAATGCCCACTAGATCAAGGGATCGAAGTCGCGTTTGCTGGCCGCTCTAATGCGGGAAAGTCCACTGCTTTGAATACGCTGACGAATCAAAAAAAACTGGCTCGTACATCAAAAACTCCTGGTCGAACTCAGTTAATTAACTGTTTTGGTCTAAACCTAGAAGATCGCCGGTTGATTGATTTGCCAGGTTATGGTTTTGCGAAAGTGCCAATTGAAATGAAAAAAGTCTGGCAAGCGCACATGCAAGATTACTTGATGAACCGTCGTTCTCTGGCAGGGGTCATCTTAGTAATGGATATTCGCCATCCTCTAAAAGAATTTGATGAGATGATGTTAAATTGGGCGAAGGCAAATAATATGCGAGTGCATGTGCTGCTCACTAAGTCTGACAAGCTTAAGCGAGGTCCTGCGAAATCGGCGAAATTGCAAGTTGCCAAAACTCTAAAAGAGCGTGGAGTTGATGGCAGTGCACAAACCTTCTCGGCGTTAAGTGGGGATGGCGTTGATGAGCTACGGATAAAACTAGCAGATTGGCTGGTATTTGATAATCTGGACGATATTCCAATTTCTCCAAATGCGTAACAATATGCTTTAATTCGCCACTGGTTTCTTACGGCTATTGGCCTTGAGAAAGAGGCTTTATTGCAGAAGAATCAGCACGAAAAAAACGCCCCAAGAGGCGTTTTTTTAGTGCTTAACGATGTCTACTGCTGTTGCAAATACGCAGTAAGAAATGTATCAAAATCGACTTCGTCACTCTCTTCAATCTGTTTTTGTTCCATTAAAGAATTCGAGGCTTGCTTAGCGAAGCGTTGCGATAACTCATGGCTAATGGGGGTCTTTAACCAGCTTGATTGCTGTTGGTTCGCCAATGAGAGCATGGCAGACTGGTATCCCTTATGCTCTTCACATTGTTGAATCAGTTTTTGAGAGGGTAAGATCGATGGGGTGTTGAGCTTATTGAGCTGTACTTCAATGGCAGACGTATAGGCATTATTACCTGTGTTCTCGGCCAAGAAAGTCGCAACATGACGAAGCTCTTCCAATAGTGCACGGATTTTTTCTTTTAGCAAGACGGGGCCTTGTCCGAAATCAAACAGGTGCTCGGTATCTCTCCCATGCACAGCAATATCTTGCTGTGCAAGACGAAGGGCATGGCATTCTTCAGCGTTGAGCTGCTCGTCGTTGTTCAGCATGCAGTACAGTAAAAAGACATCAAGGAAATACAAGGTTGATGCCTGCATACCGATGCTAGAGCCGGGATCAATGTCCATAATGCGGACCTCAATGTACTCAACTCCTCTGGCCTGTAGTGCTGCGCTAGGGTGTTCACCTGGTTGTGTCACCCGTTTAGGACGAATGTCGCTGTAGTATTCGTTTTCGATCTGTAGCAAGTTGCTATTGAGCTGCTTATATGCTCCCGCTACTTTCACGCCGATCTCTTCGTAACGCTTGTAGGGGGTTTTTAGGGCTGTTTTGATGGTGCTAATGTAAGCGCTGACTTCGTTATAACACACATATAGATCTGCCTGTGCTTTGTTTTGGTAGCCCAGATCGCTCATACGAAGGGAAGTCGCCTTAGGACCCACCCAAGTGTGTTGATCTAATGGAGACAAGGTGTTGGGTTTACTTGGCAAGAAACTGGTATCGATAGCCGATGAAGCGCCAAATAACCAAGAAAGAATCCAAGAGTTACGTCGGAAATTACGGATAAGGGTGAAATATTGTTCAGACTGGAAGTTCTGCCGTTGCTCTGGTGTTAAGTCTGCTTTGCCTTTGTAGTGTTCCAAGAAACGCCAAAACGCCTTATCAAAGGAGAAGTTGTAATGCATACCGGCGATGCATTGCATGATGCGACCATAGCGATTAGATAGCCCTTCTCGATAAATGCGTTTGAGTTTGCCCGTATTGGACTCGCCAAAATAGGCGATGGGAACATCCTCATTGCCGTCTAAATAACAGGGCATGCTGGCAGGCCAAAGGCACTCGTTATGTTTGTTGAGCTCGTGGTTAACAACGTGATGAATGTCTTCTAGTTCGCTAATGACGCCCTCGACACTCGGATGAACTTGCGTAATAAATTCCATTAACGCTTCAGAATAATCGGTCGTAATGGAAGCGTGAGTCAGGGCTGAGCCTAACGCCACAGGATGTGGATTATGAGAAATTCGCCCCGATGAACGGTCAACACGGAGGGCTTCTCTTTCGACTCCGCGATGAAATGTCAGAGCTGAAGAGTCTGCCTGCTGGCAGTGTTTCGCCAGCTCATTAAGGGCATTGTTTAGGGTGGTCAAGCAGTCTTCCTTTTAATCATTCGGCAAGCCGTGTCTATTGTTGACAGAGCTAGGGACCTTCCCTAGTGTCTGGTTTTTTAAGGATTGTACTCGGCACTGCACATTGACGGCAAGTGACGCGCTTTTTCTACTCTAAAATTGCAGAATCACTCCTCACTCTGATGCTAGAGGTTCTGACGTGAGCGCTGTAAACTTAGTCCCATGTTGAGATTAAATATCGCTAAGCAAAACACCATGAATACAGTAAGGTTGAAGCAGGTTCTTTATTGGGGGACGTTGTTACTTCTTATTGTGCTCGCCTTAACCTGGGGGCTGGATCGTATCCTGCCACAACAGTCTTATATGGCCGTGGTTCAGTGCAGCCAAAACATGAAAACCTGTACTGCTCCGCTGAATGGCGTCGATAAATCCGCTACCTTGGTGTTTGATAATGGTATTCATGCTAATAAACCCATGCAGGTGTCTTTTAAGTTGCCTAAAGCCTTGGCGGATAACGTGGATTCGATTCAGCTTACACTGCAAGGCAAGGATCATTATATGGGGGTCAGCTCCATGGAATTGACCCAGCGACCTGTTCAAAACCAATGGCGAGCTAACATATTGTTACCAGTGTCGGATAACAATACCATCACTTGGCAGTTAGAGGTCACGATGACGCAAGATGATGGTCATCATCGGTCTGTGTTGTTTGAGTTTGCTGTGCCTCCCAAGGAGGATAAACAAGTTGCTAACTCAGGTACCTTGGCACCCCAAAGTTACTCTCTACACTAGACTCAATTTCTAGAGTAGATGGTAAAAAGATTAGATAATAAAAAGGGCAGCCTGATTAAAGTAGAGGATGCCCTTTTTATTTCATGTATTGCTTAGGAAGGTGTGAGTTCGAACTTTCCTAAGGTCATGCTTGGAAATGGATCATATACGTTGGTTAAGACATGCGCATTTCTATTCCTGCCGCCATCATACGTTCTTTCGCTTCTTGAATGCTGTATTCAGCGAAGTGAAAGATGCTAGCAGCCAGTACGGCATCCGCTTTGCCTTCAATCACTCCATCGACAAGATGATCCAGATTGCCAACGCCGCCAGAAGCAATGACGGGCACATGCACCGCTTCACTGATCGCTCGCGTTAAGCCTAGGTCGAAACCGTTTTTAGTGCCGTCGCGATCCATACTGGTTAGTAGTATTTCGCCTGCGCCGTATGCGACCATTTTTTTCGCCCACTCAACCGCATCCAACCCGGTTGGCTTGCGACCGCCGTGAGTAAAGATCTCCCACTTATCGGGTTCCCCTTTGTCGCTAACTTTCTTCGCGTCAATGGCAACTACAATGCATTGAGAGCCAAAACGCTGTGCTGCTTCACGGACAAATTCTGGATTAAAAACAGCGGCTGTATTGATGCCGACTTTGTCTGCGCCAGCGTTTAACATGCGGCGAATGTCTTCGCAGGTACGGATGCCGCCGCCAACGGTGAGTGGAATAAACACCTGGCTGGCAATAGCTTCGACCATATGAACCGTGGTTTCTCGGTCATCGGAACTTGCGGTGATGTCCAAAAACGTAATTTCGTCTGCGCCTTGTTCATTATAACGTTTGGCGACTTCGACTGGGTCGCCTGCATCGCGAATATCCAGGAACTGAACACCCTTTACAACACGGCCATTGTCTACATCAAGACAGGGAATAATTCGTTTTGCTAAGCCCATAGTTGGCTCCTAATCTTTAAGTCACAGTACCTTTCAATCAAAGTGATGGTTTGCCATCCCAGTTAAGGAAGTTTTTATACAGTTGCAAACCGTCTTTATGGCTTTTTTCTGGGTGGAACTGGACGGCAAATACATTATCGCGGGCTAAGGCGACACAAAACTCTAAACCATAATCGCAGGTGCCTGCTATTTCGTCTTTATTTTCAGGCACTACGTAGAAGCTATGCACGAAGTAAAAACGGGCTTGGTCAGGAATGTTTTCCCATAAAGGATGCTTGATTGTTTGCTTAACTTGGTTCCAACCCATATGGGGCACTTTTAGTTTGCTGCCATCATGGTCTTTATGTTGGCTGCCAAAAAACAGTGCGTTGCCCTTAAAATGATCGAGGCACGCTACGCCGTCATTTTCTTCACTGTGAGACATGAGAGACTGAATGCCCACACAAATGGCTAAAAAAGGCTTCTCCTCCATGGCTTTTCGGATACTTGGAACAAGGCCTGTGCGATGCATTTCCCCAATGCAATCACGAATCGCCCCAACACCTGGCAAGAGGACTCGATCCGCAGAATCAATGATTTGAGGGTCGCTGGTTACGACAACCTCGGTGTGTTCATCCGCCACATGCTCAAGGGCTTTGGCGACTGAGTGTAAATTTCCCATGCCATAATCGATGACTACGACAACGGATTTTTTTACAACATTTTTTCTATCGCTCTTTACATTCGTCATAAAAGCTTCCTACAAACAGCCCTTTGTCGACGGCATTTGGTCTGCCATTCGTTCGTCCACTTCTAATGCCATGCGTAGGGCGCGTCCAAAGGCTTTAAAAAGGGTTTCCGCTTGGTGGTGAGTGTTTTTGCCACGAAGATTGTCTAGGTGTAGCGTCACTTTTGCGTGATTAACAAAGCCATGGAAAAACTCGGAAAAAAGATCCACATCAAAGCCGCCAACGGAAGCGCGGGTAAAAGGCACATGCATTTCCAAGCCGGGACGCCCCGAAAAGTCGATGACCACGCGAGATAAAGCTTCATCCAAGGGAACGTAAGCATGGCCATAGCGTTTGATACCTTTTTTGTCGCCAATGGCTTTATCAAAGGCTTGTCCCATGGTAATACCAAGATCTTCCACTGTATGGTGGGCGTCAATGTGTAAGTCACCAACAGCATGAATATCTAGGTCAATCAGACCGTGACGGGCAACTTGATCCAACATATGGTCAAGAAAAGGGACGCCTGTTTCACAGTTGAATTTTCCGGTACCGTCTAGATTAATAGACACTTTGATTTGTGTTTCGAGCGTATTACGCTCGACGCTGGCGATCCGATCGGACATTGAAGCTTCTCCACAGTGAGTTGCTATGATTTGACATCATGTTATAAAAATTAGGCTTGTATTATAGAGTCTGGCGTCGTTGGCTTCTATCCCTTGCTTTGCCCTTTTTGATGACTTGTTGCTATTAAGTTGATAAAGGGCTCATCGGGGAATTTGATAAAGGAGCTATTGAAGGAGATAAAGTGTCTTATCGAGTGTTATGATGGCGAGCATTAGATTGGCTTAGCTTATTTATGACAGTTAACTTAATAAGTTGCAGTCGAAGAGGATTTAAGGAGTGTGGCATGGTGTGGGTAAAAAGGTTAGCGATCTTAGTCGGTGTTCTCTTGGTGTTGATGGTCGCTCTGGTGGCCTATGTCATGATCTTTGTGAATCCCAATGACTTTAAGAAAGAGATTCAAAAGGTAGCGTTGGAAAAAGCCGACGTGCGTTTGCGCATGGATGGCGACATTCATTGGTCTTTTTTTCCCCATTTTGGACTCTCATTAAGCCATATTGGCGTGGCGTTGGGGAAAGACCCTGAGATTTTACAGTTCGATCGAGCTGAATTCGGGCTAGCGGTATTGCCTTTGTTAAAACGCAACATTGACGTGGATACAGTAGAGTTGGTGAATTTAAAAGCCAATCTATCAGTGGATAAACAAGGCCATGCTAATTGGCAGCGCAATGTGGTTGAGGCGAAGGTAAAAGGACAAAATAAGGCCCAGTCTACCAATTCTAATGCCCCTCAATCTGGCCAAGCAAGTTCCAGCAATCAAGCTGATTATGCGACTTCAGCAAGTGATCCGTTTAAACGTGCTTTGCCAAACCTGCATTTAGACAAACTGATCATAAAAAATGCCGATATCACTTACACCAATGCAGTGAATAAGCAAAAAGTAAACGCCGTTATGAATGTGGAGTTGAGCGATGTTCAGTGGAATAAGGCGTGGCCATTAGCGATGAACCTGATGATCAAGCAAAGCGACTTGCAAGGAAAGCACCCCATTAATGCTGAGGTAAAACTGGATGCTGACCTGACGGTTTTTCCTGAGCGTGAAGCATTCTCTTTAAATAATGTTGACCTTTCAACCACCACGTCAGGAGATAGGCTGCCGACGAGTCCATTCAAGGCCAGCTTGCAAGCTTCTCAAGTAGATATGGATGTGCCCCAAGAAACCTTATCGGCGCAAGGTTTGGAATTGAAAACACTAGGAATGACGGCGACGGCAAGCGTACAGGCTTTTCAAGTGTTAAGTGATCCCGAATTTAATGGCAAGCTTGCTATTGCCCCCTTTAATCCCCGAGAGGTGATGAAAAAACTCAATATAACGCTGCCAAATATGGCTGATAGCAGTGCTTTGACCAAGGCTCAAGTGGCTATTACCTTACATGGAGACAAAGACACCCTCCTAGTTCAGCCGATGTCTTTGCTCTTGGATGGCAGTAAGATTAACGCCAGTGCGGGCGTGGATTTATCACCATTGCGTTGGGATATTAACATCGCAGGGGAAGGGTTGGATTTAGACCGCTACTTACCTCCTGAAACGGTACCTTCTGAGCAAGCCGCTGCAAAAAACTCTACTCAGTCATCAATGGCAGCCAATAATGAGGTGGCAAATAGTTCGACAACGTCAACGAAGAACCAAGCGCCTCAAACCGATGTCGCCGCGTCTAGCAAAGAGCTGATTCCAGTGGCGTTGATTCGTTCATTAGAAGGGCATTTAGGCGTTTCCTTGAAGCATGTCATCTTCAAAAAAATGCAGCTCGATAAGGTTGCTCTGGACGCAACGGTGGGGAACGGTGTTGTACGGGTATCACCGGCTCTAATCCATTTATATCAAGGACAAGCAGAAGTGAAAGCCACTCTTGATGTGCGCGGTAATACACCTAAAATGACGCTGGTACCAAAAGTGTCCGGTGTGCAAATTCAGCCGTTATTTCATGATTATATGAAGATGGATAAATTGCGCGGCGCCACGTTTGTAGAGGGTGAACTGTCCGCTCAAGGTAATCGCCTAGGGGATTTGATGTCCTCTTTACAGGGAGATTTATTGGTTCATATTAAAAAAGGTGCGCTAGTGGGGATGAACCTCACTCGAACCGTGTGTAAAGGCATTGCCGCCGTTCGCAAAGAGTCGATTAATTACAAAGACTTTGGGGACGATACACCCTTCGAAAACATGACTTTTCCAGCACATATTGTTAATGGGCAAATTTCAACGCCGGGCTTAGTCCTAACATCAGCAGGGATTCAGGTAACAGGAGACGGTATCATTTCTTTACCGAAGCAATCATTGGATTATCAAGCCAATGTAGCGCTCAGTGGTAGCCATCTTGATCATGCCTGTCGAGTGAATGACAAAATCACTAAACTGGCATTTCCTATTGTGTGTAAGGGGCAGTTTTCGGATGATCCTGCTAGTTTATGTCGCCCTGATTTGAAGAAGTTTGGGGCTTTATTTGCGGATTTAGCGAAACAAGAATTAAAGGATAAAGTGGCAGCTGAGAAAGAAAAGTTGAAAGACAAGCTTAAAGCAAAACGTCAGGAAGAAGAGGAAAAGCTTAGAGATAAGCTAAAAGATAAACTAAAGAGTTTATTTTAATGTGAATAAGTTGATGGGGCAGGGGGCACTTCAGTGACCTTTTCCCCATACGCTGTTCAGTGTATGTCACAGAACAAGACAATCGTGAGACAGTAATGCAACCAGTTGAAAATTTTGCGCCTCGTGTACTAGCGTGGTTTGATAAACACGGGCGTAAAAACCTACCTTGGCAAGAGAACAAAACCCCCTATCGTGTTTGGATTTCTGAGATCATGTTGCAACAAACGCAAGTGACCACAGTCATTCCTTATTATCAGAAGTTTATGGCGGCTTTTCCAACGGTTGAAGCGCTGGCTAAGGCGAATCAGGAAGAGGTGCTTGCCCATTGGAGTGGTTTGGGCTATTACGCCCGCGCAAGGAATATGCATAAGACCGCTAAGATCTTAGTGGACGAGTGGGATTCGCAGTTCCCTGATTCTGTTGAAGGGGTCTGTGAATTACCTGGTATAGGGCGCTCTACTGCCTCGGCGATTTTATCGATTTCTCGTGGTGTGCAGGCCGCCATTTTAGATGGTAATGTGAAGCGCGTGCTGGCACGGTTTCATGCGGTTCCAATATGGCCGGGTGAGAGGAAAACGGAAGAAGCCATGTGGGAATTGGCGGAGCATTATATGCCGAGCGAACGCTGTGGTGATTATACTCAAGCTATGATGGATCTCGGTGCAACCTTATGTACCCGCTCTAAGCCCCAGTGTTTGTTGTGCCCACTTGAAACCGATTGTCTAGCCCGCCAAACCCAGGATCCTACACAGTTTCCGGTTCGTAAGCCCAAAAAAGCACTTAAGCCAGAAAAGCGTTTGCAGTTCTTAGTGATATCGAATGACGACAATCAAGTATTGCTGGAAAAACGTCCCCAAACAGGGATTTGGGGCGGGTTGTGGAGTTTGCCTGAGCTGGCCTGCGACGAAAGTGTGGTCATGCATGTTGAACAGCGTTTTCAAACCCAGATTCATGATGTCTCTTCCCTGACGGCTTTTCGGCACACCTTTAGTCATTATCACTTGGATATCGAACCAAGTTATGTTCGCATTGGTGAGCTAAACGCCGTGATGGAAGAGGGGAAGTATCAGTGGTTTGCTCTCGATGATGTGATGACCTTGGGCTTACCTGCTCCAGTACGTACGTTATTAAATGAGGTTGTCTCTATTGAATGCAATAGCCTCCCGTGAAACGCTTGAATTCTATGCCCACAACACCATTAATGGTTGATATAGATTCATGGTCGTCATAGACCACATAGATTGAACCCACTGGACAGCGAGCAAATCATGTCAAATACCGTATTCTGCAAAAAATACCAAAAAGAGATGGAGGCGCTGGATCGTGCGCCACTACCTGGGGCTCGAGGCCAAGAGATTCTGTCAACAGTATCGAAACAAGCATGGCAAGACTGGCAAGTACTGCAAACCATGATGATCAATGAAAAGCAGTTAAACTTAATGAAGCCTGATGCTCGTAAATACATTATGGAGCAGATGGACAAATTTTTTAACAATGAACCCGTTGATAAAGTCGCTGGGTATGTAAGCCCCGACGATATTAAAGAGCTATAACCTCCCTCCCAGCCTCCCCCTTGGTAAGATGGGAGGAGTCTTTTACTGAGGCATTTCCAGTCCCCTCCCTTTATTTAAGGGGAGGGTTAGGGAGGGGTCTAAGAAATTCAAGCGTTGATATAGAAAGAGATAGTAAGAAATAGCCTTAAGGCACTACTGCGTTAAAAAACTGCCAAATAGCACGCTTTTCACTGGCTCTTTTCCGGTCTCTTCTTTCAGAATTTTATTTAAGTCCTGAGTCGCTTCAATACGTGTTTTTTCTCTTTCCTGTGCGCCAGTCACTTGGTCGCCAGTTCTCGAGCTTAAAAACATCACAAGAGCATCTTTGACCAGCGGCATATTCTCCTCAATTAACGCTTTATCTGCCGCATCCGTTTGCAGTGTAATACTGGTTTTGATGTACCTAAGTCTTGCTGTATCGCTTTCAAAGTTAACGACAAATTCTGGTCTGATTTCGATGTAAACAGGGGGCGTTTTTCCTGAGGCGTCCTCAGCATGGGCCGTTACCGTCAGCAGGCTGAATAAAAAAATGGGGAGAGTGAAAAGGCGAATAAGGACTAAGGGAGCCGTTCTGAACATAGTGATGTCTCGTATTTATTGCAATAGACAGTATACTAACTGCGATTAAATGTGTATGTCAGTAGTAATTTGGAACTTTTCTCGTTTGTTTATGTCCATTTCTGCTCAATGTAACTCTATGGAATATAAGGAATCTCTATGCTCTTGTCTATGATTAAGAGAATGTCGTCTCGTCGCTTCCATGGCATGGTTGGTTTGGCGGCATTTGCTTTATTAGGTGTGGCTTTTTATATGGAATATCAAATGGGGCTTGAGCCATGCCCGTTATGTATGTTGCAGCGCATTGTTTTCTTCTTTATTGGTCTAGTATCGATTTTTTCAGCGTTAACGGCGAATGAGAAACGTCGACAGTGGTTTTCTATCACTGTGGTGGTTTTATCAATAATGGGGGCGGCACTGTCCATCCGCCATTTGTATTTGCAACATCTTCCAGTGGATGATTTGCCAGCTTGTATGCCAGGGTTAAGTTATATGATCAGTGCGTTTCCATGGCAAAGCGTCGCGCGAGCAATGATTATGGGAACTGGCGATTGTGGTGAAGTGGTATGGACTTTCCTTGGTATTAGTATTCCCGGTTGGACCTTGGTCATGTTTGTTTTAATGGCCGTCGTTAATGTTTGGATTGCTTTTCGTTCAGGAAAAACAAGACGTTAAATATAAATGATTGGGCAATTTGGGGTTAGTTGCTTGGTAATGGTGTTTTCACTTACTCACCTAGCCCCATTGAAACGTTACAAATTACCCTTTGTCCCGCTCTTGCAGGGGGTATCGCTTCGGAATATGCTCTTATTTAACTGAGTATGAAGAGACTGGATTTATAATTAAGCAAGGCGTGTTTTTACTATCGTCGTGTAGATGGAGATATTCTATGTTAGAGAGATGTAAAACGGCACAAGAGCGCTGGGGTGGTGTCCATGACATTATTGATCGTTGGCTAAAGCAGAGACAGCATTTAATCGAGACTTGGGTAGAGTTGCGCGATCTTGAAGAATACACCCAAATGGATACGCCGAAAATTCAACACCTATGTGAACTGCTGGTGGATTATGTATCTGTGGGGCACTTTAATGTATATGAGCAGCTGGCTCTGGAGGCTCAAGAGTTTAAAGACGACTCAGCTTTGAAGCTGCTTAATGAATTGATGCCTGAAATCGATGAAAGCACAGAAGTAGCACTTGAGTTTAATGATAAGTATGACACTCAAAAACACGTCAGTGCACAACTGGAAGCGCTTCCATGTTCTATGAAAACCCTTGCAGTGGTGATGGCGGAACGTTTTCAGTTAGAAGATAGATTAATTGAGGAGCTTCATGAGGCCCACAGCGAAAAAAGCGCGTAATCTTTCTCTGTTTATCATCAGCGCTTTTGTGTTGTCAGCTTGTTCCGAAAAAGCGCCAATAAGAGTTGAAGAGTTTGCTGTTCAAGGACTTTACTCTGCCGCGCTGAGTGAAGATGGTAGTGCCGCAGTGGTTGGCTCAATTGAGCATGGTGGGAGCTATTGGCGAACAGCTCTTAACGATAGGCGCTATAATTGGAATCATGCGAAAGGTGAGTATACGTCCATTATTAGTGCCGACATTGACCCGACGGGTGAATTTGCCGCGACAGGATCTGCTCGGACCTTGGTGTTATGGCGTACTTCAGATGGTCACTCCGTCGGTTTTTGGGACACCCCGGGTAATATTCAGTCGTTAAAATTGACAGATAATGGCGATTTCGCTCTTGTTGGTTTGGATGATCAAACGGCACGTTATTTTGATGTGAAAAATGGTGGCATAAAACAGACATTTCGTACTGGCGCCATAGTTCGAGCCGTAGATGTGTCACCTGATGGACGTCTGGCTCTCACCGGGGATGATAAATACCACGTTACCTTGTGGAACGTCCGGACGGGTAAAAAGAAGTTTGAGTGGACGTTAAGTAATCAAATTGCGGCGGTGGCCTTATCTGATGACGGTAAATACGCCTTCGGTTCTGCCCAGCTAGGAACCGCTAAAGTGTGGTCAACACAAACGGGCAAAGTTGTCACCACGGTCTATACAGGATCTTTGAAGGCACGTAAAAGAACCATTAGTAGTGCGGTATTTTCTAGAAACGATCAACAGCTTTTAATTGGTGGTGTTGACAGTCGAGTGTCTCTAGTTGAAATACCGACGGGGCAAGTGCTTAAAGAGTGGGATCTTCACCTAAGAGATACCTTGCAACCTACTGGGGCCAGCGTGCTTGCCCTGTCTTTTTCAAATGGTAGCCGTTATTTTGCCATTGGCAGCAATGGTTTTCTAAATGTATTGGAATAATTCATGTCTCAAGTTTCTTCTTTTCCGGCTAAATTAGCCTGTTTTGCGGCTACACAAGGTTTTTTGTCTGTTGTCGCTGGGGCATTTGGAGCCCATGCCCTGACTAAAATGGTAAATGAAAGAGCCTTATCTTGGTGGCATACGGGGAGCCAATATTTAATGTATCATGCGCTAGCGTCTCTTATTGTTGCTGCTTTGTTTTCCTATATTCCTTCCGCTAGAAAAATCATCGTATGCTTTCTCATCGGTAATGTATTTTTTGCGGGTAGCCTGTATGTGATGACCCTCACCGGTGTACTTTGGTTAGGAGCGATTACACCTATTGGTGGTGTCTTATATTTGCTTGCTTGGTTTCTTTTAGCAAAAAACTTATGGCAAGGTCAGTTTAAGGTCAATTGATTACTGAAAATAGTCATTTAGGTAGGGGACAAAAAATAGTCTTTTCGGTAGTATAGCCGACCATTATATTAGTGAATCGATGAACGACCATTCACTTGATGCCATTCATTTAATTGATAAGAGATAATGCAAGACACTATGATAGACAAGCAGGAGCCTATTAAGAAACGCACCATTCGCAGTTTTGTTGTGCGAGGTGGTCGGATGACCGAAGGCCAACAGAAAAACTACGATGCTAATTGGGCATTTTACGGCCTAGAAATAGAGAATGGCCGAATTGATTATCAAGAAGTGTTTGGTCGTCAGTCCGATGTGGTCATTGAAGTCGGTTTTGGAATGGGCGCTTCTCTTGCCGAAATGGCGAAAAATGCCCCTGAGAAAGATTTTATCGGTATTGAAGTGCATCCCCCCGGTGTAGCAAAACTTATGATGCTGGCAAAAGAAGTGGGTATCACGAATTTACGGGTCTATTGTGATGACGCCATCGAAGTGATGGCGAATTGTCTGCCGGAAAAGGCAGCCAGTGGTTTTCAATTATTCTTTCCTGATCCTTGGCATAAAAAGAAACATAACAAACGTCGCATTGTTCAGCCTTTATTTGCACAACAAGTGGCAAATGTTTTAAAAATAGATGGCTATTTTCATATGGCAACAGACTGGCAGCCCTATGCCGAGCATATGATGGAGGTTATGGAAGCGCAGACCATCTATGAAAATGCCGCTAGTAAGGGGCAATATTATCCGCGACCAGAATCACGTCCATTGACTAAATTTGAACAGCGTGGCGAAAAGCTAGGTCACGGTGTCTGGGATTTGATTTATAAAAAAATTACTCTATAGTTCGTATTATTTGCTTGTTGTAGTTGAGCCTTTTTTTGTGCCGCTATCTCGCTATTATTAATTGTTATTGACATAAGAAAAGGAAACATTGTGGAGCAACCCCGCCAATTGCAGGAGTCGTCTTTACCTAGAAAGACCTTTCAGCAAGATGATGAAATAGATCTAAAAGAATTATTAATTGCCCTTTGGAAGGGAAAGTGGACCATAATCATAGCGACAATTATCTGTGCTCTTGGGGCTGTAACCTATGCTTTGTTAGCAAAGCAGGTATGGACAACAGAGGCGATCGTTACCATCCCGCAAATCAGTGACTTTTCTAATTATCGTAAGGTGGTAGGGGATTTACAGCCAGCTTTTGATATTTACCAAGAAGATGGTACCGTGTTAGTGAGTAACAAGCTAGATCAGTTTGTTTTACCTGCTACTCTGTTTGATATTTTTATACAGCAGTTTGAGTTGCGGGCGAATAAGAAAGCCTATATTTCAACTGTGTCAGACTTTAAAGAAGCGCTAAATAAGCTGACTTTAGAGAACCAGGATGATAAGAAGCAATTACAAGATAGCCAAGCAGCATTATATGATAAATGGTACCAAAAGCTGTCGGCACTGACACTTAAATCGGGTAATCAAGAAGTTGAATCATTTACATTAAAAGGTGAGCAAAATACTTCTGATAAAAGTCTTGAATTTTTAAATGGCTATATTGACTACGTGGCTGATATAGCGCGACGTGTTGCGCTGGCCAATATTCAATCTGTATTGCAGGCCAAACAAAGTGAATTGGAGCAGCAGCAGTCGCTGATGCATGATCAGGCAATGGCAAAATTAATCAATGAGCGTCAGCGAGCTCAGTATGCATTAGACATTGCAAGAACTGCAGGTATAAATAAACCGCAACAGAATTTGGGCAATGGCGATATGTTTCCGATTAATATTGGAGCAAACGCGCTAGCTGCCAAAGTTAAAGTATTGGATGCGCTAGGGCAGAAGCAATTAACGATTATTGAGCCTCGTTTACAGCAAATTCAAGCTAAGCTGGCGCTGCTTGCTGCTAGTAAAATAGATAACAATCTTGCATTTTCTACCTATCAGTTTGTTGAAAATCCTGAAGCGCCGTTAAGCAGAACTTCACCAAAACGACCATTGATTGTTATTTTAGGGGTGCTGTTAGGTGGTATGTTGGGTTGTGCAATAGTGCTTGTTAGGCATGCTTTTAGAGAAAAATAGAAATATCACTGTTACTGTGCTGCACCTTTTGGTCCGCAGTCGCAGTGCATAGCAATAAAAAATTAGATAAAAAGAATAGACAATAAAAAAGCGACTTAAGTCGCTTTTTTATTGTCTTATGTTTTTTTTAGGGTGGTAAAATTATTTGATTTCAACACTCTCACGGCTGTTTCCTGCATCAAAGTATTCTTGGAATACTTTTGGTGTGCGGCCACGGCCTGTCCATTCATGTGTTTTACCATCAATGGTAAGACGGTATTTTGGCTCAACGGTTTTGCCTTTATTAGCGCTGGATTTTGGTGAACTCAATAGGGCTACCTCTTCCATGGTTAGACCGCTTTTCGCAATCAGTGCAGCAATTTCTTCAGCGCGAGCTGCTTTCTCTGCTTCTTCTGCTTGGCGAGCCTGCTCTTCCTCTTTGACTTTTTCTAATGCATTTGTGAAACCAGCAATAAGGTTTTCAAGTTGAGCAACCGTTAGTTCTTTCGCTGCGGCACGTGCTTTGGCTTTATTGCCAGCTAATTCAAGTAATAAACTCATAGGTATCCCCTAATATATCTGTTAAGAACGGATTGTTTTGTGTTCTACACCGAAAAAGAGATTCATCCTTAGACTCAATAAGTGTCGAAATGATACTGACAAAGGACGCTTGGTTGTCTTTTTGCCAGCTGACATGCGAATAAACAATATCCGCAGATGACTCAGTTACTGTAAAATGATCCAATGGATTGTTCTATAGTTTGACTCATATTTTAACTATTTCAAGTTTGTTTGCCGATTCTAATAAAAAAAATCCAAAGATGCGACACAAATAAAAGAGTCTAATGATTGAAAAGTGTAAAAAACGGGGTAAAAAATGAGGCAGATAGCAAATACCTTGAGTAATGAGTTTTCTTTAACAAATAAAATGAGTGAAAGTATTATTTGTTTATTCGAAGAAGGCGTCAGTGTTCCTTTTATTGCTCGCTATCGTAAGGATATGACGGGAGGAATGAGCGATGTGAATCTACGGCGCTTTCATGATCGTTGGTTATATCTTGTTGAGCTATATAAGCGCCAGCATAGTATTCTGGAAAGTTTGAAATCTATTACACCTTATCCACTAGAAGTGGCAGATAAAATAAAACGGGCTGAAACGAAAACAGAGTTAGAAGATCTCTATGCACCGTTTAAAAAAACTCGTAAAACAAATGCAGACTTGGCGAGAGGGCTGGGCTTAGGGCCTTTGGCAGAACGTTTGTGGGCTCAGTCTGGAGACGATGAGTGGGCACTCGTTGCAATATGGCTTAAGTCTAACCATGATGTACCTATGTCTCTTGAGGACGCGCTAAAAGGTGCTCAAGAGATCATCATGGAGACTCTGTCTATGAATAGCGATCTGTTAAAAAAAGGCCGGACTGTGCTATTGGCGAAAGGGGAGCTAGTCAGTAAGGTTATTCGGGGGAAGCAAGAAATAGGAGATAAATATAAAGATTATTTTGATTATCAAGAGCCGATTAAGAAAGTACCGCCCCATCGTTTATTAGCGCTTTTTCGTGGTAAAAAGGAGTCGATGTTAAAATTGGGGATTCGATATTCTGAAGCAGGGTTAGAAAAAGAGGTTCCTTCATGGCTGAACATTCCGGCATTAAATAATCTCTTTTCTACATCCGTGTCCTCTTCTTCTCCTTTAACAAAGCGTCAGTATGACTATTTATCGCTTGCTTGGCAAAGCAGGTTATTCTCAAAGCTAGAAGCTGATGTCTTGTCTGAATTAAAGGAGCGTGCTGAAGCAGGGGCAATAAAGGTATTTGCCGATAACCTCAATGATTTATTAATGTCAGCGCCGGCGGGGGCGTGTCGTGTATTAGGGGTGGACCCAGGTTTTCGAAATGGTGTGAAACTGGCGGTCATTGATGAGTTGGCTCAGGTAAAAGAATCGGCTGTGATTTACCCTTTTTCATCAGATAAGCAAGCGCAGGCAGCGAGAGACACATTACGGTCGTTGCTGAAAAGATATCAGATAAATTGGTTGGCGATTGGTAATGGAACCGCATCTAGAGAAACGGAGGCTTTTTGTACTGATTTAATTAGATCAGAAAAACTAGACTGTAAAACAGTGGTTGTGAGTGAAGCGGGTGCGTCGGTTTACTCGGCGTCTGAAGTGGCAATAGCCGAGTTCCCGGATTTAGATGTAACGATCCGAGGGGCCATCTCCATAGCCAGGCGTTTTCAGGATCCTTTGGCAGAATTGGTTAAGATTGAGCCTCAGGCGATAGGAGTGGGTCAGTATCAACATGATGTAAAGCCCAGCCAGCTAGTGAAGTCGCTGAGCGCAGTGGTAGAGGATTGTGTTAATAAAGTGGGGGTCGACGTGAATCTGGCCTCAGCCTCCTTACTGTCTTATGTCTCTGGTTTAAGCGCCCGGTTGGCGCAAAATATCGTTGACTATCGTGCTCAAAAGGGTCGTATTGAATCCCGTCATGAGTTGTTAAGCATCAAAGGAATTGGTGAGAAGTGTTTTGAGCAATGCGCAGGATTTATCAGAGTGTTGAATGGCAAAGAACCATTGGATGCATCCGCAGTGCATCCAGAATCGTATTGTGTGGTGAAGCAAATGGCTACTCGACTTGGGGTGAAAGCCAGCGAGTTAATGAGAAATAGCGCATTGCTAAATCAGCTCAAAAGCGAACCAGACTTTGCGACTCAAGTGGGAAGTTATACCTTTACAGATATTCTGGATGAACTGTCAAAGCCTGGCCGAGATCCTCGGCCTGAGTTTCTCTATGCGGCCTTTGATCATAGTGTTCAGAATATGAATGACTTACATGAGGGGATGACGCTTGAGGGGGTTGTGACCAACGTGGCGGCGTTTGGAGCCTTTGTGGATGTTGGCGTGCATCAAGATGGATTGGTGCATATATCGCAACTAGCGGATCGTTTTGTCAAAGACCCAAGGGAGGTGGTTCGAGTGGGAGATATCATTAAGGTTGTGGTCTTAGAGGTGGATGTGCCGAGAAAACGGATCAGCTTAAAGGCTCAAGGAGTATAAGCTATTAATCTTCTTAGATGCTAGTTGATCTAATGGGTAGATTAGATAGTCTAATGGAAATGAAAAAGCCCATAATGTGTACCCTGTTTAATAGGAATACGCATTATGGGCTTTGGCTTTGTTTCGTAGGAGAATGCTAAACGATAGCGTTGCGATTATACCGCTTCAGCAATATGGGCTTTAGCTTTGCTAAAGGCCTCTTCACCTGGCTCGCCAAGTGCTTGACCGCCAGCAACAAAGGTGTTTTTCACGTTCAAACCGATAAAACCTAAGAAGGTTTGGATATGAGGAACTTGATGGTCGGCAGGTGTATCTGCTAAGAAGCTGCCGCTTGCTGCAAAAACATAAGCGTCTTTGTTAACAAGCCCAACCGGGCCGGTTTCAGTGTATTTAAAAGTGCGACCAGCGCGTGCAATGTAGTCAAAATAAGCTTTCAAAGTCGATGGAATGCCGAAGTTATACATTGGTGCAGAAACGATCACGATATCAGCGGCTTCTAACTCTTCAATTAACTCGTCACCAATGGCAACAATGGCTTTTTGTTCTGGAGTGCGATCTGCTTCTGGCGTGAAAAGAGCGCCAAGTGTTTCACCCGTAAAATGTGGTAAAGGGTTGGCAGTCACATCGCGAGATACAACTTTTCCTTCGGGGTTTTTCGCTAACCACTTTTCAACAAATTCGTTGGCCAGTTGGCGAGATTTTGAGTTGTCACCAGAAGCACTAGAGTCAATACGTAATAAAGTCGGCATTATTTACTCTCCAATTATCATTAATGGGATCATTCTGTCCCGTGAGTTTATTAATGAGGCTATAATAAAGACAGTTTATTCGATAAGAAAGCGCATTATTTAGCGGATAGTGATCGAAAAATACGATATATAATGACGAAAAAATCATATTTTGTGTGATGATAGCTAGGTCGGTCGGGATTTATCCCGACACAGGAGTAGGAGGAGCATGGGGACGTCAGACTGAAGTCTAACAATCATACAAGGAGATGGTAGGTCGTGGCTTTAGCCCGACAATTAGTTATTTGATCGGGGTCTTGTAGATCGCAGCTTCAGTACAAAAGTACTTGTTAAACTGAAGCTGAGATCCAACCTCAATGCGCTTGAAATAAGGAAAAATTATGTCATGGAATGACTTGAGAAAAGGAAGATATTCACAAAATAATGGAGAATATTTTGTTACGTTTAATACTCAAAATAGATATCCATATTTTAAGGACTTCAATGTAGCACAGTTATTCTGCCAACAAATACAAGTAAACGAAACTCAGTTTGATTGTGTTTGGTTGGCTTGGGTTTTGATGCCGGATCATTTTCATGGGTTGGTTCGGCTCGAATCGGACCAATCAAGCTTGTCGAGTGTTATTAGATCGCTAAAGGGGGGCAGTGCTAAGCAAATCAATAGATCTTTAATGAAACAGGGAAGGCTTTGGCAGCCATCATTTTATGACAGGGCTTTGCGAAGAGACGAAGATCGTAAAAATATAGCACGATACATCGTTGTCAACCCCTTAAGAAAAGGTTTAGTTAAAAGTATAAGAAACTATCCGTACTGGAATGCAATATATTTATAGACACGGGTAGGTTGCCATGTATTGTTGGAAGGCAGCCCGACAAAAACCGTAGGACTAAACTCCAACCTACAATAATACAACGAATGGTAGGTCGCCTAACTGACACGGTTTAAATGTAGGTCGCGGCTTTAGCCCGACAAAAGCCGTTGGACTAAAGTCCAACCTACAATAATACAATGAATGGTAGGTCGCCTGACAGACACGGTTTAAATGTAGGTCGCGGCTTCAGCCCGACAAAAGCCGTTGGACTAAAGTCCAACCTACAATAATACAATGAATGGTAGATTGCCTGATAGACACGGTTTAAATGTAGATCGTGGCTTTAGCCCGACAAAAACCGTTGTACTAAAGTCCAACCTACAATAATACAATGAATGGTAGATTGCCTGATAGGCACGGTTAAAATGTAGGTCGCGGCTTTAGCCCGACAAAAACCGTTGGACTAAAGTCCAACCTACAGTAATACAACGAATGGTAGATTGCCTGACAGACATGGTTAAAATGTAGATCGTGGCTTTAGCCCGACAAAAACCGTTGGACTAAGGTCCAGCCTACAATAATACAGCGAATGGTAGGTCGCCTGACAGATACGGTTTAAATGTAGGTCGCGGCTTCAGCCCGACAAAAGCCGTTGGACTAAAGTCCAACCTACAATAATACAATGAATGGTAGATTGCCTGATAGACACGGTTTAAATGTAGGTCGCGGCTTCAGCCCGACAACTGAAGTCGAATCTACAAAGTGTTTTTAATGTTTAATAAAAGAGAGAGCAATATTGAAAGCCCCAAGAGTGACATTAGAGCAATGGCGTGTTTTGCAAGCAGTTGTCGATAAAGGCGGGTTTGCGCAAGCGGCTGAAGCCTTGCATAAAAGCCAATCATCAGTGAGTTATACGGTGGCCCGTCTTCAGGAACAACTTGGTTACCCTTTACTGATTATCGAAGGCCGCAAAGCAAAATTAACCGAGCGGGGAGAGGTCTTATTACGACGATCGCGGCACTTAATCCAAGAAGCGGTGGATTTGGAGGAATTAGCGAAAACCTTAGGACAAGGCTGGGAGCCAGAATTAGAAGTGGTTGTCGATCAAGTCTTTCCGACCCCCGCATTATTAAGAGCATTACGAGCGTTCGAGCCACAAAGTCAAGGGACTCTGGTGCAATTGAAAGAGGTGGTGTTAAGTGGTGGTATAGAGGCGCTTAAACAGGGGCATCCAGACCTAGTGCTAAGTAGTATTGTGCCCAAAGGCTACCTTGCTGATCCCATTGTGGAGGTCGAATTGGTGGCGGTTGTAGCAGCGGATCATCCCTTGAATCAAGAAACACTTCCCATTAATAATGAGCGACTCAGTCAAGAGCTGCAACTGGTTATTCGTGATTCCGCAGTAGAAAGCTCGGTGGATGCGGGCTGGCTTGGAACCGACCGCCGTTGGACGGTTTCCAGTGTGCAATCCGCATTAGAAATTGTCTCAAGTGGCGTTGGCTTTGCTTGGTTGCCAAAAGCGGATATTAGCGATGCGTTACAAAGTGGCAAGCTGAAACGATTAAATCTTGTTTCAGGGAGCGAACGTACCTTTTATGTGTATGCTATTTTTGGTAAAGGAGAGCGCACTGGCCCCGCAGCAAGATTGTTCGTTGAGCTTCTTCAGAAGGAATGTAGCCGTTGTCCGAGTGTAAAATAAAATGCCACCTGTTTTAGGTGGCATCTAGGTGTATGCAGAGCATTTACTTTACTTTGTTGACTTCTTACTGATAACCATTTGGGTTTTTGCTTTGCCAGTTCCATGCGTCATGGCACATATCTTCCAAAGATAACTCTACCTGCCAATTTAATTCGTTTTTGGCTTTTGTTGCATCAGCATAAAATTCAGCAATATCGCCCTCGCGTCTTGGAGCAATCTGGTAGCAGATCTTTTTATCTGCGGCCTTTTCAAACGCTTTTACTACATCTAAAACGCTATAACCCTTTCCAGCACCAAGATTATAGGCTTCAACGCTTGGTGTTTTGTTGAGTGCTAACTTTTTGAGGGCTTTAATATGGCCTAATGCTAAATCAACTACATGAATATAATCGCGTACCCCTGTACCGTCATGGGTTGGGTAATCGCCCCCAAATATATTTAATTTGTCGCGTTTGCCTATCGCAACTTGAGTGATAAACGGCATCAGATTGTTTGGGATGCCGTTAGGATCTTCACCCATTAACCCGCTAGGATGAGCACCAACAGGATTGAAATAACGCAACAATGAAATATTCCATATAGAATCCGCTTTAAAAGCATCCTGAAGGAACTGCTCTATCATTACTTTCGTCCGGCCATATGGGCTGGTTGAGCTTAAAGGAAAATGTTCGATATAGGGAATTGGGTTGTTTTCCCCATAAACAGTTGCAGATGAACTAAATACCAAATCAAAGACATGATGCTTTTGCATTATGTCGAGAAGAACTAACGTCCCAGTGAGATTGTTATGATAGTAGCTCAGGGGGATTTTTGTTGACTCACCAACAGCCTTTAATCCCGCAAAATGGATAACCGCGTCGATAGGATGTTTTTGAAAAATGTTTTCTAAGTTCGGCTTATCTAACAAGTCTAGCTTATAAAAAGTGACTTTCTTGCTAGTGATTTGTGCGATCCGCTCCAAAACGAGTGGGCTAGAATTACAAAGGTTGTCGACGACTATGACATCGTAACCTTGATTTAATAACTCAACACAAGTATGGCTTCCAATAAAGCCTGTACCACCTGTCACTAATATTGTTTTCACATTAAACCCTTGTCTTCTCTATGTGGAGGAGGAAATTTTACAGAAAGAGTCATGGTAATGCTATTGATCTAAGCTGTAATAGATTTGTTAATAATGTGCTATTTTTAATGATTGTCATAAAAAAAATGACAATTCAACTTGAGCAAAAAAGAGAGTCGCGGTCTAATGGTCACAATTCTTTCATCTACTCATACTTTTATTTACCAATAAAACGCCAATAAATTAAGGACGCTTGATGACTCTTGATGTTGCTATTTTGGCTGCCGGTAAAGGCAGTCGAATGAAGTCTAACTTACCAAAAGTACTGCATAAAATAGCGGGCACACCTATGGTTCAACATGTTTTAAATACTGCTAAAGAGCTACCAGGGGCCAAATTACATCTTATTGTTGGGCATGAAGGAGAAAAAGTTTCTGCTGAATGTCAAAAATTTTCGGCCAATATTGTTTGGCAAAATAATCCACAAGGCACGGGTGATGCATTGCGTCGAGTGGCGCCTCATTTGCAGGTCGGCGGATCGACTTTGACCCTATACGGTGATGTACCCTTAATACAGGCAAGCACACTAAACGCCATGACGGCGTTGTCTTCTCCTAATACATTGGTTTTACTCACGATAAAACTTAAAAATCCAACGGGCTATGGTCGAATTGTTCGTAATGACCAAGAGCAAGTGGTTGCCATTGTTGAACAAAAAGACGCTTCTGCTAAAGAATTGCTAATCAATGAAGTGAATACGGGGATCTTATTAGCGCCTAATAATCATCTACAAAAATGGCTAGCAGCGTTGAGCAACAATAATGCCCAAGGAGAGTATTATCTCACTGATATTATTGCTATGGCCGCGCAAGATGGCGTAGAGATTGTTACTGTTCACCCCGAAAACGAAGCAGAGGTTTCTGGTGTCAATGATAGAATTCAGCTATCGGCCCTTGAGCGAGAAATGCAAAATCAGCAAGCAAGAGTGTTGATGGAAAATGGTGCAAGCTTGTTAGACCCTGCACGAATTGATATTCGTGGCGAACTCAGCACGGGGCAGGATGTGATTATCGACATCAACTGTATTTTCGAAGGCAATGTTGTCTTGGGTGACAATGTAGAGATCGGTGCTAACTGCCATCTAAAAGATTGTCAAATTGGTGATGGCACAATTCTAAAAAGTCATACGTTGATTGAAGACAGTATTGTAGGTAAACACTGCGATATTGGTCCTTTTGCTCGACTGCGCCCCGGTACTCAGCTTGCCGACAAAGCTAAAATCGGTAACTTTGTCGAAACCAAAAAAGCCATCATTGGTGAGGGAAGCAAGGTTAACCATTTAAGTTATATTGGCGATACGCACATGGGGGCTGGTGTCAATGTGGGAGCAGGAACTATCACCTGTAATTATGATGGCATGCATAAACATTTGACCCAAGTAGCTGACAATGTCTTTATTGGTTCCAATTCCTCATTAGTAGCGCCCGTAAGCATAGGTGAAGGAGCCACCGTGGCTGCAGGCTCAACGATCACACGCGATGTTGAAGCGAATCAACTAGTGTTAGCCAGAAGCCGGCAAACACAAAAAGACAATTGGATTCGCGTTGCTAAAAAGTCTTAACCAAAGTGTATCGTGTCTAAAGTATTTTAACTGAAATGTCTAAGCCTATAAGTCTTAGCTATTTGTCTCTATTGAATAATATCAAGCTCTTCTTTATAAAGTAGTTTGATAAGTCTTAGAAAGGATTTATCCATGTGTGGAATTGTTGGCGCGATCGCTCGCCGTAATGTATCAAAAATTTTAATCGAAGGGTTAAGTCGACTAGAATACCGTGGCTATGACTCCTCAGGTATCGCTATTAACAATGGTAATGGTGTGTTTGCACACCGAGCAGTAGGTAAAGTACAAGCCCTCAAGGATAAGTTCGATGTTGAGCCGCTGGATGGTAAATTGGGTATTGCTCATACACGTTGGGCAACCCATGGTAAACCCACAGAAGCGAATGCTCATCCACATTTCTCAGGAGGTCATTTAGCTTTAGTGCATAACGGTATTATTGAAAACCACGAGCCACTGCGTCGTGACCTAAAAGCCAAAGGCTATCAGTTTAAATCTGAAACGGATACAGAAGTCATTGTTCACCTTATTGACGATGCTTTAAAAACGGAGTTGGACCTATTAAAAGCGGTACAAAAAACACTAACAAAACTGGAAGGTGCGTTTGCCATTGCGGTGGTAAGCAGTAAAGAGGAAGAGCGTTTTATTGCTGCTCGCAAAGGTAGTCCACTGGTTGTTGGGGTGGGGATCGAAGAGAGCTTTGTGGCATCTGATCAGTTGGCGTTATTGCATGTGACCGACCAGTTTATATTTCTAGAAGAAGGAGATGTGGTTGAGGTAGCACGCGATGCGGTGACCATTTATGATCAAAGTGGTGTAGTGCAAGATCGCCCCATCAGTGTCTTTAATCACAATGTTGATGCCTCCGATAAAGGGGAATTTCGTCATTATATGATGAAAGAGATCTATGAGCAGCCCAAAGTGATTGCGGCTTGCTTAGAAGGTCGAATTAGTGAGTCAAAGGTCCTCACCAGTTGCTTTGGTGCGGATTCTGGCTTTTTGAAAGAGGTAGAAAATGTCCATATCGTCGCTTGCGGCACTAGCTACCATGCCGGATTGGTTGCCAAATATTGGCTTGAGGATTTGGCGGGCGTGCCTTGCAGTGTGGAAGTCGCCAGCGAATATCGTTATCGCAAAGTGGCGGTGCCTAAAAATACGCTGTTTTTAACCTTGTCTCAGTCCGGTGAAACGGCCGATACATTGGCGGCATTACGCATGGCAAAAACACTTGGTTATTTGACGACTCTCGCCATTTGCAATGTGCCTTCTAGTACGCTGGTGCGTGAATCGGCACTCACATTGCTAACCAATGCTGGCGCTGAAATTGGGGTGGCATCAACCAAGGCCTTCACCACACAATTAACAGCATTGTTGATTACTAGTGTAGCAATAGCTGTGGAAAATGGTTTGTCTGCAGAAAAAGAAAAAGCCTTAGTGCAAGCTATGCGATCATTGCCTAGTTATGTGAATGCCGCGCTGCAAGAAGATGCTCACATCAAAAAAATTGCCGATTGCTTTGCAAATAAACATAATGCTTTATTTCTTGGTCGCGGTGCCATGTTCCCTATTGCTTTAGAGGGCGCTTTAAAACTGAAGGAAATCTCTTATATCCACGCGGAAGCATACCCTGCTGGAGAGTTGAAGCATGGTCCATTGGCTTTGGTGGATGAGAATATGCCCATCATTGCTATGGTGCCAAATAACGATATGTTGGATAAGCTAAAGTCTAATCTTCAAGAGGTAGCCGCCCGAGGTGGCGAACTTTACGTCTTTGCAGACAAGGGTACCGAGCTTAATAACGAAGAAAATATTACCTTTACGGAAGTGCCTAAAGTAGAAAGTATCTTAGAGCCGATAGTGCATACCATCCCTCTGCAGCTATTGTCTTACCATGTTGCCGTTGTAAAAGGTACCGATGTAGATCAACCAAGAAATTTGGCAAAATCCGTAACTGTTGAATAATCGTCGCTTGTTGTAGGTCAACATACATTGTTGGAAGTGATCCCGACAATTTATCTGATAGAAATAGTTAGACTAACGTCTGGCCTATAATCATTGCCCAGTAGGGAGCTATCCCGACGATGATTAAGCCTGACACAATGGATATTTTTCAGGCTTAATCCTAAGCTACGGTCAGTGAAGCAGCTTCCTGTCACTGCACAATAATTTAAAATTTTCAATCTCTTTTCTATCACACTGTTTGCATATTTTAATGTTTTCCACTAATATCGTTCACTTGATGAACGGTGCCTTAAGCCAAACTATATATACGCGTAGACTGATGTCTTAATGTTGAGGAAACAGTAGTTTTTTTACATGCTAACAGATGAATATCGTTTTAAGATTCTTAAAGAGCTTCAGCAAGATCCTGACATAAGTCAGCGTGAATTAGCCAGCCGTTTAGGGATTAGTCTTGGCAAGGTGAACTTTTGCTTAAAAGCCTTGATCGAAAAGGGCTTGGTGAAAGTAGAGAATTTTAGAAATAACGCTAATAAAGTCAGTTATCTTTATCTCCTTACGCCAAAAGGAATAGAAGATAGGGCTATATTGACCCGACATTTCTTGCAAAAAAAATTGCAAGAGTATGAAAGCTTAACACAAGAAATTGAAGAGCTTCGAAAAGAAGTCTTAACTAAAAAAAGCGAGAATGATTAGTAGCCTTTGCTTTTTATTGAATTGTTATATAGGTAGGGATGTATTTTGCAAATTATACCCGTTATTTTATCCGGTGGTGTAGGTAGCCGTCTATGGCCACTGTCTCGCGAGCACTTTCCTAAGCAGTGTCTTCCATTGATCGATACTCAATATAGTCTACTACAGCAGACTGCTAAAAGAGTATCTTCTTTAGATATGAGCTTACCAATTATTGTTTGTAATGAAGATCACCGTTTTTTAATTGCCCAGCAATTACAAGAAATTGGTATAAAAAATGCGAGTGTTTTGCTAGAGCCTAATGGTCGTAACACTGCGCCAGCCATCGCGCTGGCTGCTCTGGAAGCCAAGTATAGAGATTTAGGTGACGCTTTATTATTGGTGTTACCTGCTGATCACGTTATTCGTGATACCCAAGCATTTGAAAGAACCATTCAGCAAGCGGCCGAATTAGCACAAGGGGATGCGCTTGTTACCTTTGGTGTGGAGGCAACATGTCCAGAAACAGGTTATGGTTATATTCGCTCTGGGATGAATTTTGCGGTTGCCGAGTTTGTAGAGAAACCAGATCTTGCAACGGCGCGGGTCTATTTGGATTCTGGGGATTATCTATGGAACAGCGGCATGTTCTTATTTAAAGCCAAATCCTATCTAGATGAATTAGCAATCCACCGGGCTGATATTTTCCAAGCGGTGAGTCATGCCTATGAAAAACGCAGTGAAGATAGGGATTTTATACGTATCGATGCGGATATTTTTGCTGCTTGTCCGGAAGAGTCCATAGATTACGCGGTAATGGAGCCTACGCGCAAAGCCAAAGTCGTGCCTTATGCGGGTGATTGGAGTGATATAGGTGCATGGGATGCGCTATATGATTATGCAGAAAAAGACATCGATCAAAATGTATTATTGGGCGATGTCATGTCGGAAGGTACGTCTAACTGCCTAGTGCGCTCCGAATCTCGCTTGATTGCTGCGGTAGGTGTAAAAGATTTAGTAATAGTAGAAACGGCTGATGCCGTTTTAGTCATGGATAAGAATAACGCCCAAGATGTAAAGAAAATTGTTAAGCGCATTCAAAAAGAAGGGCGTGAAGAGCATATGTTTCATACCACGGTACACCGTCCATGGGGAACCTACCAAACGGTGGATTTGGGCGAGCGTCATCAAGTAAAACGTATTATGGTAAAACCGGGTGAAAAACTCAGTGTACAAATGCACCATCATCGTGCTGAACACTGGGTGGTGGTCTCTGGGACAGCGAAAGTACAAAATGGTGATAAAGAAATTCTACTGACGGAAAATGAATCCACCTATATCCCTGTTGGCGTAGTTCATGCTTTAGAAAACCCTGGGAAAATTCCACTGGAATTAGTGGAAGTACAATCAGGAAGTTATCTTGGAGAAGACGACATAGTACGTTTTAGTGATCGTTATGGCCGTTAAAAAAGTAGTTGTTAAGAAAATGACTGCTAATTCAGAGTCTGAACTCGTTAATGTCGATAAGTTAAGTCAGCAACTTGGCGTGGCATTTGGAACGAGTGGTGTACGTGGCCTCGTTAAGGATCTGACTCCAGAACTTTGCTTTGCTTACACTGCTTCGTTTTTGCAAGTTATCTGCCCGACGGCTAAATGTGTGGCAATAGGAATGGATCTACGCCCTAGTAGCCCAGAGATTGCTAAAGCCTGCATTATCGCGGCGAAAGCTGCAGATATAGAAGTGATCAATTGCGGTACTCTACCCACCCCAGCCCTAGCCTATTATGCCATGCAAAACAATATTCCTGCCGTGATGATCACGGGGAGCCATATTCCCTTTGATCGTAATGGTATTAAATTTTATCGGCCAGATGGTGAAATTAGTAAAGCAGACGAAGCGAGCATTATGGCGGGTCAAGTTTCTATATCTGGAACCTTGTTGGCACAAGTTACACAGAGTGAACTTCCTCAGGTCAATGAGCAAGCAATTGCCTTGTTTAAGCAACGTTATATCGATTTATTTCCTGCTAGCATGCTTACGGGCAAACGCATTGGTGTATATGAGCATTCTAGTGTCGCACGAGATGTTATCAAAGAGTTGCTAGTGCATTTTGGTGCCGAAGTTATTTCTTTAGAACGAACCGACACCTTTGTGCCGATTGATACGGAAGCGGTATCAGTAGAGGATAAGCAAAAAGGTCTCGATTGGGCCAAAACACATAACCTAGATGCCATTATCTCAACCGATGGTGATGGCGATCGACCATTGATAGCTAACGAACATGGAGAGTGGCTTCGAGGAGATATTCTTGGTGTGTTGTGTGCCGATTATTTAGGGGCTACTCATGTGGCTGCACCCGTGAATGTGAATACAGTTCTTGAATTAAGAAGTGAATTTCAAAGTCCCAAAAGAAAAACATTACGCACCAAGATTGGCTCCCCTTATGTAATTGCTGGCATGGAGACGCTTTTGAAAGAAACACCACAAGCTCGGGTAGTGGGGTATGAGGCCAATGGTGGGTTTTTGGTGGGGGCGAATTTTGTGGTGAATGGCGAAATCTTGCATGCTTTGCCGACGCGTGACTCCCTGTTACCTTCCTTAATTGTATTGGCTATGTCGTTGGAGCAGATGAGACCTATAAGTCAACTTAGTTTAGAATTGTCATCACGCTTTACTGCTAGCGATCGAATTAAAAATATCTCGACTAAAAAAAGTGATAATTTAATTAAAAAAATCAAATTTAATGAGACAAAAAAAAATGAATTTCTGTCACATATAAATTTTTTATTAAGTGACTTTGAATCTTTGGAGATAGTGAGTATTGACGAAACTGATGGCTTTCGTATTCTATTGAATAATGGTGATATAGTTCACATGAGGCCTTCTGGTAATGCGCCTGAGTTAAGATTTTATTGCGAAGTTGGCGTTAAAGATAAAGAAAAATATTTAATTGAAAATATTGTTGAATATTTCTCAAAAGAGTTAGATTCTTAAGCATGAATAAGGTTTGATATGAAGATTTTAGTTACTGGTGGTGCGGGCTTTATTGGTAGTGCTCTTGTCCGACATATTTTAACTGATACTGAGTATGATGTTGTAAATTTAGATAAGCTGACTTACGCTGGAAATTTAGATTCCATTCCAGACTCTATAAAAAGTGATCGTTATTCGTTTGAGAGAGTTGATATTTGTGACGCTAATGAACTTAACAGAGTATTTGATACTCATAAACCAGATGTGGTTATGCATCTGGCCGCTGAAAGTCATGTTGATCGTTCTATAGATGGCCCAGGCGAGTTTATTCATACTAATATAGTTGGAACTTACACATTACTAGAGGTTGCGCGTAAGTATTGGATATCCTTGGAAAAAGAAAAAAAAGATGATTTTCGCTTTCATCATATATCAACAGATGAGGTCTATGGAGATTTACCGCACCCAAAAAATATGATGAAAGGAAAAGATCTACCACTATTTACTGAAGTTACGCCATATTCACCAAGTTCACCATATTCAGCCAGTAAAGCAAGTTCAGATCATCTTGTTCGGGCGTGGCATCGGACTTATGGTTTGCCTATACTGATTACTAATTGTTCTAATAATTACGGACCTTATCATTTTCCAGAGAAACTTGTTCCTCATATTATCCTGAGTGCTCTTTCAGGGAAGTCTTTACCTGTTTATGGAGATGGATCACAAATTCGAGACTGGTTATATGTAGAAGATCATGCGAGAGCATTATTATTAGTAGTCACCAAAGGTGAAATTGGTGAAACTTATAATATAGGCGGTCATAATGAACAATGTAATTTAGATGTGGTTTATACAATTTGTAATTTATTAGAAGAATTAGTTCCAGAAAAACCAGAGGGTATTAGAAATTATCGTGATTTGGTGACGTTTGTAGAAGATCGACCCGGGCACGATTTACGATATGCTATTGATGCTAGTAAAATAATGGAAAAGCTTAACTGGGTTCCTAATGAAACATTTGAAACTGGCATGAGAAAAACTGTTAAGTGGTATTTGAACAACGATTCTTGGTGGTTAAGAGTAATAAACGGTGACTATAAAATGAAACGACTAGGTAATGGAGCTGAATAGTGAAGGGTATTATATTAGCAGGTGGTTCTGGTACTCGTTTATACCCTATAACTCAGGGTGTATCTAAGCAGCTATTAGCTGTTTACGATAAGCCAATGATTTATTATCCGATTTCTGTATTGATGTTAGCAGGTATTAAAGAGATTTTGATAATAACTACTCCAGAGGATGTTTATAGTTTTAAAAGACTTCTAGGCACTGGTTCACAATTTGGTGTGAATTTAAAATATGAAATTCAGAAATCCCCTGATGGACTGGCTCAAGCTTTTATTATAGGTGAAGATTTTATAGGAAATGATTCTGTATGTTTAGCATTAGGGGATAATATTTTTTGGGGGCAAGGTTTTTCTAATTTATTGAAAAAAGCCGCATGTAATGAACGAGGTGCCACAATTTTTGGCTATAAAGTTCGTGATCCTGAACGTTTTGGGGTTGTAGAATTTGATGATAATCAAAAAGTACTTAGTTTAGAAGAAAAACCGAAAAACCCTCGTTCAGATTTTGCTGTTACAGGTTTGTATTTTTACGATAATCGAGTTGTTGATATTGCTAAATCTGTTGAACCTTCTTCAAGAGGCGAATTAGAAATCACATCCATTAATCAGAAGTATTTAGAATGTGGAGAGCTTAATATTGAATTGCTGGGAAGAGGTTTCGCTTGGCTAGATACTGGTACTCATGATAGTTTGCATGAGGCATCTTCTTTTGTAGAAACTATTGAAAAACGACAAGGTTTTAAAATAGCGTGTTTAGAAGAAATTGCTTATAGAAATAAATGGGTAACAAAAGATAATATGATGAAATATATAGGCCCAT
>NZ_JAEMUI010000016.1 GCF_016461715.1 Marinomonas spartinae | reverse complement strand
TAACTTCTCTAAAAGAGCAAGTCGAATAGAGGTAGGCATCACTTTCATTGTTGTAAAGCGTTGCTCATGTCAGTGGATGCGTATGATACATCCTGAAAAACTTATGGCAAGTATTTTTTCTAAGTTTTTTTAAAATACTTTTTCCAGGTTGGTAGAGTCGGTATTTTGCATACAAGGAGCGGTACTAAAAAAACAGAAAACCACATAGCCAATGATGTGTCGTCTTTCACTTGCCACCATAAGTGAGCAATAACAGCGATCGCTGAAAGATACATCAGGCGATGAATTGGCTTCCATGTTCGCCCCAATCGTCGCATCATTTTTTTTGTACTGGTTATTGCAAGAACAGCCATGATAACCAATGCAATCACACCAACATATATATAGGGCTTTTCAACAAGGTCTGAACTGATCCAAGTCCAACTTAATCCAGCAAACAAGACCAGATAAATGATGAAATGAAGGAGCCCATAAAAAAAAGCCGCTAAGCCAATAAAACGGCGGTATCGATTGATAAAACGAAATGGTTTGATTTTACCAATCCAAGTCATAGACAAAACAGCAACAACACACACAGAGGCCCAAATACCACTCAGCCTCATCAATAACTTCCCTGGATCAGGAAAATATTGGCCCATTAGTAGTGACACAAACATCCAGACAAAAGGGAGGCTGAACAATATGAGTACATAAGGCTTTTCTCTTCTATCCCAAAATGTTGACACGTTAGTAGTTCCTTCTTAAGTCCATCCCCTTGTACAAGCTTGCCACTTCTTCTTCGTATCCATTAAACATTCTTGTAGGAATTACATTTGGGAACAGCACCCCACCAGGCAACCGACGCTCTTGCTTTTGTGACCAACGAGGGTGATCTACATTTGGATTAACATTGGCATAAAAACCATACTCACTTGGCGCTAACATATTCCACGTCGTCTGTGGCATTGTTTCAACAAAGCGAATCTTCACAATGGATTTAATGCTTTTAAATCCATATTTCCAAGGCAATACCAAACGCACGGGCGCACCATTCTGATTGGGTAAAATACTTCCATACATACCAACGGTAAACATCGCCAATGGATTCATCGCTTCATCCATTCGTAGTCCTTCACGGTACGGCCAATCCAATGACACACCACCTTGTTGACCCGGCATTTCTTTAGGATCATAAATGGTTTCAAAGGCAACATACTTTGCCTTTGAAGTGGGTTTAAATCGCTTTAAAACATCCGCTAGAGAGACACCAACCCATGGAATAACCATCGACCAAGCTTCAACACATCGATGTCGATAGATACGCTCTTCTAACGCGGATTCTTTAATAATATCGTCAAGGTTGAATACCCCCGTGTTTTCCGCTTCTCCTTCCACTGTCATGGTCCAGGGACGTGTTGTAAAATGTGAGGAGTATTCTGATGGGTCACTTTTACCATAGCCAAATTCGTAAAAGTTATTGTAAGTCGTTGCTACATCATAGGGTGCAACCTTCTCATTTTTCCCAAAGGAGGTTTCAGTAATTTTCCCAAAAGCATCTGCCAACACAGCGGGAGGCTTAAGCGGATTGCCACTTTGCAGTGCTGCAAAAACATTGCTTGCCCCCAGCCCAAGTGCAATACCGCCAGACGCCCGCATAAATTGACGACGATTGAGATAGACTTGCAGATCTGTCACTTCAGATTCTAAACAATCTGACGCTTTTTTATTTTTGATAATCATCTCGATACCCTTTATTCAGTCAACAAATAGACTGCTTATTATTAGGATAGTTCCTCTACATCAAAAAAAGGCCCTCTCACATTGCCGCAAGAGAGCCTTGACCTTGATTTTTAAGTATCAAGTTAACGAAATTTTGCCGAGACTCTGCCCATCAGCCCCCATAGTCCATAAAGACAGAACAAGCCCATTAAGACAATGGCAGGTTCCAGAGCCGCGATAACGAAAGCCAATACTGCAATAAGCAGCACGACAAAAGGCACTCGCCCCTTCAAATCAAGGTCTTTAAAACTACGATATTTGACGCTACTCACCATAAGCAAACCGACGATAGGCACAAGCAATGCCATTACTTCGGCTAGGCTCGCACCCGTTATTCCCGAATCGTTTGCCGCCCAGATCACACCCGCAACAATGGCAGCAGCTGCAGGACTAGGCAACCCAGTAAAATAACGTTTGTCTTCCAAACCAATCATCGTATTGAATCGTGCCAAACGCAGCGCTGCCCCAACAGCATATATAAAGGCAGCGATCCAGCCAACTTTTCCCAAAGGCGCTAACGCCCAAGTAAAGGCGACCAACGCGGGCGCCAATCCAAAAGACACCATGTCAGCAAGAGAATCATACTGAGCACCGAAGGCACTCTGAGTTCTTGTCATGCGGGCCACTCTGCCATCTAAACCGTCAAATACCATTGAAATAAAGATGGCAACAGCCGCATGGGTAAAATTCCCATTCATTGCCGCGATAATGGAATAGAAACCTGAAAAAAGTGCCGCTGTTGTAAACAGATTAGGTAACAAATACACCCCTTTATGAGGCTGCTTCAACTCAACACTGTCTTCACTATCCAGTTCGTCTGATGAATCATGTAATGAACGCTTTTCTGTTTCGTCTACCGACATTTCAAATACCTTTTCGAGGGATTTCTTCATTAAATTAACTTAGCAAAAGAACGTTTAGCCGCTTCGATTGTATAATCAATATCTTCATTTGTGTGGGCCTGCGAGATAAAACCAGCCTCAAAGGCA
Source organism: Marinomonas spartinae (assembly GCF_016461715.1). Classification (GTDB taxonomy): domain Bacteria; phylum Pseudomonadota; class Gammaproteobacteria; order Pseudomonadales; family Marinomonadaceae; genus Marinomonas; species Marinomonas spartinae_A. Next base: position 115,720 of record NZ_JAEMUI010000016.1, on the reverse strand, counting down.
GCGGGAGCAAAGTACACCCCTTCTTCCAGCATAAAATGAAAGAACTTTTTAAAACGCTCAATATCACACTGCTGAACTTCTGCAAAGCTCGTCACTTTATCAGCCTTGGTAAAGAAAAAGCCGAACATGCCACCTTCGTTCACCACACAAAATGGCACACCTTGCTCATCAGCCACCCGCTTTAAGCCGGTCACTAATCTATGTGCTTTTTCCTCTAACTGTGCATGGAAACCCGGCTCGCTAATTTTGTTCAATACCGTCAACCCTGCCACCATAGCAACAGGGTTACCTGATAAGGTACCCGCCTGATACACAGGCCCCAAAGGCGAAATATGTTCCATAATGGTACGTTTACCACCAAACGCACCAACCGGCATGCCAGCGCCGATAACTTTACCTAAGGTTGTTAAATCAGGGACAACACCAAAGCGCTCCTGGGCGCCGCCCAAGGCCACTCGAAAACCTGTCATCACCTCATCAAAAATCAATACGGCGCCAGACTCATCACAAACTTGACGTAATGTTTCTAAGAACCCCTCAACAGGAGGAACACAGTTCATATTGCCAGCCACTGGCTCAACAATAATACAAGCAATTTGCTCGCCAATATCAGCAAAACATTCTTTAACTTCTTGGCTATCATTGTATTGCAGGGTAACAGTATGCTGAGCAAGATCTGCTGGTACTCCTGGCGAATTCGGCACGCCAAGCGTCAACGCACCAGACCCAGCTTTCACTAACAACGAGTCAGAGTGACCATGATAGCATCCCTCGAATTTCACAATTTTATCTCGCCCGGTGTAGCCACGCGCCAAGCGGATTGCACTCATGGTGGCTTCTGTCCCCGAGTTCACCATACGAACCATATCCATAGAGGGTACAAGCTCACAGACTTTTTCTGCCATAGAGATTTCTACTTCGGTTGGGGCACCGAAACTCAAACCGTCTTCAATTTGTTCGCGAACAGCCGACAAAACATCTGGATGTGAATGTCCCAAAATCATTGGTCCCCAAGAACCAACATAGTCGATATAGCGTTTTTTATCTTCATCATAAAGATAAGCGCCCTGCCCTTTTTGAAAAAACAAAGGGGTTCCACCAACACCGTTAAAAGCTCGTACTGGTGAATTGACGCCACCAGGAATACGGTGTTGGGCGCGTGCGTATAAATCTTCTGATCGACTCATAATTCCTCTAATTTATCAATTTAAATACAGTAATAGGTTAATGCAAAGTCACGCACCAACTTAACTTAAAACGGCTTAACAACCACTAATATAACAATAGCAATTAACAAAATAACAGGCAGCTCGTTAAACCAACGATAAAAGACATGACTTCGAGTATTACGGTCTTCTGCAAACTTTTTCAGTAACCGACCACAAGCATGATGATAACCTAACAATATCAACACTAACGCAAGCTTGGCATGAAACCAACCAGCGTGCATATAGTAAGAGGGATTGTATGATACCAGCCATACACCAAACACAATGGTCGCAATCGCTGATGGCGTCATAATGCCTCGGTATAACTTACGCTCCATTATTTTGAAGCGAGCAATACTTTCAGCGTCTGTACTGTTTGCGTGATAGACAAATAAACGAGGTAAATAAAACAGTGCTGCAAACCAGCACACTAAAGAAATAATATGAAACGCTTTAACCCACAACATCCTAACGATCCTTAAATAAAAACTGATCCATCGTCCGACGAGAAATGACACTGACTTGGTGAGATTTAGAAAATACCACCAAGACATCAGACGCTTGTGTTTGATGAAACCAATCCGCAACAGAGGCCAACGAGTCGGGATCCTCAATTTCATCGATAGAGGTAGACTCAACCGCTTCAAGAAGGTTCATCAGTATATGATCACCATCTGCAACAAGCCAAGGCTGGGGCCCCTGATTCAAGGCTTCAAGAGCTTCTAACATATGAGCGCGTCTGGCGATACGCCAATTATCATCCACTCTAAAAGCCGCGAAGTCTAGGGTACTTGCCCCTAAATCTTTTACTTCTTCTGGGGAAGCATAAGCAGGTAATACAACCACCTCCTCTGACACAGGCTGAACACTGTGTAACATAAGATGGTGCTTAAACGGATTTAATGTGTGGGACAAGCCTGCAAAATGCAGCCGCGACACAAATACCGACTCTTCTTGAAAGATCAATCTCATGATTAAGCAGGCTAATACAATCACGAATAAAGCAGGCACAATCGCCTCAGAAGAGTGGGTCATTTCCACCACGGTAATCAGTGCCGTTAAAGGGGCTTGGAAACAAGCCGCCATCATGCCTGCCATCCCCAACAAGGCAAACAAAGCTAACTCATGATGAATACCCATCCCCTCACCAAAGACGAAGGCCACTTGAACCCCCGCTACGCCCCCAATAATTAACGTCGGTCCAATCATGCCACCAGGAATGCCTAATCCAATGGTAAAAGACGTGAGCAGTGTTTTCGCTACTAAGAAAACCAACAAGGAATACATCAAGGTTTCACCTGACAAGACCTTAACCAGAGGATCATACCCTCCCCCCAAAATATCAGGTAAGTAATAAGCAGCCAAAGATGTAACCATCGCCACTAGAGAAAATCGTGTCCAGATAGGTAACCGACTTAAAGGCCATAGTATTTTTTGCACTCGATTAAAAAGCAATGCTAAAACAACGATGGAGAGTACCAACGTTAAACATGCCAGTAAGAGATCTAGATTTAGTAAGGTGGCAGAAAAGTTATTGACTCGAAAAACACTTAGTGCCCCTAAAAAGTATTGACTGACCAACATCCCCGCCACGGAGGAAAGTAAAACAGGCAGCACATATTGCACGCGGTATTCTAAAAAAATAACTTCAAAGGCAAATAAAACACCCCCTAAAGGGGTTTGAAAGGACGCCGCTATTGCACCAGAAACACCACAAGCCAATAAGGTTTCAACACCAAATTGGGGTAATCGATTACGTTGGGCTAGCAAACTACCAAAGGTTGCTCCTATATGAACAGCTGGACCTTCTTTACCGATGGATAATCCACCCGCTAAAGCAATGGCAACTGAGAAAAATTGCACAACGCCATTCACCACGGGCAATACTCCCTGATGATAATTCAAACGTTCAATGACATACGGAATGCCTAGCTTGTGATATTTAGCAGGCAGCCAAATGAAAAATACAACCAATAAAAAGCAGGAGATAATGGGTAATAAAGCTCGCTGCCAATCAGTCAATGCCGCAAAACCATCTCCGCCACCAAACATAAAATGTTCCGCAGGCCATTGAACAAGCCAATAAAGCAGCACCATCAGTAGGCCACTTAAGATGCCACACACAGCCCCTAGCCAAGACAACAAAAGTAAATCTTCATTGCCCTTAATGTTTTTGAACCATTTATCCTTTAGATTTAACGGAGTCAGAGCCTCACCTCACTCAGGAAGATATTACAAATGACAGACTAGCACACTTTATAATGATACAGATCTAATAACGATCTAATCGTTTTGCTAGACACATATGCGTCACTACTTTATGGATATTCGGCCAAGAATCAATATCACTACGAATATCATGAAGACGGCTCATAGTTGCTGCTTCTACTAATAGAATAAGATCTATATCCCCACTAATAGAATGTGCTAGCTTTATTTCAGGCACCCTATCAATATACGGCTGAACAAGCTGGCATGATAGAGGACGAAAGGTCAGTGCCAAATAAGCAGTAACAGTTTGGCTAGAGTCTGCTTTAATATGCGCATGATACCCCGTAATCATGCCATTTTCCTCTAAACGTCTAATTCGATCCGCAACCGCCGAACGAGACAAATTGATTTGTTTACTTAATTCAGTAACAGAACGTCTTGCATCATCAACTAACAGAGCAATTAACTTTTGATCGTATTTATCTAATTGCATATATTACAACTCTTTATATGTTCAACACTCATATCGGTAATCTTTCCGTAACCCGCAATATGAGCGCCATTCCGTGAAAATGACGGGATATCCCCTCTGTTTGCAAGGTCAACTATCACACTCATTCCCCTATGATGCTCTTATTCATTCATGTTCACCTTGATTATCAGGATAATCCCATGAAATACCAGAAAACCTTAGGGCCGATTCAAGGCATGGCAATGACTGTCACGACGTTTGTCGGAACTGGACTCATGCTATTACCTGCTTTATCAGTTACTCAGTCAGGGGCTTTTTCCTTCTATGCCTGGCTAATAACCGCATGTATTTCTCTTCCCATTGCGTTTGTCTTTGCGTTTCTCGGTAGCCGATTCCCCTCCGCCGGAGGCGCATCGCATTATATTGGTAAACAGTTTGGAGAAACAGCAGAGCGAGCTGTAGGTTGGCTATTTCTCAGCATTTTATTAGTTGGTCCAACCGTAGCAATCAAAATTGCAGCGGCGTATCTTGCCGTAGCACTCAACTTAGACGAACACTACATTTTTGCTCTAAGCATCGCGACCTTACTTATTATGACACTGTATGCCTTGGCAGGAGCTGAGAACTCTTCTAAAGCACAAGTCTACATTGTCGTCATGTTAATTCTCTGCGTTATTAGCCTTGCTTGGAAAGGCAACTTAAGCGCAGCCACGGCCTCTATAGAAACACCCCATGATTGGGTAAGTTGGAAAACAACGCTATTATCCATTGGTAGCATATTCTGGTGTTTTCTTGGTTTAGAAGTCATGGCTCACTTAGGAGCAGAATTTAAAAACCCTGCGCGGGATTTTCCGATCGCTCTATTTGGTGGTATGGCCATTGTAGTGCTTCTATATCTCATCGTCGTATTATTAGTCAGCTATCATCACACCTATGGCGATGACCTTACTAACAGTCAATCGCTCGCCTTATTAGTTGGCCATCTATTTGGTGAAAACAGTAAGCGCTTCTTTGCTGGCGCAGCCTTTATCATCGCCTTTACAAATGTCGGTATGTATCTGATCGGATTTGCTCGAATGGTTCAGACTCTGGCAGCAAAAGGAGCCCTTCCCTCAACCTTTGCCCCCTTATCGAAAAAAGGCTCCCCCACTCGGGCGGTCATCCTTGTTAGCTTGGTAAGCTTACTTTCCTTGCTTACCTTTCATTATACCGATGGCGCTATGAGTATGTTAATAGAGATGACCAATGGTGCATTTATTTTGATTTATGGTCTGACCTCGATCACGGGATTACATCTATTAAAAGGCAAATACCGACTCTTTGCCGTCTTGGCTTGCGTTTCCTGTCTGTTGATCGCTTCCTTCATGGGGACGAACCTGCTCTTTGCGCTCGGCGCCTTCTTATTCGCCATACTGTTTGAGCACTACAAAGACAGAAAAAGACGCATTCATGCCCCAAAAATTCATGTACAATAATCCCTATTAAGTAGAACATTTACCAGACATGTCTAAGGACATGACCCTATTAGCAGGAGAGTAATATGCCACTATTAGACAGTTTTCGCGTAGACCATACACGTATGCATGCCCCAGCCGTTCGAGTTGCAAAATCCATGTCGACACCAAAAGGCGATGATATCACCGTCTTCGACTTACGTTTTTGCGTACCAAACGAAGAAATCCTTTCTGAAAAAGGCATTCACACACTAGAACATTTGTTTGCTGGTTTCATGCGCGAACACCTAAATAGCAATAGTGTTGAAATCATCGATATTTCACCAATGGGTTGCCGAACTGGCTTCTACATGAGCCTTATTGGTACTCCCTCTGAAGAAGAAGTCGCAGCGTCTTGGAAAGCCGCCATGGGAGACGTATTGAAAGTAAAAAGCAAAGGAGACATTCCAGAGCTTAACGAATACCAATGTGGCACTTATGAAATGCACTCTTTAGAAGAAGCGCAAGACATTGCGAAGATGATTCTAGACCGTGATGTAAAAGTAAATAGCAACGAAGAGTTGTACCTGAGCGAAGAGTTCTTAAAAGAACACAGCTAAGATCTGTTGCTATGTATGCACAAATAAAAGGCGGCTCGATGTCGCCTTTTTTAGGTTGAAAAATCTAGGGGATAGAAAGAGGATTCTTTGCCCGCTATTACGAGTATAGCCTAAACAAAGAGCCCATTGTTATGATGACTTCCTGCAACATACAAAGCTGTCGTGTAACATCTGTGCAGATTGCGATACCTTTTATTCAGAGTTGACTAATTTACTGCCCTGCAGGCAAGAAGGCCCAGCGGATTTTGCACGATCCAGCATTGTCACCAATAGATATGGTTTTCATTGTACTGCTACTTGAAGATGAACCACAATCAACGGCTTCTAAAACAGTGTTTTTACCAATATTAGTCGGAGGGCAAGCGTAACCTTCCATGTTTCCAAAATAATAGCCAACAGAATAACCAGCTTCGTTCAAAGCCCTTACCCAATTATCTCTAAGTTCTTTTGCAGAGTCACTATTTGAATTAAGTGTAAGATAGTCCTGAACACTTTTTTCATCTAGCCACACAGTGATATTCTTAGGAAATCCAGATCTTCTCAGTTCATTTATTGCGGCTCTAATATCACCCCATGTGCCTGACCTATCTTCTATCACTGCGGGAACTTTAAATAGCGGCATTACAGATAAACCAGAACCTCCGGATAAATTACTCATCATACTATATAGTTCCGCATCATCTGCATCACGATTTGTTTTCTCGTTTGTATGATTTATAAGCCGTAAACAGAATAAATACCCTTGTTTTTTATACTCTTGTGCAAGTGAATAAGTGACTACCTGCTCCGCAACAAATCCTTTAGCATGCGCTGTTGCATTTTCAGTTAGTACTTTTAAAACTGACATATAAACGCCCTCATTTAAGTAATTTCTATTAGTCAAACACTACTTTTAAAGCTATATAAAAAACAATTAAATTCGACTGATTTATTTTCTTTCCATTGAAAGAAGCATTAATTTCGACTCGAAGAGGCCAGTAACATACTCGCGAGTACGAATAAGCTTCCCATTCCCTTATTTAACCTCAGCATGCCTTTTTGGCTTTTTATCAAACACCGAATCTGTTTACCACTCACCGCATAAATATAGGCAGCAATAAACTCACACAGAATAAATGTCATGCCAATTACAAAAAACTGAGGGGCAACTGGACTGTTCAAATCAAGAAGTTGTGGAAAAATCGCAGTAAAAATCAAAATGGCTTTGGGGTTACTGATCGCAATCATAAATTCTTGTCGAATTCTGGGAAAGTGCCCACGAGAAACGACACTGTTTTCTGACTCGTGTTCATCCAGCGTCATCGCAGCACTACGCCATGTTTTAATGCCAATATAGAGTAGATAAGCAACACCAGCCCACTTAACCATGTTAAACCAGAACATGGATGACACAATGACAGCGCCTAACCCCAAGGCGGACACTGTCATCAAAATCATAAAGGCAAGATTACGTCCAGATGCGGCAGCTACTGCTTTTCTCGGCCCTACCTGCATTCCGTTATACATGGCAGTAAAATTATTTGGCCCTGGAGACAAAGCCAACAATAATAAAAAAGGTGCAGTAACCAACCAAAGATGCCAGCTCATCATTTCTTCCCTTCTAGACCCTAGAAAATTGATCAATGATCAAACAATAACGAAATCGTTATAGGAGTGCAATTTGCTATTACTCCGTGAAGACATTACGACAAGCTTTATCCAACAAACTCGTATTTTGGACAAAAAAATCGGAGCCAATGCTCCGATAATTTAACTGCCTATAAAAAGGGAATTAAGCACGTGTTGCCATGGCTAGAAATGCGCTCGCCGCAACAAATATACCCCCCATACCACGGTTGAGGTTTTTCATTCCCTTAGGACTACGGATCAAACGTCGAATTTGTTTGCCACTCATAGCATAGACATAAGCCGCAATAAATTCTGTTATACAAAAAGTCAGTCCCATCCAAAAAAACTGCATAGGAACAGGCCGAGTTAAATCCAGCATTTGAGGGAAAATAGCGGTAAACAACAACACCGCTTTAGGGTTACTAATCGCCACTAAAAATTCTTGGCGTATTCTTGCCCTATGACCTCGTTTCGCCCTCGTACCATTTTCCATTTCATGTTCTTCAAGCACTACTGACGCACTGCGCCACGTTTTTACACCCACGTAAAATAGGTACAGCACCCCAACCCATTTCACAACGCTAAACCAAAATGCAGAAGAGACAATGATGGCCCCCAGACCCAGCGCCGAAATCAGCATCAAAATACTAAAGGCAACATTGCGCCCTACCACAGCAATTACCGCTTTCGTAGCACCCACCTGGATACCATTGTGCATAGCGGTAAAATTATTTGGCCCTGGCCCTAAAGAAAGCAACATCAACAATGGTGCCATAGCCAACCACATACTAAACGTCATAGAAATTTATACCCTATAAAAAGACAAACCGCAGTAAGAAGACTGCGGTTAGAATGATTTTTCACTTGAAGTCTAATAGCCGTTAAAACAACACATTAAAAACACCCATCAGACCTCTGAATTCGGGCGCAACTTTACCCTGTAATTCCGCCTGTGTCAGCCCACACGGGAGCCTTTTACTACAGAAAAAGTGCAGTTATTAAGGTTATTGAATATCGCGACAATAACAGCTAATGAGACGATGGAAACAAACCAAAGGAAGACAATGGATTTACTTTAGAATCAAAGGAAAACGCTCGGCAAAACTTTTTATTTTAACTTCTGGTGAGTCCTTCAAGCCTATAAAATAGGCTCTCCTATCCGCTCAAGAGCGACTTAACACTATAAGGATGATTCACCATTATGCTCATTTCACAGCTATTTTTATGGACAACCGCAGCAATTTGGGGCTTTGCTTTCGTTGCTCAAACAGTGGGGATGGACAGCTTAGGGCCATATAGTTTTAACGCCGCACGTTTTCTATTAGCCACCTTATCTTTACTGCCACTACTGTTTATTTTTAAATCAAAGCAGCAACAGGATAAGAAGCATTTGTGGTTAGGTGGTATTTTAGGAGGAACCTGTCTGTTCTTTGGCTTTACGTTTCAGCAAGTTGGCTTGCAATATACAACGGCAGGTAACGCGGGTTTTATCACCAGTATGTATATTGTCTTTGTGCCTATCGTAGGCATATTACTTAAGCATAAAGTAGAGCCTCATACTTGGTTGGGCATTATTTTAGCACTCATTGGCTTATATTGCTTAACGATTGGCCCGCACCTCAATATCAATAAAGGCGATGCGATTGAACTGATTGGTACTCTGTTTTGGACAGGGCATGTCATCATTATCGGCTATTTTTCTCGCTATGTTTCGGCCGTTCCGTTGTCCATCATTCAGTTTCTCATAGCAACCATCTTGGGAACTGTAACTGCTTTTTTCACAGAATCGCCGACTCTAGCTGACTTTGAAATGGCATGGTGGCCATTGGTGTACACCGGTGTTGCTTCATCCGGCATTGCCTTCACCTTACAAACACTTGGTCAACGTAATGTATCGGCCAGTATCAGCGCCTTAATCTTATCGTCCGAAGCAGTATTTGCCCTCATCGGCGGATGGCTTTTGATGAACGAAGTGTTATCAACACGCGCCTTAATCGGCTGCGGATTCATTTTATTGGGCATGATCATCAGCCAGTGGCCACGCCAAACTAAAGCTGCCGTTGTTCCGGTTTCTTAGGCCCCCCAAATCTCACTCTGTCACTTGATCAATACCAAGTGGCATTTTTCGATCAACGGGCGTCGATAAAATCATCATCGTATTGGTGTCACTTAAATCAATTAAGCGCTCTAGCAGTTCATCCAGCAAGGACATAGAGCGCACGGCCACCTTTAAAATAAAGGCATAAGGCCCTGTGACATTGTGACATGAGACCACCTCATCCAGACTTAAAACCAGCGCTTTAAATTCACGCTCTTTGGTTCGGTAAACCTGACATTCAACTAATGCTGTAATGGGAATACCAACTTTTTCCAAGTTGATTTTTGCACCATAGCCCGTAATAACGCCCGATTCTTCCAGTTTGCGCACTCGCTCTGCAACTGCTGGCGCAGAGAGGTGAACCAATTTTCCTAACTCGGCATAGGTTAGGCGAGCATTTTCTTCCAATGCTTTGAGTAACTTCCAACTCGTTCTATCGATCTCCATCCACCGTATCCCTTTACTATCAATAAATTTCCACCAGCCAATTCCGACATGACATATAAAAAAACCGCGAACAAGCGCGGTTTTTATGACAGTAATTTTATGCATCGCAGCTATAGAGACAATGTCTTTTCACCACGAGCAACACCGGATACACCAGTACGCACCACTTCCAGTAAATGCGCACCGCCCAATGCTTGTAAGAAACCATCTAGCTTGTCGGATTCGCCAACGACTTGAATCGTATAAATAGAGGGCGTCATGTCAACAATATTACCGCGGAAAATATCTACGGTACGTTTCACTTCCGCCCGTTGCGCGCCAGTGGCACGAACTTTTACTAACATCAACTCTCGCTCGATGTGCTGACCTTCCGTTAGATCCACCAGCTTAACCACATCGATCAACTTATTTAGCTGCTTGGTAATTTGCTCAACCACTTGATCTGAACCAAACGTTGTCAGTGTCAAACGAGATAAAGTGCCATCTTCCGTCGCGGCGACGTTCAAAGACTCAATGTTAAAGTTACGCTGAGAAAACAAACCAACCACGCGCGACAAAGCACCGGGCTCATTTTCCATCAATACAGAAATAATATGTCGCATGTTAGGTTCGCTCCGTCTTGCTCAAGAACATATCACGCATAGAGCCACGAGGCACTTGCATTGGATAAACGTGTTCTTCTGGGTCCACATAGCAATTGATGAAAACCAACTGATCGGTCATAGCAAAAGCTTCTTCCATCTTACTATCAAGCTCATCTTTACTACGAATTTCGACGTATTTATGACGATAAGCGTCCATTAATATTTTAAAATCCGGTAACGAATCCAAGTAAGAATTAGAATAGCGCCCTTCATAGTTCATATCTTGCCATTGACGAACCATGCCAAGGTAACCATTGTTTAGACACAGAATTTTCACTGGCAAACCGTACTGCAAGCAGGTAGAAAGCTCTTGAATATTCATTTGAATACTGCCTTCACCAGTGACACATACAACGGTTTCTTGCGGAAAACTCATTTTGATGCCCATCGCCGCAGGCAAACCAAAGCCCATCGTACCCAGACCACCTGAATTCACCCAGCGATTTGGTTTATCAAATTTATAATACTGAGCGGTAAACATCTGATGCTGACCAACATCTGAGGCAACATAAGCATCGCCTTTTGTTGCACGCCAACATGCTTCAATGGCTGCCTGAGGTTTGATTTTTTCACTGCTGGTATCATAGCGACCACCATGAACCGAACGCCATTCAGTAATTTGTTTCCACCAATTAACCAACGCCTCTGTATTCGAAGTTTGCCCCTCTATTAAGGACAACATTTCTTCAAGTACCTGCTGTACAGGGCCAACAATAGGCACATCTGCACGAATAGTTTTTGAGATCGCCGCAGGATCAATATCAATATGAATGATTTTGGCACTAGGGCAAAACTTATCAGGATCATTGGTGACACGGTCATCAAAACGAGCACCCACAGCTAAAATGACATCGCTGTGATGCATGGTCATATTAGCCTCATAGGCACCGTGCATACCTAACATCCCCACAAACTGACGATCTGTTGCTGGATAACACCCCAAGCCCATTAAAGTGTTGGTCACAGGGAAATTCATGGTTTTGGCAAGAGTCGTCAGTAAGTCGGACGCCCCCCCCATGATCACCCCACCACCGGCATAGATAATGGGGCGTTTTGCTGCCAACAACAGATCTACCGCTTTTTTAATTTGGCCACTGTGACCTTTTGTGGGCGGCGTATAGGAACGAATAGAAACAGATTCAGGATATTTGTACTCGTATTTGTCCCCTGGCATGGTCATGTCTTTTGGCACGTCGATGACCACTGGGCCTGGACGACCTGTGCTGGCAATGTGATATGCCTTTTTCATAATCATTGGAATTTCAGCAGGATGCTTCACGGTGAAACTGTGTTTCACAATAGGACGAGACACCCCTATCATATCGGTTTCCTGGAAGGCATCTTCACCGATCAAGTAACTCATTACCTGACCACAAATGACCACCATAGGAATGGAGTCCATATAAGCCGTTGCAATCCCTGTCACTGTATTGGTCGCACCAGGTCCGGAGGTCACAAGCACCGTGCCAGGCTTACCTGTTGCTCGCGCATAACCATCGGCCATGTGCGTTGCGGCCTGTTCATGTCTTACCAGAACGTGCTTTACATCGGATTGACGATGCAAGGCATCGTAAATATGAAGAGCGGCACCGCCCGGATAACCATAGATATACTCAACTCCCTCATCTTTAAGGAAGCGGGCGATCATTTCGCCACCAGATAATAACTCCACTTTGTTACCCTCTATAGTATTCATCTGTCTGCTAATTCTAATCATCACGTTAGTGCAGCTATTGTAACCGCATACGACAAACAGATTAAAGTTGATAAAACGAAGTTTGCTAAACTAATGAGGCAACCAGAACAAAAGTAACACTCAAACGCAATAAATCGCAGTTTTTACACTGTCCGCGTCTTTTCGCGAGGGGAATAAAATACGGTATACTTAACCCTATTCTATTTGTGCTAATCAGAGGTCTATCTGATTGAGATGGGCTGATTGGCCCATAGAAAGAAGTCATCGACAGGGTGTTGTCGAATAAATTGAACCCTGATTTTCGCAACACAACCAGAGACTGTCAACTAGAATATCTCTATACTAAGAAAAAGAGCGCGGATAAGACTTGCCCTAAAAAACACTTCGTGGTGTGATAGCGGCATAATTTGACTAGGAGTTTTGAACATGGCTAACGAACTGAGCCAACAACGAATTATTGATGAATTCTTACGTTGTTTCCGAAAAATGTTAATGGATCCTGAGCTTGCTGGGGAGTTAATTCGTATTGCGAAAGAGAATATTCGCGAACCGAATGCCTACCAACGCATTGCCGAAGAAGTCTCTAATCAAACGACCATAAAAATACAAGAAAATCACACCGAAGCCGACCGCTTGTTCATCAAGCTACTGATGGATGTAGTAAAAGGCGATTCACAGCTTTATTGATTGTTTAGTGATTGATTGCTTCTGGTTAGACGGCAAGATGGCCGTCTAACCCCATCGCTGTCTTACCTTACAAATACCGATTGGTTATTCTCTTGTTACCACCTGCACTTTCTCATCCCGACAATCTGACCAACTTAGTAGACCAGATAAAATGCTGGGCCACTGAACTGGGCTTTGCCGATGCTCGTATTGTCGCCCCCGACCTTGAACAATATAAAGAGGATTTTAACAAATGGTTGGACAGCGGCTATCATGCAGGAATGGATTATTTAGCCAACCATGGCGATATGCGCTTTCATCCAGAGCAGCTACATGTGGGGACTCGTCGGGTAATTTCCCTACGTATGCATTATTTGCCGCAGTCAGTCGAAACCGTTGAGCGACTTAAAACAAAAGAAAAGGCCTATATAGCCCGTTATGCCTTAGGGCGAGACTACCACAAACTCATCCGCAAACGTTTAACACAGTTAGCAAAAAAGATTCAAGAAGCAATCGGCGACCATGGCTATCGCGCTTTTGTCGATAGTGCCCCCGTGCTGGAAAGACAAATTGCTGAGCAAGCAGGTATGGGCTGGATTGGCAAAAACACCCTGTTACTCACACCTAAAGCGGGCAGTTGGTTTTTACTGGGGGAAATTTTCACCAACCTCCCCCTACCCGTCGATCAGCCCACCAACACTCGACATTGTGGCAGTTGTTCCGCCTGTTTGACTCAATGCCCAACGGATGCATTTGTTGAGCCTTGGGTACTGGATGCTGGCAAATGTATTTCCTATTTGACCATTGAGCATAAAGGTCCCATTCCTGTTGAACTAAGAAGCAAAATGGGCAATCGAATTTTTGGTTGTGACGACTGCCAACTAGTCTGCCCTTGGACAAAATTTGCCAAACACACCGAAGAAGACGACTTTCAACCCCGACATGATCTGGATTCAGAAGATCTGATCACGTTATTTGCTTGGGACGAAGAGACGTTTTTAAAAAATACTGAAGGGTCACCGATCAGGCGAACTGGCTATGAAAATTGGCGACGAAACATTGCGGTGGCATTAGGTAATGCCCCTACTAACAAAGAGACGATAGATGCTCTCAAGAAAGGGCTATTAAGCGGGTCTGAATTGGTCAATGAACACATTCACTGGGCCTTAAAACAGCATTTAAGCCAGTAACGCTAAGACAAAGACTTTGCCTTCTCAACCTTATGCATCTAACCTGGTTAAGAAACGCCCTTTTCGTCAGGCCCGGCGTCTACTATGACTTGGTTTCGCCCCATATTTTTGGCCTGATACATGGCTGCATCCGTACGTTTTAATAAACTCATACCGTTCTCTCCAAGCAATAGCTGGGAGGCCCCGACACTCATGGTGACTTGGATAGCAGGATCATCAAAGGACGCCATTTCCAAGCGCTGTCGCAGGGTTTCTGCAATATGTTGTGCCCGTTGGATAGCAATATGAGGCAACAACACAGCAAACTCTTCCCCACCCCAGCGGGCAACAATGCCATCGTTCATCACAACACTTTCAAGCAGCTTGGCGGTAACATATAAAACATGATCCCCCACCTGGTGGCCAAACTGGTCGTTTATTCGTTTAAAATTATCTAAATCAATTAACAAAAGCGATAAGGGCGTTTTTTTATGCTCCGCCATGGCCACATGTTCTCTGAACAGTAGGTCAAAACGCGTTCGATTATAGACCTGTGTTAAAGAGTCAGTATTGGCAAGGGTATAGAGTTTTTTATTTAGCTGCACTAAAGTCATATTTTTTTCTTCAAGACTTTGTGTCTTTTGCGCCACTTTTTCCTCTAACTGACTGTTTAACTCAGATAGCTCTCGACGCGAAGCCGCCAAACCATGGATGATTTTATTCATGCCATTAAGTATCCACTGATACTCTAAAAAATGCAGAAACTTGGTATTTCCATACAGCCTTTTTGGATCGTCTAAATTCATCTGACTAAGTTCTTGCTGTATTCCACTGACCGCCTTTCCTAACCCTCTAACGACAAAACAATGCAGTAAGAGCCAGATAACAGCAGTCTGAATGAAAAGTAACCCCATATACCAAAGCAACCGATGAACAAACATTCGCCACACTTTATCGTTAGAGACATACACGCAGAGCCGCACTGGTTGCTCTCGCACAGAAAAAGGATAGATCCATGTATCTAAAGCGGACGTTTCCTTATTAATATGATCAAAGATGGGAGTGGAATGATCTGCTGTTTGAAGAAAAACGCCCTTAACACCTTCGTGGTTTAACTGGCGACTCACCTCAAAAAAAAGTCCACTGCTATCAAGAGACAAATTTCCGACGTCTAATGAATTCACAGAAGAATCTTTCATTTCCTGAATCAACAAGGCAACCGTCTGATCAACGTGATGCTTCTGTGTTGCTTGTATTTCAACATGATTGGCAAACAGTAGAGCGCCATAGACAATAACACTGATGCAGACATAGCAACCCAATATATTACCTACAACAAAATGGGTAAAACGGGCACACCTAGTCACAGTAAATCCCCAACAACTTGCACCAGCATTAACATCTAGAAGACTGCCCTCTTAATCTTGACCTATCACCCTCTCCAAGCTGCGAAAAAGCCACTGCATTCATTTTGATAGAAACATTTGCATAAACCCAAGCTTGAGTGAACCTTAGCCTATGCACAATTGCCAAACAAAACCCTCTTATTTTCAGATCGTGCAGCCTATATTTGAATTGAGCTACACGATATAAAGTTTGATACCGTTACCCCCTATTATTCCCCGTTATACCTTATCAACCCTTCTTGGGCGGTCGAAGCCACTAATTGACCACTGCGATTAAAAATCTGCCCTCGCGCAAACCCTCTAGAATGGCTGGCAGATGGCGAGTCTGCCACATATAAGAGCCAATCATCTAAGCAAAAATCACGGTGAAACCAAATAGCATGATCCAAACTGGCAACGTTTAAATGAGGATTATTAATCGAAATCCCGTGTGGTAAAAGTGCGGTTTGAATAAAGCCATAGTCGGTCGTGTAAGCTAACATAGACTGATGTATTAATGGATCATCAGGGAGTGTTTCAACGCTGCGGATCCACATGTGCCGACGCGGCATATCAGGGCGTGGCCGAAACGGATTCTGGTTTTCCACCACTCGGTACTCTATTGGTCTATCCGCAGTAAACAAACCTCTGACCTTTTCAGGAATTTCATTGGCGTGAGCACGATATAAACTCAACTCGGATTGAAAACACTCTGGCCCTGGCACATTAGGCATCGCCACCTGATGATCCAAGCCCTTTTCTTCAATATGAAACGACACCGTCATGACCAAAATGCATTTACCAAACTGATTGGCCATAACACGCCGCAAGCTAAAGCTTCGTCCATCACGAACCACTTCGACATGATACTCTATGGGCTGACTGGAATCTCCAGGACGTAAAAAATAGCAATGTAATGAATGAGGTCGGCGATTTTCAACCGTCTGAGTCGCGGCACTCAACCCCTGACCAACCACTTGACCACCGAACACTTTGGGAAATCCAATATCTTGGCTACGCCCCAAAAAATGATGTTCTGATAAGCGCTCCAACTTTAATAAATCAATCAAATGATGAACGACATTATTCATATCACTTCCTCTTCTACCCTACATAGAATTTTAAGGGTATTTTACGACATTCTATAGTGGTAATTATCGAATGAACTGACAACCCAGTTAAATCTGATACACTCATCAATGATAATTCAATTATAAAGTGCATTGTATGACCTAACAGCATCAATGTTAGAATAATCAGGGATTTAATAGAGGTAATTCTGTTGGCTACATCATCGTTAATCGATCCATATGGTCGTCGAATTGACTACTTACGTATTTCTGTGACAGACCGCTGTGACTTCCGCTGCACTTACTGTATGGATGAAGACGTCACCTTCATCCCTAAAAGCCATATCCTCTCCTTAGAAGAAGTGGTTCAAGTCGCTAAAACCTTTATCAAAATGGGCACCAAACGCATTCGCATTACGGGTGGCGAACCACTGGTCCGTAAAAACCTTTTATGGGCTTTAGAACAAATCGCTAAGACCGATGGTCTTGAAGAGCTCACTATTACAACCAATGGCTCGCAATTAGAAAAAATGTCACAAGGTTTATTAGATGCTGGCGTCTCTCGTATCAACATCAGCTTAGACACACTCAATGCCGGACGATTTTTCAAACTCACTCGGCGTGATAAATTTCAACAAGTCATTAATGGTATAGACAAAGCGACGTCATTGGCATTCAAAAGACTTAAATTGAACAGCGTTATTCTGAAAAACCACAATGATGATGAGATCCAACCTCTTGCTGCGTTTGCTCTTGAACGGGGAATGGACATCAGCTACATCGAAGAAATGCCCTTGGGTATGATTCACGACCATAACCGTGCTGAAGCTTACCTGTCCAGTGATGATATTATCGACAGGCTGGGACAACACTTTGACTTAACAGAATCCAACTTAACCACAGGTGGCCCGACACGCTACTACAATGTAGCAGGCTATCAAAATAAAATCGGCGTTATTTCGCCTCATAGCCATAACTTTTGCAGTGACTGTAACCGTGTTCGTCTGACCGCAGAAGGCCGCTTATTACTGTGTCTTGGCAACGAACACTCAAAAGATTTAAAGCCTTTTTTACGCCCCTCATCCGTTACACAGGGCGCGTTAGAGGAAGGTATTATCAGCGCCCTTGCTTTAAAACCTTACCAACACCACTTTAACCTTGAAGATCCGCCACAAATCTTGCGTTTTATGAGCGCAACAGGAGGCTAACGAAGGAACCATTATGAGCAAACTTCCAACCCCTTTTCGTCCTTTAAATATCTGTGTCCTTACCGTGTCAGATACACGAACTTTAGCAGAAGACACCTCTGGTGATGCTTTGATCACTATGCTTGAAGCAGCAGGTCATCACTTTATTGAGCGAGCACTCGTTCGAGACGATATTTATGACATGCGTGCTGTTGTTTCCCAGTGGATTGCCGACAAAAAAGTACAGGTTGTCCTAATCACAGGAGGCACCGGCTTTTACTCTAGAGACAGCACTCCAGAAGCGATGATTCCTTTATTTGATAAGCAAGTTGAAGGCTTTGGAGAGCTATTTCGTCAGATATCCTATGAAGAAATCGGCACTTCCACGATACAGTCAAGAGCCGTTGCTGGACTGGCAAATAATACCTTAGTCTTTTGTCTGCCTGGTTCGACTGGCGCTTGTCGAACCGCTTGGAATGGCATTTTAAAAGAACAATTGGATTCGACACATCGTCCCTGTAATTTTGTTGAGCTTTTATTGGGGAAATTCAAGCCGAGCTTACATGAGGTCTAACAGGTATGTCTGAACTTTTACCCTTTGAAGAGGCCTTACATGCCATCGAGCATGGTGTTAGCCAGCAGGTAGCATGCGAATCCATTTTATTAGCGGCCGCATTAAATCGCATTGCGGCGCAGGATATTTGCGCCCAACAAGCGGTTCCCGCTTTTGATAACAGTGCGATGGATGGCTACGCCTTTCGTATTGAGGATTGGCAAAGCGATAAACGCCTCCCCATTAGTCAACGCATTCCTGCCGGTTACGCCCCAGAAAGATTAGCTCCCAATACCTGCGTGCGGATTTTTACTGGTGCTAATATTCCTGCGGGTGCCAATATTGTTGTCATGCAAGAAGAAGCAGACGTCTCAGAACAGGGTGTTCGCTTTCCTTTTTCCAATAACACCTCTCCTAAACAAGGGGATAACATCCGCCCCAAAGGACAAGACATCCAACTAGGGCAAACCGTTCTAGCCAAAGGGACAAAAATCACGCCCATGCACATTGGCCTTTTGTCTAGCCTTGGTCTCACCGAGCTCAAGGTTTTTACGCCGCTTCGAGTCGGCATATTAACCACAGGAGATGAATTAGTCCCAGCAGGTCACCCCCTCCAAGAAGGGCAAATCTACAACTCTAATGGCCCTATGCTAAGTGCCCTTGTACAGCACTCTGGTTACGTGGTTGCCGATTGTCTTCATGCCGAAGATACTCCTGAGGCGACCGAAAAAGCCATTATAAAATTGCTGCAATGCAGCGATGTGATCTTATCATCCGGTGGTGTCTCCGTTGGAGAAGAAGACCATGTAAAAAGCATTTTGCAAAAGCTAGGCTCAGTGCATCTTTGGAAAATTGCCATTAAACCAGGTAAACCATTGGTTCATGCAACCCTAAGTGGCACCCCATTTTTAGGATTACCCGGCAATCCCAGCTCGACATTAGTGACGTATCATTGGTTTGCACGACGTTTATTGGCGAAAAGTGCAGGACAGGCCCTTGATTGTGATAGAGCTTACCCTGTGATCGCAGGTTTTAGTCGAGAAAAAACCATCAAACGGGATGAGTTTATTCGCGTTGCCATTGGTGACGATGGCCTAGCTTATGCTCACCCACAGCAAAGCTCTGGCGCGTTACTTGCCGCCTGCGAAAGCCAAGGCTATTTACATATCAAGGCGCATTCCAAAGTCGAATATGGCAATCACTACGACTTTTACCCTTTTACTGGCTTCTAAACGCCCCAGCATACGAAATAAGTGTAAAAGTGCGCTAAAAGATAGTGCTTACGATAATTTAAACTAAACTAGAAAGAGTCCATTAGGGCTCTTTTTATTATCACCCTACATTCGTAAGCAATCATGGAGAATGCACTTATGCGCGATATAGAATGGGAACAATCACTTTATCGTCATCAGCACGATATGATTGTTAGACTGGATAAATTTAGAAAGCGAGACAAAAGCCTCACGTTAACAAAAGACGAAAGCATGGCCATAGAACATGCCTTTCAACTGCTTGTTGCCTCCATGTTAGATCTAGCGCGCTATGTATTAAAGCACCACTACCAAGTCAGCATTTCTTCTCGTGATGAAGTATTTGCCCAACTGGTCTCACATAATGACGTCACCTTGCAACAGGCGGAACAAATACGTTTTTTAATCGAATTAAGAGATAAAATCCTACACGACTATTTGTCTGAAAATTTTGACATGTTAGAAGACGCCATGAGTTTACGGCGCTATAGTTTGGTTGAAACGCTCACACAAGAATGGCTAGCACAACTGGATAACAACCTAAAAGAAAAGGACTAAGAATAGGAAATAAACGTCAGAAGTTTATATTGCCTCATCAATAAATGCTTTTCTAAACAGACCACGAAACCACTGATGAGCAGGGTCATGCTGAAAACGCTCATGCCATATCATAGAATAATCAAAATCACGACTTTTAAACGGTAGTTGATGCATCGTTAGTCCTGGAATCGTCGCCATAATATCTTGAGCAAACAAACAGGGCACGGTTAACAATAAGTCACTGTCTTTCACCACTCTGGCCGCTGGCACAAAGGTTGGTAGTTGTAACGACACATGACGCTTATGTCCTAACCGCTCCAACTCCCTATCCACTGCAAAATAGGCACGACGTCCTAACACGACTTGCACATGGTTTGCTTGTAAATACCCTTCAAGTGTTAACGCCGTCTTAATATTAGGGTGATTCTCACGGGCCAAACAAACCATGCGGTCACTCTTTAACCGCATGGCACGTACCCCTGTAGGCGGTTCCTTAGAGAGTACCGCCACGGCTAAATCAATATCGACTTGATCCAGCTCTTGAGCAACATCCTCATTCCACGACTTCACATCCAACGTCGCATTGGGAGCGGACTGCTGAAAAACATCCAAAATTTTAGGTAAGACTGTCAAGGAGCCAAAATCGGTTGTCGAAAGAACAAAGCGGCGTTGGCTGGTTTGGGGAATAAAGTTAACTGGCTGCAGCAGTCGCTCTAAACCTGCTAATGTTTCTTTCAGAACGGGTGCCAGCTCTAATGTCTTTGTTGTGGCGGACAGCCCATGGGAAGTCCGAATAAATAACGGATCATCAAACACATCTCGTAATCGCGCTAACGAACGACTGACCGCAGGTTGCGACACATCCAATCTTATCGCCGCCTTAGTCACATTTAATTCTTCAATCAAAACCTGAAAAATATACAAAAGAT
Organism: Marinomonas spartinae; assembly: GCF_016461715.1. GTDB lineage: Bacteria > Pseudomonadota > Gammaproteobacteria > Pseudomonadales > Marinomonadaceae > Marinomonas > Marinomonas spartinae_A. The sequence continues at coordinate 94,534 of NZ_JAEMUI010000016.1, read as the reverse complement.
TTAAATCAACATCTGATAACCTGACTTCCGACAAAAGAATACTCCGCTCACAGATACTCTGCTTATTGTATTGGGCAAAGCCCTATTGTTATTTTTCTAAAATCGCTCTTATATCATCACTAGACAAACCTAGAAGATATAAAATGCCATCTAATCCCAAGGTGTTTATCGGGCAAGGTGCTTGCTTTCTGACAAGAGGCTTAGCATGTAAAGCGACGCCTAACGCAGCTTTCTTCAGCATTAACAAGTCGTTTGCACCATCGCCACAGGCAATCGTTTGAGACCATCCACATCCCGTCTCTTCTACCAGAGCGTCTAACAAGTCAGCTTTACGCTGCGCATCGACAATAGGCCCCATATGCTTGCCCGTTAACTTGCCATCGACAATCTCTAGAACATTCGCATGAGCCTCATGCATTTGATGCTCGGCTCGCACTCGATCTGCAAAGAACGAAAAACCACCAGATAAAATTGCTGTACGCCACCCAAAGTGGTGCAACACTTTCATCAGAGGACCAATCCCTTCCATATGAACGATGCGTTGATACACGCCATCCATTACATCACAGCTTAATCCTTCTAATAAAGAAAGGCGCTGAACAAAACTCTCAACAAAATCAATCTCACCGCGCATGGCACTTGCCGTAACCGCCGCAACCTGTTCGCCGATGCCCATCTCTATCGCCAACTCATCCATGACTTCTGCTTTGATCAGAGTAGAATCCATATCAAATACGGCGACACCCGCCTGTCTAATATCCAGCGTAGACGATTGGTAAATATGATCAATTTGCGTGTCATCTGACCGCATAAGCAAGGCATTACGAAAGCTTTCTAGACGATCATCCCCTATGGGGTTTGCTAACGTCATTCGCACAACAGATACAGCTTCAGACTCTTGAGTTAGAAAAGTGGCATGACCTTCAACCGCTTGTTCTTTTAGCCATGTAGTAAACTGAGTCAAATAAGTTGCATCAAAGGCACCCATTAACGTGATATTGGCAGACATAACCACTCCTTAAAAAGAATCTGACCACTATAACAAATCAGTTTGCAGAAACTAAGTACTAGACACGATAACAAACGAACATCAATGATTTATTTTTGGCACTGACGGATACATCTATACTGAAAGGAACCTTTTTTTGCATTTTCCTTTACTCAAACAGTAAAGAAAAACAGAGCCTCCAAGTGTATACTTGACTGATTGTTTTATAAGTAAATTTAAAGGGCATCAATGCAGACGCAAATGAAAAGCAACAAAGCCATCGCTTTCCTTCATAAAAAGCTATCGGCGTCAGCAATTACCATCACAACGTTTATGTCTTTGATGATAATAACGGTGGGGCTTTTTTGGTTTACCATCACCCAAGCCTTAGAAAACTACTTGGATCAACAGATCGATGTATTAGGCAACAGCTTAGCCACTCAAGCCGCTTTCAACGCGACTCAATCGATTTTAACGAATGATTTACTCAGTCTGAATGTCCTGCTCAATCGTCTTGTATTGGATGATAATATTTTAAGTGCTCGTGTTTATAATAAAAAAGATGAGCTATTAGCCGAAGCCAGCAGCGGTAACGCTAAGCAGCCAACGAATGCCGATTTTCGCCCTTCTAAAACACACAGGGTGTATACCTCAAGCATTCGCTTTCAAGATGATGTCGTCGGCCATGTCCTCATCACGCTAGACAAAACACCAGCGCAAGAGACTCTTAAACACCTCACCAACTTATTAATCGGCGTCTCGATTTTTATATGCGCCATCGCACTATTGCTTGTGGTTTTAGTCACTCGCTGGCTATTTTCTCCCATCAATGATGCCACCGACGCCCTATACGCCTTAGCAAAGGGTCATCATGATGCGAAATTACCTAACGCAGCCTTCAAAGAAGCCAGAGCGCTGTGTCACGCAATTCATGAAGCGCAAAACCTTGAATGGCCCAAACCTGAACCGATAGATGAACCAATTTCTGACGACATCACAGGGATACCAGCGAAAACACAATTAGAAATCGATTTTGAAACCATTTTAGCAGAGTCAAAACGGCGCAGCTGTATGCTTTTCATCGACATTCTCAATATTAATGAATGGCACGAAAACATGACACCGCTTCAGGTTGCCAACTTACTTACTCCCATTTACCGTGCGATTTTCCAAACAACCGAACGCTTTCATGGGCAAGTCCACCAATATCAAGACGACTCCGTTCTCATCCTGTTTAATGCAGAGGACACAGGCGATCATTTATATATGGAAGCCATTAGTGCCGCCCACGTCATTATCGGTTTAACGGAAGCCCTATTAGAAAACGAATTATACCATGACGCTCCCGCCTTGAACCTCCACCTCGGATTACACAAGGGAACGCCTCATATTACAGAGATGATGAAAAATGACACGTTTGATGCAGATGAAATAGGCGAACTAATGGATGACATCACCAAACTCACTCAATCCACCAGCATTAATAAACTGGTCATCAGTGAACAGGTTTTCACCATGAACGATATACAAAACCGAGTGTTTACCAGTTTGCCAGAGATCATTGACATAGATGAAAATGAAATCTTAATTTATGAAGTAAAAGGTCTGGCTGAAAAATATCAAAAACGTGTCTATCAATATATCAAAGAGATCAACCGAGCTGATGAAAACTTAGCGTTAGATGCAAACAACTAATTCAGGCCTCCCCCGTTACAAACGTATAAAAAAAGGTTTTAGCAATACCGATAAGCCACAAAATACGCCTCCCTAGCACTGCTAAAGAGGCGTTTAATGCTCTTCTGTCCTGTAGTCCTGAAATAGGTTTACACTAGGACTGTACGTTGCCGCCGACGCAAGCCTGCGGTGGTCGAGCCATCAAAACTAAAATCAATATCACCGGACAAACTGGACGTTTGTGCCCACAACTGTTCACATAAAGTTGATAATTTCGTGTCATTTCCTTTCTGAAGCCAGCCCACAACAGCCCGCGCCACATTGGGATAATTTACCTGAACGACCCGACTACTCTCTAACCAATTCTGAATAATCGATGAACTCAATGTGCTACTGGTGTGTGCAAGTTTTAGATACTCCAAAGCAATAGCATTTGAATGTTGTTCTATTTGACCTTGAAGTGGTTTAGCTAAAATACGACGCCCCAACTGCAATGCCTCTGAGTTCAATTCAAACCCAGCATTGCACAAGACAGATTCACACTCACTTAAATTGTTATGAAACTCAATGCGACTGAAAGGAAAGACTTCTATATTGCCATAGACACCAGGCTCAATGTCTTTACAGTGCATACGAAAATGGTAATTCGGTACCCCTTCCAACCATTCCATGACTTCTTCGCTGTCCTCAAAAGGCAAATAGACTAAGACATGATCATCTTTAGGGTTATTATGTTTGTTATCCATGAGAATCAGAGGCGGCAAAATTGCATGATCAAAATGATGCCAGTGAGCACCAAGCTGAGTGGTCGCAGGAGCAAAATGCATCATAATCCATTGAGCGATACGACTCCCTTTGAATTGCGGAATGTTATGATGAAATGCATATTGGTGACCAAACCCAACACTAGGGGTTCCTTGGCGTTTCGCCGCCCAAGCAACAATGGGCTCAAAATCCGTAATTACCAAATCATAAGAGCGAGTATTAATAGTTCGAATGTCTTTCAGTAACTTCACGACATTGGCTTTTCGACATGTAGAGACAATGTCCAGCTTGCCATTTCGCGCCACAAAGCTCAAACCCTGAAAGGTTTGATACTCCCCAAAGACGTCCATATCAAAGTAATCTTTTGCGTCTCGTCCTGAAAAAATATAATCCACGTCAATGCCTGCTCGGTGAAACTCAGCTGCCATTGAACGTGCACGAGTAATATGGCCATTGCCAGTCCCTTGAACGCCGTACAAAATTCTCACACCAATACTCCTACCATGATGGCCGCGCAAGCTGTTCCAAGTAATGCTCCCATTACCGTATCCGTTGGAAAGTGAACGCCTAAAAATATCCGAGACAGTCCTACATGACTGGCCCAGACATACAATAAAACACTAAACTCGGGGAAAAATTTGCTTAAACAATAGGCAATAAAAAATGCTCCCGAAGTATGACCTGAAGGAAAAGAAAACTGGTCAGATGGGATAATAAAACTACTAAAATTCTCCAAAGCCTCTGCAGGCCGATTACGCTTAAATCCCCGCTTTAAAAGAAAATACAAACAACGCTCTAATATAAACCCCATCACCAAGATCAAAACCAAGGTATTAAATTCTAACCACCATAGGGATAAAGCTAACAGCGCATACAATGGGCCATCCGCGCTAAAGGAAATAGCACGTCCAATTCGAGTAAATCCAACACGATGTTTACGTGCCATACACCAAGAAAAAGTATGTACATCTACTGCGTGGATATTTTGAAGGATATTCATACGCCACCCCGCTCATTATTTGTCTACCCCTAACATAGAATAGAAAAATGTCAGTTTAGCGGCAGTTATATGACAGCTGTATGAAGTACATACTCACCGTAAAATGATGAGGGTTTCACGGACTAGAAAAAAATGCCTCGCATGATGCGAGGCATTGAAAAAACCATTCACAATAAACAGCCCGTTAACTCATAACCAGCTTGATAACATAATCCCCACTCCCAACGTTTGTGAACTGTGGTTATAATCAAGCAACGAATCACCGTAACCATTAAAGTACTGTATGTAACCTCTCGATTTACCCCAAAGAGGGAAGGTAAAACCTAATTGTACCGACCCCTTATTACCGGATGTGCGAAGATTGTTTCGTAAGGTCATATCAAATGTATAATCGTCAATGGTATGCACCATCGTCAATTCCCCATACCCCAAATATTTTTCAATATCGGGGTTATCATCATCGGCCGCATTTTCAGGAATACGGTACCAAGGCTTGATGGAATAAACGGTATTTTCAGTCTGAAACAAAAAGTTGACGTATATACGGTTCCAAGAACGAGATAAAGCCGTTGATTGCCCATTCGATTGATGAACAATACCGTAGCTTACATAAGTCGGTTTAATACCAAAAAGACCTTTTTTGGGCTCCGTCATTAGGAACATTTCTGGCTCATAGTTGGTGTCTCTAAAGGGCGCTGAAATGCTACTATTGTAAGCTTGCCAATAAGACAGCTGAGTGTAAGCCACCCATAAACTACTGTTTTTACCAACCACATCGTATAAAACAGGCACTTTAAAGCTGAATTGAAATTTAAATTCAACATCATTTAAATCATCTGAGCTGTTTTTATCCCCTAAAAATGCCCGACTGACAGGGTGAGGATTATAGTTAAAAGGTAAAAAATAATTGGTTTTATAGGGTGTTAATACAAACGGATTATTGGCCGTTGCTTGCTCTTGTTCCATGCGTTGCTGTATAAGGCCATGGGCCTTTTTAGCACGTTCCGAAATAGGTTCAGGAACTGCTGGTTCTTCCGGCGTCGAATCATCGGAAGTATCAGATTTAGCGTTAACAGACGATTGATCCGTCAGTGCTTTACTCTCTGTTGCCCACAACAAAGAAGGTGAAAATAATATCAGTACTAGCAACCATTTCATGTTTTTGTCCTAGGGTCTCTCAGAGAAAGAGGTCAGTATTGCAGTGACAGTACTCATTTTTTTGTATAGGTTTCTTTGTCAATTTCACATATGTCGACAGTGAAGCTCACATTCACCACCTTAAAACCCTGCAAAGCATCAAGAACCAAAGAGGAAAGCATTCTTCTGCTCTCAACCGAACGGCCAGATAGCATCCGAATGGTGACATGTACAAAGGCATCGTCCTTGCCACCCGTCACAAAATTTTTGTACGCAAGCGCCCTTAATTTCAGATCTTCCTCCGCAAAAAGGCCTGAAGTAAGGCAAGCCAACTTTACCACGTCTAGCCAATCAACCGGCGGCACTTCTTGCTCTAAATTTTGACTGTATTCAATAATGCAATGAGGCATACATTAGTCCCTTGTAATGTCCGTAAAAGAGTAGCGTTAGTATACTACGGTCTTATTGCAAGCCATTCAGAAAAGTGAAAACCTTTATTTATTTCATTATTAATAACCTAATGAGGCATTAACACCTTCTGGAATAAAACCATTAGCACGATAATGCCGAATCGCCTTAGCCACTATCTGACTGGCCGAAACAGGATTCGTTGGCGCGGAAATATGCGGCAAAACAGTCACCTTCGGGTGGGACCAAAAACGGTGTGAAGTTGGCAACGGCTCTTGGGCGAAGACATCTAATACGGCATGATCCAAATGTCCATTGTCCAAGTGTTCCAACAAAGCCATCTCATCAACGATAGGACCACGGGCAAAATTAATCAGCATGGCGCCATTGGGTAACAAGGCCAATCTTTCATGATTGAGTAAACCGCGAGTACTATCCGTCAAGGGCAACAAACAAATCAAAATATCGCTGTCCTCTAACAACGCATCTAGCCCTTCTTCGCCACAATAACACGGCACGCCCTCAAAACTTTTGGCCGTTCTACTCCAACCAGACACATAAAAACCATTATCCACTAAGCGTGTTGCACTGACTTGTCCTAACGCACCCAATCCTAACACCCCGACACGTCGCTCCTGTGGTGTCACCATTGCCCGTTGATACCATGTTTTTTCACACTGCTGTTGCCTATAAAATGGCATACCACGATGCAGATACATGGTCCACGCTAACACTGCTTCAGACATGGTCTTCGCTAACTCAGGGTCAATCAAACGGACAATGGTAAATGGCATCATCGTTAATTCATCGACCATACGATCCACACCAGCCCAAACACTATGAACCCACTTTAAATTTGGCAATTGCATGAGTTCTTGCGGGTCTGGGTTGGCTACAATTGCCACGTCACATTGCGACTTTTCCACATCGGACAAAAGACTAAAAGCCACAATGGTTTCTTCAGGAAGTAGAGTCGATAACTGCTTGAGCCAAGCCGCTTGTTCGACTTCGTCTATTCGACCAACAAATGGAATCATCACAGATAGCCTTGTTTACACCTTTTCACTACAGGTTATTTACGATCCCGCCAAGACTCCTTGGCTAACATCAACCGCCTATACTTCATAAAAGTCCCTTTTAGCGGCTCAGTTGACCTTCCCTGGTACATACACCTATAGGATTTATGAACGGACGATATTTTCCACTTTTTCCGTTGTTTCTGGGGTTTCAAACCCAACAAGGTTGATAAACTCGGGGCGCACATTGGGCAAAGGGTTTACTTCTGAAAAAAGTAAAGAATGGCTCTGGTTTTCGATAATCCGAACATGCTCACGAGTAAGCTCCCTTGGCTCTTTAACGCCACAAGAATGCGCAATCAATCCGATACCATGTAACAGACCATCAGCATAGTTAGCAACCCGCTCTGATTTCTCTTGAGCCTGCAGACCTTTTTGTAAATCAGCATTATGTGTGGTAATCCCGGTTGGGCAAGTATTCTTATTACACTGTAATGCTTGAATACAGCCTAGAGAAAATAAGAAGCCCCGCGCAGAGACAACAAAATCCGCTCCTGCACTTAAAGCCCATGCGGCTTTCCCAGGCACCACTAATTTGCCGGAGGAAATAATTTTGATGTATTTTCGAAGCCCATACGCTGTCACTATGTCCACCACTTTCGGTAAACTTTCACGCAACTGCATCCCCACGTAGTCCATCAATGGCTGAGGCGCAGCCCCCGTTCCACCGTCAGAGCTGTCTATGGTGATAAAGTCAGGGCAGTAAGGTAAGCCTTTTTTATGCACTAAGTCACACAACTTCTCGAAAAAATGAAGATCCCCTACCACCATTTTAAAACCAACGGGCTTACCCGTTAAAGAACGAACGTGATGAATCATTTCTAATAGGTCTTCAATGCTCTTAATATTCTTATGACCATTAGGACTGATGGAATCACGCCCTTTAGGAATCCCTCGAATATAGGCAATCTCTTCGGTCACTTTGGCCCCTGGCAACATTCCTCCTTTACCAGGTTTCGCCCCCTGCGACATCTTTATCTCTATCATGCGTACTTGTTCATGAGCCGCAACCTTCGTCAATTTATCATCGTCTAAATTGCCTTGCTCATCACGAACACCGTATTTTGCCGTCCCTATTTGAAAGACTAAGTCACATCCACCTTCTAAATGATAAGGAGATAATCCACCCTCACCAGTATTCATCCAAATACCAGCTTTGCGAGCCCCCTTCGATAAAGCCTGTACAGCCGGTTTCGACAAGGCGCCGAAGCTCATACCGGAAATATTCACAACAGAACTGGTACGATAGGGTTTTTTGGCTGTAAATTCACCAATACAAATTTCTTTTGGCAGAGCGGCATCTTCGTCCAATGTCGGAAAAGCGCAGTTTACAAAGAAGATATCACCGGGCGTATCTAAAGAACGAGTCGAGCCAAATGCAATGGTTGTATCGACTTTTTTCGCCGCACGATAGGCCCAAGAGCGTTCCGCACGGTCAAATGGTCGTTCTTCCCGATCCATAGCGAAAAAGTATTGCCGAAAAAATTCACCTAAATGTTCGAGGAGATAACGGAAGCGCCCCACAACAGGGTAATTTCGCCTTATGGTGTGTAAAGTTTGATGAGTGTCCACCCAATACATAACACCAATCGCGATCACAAGAATAAGTAACCCAAAAAGAAACAGGATGGCTCCCCAGTGTATTGTATCAGTAGCAAGTGACGACAACATATTCATCGATAATGACCTCTAATAGAGAAAAATGTCTTTAACCTACGCAAAGACGATAAACAGAACTCAAAGCCCCTATTCACAGCCATCAAATAAGAGCTATCGTTTTTATTATTGAATGAACTCTTTAACAACGCTCACTTCAATGCTAAGAGTAAGGGATTCAGTCTATTAATTCATCTTCAAACCATGCACGCATTCGTTAACAAATTGTGAAGAAGAGACGGGGCGGCTAAATAAATATCCCTGATAGAAGTAGCAGCCTATTTCCTGTAGCCGTTCAAACTGCGCCACACTCTCAACCCCTTCCGCTAATACACTCACATTAAAAGCTTTCGATAACGCAATAATAGAGAAAACAATGGCTTCGTTCCCCTTATCACTTAGCAGATCTCTCACAAAAGACTGATCTATTTTTAATCGATTAATTGGCAATATTTTTAAATATTTCAATGATGAATAGCCTGTCCCAAAATCATCAACAGACAAGTGAACCCCCATTTCACGAATCAGGTTCATTTTTTCTAAGGAGGACTCAAGATCGGTCAGTAACATGTTCTCAGTGATCTCTAAGTCCACGCAACTGGTCGGTAATTGATACTTGTCTATTTTCTCCTTGAGCATCGCTAAAAAACCATATTGCTGAAATTGCACAGGGCTCACATTGATCGAAATACGCCAGCTAGGGAACCAGACCCCTTCTTCTAACCACTTTGACACTTGAGAAAAAGCGGTATCCATTACCCATGAACCGATATCAACAATCAATCCCAGTTCCTCAGCCAATGGGATAAAATCATTAGGGGAAATAAAGCCCTGCTCACCATCGTTCCAGCGAATTAACGCTTCTGCTCCTATTAACTCCCCAAGATTATTCACCTGTGGCTGATAATACAACTCAAATAAACCGAGTTCGATCGCTCTATGTAAAGACTTTTCCTTTTCCAATCGAAGATCTGAAATGGCTTGCATGGTATTTTCATAGATAACATAAGTATTGCGTCCAGACTCCTTCGCTCGATAAAGCGCGGTATCAGCCTGCTTAACGATGGTTTCTACTTGCCAATTTTCACCTGAAAACAATACCACCCCAATACTGGCAGAAATATGCATAGAGTGCTGGTCAATCTCCTGAGACGTTGCACAGAGAACTAATACCTTTTGAGCAAAGGCTTTAATAAACGCCTCGACTTCCGTCTGCTTATCCATCCCCATTACAAAAAAAGCAAACTCGTCCCCTCCCATGCGCGCCAAAACAATCGAGTCTCGCTCCAGTAAAGACAACTCCTCAGCCACACGTATCAAGAGCTTATCACCTACGTTATGACCAAGCGCGTCATTGATGGTACTAAATCGGTCAAGGTCGATCAGTATCAGTGCACCAAATTGGCCTTCTTGGATGTCGTGATTGAGGTAATCATCAATTTTATCCATAAGAAGCTGTCGGTTCGGTAACTTGGTCAGAGGGTCGTAATAGGCTAACTGATGAATATGTTCTTGCGCTTCGATACGTTCTGTCACGTCTCGGACCAGTAAAAGAATTTCTACTTTTCCTTGCAAGTCAAACTGCGCTAAATGGATTTCAACTGGAATGTCCTTATCCGCTCCCTTGAAAAGAGTTTCCAACGTAAGGGGCATATCGGAGGGCATTGTATCAATATGGCGCTTAATGGTATTGAAGGTCTCATCATCTAACACCTTCTGTGCAGATTGACTCAGCGTTGACTTTGCCTGTTCACCCAACATCGTTCGTGCCGCTGCATTCAAATACACTACTTTAAAATCTTGGTCTAGCAATAATATGCCATCCGCTGCATGTTCTATCACCGCGATGGAATGTGTATAACTTCGCTCTAGTTCATCTTTTGTTTTCTTAAGCTTTTGCCACAGTCGTGCAAAGCTGACATATAAACGTCCAAATTCATCAAGGCGATGACGGCGAGATAAAATATCGGGAAACGGCCGATCTAAGTCTTCTTCAATAGAAGTAAATACTTGTGTTAAACGCTCTAAAGGATGAGTAATTAAAAAATAAAAAAATACCGAAATGATAAAAGCAAACAACAAATCTTTGACCAAGTTATACATCAGGATCGAAGCATGTTTAATTAAAAAATTTTCTGCTAGCACCTGCTTTTCGGGCCAAATAATTAACTGGCCCGCTTTAAAATAAGGTTTTCGTAGAATAAGACTGCGGTGATAAGAAGACAAATCGGGGAGCAAGAAATCAGCGGTGGATTGAGAGAGGAAAAAGTGTGTCTGCGTTGACTGACCAGAAACAAACACCTTACCCGACTCATCCTTTACCTCGACACGAGCGACACTAGGATTCAGTAACAAACTGTCTATTTGCTGCTTGATAAATGTTTTGTCTAATCGAAAAGTGGCTTCAGCAATTGGTTTTTCAACAATCGTTAAAATATCACCAAAAAAGCGATTGATATTCTGTTTTTCTGTGGAAATTCCCTCTAATACCTGAACAAAACTACTCAGCAAACTCAATACAACCGCTAAAGTGAGCGTCAACACCGCCTGTTTTATAAACAAAGACCTAGACAGTCGTCCCATTCGCTTCCTTCCGCAAAAGATATGATTAGTGTATTACTCTACCTATATTGCCCATCCTTGAGCAAAACATAAATACATTTTATAGATAATTCAATGGGCAATTGCTGAGACAAGAGGACTTGTTCACATCTTCCCTAGTAATAAGATTAACACACCAAAACACTCTTAGTAGCTAGATTTTACATAATGGAACGCTTTTGTTAGGCTATCTGGTCATTGTATTAAATCCATTAGCCTGATGTAATCTAATCAAGCTGGCACCTGCTAAAACAACTATCCCCAATACAATCAGGGAACCAATGATTACTCCTTGCCACTGGTCTGTTCGCCAAAAAGGATCTAGATAGTATCCCCCCATGCTGCCACCTAAATAGTAGCCAACCAAATATAAAGAAGACGCACTGGCTTTAGCATACTTAGCATTGCGACTCACAAAACTACTCGCCGTAGAATGGCATAAGAAAAAACCAAAACAGTTTATTGCTAAACCACAAAGGATGATTTCCAAACGCGCACTAAGCGTGATTACCGAGCCCAGCATAAAAATCAATGTCCCAATCACCATAATATAGGGCTGAGCTAGCCGTTGGGCTAATCGACCAGAAACGGCCGACCCGACGGTACCAGCAAGATAGGTTAAAAATAATAAGCCAATGTATTGGGAAGACAGCTGGTACGGCTTGCTTTCTAGACGAAAGGTAATATAGCTGTACTGATTAATGAAAACAAAGAAACTCAAGCCACCAATAACGTAAGCAGTCACCAGACGACGATTGGATAAATGCCCTAGCATATTAGAAACAATTGTTGACCATTTCAAAGGCTTCGATTCGAACTGTTTTGAGGCGGGTAATAACACAATAAATGCTATTAAAAAAACCAAACTGATGCCAGCCATGGCCGCAAAGGCAGCAGATCGCCCCATCCATTCGCCAACAAAACCACCAATTAAGCGACCACCAATCCCTCCTAGTGTATTACCACCAATATATAACCCAACCGCAACCATCAGCGCCTCAGGACGGTATTCATCCCCTAAATAAGCCACCGCAATAGCGGGCAACCCTGCCAAAAAAAAGCCCTGCAAACCTCGCAACAATAAAAGTGTTTCAAAACTATGCACAACAGATAAGGCATAGGTGGTGCAAGTTACCCCCAGCAATGTCATCACCATCAGCCCTTTTCGCCCAAAGGCATCAGAAATAGGACCATAAAATAGTAAAGATATCCCCAAAGTCAGCGTGGTAATCGTGAAGCTAGCAGAGGCCTGCAACGCACTCACGTGAAACTCATTAGCAATCATTGGCAACAAAGGCTGAGTCACATAGACATTCGCAAACACCATAAATGATCCGATCACTAAAGCAATCGTCCCACGCCAAAAAGTACGACTTCCCGTTTCAACCATACTGCCCCCTTATCAATACCTTCAACTATTGATCTGCACTATACGCCTTCAGCATTTATCAATAAAATATATGTTTCTTATTCAATGCATAAAGGTTGCTGATGGATATTAAACCGCTACGCTATTTTCTTGCTATTGCACGAAATGCCAGTTTCACTAAAGCCGCTGAACAACTCAATGTGGCACAGCCTGCTGTCAGCATGGCAATGAAAAAGCTAGAACAGGAATTAGGACTGACACTAATTCATCGCAAAGAGCGAACCATTACGCTAACTGATGAAGGGCAACGCTTGGCTTACCATGCCGAAAAAATTCTGCAAGCGACCGATGACGCTCTATTGGAAATGTCCGAACTCAAGGGATTGAGCAAAGGTGAAGTACGTATTGGCATTCCCAGTATGCTTGGCTCTTATTACTTCCCTCCTATACTGATGGCGTTTCGTCATCAACACCCCAACCTCTCACTCACCGTTGTCGAAGGCGGCACATGGCAATTACAAAAAATGCTGGAAAACGGCGAATTGGATCTCAGCGTCATTGTTGCAGAAAACCTACCGGATAACATCAACACACATCAGTTACTAAAAGAAGAGATGCTGGTTGCTGTCGCCAAAGACCATCCCTTTAGCCAACGGCAGAGAGTTACCGCCGAGGAGTTTTTCGATCAGGAGTTAGTCATGTTCAAGGAGGGATACTTCCATCGCAGAATCGTCAATCGGCTCGCCCAAGAAACCAACAAGAAGCCCAAAATAGGCTTTGAAACCAACTTAATTCCCTTGATTAAATCCATCACTCGACAAGGCTTTGGTATATCAACACTGCTTAGCATGGTGATTGAACCAAAAGACGATCTGATTACTCGCCCCTTTGATCCACCTATTTGGTTAAACTTGGAAATAGCTTGGCGCAAAGACGGTTATCTATCCCAAGCTAACCGCGCCTTTTTGGATTTTCTCAGCCACCAAGCGGATCACGAGTAAGAGAGAGACGCCCACACCTCTAGCGTTCATATCCCTAAACAATAAGTAAAAACGCCCAGCAAGCTGAGCGTTTTTAAAGTACAACAATACTATCGCCCTGACGCACTATCCTTGATACAAACGTCGCTCGACAAAAGAAGAACCTTTTAGACGATCCATGCCTTTAGCGCCCCACAAGATCGCTAAATCCAACAAAGGCTCAACTAAAACTACGCTCATATAAGCAAGACCAAAACTCGCAACAGAAGACAGGTTGGCAGCAGAAAAGCCTTGTCCATAGAAAGCCCAAAAGGCGACCCAAAGCACAATACCGCCTTGATAAGTAACCGACAACTTCAACGCTTGGGCATAATCTAAATCCACATAAGCGGTTTTTTCTGGAATAACACGACGCGCTACAGCCGCCATAACAAATAAAGGCACCAATAAAGTAGTGACATTCATACCATATTGCGGCAAATCAAAAGGAGCGAATAAAACACCCTGTATTAACAGCCCCATAAATAAGCCAATCGACCCAGCAGCAGGACCAAAGATTAAAAACAAAGTTGAGCCCAGAATTAAATGCACTTCCGAGACACCAACCGCATGATGAGGTAAAACTTCAAAAAAAACGAACACCAACAAACTTGTCATGACACTACGAGCTAATAAATTAATCGCACCATGCTCTTTAATCGCATTAATAGAATATTTTGCAGACCAACCTAACGCCCCTAACGCTGTCGCATAACTCAATACTATTTTGGCTCCAGTAACAACACCTGGTTCAATATGCATAACCCTTCTCCCTAAAACACCAAACACTCACCCGTGAATGACATTTCACATCCTAATAATAGAAAGAGGTATTTATACCTCTACCACCATAAAGGCCGGTCTCCGGACTCATAAGATAATCCCCTAATCCTTCCCATTTTCACAGTGGATTAGAGCCAATATTCCATCACTTATTTACCGTTGCGGGGGCAGTACAGGGGTTGTTTCTTCCTAAAAACGCACCTGTTTCCCGTTTCACCAGTAAGCTGGCACCTTTATGAGAGGAATCGTACGTAAGAAACGAACAGTAGGCAATCAAAAACAAATCGCTAAAAGAAGAGAAATAGTCATACTGCGAAGCCTTTCGGTTATGCTTTATTACAATGCGTTATCTCGTCCCTGATAACGATGTCCGCTCATTCATGCGAGCTTCGATTTTTTTCAATAAAGATGTCCGATGGAAAATAGCACCTCCCATACAACCAATAGCACTTCCGATACAAATATCAATTAAGCGATATTCGACCAATAAGCTAGCAGGGATATTATGATTGGTTACTTCCGCCATAATCACCGTCAACGGCGTAATAAAAATCACAGCGAATCCGTAATGCTTTACAATTAAAAACTCGGTGATAAATTGAAATACAAAAACACATATCGCCAACACCCAAAAATTTGGTTCAACGATAAAAACACACCACACAACCCCCATACCAATCGTCGTGCCAGCAATGCGATGAATATTACGATGCCACACCATGCGAAATGTTGCCCCTTGCAATATAGCAGCACAAGAAATAGGTACCCAGTAAGGATTATTTAAAGACAAAGACACTGCAAATGCGTAGGAACCACCGATCAATAAGGCCATCAAAGCGGCTTCTAAAATAATCGCATTTACCCGCGAATCGGTTTCGACTTGCGTAACCGCTAATCGATTCGCCCCAATGGCCAGACTGTAAAAAAACGCCAACATGCACGACAACATCCCTCCCAATGCCACCATACCAACATGGGTAGGCAAACGGTGTAAATCAAATGGTAGCGTAATCGCCACACAACTAATTAACACAAAAAAGAAACTACCAGGGGGAGGAAGTCGATAATAACGGGTAATCAGTACCGCTAAAAAGACCAAACAAACCAAAGCCATAGAGGCAATATAAGGATTGAAACTGGCAATGGAACCCAACGTAAAACAGACCATAAAACCAAACGAGCATAATGTAATGGTCAACATACGATGTGCCGTTCTAGTGGGCGGCATATATAAAATAACCATAGCACCCATACTGGCTAAGATAGCCGTCGCGAAATCATTACTTGCTGCACCAATAAAAGCGGGAATAGCAACGCATAAAGCTGCGACCAAAGGCAAATGCCACGGCCGACTTCCTTCATTCCACACCAACAACGCTTTAAGATGCAAAAAGACACGTTTTTTCAAAAGTGATGGCCTCTATATTCCTACATAAAAATCATCGAACCGTTATAGCCGACTATAACTTGGTTAAGATAATAGTTGTAACCTTTCTTTATACTAACATGGTTTCCTTACCTTGCTTTATCGAGGATCGGAACCATTTATTTAAAGATACGCTGAGCCCACACCGTTAATCCCGCCGCAACACTGCCAAAGTGATCACCATCTAAGACCGGAACATTCCCGATTCTGTCCTGAATGGCACTACGAATAATGGGAGATTTTGCCGACCCACCCGTCATATAAATAACATCTGGTTTCACTCCAGCTTGTTGGATGGCTTCAGTCATTAAAAGCAACATTTTTTCAAGAGGAGGTTGGATAGACAGCGCAAATTGCTCACGTGTCATCAGCGTGTGTAGACCTGTTTCTATATAATCCAATCGCACTCGGTGTTCTAATGCATCGGATAATACAATTTTGGCTTCCTCAGCGTTTCTCACCAAATGGTAGTTATGTTTTTCTTCTCGTAAATGTATAAACCGCTCAATCAAAGTGGGCTCAGTTGCATCCAGACGCAACTGTTCCATTTGTAACTTGGTTTCTAGACTATTAAATGTGGCCAATGCGGACACATCATTTGTCGTAATGGCATTCCAATACAATTGAGTCGGCATAGGCAACCCGGTTTTCAACGTCGACTCCATACCAAACAAGGGCATTAACTGCTTTCCTGCAATACGAATATCTAAATCATTCCCCCCAACTCGCTCCCCCGTATGGGCAAGGAAATCGGCAGATCGATCAGATTTGATGGCGTAATCAGGGCCCATACGAACCATGGCGCAGTCGGTTGTCCCACCACCAATATCAACGACCAAAACCGTTTTGTTTTCCGTCATACTCGCTTCAAAGTCCAACCCTGCCGCAATCGGCTCATATAGGAATTCAATCTCTTTAAAGCCAGCACGCTTTCCTGCTACCGTCAGAATATCCAAAGCTTGGCGATTACTTGCTTCAGCGTCAATCCCTTGAAAATTTACCGGGCGTCCAATGACAGTATGAGTCAGTTCTTTTCCCAAACTGAGCTCTGAGCGACGCTTAATATTCTGCATCATCGCAGTGACGACGTCCTCAAAAAAGCTAATATGCTGCTCACGGAGCCCAGTTCCGCCCAAAAAAGATTTAGGAGACTTAACAAAATACCCTTCATCTGGCCATTGAAAATATTCAGCAAAGGCTGCACGCCCAAAAAACAAAGTTTGCTCATCGTCGTCTAAATCTTCTTCACGACGGACACGCTGAGCCCGAGTCAAAATATTACGACGTAATGTAACAAAGTCTTGACGCTCCTGCTCAGAGCCAATATGACGCGCTACAAACTCCGTAATCAGATCTCGATCCAATGCATAAAGCGTCGAGGGTAAAAAAGTATTGGAGCCTTCAAGCGGCACTAATTGCACGCTTGCCTCGTGCTCGATACCAATGGCACAATTTGATGTACCGTAATCAAACCCACAAATCATGACTCACCTAGAAATCAACAATAACAAACAAATAAAAGGGGGCGGAAGATAACATATAACGTCAAAAGCCGTCAGCTAATAAAACGAAAACATCGATTTCGAATAACAGAAGGCAAAAGGTTTAGAAAGTTTAGAAAGTTTAGAAAATGGTCGACTTTGACTACAATGCGGGCCTAATGCTATGTTCAAAGTACGGCATTAAGGTCTATTATTCACTCTGTATAGGCTTGCAAAGCAACCACATACAGAAAAAAGGCACTCAAAATAATAAAAAAAGCATTGTTTAAGGATTAAGAAAGGCTGATCAAGGACTCTCAGTTCTTAGTGACACTTTTATGGAGACATCATCGAAAGATGGGACTCCTACGTGTTTCTAGACTAGCGCTGTTTCTACAACTGAATAGCGTCGTCTCTCTTAAGATACCCACACACTAGTATGGGTATTCATAAGTGCTTATTGAGTCACTATCAATTAGTTTATTAATGGAGTCATCATGAAGCTTTCTCTTCAGACTAAAATTGCATTGCAGTCAATTATAGTTGCTATCGTCGTCACTCTCGGTGTCGGGATACTCTCCTATTACGAATTTCAGTCAGCGAGTCAGAATAAAGTTCGCAAAGAAGCCGCACTACAAGCCGATGCCATTTCCACTTATATAGACAGCTGGTCTACAGATAGAGCTAACGCTCTAAAAGCCATGCGCAACAAGGTGGAAGCCCTACTAAAAGCCCATCCACAGGCGGAGAACGACAATAAAGCCATTTTAGACATCCTACAGCAAGCTCAAACCAGCTTAAATTTTGGTATGACTTTTTTAGGATTAGAAGACGGGGAAATGTTTCGTCATGACCCATCTTTAAACAGCGCTGGCTACGATCCACGAGTTCGCGACTGGTATAAGGAGGCGAAAAGCAAACAAACAGCCTATGTGACAGCCCCCTATATTTCAGCATCCACCAAAAAGCTGTCTATGACATTTGTTGAACCCGTCATTGTTGACGGAGAATTTAAAGGTGCACTTGGTGGCCTTGTATTCCTGAATGATGTCATGGACAGTATACTTGCCCTAGATGTTCAGGGAGACGGTTACAGTACGCTATTTGATGCAAACGGAAAAATCATTGCCGCCCCTGATCAGTCCTTGATTTTAAAGAATGCAACCGATATATCACCCGCCTTGGATAGTAACTTCTTCAACAGTATCAACCAAGGCCCTCAGTTTAAAGCGTTCTCCCTCAATGGGAAGCCAATGCTGATGTACGCCAGTAAAATCAAAGGAAGCCCTTGGGTTTTGGGCATGATCATGCATGAAAACGTATTGAATGCCCCCATTAAAAGCCTCGGCTATAAAACGATCATTATTTCGTTAATTATCATCTTGATCGCCGCTCTCGTCGTGACACAAGTGACTCGTTTATTGTTGAAAGATTTACGCCGAGTATCCGACAGTATGGGGCAAATAGCGAATGGTGATGGGGACTTAACACAGCGCCTAACCGCCAGCTCTAAGGATGAAATTGCCGTATTGGTCGATAACTTTAACCAGTTTGTCGAACTATTGCATAGTACCATCTCTCATTTAAAAAACATTGGCCAACAACTCGCACTACAAGCCAATCAAGCCCATGAGTCCTCTAGCAACAGTGCGCTTAAACTTGAAGAGCAACAGCACAACATTACAATGGTCGCGACTGCAGTTCATCAAATGGCTCAAGCCACTCAAGAAATTGCCAATAATGCCACCGACACAGCACATAACGCGGATGAAACGGTCAATGCCAGCCGCCTAGGACAAGATCAAGTCATCAAGAGCCAAAACAGCATCCTAGCGCTCGCCACAGAAATCCAAGAAGTGGCTGAGGTCATTAACAATGTCAGTGATAATGCCAATGGCATTAGCTCGATCCTAACGACCATTTCAGGCATTGCAGAGCAGACCAACTTGCTAGCACTAAATGCTGCCATTGAAGCGGCTCGAGCTGGCGAACAAGGTCGGGGGTTTGCCGTCGTCGCCGATGAAGTGCGCGAACTCTCTCAACGCACCTACAGTTCTATTGAAGAAATCCAAAGAATGATCGAATCATTGCAAAGTACCACACAAAATGCGGTTAGCAAAATTCAGAAAAGCCATGGACAAGCCGAAGGCAGCGTCAATGATGTGAATGAGGCCAAGCAAAGCTTAGACAGTATTCAACAATCCATCAATTTGATTAATGATCGTGCAGCCCAAATCGCCACCGCCACGGAAGAACAAACGAGTGTTACATCAGAAATTAACCAAAACACTAACGATATTCAGCAGGGTTCAGTTGAGCTGGTTGAGTTATCAACACAAAGTGCGAAACGAGCCGAAGAGCTCAAAGCCTTAGCGGACGATCTCACGAAAAACATTAATAGATTCCGTACCTAAAATCATACCGTTAAGAAACTGACCCTTAAAAACAAAAATCCCCACAGGCAAGTGCCAATGGGGATTTTTTTATTATCCTTATGGCAACCATTAAACCAATGGCGCAACACCAAACAACAATTTATGAAAATAAAACACCATACCAAACCAAGCAATCATGGTGATGGTAAACGCTGCTAAGTCCATATGAATGCCGATATACCCATGCTTTACACCTTCAGCTCTATCACGACGTCGAAGTACCGCATAAGCCACGATCGACCACACCAAAAAGCTACCAAAAATAATAATATCTTCTAATTTTCCATTACTGATTAAATGAGCAAACGCCCATAATTTCACCGCTAACAGAAAGGGGCGCCCCGTCATGGCTTTCAATTTTGTACCAGGTATCAAAGCACATGCAGCGAAATAAAAAGAAACCAACATGAGCAATGAGGAGACCTGACGAATCCAACTAGGTGGCAACCAGACCCACGTCGGATCCAAGCGAACCTGTGTAAACCCCATCCAAATGAAAGCAACGGCAATCAAAGCCCCCATACCAAACCGCATTTGCCAGCGCATTTTACCATGGCGCAAGATGCCCTCTTCCCGCCACTTCGGCGCTATAATTTGCACTGAATGCAGTACAAAAAACATGACCAGACCAATCACTAAAATCAACATAAAACGCAATTCCTAACTGATAAACAAAAATCCACACCGTGTTTTATTAAAAAAGGGCGAATGACAAGTTTTTGCCACCTACTGACTCTGACGAGGATGTAGGCAATTAGGGCAATGCAGGAGCAATTGCCAAGACAAAAGAACTTGTTCGCCCTTTTTTTAAAGGAAAAACAAACACATTATACAGCGAGCACAAGAGTACCTTGTTTTCACTTATTTAAAAGCCCTTTTCTCAACCCAAACAGTGACTACTAGCAATCGACTTTATGGAAATAAGTTCAGCCACATTGTAGTGTCGCGCTAACAAACCTCAAGCCTAAAGACCAACTCTTCCGCCTATTCAAAGGAAATAACACAGTAAGACGATAAATAGTTACTCTAGAACGTTCTCAATCACTACTACTTTAGGGTACATTAAGTAACAACACCCAGACAAAAAATGTATGACAGAAGCGTCTGTATGAAAAACATGCTCTTTATTAATAGTGATCCACTAATACGAATAGTGGTCTACTAGAACGAGGCACAATGTATGTGTGGTGGCTTTTTTCTCAATGGTAATCAAAACAGGCAACTTAAATAAGCTTGTAGACAGAGAAGTAACAAGCCTTGGAAACGACATACTCGCTGCTATTTTATATAGCGCCGAGGAACTCATGACAGGCAAAGGCTGGCTGGAAGGCATCAATAAACTACTGGCTGAGCTTGGCAGAGCCACTTCAGTAAGCCGCGTATGGGTTTTTCAAACCTTGGAGCTTCAACACGATTACATCCTCCAAGACTATGCCTTTGAATGGCATGCTCACAAAAAATACAAACAAATTGGTTTACCTCATTTCAACCGTTTCAAATCTCCTATTGTTGAACCTGAATACATCGCATTAATTGAAAGCCGAAAACGAGGCGAATATCAAAGCGTCATGACCCGCACTCTCCCCGATGACTGGCTAAAAAGTCATTTAGTCAGTCAAGGTGTCAAGTCTATGCTTACCCTTCCTATCATCATAGAGAATCAGTGGTGGGGCACAATAGGTCTCGATGACTGTGAAAGAGAATATAAGTGGACTGCTAACGACATCACACTACTGAGAACGGCCAGCTATTTTATTTCCAGCGCGATTGTTCGAGATAATTATCGGGCAAAGCAACATCAGCTCGATATACTAAAAGAAAATATTGCCTGCAGCAGTTGGGAGTTAGACTGGCGGCGAGGGCATCTATGGTGTACCTCAGAAGTCCTCATCCCAAACGAAAAACAAGTGACTCGCCAACTCTTTTCCCTACGCCAATGGCTAAGACGCATATACCCACCACACAGAAAACCTTTCCTTAAAACCACGCTCCAGTTTCTTAAATCGGATACATCAACATTACGTTGTGACCTTAAGATCCTACGTTTAGATGGTCAATATTGTTGGGTCGAAGTATCCAGCAGTATGGCAAAAGGCAATGGTAATATAAACAATGTTATTGCAGGTATTTGTTGGGACATTACTGCTCGAAAACGCGATGAAGAACGACTGCAACATGAAGCCACTACCGACCCTCTAACGGGGCTGGTGAATAGACGTAAGTTCGAGATACTTATGAAAAGCCATTTTATGGCATGCCCTCAACCACCACGTCCTTTCTCTTTCGCGATTCTCGATATTGATTTCTTCAAAAGCATCAATGATCGATATGGACATGCAGTGGGCGATTATGTACTAAAGCAATTTACCCAAACCATTCGTCAAATTATTCGTCCATCAGATCACTTCGCTCGCATTGGCGGGGAAGAATTTGCAATTCTTCTGCCAGACACTCCCCCAAACGACGCAACCAGCCTATTAAAAAAGATATGCCGGCATATCTTTACGCGCCCAATAACTCACCAAAACGATATCATCCATTACTCCGTCTCAATTGGCGTTGCTGTTATTGAATCCCCTAAAGCAACCGCCGATGAAGCATTTAAAGCCGCCGATCGCGCCTTATACCAAGCCAAACAAACAGGACGTAACAGAGTTATAACTGTCTTTTTATAAAAACGTCATATTTATTCTCTATTATCAATAATTTGTGAACAGTCTCTGGCTAGCCATAGACACAGGAGAACCAGAGAATATGTTATCAAGCCCAACTTAACTGAAAAAAAGACGGGGAAATAACTAAGATTGCAAAATTGCCCCAAAAAAGACTTCTCGCACGGTGGAAAAACGCCCCTTATTTGCACTAAAATACGCCCTTTTGCGGACAGGCAAGCAGCCATGATCAAGACACCTTATTACCTCATTGATAAAGCCAACCTTCTAAAGAACTTAGAAAAGATTGCTTATGTGCGAAAACAATCTGGTGCCAAGTCATTACTGGCGTTGAAATGCTTTGCCACATGGTCTGTCTTTGACTTAATGCAAGAATACATGGATGGCACGACTTCCTCTTCCTTATACGAGGTCAAACTCGGCAAAGAGAAGTTCCAGGGTGAAACACATGCCTACAGCGTGGCCTACGCCGATGATGAAATAGCCGAAGTGCTCGACAACAGTGACAAGATCATTTTCAACTCCATTGGTCAATTCTCTCGCTTTAAAGATATAAGCAAAGATAAGACCCGTGGGTTGCGAGTGAATCCACAAGTCAGCACATCAGAATTTATCATTGCTGATCCAGCACGCCCTTTTAGTCGTCTTGGTGAATGGGATCCCGAAAAAATCGCCACCATCATCGATGATATCTCAGGTTTTATGTTCCATAACAACTGTGAAAACAGTGATTTTGCGCGTTTCGATGAAATGCTCACACTGATCGAAGCACGTTTTGGCCATTTGATTGCCAAAATGCAATGGATCAGTCTAGGTGGTGGCATTCATTTTACAGGTGAAGACTACCCATTAGATCGATTCTGTCAACGACTCAAAAGCTTTTCCGAGCAATATGGTGTTCAAGTCTATCTTGAACCAGGCGAAGCGGCGATTACTAACAGTACCACTCTCGAAGTGACGGTGTTAGACACATTGTTTAATGGCAAACATCTCGCCGTTGTCGATAGTTCCATCGAAGCCCATATGCTTGATCTGCTAATTTATCGTGAAAATGCGAAAATGTCCCCATGTGAAGGTGACTATGAGTACATGATTTGTGGTAAATCTTGTTTGGCTGGCGATATTTTTGGCGAATTCAAATTTAACAAAGTGCTAGAAGTAGGAGACCGTTTGTCTTTTCAAGATGCCGCAGGTTATACCATGGTGAAAAAGAACTGGTTCAACGGTGTAAAAATGCCGTCTATTGCCGTACGCCAATTGGATGGCAACGTTGAGGTCGTTAAAGAATTTCATTACAACGACTTTATGCAAAATTTATCTTAATGACCGTTTATGAAAACGGCAAAAACACCGCGACACTAAACATTAAAGAGATTGTTACTATGAAAAAAAATGTCTTAATCATCGGCGGCGGAGGCGTGGCTCGTGTAGTAGCCCACAAATGCGCCCAACACAATGACACACTGGGCAATATCGCAATTGCTTCACGTAGCGTTTCGAAATGCGACGATATTGTAGCCAGTGTCCTAGACAAAGGCAGTATGAAAGTTGAGGGTCGTATTCAAGCATTCGCCCTAAACGCTCTGGACGTGCCAGCCACTGTAAAATTAATTCAAGAAACCGAATCACAAATCGTTATTAACGTCGGTTCAGCCTTCATCAACATGTCTGTACTTGAAGCCTGCATGGAAACAGGGGCTGCCTACTTAGACACCGCAATCCATGAAGACCCAACAAAAATTTGTGAAACCCCACCTTGGTATGCCAACTACGAATGGCAACGCCGTGACGCTTGTAAAGCAAAAGGTATTACTGCCATTCTAGGCGTAGGCTTTGATCCAGGCGTAGTAAACGCTTACGCTGCGCTTGCCTATAACGACTACTTTGATACCGTAAGTGATATCGACATCATTGATATCAACGCGGGCAGCCATGGCAAATATTTTGCCACGAACTTCGACCCTGAAATTAACTTCCGAGAATTCACTGGACGCGTCTATTCTTGGCAAAATAATGCATGGCAAGAAAACAAAATGTTCGAAATCAGCCGTACGGATGACCTGCCTGTTGTTGGCAAACAGACGGCTTATATGACAGGCCACGACGAAGTTCATTCACTTTCTCAAAACTTAGATGTACCAAACGTACGTTTTTGGATGGGCTTTGGCGAGCATTACATCAATGTATTTACTGTCTTGAAAAGCCTCGGATTACTATCAGAGCAGCCTGTCAAAACAGCAGAAGGCTTGGAAGTCGTTCCACTGAAAGTGGTGAAAGCGGTTTTACCTGATCCCTCCTCTCTTGCTCCTGATTACACTGGCAAAACCTGTATCGGCGATGTTGTCAAAGGCATTAAAGACGGACAAGAAAAAGAAGTCTTTATCTACAACGTAGCGGACCATAAAGACGCCTATAACGAAGTCGGTAGCCAAGGGATTTCTTACACCGCAGGCGTACCACCGGTGGCCGCCGCTATTCTTGTTGCCAATGGCACATGGGATGCAAAAGAAATGCGTAATGTTGAGCAGCTTGATCCTAAACCTTTCCTAAATCTGTTAAACACCATGGGATTACCAACTCGTATTAAGGATGAAAACGGCGACCGCCCTTTTACACCTTAATCCAGTCTATCCCCTGATTAGCAAACAGATGAAATAGAAAAGCTAGAAAGTCTACATCCAAAACGATTTTCTAGACCAACAAGATGGCAATATACACACCATCCTGCTGCTTTGTTAATGGATTTAAAACCACTTTAGTGAAAAGCTAAGGTGGTTTTTTTGTGCCTTCCCCCAACAAACACGTACTTCCCTTCTTCTAACGAATTATTCCACCTCACAAAAAAGCATATCGAATTACAAAAACACACAATCCCACCTAAAAAAACACAAAAAGCGCATAAAAAGTTCATGAAATTTTCACCTAACTAAGTGTATGCTTAATAATAATTTCAAATATTCCTACTTTTTATGGAGATGGTCGGTTTGTTTCACATACCTAAATTTTTTCGGTGTCATTTGCTATCAAACACAGAGTCAAGCAAGACTAGTATGATTCCCCTACGTTTTGTATTAACGCTAAGTGGTGTATTGTTTATTACCGCTTTAGGACTCTGGCTGATGGGCGGCTACCATTCCAGTTTCCTCGTGCTTAACTCATTAGGCAGCGTTATCCCTGATAATATATGGTCTTCCATCACGCTGTTAGGCGATACTCAAGTAGCTATCGCTCTATTGCTTTTTGTGATTTATATTCACCCCAAATTGCTATCAGCCACCATTATTGCCATCATTCCAACCACCTTGATTACCCATGGTATGAAAGCCTTTTTTTCTATGGAGAGACCTGGCAGCGTATTACCAGAAGGAAGCTTTCATCTAGTTGGTAAACTGCTACATACCAACAGTTTTCCTTCGGGACATTCGGCAACAGCAGGTGTTATTGCCACTTTTTTCCTCGTGATAGCAAAAAACACACAACAGCGTATTGCTATTGTTTGCGTCTTACTGCTCATTATGTTCAGTCGCGTGATGGTAGGGGCTCACTGGCCAATTGATGTTCTAGTCGGAGGCGCTATTGGTTTATTGTGTGGCCTAGCTTGTTATAAGGTTGCAAAGCACTATCATTTTTGCAAATCCGCATTGTCCCAGTGGATTGCCATGGTTATCCCTCTGTATTGTGTTGTCACCTTACCGTTTCACAATGGTGGCTACCCACAAGGACATTTTGAAGTCACCCTAATTATCGCTATTGCTTTTCTCTTTTATTTGAACCAACTTCGCAATCAATGGCTTATTAGTAAAAAAACTGATTCTTAGTAGAAAATAGAAGTCATGAGTACTATCCAAGCACCATCAGTGCTAACAGAGGACTCGGTAGCCTTCATGTATTATGACAGCCCATAAGAGCCAGTATACGAATAAAAAGACCCAGCGAATATTGTAAATTTAAAGCAAATTGAAGTGGTTTTTATGCTTTAATTTACCTAGTGCTTAAAATGATCATGACCATACCGTCATATGATCATTTTGCACCAATCACATCTTATTCAAATAGGCTTTTCTAACGGAGTACACATGAGACACGAGCTGAAAATTGCTGCCCTCGTCACAACACTCACCTTTACTTTAGTGGGTTGCGCCTCTAATCCAGACTCAACCGCCAGCCTAGCAAAGGATGCAGCGAAATCAAAAACTGCCTCAGATATTAACACAGTAAAAAACGCCTTAGATCAAGCTGACATGGCATTAGAATCCGCCAAAAGCGATGAACTCGATTGGTTCGCAACAGAACAAATGAAAGAGGCAAGAAAAGCCCTTGCTGAGGCGAAAGAGTACTATGGTGAATTTGCCTTAGACCCATCTAAAGCAAACAGTAGCAGTGGTTTTTTCAGCTCAAAAACCAACCTGGAAGCGGCTCAGTCAGACATAACCAAATTCAACGCCCACTTAACGAAAGCTCAAAATATCCGCAGCAATGCAATGAGCACTCTCGAAAGTGCATTCGACTACAAAGCACAGCTCACCAAAATTGGGGCAGATAAGTACTACCCCAATACGGTCAAACAACTGAATAATGAATTGAAAAACCTAGTTGACGACATTGCAAACGACAAAATGAATGCCGCCATCAGCGCCCAACCTGATTTGCTTGTAAAACAACGTGCTCTAGAAGTGAAAACGATCACTAAAATCTATTTAGCCGATGCGAACCAACAACTCAATCAGTTAAAAAAAGACCAGATTGGTGATTATGCACCAAAAACCTTGGCTCAAGCTGCCGCGTCTGTGACGGCTGCAGAAGCCTTTATTAACGCTGAGCCGCGAGCCATTAGCAAAATCAAAGAAAAAGCAGAAGAAGCCATCTTTGCTATCCAACATGCTAAGCAAGTCGCCATTGCAGTCAAACAATTACAAGCCTTACCAAGCAGTGCTTATGAAAATTACATTGTAAATATCGAAGATATTCTCTTAACGATTTCGAGTAAACTGGGGGCTGCAGACAAACGTAATGAACCAATCAGCCAACAAGGCAAAGCCATTGCTACTTTTATTGATCACAATATGAAAAACGAGCAAGCATTAGAACAACAGAACATGGCACTAAGTGAGCAAGTAACAAAGCAAAAAGATCAACTGGAAGAACTGGCGGCACAAATCACATCGCTAAACACCAAGCTGTTAAACAAAACAAGCTATGCAAACTCATTAGAAAAAAGGCTATCAGAACTGTTGGCAACAATAAATCCAACCAAAACGACACCGTCATCGCCACAAACAATAACAACATCAGTGAAACAAAGTGACACTCAGAAAATAGAGACCACGTCACCTCAAAGTAACAGCAATTAACCCACTTTCAGTAAAAAGGTCTAGGAACCTTTTTACTGAAAAAAGTTTTTTACGATATGCTGTGTAATGCACATATTTTATTACCAGCGGGGTCACGTAAATACGCAATATAGTACTGCCTATCCTCAAAATCACGTACTCCTGGTGGATCCTCGCAAGGAACACCACCATGAGCCACTCCAACCTCATGCCAAGTATCAACCAACTTGGTAGACTTTGCTAAAAAGCCAATGGTCGTGCCATTACCATGGGTTGCAGGTTGACCGTTTAGCGGTCTTGTTAATGCAAAAACATTATTATCCGCAAAGTAAAAGCATTGTCCTTCGGGGTTAATCGATCCGGGAGGGTGCCCTAACACTTGAAAAACAGCATCGTAGAATGTTTTTGACTCTTCAATATCGTTCGCGCCAACCATCACATGACTAAACATTCATTTTTCCTCTTTTAAAAAATTGGAAATACCACGAAAAACACTTATAGAGTGTGATTCAGTTCTTAGTACAAACAAAGTAGCATGCCTAAGCAGACTATGAGAAACGTATTATCGCCAATTTCAGTGAATCAAAAGTGACTTTGCGTAGAAATTGACGTAATCGTTGCTCGTTTGATATAACAAATGTGTAAAAATATGTTATAAACAGAGTCATAGAATTACCGCTCACCCTACCCGTTTATTGGCAATAGGGTTAGAATGCTAACGTCAGAGAGTCGTATGTCAGACATAACTCAGGTTGACTTCGCTGCAACCAGCTCCATAACAGTAGACACACCTAAAAACAGCATTACCGACAAGCGCGTTCTTATTATCGAAGACATTGCGGAAATGCGCTTAATGCTTAAATCTTTAATGACCTCGCTGGGTTATGAAAAAATTGATGTAGAGCCATCAGGACAAGGTGGGCTTAAGCGTATCTTGAACTTTAAATACGATATTGTTTTATCGGATTACAACCTAGGTGGCAACATTGATGGGCAACACATTCTTGAGACCACTCGTAAAAATTACTCCTTGGACCATTCTGCTATTTTTATGATGATTACCGCTGACACCGCTTACGAAAGTGTTGTCAGCGCCGTAGAATATGAACCCGATAGTTATTTGGTTAAGCCTTTCCCGCCTTCGTCATTTCATCGTCGTTTTAACAAAATTATCGGCCAGAAAAAGATCTTTTCCGTGGTCGATCAGGCAAGAAAAAAAGATGACTGCGAGGCCATGGAAAAGCATGCTCGTGACATTCTAAAACAATATCCACAATACGCCAGCATGTGCTTGAAAGTGATAGGTGAATCCCTTTATAAACGCAAGCAATATAAGCAGGCTAAACAGCACTATGCTATGGTGGTCGAAGGTAATAGCACACTGGCATGGGCTTATTATGGGATGGCACAATGTGATGTGGAATTTGACGAATTTCCTTCTGCCATAAATCACCTTGAAAAAACCGTTGCCCTCAGTAAACATTTTCTCTCAGCTTACGACCTACTTGCCGATGTCCATAGCAAAATGGGAAACCTCGAAAAAGCCCAATCAGCGATACTGAGAGCCTTGGAAAATTCACCAAGATCCGTTGAACGATCCCATAGACTAGGACGCATTAGTGTCGAAATACAAGATTGGACCATAGCAGAACAATCGCTTTCCCGAGCCATTCGCCTCGCGAAAGATACAAGTTCAGAAAATGTTGAATTATATTACGACTATTTAAAGACACTTACTTCCATGCTCGAACAAGGCATAGAATGCACAAGATTGCAGGATAAATTTAGACGTGCGTTATCTCGACTAAGAAGTTTAGGTCAATCTAATCCCAATGTCTTATCCAATTCTTTTCGTCTTGAAATCCAACAATTGCTATATAGAAACCATCTTGGCGAAGCGATTCGCTCCTGGCAGCTATGGAGCAAACTTATTGAAAAGGGAGAAGCATCTGCGCTAACCCTTGCACAAGAGTTAACGTTAAAAAAGCGACTCGGCTTACTCTAATAAAGCGTTTATTTCCCCCTAGCAAAAATCGAATGCGAGCAAAAAATAGGAGAGAGGTCTGTATTTTCTTCTAGACTATATAGACGTCTAAACTAACCTCATCCATATCAAGGTTGACCATGGAAGTGATTACAAAATCCGGTGCAGCAGCAGAACAACGCGTCCTTATCATCGAAAGCATTGCTGAGATGCGCTTTTTACTGAAGTCATTAATGGTATCGTTAGGCTATGAGAAAATAGATTTTGAAATATCTGATCAATCCGCCATTAAACGCATTCAAGCCATCCAATACGATATTATTCTTTCTGACTTTAATGCTGACAATAAAATCAATGGTCAGCAGATACTTGAAGCCACACGTAAACATTACAGCCTTGATCATCCCGTGATTTTTATGATGATTACAGCAGACCGAGCCTATGAAAGCGTAGTCAGTATTTTAGAATACCAGCCCGACTGCTATTTAGTGAAGCCCTTTACCCCGGCGGCATTCCATCGCCGTCTAAAACGCGTCGTTAAACAAAGAATCATCTTTGACCTTGCCCATCAAGCCAGAAAACAGAAGGATTACATTACGCTTGAACGTGTAGCAAAAGCCATTATTAAACACTACCCTCAATATGCCAGCCAATGTCTTCGAGTGATGGGGGAAAGTCTCTATCAGCGAGGAGAATACCAAGCTGCCAGTACTCATTATACTAAGGTTTTGCAACGTAATAACGAGCTGTCATGGGCCCATTTTGGTATGGCACAATGTCATATCAAGCTCAATCAACTCAAGCAAGCGGTTGTAGCACTTGAACAGACGATTGAATTAAACCAATACTTTTTCTCTGCTTATGATCTACTAGGCGACCTATATTTAGAGCTTAATCAACCAAAGGATGCTCAAGAAATCATTATTAAAGCGCTGATCGTCTCTC
The DNA here is from genome assembly GCF_016461715.1 of Marinomonas spartinae. Lineage (GTDB taxonomy): Bacteria > Pseudomonadota > Gammaproteobacteria > Pseudomonadales > Marinomonadaceae > Marinomonas > Marinomonas spartinae_A. Next base: position 63,785 of record NZ_JAEMUI010000016.1, on the reverse strand, counting down.
CTCGCTCCTATGAACGCTCCTTGCGGTTAGGAAGAATTAGCATCGATTTAGAGGACTGGCTCACAGCAGAGCAAGCCTTCTCAAAAGCCATCCGCAGCACCAAAAACAATAATAGTGATACGCCAGCGCTTTACTACGATTATTTAAGGACCATTACCGAGCTAATCGAAAACAATATTGAAGCCCCAAGACTGATCGAAAAATTTAATCGAGCACTGACTCGGTTACGAAAGATTGGACAGAATAACCCTGAGGTTATCACCAATTCTTTCCGTCTAGAAGTTCAGAACCTACTGGCAAGGGGACTACAAAAAGACGCCGTCAAAGCATGGTATACTTGGGGAAGGCGTATCAGCATGGAAGAAGCTGAACCATTAACGCCCCATCAAGAAATGACCCTAAAGAGAATGTTAGGCTTAAGACTTTAATCAAACACAGGTAAGCTTGCCATTGGAGAGCGTCCCCGTTATCGTCCCCTATTGATTTGCTATTTTTTGCTGGTATGACACAGCAGCAAGTCTTTTTTATTTCACCAGAGAGTTAACTATGTCTGCTTCCCACGCTTTTTCCCGCCTTGTTCCCGACGTGATTCTCGATGCCGTCGAATCTACTGGATTATGGAGCGACTCGCGAATTTACCCATTAAACAGCTATGAGAACCGAGTTTATCAAATTGGGATAGAAGATGGTCCAACAGTGATCGCCAAGTTTTACCGACCAGAACGCTGGAGTGAAGCCCAGATCAAAGAGGAACATCTCACCCTATTAAGATTACAAGAGGAAGGCGTACCCGTTGTCGCTCCCATGGTCTTTAACGGTGAAAGCCTGTTTAGCCATAATGGCATACACTTTTGCCTATCCCCAAAACTCATTGGACAGCACCCCGAAGCAGACAACCTTGATCAGCTGTATCAACTGGGAGAATTAATTGGCCAAGTCCATCAAAAAATGAACGCCCCCTTTACCAAACGCATCAGTGTATCACCTCTTGAGCAAATGGCTCAGGCGGCTAAGCACATTTTAGCAGCGGACTATCTACCACAAAAACTCAAACCCATTTATCAGACTCAAATAACCAAGCTGATTGACATGAGTTCCACTCGCATTCAAGCCTATTGGCCCACTCAACTGAGAGCCATTCATGGAGACAGCCATCGAAGCAACTTGATGTTGCATAACGGTCAGTTTCATTTATTGGACTTTGACGATTGTCAAAACGGTGTGGCCGTTCAAGATATCTGGCTCCACCTGACACAAACGGAAAACCCAAGACAGCAATTGAGTGAAATGATTGAAGGATACGAAGCGTATTTGCCTTTTGAAACCCGCGAATTAGACCTGATCGATGTCTTCAAAAGCGCTCGCGTTATCCAGTATGCGGCCTGGTTACAGCAACGTTGGAGCGACCCTGCGTTTGTTAAAGCCTTTCCTTGGTTTGCCAGTGAAGAATATTGGCTCAATCATTTGAACGAATTACACAGCTGTGAACAAGAATGGGGGCAGATTTCTCAATGAAAACAAGTACACCGTTAGCCATTACCCCAACTTTTCAAGCGCGCGATTTACAAGGGACATTACACGCCATATTTGGTTTCGAGCACTTTCGCGAAGGCCAAGGCCAAACCATTACTCAGTTGTTATCAGGGCATTCTTCCCTTGCCGTTTTCCCAACGGGTTCAGGAAAGTCCCTTTGCTATCAATTTACCGCCACACAGTTACCCAACCTGACCTTAGTCATTTCACCGCTAATCGCACTGATGCATGACCAATTAGCTTTTTTACAAAGTAAAGGCATTCCCGCTGCCTGCTTGGATTCCAGCCAAGCCAAAGAAGACAGTCAGGAGATCATGAGACAAGCCCAAAGTGGTGCCATTAAAATTCTCATGATCTCGGTCGAGCGTTTTAAGAACGAACGTTTTCGTCGCTTTATTAAGCAAGTGCCAATTTCTATGCTAGTGGTGGATGAAGCCCACTGCATTTCTGAGTGGGGACACAATTTTCGCCCTGACTACTTAAAACTCCCGCAATACAAACAAGAGCTAAACATCCCTCTCGTTTTGCTCTTAACCGCCACGGCCACTCGTCGAGTACAAAGAGACATGGCACAAAAGTTTGATATTTTCCCTGAGCACATTGTGCAAACAGGCTTTTATCGCCACAACTTAGACGTGGATCTTATTCCTGCACAAGGCCATGAAAAACTCAATAAGCTGACGGCGATTTTAGACGACACCCAAGGAGCCAGTATTGTCTATGTGACTCAGCAAAAAACCGCAGATGATATCGCTCAAGCACTAAGATCAAAAGGCTACTCAGCAACCTCCTACCATGCTGGGCTCGGCAACGACCTTCGTAGCCAAATTCAAGCAGATTTTATGGCAAGTCGCACGCGCATCATCGTCGCCACCATCGCTTTCGGCATGGGCATAGACAAAGCGGACATTCGGTTAGTCATACATTATGATTTACCAAAATCCATTGAGAATTACAGCCAAGAAATCGGCCGAGCGGGACGTGATAACCAAGCCAGCCGTTGTGTATTGTTAGCCAGTCTAGAAGGCCTACACACGTTAGAAAACTTCGTTTATGGCGATACACCGGAACGCCAAGACATTGCCTCCCTGCTCGCTACCATTGAAGAACAAGCTGAGATCAATGACGACCAACAAACACTTTGGAAAACTCAGCTATACGGCTTATCCAACCAAATCAACATTCGCTCACTGCCGTTAAAAACCCTCTTGGTTCAACTCGAAATCCTCGGAGCTATCACTCCTAAATACAGTTATTACGCAGATGTGCGTTTAAAGTGGGAAGGTGATCGCTATGCCTTTGCGGCACAAGTTCCTGACAACATGCGCGCCGCTTACGATGCTCTTCTTAAAGGCATTCAATATAAGAAAATCTGGGGCACACCAAATTTCGATTTAATTTATCAGCAATCAGGGTTTTCTCGCGGCGATGTTCTACAACTATTAGAATACGCTGAGTCTCACCATGTGCTCACACTAGAAAGCAAGCAACTAACCGAGGTCTATCAAGTCAATCTAGAGCGGTTTCATCTAGATACCTTACTGAATGTCTTAGATCAATACGTAACGGAAAAACAAACTGCAGAAATCGAACGCATTGCTACCATGATTCGCTTCTTTGAACTCAATCGCTGCTTGAACCACAACCTAGCTCGCTATTTTGGTGATAAAAATGCCCCAGAACATTGTGGACATTGCTCTGTATGCCGTGGAAAAGTGCTTGTTTTCCCCGAACCAATAGCGCAAAAAGAGTCGCTGGAGGAACAGCGTCAACAAATGGCTCACTATGTCACTGAATTCGCACAACAGCTGCAAAACAAAAGCCCAGAGACAACGCTCACACCGGTTCTAATAACACGTTTTTTAACTGGACTAGCACAACCAATTTTTACGAAGATCAAAGCCCGTCAATTAACAGGCTTTGGGGTTTATGAAGAGAAAGCCTATAAAGACGTTATTGCTGCGGTAAAAGCGCTACTAACACAATGACTCCTCAACAGGGCCTTATATGGCTATGGCATACTAGACGAACAGACGACTAGGCAATATAAGGCCCAAAAACGGCATCAAATTTTTCTTCTAATGCGGATTCATAGACTTCTTTGGCAGAAGTTTGATTGGCTAGGGAAACTCGTTCCCGCAGCGCTTTATCACTGAGCAAAGCATCCATCAAATTGGCGAGCGTTTGGTTGCTTTCACCATCATAGACAAACTCAGCCGATTCATCTTTCATTATTTCACTCGCCCCCACCCATTTCGTCGTGATCACAGGGGCACCACAGGCCATCGCCTCAGCCACAACACGCCCAAACTCTTCAATTCTGGCTGGCAGTACAAATACATCCAACGCATTAAAGTACCCCTCCACTTTATTGATGATTGGCAGCTGGCGCACTCTATCTTTATAAGGAGAACGGTCTAGAATCGCTTGATATTCAGGAGACAACTTATCTTTACCAACAAAGACAAAATGCGTTTTCTCAGCCACCTCTTTTGGCAATAAGCTAATGGCCTCAAAGAATCGATCAACACCGCGTTTTTTAAAATTTCCAGACGTCACTAAGCCCACCAGAAGCTCATCGTCTTTCACTCCTAGGTCGGCGCGAATCGCATTTCGCTCCTCAATGGGTAATAGCTTAAACTGGTTTTCATCAATTGCCGGATAGATCACAGAAATATCGTGCTCTGGTATCGAAAAACGAGACATCAATTCATTTTTGGCCAAGTGTGAGTTGGCAACAATATGTTTAAACTGATGATTTTGGAAAATGGGGGTATGCGTTAAATACATCTCATCGTCTTTCGCCAAGGACTTGCCATGGATTTTCTCGGATGCTAAATGCACACAATTATGAATAAAGTGCACATCCGGCTGTTGTAAGTCCCCTTGACCTATCAACAAATCGACCTTGAGTTTTTTCGCCAACTTCAGCGCTTCATTACTAAACTGCATTCTGCGGTTAAATTTTTTCTGCCAAAAAAATCGCCTAGACTTATGCGAAATTCCACCGCTGTTTTCAATATCCGCGACATTAGCATTTTCAGAAATAGTATGCACTTCACAGCCTTTAGAACGAAAATATTTGATTTCCTCATGCACACTACGACAAGCACCAGAATAGGTCTTCTCAAGGTTTTGTTTCGCAATTAAGATAGTTTTCATAGCCGAAAAAGGATCCTTGACGGTCATTTGAGGGAACAAAATTAAAGCAACAATGATAACAATAAGTGAACAAAAAAGCGGTTCTAAACAAGAAAAAATAACCCAATAGGACGAAATGCGTTATTCAGAGAGATTCTTAGGATAGACACTCACCTCGATAAGATTATTATCAAGGTCATTGAAATAAACAGATTGAATCTCACCCTGGGCGCCCGTTTTGCTGACAGGACCTTCAAGAATCGGCACCTGACAGGCGTTAAGGTGAGCAATGACTTCATCCAGAGACCAATCGGTGATCAAACATAGATCACCAGAGCCTTCAAGAGCATGATTACGTAGCTCATCACCTACACATTGAAAGTTGATTTTTTGCTGTCCAAAATGCACGGCACGACGACCGTTAGCAAAGGTAACAGGCTTCATTTTCAATACTTTTTCGTAAAAGGCGACGGATTTTTCAATATCAACAACGGTTAACACGATATGGTCAATGTGGCGAATCATGTACCCTTGTCTCCCTTTACAAGTCACGATTTAATCTGTCTTTGCTAATCAAGTAATGCTAGGAGCAAATGGCCTGAAAGACAAGTTAAAAACCTGCTTATTCTCGTAAAGAATGTAAATCAATCTGACCGCTAATCAATTGTAATTTCTGATATTTCTTAAGTTTTTTGACACGATACTCAAGTCTTGCGGCGTCCCTTTTCGAGTCAACCAATTGATGCCAGACAAGTTCCAAAGGACCTTTTCCTTTAAGGTATTTCGCCCCCGTTGTGCCCTGCTTTGAATGCTCATGAAAGCGCCTTTCCACATCGGTGGTAATACCCGTATAGAGGGTATTTAAACGAGTTCTAATGATGTAGATATACCATTCACTCACGCGTTACTCAGCCTTATTGATTGTCCTACCATAGTGATAAAAGCCATCCCACGATACTGATCAGATCTGCTATTGCATACGCCCCCCATAACGACTAACAGTAGAGTGCCATCCGCAAAACAAGACTAGCCTTTGATTATTAATAACAACGTCGAAGCAGTCAGCACACCCATAACAATATTAAATAGACGTTGACGCTTTACACTCGTTAGCTTTCGTCGGATAGCCTCACCTGCTAACACCCATATTGTGATCGCGGGGAACCCCATGCACGCAAACAGCATAATAATCCAAAAGCCAGACTGAACATACAGATCGCCCGCTAGAGAAAACGAGCTGACACAGCCAATAGACATCATCCAAGCTTTAGGGTTCGCATACTGGAATAAAGCAGCTTGCCACCAGCGCATTGGCACCATTTGCTTATCGATATTTTCTGGTTGTAAATCACTGCATTGTCCTGATGGGACTAAGTTTGGCTTTTGCGTTGACATCTTGTCCGTTGGGGCATTCGCAATTTTCCATGCAAGCCAAAGCAAATACGCCCCACCCACCCATTTTAAGACACTGTAGAGTGGAGGGTAGAGTATAAACAACGAGCCAAGCCCCAATAAAATAGCCAACAATAAAGACGCCATGCCAAGAATAATCCCTAACATATGCGGCAAGGTTCGACGAAAAACAAATTGTGCCCCAGAGGCCAATAACATCATATTGTTTGGTCCCGGCGTGACAGACATAACAAAGGCAAATACAGCAACACCCAGAAAAAAAGAAAGATTCAGCATTAGACATCCCCATACACTTTTTTTTCAAAGGATTTGCTAACACGTTTAAACATCAATATCTCTTTCCCCATTCCCAATAAACTCGCTTTAGCAGTCTGCTTTCTTCTATCCCCTTCACTGATGCCGACATCCTTGAGTTCATCAGCTGTTAAGTACAATAAGACTTTGCGTGTTCGATAGCTTTGCACACACTGTTTTATATGAACCAATAATGCAATCATCAACATAACCCTTCTCCTTCTTAGCCAACTCACCTAAGGCATCAGATTAAAAGGAAAGTAAAAAGCATAACAGTGATAAAAATAGACATTTTTCACCATACAGACTATAAAAAAAACCGCCTGTATGGTGAAGAAAACTCCCATCTGTATGGTTACAGTAGGTATGTATTCATTTCTAATAAAATAAAGTACTTTAAAGTAAGGGAAAATCGATCATGACACTGTATCAAGATTTAGCGCTAAGACTAGGGGAACATATTAAACATGGCTTTTACCAAATAGGCGACAGACTGCCTTCGGTCCGTCAATTAGCACAAGAATACAGTGTCAGTATCTCCACCGTACAAGAGGCCTATCGCCAGCTAGAACAAGAAAGATTGGTAGAAGCTCGCCCTAAATCAGGCTACTTTGTTAGTCAGCCTTATCAACACGATAATTTGCCCACTATTTCGCGACCACCTCAACGCCCATTAGAGGTCTCACAATGGGAAGAAGTGCTTAATATGCTGATGATTCGTAGTGAAAAGCTTGGCATACAACTGCAACATGCCATGCCTGATATGCAGGCTCCTACCCTTAAACCCTTGCTTAAAACATTAGCAGATTTATCCAAACAACATCCGCAGTTAGGACTAGGTTATGGTGATGTACGGGGGACGATCGAATTACGCGAACAAATTTGTCGTCTCACCGTTGCCTCAGGATGCCAACTTCATCCCGATGACTTAGTTATTACCTCAGGCTGCCAAGAAGCACTCTCAGTCTGTCTAAGAGCCGTTGCCGAGCCTGGCGACATTATTGCCATTGAATCACCTGGCTTTTATGGCGCGATGCAAGCCATTAAGGCCGCTGGACTAAAAGTCATGGAGATACCCACTCATCCAGAAACAGGCATTAGCCTAGAAGCATTAGAATTAGCCTTAGACCAATGGCCAATTAAAGCGATTTTAGCCACGCCTACCTGCAACAATCCTATGGGCTATACCATGCCTGAAGAGCAAAAAAAACGTCTATTTAAACTGGCTCAAAGTTATGATATTACCATTATTGAAGATGACATCTATGGGGATATTTCTTATCAATTCCCTCGTCCAAAGACAATCAAATCGTTTGATACCGATGGGCGTGTATTAATGTGCTCTTCTTTTTCTAAAACCATTGCACCAGGCATGCGTGTTGGATGGATAGCACCTGGCCGCTACCGAGACAAAGTAACCCATATCAAATACGTCAGCAGCTCCATGTGCCCGACCTTGCCGCAATTAGCCATCGCCAAATTTATTCGTCTGGGAGGCTATGACAAACACATTAGACAAATGCGGCAACACTATGAACAACAACGAGATCATATGCTCACTGCCATTAATACCTATCTGCCAAAAGGCACTAGAGTGAGTTTTCCTAGTGGAAGCTTTGTTCTTTGGGTGGAACTCAATCTACCGATAGATTGTTTAGAGTTGGTCAAAACCTGTCGCGAGCACGGTATTAGCTTTGCACCCGGACCCATTTTTTCATCCACAGGTAAATATCGTAATTGCTTACGAATCAACTATAGCCAATTACAACCAAACGAACGAGAAGAAGGCATAAAAAACCTTGCGCTTTTAATTGATGAATTCACCTCAACGAAAAGTCAAAGGGCCAGTTAAAATAGACTGGATGCTATAAAGAAGATAGTTTTCTGTTAAAGTAGTCGTCACAATGGTGATGTGGACATTGCTGCGCCACTCATTACATTTTAAAACTTTCCTCCACGGTTGTACTATTAAAAACAGTTTCCTATCTTTATATTTGTCTATATCAACTATCAAAATGAGATGGACTTATTAGTCATTAATTTTTTACTAGACACCCTAAGTTCAATCTACGTCTGCTAAGGAATCACCAGATGATGAATTTTTTAGAAAACCGATTAATTGGCACCAAATTAGCTTTAGGCTTTGGTTCCGTACTGATACTAACGCTTATTGTGGGAATAACAAGTCTGTATGGTGTGAGTTCACTACTCAGCCGAGCAGACAAAGTCCGGTTATCCAACGAGTTAGATCACAATATTGTTGATATGCAGGTTGCTCGCGAGCACTTTGTTACTTCCGGCTCTGAGGCTGACAAAGCCAAGCTAATGGATCTCACTCGACAACTTAGTGACAAATTAGCCAAATCAAACCAGCTCTATAATGGCCCAGATGTATTAGACCTGATCCAGAAAACCAGCCAGAGCATAGCAGAGTATGAAAAGACATTAACGCCACTTGCTGAGGCCCGTAAAAAATGGGATGACGTTGACAAACAGGCAAAGAATCTTCTTAGCAATATTTACAACCAATACGACCTTGTTGCTCAAGCACTTAAGAAGAACAATGATCAGAACAATGCGTCAGAAGTGCTAACCATTGAAACTAGTTTTTATTCCTTAACGTCTTTTATTGATAGCATTATCACAAAAGGACAACCTATTCCTGTGGATGAGGTCACCTCTAGACTAAATACAGTTATCGAAAAAACAAAAGCATTACAGCTACCTGATAATTTACAAAGCAATCAGCAAAAAATATTAACACTGCTTGATCAATATCGTGAAATGGGCAAGCGTAATCCTGAGGTTACATCCAAGCTTTACTCAGTTAAAGACCAATTGTTAGCCCTATCCAAAAGCATGAATAACAACATTGATGCCATCACTCATCTACAAGAGCAAAAGAGCAAAGCGGATGGTTCTGAAATTAACAGTCTAGTGATTGCTGTCACTGTCATTGCCATTCTCATTGGTATCTTTTTTGCCTTATTGATTCGTCACATGATCACCAAACCTATGAGCACAGTGATTCAAGCGGTCGAAAAAATCTCCAGCGGGGATTTCACTCAACAGCTTCACACGGAAAGAAGGGACGAGCTTGGTAAACTGTTAAATCATATCGGTGATATGAGCAAAACCCTAAACCGCTTGATCTCCGAGGTCGTCTCAGGGGTGATGAACTTAAGCTCAACCAGTGAGCAACTGGAAGCCATTTCGAAGCAAGGGCAATCCATGATGCAGTCACAGAGAGATGAAACTGATCAAGTGGCCACAGCCATTAATGAAATGGCCTCTACGGTCACCGAGGTTGCGCGCAATACTGAAACCGCTGCTGAGGCCTCTACAAAAGCGGATGAAATTGTCGGGCAAGGTAATGTCATGGTCAATAGTGCGGTCAAACTCATTGAGTCTTTAGCGGAAGATCTAAATGTAACCAGCCAAGCGATGGAACAATTAAAATCCCGTACCGATAACGTTGGCAATGTATTGGAAGTCATCAAAGCGGTTGCGGAACAAACTAACCTGCTCGCCCTAAACGCGGCCATTGAAGCAGCACGGGCTGGGGAGGCTGGCCGTGGGTTTGCAGTGGTTGCTGACGAGGTGCGTGGACTGGCCAGTCGCACCCAAAGCTCTGCAAAAGAAATCGAAGATTTGATCATTGAACTGCAAAATGGCGCACAAGAATCTCTGACTAGGATGATGAGTAGTCGCGATATGTCAATGGAAAATGCGGAAAAAGCCAAAGGCGTTCTAACCCTATTCAAAGACATAAATGAACAAGTAGGCTACGCTCAGGACATGAACCAACAAATTGCGACGGCTGCTGAAGAACAATCTCATGTCTCCGAAGAAATCAGCCGAAGCGTTGAAAATGTCCGAGAACTGGCCGATCGAACTAACGAAGGAGCACTAGAATCTGTTCGAGCGGTTACCAATTTAAGGACCATCAGCCATCAATTAAAAACCTTAACAGACCGCTTTAAGATTTGATCCTACTCTGTTTTCAGCGATGACCCCATCGTCATTAAACAAAAAGCCGCTGTTCGATTACTAGACAGCGGCTTTTTACTGTTAAACCGTTTAACAGGCATCATCATTTATTGTCAGTAGCACTCTACTAATAGACCAACGGCCTATGTTCTTTTGCTAAACGGTGACGCATTCTTTCCTCACATTGATGCCGATGCTCTCTCTTCAGTTTCATATATTCTGCCTTTTGCTCCGGTGTTAATATATGAAGTATTTTGTATTGTCTTTCCAACATCGCAACTTTGCGGTCAATTCGTGTGCTCTCCATTGCGGTAGCAAGTTCCCTTGCTGCCACTTTATCAAACTTATCAGCATTCAATAGACTATTGAGCCTCTTTTCATGGTCTATTTCGATTGCTCTCATCTCTTTTATTTCAGCAAGACGAAACGCTCTCAGTTCCTTTTGTTGAACCTCACTAAAATGCAATTCTCTCATCATATGCGGATCTAACCCAACCATCATATCAGGTCGGCACATTGGCGGCTTGGGGCCTCCTAGGTGTCCTGGAGGAGCCTCGGCAAAAGCACTGGCTGCCCCCATCATGAAAGGTAATGTCACCGTCGCTAATATCAGTTTTTTCGTCAGATTTCCCATACCCTATTACTCCTAACTATAAAGTGGTTAATTTGCTGACGCTATCGTCAACCTGTAGAAGTAGCATAGAATCTGACGAGTAAAGTGGCGTATAGCTAAGGTAAAGCTAAGTAAAAACGTCACCGTTTGATACATTTAACAGTAAAATACGAGTAATCCTATTATTCTTGACACATCATTTTTCAAGGAATAACGATGCCACATATTTTGATCATCGATGACGATACAGAGCTAAGTGACCTACTTAAAGAACTGCTAGCCTTTGAGCATTTTACCGTCACCACCGCTTATGATGGAGAAGAAGGGCTAACACTCATGAACGAATCGGTCGATATGATTCTACTGGATGTCATGATGCCCAAACTGAATGGCTTTGATACCCTCAAAAAGTTACGAGAACAATGGGACATCCCCGTTCTTATGTTAACTGCCAAGGGTGATGAAATAGACCGAGTGATAGGATTAGAACTAGGAGCAGACGATTATTTACCCAAACCCTTTAGTGAGCGTGAATTACTCGCTCGCATTCGGGCTATTTTACGGCGTACCAATGGCAAAAGTGACAAGGAAAAGACTGGCAAAGGCCAAGGTAGCCAAGACAAAATAGAATACGATGATCTTGTCATTTACCCAGGCAAACTAGAAGCGTACCACAAACAAGAACTGATCGACCTTACCAGCACGGAATTCGCACTATTGCACTATTTTTTATTGCATCCTGGACAAGTTGTCACAAAAGAATCTCTCAGTCTTGAAGTGCTGGGAAAACGGCTCGCCGTCTTTGATCGTGCCATCGATATGCATGTCTCTAACTTACGCAAAAAACTGCCAGACTCTGTCGACAACAAACCACGCATTAAAACATTACGTGGACGTGGTTATCTGCTGGTGGCTGAATGATTCGCCTACCGAAAATAACCAACCTTTATGGTCGAATTTTTGCCATTTTTTGGTTTACCATGCTATTGGTATTGCTTACGGTACTATCTTTGCCCCATTTAGACCCTAGAAAAATCCATAATATCGACAGGGAACGGCTAAAGCACCTTCAAGCCATCAAACATCGCCTAGAGAAACGCTTTGCCGCACAAACAGATATCAGTCACATTCTACTCAAAATGGAACCCAAACCACCAAAACGACATCCATCTCCTCCCCCACCACCAGCGCAAAAGGACGATCCACAAGGTGTGGAACATGATTCCAAACACATCAAAAAACCGGAGCACATTAGAGAACAGCCCATTTTATTTATAACCAATCTCAACGGATTGATTTTGTCTCCTATCAAGGGACCCGACTTTATTTTTCGCGCTCTACGAAATTTCATTACTTCGATGGACAGTCCAAGTAATCCGCAACAAAAGCTTTATGGTCGATTGATGCTATCTGGGCCATTATCCATCCATCTGGCAGGCAATGACTATCTGTTGTATGTTGGCCAAGAATGGCACCGTCCACCACCATTATTATTACGTTTATTTGATCATCCGTTACAACTTCTTCTGGCTGTCATGCTCGTCAGTACCCCCTTGTTACTATGGTTAGCTTGGGCTCTTAGTCAGCCAGCTCGGCGTCTAGAGAAAGCCGCACAACGCGTTGCTAGAGGTGAATTTGAAGTGGATCCTACCTTAGAAAGAGGCAGCTCGGAATTTCGTCAAGCTGGTGCCAGTTTTAACAAAATGGTTGAAGCAGTGAATGAAATGATCAGTCGGCAACAACGCCTACTTTCTGATATATCCCATGAACTGCGTTCTCCGCTTACCCGACTTCGTATGGCACAAGCTATTGCTATTCGAAAACAAGGAGAGAGCCATGAGTTAACTCGCATCGATACCGAAGCCCAGCGCCTCGAAATCATGATCGCAAAACTATTAGAATTAGCTCAACAACAAGTGAATAGCCACAATCATTGGGAGGAACACGCACTGGATAGTTTGTGGGAAGCGATGCTCGACGATGCGCAATTTGAAGCAGAACAATTGAGAAAACAGCTAACCTTTACTCCCATTCCAAGCTACCGAATTCGTTGTTATCCAGCATTGCTCATTAGTGCTTTAGAAAACCTTGTGCGCAATGCCATTTATTACAGCCACCATGCCATCCACATCTCAATACACGAACAAAATAGCTCAATACAAATTGTAGTAGAAGACGATGGCGAAGGCGTACCGGAAGGAGAGTTGAGTGCAATATTCCGTCCGTTTTATCGTGTGTCTACTGCCAGAGACAGGCATAGTGGTGGTACGGGGTTAGGGTTGGCAATATGTAAAAATGCCATCATCCAACACAATGGCACAATTAGCGCATCGAAAAGCCCTCTGGGAGGCTTACTGGTCAAGATCCATTTACCAAAGTGAAAGCTCAAATCCTAAGTCGATTAATTCGTCGATGAAACGTCATAGCTCATTGGCATCTATACGGCCTTATCAAGGTGATGCTTTGCCAATCAAAGCCTCACTAAACACACCACCATCTACTAAAGTAAACACTTCATTCGACTTAATATGGGTTTGAAAGTACACATGATCACCATAATACTGGTAACCATTCTTCAATACCTTTTTGTTCCACCACTTTTTAAGCATTTTACCAACTCGCGGCTTACTTCTTAGATCATGCATCGTATCAAAAGAGACAACTTTTTCCTTTTGCGTTGCGATATCCAACTGATGGCTATAACAAGAAAACGTGCCAAAAACAGACGTTTCATCAAACCAAGGTGGTAAGGCTGTTTTGGCATGCTCAGGACCATAAGGAAAGGTCTTTGTGTGACGCAGGTGGTTCACATACATTAGTACTCGCTCTGGCGTATGTGTACTTTCACGAATCGCCAATGCCAAGGCATGAGCAGACATAATATGCTCTGGATGCGGGTCGATTTCTGGCTCTGTCACCAATACAGTGGTGGGTTTGATTTGTTCTAATAAGCTAGTCAAATCCATGACTAGGGCTTCCCCTGAACTCTTATTCGACAAATCATTCGGTAAGAAAATGCGATTCCATTGACGACTCACTTGCGGCGTTAACTCCGCCAAGACCGGATCCGTTTGAGCCTCTTTCGCGGTATCATAAAGCGCATTTTTGGTTAGCCCAAAGTAGCCAAGGGAAGATAGCTGCTCTAGAGGAACACCTGCAAGCAGCGGTGTCGTCATACTGTTCCAGGCTCTAATGGCCGCTTTGCGAGCAACTGCCGCATGCATGCTATCGTCCAAACTAGGAATATACTGTTTCTCTAGTTTCTGAACATTTTGCCCTGCATTAATGGTTGTTATCCAAGTCGACTCAGCAAAATCATGATAAAAACCATAAGCCGCCAACTCCGCATCATCGGCATGTGGGGCTAGGATTAAAATTGGTCCATCACTAAAATCCGGTTTTTTAAACGCCAATAATTTTCCATAATTAGGCATATGGCAATGTTTAAATACCAAGGTCGCCACCGATTTGGCATTATTGTTCAACACCCCACTCAAATTGAGATAACGAACCCCCTCCTCACCCGACTCAAAATACTGAGTATTGAAAACCGACACCACTGAATCATCCGACTCAACAATTGCAATAGAGCCTTGCTTTTTCTTATGAGTCGACTGATAAGAAAACGCTAATAGCCAAGTGAAATCCTCAATATTTAACTCACTAAAGCCTCCGCCATCCGCTAAATTAATAGTGACGCAGTGTTGATGTTTCGATTGGGTGTTTTCCAGTATCACCTCACTTTGCCAATCAGGCTGTAAAGCGTATTGATAATCCGTTTTCTTCATAGCTAACTCGTATCGGTGCAATCATCTCATCGCGTTACAGGGTATTCTCTGTCGCGAAGTAGGCTTGGATATATTGTTCAACAATGTGTGCTTCATCAAACTGCTGTAATGCTTTGGCAATGTCTGTTGTCAACTCTGGGGTTCTCTCTTCTTGTAGCGCCAAGACCATTTTCTCTGCCAAAGACTTCGGTGTTTGCTGCGCTAAAAAATCGCTTAACTTGCCTCTCATGATATCGCTCACACCGCCAGGACAATTTGTCGCCACCACGGATGTGCCACAAGCCAACGCTTCAATCAACACCATCCCTAAACCTTCGCTCGTTGAACTTAATACAAAAAGGTCCGCTTGCTGATACCAAGGAAACGGGTTGTTTTGTTGGCCTTTTAAAAAAACATAATCTTCTAAAGCAAACTGTGTAATGGTCTGTTTGATTTTTTCACGTTCACGACCTTCCCCAACAATTACCAAATCATGCTGTATTCCATAGTGTTGACGAGCGTAATGATACGCCTCAATCAACAACGGAAAGTTCTTACCCGGCACCAAGCGTCCGAGCCCTAAAATATAGGTTTTTTTATGATAATCCACACCATCAACTAGACGTGCCGCTTCCTGACGAATTTTGTCATAATCATTAGGATTGGTAATCGTGTGAATGCTCTGACAAGGAATCTGGAAAGATTCAATTAAGTCCTCAAAAGACTCACGCGCCCCATCCGACACACACACCATACGACGATGAGAAAACAATAAGGTGAAGATACGTTTAGAATACGCACCAAAATGCACTTTGTTTTGTGTGCTTTCACAGACAAACACGAAACGCTTGTCTTGCAAAGGCCAAACATGACTGAATGTTCCATGCCCTCGAAATACAATCAGATCAAAACGGCCAATACGTTTTTCCAGCCGACTTAGTTTATAAGTAAACACCGCCGCCTCTGCATAAGCAAAAAACATAGCAAACGTCTTACGAAATAGCACATTCAATAAGCGACAGATCACTAGCCAAATGAGACCTATACCACTCAATAACACCCATTTTTTTAAATCAAATAAATGCATCGTCGTATTGGGATGACTGGGGGTAACCTCGACTTGACGATTTTTAAGGTAGATTAGATGAGCATCATGGCCTTGTTTTGCAAACGCATCAGTCAAACTGCAAGCCACCCGTTCCATACCGCCCAATTTTAAAGAATTAACAACTACTGCGACTCTCATCCCACATCCTAAAGATCACTATCATACCAATGCATCCGCTTGCAAGTTTCACTATCACTCTATAGAACACTATAAATTGACCAAAAGAGAGCATAGTTTAGCGGTTTGTCTTGTAGAGATCTAACTTAAATGCGACTCACAAAAAAAGCACGATAGGATCATCGTGCTTTTTCAAGGCAATGTTTATGGCTCAGCTTATATGAGCGGCGTCGACAGCATTAGCCATCCACTGTTATTCCGTTACTAGGTTTCTGTCCGTGGAACGTTTACCAGTAACAATAAAGCTAAAGATTAGCATAATCGCGGTTACGCCAACGGTTGCAAAGGTTTCTGGTCGGTAGTCTGGAGAAATACACATATAACCCAAAACCACCGCAATAACGGCAATAGTTAACCAGGTTAACCCTGGAAACAACCACATTTTAAAGGCCGGCGATTTTCCTTCTTTTTCCAGTGCACTACGCATTCTCAACTGAGATACAGCAATAACCAAATATACAATAAGAGCGATAGCCCCCGTGGTTGATAAAAGGAAGCTAAATACTTCACCAGGGAATACATAACTGGCAAAACACCCAGCAAACCCTGCCAACGTTGAAGCAATTACGGCCACGCGAGGCACACCAGTAGAAGAAAGTGTTGTTGCTACCGCTGGCGCATCACCACGACAGGCCAATGAATAAAACATACGTGAAGCCGTATATAACCCAGAGTTCATACAGCTACATACCGCAGTCAACACGACAATATCAACCAATAATTTTGCATGAGGTAAATGAAGTGAACTGAGAACAAACTGGAAAGAGCCCGTTTTTAACGCAGGGTCATTCCAAGCCACCAGAGACACAATGACAAAGATAGACAAGAGATAAAACAGTGCAATTCGATACACAACGAGTTTTGTTGCTTGGCGAATCTTGTCTCCTGGGTTTTTGGATTCTGCCGCTGCAATAGTCACAATTTCCGCCCCGAAGAAAGAAAAGATCGTCACTAATACACCTGCGAGCACGGTGCCAAACCCTTTTGGCATAAAGCCACCATGGGCATACAGATTCGACACGCCGCTAACATCCTTAGCCAATGGCCAAACACCGAAAATCGCCATGCCACCAATAATGATAAACGCAATGATCGCGACTACTTTAATCAGCGCGAACCAAAACTCAAACTCACCATAGCTTTTTACATCCCATAAGTTTGAGATTGTCAGAATCACCATGATCCCTACCGCAAATTCCCATGAAGGAATATGTTGGAACCAAGCATGCAGTATATTCGCCCCAGCAATGGCTTCAACAGGGATAACCAATACCCAGAACCACCAATATAACCAACCAATAGTGAAACCAGCCCATGGACCAATGGCACGGGACGCGTATGTCGAGAAAGACCCTGAATCGGGATTAGAGACCGCCATTTCGCCCAACATACGCATGACAAGCAGTACGAGTACCCCTGTCATCGCATAGGAAATCAGAATAGCAGGCCCTGTGGTTGCAATGGCATTGGCGGAACCAACAAATAGCCCCGCTCCAATGATCCCCGCAATTGAAATCATGGAGACTTGTCGATTTGACAACCCTGCCCCCAAATGCTTTGCATGTGTTTTACTCATAGTTACCCCCAGTGATTTATAATCTATTTATTTTATAAAAGTGGATTCATCCACATGTTTCGGTACACCGCCATTGCTATGTTTACAGACTCCTCAGTGGTTTGAAGCATCTATAATACGGAAATGACAAGGTACTGAAGTGATATCCTTGTTTGTAATCATTAGTAAATTTTTGGAGTGAAAGCCCCTCGAAAAATCGAATAGGAAAGATGTTTCACAAAAAGTACAATCTTCAGTAGTACATTTTTTTTTGATCCATCTCAAGTAACAGCAATGTTAAACACACCATTACACCATCCAAAAAACCAGCATCTTGACGATTTCTTTGTAATTGACTGACTTACATTTGACCGGTGCAAAGCATTCAAAGAAACGAGGGGAGTGTATTCTCTTCTAAAAATTTATATGGACTATTGAATCATGTATAAACAATCAAAAAAGTCTTTTTAAAACAATAAAATAACAGAAAATTTATAAAAAAATATAATGATGTTGAAGACCGTAGCAGAAAAAAGTACTTCAAACACGAAAATACTACCCATTTTTATTGCAAAATAGTCTGGTGAAACTTTCAAAAAAATCTTGCTGGAAGTAACGATTATGGTTAACAAAGAGAAATTTAAGAATGATTCATTTTTCTCTTAGTGAATCGTGGATATATTAAGGATAAGAACTAGAATTTCATTAAATCGTCATAACTGAACAAAATCCAAACAAAATGAATATTGTTCATTTTTTAATAAACAGCCTATTATCTAGAAGACTAGGCAATTATCTTGCAACGCGGCAATCCTAAAGCTCTGCTTATAATAATCAAGCCACTTATAATGATTTAGGAAACGAGCTAACCAACCACTCTGACGAGGCAAATAGAACGATCCATGATTCCCGCTGCCAAACCTAACAACAACGTTGATAAAAACATGTTAGGTGTTTTTCGATATAGTCAGCGTGCCATTGAGCTCGTGTGGCAAACCTCACCAGCTCTTACCATCGGGTTAGCTATTGCCACCTTAATCGCTGGTATTCTTCCTGCCGCCATGGCCTATGTGGGACAACTCATCGTTGATGCCGTGATGAGTGCAATGCATACCTATAAAGAAAGCCAGATTATCCATTATCAGGCCGCGTTTAATTATGTGTTGTTGGAAGGGGTTCTGGTACTTACTATTGCTGGTGCACAACGCTCAATTACCGCACAACAAGCGATCTTAAGAACCCTGTTAGGACAAAAGGTCAATATGCTTATTTTAGAAAAAGCACAGACCTTAACCTTAGCTCACTTTGAAGACTCAGAGTTCTACGATAAATTAGTGCGAGCACGCCGCGAAGCCTCTAGTAGGCCTCTCGCCTTAGTCAATAAAACTTTTTCTATCATTCAAAACACCATCTCCTTAGCCAGTTTTGCAGTCTTACTTTGGCAATTTTCTCCTTGGGCCTTGCTTATACTGATTCTCGGGGCTTTTCCTTCGTTTATTGCTGAAGCAAAATTTTCAAGCGATGCCTTTATGATGTTTCGCTGGCGTTCACCAGAAGTGCGCCAACAAAACTACTTAGAAACCTTGCTTGCTCGTGAAGACAACATTAAAGAAGTGCGCCTTTACCAACTAGGGGAGCGCTTTCTAAAGCAGTATGGCAGCATTTTTGCTGTCTTATTTAAAGAAACCAGACAACTTATCCTACGTCGAGAAACCTGGGGGTTTGTACTGGGAATTATTAGCACATTGGTTTTTTATGGCGCTTACGCTTGGATTGTTAGCGATACCATCATTGGCGCGATTAGTCTCGGCCAAATGACCATGTATCTTTTACTTTTTAAACAGGGCCAAGGTTCGGTATCGGCCTCGCTTACCGCCATTAGTGGCATGTATGAAGATAACCTTTACCTCTCCAATCTATACGAATATCTGGAACAACCAACCAATCAACGGTATCAAGGGTTACAGGCTGGCCCGACTCCTAACGACGGTATTCGTTTTGAAAATGTATCTTTCCAATACCCAGGTAGCCACCAGTTCGCTTTATTGAACATAAACTTACATATACGCCCAGGTCATAGTCTAGCAATTGTAGGAGAAAATGGCTCTGGCAAAACCACACTCATTAAATTGCTAACTCGCCTTTATGAACCTAGCAAAGGCCGCATTTTACTGGATGGTCTAGACCTAAACCAATGGGATGAAGCGACGCTACTGCAACGCATCGGCGTCATTTTTCAAGACTTTGTTCGCTACCAATTCACCGTTGGCGAAAATATCGGAGCGGGAGACAATGAGCATTTTAATAATGAAACGGGCTGGCAAATGGCAGCAGAACTGGGCAAAGCCACCGACTTTATCAACCAACTAGATAAAGGCTACCAAACCCAATTAGGACGCTGGTTTAAAGACGGACAAGAGCTCTCTGGCGGTCAATGGCAAAAAATCGCTCTAGCACGAGCATTCATGCGCAAAAGTGCGGATATTTTAGTACTTGATGAACCCACCGCTGCCATGGACGCTCAAGCCGAAGCCTCTATTTTTCAGCACTTCCAGGAACACACCAAAAACAAAATGGCCATCCTCATCTCCCATCGTTTTTCAACAGTACGTCTTGCTAACGAAATCATCCTCATAGAGCATGGTCAAATTAAGGAACGAGGTACACATCAAAGCCTACTAGAGCAACAAGGACGATACGCTCACTTATTTACACTACAAGCTCAAGGCTATCAATAGAATCCATACCAACCTAACAACCAACCTAAGAAGACAACCAGCTATTTTCGATGACGTGCCCCAACATACTCAAACGAGCTGTGTTTAGCGCCATATACTCCAAAAGTGTCTTTTCAATACATATAGCATTTATTTATAAGCTTAGTAGATAATTACATATAGAAGTAAATTTTAGGACATCCTAATATGTTTAACACAAGCTTAGGCTTGTTTCGTACTTCAACCAATATTAAGGAGAATCTAATGTCTTTACGCATTAACGATACTATTCCAAACCTAGAACTTGAAACGGATCAAGGGACTTTTAAGCTTCATGATTGGATAGGTAACAGTTGGGCAATTTTGTTTAGTCACCCTAAAGACTTCACACCAGTTTGTACTACGGAGTTTGGAGCAGTAGCCCAGTTGTCTTCAGAGTGGGAAAAGCGTGGTACAAAAGTGATTGGTTTATCTGTTGATGGCATTGAAGAACACAAAGAATGGAAAGCCGATATCGAGTCTTTCTCTGGTGCAAAAGCAAGTTTCCCTATTATCGCAGATGAATCTTTAGAAGTCTCTAAAGCATTGGATATGTTACCTGCTGACGCTTACCTTCCCGATGGCAGAACCGCAGCGAATTCAGCCAGTGTTCGAGTCGTTTTTATCATTAGCCCAGACAAAAAAATACAACTATCCATGACATATCCGATGTCAGTTGGTCGTAATTTTGCGGAGGTTTTGCGAGCCCTTGATGCGTTACAATCGAGCTATGGTGTACCGATTGCAACGCCTGCAAATTGGGTTGCAGGCCAAGATGTTATTGTTGCTTTGTCTTTAAATGATCAACAGGCGAAAGAAAAATTTGGTGAAGTTAATACTATTTTGCCCTACCTTCGTACCGTTAAGATGCCATCATAATTATTTCTTGCACTGGCGATCCACTCCTAAGTTCATTATGGACCGCCTTTAGAAAGCTATAAATAAAGCCAGACGACAGACGACGTCAGGCTTTATACATCATTTTGCCAGTTCAATCCCTCTTCTAGGGTCGGTACTTCAAAATACTTGGTCACTTGATGGAATACCGATTCAGTATCAAACGCCGCTCGCGTGGGCTCTTCTTTGCGTCGCTGCGCAATGCGTTTTAAACACAGCTCATCACTGACATCTAAATAAAAGAATTCATGAGGTGCATTGATTTTTGCGACTAAACTTAAAAACCATTTACGCTGTACAACAGTATTAGCAGGAAAATCCATGACGACATTGGTCCCGGTGGAGAGAATATTCTGAACATGCTCTCTTATTAAGGGTTTTAACCGTGCCGAATAAGTTAAATAGTCCTTAAAAGAAAGAATCAAATTCGGATAAAGTGCCGCTAACCACACATCTTCTGACAGCAAAACCGCATTTCTTTTTTCAGCCATTTGCTTAGCTTGTGTTGACTTACCGGCCCCCATTTTCCCACAGAAAAATACTAAACAGCCCTTTTCTTTCATACCGGCTCCATCCTTATCGCACCTCTTAATATCATCTTTAATCACTATTAAGAGACTAGAACCAAGAAAAGCAAGGCGCAAGATATTTTCACTAGGATCGTCGCATTACGCCTCCTAAAGTTTAGCTATAATCATCAAAATCCCCGCCAAAGTCATCAAAACCACCGGCATCGCCAAACCCGCCTTGGTCAAATCCCCCTTGGTCAAACCCACCTAGATTTGAATTAAACCCATCGGGATCCATGCCACCTTGGTCAAAACCAGCTTGCCCAAATCCACCTTGCCCCATGCCATTGTCAGCGAAGCCCCCTTGATCCATGCCATTATCAGCAAAGCCATCTTGGTCCATGCCATTATTAGCAAAATCTGATTGCCCCATATCTTGTGGAGGTGTTTCATTAATAATGTCGACCATCTCGGTTGGCGAATGGTGACTAAACATATCCATCAACATATTCCCTACAACCAAACCGCCAGCCACGCCTGCCGCTGTTTTTAACGCTCCGCCTAAAAAGCTGCTACCGCCGCCACCGCCAAACATACCACCCGCAGCCGGTCCTCTTGCTCCATTCCCTTGGTAGTTAGCTTGTTGCCCATAAGCCGAACCAGCGCCATAGCCTGGTCCCGCTTGTTGTGCACTTCCGCCCCAACCAGCCCCAGAGTTGCCTTGTCTGCTTTCCTGTTCATTTCGAGTGTTTTGGCTTCCACCACCAAATAAGCCGGATAAAAATCCACCAGAACTTGGCTTGCTAGCCACTTCTTTTTCCAGCGCTTCGACCTTCGCTTTTAGCTGTTTTAATCCAGCTTCTTGCATAATAATGGTTTGCGCCATGTAGTAAGGCGCGGATGGGTTATTCACTAGATGTTTATTAATATGAGCTTCAGCGTCCTTATCCCGCTCGCCAGTTTGCTTTTCTGCTTGTGAAATACGTTCAAACAAATTGTCGATTAAACGTTTTGCATCATCACTCATGGCATAGGCCTCTTTGTCTAACAATTCAATTGGATCAGTTTATAAATACAACCCTGTTACCCTCATGATAAGGTCAGTAACAGGACTAACAAGCCATTAAAAAGTCAGGAAAAAGGAAAAAGTTAGTGGTTAGAATCGCTCTTTCATGGCTAAGTAGCCTTCTCGAATATGCTCAATGAGCGCTTGTATGCGTTTAGAGGGCGTCCGAGTGAAGGGGTAGACAGCATAAATACCAACAACTTTCCCAACATGACCTGCTAGTATTTCGACGAGTTCGCCCTTTTGTAGTTCGTCATAGACGAGACAAGTGGGAAGATACGCCACCCCATTACCCGCCAGCATAGCTTTTTTTAATGCGGCGGCATTATTAGAGGCAAAATTTCCCGACACTTTATGAGTGTAAAGGCGATTGTCATGAGAAAACTGCCAGTCAAATGTACCGGTACTTTGATGGGTATAACCCAAGCAGTTATGCCTTGATAACGCCACAGGCGTTTGAGGAACTCCATTGCGGTCAAGATAAGCAGGCGACGCACAAATCACCCAACGGGAATTGAATATATGTCGAGCAATCAGGCTGGAATCTTCCAGATACCCAGTTCGGATAACCAAATCATAATTCTCCGCCACAAGATCCACAAAATGATTGTCCATGGACATATCCACCGTCAATCCAGGGTGGCGATTACAGAAATCGGAAACGACATTAGCCAATAACAGTTCACCAGAGATGGTTGGTACCGACATCCGTATATGCCCCGACATGGATTCACTGTAACCTGTAATCGCATCAAAGGCAGATTGCGCCACTTGATTAAGATTCTTCGCTCGACGGTTCAGTACTTCTCCCGCTTCAGTAAGAGACAATTTTCGAGTGGTACGATACAGCAATTGAACACCTAGCTCTTTTTCTAACTTGCTGATGCGCTTACTCACTACGGATTTGGTAATACCGTTCAACTCAGCAACCTTACTAAAAGAACCGTGTTCAATAACTTGGGTAAACAGGATTAAATCGTCTATTGCGGGCATGCGAAAGATACTCTTTTATAAGCCGTTTCAGAGTGTTTATCATCGAATGATTATTGATCATCCAAAATAATATAGGTCGCAAAAATGGGACCATGAACTCCGACTACTTTAATTAACTCTATATCCGCCGTCGAGCTTGGCCCTGAAATAAAGTTAATGCAGGATGGCATCCGCTTACCAGCTTTGGCTTTCTCAGTCAGTACTGCAGTCGCCTGAGTTAACCTTGGCACAATGGCACTTTTTGGTACGATAAATACCGACGCCTCAGGCAATAAACTAATCACGCGCCCCTGTTCAACCTGACTATAGAGTACCATAGTGCCTGATTCTGCTAAGGCTTGTTCTGCAAACACAACCCCCACCTTAGCTCGCTCACAAGCACGGATATTGGCGTCGTATCCAAGAGATGAATCCCATACATATAGACTTAACCCTGCTTGAGTAAGCTGGTTAATATCGATGCCGGCCTGTAATCGAACGTCAGCAGATAACACAACATCTTTACCATCATCCGACAATGTATTTTGTTGATAAGCGAGGCAAGCCTCAGACAACACCCGACTCAACTGGGCTTTTGTTGTGACAATGGCCTTAGCACCCAGTGCATTTTCGGTATAATCCACCAAGCGATCTCTCAGTTGATCTGGCGACCACCCAGCCATAACTTCTTGATGACAGCGGTATTTAAGAGCAGGCCGAACCGGTGCCTGCGTGCGTCTAGGCCGATCTAATACCTTAGCAATGTTCTCCAAAAAAGCGGTACGGTTCTGTAATCGCGCTGGGTTAGTCATGATGATCTCCTGCCTCATTTTTCTGCTGATCCCCTTTTGTTTGCTGTCGATTTTTAAACCAACTTCGGAAAGATTCACCATCGGGTTGAGGCAAATCTCGTGAATCCGTCCAATCTTTTAAGGGACCCACATTAAAAGGCATTTTACCGTCTTTTATCGTCGCGTTAGCCACTTTGGCACCCGCTTTAACGGTTTTACCCCACAATGCTGGGCGAGCATTTACAAAGTTAAAGAACCCTGCTGCGGCACGTTCACCCAGCGGAGTTAATTTACTTTCCGCCATAACTCTACGATGCTTGAGCAATAAATCAGATAAAGGAATTTTCACAGGACAGACGTCATTACAGGACTGGCATAAACTACACGCATAAGGCAATTCTTTAAAATCCTCATAACCCCCTAATAGCGGTGACAACACCGCCCCAACAGGACCTGAATAAATGGAACCATAGGATTGACCACCAATGTGGCGATAGGCTGGGCAAGTATTCACACACGCCGCACACCTTATACAACGCAGAATGTCTTTAAACTCAGAACCTAAAATGGCGGAACGTCCATTATCGACTATCACCAAGTGGAATTCCTCTGGTCCATCACATTGATCACTCTCTCTTGGGCCAGTCAGGGCCGTCACGTAACCTGTTAACGGCAATCCCACTGCACTTCGGCATAACAAGCTCACCACAATATCCAATTCTTCAAAAGTGGGTACCAGACGCTCCATGCCCATCACCGCAATATGTGTTTTCGGTAAACTGGTAGCCAATCGTGCATTACCTTCATTCGTCACTAAACTGACCGTGCCCGTTTCTGCCACGGCAAAGTTACAGCCTGTAATACCGATATCAGCTTCTAAAAAATCATGACGAATATGTTGACGGACAAAGCGCGTCATCTCTTCAGGGTCATTTGTCCCTTGATACCCCACTTTCTCTTTGAAAATATCGCGAATCTGAGTGCGGTTTTTATGTAATGCGGGCACCACAATATGGGAAGGCGGATCGCAATCATCTACCTGTAGAATATACTCACCAAGATCCGTTTCAATGACTTCGCAGCCAAGGCCTATAATAGCCTTATTTAGATCAATTTCTTCGGTCACCATGGATTTGGATTTAACGATTTTTTTTGCTTTTTTCTCTTTGAGAACGCCTTCAATGTAACCTCTAGCCTCTTCGGCCGTGCTAGCAAAAAACACATTGCCACCGTTTTC
The DNA here is from genome assembly GCF_016461715.1 of Marinomonas spartinae. Taxonomy (GTDB): domain Bacteria; phylum Pseudomonadota; class Gammaproteobacteria; order Pseudomonadales; family Marinomonadaceae; genus Marinomonas; species Marinomonas spartinae_A. The sequence continues at coordinate 37,966 of NZ_JAEMUI010000016.1, read as the reverse complement.
CACGACCTTGTCACTCAATTGTTCTAAATAGTAATCAAGATTCTCCAAAACATGCTGACGAATCTCTTTCCCCATTTCTCGCCATTGCTCCCAATTACCTAATGCCTCGGCGGCTTTAGCACGGTTAGTGAACATGCGCTCTTGAGCATTGGCAACAGATTGGCGCATATAATCATCTTGCATCTGAATATCAATGCGCTCTTTAAACGTCGCATGACTGGTTTTCATCGACATGTCTATCCCCTTATAAACTAACGGCTCGCCAACACTTCTGCAATGTGCATAACCTTGATCGCCTTCCCTTCACGATGAAGACGTCCTCCTATGTTCATCAAACAACTGATGTCGGCACCAATCAAATAATCGGGTGTAACCTCACTCATATGGCGCACTTTTTCTTTAACCATCTCTCCAGAAATCTCACCCATTTTGACAGAGAAGGTTCCCCCAAAACCGCAACAGGTTTCTTGATTATCAATGGGTAATAACGTCAGACCTTCTACCTCGGCCAACAAGGACAAAGGTTCATCCCGTACACCTAACTTACGGATTAAACTACAAGAAGGATGGTAAACGGCCGTTCCTACCAGCTTCGCTCCCAGCTGCACTACCCCTAATTCGCGAACCACAAATTGGGTTAATTCAAAAAGACGGTCGGCAACGGCTTGTGCACGCGAGGCCCATTCTGGCTCGTTTCTTAAATATTCAGGATAGGCCTTGACCATGGCTGCACAAGAACCCGCTGGGGTAACGATGGGATAATCATTGCACTCGAAAGCACGAATAAACGACTTCATTGCTGGTTTACTGCTTTCTACATAACCACTGTTTATGGATGGCTGACCACAACAACTTTGGGCCTCAGGAAAAATTACCTCGCAGCCTAACTGTTCTAATAGGGCGACGGTGCGCTTCGCGACATTGGCTTTCACTGTGTCACATAAACAGGTGACAAAAAAATTAACCTTCATACTGGCTCCTAGGGCCTTGTTATTAGAAGGCCCTAACATAAAGTGATGGTATAAGAATTACCTTATAATGGCGCTTTATGGCAAAAAGTATAGAAGCAGATTTGTCTTCAAGAGCGGATAGAAAACAATAAAAGCCAGCACGAAAACTTATCTCACTATTTTTCTAATAAAATTCAACACGTTAAAATTAAAAGGAAAAACAGGATAATTTTAATTACATCATTTTAAGAAACAATCTATCGTCACATGCGAAATAATGAGAAATGTAGCGGTTATATGGCTTATTTTTCAGCTCCCTTAAGGCGACCTTGTACGGCATCTAAAGCAATGGCCATTTGCTCCAATCCATCGAACAAGCGAGTTGAGGCCCTCATAGCTAAAGCATCCATAATAACAAAGCGATTTTCTTTCACTGCAGCCATATTACGCGTATAAGGATTACTTTTAAGAAACGCAATCTTCGTTTTATAGTCATCCGCAGCCCAACGACGGCGATTCATTTTCGCCAGCACAATAACAGAAGGGTTCGCCCTAGAAATGGCTATCCAATCCATAAGGGGCCATTCCTCATCAGAATGTGCAATGTTCTCTATCCCTAAAGCATTCAAGATGTAGCCAGCCGGGCTATTTCGACCAGCAACATAAGCAGGGCCATCCAGCTTCGGACTAGAATACCAAAACACCGCTGACACATTATTTAACTCATCCTTTTTCGCCCGCGCAATTGCATTCGCTTCTCTTTCTTTTAAAGAAGCAATAAACATGGCTCCTCTTTCCTGCTTATCAAAAATCTTAGAAAGTTCTTTAATCCCCTGATACAGGGAGTCGGTATTGAATATATTGGCCCGAGTTCCATCGTTACCAACAGCATTATCTTTGTTAATACAGTCTGTCGGCAATACATAGGCGGCAATGCCATGAGACGCAAACAGCTCTCGAGTGCCTATTACCCCCTCCTTACCAACATACCACTCAAATTGTGAGCCAATAAAATCTGGCTTTTGCTGCAAAACGGATTCAAGGGTTGGCGTATTATCTGATAAGCGAGGAACGATTTTATCTAGCTGTGCAAATTGCGGAGCAACGTCATTCAACCAGACACCTGTGCCGACCATTTTGTCCCATACTCCCAGTTGATAGAGGGTTTCAGTGACATCCTGACCAATTGATACCACCGCCTTGGGGGCCTCTAGATAAGTATGTTTATATCCACAATTATCTATTGTTAATGGATATTGAGTCTGCGCAAAAGACGACGCACTCACTAAACCAGCCATTAAGCTCATAACAACACAGAATGAGTGACGCAAAAGAGGCCTCCTTCGTTTTAAAACGCTTTAAAACGCTCACTTGAGACCTTTTCATGATGTCATGAGTCCAGACAAAACAAAGCAAAAACAGACGATAAAGTGGAGTTTATGGGTGATATAAGAGCATTTTAAGTCTGTTTTCCACAAAGTATTGACGAAAGCAGTCGTCATGCAAAGATCTCTATTTACAGAAACGCATGCTTCTTCCCCAAAAGTCACCAATGTGAGACCCACTCTAAGTATTGTCTAGATTCTGGTAACCATCATGCTCATTTTTTCTCCCTACTTCATGAAATATAGACCGCTATTTAATAAATATTAGATTTTTTGGCATTATTTTTTCGTCTGTCATCGAACTATGATTCCTAATATGCCCTCTTTTTAGAAACTAGGTTGCATAGGCCTTAAAAAAAACACATCATTTGAAAAAATATCCCAAAAACAAACACAAAAAGAGAACAAAATGACTTTAGATAACATAGATATGCAACTTCTTGCCTTAATTCAAAGTAATGATAGTATTTCTAATGATGCTCTTGCTAAGCAAGTTGGGCTCTCAAAAACCCCATGCTGGCGCCGCATTCAAAAGCTCGAAAACGCTGGCTATATTAAACGACGAGTGGCGTTATTGGATGCAGACAAACTTGAGCTTGCGGTATCAGTGTTTGTCCAAGTGAAAACGAATCAACACGACGTAAATTGGGCCACGAACTTTTCTCAAATTGTGGCGGAATTTCCAGAAGTGGTGGAGTTTTACCGCATGGCAGGAGAATACGATTATTTATTACGGGTGGTGGTAAAAGACATCCCCGCTTACGACCGATTTTATAAACGCTTAATCAGCGCAACCGCTCTGACTGACGTGACCTCAAATTTTGCGATGGAACAGATTAAGTATACAACGGAACTGCCTTTATCTATCTAAAAGCAGGCCATTATTGCAGCAAAAATAGAGAGATCCGTCACAGGTAAAACATTTATTAATAAAGGCAATCTCGAATGCAATCTACTGTCAAAACCACTCCTCAAAAAATGACAACAAACGCCACTATAAAGACTAAAGAGAAAGAGGCACTACTCGAACGTATTCGACAAGGCATCATTGGTAAAGAGACCTTGATCGACACCCCGTTTGGAACGCGTAGGCTCACTTATGCAGACTACACCGCCTCCGGACGCAGCTTGCAATTTATCGAAGATGCCATCCAGCAGTATGTTATGCCTTACTATGCGAACACTCATACGGAAGCCAATGCCACAGGCCAACAAACGACGTGCTATCGTGAGCAAGCTCGTGAACAAATACGACAAGCGGTCAATGCCAGTAGCGATGACCTTGTTTTATTTTGTGGTAGTGGTGCAACCAGTGCAGTGAACACCTTGATCACCCAGTTGGGGCTAAGAGACCTTACCACTCAAGAAAAGCACAATACCATCATTTTCATCGGTCCCTATGAGCACCATTCGAACGAATTGCCATGGCGTGAGCTAGGCCTAAAAGTGATTCGCATTCCCCAAGCGGAGGAAGGAGGTGTGTGCATCAAAACACTGGAAAATCAGTTGCAAGAACATCATGGTAAACGCCTTATTGGATCATTCAGCGCCGCTTCCAATGTCACAGGCATATTATGCGACCAAAACGCCATTACCGATTGCTTACATCGTCACAATGCCTTGTCTTTTTGGGATTTTGCCGCCGCTGCACCTTATATTGATATTGATATGAACCCCCAGCAGAATAAGCAACTCGCCAAAGACGCCCTCTTTTTCTCGACACACAAGCTAGTTGGCGGTCCAGGCACACCGGGGATACTCGTGGTCAAGCGCGCCTGCATTAAAAACCAAAAGCCAAGCCATATTGGTGGTGGTACGGTCTCTTTCGTCACCCCAGACTCCCATACTTTTTTACCGATTGGCGAACGTCGTGAAGAAGGCGGAACTCCCGCCATTATCGAATCCATTCGTGCTGGCCTCGTCTTCCAACTCAAACAAGCAGTTGGCGTCGATACGATCCTCAACAAAGAACACGCCTGGGTGCAAAAAATACACTCTCGTTGGAGCCATTCTTCAGCAGTTGAACGCTTAGGTCATGCCGATGCCCCCAGCCTTTCCATCACGGCGTTCCGTATCCGCACTGACTATGGCTATTTGCATCATGGTTTTGTTACCTCTTTATTGAACGATTTATTTGGCATCCAAGTTCGTGGTGGTTGTTCATGCGCGGGTCCATATGGACACCAACTATTAGGAATAAATGAAGCTCAGTCCAAGCGCATTCAAGAAGCCATGGCGAAGGGCGAAAAACTCGTCAAACCAGGCTGGGTACGCTTTAATCTCAATTACTTTTTAGAAGAAAGCGAGGTTGATTTTATTCTTGATGCAATTGATTTTGTCGCGGAACATGGGCTCGCTTTATTACCCTATTACGCCTATCTCCCTGAAAGTGACTTATGGCGTTTTCAAGGCAAAGTGGCAGCCACGACCAACGACCTTAACACTTTATTATCGGCAACGTTATCGACCACCCCTCAAGAGTCTTCTCTACAAACGTCGACGCTAGATAAGAAGCAAGATTGGATGAACCGATCAAGTTATTTCGCAGCGGCATTAGACATCATTTCAGATTGTCAAAGCGGCCATTATGCTCGTCAGCAACAAGCTTTTAATGAACAATATAAAGACATCAAAACATTCGTTTTGGCTGAAGATTTGCCACTCTCTTAAATATTTCAAGGCTTTACTTAAGTCCATATAATCAATGGTAAAGCCTTCTTTTTCTGACATATAATGGCCAATCAATTGCTTCATCGTCTCACACGGACAAGCTTACTTGTATTTTCAATATAACGATGTTTGCTTCTAATCATTATTTTTTCGGAGAATTACTAAAAAACATTACATGAAACACGACAATCTACATGACTTTAGCCAGTACATCAGGTTATATAGAGCAATAGAAGTACGTTATTTTTCATAAATAGAAGTACGTCAGGAGACGAAACATGGCAAATGAGGCTAATACAAAGCTCAAGCCGTTGAAACAATTAGGCTTTCGCCTAAATTTAGTTCTTTTAAGTGTTCTTAGCTTCTATGTTCTGACAACAGGTTACAGCCTCTTTACCTTACGAGAACAGTCCCAAGAGTTTGAAGCATTGTCTAACTCCTATTTTGACCGAGCAATGCATGCAGCAGAACTATCTCGAGAAGCAGAAGTCATTGCCTCTGACACTCTAGTCAATATGCTCAACCAAAGCTATGACGACAAATACATTCAAACGCCAACCATTGGCCTGCCTGAACAAAACAAAAATATTGTCAATAATGTTTCATTTGAACGTTCCTTCGAAGATATTCGTCAGCAATTAACCGCTAACACACCACATGAACAAGCCTTAATTGACAAGATAGATAGGTTAAAAAAACCCTACTTCGACACTATTCGTATCTTAAATAACTATCTGATTGAAAAAAGAAATATCACCCAGTTACAACGTAATATTGAGTCTCGTCTGCTAAGCCTACAAAAGAAAATCTACCTCCTCCCACAAACAACAGAACATCAAAAAAACCTTGTTGATGAGCTTATCAAAACCATCAATCTAAGTGTTCTGACATTGCACTCGACAACTTTCAATCAACTGATTACTCAGATGAACAGCATTTCCTCATTAATCTCAAACATGTCATATCAAGATAACTTGACATCATCTGAATGGCAAAACATTAGTCTTATCAGCAAGTTATCTAAGCAGGTATTCAACACAACACTTAAACGACAAATGCAACTCTCAGCCACGTTAATAGCAGTAAACAAAACGCGCATGGAAGCAAAAAAACTCAGCAATGCATGTTACGATCTTTATGTGTTATTAAAACAATCAACGCAAAAAGCCTCTTCGGCACACAAAGCATTTATCAGTAAAGTGATGCTAAAAATCGGCTTATTTAGTGTTATCTTTCTGTTACTAACAGGCATTGCATACTGGTTTATCCATCACTACCTGATTCGTCGTTTGAACCGATTAAATAGCGTGATGCTAGAACATGTCGAAGGCATAAAAACAAACATACCTCAGTCAGGGAATGATGAAATAGCAATGATGGGGAAAGCATTTTCTATTTTTGTCGAGGCGACCAATAAAGCGCAACAAGACTCCCTCGAAGCTCAACAGCGCACCGAAGAGGCCAATCAAAAGCTGACTCAGCTCAACCAGTCACTGCAGCAATTAAGCCATACCGACGAACTTACTCAAATGGCGAATCGCCGACATTTCTTCCACGAACTCACGAACATTTGGCAACTCGCCTGTGAGAAACAAATCAGCATAAGCATCATCATGCTTGATTTAGACTGGTTTAAAAATTTCAATGATTACTATGGTCACCAAGCTGGAGATAAATGTTTATTTCAAGTGGCACAATTGATTCTAGCGGAAGTAAAAAGCACACAGGGCATCGCAGCCCGCTACGGAGGTGAAGAGTTCATCATTCTACTGCCCTATTTTGACCTAGACCGAGCAATGGTGTTCGCTAAAAAACTACAAAGCAAACTCTACGAAGAAGAGATCGAACATCATAAGTCGCCTAAAAAATACATTACGCTCAGCCAAGGTATCACCAGCCATATACCAAAGGAGGGGGACAAATTTGACCACCTCATCCATCTCGCAGACCAAGCCTTATATAGGGCAAAAAACAATGGACGAGATCAAATTATCGCTCAAGCGAATGAGGAGTATGCTCCATTAAGAACCTTACCCAGCCCATCCGACTCCCTATAGGGTGCAGATCGGTGACCATTTAATAAGATAAGTCATTACTGACGATAAAAGGCATACCCGTCTTTAAAATCCCTGTGCTTAACACATTCGCTCTTAACCCACCACGATGCACCCAAGCTTTAACCACTTGTGGTGGCGATAGAGAATCATTGGCAAGCAACTGTCCCAAAAATGCACAAGGTTCACACAACTCCACTCCGTAAAAGCGCACATCGCCAATCATAAACTCTTTTCCAACTAAATGATTTAATCGCACTCCCTCCGTCACAATGTTTCGACGCGTGGCTGACAGTCCAATTTGTTGCTTAAAGTTCGTATTAAAAGCATCAATTTCTTCGCTTTCTACAAAGGTGATATTCTGACCTTCCTCTTGTCGTTTAGCATAGTTTCGATCACCGACAATGCCTTTTCCAGCATCCACTTTAACAGCTTCAATTTCAATCTGGGGCATTTTCGACTTTTTGGCGACAAATATGTTTTTGATCATCCTCTTTTCCTTTTTTAATCAAATCGGCCTAAAACGATTCTCTTCAAACCACAGTAAGCAATGGATCTTTTCGTCGTGTTTTATTCATAACAATGCGGCACCTCAGGCTTCTATGCTAACCATACCGCTCAATCTTACGCCACATCTTTAACACATATTTTTTAATTGTTTTTTACACAAAATAGACAAAACGCTGCTAAATTAAAAATGCGTTGTAAAACAATAATTATAAATAAGGAGATTACCGTGTCTAACCCCAAATCAAATGCTGAAAGATACTGGCAAGCTAACCTAAGACTCATACTAGGTTGCTTAATCGTCTGGGCATTAGCCTCTTATGGCTGCGCTATTTTACTACGCCCACTTCTATCAGGTATACACGTTGGAGGAACCGACCTTGGCTTCTGGTTTGCCCAACAAGGATCCATTCTTGTTTTTATCGCAATCACCTTTTTCTATGCTTGGAGAATGAACAAGTTAGACAAAGCATTTGGCCTAGAGGAGTAATGCTATGAGTCAATTTGTCATTAACTTCCTATTCGTCGGGGCTTCCTTTGCTCTTTATATTGGTATTGCTATTTGGGCAAGGGCAGGCTCAACCAAAGAGTTTTATGTCGCTGGTGGTGGCGTTCACCCAGTCTTAAACGGCATGGCAACCGCTGCAGATTGGATGTCTGCGGCCTCTTTTATCTCCATGGCGGGTTTAATAGCCGCAGGCGGCTACGCCAATTCCTCTTTCTTAATGGGCTGGACAGGAGGCTATGTTTTACTCGCCATGCTGTTAGCTCCCTATTTACGCAAATTTGGTAAATACACGGTACCTGATTTTATTGGTGATCGCTTTTATAGTAGCGGCGCAAGATTAGTGGCCGTTGCTTGCTTAATCATCGCCTCTACTACCTATGTTATTGGCCAGATGACAGGCGCTGGAGTGGCCTTCTCACGTTTCTTAGAAGTCAGTAATGACATCGGCTTACTTATCGCCGCCGTGGTAGTGTTTTTGTATGCAGTACTGGGTGGTATGAAGGGCATAACTTATACACAAGTCGCTCAGTATGTGGTGTTGATTATCGCTTACACGATACCCGCTATTTTCATTTCTCTGCAACTCACCGACACTTTCCTGCCCCCCATAGGCTTATTTTCAGACCATGTTGAATCCGGCATTCCGCTATTAGAAAAGCTTGATCAAGTTGTTCGTGAGTTAGGCTTTAGAGATTATACGGCAGACGTTGATAACAAACTCAATATGGTTCTATTCACTCTGTCTCTGATGATTGGTACCGCAGGTTTACCACACGTTATTATTCGATTTTTCACCGTACCAAAGGTGGCGGATGCACGTTGGTCAGCGGGTTGGGCTCTAGTCTTCATTGCATTATTGTATTTAACCGCTCCTGCCGTTGCTTCCATGGCTCGCTTGAACTTGTTAACCACCATTTACCCAAATGGCCCCACTGAACAACCAATAGAGTACGCTGAGCGGCCTGATTGGATCAAGAATTGGGAAACCACAGGTTTGATCAAGTTCCAAGATAAAAATGGCGACGGTCGCATCGAACTCTACAACGATTCGCCAGCTTTTGCAGCCACGGCAGCAGAACGAGGCTGGAATGGGAACGAGTTAAGTGTCAACAACGACATTCTTGTATTGGCAAACCCAGAAATAGCCAACTTACCAGGTTGGGTTGTAGGACTAATCGCAGCAGGAGGATTAGCGGCAGCCCTGTCTACCGCTGCGGGTTTATTGCTCGCCATCTCGTCGGCTGTCAGCCACGATTTAATTAAAGGCACCATTAACCCTAATATTTCTGATAGAGGCGAATTACTCGCGGCTAGGATCTCTATGGGGGTCGCCATTGCCGTAGCAACCTATTTAGGCATGCATCCGCCGGGCTTTGCCGCCCAAGTCGTCGCCTTAGCTTTCGGCATTGCGGCTGCGTCTATTTTCCCTGCTTTAATGATGGGAATTTTCTCCAAACGCATCAACAATAAGGGAGCCATTGCGGGTATGCTGGCAGGTTTAGGCTGCACCCTAGTCTATATCTTCCTATTCTTAGGATGGTTCTTTATTCCAGGCACAGCCTCGTACACTAATACACCGGATAACTGGCTCTTCGGTATCTCTCCATTATCATTTGGAGCCATCGGCGCAGCCATTAACTTTATCGTTGCATTCATGGTCTCTTATATGACAGAAGAACCACCCAAATCCATTCAAGATCTGGTCGAAAGTGTGCGTTACCCACAAGGTGCTGGTCATGCTGTCGACCATTAAGGCATCAAGCTCTATCCAATATTGAGGTTCAGGCAATAATTGAAGTGCAAGGAACAAGAAACCGAACACGACAATCGTGTTCGGTTTCTTTGTTTATAGCAACTTCCTGTATGATGATCACCAATCTAAAAAGAGTAAGAGAGAAACCATGTTTTGGGAATTCATTTCGACCATCTTTGCAGGACTAGGAGGGGCAGGCATTGCCCTTTTAATACGCCATTTGACAAAGAAAAAAGCCCCCGTCTGGTTTATTCCTGCCTTTGCAGGTTTAACCATGTTAAGCTTTCAAATACTGGGAGAATACGATTGGTATCCACATCAAGCCAGCTTATTACCAAAAGGCGTTGTCGTTGTAAAAACCGTGCAAGAGAAAACCCTGTGGCGCCCTTGGAGTTATATCTACCCTCAAACCGTGCGCTTTATCGCAGCAGATGTGGGTCATTCAGCCATCAATCAGCGCCACCCCAGTTGGGTATTAGTTGATCTCTATTTCTTTGAACGGCACCATAGTGCAAAACGCGTCACGCAAGTGATCGACTGTAAAAACGATGCTCGTTCCAACTTTTTCAAAACCGCGCAAGATTCCACCTTTGCGTGGCATAAACTAAAAAGTGATGACCCTATACTCACCACCGTGTGTGCAGGTATCGATACTGCCCACTAATTCCCACCATACAACGTAATGAATAAAAAACACCAAAATGAAAATTACCCAAGAAGAACGCGATGCCGTCTATAAAACCATTTTCGCCCGTCGAGATGTGCGTAAAGAATTCATAGATACCCCCATCCCTGATGACGTATTAGAGCGTATATTGATCGCAGCGCATCATGCCCCAAGTGTTGGTTTTATGCAGCCTTGGGACTTTATTGTGGTCCAAAACCCACACATCAAACGAAAAATAAAACAAGGTTTTCTCACCGCCCATGCGGAAGCCACAAACTTGTTTGAAGGGGAACGTAAAGAAAAATATCAAAGTTTAAAACTCGAAGGCATCGAAGAGGCACCACTGGGCATCTGTGTAACCTGTGATCGTAGTAGAACAGGTTCCGTCGTATTAGGACGCACAGCGAAACCAGAAATGGATTTATTCAGTGCCGTCTGTGCGGTACAAAACCTATGGCTGGCAGCGCGAGCGGAAAACATCGGGGTTGGTTGGGTCAGTATCGTTCACGACCATGTGATTCGAGAGGCCCTTCACATTCCAGAGAACATCAATATCATCGCTTATCTCTGTGTTGGTTACGTTGACCATTTTCAGACCACCCCCGATCTAGAACGTTTTGGCTGGTTACCAAGAAGGGAAGCCAAAAGCGCCATCCACTTTGAGTCTTGGTCTCATCCGATAAAAGAGTAAACTAGCGTCTATACTGACATCACACTCATCGGCAAGTAAAAAAACAGCTCTATTTTACAGCTGTTTTTTTACATCAAACGCTTTACCCTCCACTTCGTCATAAAGTTTCTTATTCGTAAATCAAAATAGTTGAGTTTAATTCATCAATAAGGATAGAAAACATCGTTTGTTATTTAGACAGCCGCCCTCTAATATTATCCTTGTAGTCAGAAAGTTGAATCAATTAAAGACTACATGATCTAAATAAGCTACTAGCTACTAAATGGAAAGAGGAATACATTATGAAAGCTCAAAAACCTATTGAAGAATTACTTGCTGGTGTCGATACTAAATATCTCTCTGAAAGTGAAAAAGCGACTTTAATTGCTCGTGTAAAAAGCACTGAGTACGCTTTAGATCTTGTCTTTGCTGCTGCCGCTTCTATGAAAAAAGTCGTCAGTAAATTTAACGTGTACGCATCTAAACTTGCGCACCTTGCTTAACTGTCACGTCAATAAAACATATTTCTAAGAGCAACTGAGCAAGCATTAATAACAGGCCTCTCATCCTAACATGGCCTTTTAAAAATGACTTACTCTTCGGGATCACGCGCTAGAATAACAATAAGCGCCAGCTCTCCCGCTTTATTTTCCCTCCTAATATTTTCATCCCTTTTTCTATTGCCTTCCTTATGATCAGACATAGCGTATTTTATTATCTATATGCTTCTAATCTGACGCTGACTTAATATCTTGCTCTAACGTTTTTTGCATCCCTAACAAAAAAAGAACTTCTACCAACACAAATAATGGCCCCACAATCAATCCTACAATATCGTCAATAAAAGCAGGTTTTCGACCTTCATAGTAGTGGCCCACAAACTGACACATCCAACCGGCAACAAATAAACCAATACCACTTACCAGCCAAGAGAATGTACCGAGATTAGCTACTTTATTCCCAATCCATAGGGCCATGAGCAACAATACACACATCAAGACGCCTAACACTCGATCAAGCCGTAAATAGAAAACGCCTGATAATACGGCAAGGAAAACAGCAGGTGATATAAACAGCCCGACTAACTCCCATTGGGGGCGAGACAACAAAACAGCGACGGCCACAACAATCACAGGTATTCCCACAAAATGTGTTGCAACATTTCGTCTATCTCGATGATAAGCAGCATATTGAGAAAGATGTTCGACGAGCGTTTTCATGATGACGTTCTCCTTGTGTTCTTATTGTTATAAGACCTAAGTAAAACGCATTTAAAAAACAAATCAAGCTAAATGACTATCAAATAATCGCGAAACGGCGCTGTAGGTCGTGAAAGCCACCGATATATTCATCGTCTAAAAATACCTGTGGTAAAGTATAAATATCGTGACCAATCAGCCTAGACAACGTCACTCTGGTCAAATTCTCACCCTTTATATCCACATAGTGATAAAGAACATTATTGTCCTCCAAGACTTGCTTCGCCCGGCGACAAAACAAACAGTCATCGTGCCCATACAATAAGTATTTTTTCATTGCCACCTTACCTCATAAAAAATCCACTCTATAAGAGTCACGAGGCTATATATAATCAATTGATTTTATTAAGTATATTGTAAAAAACTATTCGATATTGCGGATCATAACCGTAAACAAGCCAACATAATGTCGCCCTGTTTTATTACGAGTGTGCTTTTAGATAATACGAGTAACGCTCATTTTTAGCGCTGGCAAAACCTCTTCTTCAAACCAAGGGTTTTGCTTTAGCCAACGGTTATTACGAGGGCTTGGGTGAGGTAAAGGCAGCTTGCCTTGAGCTAAATATTCTTTCCAATGTTTTACTTGTTCTGTCACCGATGCTTTCCCTTTCACACCTAGATGATAGGCTTGGGCATAAGAACCCAGCACGATAACTAATTCAATGCTTTTAAGTTCAGCCAGTAGTGGTGCCCGCCATAAATCCGCACACTCTTTCCTTGGAGGCAAATCCCCAGATTTCCCCGTCCCAGGAAAGCAAAACCCCATGGGAACCAGTGCTATCTGCTTAGCATCATAAAAAACGTCTTTTGATACTCCCAGCCATTGACGTAGTCGATCACCACTTGGATCATCAAAGGGTCGTCCTGCTTCATGAGCTTTTTGCCCAGGAGCTTGCCCAGCAATCAAAATTTTTGCATCAGGATGGATTTGTAGAATGGGCTTTGGTGGCAAAGGAAGGCAAGCTGCGCAATGCTGACAACCAAGAATCGCTGTTTTTAGCTCAATAAAAGAGGAATGGATCATCATCGACTCACAGCGTTATCCAATACCGAGCAACAGGTTTCGGAAAAACCTTTCCTAGCCTAATATTTTCTAACTCGCCACCATTCGCTTCAATCACTTTTCGGGATGGCCAATTGTCTTCATCTGCTGTAATCAGAGCACGTTTAATCCCTAATGCTTTCGCCTTTGGTAAGGCTAAACACAACATGGTTTTTCCATACCCTTGACCGCGATATGAAGGCGCAATGTCATAACCAATATGACCACCCTCTACCTCTAAGAATTCACTCGCTATATTGTGGCGGATACGAATTGCGCCAATAATGGTGTTATCATTTTTCATAAACCAAAAACAGCTGCATGGCACATAACCATCTTTTAAGTTAATTCCTTTAACATTATCGCAAAGACGCTGAATATAATCAGAAAAACTCACTCGACCTTCAAAATAATACTGACCATTTTCAACATCATATTGTTCATAATCATTACAAAACGCAAAAAAGGCATCCTCCAGCTCTAATGAAGGAACAACTAACCTCATAAATACTCCTTAGTCCTCTTTATGGATAAATTAGTCATTTTGAAGGAAGATCACACATTATGACGCTGAGAGCGACAAAAGCATAGAAACAAAATCCTCTTCTTCCTCTATTATCACATAGCCAAGGCCTTGATAAAATTGAATCGCGTTTGCGTTACATTTAAAAGAGGATAAGGTCACGGCAGTACAACCATTTTCCCTAGCCTTTTTTTGAACAAAAGCCATGATAGAGGTGCCAATATTTCGTTGCCGCCACTCAGGGAATACAATTAGCCAATGCACATGACAGGAAGCATTATGATGCTTGTAACACAGTACACCAACACGATCTTTTTCTACTTTTACCCAATAGAACCAATCTAGGGAATACTCATTTTCTAAGCGCTGACGCTGAAATGTATCCTCCCAGCCAAATACCGCATCAACATATGGAAAGATACCTTCCTTAATACGAACAAACAAATCCTCAAATTCGCTTTCTACTATGGGCTCTAACACGAGCTTCATACAACTGCCTTACCCTATTCTGCCTTAAGACTGACCTTAGAATGCTTCTTTTTAAATGGCAATAAAAAGATTCTTTTATACGACTGGCAGCAATGAGAAGCTTTCACAGGGCAACAGGTTAGAGCCTATTTTGGCTATCGAATGCTTTTCTAATTAGCTCGACCTAAAAAGGTGTCCATGCTTCTGTTTGTTCGCTTAGCAACAATGTGTGCGCCAAATCCAGCGCCTCGTCCTTGTTGGCAACCATGAACATAGGATAGCCCCAGAATTTCTCATAAATAATAGCGAACGCTTTAGTTGCCAGCCTTTTGGCTGTATTTGGCTCGATGTAGATGGCAGCTTTAACAAAGGATCTCAATTCACTCTTATGACGTTTCATCCAAAGTGATGTTTGCTTCATTTCTTCCTGTGAATGTTCGTGATCACCTTTATCAAGCCCCTCGCTGTTGAGTAAAACAAAGACTTCTTTGCGAGCGAGCAATACCTCAAACTCGGCAAAAGATGAAGCCTCGGAATCGGTACCCGGCGTATTTAGTTGTATCCAAACTAGAGGGAACTGCGAAGTGTCAATTAACATGTCAATACTCCTTATGAATATAAGAAAAATCGCTAGCGGTCACACCTCGCCAGAAAAATATTCCTCTTTTTTGGAGGTGCCATGCTCTGATAGAGCAAAACAGCTAGCATGGTTAATCTCACAATACCTTAGGAATAACTGGACGTCATTTCATAATTTGGCCATAATATTTTTCAATTAGGCCAGAGCATTCTACCTTCAATCCGAGGTTCAGCACTTACTATGTCGAACATTGCCATCACAGATCTGAACGTAACCCGAGACGTTGATAACGTCCCTCGGCCCGTTGTCGCTTTAGGCGCCACATCGGTAACTAAGGATTGGGAACATGCGCGCCATCAGCACCATAAGGCACAGCTACTTTACTCCGTTCGAGGTATTCTCAACTGTGAAATCGAAGACGGTGTCTGGATCGTGCCACCGCAATGCGCGATATGGATACCGGGAAATTTACCCCACTCGGCCTGTGGGTCGGGTGAAACAGAGTGTTATTGCCTATTCGTCGAGCCCGATGCCGCACCCGATCTGCCAAAAACCTGTTGTACAATCTCTGTATCTCCGCTGTTACGTGAGCTACTTCTGAAGGTGTCAGGAGTTCCCGAGCTATATGCTCTGGGGGGGCGAGAAGAGCGACTGATTGCCACATTACTGGATGAGTTGGCGGCAGCGCCAGTGGAAGACCTTCACCTGCCAATGCCGCGCGACCCGCGATTGCGCCGCCTAGCAGAAATGCTATTGGCCGATCCTACAGACAAAACGTCAAAGGGCGATTGGGCTATCCGTCTAGGCATGAGCGAGAGAAACATGAGTCGGCTCCTGCTGCACGAAATAGGTATGAGCTTCGGACGCTGGCGTCGACAACTGCATGTGATCCTTGCACTGCAACGCTTGACCAAAGGGGAAAGCGTGCAAACGGTAGCATTAGAGTTGGGGTACGAAAATGCCAGTGGGTTCGTCACCATGTTCCGCAAGGCGGTTGGTAAGCCTCCAGCACGATACCTCTCGGATCGAACGATGGACACAGAGCCTGCCACTATACCCGGCATCATCATCACCGAGCAAATTTCCCTCTGAGTACGGTGCTAGTGTTATTTTGACATAAAAAAAACGGCCCTGATACCAGAAGCCGCCTTTTTTGCGTGTTATGTTGATTCAGCTTACGCCTAGTTCTAGTGGTGATGACCACCTTCACCATGAACATGCCCATGTTCTAGTTCTTCAGCTAAGGCCTCACGAACATCGACAATTTCAACATCAAAGTTCAATGTTTTACCCGCTAATGGATGATTGCCATCTAACATTACACCATCTTCTTCCACACCAATGACCGTTACAGGTTGCTGACCACCTGGTGTTTGAGCCATAAATTGCATGCCAACTTGAATGTCATCAACGCCTTGGAAATTCTCGTGCGGTACTTTCTGAATCAATTCTTGATGTACTTCACCGTAGCCATCGGCAGGCGCTACTTCTACATTTAATTTATCACCCGCCACTTTGCCTTGAATCGCTTTATCTAAACCATCAATAATGTTCTGAGCACCGCTCAGAAAGACAAGAGGTTCTTGACCGATAGACGAATCCAGTTGCTGACCTTGGTCATCAGTCAATGTGTAGTGCATGCTTACTACGGCGTTTTCAGAAATTTGCATTGTCTTCTCCTAATTAAAAGTGAATAAGGGAACGAGTGCTTGATACAAGCAAACAGACTTTGCGTAACACCGCCACAACACGAACCCAGACTGTAGTAGTTTGTCCAACTATGATAACGCGACATAGATTGAATAACTACCGTATAAGCAATCAAGTTTGGGACGTTCAATCATTTTTCTAGGGGGACTTAAAAAAACTTTTAATACGAAGCAAAAAATACGCTTAACACTGAAAACATAAGCATCTTTTTTATTGTGAACAATATCCTTAACTCGCATCGAACTGAGAAATATCCAACTTATGGGCATGACCTAACCAAATTACACCTTGAGTATGATCAAAATAATCATCACCTGTTACCGAATGAACAAACACATCAAGGGATTGACGATTCAGCATCAACCAGGGAATAAGGTCTGTAAATGTTTTGACAGCAAACGATAGTTGACAGCTCCAAAGCGGGTGAGGGCCGACAGGCTGTCGATGAAAACGACCGACCTGTACTTCAAACAAATTGCTCACCTGCTGTGCGACCTGCTTTGCCAATTCAAGGCCGGACTCATCTCGATAATACAAATGAGCATGATAAGCCTTGATATCTGATGCCTCTACAGTCCGTCTATTTTGTTTCATAGAGAGTCTTCTACTTCTATATAATGTCAGGCCTTCTGAAAAATATAAGGCCTTATAAATAGCAAAAGGCCAAAAAACAATCCCCTGTTTAAGGGAATTCTCCATCAGCCTTATACCATTATTACAACCAAGATAAGCAGTCGATCAGGCCACCTGAGATTGCGGTAAACTCAAGCCAACACCTTGTAAAATAATGCTACTTACTGTGTCGCCCACACGCTTTAGATCCACTTCATCCTGAGCCTCTTTATGAGACAGTGCCAGTATTTGAGCTTCAAAATCTGCATAGTGCTGAGTCGTTGCCCAAATCATAAATATCAAACTGGTTGGATCAACAGAGCGCATTTTTCCACTATCAATCCACGCTTGAATAACAGCCGTTCGAGAGTGAAACCAAGGACTTAACTCTTCCTTTAAATAGTCACGAATATGATTCGCACCACTAATGACTTCCATAGCAAAAATACGTGAAGACCGGCCTTGTTCAAAACTTTGCTTTAGCTTTATACGAATAAAACTATCCAGCACTTGCGCTGGATCATCCTCCACCGTAGCGCGATCAAACAGGTCATTCCAGCTGCGCACAATTTTATTCAGCACTTGTTTGTACAAGTTTTCCTTCGACTGAAAGTAATAGACAATATTCGGTTTTGGTAATTCGGCACGATCAGCAATATGTTGCAAACTGGCACCATTAAACCCCTTCAAGCCAAATTCCACTTCAGCCGCGTCTAAAATACGAGTAAAAATTTCTTCACGGTTACTTTGACGCTTACTCATTACTTTCATAAATCCTTGTTAACTGCTCTCTACATAAACCCTATGTTACTTAGTTCGCCACCCTATTTAGCCTAAGCATTAAAGTGCAACGAAAATTTCACAATAAAAATAATGAAAATCGTCCATACCTTTTAATAAAGCACACTATCATCAATGACATGGTCGTTTTTGAACTGTTGAATAAAGTTCACTTTCTCTGGGTCTAAACGAACCAAGTAAAAATCTTTCTGGGCAACTAACGTCGTCACCGTCTCGCCAAAGCGCTCAGTTAACAGCTGAATCCCTGTTGCCCACTCTTCACTATCTTGCTCAATAAACTCTGCGGTTACATCATATTGAACACGAGGACGTAGGTAAGGATTATTCGACTCGGACTCTTTTTGAACAATCATCACACAACCAATCGGATTATTATGCAAATGATGAGTGTGAGGAGAAAGCTCACTCACTAATAAATAAAAGCAGTTCTCACCCAAAGCATAGGGAGCGTAAGAAGAGAAAGGACGGTTCTGCAAAGATAGCGTCGCCAACTGTAACGCTGTGGCATTCTCTAAAATGGTTTTAATTTGATTGGATATTTTCGATGTATCGGTAGACATTGTCATGGTGTACTCCTTTTAAAGATGACACCTCATCCTACCACAGCCTTTATTAGCCGCATTAGATAGATATCATCTTTGTTAGTAAATCATCTAAAAAATACGCTTGCCTTTAAAAAAGTATTACCTTGTACTGTGCTTTGCCTTCTGACAAGTACAAACACGCAAAGCACTGAAGTTGTACCAAACCTAGCAGCCTACTTTGTACTGGTAAACTATTCCAAAAATGCTTTTAATTCTTGAGCAGTCGATAGTTTGCCTTCATCCTCGATATTTGGGAATACAGCAATCGTAATATTGTCCTGCATTAGGCTGGGTAACCATTGGCCTGTAAAGGTTGAAAGTTCAACCGCAACAGGGTCACAGTCATCCCAGTCTTCTACCGCCCATTGGCTAGCAAACTCTGCGTCAGGCCAAACCATAACACAATCACCATCATCTGTTTCAACCATAACGAATCCTTCTTCGTTACTAAGACTCCAAACGGTTTGTGTTTGTTTCGCTTGCTCAACAAAATACGCTAAACGCTCACTGTCTGGCGCAATCAGCAATTGGACACGTTCGTCCATCGTCAACTCTTTACTCATTTGAATTCTCTCTTACTCAATGATGGAACATGGCACTTATTAATTGATCGCTAGTCCTATTTCAACCGCTCTCTATGAAACCGGTAGACAGATACCGGTTTAAAAATACGCCACTTCGTTTTTTGTCAGCTCACGAAACTCACCTGGTTGCAGACCCTCATCCAATACCAAAGGGCCAATTTGATCACGGTGTAAGGTTTCAACTCGGTTTCCCACCGCCGCTAACATACGCTTGACCTGATGGTATTTTCCTTCCTGAATCGTCAAAAAAATCTCTGCCTCAGCAATACGCTGCGCTTTAGCAGGTAAGGTTGGAACCTGTTCACCATTGAGCATCACGCCTTCTTCTAATTGTTTAAGGGCATGATCATCAATCGGCTCAGCCAACGTCATACGATAACGCTTTTGACACACACTTTTGGGAGAGGTTATACGATGTAACCATTGTCCATCGGTCGTCAACAGCAATAACCCAGTTGTATCTTTGTCTAAACGCCCTACGACTTTCAAGGGCTGGCCTAAATGTGTCCCCAATAAATCAATAACAATGGGATGATCAGCATCTTGGGTCGCACAAACATAGCCCGACGGCTTGTTCATTAAATAATAGCCTTCAGAAGGCCAAGCCAGAGGTCGTGCATCCAAACAAACGACATCCTTCTCTTCTACTGGATGGTTGGCTTTTTTAATCACCTCACCATTGACCGTTACACGGCTTTTAGCGATCGCTACTTTAGACGCTTTACGAGCGAGGTTTGTCACATGGGATAAATAAAAATCAAGTCTCAAAAGATCGCCTATGGCTATGGGTGAATATACACTTACGAGAATACTTCGTGTGTGGGTTCAATTTCTTTATAAAAAAAAGTGGCATTGTGTAACGCACCATTGGCACTACGAGTGTAGCCAGGTACTTCTCCAAAGGGAACATAACCAAGTTTGATGTACATGTCATGGGCCACATCATCACTGCGCACTTCCAATATCAGCAATTGACGCTGCATGGCCGCCGCAACGCGCTCCACCCCTTTCATCAGCATGCTTCCCAAGCCATGTTCGCGAGCTTGAGTATGCACCATCAACTTTTCAACATCGCAGCGATGTAAAGCATTGGCTTTAGGCGACATACCAATTTGTACGCTACCGACGATTTTATGATCCTCACGAACCAGTAAAACTTGCTTCAGATTTACTTTTAAATCGTCATTCACGGTTAACCAATAAGACTTGGCCTCCAACTCACTCATAGGAGGTAAAAAACCGATGGGAGCCCCAGAATCAACTGCATCACACAGCAATTCAATTAGGTCATTGAGGTAAGGTTTAAGATCATCAACTTTGAGCAGCTCCAAACCAAGTTTCCTTCTTTTATCACAATGCTTCTATAATACCTGAGCGCGACCACATAGGAAATCGTCGCGCTCGTTTATTAAAAAACAAAATGAAATGGCTTTAGCGCGCTCAGTGCAAATAGCCGACTAAGCAGAGACATTCCCCAAATAGCGACCTGGTTTGTGATTCACTGCGATGATCATATTTAAAGCAACGGCACCAATAATCGATATGGCCACCAGAGACATATCAACAATAAACAATGAAGACATCAAAATGGTCAAGTCAACCAGCATCTGAAACTTACCAATAGACCAGCCATATTTATCCGCCAAGAAGCGCGACAATATATTAATGCCTCCCAAGCTCGCATCATGACGAAACAGCATCAAAAAACCGACGCCCATCAAAAAGCCACCAACCGCCGCCGCATACACTGGCTGAACACTCGAAAAAGAAACAAGCCGAGGCGTCACTTCAGAAAAAAAAGACAAGCAAAAAACTGACGCAAAGGTCTTTAACGTAAATTCCCAACCGATATGCCGAATGGCAATCACATAAAAGGGAATATTGATCAAAAAGAACGCCTCACCAAAATTCAACGAAGTAGTGTAATTTAATAGAAAAGCAATACCTGCTGTACTGCCTGTTAGCAAACCCGCCTGAGCAAATAAATTGACACCCAGCGAAATAATCAAGGTGCCAATCAGAACTGCTAGAACGTCTTCTAGGCGGGTATGGCGTTTAGTTGAAGCAGAAGCAACCGTAGAACGAGACATAGTTTTCTCTATTTAAGTCACATAATAAAAGGGGAAAATGAGGAGCGGATTTTAGTGAATACAACCAAAGAGACCAAGAGAGCGGAACAAGACAAAATCGCTTGATTTTTAAAAAGTGTACAGTTTTTTGTACACCTCTCTCAGGCGAGATGCCAACAGAAACCTCGTCATCCATTGGCCTATTTCATAGAATTCGCACATATGCGAAAAACAACTTTGCCCAGTACACGCCGAGGGGAAACCCAACCAATACGCTCTGATTCTAAACTAGTCGGGTGCTCTCCAATCAACCATAACTGACCGTCTGGTGCAATATGACGTATTTTTTTTATGATAATGCCATACAAAAAGTGATCAACTACGACAACATCTCCTACGCGACACGAGAGAAACAACCGACTTGTTAAAACAAAGTCATTATGGTGCAAGTAAGGCGCCATACTTTGCCCCTCGATTTTCATTAAGCGAAACATGAATAACCTCCTCTCTCACCATGTTTATCGTCCAACTCTATGACAAAAGGTGTTATTTAGCGGTAACAATCCTTGTCACTTCGCCTGACAAAAAGAAGATTGGCTCTGTATACGATAGCGTCTCTGTGCCGCCTGTATGGCCATGTCCGAGACCGTAATACGATGTGCTTTAGCGGTTTTAAAACCAATCACTTTATCTAACAAACAAATCACCCCATGCAACATACTCTATGACTCCTTTTTTGTTGGTGAGACCCATGCTTTTTTTCACGATGTTTGCGGCCTCGAATACACTGTTTATAGACAACACCAGAGACAATAAAAGCCCCGACAAGACACACTAAAAAATCATGCAGCAACGATGCCCATTGCCCTGTTTGTCCATGAGCTAATGCAAAAGACAAAGAGCTAAATCCCAGCATAAAGAGAAATAGGATGCCTTTTTCTCTACTCAAATCACTTCGCCTTTTCATATCATTCTCCTAATGGAAGGTAGTTGTTAACGCGGGAGGGGCTGCGTGGGAAAGTGGGCGTAACGAAACAGGATATTTAACCACTACCTCCTTTCCACAACTTTGTGTTAACAGCTCCCATTCAAAACGAATATGGTTCATTGTCTGCAAGATAAGATCACGCTGCTCCAAAGCTAAACCAGGACGTGCAATCACGTCTTGTAAAAAGTCAATGGCCTTCTCAAATTGTCTATTGGCAGCAACCACATCTCCTAAGCCTGTATAAGATTCTGCTATACTCAAGTAACTGACCGCCATTGCCGCCACGGCAGATTCGGGATCCAAACAGAAGTCTTCCTCAAAACCTTCTAATATTTGATCAAGCGCTTGTTGATTAAAATCCACCGCTTCTAAAAAAGCATGATTAGAATAGGCTTGATTCGCTTGTCTTGTTAGTTTTTCCCAGTACCGCATCGTCTTCCCCACCTGTCACTTAAGATGAATGTATCAAAACACTTAATGAGAATAATTATCATTTAAAAGTTAAGATAAATCCAGCTCTATTTGATAATAAATCTCATTTATTTTTGCTATCAGGAGCGAAACAAATCATCAAACACACCAATAATCAGATGTGTTTTTTAAGACGCATGTGTGCACGCAGGTGCTTAAAGCATGTAAGACAACGGATATAGATAAGTAAGATACTTTAGATAGGAAGGTAGTCCGTGAATAAGGCTCAGCCCTTGTTCACGGACTCAAGGCGATGGGGTCATGCACAAAAGTGCTACCACTCAATGCCTGCTTGCGCTTTTACCCCATTGGCAAATGCATGACGCTCATTGGCAATTTTACTGTGCGTGTCCACACTGTCTAACAAGGCTCTTGGTGCCGTACGACCTGTCATCATCACATTTTGATGCTGAGGACGATTTTTCAACGCCTCAATGAGGTCAGCATCATCCAAGTAACCATATTTGTACATATAAGTAATTTCATCTAATAGAACAAAATGAATATCCGGATTCGATAACACGCCTTTTGCCAATTGCCACGCTTGCTCTGCCGCTTCTTTTTCCAGCTCAGGGTTACGAGTTTCCCATGTAAAACCATGGCCCATCACATGAAACTCGACGCTAGGATGAGCCCCGAAAAACAGCTGCTCACCTGTGGCTTTGCGGCCTTTAATAAATTGAATTACGGCACAGCGCTGTCCATGCCCCAAAGCACGAGCCATCGTGCCAAACGCACTGGAACTTTTGCCTTTACCATTTCCGGTTAACAAGATCGTGACACCACGCTCCTGTGTGGCTGCTGCAATACGCTTATCAACCACCTCTTTCTTTTTTAACAACCGCGCTTCATTTTTGGCCGCTTGCTCGTCGGTATGGGCTGATGGTTTCTCTTGCTCTGGCATAATTGGTCTCTTTTTGATTCGCATTATTTCTTTTTATAAAGTAGCCAACTTGGGTAATACAACCCTTTGTGAATAGCAAACAGCCTCAGTATAAAGATCAAAGACGCCGCGTAAATCGAGTTATATTCATGATGAGGAATGTTTTTCTGCAAGATAACAAACAAAAGCGAGCCTAAGAAAGCAGGCGTGGCGTAAAACTCACGACCTAATATCAAAGGTGGACGATGACTCAATACATCACGAATAATGCCACCAGCCACCCCAGTAATCACTCCCATGGTAATCGCAATCATCGGAGAAAAACCAAGAGCAAGAACGCGCTGCGTCGCAATCACTGTAAATAAAGCCAAACCAAAAGAGTCTGCATAATGGAAAACCTGTTGACGATCTTCAATGATACGAACCGCAAAAAAAGCAAAGGCAGAAGACAAAAAGGCCACCCATAAATAGGAGGGATCTTTTACCCAATAAACCTCATCAACCCCTAAGATCACATCCCGAATTGTCCCACCACCAAGGGATGTCACCATACCAATCAGTGCTACACTGAATAAATCCATATCGCGCTTCCCAGAGGAAATCACGCCCGTGATGGCAAAAGCGGCGATGCCCACCATGCCTAAAATATATAGCAACATTGCTTTTTTAGTCTCTATAAAATATTCACTGGCTGGCAAGCGCAGACCAATGTTCGTTTCAAACAAATGGTGTGACTAATGAGGCACCCAATCACCTGCCCCTAAACGGTTAAGGGTAATAAACTCTCCACGAATGGTTAGTTCCGTCACACTGTTAAAGCCCACATCAATACGGTGACACTGAGCTAATGGCCACTGACACAATAAACTGACAAGTACCTTAATGACCCCTGAATGGGTCACCGCAATACAAACGTCCAGATCTTTATCCTGAACCGATTGCCACCAACCCGCGACTCGCTTCGCTAAGGATTGAAGTGACTCCCCTTGATAGGGGGCGGATTGAACCATGTCTTCCATCCATGAATCGATTGCTTCTTGTGATATCGTGTGCCAAGACTGATTTTCCCATTCACCAAAATCCAGCTCTTTCAACGCATCCACACAAGAAGATGTGCCTCGGCTTAACAGTTGACTCAACTCCGCCGCTCGACTTAACGGACTGTGATAAAAAGCCACCTTCTTATGCGCTAAACGGTCATCAAGGTAGGACTGCAATATGCGACTCTGCTCTTGCCAACCTTCCAATAGCGGCACATCGGTCGCACCATAACACAGCCCCGTTGGTACATCCGGCTTAGGGTGACGAATCAACAACAGCTTCACACAAACACTCCTAACACACATAGCAGAAGAATAACTTCGCCTATCTGCTCCGTCGCCCCCAATGTATCGCCATTAAAACCGCCAATTTTCTTTTTCAAATAAAAATGCGCACCGAGGGTAAATAGAGCTAAGATGCAAATCGCTTTCAGCAGGTAAGCAAAATCAAACAACACCAGCAGAATACAAGGCAGAAATACAATCCCCCATTCCTTCCCTTGTAGCGTTGCAATCATCGTCTGCGCTTTACTCTGTCCAGTGGACACATAGTCCAGCGAATTCATGAGCACAATCGGCACTACTCGTGCCATTGTATGTGCAGCAATCCAAATCAATAAGCTAGACCATGCCCCATCATGCAAAGAGGTGATCGTCGATAAAATTTGTGTTAACAACAGCCATTTCAGCATCATCACAAACCAAATGGCGAGAGCTGCATAGCTACCAATACGTGAATCCTTCATGATGGAAAGACGCTGTTCCTGAGTCCAGCCTCCAATCAGACCATCGCAAGCATCCATCAAACCATCTTCATGAAACCCGCCGGTCAACAGCACAGCGCTAAGTAACATGAACAAGGCCTGTAATGAGGCACTTAACCCATCAAACAACAAAGGCCAAGCACTTAATACCGCTACCAATACCCCAACCCACGGTAAAAAGCACACCGCTGGAGTGTGCTCTTTATCATCCCAATCCACCTTAAGTGGCAGGCGTGTGTAGGTAACAATGCTGCGTTTAAGCCCTTCTAAATAAGGAGTGAATTGACCCACTCACTGTCTCCTATAGACAATTTGTCTTACTGATATGGTTACTTCTCTAGGATTGGCCACTGACACCGGCACTTTCAAAGCTTGCCATTTTATTCAAAAAGACAGTGGCGCTTTGAATCAAAGGATAAGCAAGAATGGCACCAGAGCCTTCACCTAAACGTAAATCCAAGGATAAAATGGGTTCAACCTTTAGCTGTTCCAGTAACAATCGATGGGCTTTTTCATTCGATTGATGCGCAAACATCGCGTAGTGACGCACATTAGGTTCAACTTTTTGAGCGAATAAGAACGCCACAGTACAAATAAAACCATCCACCACAAATGCGGTTTGTCTATGGGCAGCTTGTAGCATAGCGCTTGCCATGGCAATGATTTCGAAGCCACCAAGCTGCTCAGCTAAGGTTTGTGGACTCCACTCTACCGCAGCCATGCCTGTTTCTTCTTGTGCACGCTTAATAGATGCCTCAATGACTCGCGCCTTATGCGACACGCCCGCCTCATCCAGCCCCGTTCCCCGACCAGAACATTGACTCGCTGACAGGCCAGTCATTGCACTCATCAAACAAGAGGAGACACAGGTATTACCAATACCCATTTCACCGAACATAAGCAGATTACAGCCCGCATCAATTGCTAAATCAGCTTCATCCACTCCTGCGCTGATCGTTCTTGCTAGCTCTTGGGAGGTCATCGCTGCTTGTTGACTAAAGTCTTTCGAGCCAAACGCCACTTTGCGCTGACCAAGCAAAGGGTGATCATCAATGCTTGACTTAACGCCCACATCAACCACTCGCAGAGGTACACCATGCTGCTGACAAAAAACACTGACTGCAGCCCCACCCATTAAGAAGTTCATCACCATTTGCGGTGTCACTTCTTGTGGAAACAAACTGATCCCCTGATCAACAACGCCATGGTCAGCAGCAAAGACGATCATTTGGGGTCTTGAGACATCCGGTGTCAGGCTATTTTGAATCGTCCCCAATTGAAAAGCGATGCTTTCCAACTCCCCCAACGCCCCAACGGGTTTGGTTTTGGAATCGATTTTATGTTGTAAAGCTGCCTTTAACTCCAACGAAGGCAACGAAATATCAAATTGCTCGAACACCGAACCGTCTCCTTAAGCCAGCGCTTTCACAGCGCGTTGACGAACCACTTCATATAAACAAACCCCCGTTGCCACAGAGACATTCAAGCTTGACACCACACCGGCCATTGGTAGTTTCACCAGATAATCACACTGTTCACGGGTCAGACGTCGCATGCCTTCTCCTTCTGCTCCCATCACAATGGCCGTCGGAATCGTCAAGTCTTGCTCATAAATTGTTTGCGTCGCTTCACCAGCGGTACCAAATATCCACACCCCTTGGTCTTGTAGCTTTTTCATGGTACGAGCAAGGTTGGTAACCGCAAAAACAGGAATGCTTTCAGCGGCCCCACAGGCAACTTTACTCACGGTAGCATTCATCGGAGCAGAGTTGTCTTTTGGCATAACCACCGCATGAGCCCCGGCGGCGTCGGCGCTACGTAAGCACGCCCCTAAATTATGAGGATCGGTCACACCGTCTAAAATAATAATCAACGGATTTTCATCTAAGCCAGCAACTAAGCTATGCAGATCCGCCTCATTGCCCGCTTTGGTCATAGTTGTATAGGCCACAACCCCTTGATGAACCACTCGCTCTTTGGTCTTCGTAAACAACTGATCTAACTCACGACGAGCCACCAAGCTGTAACGTACTTTATGGGTTTTACACAATTGGACAAGACGCTGTGTCTTTTTATCATCTCGGCCTTCTTGAAAACGTACTTCTTTGACCCGTTCAGGCTGTTGTAACAAAGCATTTTCAACAGCGTGAATACCATAGATCCATTCTAAATCAGACATTTTTACCTTTTACTCGATCAATCAATTAATCACGCGCACGTGGCTTAGCATTGTTCTTTTTGACTTTTTTCTTAGCTTTTTTCGGTTTTTTCACCGCAGAGGTGGTGGACTTTGCAGCGGCAGCCGACGACGATTTTTTCTGACGAACACGTTTGCCTTTAGATGGCGTGCGGCGCTTTTTCGATTTTGCCTGCACACCGTCTTTCTCCCCTTTACCTTTACTCTCTTTAGAAGAGGCGATCTTCTCGTCCTTGGGAAGATTTTTTGGTTTACCGCGGCCACCTAATTCTATTGGCGGCAACTGGGCAAGCTGCATTTCCAACTCAGTTAAATCATTACGCTCTACTTTTTGACGTTGACGTGGCTTGGTTTCATCTAGGCTTAAATCAATCTTACGTTGCTCAAGGTTGACACTGGATACACGCACTTTTAATGTATCGCCAAGACGGAATACCCGACCAGTCCGTTCACCAATGATCGCCTGATGCTCGATATCATGAACAAAGTAGTCCTGACCGAGCCCAGAAATATGCACCAACCCATCAACGAACAAACCTTGTAATTCCACAAACAAACCAAATGAGGTAACGGCCGTCACTACCCCTTCAAATGCATCACCTAAATGCTGCTCAACGTATTGGCATTTTAACCAGGCTTCCACATCGCGAGTGGCTTCGTCTGCGCGACGCTCTGTCATCGAACAGGAGTCACCTAAACCATCCATATCCGCATGGTCATAACCATAGATTTTGCGCTCTTTAATCGTTGGGCTACCTGCCACACGATATGCTTGACGCACCACAGGGCGACCTTCGCCACGAATCAAGTAGCGAATGGCACGATGGGTCAACAAATCAGGATAACGACGAATCGGCGAGGTAAAATGGG
Organism: Marinomonas spartinae; assembly: GCF_016461715.1. Taxonomy (GTDB): domain Bacteria; phylum Pseudomonadota; class Gammaproteobacteria; order Pseudomonadales; family Marinomonadaceae; genus Marinomonas; species Marinomonas spartinae_A. The sequence goes on along the minus strand of NZ_JAEMUI010000016.1, from coordinate 9,357 downwards.
TATAAGCAGGGTAATTCAGACCAAAGTGGCCCATGTTATCCGCTTGATATACCGCTTGGGACATAGAACGCAGCATCATGGTTTGAATACTACGAGCATCCGCCCGATCTTTAATCTGTTCTGCTAACTTGGCGTAATCATCCGGAGTTGGCTTCAGACCACCCGTTAATTCCAAGCCAAGCAAACCAAGATAAGTACGCAGGGTTAATAGGCGCTCTTCTTTTGGTCCCTCGTGGACACGAAACAAGGCAGGCAAATCCGCTTTGATCAATAACTCTGCGGCAGCCACATTGGCACACAACATACATTCTTCGATCAATTTATGGGCATCGTTACGCTCTACCGGAACAATGTGCTCAATCTTAGAATCCTCATCGAATACCATACGCGTTTCAATGGTATCGAACTCCATCGCCCCCCGCTCATCACGTGCTTCTTTCAACACATGATACAAGCCGCTTAAATCATCAATATGTGACACGATGGAGGCATAACGCTCACGCAGCTCTATACCTTGTTCACCGGGCTCTGATGAAATCATTTTCGCGACCTTGGTATAGGTCAAACGGGCATGGGAGCGGATCAAGCCTTCGTAAAACTTGTAACCACGCATCTTACCGCGAGACGTCAACGAAATTTCCGCCACCATCGCCAAACGATCTACATCTGGATTCAAAGAACACAGACCGTTCGACAAAATCTCCGGCAGCATAGGAATCACACGACCTGGGAAATATACCGAGTTGCCACGCACAATCGCCTCTTCATCCAAGGCTGTGTCTTTTTTCACATAGTGGGACACATCGGCAATCGCCACCAGTAGCTTCCAACCACCAGGCGTCTTTTCACAATAAACGGCATCGTCAAAATCCCGCGCGTCTTCGCCATCAATAGTGACAAATGGAGTATCACGGAGATCCACACGATGCGCTTTGTCTTCTTCGGCTACTTCGCTACTAAAATGCTTAATCTGCTGTTCCACGGCAGCAGGCCACTCGTTAGGGATTTCATAACGATGCATTGCCACTTCAATTTCGACCCCTGGTGCCATAAAGTCACCGAGAATCTTCTTCACTATGCCTTGTGCTGGTTTGCCGCGCTCTGCATAACTGACAATTTCTGCCAACACATATTGTCCGTGAGAGGGAGTTAAACCAGAATCTTTGGTAATGAGAATATCTTGAGAAATGCGCGGGTTTTCTGGAGTGACAAAAGCCGTACGACTTTCCTCGCCATTTTTTTCTAGATAATAGCGTCCAACCAGCTGACTGTGCTTACGTTCTAATATCTCAACCACAACACCATCTAAACGGCCTTTTACACTTCGGCCAGACAGGCGCACTTTCACCTTATCGCCATCCATCACATTTTGCATCTGACGGGCCGATAAGAAGATATCATCGTCACTAGGGCGCAATAAGAAGCCATGTCCCTCTTTATTACCTTGCACATAACCTTCAATCAGGTCGCTTTCTAAAATAGGGGTGTATTCATCTTGCTGATTACTAACTAGTTGACTATCGCGACACATGGCGATCAAGCGACGGCGAAGGGCTTCTATTTCATCTTCCCCTGTCAGACCAAAGGCTTTGCACAGGTCAAAATGACCAAGGCTTGTGTTCTGGGTCGCCAGAAACTCTAGAATAAACTCTCGGCTCGGTACCGGATTATCGTATTTAGAGGCTTCGCGCTGCTGATGTGGGTCGTTAATTTTTTTATTACTCAATGTATTTTTATCCTTGATTTGTTCAATAAGATGCAGCCTTATGAAAATATGGGTATTGGCATCTTATACTCTGCAGCGCCCTGTTCCTCTATAGTCTTATGCCGTCTAGTGTTTCTTCTAGTTAGCCGCTTAACAAGTCGCTGACCTGTCTAGGGAAGGTACAAACAAGTCCTCCTGTCTCGGTAATTGCTCCTGCATTGCGATGCTTCGAAAGCTACACTCCTCAACATCACGCCTTAATTGACCATCTTTCTGAAAGCCTGAGTCTTAGACAACTTATTCGCACCTTCCCTGATAAGGCATTATTATAGAGTATTATCCGCCAATACTCTTTAGCTTAACGCACTTGTTCACATAAACTGCACAAGCAGCTCGAAATAGCCAACCTCACGTTATTGCTCTATGTGTAATTTCACAACAAAACGCACTCATTCGCTAATCTTAAGGGTTTTTATACCGATTGATTGTGATAGTTTTAAGGTGACGTCGCACCTTTTTGCGTCAAATCCAGTTAAATAACCCACAAAAAACAAGAACCCATCGAATAAGTTGATAGGTTTTTCGACAAAACTCACTGTCTATGACGCACCAAATGCATTTCGGCCATGACTTTGGCGGAAATTTCTTCCACCGATAACCGCGTAGAATTCAAGAAAGGAATCCGTTCTTGTCGATATAAAGACTCCACTTCTTCTAACTCATAACGACACTGACGTGGCGAAGCATACTTACTAGATGCCATGCGTCCTGTACGAATTTCGTGCAATCTATCGGGATCAATGGTTAAACCAAACAACTTTTTCTTATGAGGACGAAGCACTTTTGGCAAGCCTGGCGCGGAAAAGTCATCTTCTGTAATCGGATAATTCGCCGCCTTAATACTGTACTGCATGGCAAGGTACAAACTGGTGGGGGTTTTCCCGGACCGAGATACACCCAATAAAATGATATCCGCTTGATCGAAATTTTTGATTGATGCGCCATCATCATTCGCTAAGGCGTAGTTAATCGCCTCGATGCGAGCATCATAGACCCCCGCTTTCATACCATGGGCCTTTTGAGCCGTCGGCAGGGCTTTCACTCCCAAGGCTTTTTCAATGGGTAACAGCAAGTCACCAAACACGTTATAACAGTGAGCATCACAAGATTGAATAATCTCACGGATTAAGATGTCAGAAATCGTATAAAACACCAGTGGAGCATTGCCATTCACCACTTCTAAATTGATTTGTCTTTTTAAACCATTGGCTTGGTCATTGGTATTTACAAAAGGCACACTTTGCATTTCGATTGGGATATCAAAAAAGGACAATATCGCAGAACCGAACACTTCAGCTGTAATCGCCGTTCCATCGGAAACAAAATATACTTTCATCATTTTTTTCTCTTTTTTGTTGTTATACAACAACATTGAATTTTTAAATTGAAATAAAACAACATCGAATAATCGATTTTATTCCTCAGCACTCCTCTACATACAATGATCTCATTCGCTGCACTTTGACAAGCGCAGGCTAGAAAAATATTCCGGCTGTCTTGTCTTGATATCTCAGCGATGTCGAACAGCACGATGATATGAAAGACACAATAAAAAGAGCTTTTACGTTTAACAATTTCTGGAGTGCCTTGTGAGCAAATTTATTAAGTGGTTTAAAGATCTTCGTTTAGAAGATGTCGGTGAAGTCGGCGGTAAAAACGCATCTTTAGGTGAAATGATTTCCAACCTGACGGACCTTGGTATTCAAGTACCAAATGGGTTTGCAACCACTGCCTATGCTTATCAAAGCTTTCTAGAAGAAAGTGGCTTGGATGCAAAAATCCATGAAACCCTAGACAGCTTAGATGTCGATGATGTTCATGCCCTTGCTGAAGCTGGCGTGCAAATTCGAGGCTGGATTGAAAGTGCATCTTTCTCTGCTGAATTTGATCAAGAAATCAAAGACGCCTTTGCTGTACTGTGCGATGACAACCCTAGCGATACGTCTTTCGCTGTTCGCTCTTCGGCAACCGCTGAAGATCTACCAGATGCGTCTTTCGCAGGACAGCAAGAAACTTACTTAAACGTCAAAGGCTTGGCAGATATTAAAGCCTCCATTAAACGCGTCTTTGCTTCACTATTTAATGATCGCGCGATCTCATACCGTGTGCATCAAGGCTTTGAACACAAAGGGGTGGCACTGTCTGCTGGCATTCAAAAGATGGTTCGCAGTGACATTGGCGCCTCTGGCGTACTGTTCACATTAGACACCGAATCAGGCTTCAACGAAGTGGTCTTCATCACAGCCGCTTACGGTCTCGGTGAAATGGTCGTACAAGGCACCGTCAACCCAGATGAGTACTATGTACATAAAACCACATTGGCCGCTAACCGCCCTGCTGTTGTGCGTAAGTCTCTTGGTTCTAAAGCGCAAAAAATGCAATACGCGGAAGCTGGCAGCGAAGAATTCGTCGAAATTGTTCCTGTCGAGTTGAATGACCAAAACCGCTTCGCACTGAGCAATGAAGAAATCGAAGATTTGGCACGCCAAGCTTGCATCATTGAACAACATTACAAACGCCCCATGGACATAGAATGGGCAAAAGATGGAGTAGACGGCAAAATTTACATCGTTCAAGCCCGTCCTGAAACCGTCCGCAGCCAAACCAATGCACAAAGCATGGAACGTTATTCTCTAAAAGAAACCTCATCTGTTCTCATCACTGGGCGCGCGATTGGTCACAAAATAGGCACAGGCGAAGTCAAAGTGCTGTCGTCTATTACCGAGATGGATCGCATTCAACCAGGTGATATTCTTGTAACCGACATCACGGATCCCGATTGGGAACCTATTATGAAACGTGCCTCGGCCATCGTCACCAACCGTGGTGGACGTACGTGTCATGCTGCGATTATTGCTCGTGAGTTGGGCATTCCCGCTGTCGTCGGTTGCGGTGATGCCACAGAGGTTTTAAAAGATGGACAATCCGTCACAGTTTCTTGTGCCCAAGGGGATATGGGCTTTGTCTACCAAGGTCAGCTCAAGTTCGATGTGATCACCTCAGAAGTGGGCAACATGCCTAACCTACCAGTGAAAATCATGATGAACGTGGGCAACCCAAACCGTGCGTTTGATTTTGCCATGTTGCCTAATGCTGGTATCGGATTGGCTCGTCTTGAGTTCATTATTAACCGTATGATTGGCATTCACCCAAAAGCGCTATTGAATTACGATCAAATGGATGCCTCTCTGCAAGAAGAGATCAACCATCGTATCGCGGGGTACTCGGGCCCTGTGGAGTTCTATGTCGACAAGCTGGTAGAAGGGATCGCCACGTTGGCTTGTTCTTTCTCTAAAAAGCCCGTCATTGTTCGTTTATCTGACTTTAAGTCAAACGAGTACCACAACCTCGTTGGTGGTCCATTGTTCGAACCAGATGAAGAGAACCCAATGCTAGGCTTCCGTGGAGCGGCTCGCTATATCGACGATTCGTTCCGTGATTGCTTTGCCTTGGAATGTGAGGCCATTCGCCGAGTACGTAACGAAATGGGCTTAACAAATGTTCAGATTATGATCCCATTTGTGCGCACACTCGAAGAAGCTCAACAAGTCACCGAACTATTGGCAGAACAAGGCCTAGCACGCGGAGAAAATGGCCTGAAAGTCATCATGATGTGTGAACTTCCATCCAATGCCTTACTTGCTGATGAGTTCTTAGAATACTTTGACGGCTTCTCTATTGGTTCAAACGATCTAACCCAGTTAACCCTTGGATTAGACCGAGACTCCGGTCTCATCGCGGATAAGTTCGATGAACGCAATCCTGCGGTGAAAAAATTATTGAAGATGGCAATTACCGCCTGTCGTAATAAAGGAAAATACGTAGGGATTTGTGGCCAAGGGCCTTCGGATCATGCGGATTTTGCAGACTGGCTGGTCGGTCAAGGTATTGAGAGCATGTCTCTTAACCCAGATACTGTCATCGAAACCTGGCTGCATCTTAATGACGTGTTGGAAAACTCATCATTAAGTCAGAATGCCGTTTAACGACGGCGCGTTACGTTTATTGTAGCGTCACTTTCTAGTTTGATAGCCCTGCTTTGCAGGGCTTTTTTTGCTACCTAACAAATGATCTCGCCCAATGGGCCTAAATACAGTTAATCTAAAGGAAAAGCTTGGTCGTTCTCCATCAATTCATCCTGCATACTTTCCACGTATTCAGCGACCTCATCTGGCGAAGAAAAATGAGCAATGTGATACATCGCATCCCCTTCTTGAACCAGTGGAATGTTTTGCTTACCAATGATGATGCCACCCTTTTTACACACCACCTCATCCAGCACTTCCCCATAAGGATCTTTAATTTGAGCCAGCAACTCGTTGTTTTCAACAAGATCACCCAAGGCTTTCAAATGCGTTGTAAAACCACTATCGGTTGCTCTAATCCAACTGCTGCTTCTGGCAATTCTGGGCTCTGGCAATGACTTTTTACGACGAGATTTCGATAGCATACCAAGGTGTCGCATCACACCAATAATCCCTTTTACCCCCGCTCGGATAGATAATTCATCGAAACGTAGGGCCTCACCCGCCTCATACAAGATCACTTTTGCACCGACATCATTTGCACACTCTCGCAAAGAACCGTCCCGGGAATTAGAGTTTAAGATAACAGGGACGCCAAAGGCCTTTGCCATCCCTAAAATGTCTTGATCATCCAAGTTGCCACGTATCTGCGGTAAATTAGAGCGATGCAAACTCCCAGTGTGCAAATCAATTCCATAGTCCGCTTTTGACACCACTTCCGTTAAAAACCGATCCGCCACTCGTCCAGCCAAAGAGCCACGTTTGGAGCCTGGAAAGCTACGATTCAAATCCCGTCTATCTGGCAAATAGCGGCTTTGGCTGAGTACACCATAGCCATTGACCACCGGTACGGCAATTAAAGTGCCACGAATTTTATCCATATACTTACTATTAATCAGGCGGCTAATGATCTCAATACCGTTCAGTTCATCGCCATGAATCGCAGCACTGACAAAAAGCGTCGGGCCAGGACGCTTACCACGTCGAATATAAATCGGCATGGACATGTTCGTATCGGTATACAGCTTAATAATTGGCAACTCAATTTTAATGGTTTCGCCAAGTGAAATATCAATTCCATCTATCGATAAAATATCATTACTCATCAACCCTTCCCTTTCGTCTTCGTCGTCCCGGTAATCGATGCTTTTTCCAAGTATTGAATAATCATTTTAGCCACATCTTTTTTGGTTGCAGACTCAATACCTTCAAGACCTGGGGATGAGTTAACTTCCATGATCAAAGGGCCATTATTAGAGCGCAATATATCGACGCCGCACATATTCAGCCCCATTACTTTCGCCGCATCAATGGCCGTTTTACGCTCCTCTGGCGACAACTTAACGAGAGTAGCCGTTCCACCACGATGCAAATTAGAGCGAAACTCCCCCTCTGCACCTTGCCGTTTCATCGCAGCCACCACTTTGCCACCAACGACCAAACAACGAATATCCGCACCGCCAGCTTCTTTGATGTATTCCTGCACCAAAATATTAGCCTTTAACCCCATAAAGGCCTCGATAATAGATTCAGCGGTTTTATTAGATTCCGCCAACACCACGCCAATCCCCTGTGTACCCTCTAACAATTTAATCACCACTGGTGCCCCGCCAACATTTTTTAGCAAGTCACCAATTTTATCTGGATGGTGAGCGAACCCTGTTTTGGGTAAACCAAGACCTTTACGGGACATTAACTGTAAAGAGCGTAACTTATCTCTTGAGCGACTAATCGCCACAGATTCATTAATACTGTAAGTGCCCATCATCTCAAACTGACGGACCACGGCCGTACCATAAAAAGTAACAGAAGCACCGATCCTTGGAATAACAGCATCGTACATAGGCAAAGGCTGACCATCGTAACGAACCGACGGACTGCTACTGGTAATGTCCATATAACAGTGCATCGTGTCTATCACATCCACCTCATGGCCCAGTTCTCGACCAGCTTCCACTAAACGTCGAGTAGAATAAAGGTTGGGATTGCGCGATAAAATAGCGATTTTCATAGGTATTCCTTGGACAAAAAATAAAGCCGCTTTGATCAAAAACAACAGAAAAAAATATGGTGGTACCACGAGCGCGAGAATAGAGAATAACCTCATACGAGGGAAGCGATATTTGATCTAAAACACAAAATATTCATCGTCATCACAAGTGACAAAAATACATCAGTATTCCCTCTTTCCCGTTTCTAACACTCGCTTTAGCAAAAGAGAAGAAAAACCGTGCATTTACTGGAGAACAGACAAAAAAAGTAGGCGTTCAAGGCCTACCTTTTTTGTCAATAAATCTACGAGCAAGCCGAGTTATGCACTTAGCTTCGCGGCAATTTCTGCAACATGCTTACCTTGGAAGCGTGCCATCGCCACTTCTTTCTGAGATGGCTGGCGACTACCGTCGGCGCCTGCAATCGTACCAGCCCCCAATGGAGAGCCCCCTTTTACTTCACTCACATCCGCCAACTCTGGGCAAGAATAAGGCAAACCAACCACAACAAAACCATGGTGAAATAGCGTTGTATGAAAAGATTGAACCGTCGTCTCATTACCACCACCAGTACCAGTAGACGTGAATACACTGCCAACCTTACCGACTAACTTACCTTTGGCCCATAATCCCCCCGTCATATCCAGAAAATTTCTCATCTGAGCGGCCATATTCCCAAAGCGAGTGGGTGAACCAAAAATAACGGCATCATACTCTTCCAAGTCTTCAGGCTTGGCGATAGGAGCCGCCTGGTCAAGCTTTATTCCCGCGTTTTTTGCCACATCCTCTGGCATCAACTCGGGTACTCGCTTAATGTCAACCTGAGCACCTGTGCTTCGCGCTCCTTCAGCTACTTCATTCGCCATCGTTTCTATATGACCATAACTTGAATAGTACAGTACTAATACTTTTGCCATCTTCGTCTCCTTCCATTGTTATTCAACCATTAATGCTAGTACTTAAATCTGAGAATAAAAGACATACAGATAAGACTACAAAATTCTTTGAATTTTTTTGGATAATCTTGCAACCATACTTATAGGTTATTGGTTCTATTTCATATTTCCAATATATGCTAATTTGCCGACAGACCTTGCCATCGGCTGTAATTTATAACAATAGTGAGAAGTTTTGCGTTTAATTCTCGCAGATGCATTGAGTCTAAAAAACAGTGAGAGAACCTGAAAGAGTGAACACTTATGATGAGTAAAAGGTGGATAGAATTCCTTGATCTAACGCTCCACCTTTGAAAAGATTAACTCAGATCAATCGTCTTGCTATGGGATTCGCGCCGACGCGTTAAACCTACGAAACAGGCAAAGCGAATACGATGGCAAGGTGACAATCTGCTAGTCTGCCATAAAAAGCCCATCACGACCATCGGCAATGGTGATTTCCCATAACGAAAAAAACCATCCTACTTAGCAGGATGGGGCTTCTCTTAATTAAATCTTGATAACGACCCTCTCACATGACTTTGCGAGATGGGATCAGGTGCTTCAACCCGGCTGATGGTTTAAAACGTTTCTTGAAACGAAAAAAGCCCCGACCATTTCTGATCAGGGCTTCCTATTTA
>NZ_JAEMUI010000015.1 GCF_016461715.1 Marinomonas spartinae | reverse complement strand
TATCATCTCTATTAACATTTCTTAACAGTAGCTAAAAACGAAAGCTAACGCTCAAGCAATGAACGCCAGCTTTGTATTGTTATGAAAAAGCGCATTTCATGATTCAGATTATTTAAACGCTGGAATGATATGCTGGCCGTAGTTGGCGATGATTTCTTCCTCATCCCCACTGTCTAAATAGATATTGAACTGAGTCGTACCCGCTTCTTCGAGCGCCTTCACCTTGGTGATGTGCTCCTCTACAGTTCCCAGCACACAGAAGCTTTTCACTATGTCTTCGGTAATAAAGTCTAAGTATGGATTATCACTTTGACCGTGCTTTGAGTAATCATAACCACGGCGTTTTTCAATGTAGTCCGTCAAGCTTTTGGGCACCAAACCGGAGTCACTACCGTATTTTTCAACGATATCTGCCACATGGTTACCCACCATCGCTGGAAACCATTTGGTATGTTCAATACAGTAATCCATATCGCCAAAATAAGCGGGGGCTGCCGCTTGTATCTTAAAGTTAGACATATCACGCCCAGCTTCTTGACCCGCACTAATGGCTTGATCCTTAAACCAAGTCACCAAACTGGGATCACCAATTTGTAAAATCAAACCATCGCCTACTTGCCCTGCCGTAGCCAATGCCTTTGGTCCATACGCACCGATCCAAACAGGTAACTCATACCCCACTGACCACGGCAATTTAACTGGCTCTGGGCACTCCCCATATTCTACTTCTTCACCGCGCACCATGGCTTTCACTTTCGTGGTAAATTCAGCAAGGCGTGCCAAGGTGGCAGGTTTTTTACCCATCACTCGCATGGAGGAATCCCCACGACCAAGGCCTATGTCAAAACGACCATTACTTTGCAATGCGAGGCTGGCGTATAAGCTTGCCGATAATGACCAATCACGGATATTAGGGTTCGTCACACAAGGTCCAAAACGCATGGTTTTGGTATGCTCCATACACATGGCCATGGCAACGAATGACTCGCGCCATAAAATGTGTGAGTCATAGAACCAGCAATAATCAAACCCAGCCTCTTCCGCTTGACGTACTAAACGACGTGCTCGGTCAGGGCTCACAAAACCTTTAAACGTAATACCAAATTCCATAATATGTTCCTCTTGTGATTATGCTTTTTTAATATTTTTCAAAGTTTGAATCTGTTCTAAACAACTTTCCAAGATGTACTGAGCAAAACCAAGACGAGGCAAAAACAGACAAAAAAGCGGAGTCTATAAGTTATAAATGAGCATTTTGAGTCTGTTTTTAACAAAGTATTGGTGAGTTCAGTAATCGAAACCTAATGATCTGGTGGACAAATGCGAACCCCGGCATGACTAAAAGGCACGTCTTTTGAGATATTCAAACGGATCAAAATGGGCGTCAGCGCCTCAATACAGCGAGCACTTTCGGCTAATCCTGCGTTATAAGCCTTGGTTCCCATCCTTTCGATAAGCGACATCACGCTTTTTTTCGCAGCTAAATCATTACCACATACGAGAATATCGCAGTTGATGGAACGCGATAGATCATTCAACGTGACAGCTGACACATTATGCAACGCACCGACAACGGGAATACTTTCTCCCAGCAATGCCTGTGCAGATTCGGTAACCGAACCCGCTTCAGGCATGACAACGGCTTTAGGGTTACCCGGCGCAAGAGGCACTACAATGTCGATTAATATTTTGCCTTCTAATAAAGGCTTTAATGTCGACAAGGTGGCATCGTGTCCGCTGTATGGCACGGACAATACCACCATTTGATCGGCAGCCTTGGTGGCTTCTTCCATGGACATGCCCGTAATATCAGCAACACCTTTCCATTCTGGTAAATCCCATTCAGACAAGGTCGTAATCAGCTGTTGGGCGGTTTCTTGTGCTTTGTCCGGATCACGAGACCCAAGCACAACGCTCACACCAGCCATGGCTAAACGCAACGCTAACCCTTTTCCTTGTGGCCCTGTGCCACCAATAATGGCGACTTTGCTGATCTCTTCTTTCATCTCTGCGTTATTCATCGCTACTTTACTCATCGAAAAAGGTCCTCATTGTGGGAACGAATAAGATCTCGGCTGCTACTGTCGGTTTTCGGCCAATCAAGACCTCGAAAAACAATCACCGGGGCTTTGGCACTTTTTTCCATTAATAGACCAGACGCGGCCGCCAACTCATCGCCAAACGCTGGCGCGGTGACACTTAAAGGTCGACCAAAAGCGTCCACTTCCCCCGCCATATTCATAACGCCTGGCACATTGGCCAGGCCAATCGCCACATTGGTTTGCCCTAACCGCCAGGGACGACCAAAGGTATCGCTAATAACCACCCCTAAGTTGCAGTGAAAATGAGACTCCAAAGCAAGGCACAGTTGTCGAGCGCTTTTGTCTGGATCGTTCGGCAATAAAATAAGCTGCCCAGGGTGATCCGCATTAGATTCATCCACCGCCGCATTGGCACAGATGTAGCCGTTTTTATGCTCTGCAATCAGTACACCTTCTTGCTGCTCGGGACGCTTCACCGCGCGGACAATGCGTTTTGATTGAGAGAGAATCACTTCGACTTTTCGCGGATCCTTGTTGACTGTTTTGGCTAATGTAATGGCATCGTCGCTGGGAGTGATTTGATCTAAAAAGGCACACGCCCCTTCGGTTTTCGATACCACTTTATGGGCAATCACCAAGATGTCGCCTTCAAGCAAGGTTTGTTGATTCAACGCGAGCGTATCAATAATGCTTTGCGCTAAATCATCTCCTTGCTGAAAGTCAGGTAAGCCACGTAAACGAAACATCGACATAGCATCCGAAGAAGCAAACACTGAAGAAGACGTCATAGGAAAAGAAGCAACAGCAAGTGAATCAGACATAAGACCGCTCCTTCGATTGCGGCGCTATTCGCCACGTTTTAAAACGATTTGGTTGTTGCTGTGTCGCCTGTTCTAAATCATCGCTTTGGTCGATATCCAAGGATAAATGAGGTAACTGCAAGGAACAGCAACGTAACCCCCGTCGTGCCGCATGTTGGTGATGAGACAAGGCCGAATGAACCCCATAGTGAAATGCAATGGCACTCGGTGGCGTGGTTAATAACGCGTTGGTACCACCGTCTTTCGCCTCCGCAATCACCACGTCTGATTCCCTTGCAGCCATTAATAGGGTGTGAATTTCTTGTTTATCCAACCAAGCAATATCACTGGGAATAATCAACTGATGGGCGTAGCCCAAAGAGGTGACCCTTTGACAAGCACGGTCTAGAGCACTATTGAGTCCTAAGCTGCCTTCATCAAATAGACACAAGGCACCATGCCGTTGTGCCAAGGCTAATATCTCCCTTGAATCACTCACCACCAACACATCCAGACTGGCAAATTCATATCGAAAAAACACCAAAGTGCTTTCAAACAAATTCAACGCCAGCTTTTCTCGAGACGCATCTGACAAACAACTCGCTAAACGCTGCTTAGCACGACTGGGCGATTTCATAGGAATCACCACACAGAGCTTTTTCAACAGAGGTTGTTCCATTATGCTGCCCTCAGATTACGCCGAGACTGAGCAAATTCAATCACCTTGGTCATGAGCCTTTGCTTGTCTTGAGTACTTTTCATTAAGGTGTTCGTCACCAAGACATCCACCCCTTGATCATGCAACCAAGGCACATCGTTCCGGTCGGCATCATCTATTACCAAAGCGTGCAAAAAAGAGGAATAACACTGATAAATGCCTTTTGAATCGATGCTTTTCCCTGCGCTTTCCAACATTTTGTCTGCTGGTCCTTTAATTGTTTTTCCGCCAATCAAAGGTGAAATAGCGATCACATAGGCCCCGCTTTTTGCAATGGCTTCTTGAATTCCGGACACCGCAAGAATCGCACCGATGCTGACAATAGGGTTACTCGGTGCAATCACGATCACATCGCTTTTGGTGAGTTGAGATAAAGCTTCCGGTGTTGCTTTGGCTATGTTGGCACCGCTGTATTCAATAGCAGACACTTCTGGCTGGCAGCGCTCACGTACAAAATATTCTTGAAACGACAACCAACCCTGTTTTGTTTGCACTCGTGTCTGCACTACATCGTCGGTAGGTAATAAAATCGGTAACGTAACCCCATGGCGCGTCGCTAAACGCTGAGCAATATAGGTTGGACGGACACCTTGTTTGCGTAATTCCGTCCGGTAAATATGGGTCGCAAGATCCAAATCCCCCAAGGTCATCCAAGTCTCTTTGCCAAGGGCATTCAGCTCACTTAATACTTGGTGCGTTTCATTTTTTCGCCCCCAACCTTGCTGGCGATCAATCTGATCACCAAGGGAATAAATCAAGGTATCAATATCGGGCGAGACCCAAAGTCCGTGAAACTCTTCGTCATCGGCCACATTACCAATGATTTGTGTCGCGTTCGCATATTGGCTCGCGGCTAGGCCTTCGGCCGCTTTCGCACCGCCCACACCGCCAGCGAGTAAGGTAATGGTTAATTCTGACATTAGGCGACTCCTTGAATAGCAATGCGTTTTTCCATCGCTGGAGCGGATCCATAATCTTTTACCATGTCATAACTTGTATTGCGTTGAATTGCTTTAAGGCCCGCTGCATGAATATTGGCCACCATGTCTTCAGGCATGACCTCTTGGCCGTGAGTGCCACCCGCCGCCCGAGAAATGCTCTCGTTCATCAAGGTGCCACCCAAATCATTCGCGCCAGAACGCAACATGGCCGCCGCCACATCAGGCCCCATTTTTACCCACGATGCTTGAATGTTATCAATGTGGCCTTGCAGCATTAAACGAGCAATAGCATGCATTTTAAAATGCTCATCACGGGTAGGCCCTGGACGAACCGTGTCAGGATTGTCTTTGTATAAGCGTGTTTCGTAGTGAATAAAGCCCAGTGGCACAAACTCGGTAAAGCCACCCGTTTCTTTTTGAATATCACGCAACTGTTTTAAATGATTGGCCCAATGGACGGGCTGATCCACATGGCCATACATAATGGTCGAGGTGGTTTTCACGCCAACGGAATGGGCGGCTTTGATAATGCGAATCCACTCTTCTGTGGTGAGCTTATTTTTCGTGAGTTTTTTGCGCACCTCGGTATCCAAGATTTCAGCGGCCGTACCTGGCATGGTGCCGAGCCCTAATGCCTTTAATTCGGCTAGAAAGACCTCTGGCGCTAATTTCGCTTTTTTGCAGCCATACCAAATTTCAAATGGTGAAAACGCATGGATATGAATATCTGGGACTCGCTTTTTCACAGCGATCACCAAATTTCGATAGTAATCCGCATTAATCTCAGGGTGTAACCCACCTTGAATACAAACTTCTGTAGCCCCTCGATGCCAGGCTTCTTCGGCACGGTCAGCCACTTGCTCCACAGTGAGAAATTCTGCCTCTTTATCACCTTTTTCTTTCGCAAAATTACAAAAGCGACACCCCATATAACAAACATTGGTGAAGTTGATATTACGGGTGATCACAAAGCTGCCCGTATTGCCGACGCGCTTTTCGCGCACTTTATCGGCAGTGTCCAGTACCGCTTGGCTTTCAACTCCCTGTGTGTCGAATAACACACATGCTTCTTCGACACTGAGTTCGCCGCCCGCCAAGGCTTTATTTAAAATATTACGTACCCTTGAGCCCACTTGATTTAACTGTGGCGTAAATGAATCTGCAGCAGGTGCCAATAAATAGGATGATAATGAGTTCATGCTACCACCTCTTCTTTAAGAAAATAATTCGAATGAGTCGCTTGTCCCGATAAGTCAGCCACTCGATGGGTTAAGTTTGCGGTGAGATAACGGCTCTCTTGCTCTTGGAAGCGGGCGTAAATCGTCAAGCGCTCCTCTAGGGAATAACCCAGCCCTTGACAGGCCTTCGCCACATTATCGATCTGCGGCCAAGCCCGCTCTGGATTAATAAAATCTTTCGTCAACGGAGAAATTCCGCCCCAATCATTAATGCCTGCGTGGATATAACTCCCGTATTCTTCTTGTAAATTCGGCGGAGCTTGTACACTGATTTCGGCGGGTAACAGCAAACGTGCCAGGGCGATGGTTCGCTTCATGTCATCAAGGCTAGGTTCCATACAAGCCGCCATAGCGGTTCCAGGTTTCGCGCGGAAATTTTGAATAATGACTTCTTGAATATGACCATAAGACAAATGACGGTCACGAATGGCAAGTAAACTATCAATACGATCTTGCCAACTTTCACCGATACCGATCAAAATACCCGTCGTAAAGGCGATATCAAGGCGACCCGCTTGCTCTAAAGTATTAAGCCGACGCTTCGGCGTTTTATCTGGACACGCATGATGCGCTTGACCTTTTTTTAATAGCGTATTAGAGACCGTTTCTAACATCATCCCCATGCTCGCCGCGACGGGTTTAAGATGCTTTAATTCATCGTAAGATAGAGCGCCCGCATTAATATGCGGCAGCAAAGTGGTTTCAAGTAACACATTTTCACACTGGTCATGAAGGTAATCTAAGGTATGGGTATAGCCAAGATGTCTCAGTAAATCCCGAGCCTTTTGATGGCGTTCTTCAGGACGCTCCCCCAAGCTAAACAAGGCTTCTTTGCAATCCAATACTTGCCCTTCTCGTGCCGTTTTCAACACTTGTTCAGGTGTCATGTAATTCGCATCGGGAGAATCAGGCCCTTGCACAAAGGTGCAATAGCCACAGGCATCACGACACATATTGGTCAGAGGAATAAATACTTTTTTCGAGTACGTTAGTCGCTTTCCCCAATGTTCATCACGTATTTTTGCTGCTTGTTGGCATAATGCGAACAGATCAGGGCCGCTAGCAAATTCATAAGATTGCGCTTCTGAAATAGAAATCATATTCACTCCAACCAACAGGATTAAACTAATTTTTTACCATTTGGTATAAAAATTAATAACACGGTTTTTTTAACAGAGTAAATTGTTTTTTTTAGTGCAGAATGTGCACCATTTTAGAGATAGGGAATTTAACTAAAGATAAATAAATGGTTAACCAAAAGGTTAAGATTATGAAAAATTTGATTTTTTGGTTGACCTTATCTAACAAAAAATGAAGTCAACCAAGCAGAACCAATAAAGAAAATATTGTGAAAATAAAATTAATTATTTTTTTTTAGCACCAAGAGCGCGCACAACAAACTCAGTGACGGCGTCTTCAGCTCGTTGAAAGTCTGCTTCTTCTAAAGTATTTTTGCCTAGCAACACTTCCATTTGTACCGAAAAATCGGCATAAGTTTGTGTCGCCGCCCAAATGGTGAAGAACAAATGCTCGGGGTCGACACAATCAATTAATCCCTTATTTATCCAAGACTTAACCAAAATAACATCACGATCAAATTGGGGTTTTAAGTGGCTAATAAGATACTCTTTAAGCACTGGCGCCCCACTGATAATTTCGTGGGCAAACACTTTTGAACCATTGGGATACAGTCGTGATAGCGCCATTTTTTCACTGACATAGCGGCGAATGATGACCTCAGGAGTCTCCCCTTGAACTTCTAAAAAAGACAGTTTCTCAATCCAAATATCCAGCATCTCCTTTAGTACTCTTCTATATAGTAAGTCTTTGTTTGGAAAGTAATAAATCAGATTTTGTTTGGAAATTTTTGCAATCTCGGCAATACGTTCCATAGAGGAACCACTAAACCCTTTTGACGCAAAAACAATCTCTGCGGCACGCAGGATACGCGATTCTAATACTTCCCTATTCACTGACTGCTTCGTCCGTTTTTCTTTTTTATCCAGCAAGTTTCACCTCAAACTATAACACACTGTTTTTACTTAATTTTTCGACATTATATTTTAAAAATAGCATAACAACTATAAGACTATGAGAAAACTATTTCTCATAATCGTTAAAAAGTTGGCCTATTTGTTGCTCCACAAAAGACAACATCGATTTATTTGAAAAAAGCAAGTCATTCTTATCATTTGGCATGAACATCATGTTTGGTAAGTTTTCTGTGCGATCAATTTTTACCTTTTGGTAAATTTTATTTTCATACTGGTTTATAGAGTCATAGGAGAACATCATGCAGGATCTTCGTATTAACAAACAACGCCTTTGGGACACACTAATGGAAATGGGAGACATTGGCGGAACAAAGAAAGGCGGTTGCAACCGTTTAGCAGGAACGGATTTAGACAAACAGGCTCGCGATCTTTTTGTCTCTTGGTGCAAAGACGCAGGCTGCGATATTTCCATCGACAAAATTGGCAACATCTTTGCTCGTAGACCGGGTAAGAACAATGACCTCCCTGCCGTAGGAACAGGCAGCCATCTTGATACACAGCCAACTGGTGGTAAATTTGACGGCGTCTTCGGCGTTTTATCTGGGGTCGAGGTGCTGCGTACCCTCCACGAAAATAACATTGAAACCCCAACAGCAATGGAATTCTCCGTCTGGACTAACGAAGAAGGCTCCCGCTTTCAACCAGCAATGCAAGGTTCGGGAACCTATGTAGGTCGTTTTGATTTAGCAACTGAACTCAACAAAACCGATGTGAATGGCATCCGCCTTGGCGATGAGCTAGAGCGAATTGGTTACTTGGGGGATATGGAACTGGGCAGTCGACATATGGGGGCCTTCTTTGAAGCCCACATAGAACAAGGACCCATTCTCGAAGACGAAGAGAAAATGATTGGTATCGTTCGGCTCGGTCAAGGGATTCGCTGGTATAACATTGAAGTCATTGGCCGCCCTTCTCATTCTGGCACCACCCCCATGCACTTGCGCAAAGATGCCATGCTTGCTGCCTCACTGATTGTGGCAGAAATGAAAGCCATTGCCGACCGCCATGAAAATGGTTTGGGGACCGTTGGTTTTATGCAAGTCTGGCCAAACTCTCGTAACACCATTCCTGGCAATGTGAAGTTCAGTGCCGATTTGCGTAATCCCAAACCCGATGTATTACTGACAATGCACGAAGAGCTTTTGGCCTTTTGCAAAAAAATCTCCATCGACCATGGTCTTGAAGTCAATGTGGACCCTTTCTGGTATTTCGCTCCCGTGGAATTTAATGCTTCCGATGATGTAAAAGCCGCCACAGAAAAGCTGGGGTACAGCCATATGGATATCTATGCCGGTGCGGGGCACGATGCCTGCTACATGGCAGACCTTGTTCCCACAGGTATGATTTTTACGCCTTGTCTGAATGGCATTAGTCATAACGAAGCCGAATACAGCTCCCCAGAAGAATGTGCAGCGGGTGCCAACGTACTACTACATACCATGCTGGAAGCCAGCGAACGCATTGCGAAGGAACATTAGTCCACTTAGGAAACAGACAAAATCCCCCCAAACCACGCTTAAATAATCATATGACAGAGGTGAATCATGACCAGCAAATCGATAAAAAAGGGCGACTTCTACGAATTAGAAGTTGATAGCGACCTCCAATATAGCACGGCCTATAACGATGATCTTGCGCCGACAAAATTGAGTGAACGCACCTGGAGCAAATGGAACATTGCTGCGTTATGGGTTGGGATGGCCATTTGTGTTCCCTCTTATACATTAGGGGGAGTGCTAACGGCTTATTTTGGTTTATCCGTCATGGAAGCCTTGTTGACTATTTTGATCGCCAACTTAATCCTACTGATTCCTCTGACATTAAACGCTTACCCTGGTACCAAATTCGGTATTCCGTTTCCGGTGTTATTACGTTCCTCTTTTGGCATGGTCGGTTCAAATATTCCCTGTTTAATCCGTGGGTTAGTTGCCTGTGGTTGGTTTGGTATTCAAACGATGTTTGGTGGTATGGCCGTCCATCTGTTCCTATCTGCGATTTCCAGCAGCTGGGCCAGCTTAGGAGGCACCGGTGAAGTGCTTGGCTTTTTCATATTCTGGGCATTGAACATGTATGTGGTGATTCGTGGCTCAGAATCCATTAAGTGGATGGAAACACTCGCGGCCCCCCTTTTACTCGCCGTTTCAATAGGCCTGCTTGTTTGGGCAAGTGGCAAAGTCTCTCTTGTTGAGGTGTTATCCACCCCTGCGACACGAGCTGTCGGATCTAGCTTTTGGGGGTATTTCTTTGGTGGATTAACCGCCATGGTGGGATTCTGGGCAACACTGTCGCTTAATATTCCCGACTTTAGCCGTTATGCAAAATCTCAAAAAGATCAAGTCATCGGACAAATTATTGGTTTGCCATTGACCATGTTCTTGTTTGCATCACTCGGGGTTATTCTAACCGCCGCGTCACCAACGCTTGTTGGGGCAACCGTTTCCGATCCCATTTCGCTAATCGGCAAAATCCACAGCCCTTTCTGGGTGGCCATTGCTATGGTGCTGATCGTCATTGCGACTCTGTCTACTAACACGGCCGCCAATGTCGTATCTCCCACCAACGATTTTCAAAATATCGCCCCTAAATACATTAATCAAACCCGTGGCGCTTTATTAACAGGTTTTATTGGTATTGCTCTAATGAGCTGGGAGCTATTGAAAAAACTCGGTTGGGTTCAATCCGATGTTAGTGTAGAAGGCATGTATTCGAACTGGCTTCTAGGCTACTCAAGCCTACTTGGCCCAATTGCAGGTATCATGATTGTCGATTATTTCTTAATCAAGCGCCAGCATTTAGACTTAGTTGCTCTGTACACCCCAAACAGCCTTTACCCTAACTTTAATAGTTCAGGCTTGATTGCTTTTGCGCTGCCAGTGCTCATTACGCTGATTGCCGTTAATACCCCAACCATTGGCTGGTTCTACCACTATGGCTGGTTTACCGGAGCGGCCACCGGTGCGATTGTGTATTTCTTCTTAGCCAATGCCAAACAAAGTCCCTCTCGCCAAGCTAAGGCGGTGCAATCTTAATCGCAGTTCAATCAGGGTCTTTTCGTTAACCACAAAGCAAACCATAAGCACCAACATCACCCTTGGTGTTTATGGTGACAATATACTTTTCACGGTACAAGGTGCAGCGGTCCAACGTGACCTTATACGCAACATTCCGTGAGTGAACTTCTAATAATAGTGAACATCTAACAATAAGGACGTCATTATGAGTCTACTGATCAAAGGGGGGACGATTGTCACCCATGAAGAATCGTTTCAAGCTGACATTTTATGTAAAGACAATAAGATTATTGAAATTGGTGAGATCAACAGCATACCTGACGATACCAAGGTCATCGATGCCACAGGCAAGCTGATCATGCCTGGGGGCATTGACCCTCATACCCATATGCAATTGCCTTTTATGGGTACGGTCGCCAAAGACGACTTTGCCTCCGGTACCGTCGCTGCCCTTGCTGGCGGTACAACGAGTATTATCGATTTTGTCATTCCTAGCCCTCAACAATCGCTCTTAGAAGCTTATCAGCAGTGGCGTCAGTGGTCTCAAAAATCCTATGCGAATTACACCTTTCACGTGGCGATTACCTGGTGGGATGACAGCGTCGGAGAAGAGATGGCAACACTTGTCAACGAACACGGGGTAAACAGTTTCAAACACTTTATGGCTTATAAAAACGCCATCATGGCAACGGATGACATTCTTGTCTCCAGCTTCACGAAATGCCTTGAACTAGGTGCTATCCCCACCGTCCATGCTGAGAATGGTGAATTGGTGTATCACCTACAAAATAAGCTTATAGATCAAGGTTTAACCGGACCAGAAGCCCATCCATTATCGCGGCCTTCTTCTGTGGAAGGCGAAGCGGCGAACCGTGCTATTAGTATTGCCAACACACTAGGTGCTCCCCTTTATTTGGTGCATGTGTCTACTGAAGAAGCTGTCGATGCCATTCGCTACGCCAAAGACCATGGTTATACGATTTTCGGCGAGGTATTAGCTGGGCACTTAACCGTCGACGATAGCGTCTACCAAAACCCTGACTGGGCCACCGCTGCTGCCCACGTCATGAGCCCGCCATTTAGACCAAAACAGCATCAAGATGCCCTTTGGAAAGGGGTTCAGGGTGGAACCTTACAAACCACGGCCACCGATCACTGCGCTTTTTGTGCGGAACAAAAAGCCATGGGGAAAGACAACTTTACACAAATACCCAATGGCACCGCTGGAGTGGAAGAGCGCATGATGGTGTTATGGGAAAAAGGCGTCAATGCAGGCAAAATCACCGCCAATGAATTCGTCGCGCTCACCTCAACCAATACCGCAAAAATCTTTAATATCTACCCAAATAAAGGCTGCGTTCGTGTTGGCTCGGATGCTGATTTGGTGATTTGGAACCCTGCCACCACTCGAACACTGTCAGCGAAAACCCATCAATCCATGATTGAACACAGCATTTTCGAGGGTATGGAAATACACGGCGTACCTGAAACCACCATCTGCAATGGTAAAGTAGCATGGCATCAAGGTGAATTACTGTCTCGTTCAGGCGATGGCAAATACATTAAGCGTCCCGCCTATGCGCCTTATTACGAAGCACTTAAAAAGCGTCAAACATTAAATCAACCCAAAGCGGTTTCACGTTAATATTTTATGATCATAAAAAGCACACTTAGAAAATAAGGGCGCCAAGGCGCCCTTATTTTGGGATGATGAAAACGCATTTTAAACAGAAAATTCTTATTACATTAACGCGGTGCCAAAAACTGAATAGCTCGTTCAACACCTATTCTAGGGCTACTAATCACGGGGATTGAAAGCTCAACGCCATCAACCACTCCCGCCATAGAGGATTGAGCAAGCATAATTAAATCGTAGTCCTGTTCTTTTTCTCTCAAAACTTTGGCGATGTCTTCATAATAGCCTTTTTCATTGCCCGATAAAAAATGCTCCCAAGCATCATCAACATATTGAAGCGTCACTGTGGGTTTCACTCCAAAGTGATTCATGGAAGATTTCAACAGCTCACGAGTCGGCTTTAACGTACTTTGCAACGCAGTCAAGACCAATATATTATTCGCGCGCTCTACCGCAAAATCCGCCATCGCTCGATCAATGCTTTCAATATGACTACCATTCAGCATTCCAATATTTTCAGCCACCTGCCCAATATACGAACAAGTGACCACCACCACTTTTGATTTTTGGCTTAGCGCTTCGATGGCCGCCGTCACATCCCCTTCTAATACTCTGTCTATGCCATTGGCATGGGCTCGGCTCAAAAAGTGGGGCCTCACTTCATGTTTAACGGATAACTCCGGCGCAAGTTCCTTCATAATGACATCAAAGTTTTTGACACATAAAGCAGAAGTATGCAAAAAAGCAATATCGTATTTTTTTGTAGTCACTCGACTATTAATGGGTGTATTTTCCGGTGTTATATTATCCGGCGCTATATTAAGTGTGAATGTTTCTGTCATCGCAGTCATAATCATCCCTCGAATACATAAAACGACTTATTTATATAAGCCATATATAAATATAACGAACTGATCGTTACTATCTTTAGTGGCTTTAAAAAAAAGCTTCTAAAATAATTTATAGTGGTTTTTGTTTTAATATTCTAGGATGTAATCGCTTCATCCTTATAGTTTTTTCATTCATAAAAAAACTGACATAGAACGTCTAATTGTATATAAAGAGACAACAAATTTTGTCCTTCTATTAAGTATAGTAAAGATATATAGAAAGCGTTATTTATCAGATGGGGCTTTGACGCTTGATTCTTTCAAATACTGACACTTCCCCGCAATAAAAGTCGACTGAACAGCCCTATCGTCCCCCAAAACCATCAAAGCAAAGAGCCTTTCTTCAATGCTCTGACACAAGGCTTGCCGACGCTTCATTAACGGTGTGCAAGCAAGGTTATAAATGACGAAGTCTGCCTCTTTGCCACTCTCGAAGTTGCCAACTCGGCTCTCTAAGCTCAAAACACCCGCATTGCCCAAGGTTGCCATATAAAAAGCACGTAAAGGCGAGAAACGGGTACCATTGATCTGACAAATTTTATAAGCCTCACTCAAAGTCGCTAACATCGAAAAACTGGTGCCTGCCCCAACATCCGTCGCGATTCCCGTTTGAACCATTTTGCTTGTTCTATCTAAATCGAATAAGCCGCTACCGAGAAACAGGTTGGATGTGGGGCAAAATGCAATGCGACTATCGCTGTCTTTAAGGCGCACCAATTCCGCTTCAGATAAGTGAATACCATGACCAAACAAACTGCGAGGTCCCAATAATCCATGATGATCAAACACATCGACGTAATCACGACGCTCTGGAAACATTTCTTTTACTAGGGTCACTTCCGCGAGGTTTTCGGCTAAATGTGTTTGCATATAAAGATCTGGAAATTCTTCCATTAACGTGCGGATATGTGCAAATTGCGCCGGTGTTGACGTCACCACAAAGCGCAATGTCGCAGCATACAATTGCCGTCCATTATGATGCCAACGCTCAATCAACTGACGAGTCTGCTGATAGGAGACTTCCGTGGTTTCACTTAGAGCATCTGGCGTATTTCGATCCATCATCGACTTACCCATGATCATGCGTGTATTACGTTTTTCGCTCGCGCAAAAAAAGGCCTCCGCAGCGGAAGCATGGACGCTGCCAAAAACTGCCGCCGTTGTCGTGCCATTTCTGAGTAATTCCTCTAAGAAAAACTCAGCCGTTTCTTGAGCATGTTCTGGATCCGAAAACCTAGCTTCCGTAGGGAAAGTATATTGATCAAGCCACGCCAGAAGTTGCTCTCCATGCGAGGCAATCACATCGACCTGTGGGTAGTGAACATGCGTGTCTATTAGACCAGGCATGATAAGGGCATCCTGATAATAAAATACCGCAGCCTGCGGGTACTGCTTAAGTAATGCTTCACGATGTCCAACGTCGACAATGCGTCCTGAGCAGGTGTCTACCAACAAAAGGCCATCGGAAAAATACTCGTATTTATCTTGACCAAGAAAATGCAAAACAGAACTACAATGGGCTTGCAACGATGTTGTTGACATGGATTAGTTTTCCGTTTTTACGGCACTGTCATGCCAATTACGTAAGGCTAAATTCGATAACCAAACCATCAAAGCAAACAATAAAATCCCCGTTGCCGTAATCAAAAATAAGGCCGCAAACATTTTGGGAATTTGTAAATTATAACTGGACTGCAAAATCATATACGCCAAACCCGCTTTTGCACCGCCCGTACCCGCCACAAACTCAGCGACCACAGCACCGATCAACGCCAACCCAGAACTGATGCGCAAGCCTCCAAAAAAATATGGCAGAGCCCCTGGAATTCGCAGCCGCACTAGCTCTTGCCATCGGCTAGCACGATACATGCGAAACATATTTAATAAATTAGGATCCACACTACGCAGGCCCAGAGTGGTGTTAGAAATAACGGGGAATATCGCCATAATGACCGCACAAACAACCAAAGCCCACGTGGTGTCGTTAATCCAAATAATAATTAAAGGCGCGATCGCAACGATGGGGGTGACCTGCATCAAGATAGCGTAGGGAAAGAAACTGACTTCAATCCATTTACTCTGAATAAACAGAAGGGAACAAGCGACCCCCAATACCACGGATATCGCAAAAGCAAAAAACGTCACCGTTAAAGTGACCCAGAGTGCATGAAACAAAACACCCCAGTTATCCACTAGAGCCTCAAAGATAGCTACTGGATCCGGCAATATATAAGGTGCAATCCCTAAAGCGCGAACAATCAACTCCCACAACAGCAGAAATATCACCCCTACGGCGATGGGCGCCGCAATTTGAACAAACCCTTGGTTTTTAATCAGTGGTGTTTTCATACCTTGCCCTCCTGACCCATGGCACTGGCTTTTTCTAAAGCGAAGGATACCTGTTTGCAATATTGTGCAAAGCTCTGAGAGACTCGAAAATCAGAGTGACGAGGAAATGGCTCATCAATGATAATGTCTTCGACAATACGTCCAGGACGCGCCGCCATCACCACAACTCGACTGGACAAATACACGGCTTCATAGACACTGTGTGTGACAAAAACAATCGTCCAACCATTCTCCTGCCATAACCTCAGCACATCATCATTCAGCTTATTGCGAGTCATCTCATCCAAAGCACCAAAGGGTTCATCCATCAGCAATAGATTCGGCTGAGTCACCAGTGCCCGCGCAATGGACGCCCGCATCTGCATACCACCTGAAAGCTCTCTAGGGTAAGCATCAGCAAAACGGCTTAAGCCAACCATATCAAGGGCTTGCTCGACTCTCTTGTCGACATCTCCCGCGACGTATTTTTCCAGATCCAAGGGTAAGCGCACATTGCCTCGTACTTTCGCCCAGGGCATTAACGTGGCGTTTTGAAAGACAAACGCTAACTTACGCCCTTTTTCTCCGACCACATCGTAATCTTGCTCCCACCACTTAATAGTGCCGCGTGATGCCTCACCAAGACCGGCCATAATCCGCAACAAGGTACTTTTGCCACAACCGGAAGGCCCCAGCAGACTAACAAACTCGCCTTGTTTAATGTCTATCGTGGCGTCTTTTAGAGCAGTGGTACCATTGCCGTAGACCTTATCGACATTACGCGCCTGAATAACCGGACGGCGGGAACGCTTATCCCCTGTTGGGGCCACCTTATTGCTAACATCAACATCCTCCCTGTTCGAAACCCTTTCCGTGATGTCCATTGTCGTACCAGAAAACTCTCTTATCATTGTCATCATCGTGCTCCAATGTACACGGGAGAAGTACCAATCGGTTACATCATTCCCCCGTGATGCAGTGTATTATTTGGACATTAAAACAGGGGGTTTAGGTAGATAATCAAGGGAGTAGACATCTTTAATATTGATGTCTTTCGTCAACAATTTCTCTTTTTTCATTAAATCGTATAGCTGGGTCCAACGAGCATTAGTCATGACGCCAATGCCGCCTTTTTTGGCATCACCACCATCAAGCAAATGGTACTTTTTCATCATAGCAATACTAAAGGCGAGCTGAGCATCCGTCATTTGAGGGTTGGCCTTTTTGATCAAGGCATTCCCCGGTGCTGGATCTTTCATATAACTTGCCCATCCTTCCATTGTCGCTTTGACAAATCGTCTTACCACATCAGGATGTTGCTTGAGCATTTTTTGAGTGGTTTCAATGGTTTCAGCATACGGAGGGTAGCCATAATCCGCCATCAAAAAGATGGATGGCTTCACGCCACCTTTCTCTATCGCAAAGGGCTCTGAGGTTATATAACCTTGTTGAGCAACCCCTTTGTTGGCTAAAAAGGGAGCAACACTGAACGTGTATGGCCGCGCCATGCTATCCGTGAACCCGTAATTAGCCTTTAACCAAGGGTAAAAACTGGTATAAGCCGATGTCGCGACATAAACAGGCAGCTTTTTGTCGGCAATTTCTTGTAAAGACTTAATATTGGGATGAGCAATAATGGCTTGAGGGTCTTTTTGAAATACGGCTGCCACCGTGACAACAGGTAAGCCTTGAGACACAGCGTTCACACTGGACATGGGATAGCCCATTAACATATCAATACGTCCGGCCACCAAAAGTTGCATACCGTTAACTTGTGGACCACCCATTTTGATGTCGACATCTAGGCCGTATTTTTTATAAATCCCCATCGCTTTGGCTTGATAAAACCCACCATGCTCCGCTTCAGCAAACCAATTTGTCCCAAAGGTTACCTTGTATAACGCTTTCGCCATGGTTGCCGAACTAAAGACAGACATTCCAATGACAGCAATAAAATAAAGCAGTATTTGTTTCAATCTCATAATGGGCACTCCAAATCCGATATAAAAGTAATTGAACGCTTTGAACACGAGTTCTACTGGGTGTCATGACACCAAGCAGAAAAACACATCATTTATTGCGCTAAAGCCGCCGCCAGCTCCACAGAAGCAGGCTCTGCCTCAACTTGCCGAGCCAAGCGAGCCACACGAGCTCCCAAGGTTGAGGCGATGGTTAACTCAATCTCATCCACACCCAGCGAACCATCAAAGCCCGTGACAGCAGAGGCACCATAAGGAGAGCCCCCTTTACGAGTTTGAATCAACGCAGGTTCGCTATGGGGCACGCCACAAAGAATCATGCCATGCTGTAAAAATGGCAGCATAAGCGACAGCAAAGTCATTTCATTACCTGAATGCATTCCGCCAGTAGAGGTAAATACGGCGCCAACTTTGCCGATGAGAGCCCCCTCTCTCCATAACGGCGCGATTTCATCGATAAAGGAACGTAGCGGTGTGCTCATAAGGCCATAGCGTGTTGGTGAGCCCCAGATAATGCCATCGGCCCAAACCAAGTCATCTGCACAAGCCTTGGGCAATTCTCGGTATTCCTGTTGTGCGGCAATAAAATCGGCTCGTTTTGTATCCACGCTAAACTCCGGTTCTTGGATCGCCACACGGCGTAAACGCACATGGGCACCTTCTGCTTGAGCCCCGTCAGCAATGGCTTTCGCTAACGCCAGCGTGGAGCCATAACGCGAATCCACAATGACCGTCACCTTAGCTATTTTCATGACCTTTCTCCCAAAAACACTCAAATCAAATGGCGTACTTGCTTGACGTTTTGCGTTGTTCGCCGTCGCGAGTAAAAATCGCTACTTTTTACCTGCAAAGTTGGCGTTGATGCGCTGCAATAAGTAGTCTCGAGCGGTTATTGGGGCATATTTTCCCTCAGGGCCTTGGATAAGCTGATCCTTATTGGCTTGACAGAAAAACGCCATACTGTATCGAGAGTGATTCGCCTCTGTGGCCGTTGGCATACGCACACGGTGTAATGTGGATTGAAGCTTGTCGTCACTCCAGCGCATCAGCATGTCGCCAATATTGCAAGTGATGATCCCTTCCTCAGGTTCGACATTGCTCCACTCTTGGCGATTCGCCTCTTTAGCTTCTTTGCCAGGACACACCTGCAAACCGCCCTGCCCTGTTTTTTGAAAGACCATGGTTAAACAATCAAAATCCGTATGCGCGCCTGCTCGCCATAATCCAGATTGTTTTTCAACATTCTCTAAGGGCAAATAGTGCAGTAAGCGTAAGGTGCTTTGGTATTCTTGAGAGGTACGATCATGGGCCTGAGTAAAAAAGTCTTCGACAAAGCCAAGCTTGTTGGCAAAGCAAGACAACACCTTCATCCCCAACCGCCACGCTTGATACTCAAAGGAGAGCATAATGCGCTGAAACTCTGGCACGGCTACTTGACTCGGCCATAAGCCAGTCATGTGAGGTAAGGTAATCTGATAGGATTCTTTTTGGTCTGGTGTTCCTGTCGAGGGACGCACTTGCGCTTTAAATTCCCAACCGACATTCAGACCGTCTTTTAATGCGTAGTGCGCTTTCTCCTCCTGAGACTGAGCGAAGAAGCGCTCAGAAGCCTCAAAGGCTGCTTGAATGTCCTCACGGGTAAGACCATGATTGACCAACTGAAAAAAGCCAACGTTCGTTGCGGCTTGCCAAAGCTGCTCGGTTATTTCTTCTCGGCGTTCGTCAAACGCCCTTAGATCGATTAATGGAATCTGGCGTTGATGATTTTCGACGCCCAGCCCCCCTATCGTCTTTTCAAAATTTAATTCATTCAAACCATAAGATGTGTTCATAGACTCTCCCAATAACCCATTACGTTATTGGAGCAATGCCCGACGGTATTAACCGTCCGCCGCTTCTACTCCCTTGCTTTTACTCACTGATATAAAGCAAGCTAAGGAGTGCGTGATTGAAAAGACGTCTAAGGTCAATCATCACGCGACCCGCTACCATACGCCTAAGGCGAATGCTTGCCCGATCCCGCGAGCAATGACCCAGTTATCATCAACCTGTCAGCTTCTACTCATGGAAATACACCCAATTGATGTACAAATTCATCATCAGCAATGCTTATGCCAACTGAAAAAAAGAGTTAAAGATCAATCATTAAAAAAGATTCAATGCTATTTCGCACCATGCCATGCACTAGGAAGAGCCAATATCATTCTGAAAAAGCACCACAAGCGTACCTCTTAACAAGAATCTGATTTAGTAAGGCCATGATAGAAGCAGGCATTAGACGGCTTCTATTAGAAGGCTTGCCTACTTTGCTAGCATTCATCAAGTTGGAGAGTTTTTTGCTTGCTGCTTATAACCACATGGTTAGCAGGAAAGAGTAGAAGCAGGCAGATACATCATCGGGTCATTGCTCTTGCCACATCAGCAACCGTACAAAGCCATTCACACTACTTTGTGCAACTGACGATCAGGAGCTTGTCTATGTCTTACCTCATTCAAAATACACGCGCCATTTTCGATTCTCCCAACAACACGGATATTCGTATTCGTGATGGCATCATTGCCGAGTTAGGCAACAACTTACAACCAGCGCCAGATGAGACGCTAATTAACGCCAAAGGCTGCGTTGCCTATCCTGGCATGGTCAATACCCATCACCATTTGGCGCAATCCGTGTTAAAGGGCATTCCTGAAGGGCTGAATCATTGCCTTGATGACTGGCTTGTCTCCGTCCCCTTTCGCTTTTGGCCAAGTATTTCCCCTGATTTAATGTACCACGCTGCCAAATTAGGCTTATATGAACTGCTTCGTTCTGGTGCAACCACCTGTGCAGATCATCATTATCTTTACCATGCTGGCTCAACAACGGAGATAGAAGACGCGGTATGGCAAGCAGCCGACGACTTAGGTATTCGTCTTGTTCTCTGTCGAGGCAGCACCACAAGTCGAGGTAGCCATCGTGGCATGCAATCTTCACCGATCCAGCCAGAAACGCTCGACCAAGTCATCGCACGCATGGACAAAACACGTGCTCGGTATCATCAAGACAGCCCTATGGCGATGCGCCGCTTGGTAGTGGCACCAACCAGTCTTATCCATTCTTCAGAGCCAACCGCCCTTCGTGCCTTAGCAGCCTACGCCAGACAACACCAACTTAAGCTGCATTCCCATTTATTAGAAGTGGAATACGACGAAATACAAGCACAGCAAAGATACGGTATGAGCGCCATTGATTATGCTGAGCACTGTGATTTTCTTGGCAGTGATGTCTGGTTTGCCCACCTTGTCTGGTCTGATGAGTATGCCATTGCTAAACTCGCCCAAACCGGAACCGGTATTGCTCACTGCCCCACCTCCAACTGTCGTTTGGGCAGCGGCATTGCTCCAGCCATTGCCATGCAAAATGCAGGCATCAAGGTCACACTAGGTGTGGATGGGTCTGCTTCGGCAGAATCTGGCTCAATGATTCAAGAGGCTAACCTTGCTTGGTTACTCCACCGCGCGGCGAATAAAAACCCAGAAGTTACCACAGTCGACGAAACCCTCCGTTGGGCCAGCCGTAACGGCGCCAAGTTATTGGGATTAGATGGGGTAGGGGAAATAAAAGTGGGCATGGCCGCCGACATCGTTTTATACGATATCGATCAACCTCGCTTTGCTGGTGTGCATTCTACGCTATTCGCACCACTGCTCTGCGGTGAACCGGTTTCAGTCAAACACAGCTTTATACAAGGCAAGCCAGTCATCAGTAATAACCAAGTGAAAAACCTCGATGAGAAAGAACTATTGGCCAAGGTAAAAGAAGGCGTGGCGGCATTGTTAAAAAAGGTAAGTTAAAAACAAGACAATTAAAAAGCAGAAAGCCTTAAAGCGCTTTCTGCTTCCTATTTTAGTCAATCAGCTTGTTATTCTCATCAAAAAAAGGAAACGGCCCGGCTGATTTTTCACCTGCTTCAATGTAACTAATATGACTCACAATACTATCAGGCGCCAGCTTGAACAACTGGATAGCTGGTGGCTCGAGGGAGAATCTTGATGGCGCATTGGGGTTTAAATCCAATGTCACTGCATGGCTATGAGAGGGGCCAACCCACACAGGCAGACCGTTCCATGTGGCGTATATAGCACGATGTAAGTGCCCTGCTATTAACCCTTTCACCTGTTTATGAGGCTCAAGTACTTGCCATAACTCATCATCATTGAGGAGTTTTTGCACATCCATATGGTCAATCCCCACCTTCATTGGCGGATGATGAAGAAAAATCAAGGTTGGCAAGTCACGCTTGTTAGCCAACTGAGTCGCCAACCACTCCAATGAATCGGGGGTTAAATGTCCGTATGGCTTACCCAATACAGAAGAGTCCAGTCCTATCAAATGGTAGCCATCCACAACATGGGAAAAGTGGCAGTAATCTGCATGATCAAAACTTGAAAAACCCTCAAAGGCTGCGCGAAGGTATGCTCTATGGTCGTGATTCCCTGGTATCACTTTAACGGGAGCATGCAGTTTTTGTAGCTCTGGTACCAACACATCGTATTCTTCTGGCGTTCCAAAATCCCCTAAGTCGCCTGTTACCACCACCCAATCTGGCTGGGGAGAGAGACCATTAATGTGCGTCACCGCCTGTTTGAGACACTGCAACGTATCCACTTTTTGATAGGCGATTTTGCCTTGTTTTTTAATATGAAGGTCCGTTAGTTGGGCAATTAACATGTCACTTACTCCGTACCACTAGTGGGTAACAACACAAGACGTGATGGCGGAATCATTAAGCCCACCCGATCCCCTCTTGTATAGCGCTTACGCTCAAAACAATCTGCATGCACTGGCTCTTGCAGCCCTTCGATATCAACTAAAACCCGTGTTCTGTCCCCTAAAAACACACTGTGAGACACAGCCCCTTTAACGGTGGCCTCGTCAAACGCCATTAAACGCACATCTTCAGGACGAGCCATACAGCGAAGACGCTTACCTTCGCAGCAGGATTGATAAAGCGTTGGAGACAGTGGTAAAAACTGCTTCCCAAAAGACAAAGCTTGGCCCTGTAACAAACCATCAAAATGGTTCATTTGACCAATAAAGTTAGCCACAAATTCATTGTTAGGTGACAAATAAATCTCTTCAGCGGTCCCTATTTGGGCGATCTCGCCATGATCCAAAATAGCAATGCGATCTCCCATCGCCATGGCTTCTTCTTGGTCGTGCGTCACATACACGGCGGTAATGCCCAAACGTTTTAACAAAGCATTAATGTCGGTTCGTAAGCGTTTTTTCAACAAAGCATCCAAAGCGGATAATGGCTCGTCGAGTAAGAGTACTTCTGGCTCGGTAATGATGGCACGAGCCAAAGCCACTCGCTGACGCTGACCTCCAGATAACTGATCTATCGCACGTTGGGCATAGGGTTGTAAGTCAAACAGCTCTAGCATTTCGTTTACTTTTTCCTGTTGCGTGGTTTTGCTTTCTCCACGCACCCGTAAGCCGTAAGCAATATTTTCACTCACATCCATATTGGGAAACAGTGCATAGGATTGAAAGACCATACCAACACGACGCTGTTCGATGGCTATCTGAGTGACATCCCGCTCACCAAACAGAATTTGACCACCCTGATCACAAAACTCTAAGCCAGCAATAAGACGCAAAGTGGTGGTTTTGCCACAACCGGATGGCCCTAATAAAACTAAAATTTCACCTTGTTCAATATGAAGGTCTAAAGGCTTCAAGGCCAGTGTGCCATCAGAAAAGGTTTTCTGAACCTGCTTTAATGTAATCGCCACACTCGTTGATGCATTTTTCATTGTGTTACTCATCTTATTCATTCATAAAGGCTGTTTAATGCTAACTACGCGCTACGCTTGGGTCGACGGTTCAGAAATTGCGCGGCAATCAATAAAGGCAAAATCATGCCAAGGAAAATCAAGGTGTAAGCAGAACTGACTTCCAAGCGCATGGACGCATAAGAATCCGCCAAGCCAACGGGCAAGGTTTTCGTCAATGGCGTATGCAACATCCAGGTTAAATTAAACTCCCCTGCTGACAAGGTCAGGGTCATCAAGATGCCGCTTACGATACCCGTTTTGCAATTGGGCACGATGACATGAAAAAAACGCTGCCAAAAGCTCGCCCCTAAACTGGCGGCCCCTTCTTCCAATACGCGGAAATTAATGCTTTGCAAAACCGCTAAGACAGACTTCACCATAAAGGGCAAAGTAAAAATCACATGACCCACTAAAATAAACGACCAGCTCATGCGAAACTCAGTGATACCGCCATATACAGAAATCAGCCCCAGTGCAATTGCCATCCCCGGGATGGCAATTGGTAAGGTTAAACACTCATCTAAAAAGGCCGATAATTTGCTTCGACTGCGCGCCAAATAGTAGGCACAAGGCACACCCACACAAAGATTCACCAGAGTCGTTACCAAGGCAATTTTCATGGTTAGCCAAATGGTATTGGAATACATTCCCCATACCTGCTCGACCCAGCGAAAGGTCAAGCCACTTTTAATGCCAACAAAATAGTTATTGGTCAGCCCCGCCGTGATGGACATAAAAACGGGCACAATTAAGAAAGCACAAATCAATAGAGTGAAGGCCAATTGCAAATAAAAAAACACGCCCTTTTTCATATTAACCTCCCATCCCTAACGACGAACCACCTTGACGCCGCGCAATGGTCAAACATACCCAAGTAATAAAGCCAAGAATTAAACTCAACGCGGCCGCCATAGCAAAATTCGCGTTTAAGGTAAATTCGGTATAGATCGTCATCGGCAAGACATTGAGATTGGTTGCCAAGGTAAAAGCGGTCCCAAACGCCCCCATGGAGGTAGCAAAACAAATAGAACCAGACGAAATTAAACCAGGAGTCAGTGCGGGTATTGTCACATCCCGGAGTAACTGCCAACGATTTGCCCCTAATGAACGCCCCGCTTCGATCAAATTATTATCCAACTTCTCCGCCGCGCCCATTACCGTCAGCACTACGCGAGGAATAGAGAAATACAAATAACCAATAAAAAGACCTGAAATAGAATAAGCGAGCGTCCACCGTTCGCCTGTTAATGCAAGACCCAGCTCAGCAAGCAAACCTTGTCGCCCTGCCAACATAATGACAAAAAAGCCAATGACGACACCAGGGAACACCAAAGGAAAGCTCAACATAGCAACCAATATGGATTTGCCTTTGAAGTCATGGCGAGTCAAAAATAAACCAACAATGGTGGCAATGATCAAACTGGCTAGGGTAACCACAGCAGACAGCCAAAAGGTCGACCATAAACTGCTTAAATACATTGGTTTAGTCAAAATGTACCAATAACTGATGCCATGCTGTTTCGCAAAAGACAGCCATACCAGCTTCGCCATTGGCAGCAAAAAAAACGCTAAGCTGACAATCAGCGCAGGAATCATCAATAAAATATATTGCCTATTTTTCTTCATAAAAACGCTTCGTTGCGAGATAGTTCAAGAAAATAAAATAAAAAGAGCGGGTAATACTAGATTTTAACCACAAGAGACATACGCCACTCTTTATGTTAGTGCATTGACCCCTTATAACCCCCTCCCAGCCTCCCCCTCAGTAAGGGGGAGGAGCCTTTTACTGAGGCATTCCTAGTTCCCTCCCCTTATTTAAGGGGAGGGTTAGGGAGGGGTTTTCGTTTTGCCATGCAAATGCACTAGGGGTTAAATTAAACTTGTTATTAATGCACTGCGTTTAAATACTGCTGAGCAAACCCAGTCTGAGCCGCAGCCATTTTCTCGAAGTTGACAGGTTTCGCACGTTTGTAATCTGACGCGGGTAAGAATTTTTTCTCGATTTCAGGTGTCATAGCTGAGGCAATGACAGGACGGAGATAGGCCTCAGCCCATAGACGCTGCCCTTTATTGGATAAAACAAAGTCTAAAATTTTATGGGCCAATTTAGGGTGTGGCGCATTCTTGACTTCACTCATCACATAAGGGACTTCAATAGTACCTTCCTTTGGAATCACAAATTGCACATTTGCCCCGTCTTTGTATTTCGCGCGGTAGGCATTGAAGTCATAATCCAGAAGAATCGGAATCTCACCAGAAATCACGCGAGCATAAGCTGTTTGTTTAGGAACAATCGGATCGTTCTTGGCCAATTTTTTAAAGTAATCAATGGCGGGGGTAAAATTACTCATATTGCCGCCAAACGCCTGATTGATCGCCACAGCGCTGGCATACCCCACAAACGCACTGGTCGGATCAAGATAACCAACCATACCTTTATATTCTGGCTTCAAAAGGTCTTTCCAAGATTGCGGAACAGGACGGCCATCTAAGGCATCTTTGTTAACAAAAAAGCCAATGGTTCCAGAGTGAATAGCAAACCAACGCCCTTTAGGATCTTTCAAGCCTTTGGGAATTTTGTCCCAATTTTTCGGTTTATATGATGCAACAACCCCCTTTTCAGCGGCTTTAATACCAAACGACACGCCGTAATAAACCACATCGGCCACAGGGCTGTTTTTTTCAGCCACCAATTGTGATAAAGCCTGACCTGAGTTTTTATTATCCATTGGGATAGAAATCCCCAAATCTTTTTTGATCAACTGCAACTGACCACCCCAATTGGCCCATTCAGGGGGACAGTTATAACAAATCGCATCCGCTGCGTAAGACGCTCCTGCGGTCAACCCTAAGGATAGAACCGCCAGTTTAGTAAACTGCTTTAAGATACCCATCAACTTTCTCCTTCTCTTTAAAAGAACGTTTCTTATTGAACGCTTCGCATGTTGGATGACTGATGACGCTCAGCCACGGTTCCCACAAAGTGGGTTTGGTAATCTAACTGCCTTGCTAAAGGAAACGCCGTTTTATGCTTGGCGTTAAACAGCAAATCCACTGCACACAACCCCATATCGTGGTGTGGCACTTGAATCGTTGCTAATGGAGGGTAAAGAATCTGCCCCAATGCCATGCCGTCAAACCCCACCACTGACACAGCTTCTGGTACAACCACGCCTTTTGACTTGAGATGATTGACGAGCTTTAGTGCCAACAAATCGTTACTGCAAAACCAGGCGGTTGGAGAACTTGGGGAGTCAAAAAAAGACGCTTGAGTTTGATCAAAAGGTGTCAGTGCATATTGATCCACTTCGATCAATTGCACGGAAATCGAGGTTGACTGTTCTTGCAGAAAATCGGTAAACCCTAAATAACGCTGCTTAGCCCGATCAGAAGATAGAAAACGGCCAGCCACCATGCCAATCTTTGTATGCCCAAGACTTAGCAAGTGTTCAGCAACGTCCCGGCCTGCTTGGTAATTATCCACAAAGACGCAAGGCTCATTTGATGATTGATTATGAACAAGACAAAAAGGGAAGCGAAACTCCCTTAGTAAAGATAAGGCATCATTGTCATCCACCGATGTCGTCGTCAGAATCACGCCAGCGACGCGTTGGCGAATAAGATCGATAATGGCTTGTTTTTCAAGACGACGTTCATATTGCGTATCCACAACGATAACAGAATAGCCAAAATGTCGTGCTCGCTTTTGAATCCCCGCAACAATTTCAGAAAACACAGGGTTTAGCAAACTAGGAATCATGACACCAATGGTCGGGTTTTGATTCCACTCAACCTGCTTCGATGTACGGCCCGTATCATACCCTGTCAATGCAACGACTTTTTCAATACGAGCGCGAGTTGTCTTACTCATCGGACCCGTATTGTTCAAACATCGCGATACACTTGCAGGAGACACCCCTGCTAACGCCGCCACATCTTTGATATTCATGGTAATGGACCTTCTTTCATCCTCCTAGATGCAGCGCAGTATAAAAACCCTCGATGACAAATTTGTGACAGAAAAACGCCATTAATCCGAAGTTAAAAGATTTTTACTGCAAATTATTGAGTTTTTCGCGAATTTTATCGACAGAAACACATTTGTTTCATAGTAAAAACCAACACGAAACAGAACAAAAAATAATCAAACTATTTTTTAATACGCCATCCATTCGCAGCAAAAGCCGCTTTGTTCTAACATGCACGCAACGCTCAACCTCGCCTTTTTACAACAAACGCGATGCATCCTGACAATAACTTATTGCCTTTCTATGGCTGTTTTCCATTTTTGGTCTATGGTTAATGATAAAATTGACTGACTGTATAAGGGATTATTAAGTTATGCGAACACAATCAATTCGAATCAAAATGATGCTCCCCATCGTTGTTCTATCTTTGATTCTCGCTGGTTTATTTGCGTTTAACGCAATCATAAGCAGTTATCAAAAAAGCGTATTAAAAAAACAAACCAGTCACTATTTTGAAGCCATGTCGGTGGTATTAAATGCTGATAGAGACATTTACCAAGCGCGCTTAGCGCAAGAACAACTTTTTTTTAATCAGGGCAACGCTCAAAAGAATCGCGACACCTTTACAGAAAATGCTCAACAGGTATTTGATCGATTTCAAAAGTACCGTGAATACCTCGCTGATGAGCCCAAAGCAGTACTAGCACCCTTTGCGGATTTTGACCGCCTCTATAAAGAATGGTTAGACGCCAGTCAACGACTGTTGAATACCCATCAATCTGCCACCCCCTCCCCGACGATAGAGATAGACAAACAATTTATTAAGCTGCGTAATACGCTCGATAAAGCAGGCGAAAGTCTCCATGACTTCGCGAGTAAAGCAGAAAATGTGCACCTTAGCGCACTTAGCTTAGAACGTTACTTAGAAGCCATCACAGAAGTATTGAGTGCTGACCGAGATCTTTATCAGGCTCGCTTGGCCCAACAAAAAATCATCAACCGCATTGGCGATTTTCAAGAAAACAAAGTCGAGTTTCAAAACAATGCAAAGCAGGTGATTCAACGCTTTAACACCTATCGCACCTATCTTAAAAACGAGCCAAATCTCACAAAGCCTTTTGGTAATTTTGATGTGCAATTTAGTCAGTGGCTGGCTGACAGTACAGACTTAATCAATACTTACTCGGCAAGCAACAACACAGAGCCAAAGCAATTCAAACAAATGGAAGAAAAATTTTCTGCCATTCGTGATTTGTTAGACAAAGCAGGAGAATCCGTAAGAGAACGCTCTCACGACCTACAAGTCGATGTAGAGCAAAAAATTCAAGAATACCAAAACATTGCAAAGGTCATTCTATTGATTTCCTTCGCGCTTGCTCTCGTTGTCGGTTATGTCATTCCATTAAGATTGACAAAAAGCGTTGAAAGCATCACCCAACGGATTAAAGAGATTGCTGAAGGCGATGGCGACCTGACCCAGCGCATTCACTCGTCCTCCAAAGATGAACTGGGGGATCTTTCTAATGAGTTCGATAGTTTCCTAGAAAAATTGCGCACCATCATTAGTCACATTCAAAAAGAGTCCTTTGCCTTGGGGGATACCACCAGCGAGCTGAATACCGTCTCCGATAAAACAGGGAGGATTACCGATGCATTAGTCGCAGCATCAGAGTCCATTGTTAGTGCAGGTCACGAAATGAATATGTCTAATCGGTCGATGGAGGAGATTGCAAGTAACACAGCTGCAGAGGCGAAAACCTCAAACCAATTAACGAAAAATGGCCTCAAAGCGGTCAATGATTCTCAAAACGCCATGTCCAATTTAGTAAAAGACATTGCCGAAGACTTATCCCGCTCCAACGAGCTTGAAAAAAGCTCGGAAGCCATTGCCTCGGTTTTGGAAGTCATCCGCAGCATTGCAGAGCAAACCAACTTATTGGCCTTAAATGCTGCTATCGAAGCCGCTCGCGCAGGTGAGCAAGGCCGTGGATTTGCTGTTGTTGCCGACGAGGTTCGAACACTTGCGACACGCACACAAGACAGTACAAACGAAATCGAAGCCATGATCGCTCAACTTCGAGAAAACGTACACAAATCCTCTCAATCTATTCAAAACAGTCAGTCTAATGCCAACCATACCGCTGATAATTTCAATGAGGTCACCAAGGTTTTCAATGCCTTGACGGAATCGTTCAACAAAGTTCAGGATATGGCTTCGCAAACGGCTCAAGCCACACAAGAGCAATCCGCCGTCGCCAACGAAATCAACCAAAACTTAGCCTCACTCCAAGAGCAGACCGACAGCATTCAAGAGATCTCTCAGCTCATTAGCAGCCAATCAACACGAATTTCGAGTCTCTACAAGGGGTTGAAGGAACAAGTAGGCAGCTTTAAGGTTTAATTCTAAGAAGGAAGTTTGAGAAAAAGAAAACAGAAGAAGAGAAATGAATAAAAAGCGCTCATAAGCGCTTTTTATTCAGATTGTTTAAGAACATTGCCGATGACGTGTCTACAAAGATGACACCAGCGATATTATTCTTGAACATCCATATATTTGCTTGCCCACACTCGGTTTTCTTCTAGTGTCGAATAACGAGTAGACAATTCAGAGGCATTCAACTTACCTTCCGCTATGCCACGCTGTTCACGCAGACAATCATATGTCGCCTTAATAGCAGCAAAATAAGCAGCATGCCCATTTACCACAATACGAACGCCCAGCTCTGCCAAACGTTCACGATCTTCTAACTCAGGGTTGCCATAGGCAATTAACATTAGTGGAATAGAAACATGCTGACTGATTTTCTCTAAATGATCGAAGTCACGAATCCCCACCATACAAATGCCATCAACCCCCTCGGCTTCATAAGCTTTCACACGCTCAATGGTTTGCTCATCAGTCAATTGACCCGCATTGGTGCGCGCGATAATGCACATTGCTGGATCAATACGGGCATCAAGTGCCGCGCGAATCTTACCAACTGCTTCTTCCAGAGGGATTAAATCTGTCGATTTACGGCCATATTTGGCTGGTAGCAAAGTGTCTTCGATTGTCAAAGCAGCAACACCAGCACGCTCAAGTTCTGTAATGGTACGCATCACATTCAAAGCATTACCATAACCATGGTCTGCATCCGCAATAATCGGCAGGCGGGCAACACGGCCAATGCGTGTCGCTTGCTCAGTGAACTCACTTAAAGTAATCAAAGCAAAATCGGGAGCAGCAAGCACTTGAAGAGACGCAACGGAACCGCCCAATATCCCGACTTCAAAACCAAGGTCTGCCGCAATACGCGCTGACATAGGATCAAAGGTCGAAGCAGTGTAGTAACATTTTTTCGTTGCTAATAATGCGCGAAAGTCATTTCGCAAATCATGTTGGGAAGGTGTTGCCATCAATCTACTCCTAAAATCTATCGTCAGTTTACATGGTGCGATGGCAGGGAATTATACCTACCTAACATAGAGGCTTCATCAGAATTTAACTGATTGGTTAGTTTTGAAGCTAAAGAAAGCATAAGGATTATTATGACAAAAGGTCTCTTGTATACCGCCCCATCAAACCAAGTACCCTACCGAAAGAACCGGCTTGGCTCAGGGTTTGTTGTGTGGCAAGGGATTCTAACAAAAACCCCTAGATGAAATTCACAACATTTGTGTATGAATCATTAGCTCTGCTTATATCGACTATTCACAAAACAAGGGCATCGGTCAAAAGCCGAATACGATGTTAATGCTCAATCTTCACATCACCTTAATCAAAACTGACTCAAACACAAATAAAAGCGCCTTTTACTCTTATAAGAGTAAAAGGCGCTTAGGAAGCCGAATTAGGTGTTCATTGCCTTGCGAAGCAAGTTGCCTTAGAAAAATTACAATGGCTCACCATCAAACTTTTTGATGATGCAGTCTTTGCCTTTTTGTTTCAGCATATTACAGAAACCAACACTGTAGGCACGGTCCAAAAACGGGCCAACTTTTAACTGATACATGGTGCGGCCATTAACAACAGCTTTAGTAATATGAGGGGTAAGGTTTACAAAGACATCTGAGTTATTTTTACTCAACCTCTGCCATCCATTCACTGCTTCTTGACGACTTGTGTAAGCGGCAAGCTGCACACCGTATTGATCATTGCTACTTGATGCCTTAGTCGTTGTCATTGCTGCAGAAGAGTTATTATTGTAATTGGGCGTCACGGTTTTGGGCTCAGAAGACGCCATTGGCGCGGCTTGCACTGAAGACGACTGGGAGGAGGAAGCGGTTTGTGCAGGGGGCTGTGTAGGAGAAGACTGAGCAGGTGCCATTTGCTGAGTTTGAGTATTCGCAACAGGGGTTACCTGTGGCGCGACACTGGGCGCAGCTTGTGTTTCACTCTCAGACAACCCTAAACCATCGTTATTGGATTGAGAAGTTGCATTATTAGATTGTGACGCAGTATTAGCAGCCATCGGTTTATTCGCACTCTCAGCCTGTTTAAGTTGTGCAAGCTGATCTTGCACCGCTTTTATCTCGACATCGTGTTCTCTTACCTTTGTCTGCAAGTCCTGATAGGTCATAAAGGTATTCTTACCTTCAAACATTGAACAAGCACTTAACGATAACGCCGCTGCAACAACCAGCAGTTTTTGTGTGACACCCATTAAAATTCCTCCATGTACACCAAATAAGGCAAAACTAACCAAGAAAAAGCATAATCAAACATATCGCCGCTCTCTAACTGTTAAAGAGCCAGCTTTGCCCCCACAGTATGAACCCATATCTTGCCGCCTTCCCAACAAAAACGAAAGGTAAAAAATACCTTATTTGTGTATGAAATACACCTGCAATTAATGAAATCCCATCACCAATCACAGGAAGCCAAGTAAATAACAAACTCCAGTAGCCGTATTTATTAAACACACGTTCAGCACGTTGACGTGATGTTGGGCTCACCGGGAACCATTTTTTTGTCTCGAAACGAGATATGAAACGCCCAAGATACCAGTTAGTCAACGCCCCTAAAGTATTACCTGTACTGGCTAAAAACCACAACAATACAATGGACGATATGCCGTCTCTAGCATAGTAAAGCAAAAAGGCTTCAGAACCCAAGGGCAAAATAGTAGCGGACAAAAACGATGTACTAAAGACGATGAAATAGCTCAATTTTTATTCCTACTGGTCGTAATAAAGACTACGCCATGCATACATTATTTGTGAATATTATGATA
The DNA here is from genome assembly GCF_016461715.1 of Marinomonas spartinae. Lineage (GTDB taxonomy): Bacteria > Pseudomonadota > Gammaproteobacteria > Pseudomonadales > Marinomonadaceae > Marinomonas > Marinomonas spartinae_A. Next base: position 105,607 of record NZ_JAEMUI010000015.1, on the reverse strand, counting down.
TACATCAAAGTGTAAGTTCGAGTTCTTACCATTACCACAGTAGAATGCGCCAGGGATTACATCGGGAGTAATGCATGCTAAAAAAAATTAATAATATAAAAATACGCTACAAACTGTGGGCAATTATTGGTTTGATGTCGTTAGGAACAACGGCATTAATCCTAGTGTCACTAACCACACTGTTTCACAGTGAAGTGAAAGACCGAGAAAACCAAACCCGAGATGTGCTGAATATTGCTCACTCTATTATTGCCCCTCTTTACGAGAAACAAAAGCAAGGACAACTGACCGTTGACCAAGCCAAACAGCAAGCAATTCAAGCCCTTGCTCTCATTCATTACGGCAGTAATCAAAAAATCTGGTTATTGGATGGCAACCAACAGTTACTAAACGCTCCTAGTCTAAATACAGAAAACCAAACAGCACCTAACTCTCTCCTTACTGGACTCAATAACCATACTGAAAATCAAGCCTGGCGCTTTCAATATCAAGATAAAGAAGGTCAACAGCACAGTATGATTGCCAGTAGCACAACATTTTCTCCTTGGCAATTAACCTTAATAGCCACCTCTTCTATGGACAAAGTCATTGACCTGTTTTTAGACACATTAATTAACTATGCAATTCTGGTTGGGGTGTTAACCATCGTCATTGGTGGTTCAGCTTTGTTTATTATCCATTTAGTCACCACCCGTATCACCACCTTATGCAATACCATGACATCGGTGAAAAAGTCCGGCAATTTAACGCGCCGTGTCGAGTTTGACGGAGAAGATGAAATGGGTGAAATGGCCGATGCATTCAACAGTATGATGAGCGATTTTCAATCGATTGTGCGCAATGTCAGTCACTCTAGTGAAACCTTAGATAGTATTGTTGGTCATACGAACCAGTCTACCGAGAAAACGGTCAGTGGCGTGTCGATGCAGCTAAGGGACACAGAACAAGCCACACAACTTATGCAGGACATGATAGCATCAGTCGATGAAACACAGGCCATTGCCGAGCGCGCAAGCAGCACTGCCACAGAATTAGGCCAGCATTCACAGCAGGGCTTAAGCGTCATGAACAAAGCCAACCAAGACATTCAGCGCCTCTCCCGAGAAGTGGGCGATGCAACGAAGAAAATCCACCAACTCCGAGAAGATGTGAGCAATATCAATGAGCGACTTGGTATTATTTCTGAAGTCGCCGATCAAACCAATCTGTTAGCCTTGAATGCGGCCATTGAAGCCGCCCGAGCAGGTGAACAAGGCCGAGGCTTTGCCGTGGTTGCGGATGAAGTTCGCCAGCTAGCTCAACGTTCACAAACAGCGGCCACAGATATTGGTGGTTTGATCAACGAACTGACGCAACAAACCCTTACCACGGTGGAAGTCATGGAAAATGCACAAACCACCGCTAACCAAGGCGCAGAGCAAACATCCGAAGCGGGAAAAACCTTTAAAGACATCGCCAGTGGTGTCTTGTCCATCTCCAAGCTTAATACACAAATTACAGAAGCGACCAATCGTCAACATGCGTCTTCGCAAACCGTCAGCGCGGCTTTGGACAATATTGCCAATGTGTGTGGCACTACCACAGTCAACTCCAATGAAATCCATGCATCGGTCGAGCAACTAACCCAGTGCGCCTCTCAATTACGTACTCTGGTGAACCAATTCAGCACCTAAAGAAAGTAGATCGTTTATCCTTCCTTTCAGCACTTACCCTACAGCCCGTTTCCATAAAAAGACGGGCTGTGCATCAATTCCTATTTGTTTATCTGCTCCCTTCTATCCCCCTTCTCCTATCAACTTATTTTGACTTCTACTCTGCCAATAGAGTCATTAGGCATTCTTTTTGCTGATTATTTTTATATATACTCTAAGCAGTTAGGCACAACTCAAAAAAACGCCTATGATGGTAGATACACTAAATCGAATCGATAAGAAGTTCGCTTTACTGCTTTATCTTAGTAGCAACTCACCATATGCTTACGGTAGTACATTCATATAAGTGAACGAATCCATCATCCAGACAACTGATTTTATGTTTTACGTTCTGAGGGAAGGAATATGGCGTTTGATACCCAAGAAAAGCTAAACTCTCTATACAAACACATTCAGGCTGTGATCCTCTCTCGGCAACACCCTGTTACTGGACTTTTTCCGGCTAGTACTAGCATCAATAATCACGGCAACTACACCGATGCTTGGGTACGAGACAACGTTTATAGTATTCAAGCCGTTTGGGCGCTCCATCTAGCCTACAAGCGTGCCTCAAACCCAGATAAACGTTCCCACGAATTAGAGTATTCTTGCATTAAAATGATGCGTGGTTTGCTGTACGCCATGATGCGCCAATCCCATAAAGTCGAGGCATTTAAACACAGCCTTGATCCCAAGGACGCACTGCACGCAAAATACGACACAAAAACAGGGCTCGAAGCGGTTGCAGACGATGCTTGGGGACATTTGCAAATTGATGCCACCAGCTTCTACTTATTGACACTGGCCCAAATGACCAAAGCGGGCAGCAAACTCATCTTTACTCACGACGAAGCCAATTTTATTCAGAACCTCGTCTATTATATTTCTCGTACCTATCGCACTCCTGATTACGGCATTTGGGAGCGAGGCAATAAAGTGAATAATGGCAAAGCCGAAATCAACGCCAGTTCAGTCGGCATGGCCAAAGCCGCGATGGAAGCTTTAGACGGCCTAAACTTGTTTGGTAATGATGGTCCCGAGTGGGCTGTCATCCACTCCTTTGCAGATGCCGTGGCCAGAGCAGGCTCCGTATTACAATCTCTCCTGCCGAAAGAGTCTCGCTCAAAAGAGGTAGATAGCGCCCTATTAAGCATCATCAGCTTCCCCGCGTTTGCAGTAAACGACGAAAAGCTGACTCAAAGAACCCGTGATGAAATCCTCAGCAAACTCGGCGGTGAATATGGTTGTAAGCGTTTCTTATTAGATGGACATCAATCGGTTCTGGAAGATCAAAGTCGAATCTATTACGAATACAATGAGCTGATTAACTTTGAGCATATTGAGTCCGAATGGCCACTCTTTTTCACCTATTTATACATCGGTCGACTCTTTGCCCGTGACTGGGAAAGCGCTAACTTCTATCGCCATAAACTTGAAACACTGATGATAGAAAAAGACGGTGAGATGTTACTACCCGAACTGTACTATGTTCCTCAAGAAAGCATCTTGGCCGAAAAAGAAAACCCCGGTTCGCAAAAACGCCTTGCGAATGACAACTTGCCCCTTGTTTGGGCGCAAAGCTTGTATTTGGTGGGTAAAATGCTCGATGATGAACTGATTCGAACCGATGATCTCGACCCTCTGGGATTACATCGCATTCAGCATCGACCGAATGTGGTCACCACCTCCATGGTGATTCTCGCGCAAAACAACGCAGTGAAAGACAAACTGTTAAAAGCTGGCTGTCTCTGTCAAACCGTCGATGAAATTGCCCCGTTCAAAGTCATCAGTGCGGTGCAACTTGTGGAAACCTATCGCCACTTGGGGGCCTCACCCGCACTAGGGCTCAGTGGACGTCCTAATAGAGCATTGAACAGCTTGGCTACCTCTCAGCCCTTTACTATTAACGATGAAAACTACTTGTGTTTGTCTTGGATTCAGAATGAAGACAAAGACTACCGCAAAGTCGACCCTAGACTGTTTCAAGCCCATATTTGTAATGAATTAACCATTATTGAAGGCCATTGGTATTACCCTGCCAATGCCGTTTTTGCTATTTTGATCGATGAAGCCTTAAGTGAAATGCCTGGCAGTGATGAATTATTTGAGTTTATACGTCAACTGCAAAAACGAGAAAGAGAGGAGTTTCGAGTCATTGCCCAATCCGCTAAAAACGCGTTTAAATCAGGCAATCGCCGTAGCATTACAATTGTCTCACCAGAAACGCAAATGCTGGGGGCAACATTACCATTACACGAAAAACCTTGGCCATTATCGTCGGGCGGAACACCTTACGACACCCAAAAAATTCATGAAATAGACACAGATACATTACTGGCACGTTTAAACCAAAAGCCCAGCCTATCTGAAGCCATTGACTCTTTGATTGAACTGGGTGCAAGACGAGCGCTGATGAACACCATCCCAGGGACAACACCCGCCGTCACCGCCTATAAAGTCTTAGACTCCGTCTACACTCAAGCGCTTCTAACAGAAAACTGGCAAGCATCGAGACAATTGTTTTCTTTAATGCTGAAGCCCACAACAGATCTAGCTACTTATATCGCCGACATTACTGTTCGTCAGCGTCTATTAGTCGTTGGGGATGCTCTGGAAAACGAAACCGACATCACCTTGCCCTTACACCAAGATGAGATTATGGAGCTGCTAAAATCAACCTCTTCATCCTCTCTATCCTTGGTCATTTGCCATGAGCTAATTGCCATTGCGGGTACGCTAATCAAAGTCTACCCTGAATTTTTTTCTGGGGTACGAACTATTCGTATTCACAGCCTTGCCCTACTCTGCGCAAGACACATTAACCCAGATGAAAACGCGCCAGTCTTTGAAACCTTATCGAAACTTTCACCTAGTTTGCTTTACGACACCTTCAAACAAGTGTTACAACAAAAGCATGAAGATTTTAACCATGTAGTAAATCATGTTCGTTATCATCATAAAGTCGACAGCGATAACAGCAAAATGAAAGACATGGATTGGTTTGACTGGCGAGTAGAACAAGGCATCATCACCAAACTACCTGAGAGCATGCTAAAACAGCTATGGGAAAGTCTAAGTCATGTAGATGCTATTGTGTTTGGTGATATGCAAAGTAATACCACATTAAACTGCAAACAAACATTAAGCTCCATGACGCCAGGAGAGGACACCTTTGCTATTTTAATTGAAAGCCTCACTTCAGACATTCATCCCGTTTGGTATAAGAGTCTGATTTTTGAAGGGTTATACGCTTTTATTCAATTTTGTCAGCAGCATAAAAACTGTCACTTTGATCAAGAGATTAATTTGCCTGTGTTGGTTTCCCGCGCAGCAATGGATCATGTTAAGCAACACCAAGTCGATCATCCTGAGAAAGATCTGGCTGAGGCGGCATTAGATGAATTTGCCCAGTTAACACCAAATAAAGTGAACCAATATCTGCGTTGGGCAGTCAGTAAACTACACAGTCGACAACGCCAACAAGTAACGGAAAAGAAACACTAAATTAATATTCTAAATACACTAACCCTTCTTTGGAGAAGTGAATGGATCCGCTTAAAAATGTTCTAATTGACGATATATTGAACGCACGTTGTGCCGACCCATTTGGCTGTTTAGGCTTACAAAAATCAAAGACTTCCAGTGGTTTCACCCTGACTGTATGGCGTCCTACCGCGACGGCTATCACAGTCATATCACTGACAGATGACACCGTTTTAGGCAAGATGAACTGCCTTCATAAAGATGGATTATTTGAGTTATCTTTTCCTAAAGCAAAATCGCCTTTTCATTATCGAATTAACGTCACCTATGGCGATAATACCTATACCATTGTTGATCCTTACCAGTTTTCAGAGGCCACTTTTCATGACCCTGAGCACCATCAAGCCAACCTCTATAAAAGCCAGGGGGCAATTCGTCGCGGGGCATACATTAACGAGCAATTAACCATTAATGGCACTCGGTTCGCGGTATATGCCCCAGCGGCTCGTTCGGTTTCAGTCGTTGGTGACTTTAATGCTTGGGATGGACGTCTTCACCCCATGTCAAGTAATGGCGATGGCATTTGGCGACTGTTCATTCCCGATGTGAATCATGGCGCTCGCTATAAGTTTGAAATTCGTGCGAACAATGGCGACATACTACCGCACCGTAGCGACCCTTTTGCCCAGCGCATTGAACAATATCCGTCTTTTGCAAGCGTAACTTGCTTTGATGACAAACATCAATGGCAAGATACCCAGTGGACTCAGCGCCCACTTGTGGATATTTACGAAACCCCAATGAGTATCTATGAACTTCACCTTGGTTCATGGCGTCGTAAAGACGATAACCAACCCCTCACCTACTTGGAACTAAAAGAAGAACTGGTCCCTTATCTACAAGAAATGGACTATACCCACGTAGAATTACTGCCCATTAGTGAATACCCATTTGATGGTTCTTGGGGCTATCAACCCGTTGGTTTATATGCAGTGACCTCCCGCTACGGCACACCAGAAGAGTTTAAAGTGTTAGTCGATGCACTCCATCAGGCAAACATTGGTGTCATCATGGATTGGGTGCCTGCTCACTTTCCCGCCGATAGCCATGGTTTAGCCAACTTTGATGGTAGCAAACAATACGAATACCCCGACCCGAAAAAGGGCTGGCATCCGGAATGGAACTCACTGATTTACGATTTTGGCAAAGATCATGTCGTTAATTATCTCATCAGTAATGCGGTTTTCTGGCTTGAAGAGTTTCATATAGACGGCTTACGAGTGGATGCTGTCGCCTCGATGCTTTACCTTGATTATTCACGGGAACAGGGTGAATGGGTTCCCAATCAGGACGGAGGTAATCACAATTACGAAGCCATTGCTTTTTTGCGTCGCCTAAACGAAACCGTCTATTTGAATCACCCTCGTTGTTTTACCGTAGCAGAAGAGTCTACCGCCTTCCCTGGCGTCTCGAAACCCACCTATATGGATGGTCTGGGTTTTGGCTTTAAATGGAACATGGGCTGGATGAACGACTCACTGGAGTACATCAAAAAAGACCCGATACATCGCAAATATCATCAAGGTGAACTCACCTTTAGCATGGTCTATGCGTTCGACGAACAGTTTGTTTTGCCCATATCACATGATGAAGTTGTCCACGGCAAGGGATCCATGATCGAAAAAATGCCCGGCGACCCATGGCAAAAATTCGCGAACTTACGCGCTTTTTCCGCTTACATGTATTTTCACCCAGGTAAAAAGCTCAACTTTATGGGCAACGAGTTTGCACAAGGCCAAGAATGGAGCCACCAGCGCTCTCTTGATTGGCATTTGCTGGATATTGACTACCACCAAGGTCAACAGTACCTGACGCGAGATTTAAACCATTTGTATAAAAATGAACCAGCCTTACACCTAGACCACTCCGGCCATGGTTTTGAATGGATCAGCTATGATGATAGCGCTAACAGCATCTTGGTCTTTGTCCGCAAAGCCAAAGAGTATACTGCCCACGGCATTGCTATCACTAACTTTACGCCAGTACCTCAAGCAAACTACCGTATCGGCGTGCCAGAGCCCGGCCGTTATCAAGTGATCTTCAATTCCGATGAAGGACGCTACGCAGGAAGTGATTACCTATTAAGCCAAGGCTGTCAAAAAGATCACATTTATCAAACTGAGGCCATAGACAGCCATGGTAAAACCAATAGCATTGAAATAAAAGTCCCCCCTCTCAGTGGCGTCTTTTTAAAGTGGCTAGGCGAATAACAAGGAATCTTTCATGAGCGATACTTACACGATTAATTCTGGTCACCCCTTTCCGCTCGGAGCGCAAATTACCGAAAATGGTGTCAATTTCGCGGTCGCCTCAGAAGAAGCCAGTGCTATTTTCTTGTGCCTCTTTGACGACAAAGGAAACGAACTAGAACGCTTGCCTTTTATTGCCAAGCGTCGTGGTATATGGCATATGGAAGTGTTTGGCTTAACAGAAGGTCAACACTATGGTTTTCGCGCGCAAGGTCCTTTTGACCCCAGTTCGCAACGACTATTTAATGAAAACAAACTCCTTATCGACCCTTATGCGAAAGCATTAACCAGTAAACTCGAATGGCACGAGGACCAAGCCGCCATCACAGAAGATGGAGGGCAACACCTTGTGGACTCCGCCTATTGCGTGCCAAAATCCATCGTTCGGCGTGTCAGCGCCTCATCGATTCGCCCTAAACGAGTCCATGTACCACATGTCCAACGCACCCTATACGAGCTGCATGTCAAAGGATTCAGCCAGCACTTACCCATTGATGACGCCCTTAAAGGCACCTATCTTGGGGTAATCTCCAAACCGGGTATTAAACACCTAAAGTCTCTTGGCATTACCACCATTCAGTTGATGCCGTGTTTCAGTTTTGCCACAGAACAACATTTACAACGCCTCAAACTCAACAACTACTGGGGCTATAACCCCATTAGCTTTTTTGTACCGGAACCCTCTTACGCTCAAAAAGACGCTATCAGCGAATTTCAAACCATGATAGATGGTCTCCGTGAAGCCGGTTTTGAGGTTATTCTCGACGTGGTATACAACCACACAGCTGAGAGCGAAATGAATCACTCTAGTGTCTGCTTTCGTGGTTTGGATAATGCCCACTATTATCGTCACAAAGAGGGCCAATACCTTAATTATACTGGCTGTGGCAACTGTCTGGACACCTATAACCCAAGCAGTATTCGTCTTATTTGCGATAGCATGCGCTATTGGGTAACGGTCATGGGTGTCGATGGATTCCGCTTTGACTTAGGTGTGGACTTGGGCAGAACCAACCATGATTTTTCGCCTAAAGCGCCGTTATTACAAGCCATTTTACAGGACCCAGTGTTAAGTGAAGCCTGTTTAGTTATGGAACCTTGGGATATCGGTCCAAACGGTTACCAATTAGGGCAATTTCCCAGAGGCTTCTTAGAATGTAACGACCAGTATCGTGATACGGTACGGCGTTTCTGGCGTGGTGATGAAGGTTTCACTTCGCAATTGGCCACACGCCTGATGGGATCACGCGATATTTTCCATAAAGGAAAAAAAAGCGCTTTGCACTCTGTCAACTACATCACCTACCATGATGGCTACACATTGCATGATTTGGTCTCTTACCACCGCCGTCATAATATGGCAAACATGGAAAACAACCGAGATGGTCACGGTGATAACCTCAGCCAAAACTTTGGTGTCGAAGGTGAAACAGATAACGCCGAAATCTTGCAACGTCGCTTAAATCAACAACTGTGTTTTATTGCTACCTTACTACTTAGCCAGGGCACTCCTCACATTCTTGGCGGGGATGAACTGTCCCACACACAGCAAGGAAACAACAACGCCTACTGCCAAGACAACGACATCACATGGCTTAAGTGGGAAGAAAGTGAAAGCCGAACTAAATTACAAGAAGCGATTGCGAGTTTGATGGCGATACGAAAAGCCTACCCCATTCTAGCGGAAATCTATTTAGAAGACGATTCACTGTATCAATATCAACCTTCGGACCACATTGAGTGGCTAAATGAACACAACCAGCCCATGAGTAACGACGATTGGGCCCAGAAAGAGAGGGATTATTTGTCGGCCATTCTGACCCCGGCGGACTTATCGACACACCTTTGGCTTGTCTTTTACCGAGAAGACCACCCTCTAAGCGTGCCATTGCCAAAAGCCACCACACAATTAGACGTGCTTTATAAAACCCCCGGAATAGAGCTGGACAAAAAACAAATCCACTGCCATTACCGAGGGGTCATGATCGCAAAACTCTAACAGAATCAGCCTGAGGCAACTCAGGCTGTCAGCGAGTCAAACCAAGATCTTCGGCTGACCACTTCAGCATGTCTTGCCACACAGGGTTAATATCCCAACGCTCGAACATAATGGATTTAGACGCTTGTTCAGAGCGTTTTTCAACCTTGGTAAAATAATGATACATGAACGCCGAAACACGGTAATTCATAATGCAATGCACAAATATTTTCTGAGTGTTTAGCGAAGAGAGCAATTGACAGAAGAACGCTACTTGCTTTTTAGACGGCGCATCAAATTTTACCGGAATATGAATATAGTTCATTCCTAATTCACTGACCAATCGATCTTCTTCCAAAACCGCGTCTGGATGATCAGGCATACCAAGGTTAATAACATAGTCATAACCCTGTTCTGCAATTTTCGGAAACTGTTCTGCCTTTGGTTGTCCCCCTGTCGCAATAAGTGGCGTCAATTGAACAAAATTTTTAATCCTCTCCATCAATACTCTCCTTATATCGCGATCACGCTCATCAGTGTTCAAAAATATAACAAAAAGTTCATAAAAGACAAAAACACTCTATAAATCTATGATTTTTAATGCTTTATCTCCCCTAAATTCATATGTATGAAGTGTCAATATCAGCATTTTGCACATAGGCGCAAAAGCGTCACCTCCTTGTAACATAATCCCTCTATGGTGATTGCCGTGAATTAAGCAATAAGGGAAAACACCATGCCGTTGCCAGTTGAAACACATCATCATTTAAAGCCAGACTGGTGGCTAAGAGTTCGCCATTCCATCGCTGTTAGCAGGCATGAGCCCGCCAATGTCATCGCCTTTATATTAACGGCTTGCTTTGCCTATTTGATTCTGGCTCCTGTTATCTCCATATTACTTGATGCCATTTTTGTCCATACTGGCGATGCAGGGCGCACCCATCAAGATGAAGGTGCTTTCACCCTCTACTATCTGACACGCGCTTTTATGTCACGTATGTCAGAGATTATCCTTTGGACACCGCTTTACAACACCCTAACAATCGCCCTTGGTACCGTGGCATGCTCTTTAGCCTTAGGCGTAACACTGGCCTGGCTGATCAATCGGACCAATATGGCAGGCCGTAGGTGGTTTGCCAGTGCTTTGATTGTCCCTTTTATGCTCCCGTCATGGACATTTGCCATGGCATGGACAACCATCTTTAAAAACCGCACTATCGGGGGCCAACCTGGGTGGCTGGAAGCATTAGGTTTTCACACACCTAATTGGCTCGCCTATGGCTTTTTTCCAATTGTTGTTATTTTAATTTTACACTATACACCACTGGTCATTTTAATTGTTGGCAATGCGCTAACTCGTTTAGATGTACAAATGGAAGACTGTGCCCGCATTTTAGGTGCACCTCGTCGCACCATTGCCTTCTCCATCATTTTACCCCTAGTGCGTCCAGCACTTATGTCCGCCGGTTTGCTGATTTTTGCCGACTGCATAGGCGAATTTGCCGTGCCCTACATCCTCGGCTTACCTGTCCATTACGACACCCTGTCAACGGGTCTGTATCGATCCCTTGATTCTCGCCAAAATGGTGTTGCCGCTGTTCTTGCGGCCGTCATTATGATCATTGGTGTTATCACCTTGCTTATTGATATGCGCATGATGCGTGAGGCGCGCCGTTTTGTGACTGTGGGCGGTAAAGGCAATATGGATCGCCAAATTTCCCTTGGCAAATTACGTGTGATTGCTGCCAGTATTCCTATGGCGTTTATGCTTATCGGTATGGTGATCCCACTGGTCACCTTATTTTTATCAACCATCATGACCTTGCCTGGCCGCTTCACCCTAAGCAATTTCACCTTCGATTTTTGGATAGGACACAACCTAACAACCGTCGCCCTGCGAAATGGTATTTTGTTCACTCCAGAATTTTGGCAAGCCACATGGAATACCATCTTCATTGTGGGCATCGCCTCTCTATGCTCTGGCATCTTAGGTTTACTGGTGGGTTACGCTGTAACACGCTGTTCATTCCGTGGTGTCAGCGGCTTTTTACGCCACATTACCTTTATGCCCTATTTGGTTCCAGGGATTGCCTTTGCGGCGGCCTTTCTATCATTGTTTGCTGTGGCTCGTGGCCCTATTCCAGCTCTTTACGGCACCCCAATATTACTCATTATCGCGCTTATTGCTGAAAAAATGCCCTTTGCCAGTCGTTCAGGCATCGCGGCGATGACACAACTCGGCAAAGAACCTGAAGAAGCCGCTCGCATCGCCGGAGCTAGCTGGTTCACTCGCATGCGTAAAATCATCGTTCCCATTCAAGCTGGGCCATTGGCAACAGGCATTCTTTTACCTTTCATATCCGGTATTAAAGGTGTCAGTTTATTTATTATTTTAGCGGTTCCTTCAACCGATGTTCTTACCACCTATTCCCTTCGCCTACTCGACTACAACTATGACCAAGCGGCCAATGCCGTCGTCTTCATGATTGCCCTGATTGCTTGGTTTGGCACCCTATTGATCCAACGGATCTCTGGTACCCACTTGGCCCAAGGTCTGGAGAGCTAATATGCCAACTATCGAACTGAAAAATTTAACAAAAACCTATGGAAAGAATGCTGCACCAGCGGTCAACAACATCAATATCACAATCGCCGATGGCGAGTTTATGTGCTTACTTGGCCCTTCTGGTTGTGGCAAAACCACGATTTTACGAATGATCGCAGGCATTGAGCACGCCAGCTCAGGGGAAATCGTACTAGGAGGTTCAGTCGTTGACTCCGTCAATAAGTCGCACTTTACCCCCCCAGAACAACGTCAGATTGGCTTAGTGTTCCAAAACTATGCACTTTGGCCTCATATGACTGTGGAACGCAATGTGGACTTTGGCTTGCGTATACAAAAGCTACCAGCAGAAGAACGCCGCGCGCGCTGCCAAGATGTTATGGAAAAGCTGCGCATCGCGGAATACGCAAACCGTTACCCATCACAACTTTCCGGTGGGCAACAGCAACGTGTTGCCTTAGCTCGCATGCTAGCGGTGAATCCAGGTATCTTGCTATTAGATGAGCCACTTTCCAACTTAGACGCCACACTGCGCCTAGAAATGCGAGCCGAATTACGCCGCATTCACGAAACATTCGGCACCACTATTGTATTCGTCAGCCACGATCAGTGGGAAGCCATGACGCTTGCCAATACCATCGCTGTAATGGACAAAGGCACGCTACAGCAAATCGGCACCCCCGATGAAATCTACGCAACGCCGCAAAATCGCTTTGTTGCCGAATTTATCGGGAACCCCAAGATCAATATGATCGAACTTAGCAAAGCAACCGACTCCCTCGACAAAGTGGCGGATCATATCCTCGCACGACTACCTGAATGCGCGCATGCAGACACCTGCTGTATCCGCCCAGAAGAAATTGTCTTAAGTGACCGGCCACATAGTCATACCATTCCAATGACCATAGAAAACATCATGCCAACAGGTGGCAGCTGGGTCATTGAGTTAAGTTATGGTAGCAGCCGTCTGTTCCACTCAACACAACAGCGCCCATCCTGGCGTGTGCAGGAACAAGTTAATGCCTTTTTACCAGCACAAGCTTTGCACTTTTTCGCTCAAAACCACCGTCGACTAACGATCGATACGCTCCAAGATGAGCCCCTAAAACGACTAAATCGATCCAATCAACTCAAATCCAAGCGTACCTTTGAGCCCCATCACCCACTTAATCAGCCAGTGAATCACAGGGTATAGACCTTCAACCTTAGACCTAGGAGATGACCATGAAATTATCAACAAAAAACGGATTGACCGCTTTAGCCACTGGCCTGCTGTCAGTATCTTCTGTATCTGCATTTGCTGCTGATTCATTTGACTTACAAGCCTTGATCGAAGCGGCCCAAAAAGAACCGCCTCTTATCGTATATGCCTCAACAGGTAAGATCGTTAAACAAGCCAAAGCGTTTGACAAAAAATACGATCTGCAAGCGACAGGAGTCAAAGCCAAAGCTCCACAGATTTTAGAAATAGTCTCCCGTGAAGCCAGAGCTCATAATGTCAAAACTGGTGTCATATTATTGGAAGATGCACCAGCAGGCATCGAGCAGCTGCTCTCTAAAGGCTATGTAGAAAGCTGGGTACCACCGGACTTGGCGAAACACATTCCTGCCAACTACCAACACCCGCTAACCGTCGTACTTGCTCCCAATGTCTGGGCATACAACACCAAACTGTATAAAACTTGCCCGATCACCAATATATGGCAATTAACCGAACCTAAATGGCGTGGTAAAGTTGCCATGCAAGACCCATTAGGCAAGCCCGCTTATACCGACTGGTTTAACCAAATGGCTACCCATCATGACAAGGCCGTAGCCGCTGCCTACCAGGCAGAATTTGGCAAACCATTAAAAACCGACGAGAGCAGTGCGACGGCCGCGTTTGTCAAGGCACTCGCAGAAAATGGTCCTCTGTTAACCAGCTCAGATACTGCTGCCGCTGCGGCCATTGGTGCACCAGATGTCACCAACAGTTTTGTCGGTTTAATCAGTACCGCTAAGTTTCGGAAAAACAAAGATGGAATGAAACTGGGCTTATGCAAAAATATGGTCCCTTTTAGTGGCTGGAGTTACCCAACCCTAGGACTGATTGTCAAAGGGTCTCAAAGTCCAAATGCCGCCAAGCTCTTTATCCATTACGTAATGACAGCGCAAGGCATCGCACCGCAAAGCATCGATGGCAAAATGTCGACCAACCAAACTGTTAGCCTGCCCAAAAACGAACCATCCGGCGTTGGCAAGGTACGTAATCAAATCATGGGATATGAGGCTTCCAGTGCCGATTCAGATTGGCAAAGTCGCCAAGACTGGCAAGATCTTTGGAGCTTGAGCTATCACAAATAATTATTTACTGAGAATGGGACTCCCTCATTCCCTTTTTTCTAGGCATCATTAAGGACATGAACCAAATGATAGACGATATAACAACACGGGAAATAGCGCTAAAAAACATCATCCAAAAAGCGGGTAATTTGGCTCTACAACATTTCAAAAGCCGCCGCCAAGGAGATTTCACCCTAAAAGGCCAACAAGACTTTCTAACGGAAGCAGATGCCTTAGTAGAAGAATACATTCGTGATGCCCTGTTCAACCAATTTCCACACGATGGACTGTTTGGAGAAGAAACGGGGGGGTCTGTTGAAACGCCCTCTCTCTGGGTCGTTGACCCCATTGACGGCACCGCCAATTTTGCTCGAGGTATTGAGCATTTTTGTGTGTCTATTGCGTTCGTTCATCGAGGCATCACTCATCTCGGAGCCATCTATAACCCCGCCAGCAATGAACTCTACCGTGTTCGTCGTGGTCGCTATGTCACCAAAAACGATCAACCTATACGTGTCTCAAACATGCAAAGTATGGCAAGTGCCACCATCGAATTAGGCTGGTCCAATCGTCTCTCAATACAAACGTTTCTCGATATAACCAACTCACTGCTTCAAACGGGGGTCAATATTCGTCGGGGCGCCTCTGGCGCCCTCGGCCTTGCTTGGGTTGCCGAAGGTCGCACAGACGGATACGTAGAACAACATATGCAAGCTTGGGACTGCTTGGCCGGACTTCTCATGGTAGAAGAAGCGGGTGGCAGAATTGGTAAATTCCCTAAAAGCCATGACGAGATTGTCAATGGTGGCCCCATTATTGCGACAACCAACGCATTGGCCGACGCTATCTCCAAAGCAAGCAGTATTGAATTAAGAGCCTATTAACCTCCTCTCCCTCCCCTTAATAAAGGGGAGGGAATTGGGAATGCTTCAAGAGACAACACATGACAGCACCAGACAACACGCAAAAAGCTAAGAAGAAAGCACCTCATTACCCACGCCCGCCAATAAGCTTAATTGAAAGCAATATCCCGGGCTGGGGTATCGATGTCTATATTGGTGGCTCAACGGGAGTCGCCGACCCCTTATTACTCGAAAAACACAATATTAAAGTCGTGCTTAACTGCGCCGTGAATCTAGACATTAACATGGTGCACTATACAGAAGACAACATTCCAGAGCATTTGCATCAATATGGATCAAGCCAAGTGCGCTACTATAAAGTCGGCTTAATTGATGGACCAGGTAATCCAGACACCTTGATGTTAGCAGCGTATTACTTAATGCGTTCGTCTTTGCAACAAGTCTTACCAGTAAAACCCTCCTACAAGGTTCGAGAAAAAGGCAATATTTTGGTTAACTGCCGTGGCGGCCGGAGTCGCTCCGTCACAGTCGTCGCCTTATTTTTGCATTTAGAAATGCCAGAACGCTACCCGACCTTGGAGGCCGCTATCAACCATATTCGTGAGAAGCGTGAACTTCACCCTGATGAATGGTATGAAACCCCTAAACCAGAACTCATTCGCTTGGCGGAACGGGCCGTAAAAATGGAAAAGCGACTCCGAGAGGTCGATTTTGATGCCAATGACGAATAACCTAAACAGTATAATCAAACGTAATAACGGTTAACTTGTATGTCGGTAAAGAATATTGCCAATGCGACACAAGTCGCAAAGTTGGCGGGCGTGTCCCGCTCTGCAGTCTCTCGCACGTTCACCCCAGGGGCCAGTGTATCGGCGGCGACTCGGGAACGAGTGTTGAAAGCGGCAAAAGAGTTGAACTATCATGTCAACCACTTAGCCCGAGGACTATCCAATGAGCGCAGCCGTCCCGTTTGTATTTTAGGAGCAGATTTAAAAGCGCCTTATCAAGCTAGCTTATTGAATGCCATCACAAAACGCCTGCAAGAAGCCGGGCGGGCGGTTATGGTGATTAACAGTTCTGGTGACCAAGATAGCTCCACCGACGCGATTCGGCAAACCCTCAATTACCGAGCCTCCGCAACCATTGTTCTGTCTGGCACCCCACCCGCTTCATTAATTGAAACCTGCCTGCAGGCAGGGCAGCATGTCATATTAGTCAATCGTGAGGGGCAATTCGAAGGCCCCGATCACATTACCGTCAATGTTCAAGCAGCTATCATTGAAGCATATCAGTTAATGGCTGAGGCAGGTTGTCAACACTTTGCCGTCGTCTCCTCGACGATACAATCTCCAAGTTTGATTAAGCGAGAGAATGTTTTTATCCAAGCAGTAAAAGACTCGGGCCGAGCTTGCGAATTACGACGTGATGGTCCCACCAGCTACGAAACTGGCGCTCTATCAGCGAGGCAATTACTGTCTAGAGATACTCCAATAGACGGTGTATTCTGTGTGACGGATTTAATTGCCTGCGGGTTTATGGATGTCGCTCGCCACGAATTTGGACTGAGAATCCCTGAAGATTTGTGCGTATTAGGCTTCGATAACATCGAGCAAGCTGGCTGGTACGGTTATCAATTGACTACCTTTTCTCAACCACTTAGTGAAATAGCCGACGCCATCAGCGAATTATTAGAAAGTGCGCTCGATAATCATCGAAAAGCAGAAACCCGAACCTTTAACGCTCCGTTAACATGGCGTAATAGTATTCGTCATCGAAAAAGCACTCAGCGCTAGCCAGTACACATAGTTAACCAGTATTAAAAGTGCTTTTACGACGATACCCTACTGAACGAACACTATGTTTAAAAACATTAAAACTGCACCCATAAGTTAATGGATTCAGGTTATCTAATTTTTCCCGCTTTTACAAAAAAAGGTAAGGTGATGCGTTTCTTTTGAGTTGGGTTTTTCCAGACAGTAGATAGAATTTGGTTAGCCTGTACCAAAAAATCATCACCTTTGTCTTGAATACGCAACTGAGAGGCCGTCCAAGTGCGCATAAAATCCATGGTTTGAGGCATGGTCCAATTACACTGCAAATCGAACGAAGGGGTTTCAATGGGCTCATAAGGGAAATGAATATCTTTATACTGCTCCCAAAGCAAACGGCTTTCTTGTGGCCAATAAGAAGAAAGATGAGGCAGCACATGCTGAGCAATCACCGCATCCTCTTGCTCTCCAACTTGGAGCCAGTTATACCCCCAACAAACAAATAACCCACCCGGTTTTATTACTCTCTTCACTTCTTGCCAGAACGCCTCAAGATGAAACCAATGCAGGGCATGACCGACGCAAATCGCGTCAAAATAGTTATCTGGATAATGCGTTTTTTCAGACGGGAACACCTGATAATTGACCTTTCGATGGGGGGTCGCTTCGGCAATTTGTGACTCACTGATATCCGAGGCTTCCACTCGATCAAAATACGCCGCAAGGTCAATGGCTGCCTGCCCAGTGCCACAGGCAGAATCCCAAACCACATCCGTATTTCTAACCTGCTGGGATAACCAATAGTACAACTCCGCTGGGTACGTCGGTCGAGAGCGAGAATAAATACCAGAAGATCGTCCGTCAAAAGTTCGCATAAAAACACCCTATTAAAGTTATTATTTTACCCCACACCAGACTTACTCTAGAAACAGGGAAGAGATACGCTTCGGTTGTTAATAGCATAATGTTTATTGCCCCAATAATACATTATAGGAACTCAACACCGATTTCGCCTCTTCAACACCTCGAGCTAAATGAGCTTGTATACCTAAGGCTTTTGCTGCATCAACGTTTACCTGATTATCATCCACAAATAATATGCTCTCAGGCAAGACCTGTAATGCATTTAAGATATGCCGATAAAGACTAGGATCAGGCTTCACTTCCCCAATCAAATGGGACGCAAAGTAACTATGAAAATGCCCCGCTAGCTCCATCTCATTCATCAATCGAGGCCAATGGGCAGCATTCGTATTCGATAAAATCGCCCTGTGATAATGGGGCTTGACCGAATCAACCAAAGCAAGGGCACCATCGAATAATTGCTTAGGCCATGCTTTAAAACGCGCCTTAAAAGTCTCCTTATCCATATCCGTACCGACCTCTTTAGGAAGCCTTTCGGCAAATTCATCGAAAGAAATACGACCAGAATCAAACGCTGCAACCGCAGGAGATGTCAACCACTTTAGCCATACCTCAGTGATGTCCCCTTGAGTATTCAGCATGGTATGCATCTGCTCGATACTACCAAGATCCACGAGAACATTCCCTAAATCAAACATCACAACATTTATATCTTGATTTTTAACCAACAAACGTCATACCCTCTTTAAAGAAATCGAAAACAATACGCAAAAACAAATAAAAAACACAATTACTAATCTGGCTATTGCTCACAAAATTAGTAATAGACTAATCGATTCAACGCTTTAATTGGAGAATAATAAGATGAAATTAGCCTTCGCATCAAAAGCCCTATTAACAGCGTCCGCTCTTGCTACGCTTACCTTCGGCGCCATGAACGCCTCTGCGGCCAATAAAGACTACATACTTGCTACAGCCTCTACGGGTGGAACCTATTACCCTGTTGGCGTGGCGATTGCCACATTGAGTAAAGTGAAACTTGAGCCTAAATATCACTTTTCACTGTCTGCCATCAGTTCCGCAGGTTCTGGTGAAAACATCAAGCTGATGGGCGAGAACCAAGCACAGTTTGGTATTTTGCAAGGTCTATACGGCGCCTGGGCTTGGAATGGTGATGGTCCATACGAAAAAATTGGCAAACAAAAAGAACTGCGCTCAGTCACAATGCTTTGGCAGAATGTTGAGCACTTTGTCTTGAGAAGCAACCTAACCAAAACGGGCACCGTTAGCGATTTAAAAAGCCTCGAAAATACCGACCATAAATTTTCAATTGGTAGCAAAAACTCTGGTACCGAAGGCTCTGGCCGACAGATTTTAAAAGGACTTGGTATCGATCCTGATAAATTTAGCCTAGCTTATATGGGTTATGGCTCCAGTGCAGATGCCATCCAAAATGGCAACATTGATGGCATGAACACCCCGGCGGGTGTACCAGTGAGCGCAGTAACCCGTCTATTTGCCGCTATGGGTGATAAAGTGACCGTGCTTGATTTCACGGATAAACAGATGAAAGAAGCCAATGGCCGCTATAACTTATGGACACGCTACATCATCCCAGCAAACACCTACCCAAGCCAAAGTAAACCGATTAATACCATTGCTCAACCTAACTTTTTGGCAACACGAGCAGACGTATCGGAAGACGATATCTACAATCTAACCAAATCCTTGTATGAAAATTTAGGTTATCTCAGCGCCATTCATAAAGCGACCAAGGTCATGGCGATAGAAAAAGCCATTGCGGGCTTACCAGTTCCATTACACCCTGGGGCTGCTCGCTACTATCGTGAGCAAGGAATTAAGATCCCTGCTGAACTTATTGCTAATTAATAGTTAATAGGCAGCATTACGCTAAAAGCAAATCAAGATGACCAACACACACTGCCTAACTTGCGACTCAACCGTTAGTCAGTGTGTGTTTTTACCAGAGAACCCTGTTGTCTTTTATAGGCACGAATAAAAGTACTAAACAAAGACCTGATCCTGTTTGCAACAAAGGTAACTGTTTTATGTCTGTTTCCTCTAACGCTAGCTCACCAACTCCTTCATCACCTGACAATGAGATCAATTTAGACGATTTTGAAACCCAACACCGTTCAGGCCATTGGCTCAACCGTGTTGTCTTTGCGTTAAGTATTTTTCTTGCCGTAGCACATGTTTACATTAACACCATCGGCACCCTACCCGAATTATGGGTATCTTCCTTTCATTTTGCTGGTTTTGGTGCATTATGTGCCTTACTTGTGCCTGCTCGCCCTAAATGGCGAGACAGCAAGCTGGCGCTTTTTTTCGACGCCTTGATTGTACTGGCCCTGATTGTCATGGTGCTCTATATCGTGTTTTTTGAAGATGCCCTTTACGCCAGAGGGGTTACCTTCGATACGGGCGACTGGATCGTTTCTAGTGTTTCAATATTACTGGCATTAGAACTCATTCGACGAACCAGTGGTTGGTTTATTCCTTTGTTAATTCTCGTCGCTCTCACCTATGTTGTTTGGTGGGGGAAATGGCTGGCAGGCCCATTTTCATTTCCAGGGCTCAGCGTTGAAACACTGTTATATCGCAGCTTCTTTAGTACCGATGGCATGTTCGGCCCGATCTCACGGATATCATGGAGCTTCGTCTTTATGTTTATTCTGTTCGGGGCCTTTCTTGTCAAATCTGGGGCAGGCGACTTCATCATCGACCTTTCTCGCTCTTTGGCAAGCAAAATGATTGGCGGCCCTGGCTTTGTCGCGGTATTAGGCTCTGGACTAATGGGCTCGGTATCAGGCTCCTCAGTCGCCAATACTGTCTCCACAGGCGTCATTACCATTCCTTTGATGAGAAAAGCGGGCTTCCCTGCACGCTTCGCGGCGGGCATCGAAGCGGCTGCCTCAACGGGTGGACAGCTTATGCCGCCAGTAATGGGGGCTGGTGCGTTTATCATGGCCTCGTATACTCAAGTGCCCTACGTCACCATCATTGGAGTCGCTGCCATTCCTGCCCTACTCTACTTTTTATCCGTGGGATTTTTTGTACGGGTTGAAGCCAAACGCAGTCAGGTAACCAGTACCGCAGTCGTTGGTGTACCGGTATCTCAGGTGCTAAAAGAAGGTTGGCATCATATCGTTCCCCTAGGTGTATTAGTTGCCCTCTTAATCAAAGGCTATACACCGACCTACGCCGCAGGCGTGGGGATTCTCGCGGTCATTGCCGCGTCTTGGTTGTCCAAAACACATCGCATGGGACCAATACGTATTCTTGATGCCATGGCACAAGGTGCCAAAAACATGTCTACAACGGCCGTATTACTAATAGGCATTGGCTTAGTAGTCAATGTCATTAGTACCACAGGTGTGGGCAATACCTTCTCTCTCCTCATCTCAGACTGGTCTGGTGGCAGCTTGTTATTGACCATCATATTAGTTGCCATCGCGTCTTTGGTGCTCGGAATGGGCTTACCCGTCACCGCCTCTTATATTGTATTAGGCACACTGTCTGCGCCTGCTATTTTTAACTTGATCGCCCAAAGTCAGCTATTAGAAATGATGAGCAATGGCACCTTGCCACAAGCCGCCCATGCGGTCTTTATGCTGGTGGATCCGACGTCAATCAGCAAACTGGCTGAGGGCATGCCGATGGATCAAGCCTCTGCGTTATTAGCGCAAGTCCCTGCTGACTTTAAGGGCATGCTGATGGATCAAGCACTCGGCGCCAATACCGTCGCTATGACATTGTTAACGGCGCATATGATCATTTTCTGGTTATCACAAGACAGTAATGTCACCCCACCTGTCTGTTTGACTGCCTTTGCCGCCGCAGCCATTGCCAAAACACCGCCTATGCGGACAGGGTTAACCGCTTGGAAACTGGCTAAAGGTTTGTATATCGTGCCGCTCTTGATGGCCTATACTCCATTAATTGGCGGCGATACAGAAACACTGATCAGGCTAACGATCTTTGCTATCTTCGGCATGTACGCTCTCGTTGCTGCCATGGAAGGCTATTTGGAAGACAAGCTGCCTATCCCCACTAGAGTGTTAGCACTAATTGCCGCCATTTTAATGCTGTGGCCGCATTTTTCACTTTGGCTACAACTCATTGGTCTGGTTATTTTTCTGGCCCTGTTTGTTATAGGGAATAAGACCTACGCCAAGAACAATGCGCCTGCCTAAGGTGATTTAAACGCCTCTCTTTATGCTCAATCCTCTTTTGATGATTTATCAAAGGAGGATTGTCTTTGAGAATAATGACATTACTGTTTGCTAACGTCATCTAGTCTTCATCATAATAGTGTTTACTCCTAATGACCTATTTCCGTGTAGGCATATAGGGCTTAGACGACTTATTTGCACTTTCCCAAGATTTGGTCCTATCTATTCAGTACAAGGAATCGACATGTTTAAAAACAAACAGATTATAAAACGAACATTGGGGCAAATCGCTCTGATCGGGGCAATCGGCTTATCCACCAGCGCTTTCGCAGACAGCATCAGTATGGATGTCTTTGCGATTCCCTCTAAACCCATTACCGAACTGGTCAAGCACACCAGTGACGCCTTGAAAAAAGAAGGCATCACCACCTTTTACGAAAAAGGCATGCCAGTACATGCCACACTCTACCTGACCAATTTTCCAGAAGACGCGAAATCCGCTATCGAAAAAGCGGTTAAGCAGATAGCCACACAGTATCGCCCTTTTCCGATTAAAGCGAATGGACTGACTGTCACGAAAGGCAACTGGGCCTTTATCAATCTAGATGACTCAAGCAAACTTCAACGTCTTGCAGACGAAGTGACCCTCGCTATTGAACCATTGCGAGATAAGCATGCGCCTCTACCAGGCTGGGTAAAAAACTACCCTAACAAGCTTGCCGCCTTCCAACGCTATGGCAGCCCGAACGTTTTCCAAAACTTCCAGCCCCATTTGACTCTGCTAGCAAACGAAAAAAGCCCAAAACTGGCCAGTTTCAATATGAAAATGAAGAAGCATCCGCCAGAAGCCCAAGGTGAAATTGTGGGTATTGGCATCGGTATTGCCGATGAGTGGGGTCAACAAAAAGAAATCATCGCTCGCTACTATTTTAAAAAATAGCAGACAGCTAAGCCAAGAACCGACCATTGATTGAGCGTTTGTTCTTGGCTTGAATCAACTTCTAACAGAGAATTTCATTTAATAATCCATACTCAAATAGAGTCAGGATTAGAAACAAAAAATCTTTTGTATTTTGTACACTTTCTTTTTAGGCGATAACATAGCCTGTTATCTCACTCGTATTAAGCGTACACACAAGCAAACAAGCTTCTTTACTATTAGATGAAACAGCCAGTTGACCAGACGAATCCCAAGCGGCATTGTGACCAAACGCCTGCCAGCCACCCGTTTGAGAAATATGATTTGAGAGCATAACAGGCATCTGATACTGAGCCGCAATGTGAGACAAAATCTTAGCATCCGCCTCATAGCCAGATTCTGAAATCAATGCACTGGCGACATACAGATCCGCCAATTTCTCAGCCGCCCTCGCAGGGTGACGAGCATCCGAAAAATCCGCACAAATCCCTAAGGCCACTCGGTAATTCCCAACTAAGAACACATAATCCTTAGTGCCAATAGAACAATATTGATCTTCTCCATCGTGCAAATACTGCTTAGCGTAATGCTCAATCCGACCATCAGGAAAACAAATCACAGCACCGATGGTTGGCTTACCATTTTCCACCGCGCAAGGGCAGCCTGCGATCACAATAATATTGTTCTCAATAGACGCTTTAGATAGCACAGCAAACTCCGGTGCATGAGCATGAAAAGCAAGACCAGCAGCCAACTCTAGCTCGTATCCTGTCAGTGATAACTCAGGAAACACCACCAAATCTGCACCGATCGCCGCAGACCTAGCGATAGCGAAAAGGTGTGTTGTAAGGTTTTCATCAACTGCGCCTTTAACAACAGGAATTTGCGCCAAACTGACGGTTATAGACTGGGAACTCATCGCTCTCCTCTATTTTACAAGTCGATCAGTAGCCAGCCATTGTGCAACCTGTTTGGCATAGTAGCTAACAATAAACTCCGCCCCGGCTCGCTTAAAGCCCACTAGAGTTTCAAATACCGTTTGCTGTTCATCCAGCGCACCCGCTAACGCAGCAAACTTAATACCCGCGTATTCGCCACCCACTTGATAAGCGGCCAATGGAAGATGGGTTTCTCGGCGTAAATTGGCTAAAACATCCAAGTAAGGGGTTCCTGGTTTCACCATCAGAACGTCCGCGCCTTCTTGCTCATCCAGTAAGGCTTCTTGCAACGCCTGACGACCATTAGCGCAATCCAATTGATATGACTTTCTGTCACCATTCAATTCACTTTCGACCGCTTCACGAAACGGTCCGTAAAAAGACGATGCAAATTTCGCGGAATGGGCCAAGATGCCCACTTGCTTAAAGCCAGCGTCATCCAAACCTTGACGAATGGCCAACACTTGACCGTCCATCATAGCCGAAGGCGCTAACATATCGGCTCCTGCCCGCGCTGCCGTAATGCATTGCTTCACTAAGTTTTTGACGCTTTCATCGTTGTCCACATCACCATGATGCACGACACCACAATGACCGTGATCTGTGTATTCGCAAAAGCAAATATCTGGAATCACAATCATCTCAGGACACGCTTCTTTTATGGTCAAAATCATCCGTGCCAGTAAGCCGCCATCATCCCAAGTATCACTGCCTATCGCATCTTTTTTATGACTAATACCAAACGGCATAACATAGCGGATGCCTAAAGCAAATAAGTCTTTTGTTTCTTGGGCCAAAGCCGTTTCTGGCAAACGCTCTATGCCTGGTAACTTAGTGAGTGGGATGGCTTTATCAATGCTCTCTTCGATAAAAAGAGGATAAATCAGATCATTGAGAGAAAAATCATGCTCTTTAACCAAGTCACGCATGGCTTGCGTTCCCCGAAGGCGACGTAAGCGACGTAAAGGACCGGCAGACGTTGAAGATGACATAATCTATTTCCTTATAATAAAACGTTAAAACACAAAGACTAATGCGAAGAAGATTACACCCAAGCCATTACCGTCAGCTATAAAGAGACAGGGGGTTCCTCATAAAAAGCACATTTCATCTGCCACCTAGACTGCCACCACCGTCCACAGCAAGAACTTGCCCAGTTATAAAACTTGCCTCTTCTGATAAAAGAAAGCAAACGGCAGAAGCCACTTCTTTAGGTTGACCAAGCCGACGCATTGGAATACTTGAAATCGCTGCCATTTCAGATGAACTACCGACAGAATGTGCTTTACGAAATAACTCAGTCTCAGTCGGACCAGGTGCGACAGCATTCACTGTAATACCATATTCTGCAAACTCTAGTGCCCATGTTTGTGTGCAACCAACCAAGGCACTTTTCGCTGCTGAATACGCAGTTCTATTTCGAGAACCATAGATAGCTCGGCTGCAAACATTCACAATACGACCAAATTTTTCCTGTTTCATTTGCTCTATAAAAAATTGAGTAACCTGAACAGCGCTTCTAACATTCAAATCAAAGACCTTTTCTAACGCTGATAGGTCCACTGACTCCAAAGGTTGTGGTATGGCAATACCCACATTATTCACAATGCCGATAACCTGAAACTCCTGATCTACTGTTTGCAAAACATCTTCTACCTGCGTAACGTCTGTTAAATCACAAGCCAATAGCGTTCCCGGAAAATCGATGTCTTTAGTATGCCGAGCCAAACCAATAACATGATGGCCGTCATCAGCTAATCTCTTAGCTATAGCAAAGCCAATTCCTTTTGATGCTCCCGTTACCAGAAAAGCCAACTGTTTCATTGAAAGTACCTCTCGTTATAAAACCGTTAGGGCGCATTCCGTTGTGAGGGATCAGTCAAAAAGCTCTTAATCATCTTGTGAGGATCCACTTTTGCTCGATGATCTGTCGTTGCTTGTGCCCACCATACTAGCTGTTGAAACGTACGAGCAAAATAACCAAACCACTCTGACCGATCGGCAACATCTTTGGTCTCACCATCTTCGTCAAAAACCTCCTGTGCTTTTGGTACATGGATCATTGAGGAAACCGGCAAACAGCCCAGTTCAGAAAGAAAGGTTCGCATACCAATGGCCGCACGCATTCCCCCCCACTGACCTGCCGAATAAGTCACAATTGCACTGGGCTTATAAGAGAACAAAGAACTACCAAAATGATTAAGCAAGTTGGCAAGTGCCGGGCTCATTGAATGGTTATATTCAGGGCTCACCATGACATAGCCATCCGCCCACTCTATCTTTTGGGCTAGTTCTTCTAACGGCATCGGGACTTTGCTCTGCGAATAAGAAAAATGCGGTTTAAAAACAGCCCCTAATGAATAATCCAACGCATCAACTAACACTATCTCATGCTCAGGAAAATGTGTGTTAAAACAGGCAATACAGGACTTCGCAACACGTTCACCTAAGCGAGCAGGTCGTGGAGGTGTACTGTCTCTTACCGAGCCGAGAAAAATTAAAAACTTCATGTTGACCTCGTTTTGATTAAAGAATATTTTAGAATAAACTAATGCCAATTAGCTATATAATTAACTAACTACGTGTAAAAGCGTAATACAGTTAACGATATCACTGTAATTACAGTGTTTATGTTGATTTCAATCATTTAAAACTATTGAAAAAAAAATATTAATACATTTTATATTTTAAGATAATACCTTTTGATAAATGGAGTAGTGTGATGCAAGTTAATCAAGGAAAAAATGATAGTAATATGTTGCTATCTCCCACTTTTTGGCAAATAGCAGGCGTCATGGCGCTTGCTATTCGACTCGTCTCCGGTTGGATATATTGGGGAGGAGCCAGCCGACGATTAATTTACGCTCCAGCAAAATTAGACCCAACATCTCATGCTTATTTAGCCAATAAACTGGTTCATGCCGCTCCTGGTGCAGCCTTTGATCTAACAGGAGTGATGCACTGGTTGCTAGCCCATGGCACTCTACTCCATACCGCAATCATCTTTTTCACCTTGGTCGAACTAGTCGTTGGTGTCGGATTAATTATTGGTTTTGCAACACGGCTATTGTCTTTCATTAGCCTTGGCTTAGCCTGTACTTTAATGATCATTTTTGGCTGGATGGGGACCACATGTCTAGATGAATGGACAATGGCTGCACTGGGATTTTCTACTGCCTCCGTTACCCTCATTACTGGTGGCGGTATATACGCCGTTGACCAGCTATTTCAAAAGCAACTCGAGAATAGACCCTGGGCTCGCTGGTTAACCAGTGGTCCTTTGCCATTGTCTATCGATCAATTGAAAAAGTTCTCAGTTGTAATGGGAAGCTTATCTATTCTGTTTGCTGTCGGCTTCTACGGTTATAACTATGGTGCTATCGTCACTCCATTGAGTAAGCGTATCGACAGTGCTAACCATTCAGTCGCTTTATCTCAAGCGCTCATCACAAACGATAAACTGGATGTAAACACCTATATTGACACAGGCCCAGATACTGAAGGCGCTTATATAACGCAAGTGAATTTAGTACAAAATGGCACGGTACTGACCTCTTATCAAGCAACGCAATTAAAAGATCCCAACATCGTGACCATTAAAAATCAATTTGCTCCTTGGTCTAGCTGTAAAGCCATGGCTTTCGCAGTACGCTGCCAACTAGGCTCAAAAGCCACTTGGTCCTTAGCATTGCCAAAAGAGACTAAGATCAATACATCACAACCGGTCTCTTTACAATTTGTCAGCGTGGAAGGAAAAGTGTTTAAAACCACTGTTCAGCAATAATCCTAACCTCTCTATAGAAAAAGTGAGAAACTAATCCTTTCTCACTTTTTTAAAATAGCGCTTGTACTGAGCGTTTTCGAGATATCCCAATTTTTCGTATAACGATTGAGCGACACGATTATCAAGCGATGTTTCTAGCTCAACGCCTTTGGAATGTGTCTGCACCGCATAGTCGTCCACCTTAGCCATCAACAAAGTACCTACCCCTAAACCACGGGCATCGCTCGTCACATACAAATCATTCAAGATCCAATATTTTTGCAAAGACACCGAGCTAAATCCTTTATACAAGGTCGCAAAGCCGAATAGCCGGCCCTCCTTTATTGCCAATAAAAACGTCGCATCATCATTGACCAAGCAATCCGTTATCCACCGCTTGGACTCCTCAAGACTCGCCGTACTATCCAAACTGACAGAAAGTTGTCTGTAGTCGTGAAAGAGTGGTGATAAGAGATCGACATCGGATAACTTAGCTTTTCTTAACTCCATATTTCTTTTACTCACCATTAGGGTTTATGAACGAAGTAAGCACGTGATCTTCCCAGTTGCCAGCAATTTTCAAGTATTTACGAGCGTAACCTTCTCGTTCAAAACCCAGCTTCTCAAGCACTCGACCACTGGCTTTATTGGCAGGCATATAACTCGCCATCACTCGGTTTAAACCCACCGTTTCAAACATATAAGCAATAGACGCCTGCAAAATTTCTGTCATCAGTCCTTTGCCTTGATGTTGCTGCCCAATGGAGTAACCAAGAGAACAGGCCTGAAAAGGACCATGAACCACCAGTGAATCATCGATTTTTGGGCTGAACTATTTGGTGTTTTTTCATACGCCGATATATCGTGGGTCGTGACACCCCTAATTGTTTCGCAACGGAGGATATATTCCAACACTGCTGCCGTAATAAATCCAATAAATAACGCTGCTCTGAATCGTCTATCGGTGATTTTTGCGGATTCGCATAAGTCGGTGCAACGGGCTGGATCGGTATGAATGGCTCTGCTACGTCATATTGCTGAACAAAAAACTCTTCAGGTAGATGTTGTATAGATATTTCATCGGTTTCGCAGATGGCTTCTGCAAAGGTCAGCGTGTTAACGAGTTGGCGAATATTACCCGGCCACTCGTAAGCCAATAATGCACTCATCGCATCTGCTCGCAACCTCACAACTGGATTGATTTTTTTTAATAGCATTTGAATAAGATACGATTTATCGGCACGTGCTTTGAGTGTAGGCAGATTTAATGTCGCGCCATTCAGTCGATAAAAAAGATCCTCTCTGAAATGCCCTTCCTTAATAAGCTGAGTGAGATTGCAATGGGTGGCCGCCAATACGCGAATATCAACATCGATGGCTTGTTGCGCCCCCAATGGCATGACTTGTCTTTCCGCCAGTACACGAAGTAAACGGGTCTGTAAATGCAGAGGCATATCGCCAATTTCATCGAGAAAAAGAGTGCCTGAACTCGCCTGCTGAATTAATCCTTTTGCCCCTTTTGCGCGCCCGCCAGTAAAAGTTCCAGGCACATAACCAAAAAGTTCACTCTCAATTAATGACTCAGGAATCGCGGCACAATTCACGGCAATAAAGGGTGACGTTGCACGATGACTACTATCATGAATCGCTCGCGCTAATACCTCTTTCCCCGTCCCGGTCTCACCTAAAATCAGTACATTAATATCCCGATGACGTAGCCGTTTTGCCAGACTAATTGTTTTACGCATGGCAGGGTCATCCGCACTCAAGTCATCAAGCTGAGGGACAACTTCTTCTTGGGTCGTTAATATTTTTGAAACATGAGATTGATAAGACACATTAATAATAGGTTCAATCAGCATGCCAAACAGCGTTTGTTGTGTGCCTGATAAACGAAAGGCTCGAATACCATCTTTGCTTTCATAATTGATAGCGACAATATCTCGCCACTGGCATTCCAGTAACGTGGGTAATGAGACTGTCGGCAAATTAATAAGGTGGCATTGTGATAATAAACGACGACCAGCGGTGTTTGCTGCCAGTACCTCACCTTCTTCACTTAAAGCGAATAAGAACTGCCCATTTACTTGAACCAATTCACGAGACTGATCGCACTTAAAAATCAGGCTACGCCGATGACGCCTCAAAAAATACGCATCCTCTATTAGTCGAGCGTAGAGCTGAGTTAAATGCAAAGCAAAGTTTTGACTATCCGGTGTCTGTGACGAATCAAGTGCCGAGATATCCAACACTGCTAATAATTGCCCTGATGGGTCTTTAATGGGGGCTGCTGTGCAAGTCAGACCAATATGGGAGCTATCAAAATGATCCACACGATGACAAGTCAGTGCTTGCTGTTCATGAATACAAGTCCCGACAGCACAAGTACCCGCATATTGTTCACTCCAATCGGCACCTAAATACAGACCAGCTCTATGCAAACGCTCATCGTCATTTTTACTTCCTAAAAATTGAACCGTAATACCACGATAATCACTCAGCAATAGGACGTAGCCCAAACCGGCTATTTGCGTATAAAGCTGCTCTACCCCTGCTCTTGCGACATTCAAAAACTCATCCACTGAATCTTGATGCTCACGAAGAATTTGATGCGTCACAATGCGAGCAGGTCTTGGTTGGCTCGGATCTAAACCATATTCACTAAGACACCGCTGCCAAGAACGTCCGATTAATTCATGGGGGAAGTAATGCTTATCCAGAGCTCGGCGGCCATCGTAGCGGAGTATTGTATCGATATGGCGGCGCTGCTGGCTAGTATTCGTCATACAGACTTCTCTCTTGTCTATTATTGTTATTTTAAGATGCCTTCGAGTTTACTCTGGAAAAAGCAGGCTTTCTATATTCCTTACAACGATTATTTTTTGACCGTCTCATCTAGAAATACTATCTGTAACACTCGCTCTATTCTTGTCACAGTGAACGTTACACCTGTATCAGAAACCATCACAAGTGTAACGATGATTAAGCGCATGAATATCTTAAAAACGATCTCAAACTAGTGATTATCTCTTGAAAAAATCGAGAAAAATCAAATAAGTAAAATTAAAAAACAATAAAAGCACTCTATTGGCATGCATGCTGCTATTTCCTTACAACCAATAAAATTCGGATAAGATCCTCGAATCTGAGCTTGGTATAAGCGCAGTAATAAAAATAATAATCTGCATGGGAGATAGATATGACCAACCAATCCGCATTGAATACAACGCATCAACCCAATATAGCCGTCATCAATTGGCTAGAAAAATTATCGAATACACTTAGTTCAAATACCCCCACCGATGCGGCTTTACTGTTTGAAGAAAATGGTTACTGGCGGGACTTAGTCGCTTTCACATGGAACATTAAAACCCTTGAAGGTCAATCCGCCATCAGCGACATGATTGCCGAAACCATGAGTCGAGTTCGTCCAACAAACTGGCAATTAGAAGAAGATGCCACTGAAGCGGACGGTGTAATTGATGCTTGGATTACCTTCGAAACATCGGTTGCCAAAGGACGTGCCTACCTACGATTACGCAATGATCTTGCTTGGACTTTCCTGACAACCATGACGGAGCTTAAAGACTACCCAGAAAAACGTAACAAACTGCGTCCCAAAGGGGCTGAACATGGTGCCAATAAAAACCGCCAAACATGGCTTGAAAAACGCCAACATGAAGAAGCAACACTAGGTTACACAGAACAACCCTATTGCCTAATTATCGGTGGAGGACAAGGCGGCATAGGTCTAGCGGCTCGTCTACGCCAACTTGACGTTCCAACAATTGTTATTGATAGCCTACCAAAACCTGGAGACACATGGCGCAACCGTTATAAATCACTCTCATTACACGATCCCATATGGTATGACCATATGCCTTATCTTCCTTTTCCTGAAAACTGGCCTGTCTTCACTCCGAAAGACAAAATTGGCGATTGGTTAGAAATGTACACCAAAGTGATGGAGATAAACTATTGGGGTTCTACACACTGTACACATGCAGAATTCGATGAAGAAAAACAAGAATGGCGGGTAAATGTCGATAGAAATGGCGAAAAGCTCACAATTTATCCTAAGCAGCTCATTCTAGCTACTGGCATGTCTGGCATCCCTAACATGCCCAACATTCCTGGAATGGACACCTTTGAAGGGGAACAGCACCATTCAAGCCAACATCCTGGAGGAGAAGCCTATAAAGGCAAAAAATGCGTCGTACTTGGTGGTAACAATTCAGCCCATGATATCTGTTGTGCCCTGTGGGAAAACGATGCGGATGTCACTATGATCCAACGTTCATCCACTCATATCATCAAGTCTGACTCATTAATGGAACTCGTTCTTGGCGGTTTATATTCTGAAGAAGCCGTCGAAAATGGCATGACTACCTATAAAGCAGATTTAACCTTCGCATCCATCCCCTTTAAAGTGATGCCACAATTTCATATTCCAGCTTATCAAGCGGTTGCAGAAAAAGATAAAGACTTCTACCAACGCTTAACGGATGCAGGATTCCTGCTCGATTTTGGCGAAGATGGCTCTGGGCTCTTCATGAAATACCTTCGTCGTGGCTCGGGTTATTACATAGATGTGGGCGCTTCAGAACTTGTCGCCAACGGTGATATCAAGCTTAAATCAGGTGTCTCTATTGAGCACATTAAACCCAAGTCAGTAGTACTCACGGATGGTACGGAACTAGAGGCAGATTTAATCGTATACGCTACAGGGTTTGGATCCATGAACGGCTGGGCGGCTAAAATTATCTCTCAAGAAGTCGCTGACAAAGTTGGCAAATGCTGGGGAATGGGATCGAACACAGCAAAAGATCCAGGCCCATGGGAAGGAGAACTTCGCAACATGTGGAAACCGACGCATCAAGAAGCCCTCTGGTTCCATGGTGGTAATTTACATCAATCGAGACACTACTCTCAATATCTATCACTGCAATTAAAAGCACGCATGGAAGAAATAGACACACCCGTATACGGAATGGAGCCAGTCCATCACCTTAGCTAACGCTTTTGTGCCAGACCGTTCTTTGAAAATGGATAAGGCTGCAATCCTATCAGCCTTATCCAATCCATTTAACCATACTTACAATTGCTAAAGGCAATACACACACAAAAGCCAGCGAAAAACAAACCGCTGGCTTTGCATGTAGCTTTAGAAGTGCAATAGAGATTAAGCTTGGGTTGCTCTTAGCATCCACGCCGTTTTTTCGTGCACTCGCATACGATCGGATACCAATGATGCAGAGGATTCATCATCCGCCTCTTGCGCTACTTTTAAGACTTTACGGGCAGTTTTCACCACCTGCTCATGACCCTTAGTTAACAATTTCACCATATCCGCTGAGCTCGGTATGCCATCAACTTCTTTCACAGAGCTTAACTCGGCGAAGGCTTTATAAGTGCCGGGAGCGGGAACATCAAGGGTACGAATACGTTCTGCAATGTCATCCACCGCTAACGCAAGCTCTTGATATTGCTCTTCAAACATTAGATGCAATTCACGGAACTGAGGGCCCGTAACATTCCAGTGAAAATTATGGGTTTGAAGGTACAAAGTATAAGAATCCGCTAATAGGCACTTTAGCCCTTCTGAAATTTCGGATCTATTTTCTTTATTAATACCAATATCGATATCTGTCATGTTGTTACCTCCTGTTTAGAGTCGTGATCAACCAGCTGATCAATCAGTCATAAGCCCTGCAAACATATAATGAATCCATACAAGATTCACTGACCGCTATCAGCTTCATTCCAAGTATTCCCCTATATTGTGACAGAAAAAAAGAGCCGTCCGAAACCATCTAAAACTTATAAAATAAGGAGATAATAAGAGAACATCACAACAAAAAACCAATTAGATTTCATTCGCTACTGGCTACTGATAAGTACGACCATTGTGTTTAAGCCAACCATCCACATGACGATGATGAGGGTCGCGATGGGTCCAATGCAGCACACCACCTTTGCGATTCCATTCGTATTCACCATAGAACTCAACCGTATCGCCCTTTTTCAAATCCATAATTTTGGGGGCTAAATCAATGTTATGTGCCACTAAAAGTGTCTGACCACTGGGAAGTTTCAGAATGAAGCGTTGATGTTTTATCCCTTTGGTGTCGTCTTTTAGTATACGAACCACACGCCCTGTCCCCTCCACTTGGAGGTCACTTTGATGTAATTCAAAGGCCTGCTGTAAACGACTATCATCCGCCAGCGAAAGTGTTGGCAGCCAACTAACAAAACATACCAGTAAAATGAAAATAAACTTCACATGGTCTCCCTGCTCATTTTATAAAAAAAACCATATCAAACGGATATTAAAAGCCAGATAAAATGCCAATTTTAATCCGCCCTTCTCCCTATCGAATGCTTGTTTAACGCATTCTAGACAAGCCAAACACAACGCAGATGGCGCCACCGACCATACCCACCCACGCCTTCATCGGTGTGTCACCGCTTAACGCACGAGCCACTTGAGAGGTAGCGGCATCATATATGTTGTAACCCCATACGGCTAAAGCGGCACCAGCAACAATCAAAATCAGTCCAATCAGTTTATTATTCATGTATATACTCCAATAAATTTAAAGTGTCAGTGTGAGACCTAGCCATCATGACACAAACAATGTGAAGACTTAAAAACATTCGCTTCGAGCACTTAAATAATCACCCGTTTACCGCTAGAATGAGCAAAATTTACCCTTCCATATTGATTAGACAAAATGCGAGTCACCCCCATGAAAATAGTTATCAACTTAATCCGTAATCTATTGGGCTACATCATTATTGCCCTTGACCTTGTTACCCGCGGCGCAAAGAAAAAACGCGCCCCTGAACAGCAACAAGAAGTGAACAATGAGCTGAAACATTTCGCGCTCTATCAGTTCGCAGCCTGCCCATTTTGCACCAAAACGCGCAGAGCGATGTATAAGTTGAATCTCCCTATTGAAAAACGCAATGCCCCAGAAGGATCAAAGCACCGTCAAGAATTACTTGAAGGGGGTGGCCAAGTAAAAGTACCGTGTTTACGCATAGAAAAAGAGGGAACGGTAGAATGGATGTACGAATCCTCTGAGATTATTCGCTATTTAGAAAAGCGCTTTGCCTAACTCTAATCATCAACAAAACCGATGCTTCTAATGTTTAAAGGTGAAGTACCGTCATAGGCTAGTCTCTCGCTAGCCTTATTTTTTACAATCGTCGATAAGTTGTTTTACCTTAGCCAAGCTGGCTTCAGATTGAGGCGTATAAACGATCAAACTTAACTCTGGCCTACTGGAAATGTTAAAGGAGGAATACCCAAGGGAAATTTCCCCTACTTCTGGTTTATTTAGGCACTTCACGCCTTCATTGAAATGACTAATTTGCTGTGATGTCCAAAGTGTTTTAAACACGTCACTGCGTTCCAACAATTCAACCAACAATTGCTCCGTATGCTCCGTTTCTCCTAATCGAGCGATATCGGTACGAAAAGCACTGACAATTAAATTAGCGGTATCAACCCAATCACGACTGTGTGCTTTCACTTCATTTTTTAAAAAGAACAATCGCATAATATTTCGGTCTTCTGGGGCCAATAATGGGTAATCCGTTAACACCGCTGTAGCCGCGTCGTTCCAAGCAAGCACATCCCACGATAAGTTACGAATAATCGCTGGGTTAGGGCTTAAAGCATCAAGAATGGATTGTAATTGCGGCGTAATCACCTCAGATAATTGATACTCCGCCTTAGGTAAGTGCCCTAACGTCGTGAGATACAGATATTCTTTTTCTGCATCGGTCAGCAATAACGCTTTTGCAATGCGAGATAGCACTTCTTCTGACGGAGCACCACCGCGACCTTGCTCTAGCCATGTATACCAAGTCACACTAATATGAGCACGCTGAGCAACTTCTTCACGTCGTAATCCTGGTGTACGCCGCCGCGCAGTATCGTAGCCCAACGACATCGGCTCAATGCTTTGGCGTTTTTTCTTTAAAAAGACGGCAAGGTGCTGCTCTGGTGTATATTCCATTATTATCCTATTAGTGACTATACCATGATAAGAACACTACTTTAATAAAGCTCTGCGCCTCATACAATGACTTTATTCACCACCACACAGTAGAGGCAGAACATGAAACGTATCTTTATTACTGGCGCGACAGGCTTTCTTGGGCAAGCTATCGTAAAAAATCTCCTAGAAAATAATTACGATATTGTGGGACTAGCACGTAATGAAACCAGTGCTGCTATTTTAGAAAATCTTGGCGCAACCGCACACATAGGGTCATTACAAGATGTCGATTCGATTTTGGCTGGTATAAAAGAGGCCGATGCAGTGATCCATACCGCCTTCAATCATGACTTCACTACCTTCAAACAAAACTGCGAAGACGATCGACACCTCATCCAAGCCATGGGAAAAGCGCTTAATCACACATCGCGCCCGCTCATAGTGACATCAGGTGCTTGGGCTATGCGGGAACTTAATTCCGAGCAGATCCCCCGCGCCGCGTCAGACGAAGCCGCTTTAGCCTGTTATGAAAAGGGGACAAATTGCATGGTTGTTGGCCTACCACAAGTTCATAATACTCATAAATTTGGCTTAATTAGTCCAATGCTTGAGATTGCGCAAAGTAAGCAAGTCTCTGCCTATATTGAAAATACCAATAACCAATGGGCCGCTGTTCACCTATCAGATGCCGCTGATTTATATCGTCTCGTGTTAGAAAAAGGAGAGAGTGGCCATAAATACCTAGCGGTTGGCGAGGAGAACATCCCATTTAAAACGATTATGCAAACCATTGGTGATCGACTTAATATTCCCACTCGCGCCATAGCCAAAGAGCAAGCCCAAGACTACTTTGGGCATTTCGCGCATTTTGCAGAGCTATCACTGAATGCATCCGGCGAAGAAAGTAAAAAGGCATTAGGCTGGGAACCTAAAGGCGCCTCTCTACTGGACGATATTTCCAATGCGGTTTTGTCTTAAGGCTTGATGGTTATTAAAGGTGTAGAACCCAAAAGATCAGGGTTTTACACCTTTACATATTACTCGTCAGAAGCACTCACATACTGACGCCAATTATGCTGTTCTTTAAACCCCAGCACTTCGCGAATTTTACGATTCGAAAACAAGGCTTCGTGCTCTCCCATTTCTCGAGTGAATGGCACGCCAGGAAAAAAGCGTTCGGCTAACTCTTTTGTTGGGATAATCGCCCCATTATGATCATTACCCGCATTAAACACCTGAAAACCTAAGCCGTCTTTTTGCAAACACAAATCCACAATTTGCCCGAGGTCGCGAGCATCTATATAGCAAAACGCATTTCGGCGGCGCACTTCAGGGTGTTTAAAATAATGCGGAAACAGTTCCGCGTATTCATGGGGCTCAATCACATTACCAATGCGCAGCGCGTAAATATCAAAACCTGAACGGCGCTGGAAGCTACGAGCCGTTTTCTCATTCACCACCTTAGACAACCCGTAACTGTCCATAGGATCAACATCATAATCCTCCTCTAACGGCAAAGAATGTGGGTCGGTTTGACCATCCGAAAAGCACAGACCATAGGTTGTCTCTGATGAAGCAATCACCACTTTTTTAATGCCCAGCTTCACGGCGGCTTCGATGACGTTATAAGTCCCCATGGTATTGACTCGAAAAGTTTCGTTATCAGGGTGAATTAAAATGCGCGGGACAGCAGCAAAATGCACGACGGCATCAAATTTTGGCACACCGAGACCGGGTTCCAGCTCATCAAATCCCGCATAAGCGCTTAAAGCATTGAACATTTGTCCTGAGTCCGTAATATCGGCAATCAAATTATCCACTCCAGGGTGATCCAAAGGGACTAAATCAACATTCAATACCCTATAGCCTTGCTCAAGAAGGTAAGGAATAACATGCTTTCCTGCTTTTCCCGATCCACCAGTAAATAATATGCGCTTTGTAGTCATAAGCTAACCTCCATGAATTCTAATTATTGTTGAAAGACTCTACTTCATTCTTAGATAAATAGCGCCATTGCCCAACATCTAGGTCAAGGCAAACTTCGCCGATTTGTTCACGATGCAAGCCAACCACACGATTCCCTACGGCAGCGAACATACGTTTTACCTGATGAAACTTGCCTTCGGTGATGGTTAACAGTACTTCTTTTGGAGTAATAATGTCTAATTTGGAAGGACGAGTTAACCCCAGCTCACCTTGCAGTTGTAAGCCTTGTTTAAACTGAGTGACAATGTCGCTACTCCGTTCTGCAGGAATGGCTTGGGACAATTGAACTCGATAGACTTTGCGGCAATCATTGCTCGGTAGAGTAATATGAAAAGACCAACGCCCATCATCCGTGATCAGAACCAGGCCCGTCGTATCCGCATCCAAGCGCCCTGCTATATGAAGTTCTGAGACCTTATCAACCTCTAAATAATTGAACAGAGACGGGTAAACTTCATCGATATTAGAACACACCGTACCCGCTGGTTTATGCATCAAGATATAACGAAAGTCCCGTGCTTTCAGCCTAGCGCCATGCAACAGTACGGTATTGTTTTCATGGACCTGAACCGCTTCATTCATCGTCACTTCGCCGTTAACACTCAACTCACCAGAGTGAATACATTGAATCGCTTCCTGTCGGGTTAGCTCGGTACTTTTACAAACAAATTTATCAAGGCGCATAGCAGGCAACGTTAACGGATGAAAGAGCCAATTTTATCACCAACTTTTAAAGCTTGTGGAAATATCACCTACCCTTATCCTTCATAATTCAAATAAGCAAAATAACGCCGTGATCTTCGGTTAATACTGCGAAGTAATATTAATCCGCAGCATTACCTTGTTATATTTTACTTTCTACTATCTTTATAGAAAACTTGCGAAGTTGCTCATAACTCTCAGATGGATCTCGCGGCGGCATTCTCCGCGTTACCTCAGACTGCCCAGTAACGATGAAATTTATGCGACCTTTCTCAAGTGATACATGATTAGGCCCGCCCCCAATTTGCTTTATGTTCTGGATCATCTTGACCATCATCTTCCCATCCACACACTGCACAAATCTCATATGCTTCTGGCTCGCCTAAAGTTGCATAACCACAGCATGGACAACAGTAAAGGCCTTTTGGTGATTGTTCTCGTTTTCTCATGGAATATAACGCTAAGCTTTGGGGCACAAACGTGTGAGCGAAAATTGCTGTTCGCCCACACGTTTGTGTCCCAGTGACCGCAGGGAACGAAACGACAACAGCGTTTTTTATGTGCCGTCTCCACTTATTAATAAATTGTTTTTATCATATTTGCTGGCATTGTTAACCAACTCTTTAAAACGCTCATCTGTAACACTGATATCTGCATAATTTTCCTCATCTATTATTTGAAATTGATGTCCGACTCTTTCAACAGAATGAAGATGACCAACCTTTACGCAATTAGGTAATACTACTTCTTTGACAAATGGTACGTCTTCAAATGACTCTCTTACGTAACAAGCCCCCATAATGCCGGCAATGTACCACGGCTGAGCCCCAAAACCCGAAAACTGCTGCCTTATGATTTTTTTTAACAACAAAATACTATTTAAAGCTGCCTCTTTGTAGTTTTCATCCGTTTCAGGATTAAAATGAATAGAGTGATTCCTAACAGTTTTTAACTCTCTAAAGGTCGCGACTGCTTCAGGTAGTAAGACATCCCATGATTCCAAAGTGTTGATAGCTAAATCCCAGCTATCAAAAGAATTCTTTCTGTACACTTTCTGGTATTCAGGAGTAGTTTTGAAATATTCCCTTAGTTTCAGAACCAAGTGATTTAGTATCCTTTCCCCTAAAGAAGACGCACCAGTGAGTGCCGGATAATAAGCTCCGAAAGAGTAAGCATCAGCAATCTGTTTCATAAACTGGTTATGAAACGCAATTAAAGATGGTTGATCTGAGTCTATATCTGAAAAGTCCTGAATCTTTCGAAAGCAATTTATTACACCAAATTCAGCAATGATTTCTTCTTTAATTTTTCGTTTATTCTCGAGCCAGTTGTCCTTGACGCTTGTTTCCCAATCGTTCGATATTTTTTGATTGAGAACAGCTGCTCTTCCATCAAACTGAAAACGAATGACTTTGTATCGTTTCAACCTAGGCTCCTTGGCACATAACGTTTACAGCAAGTGCGCCTTTGGCCTCGCTTGCCATTGTTTGTTATGCGCATTTTTCCTCAATGAACTTCAGAGTTTCCTGAGTGTTCGAATGCAATAGACTTTCAATACCCAAAGACCTCGCTGCCTTCACATTTTTAGCAGAATCATCAATAAATACACATTCATCTTCACTTACACCAAGTTTCTTCAGTGCAATGTAAAAATAGTTCAATGCTGGCTTCGCAACTCCTATTTCAGATGAATTAATGACTTGGTCGAACTCACTATCTAAACCAACGAAGTGAAGGTCGTCATTTAGTCTACTTGTGGCATTAGTCACCAGAACAAGTTGCCCGAGAGAAAGATGACTACGAATTTTGGTTAGAAACTCGTAGTCAATTTCAGCCTCCAGAGAGTACCATTTATTTACTAACTCTCCAGCCACACCTTGCCCGTACTCTTTTGACAGATCGAAACGGACATTATCACACCATTCTTCGTGTGAAATCTCACCCGTAATAGCCGGTTGCAAATGTCTCTCAGAAAAAGCGCATGCAAACAAGGGATTGCGTTCTAGACCTAATGACGCTGCGTGCTTATCAAGTCCAGCACTCGACCAGTGACGTATAACACCGTCAAAATCAATCAAAACTGTATTTTTCACTTTGTTCCCCATTCGCATAACGCCCGTTTAAGTGGTGAGCAACGCTACCTCGACACTAAATTATTGCACCGTAAACACAAAAGAAGAATCAAACCAAAACCGCCATGCGTTGCGAATCCGTCTTGATGCGTTTGTTATGTAACAATATTTTCGATGCAATAAATATGATCAGCATACAGTTTCCCACCAATTTCGTAGGCATTCGGTACTACGGTTTTGAGAAAAAAACCACATTTGACAAGTACTTTCTCTGAACCAACATTGCTCTCTGTGACTACTGCACTAAATTCCGTAATAGCTTGTTCATTGGAAGCCCAGTTGATTAATGCCTTCAATGATTCTGTACCAAACCCAAGACCATGGTATTGAGGGAGAATTAAATACCCAACGTTTGCAACGCCATCGATAAGTTGAAAGCCGGTGATTCCAATTTTTTCACCAGTTTCCCGTACAGTCATTGTAAGGCATAGCCAATTTTCTGAAGCTTTAGACCACATAGGAAGCCTTGATTCAAATTTTTCTTTTATTTCAAAAGCCGATGGTTCATCGAAACATAAGCTAATAACAGCAGGATCACGATATAAAGACTCAAATAATTCCCAATCGTTGTCCGCAATTTGAGTCATTTTCAGTCTATCCGTAAATATTTCCATGCTTGATTTTTCCTTGTTACATAACACTAGCGTAACAGGCCGGTTTGTGGAGCACTAGTGGAACAAAGCGGTCCCGTTGACGTATTGGTTATGTGGTTTACTCCTGAGTTCAGGTTCTCTCTTCGATCTGTAACTCACCATCGCTTAGGGAGAGTCTTAAAGCGAGAGGTTTATCCTTGCTAAAAGCAATCAGAGATTCGACAAGTTCTTCCCTTTCGTCTTCCGGCACCCCAAATTCTTCGAGGTAATACAAAT
The DNA here is from genome assembly GCF_016461715.1 of Marinomonas spartinae. Lineage (GTDB taxonomy): Bacteria > Pseudomonadota > Gammaproteobacteria > Pseudomonadales > Marinomonadaceae > Marinomonas > Marinomonas spartinae_A. The sequence goes on along the minus strand of NZ_JAEMUI010000015.1, from coordinate 64,251 downwards.
ATCCTTCTAGATCATCACGAGTTAGCAGCCTACTTCCGATGAGCACCACTGAGCCATAATTGAGAAGCCCTCGAGCGTCGATTGGTGCATACCCGACAAACGCGGATAGCTCGTCGACCACCTCCGGCCCTGGAGTCTTATCGAAACTTTCATCGAACAGACAAGCGTGATAAGCCTCTCGATTGAAATCGAGCAAACGAATGATTGATATTTCATCACTTTCCTTTGAGGCGCAGGCATAGTAACCGCCCCATGCCAGATCAATATCAAGATAATTGCTCATACTTTTCCTTACACATAACGTTCCTGTTAACGGACTCGCCTACGAGCCCCGTGCAACGGTTTGTTAAGTACCAGCATTGAACTCGTAGAGGTTCCTAGACATATCATCAAGATATCGAACTAACTTGAAACCAACTCGTTCTAAAATTTTGTTTGATGCTACGTTTTCAGGGTGTGCAAAAGCAACGATTTTGCTGAGCCCAATTACATTCGTAGCATAGCTCGTAGCAAAATTCGCTAACTCACTGGCATAACCTAATCCACTTTTCTCTGGGGCGATATAGTAAATCAGCTCAGGGCCCCAATGTGGGTCATCTTCATCGATGACAATACCGCCCCACCCAATTACCTGGCCGGTTTTCTTTTCAGTAATCGTCCAACAACTATAACCTAACGTTTTCCATTGCTCAGCAAATCTCTTTATATATAAAGCGCACTTATCATATGAATCAAGGTTCACGCTATACCTCATATGTTCAGAATTGTTCATAATCCCGATTAGATGAGGAAGTGCCTCAACTGAAATTTGCCGATACGATAAAAATTGACTTTCCATAAAAGTACTTAACGCTCGCATAAACGGCTCGCGGCTTTTGCGTGTCCGGCGACCGAAAGAGAGCGAATTTAATGTGCTTGTTAGGCATACGGTAGTTGCAAGAAAGTAGACAAAACTGTTAGCGCTATACCAAGCCAACCAATATAATATTTGCGACGAACAAACTGCATTTCATGTTCGAGGTCTGCTTTATAGCTGCTGATTTCCTCATTTAGCTCTTTTATTCGCTTTTCTTTCTCACTTTCAATTACGAAAGCCAAGGCCACAGATTCTCGATGTTCCATGGCTTTAATCAATTGTTGGTTTAATCTGTTTTTATTGCTCTCATTTCTAATGGCAGTGAAAAACTCGTAAGCTAAACAAATAGTTCCAAATAATGAATATATTGGAGCCATTCTTTCCGAAAAGAACTCAAAATTAAATGGCGACTGAAACCCTTTTGTTGCACCGACGTAAATAAACAAGCTTAACGCAATAAGCCAACCTAACAAGTTCAGTAAATCTTGTTTTAACGAAGGTGATTTCTTGTACTCTCTTTGGAAAATGATATCTGGCACTTATTTCTCCTTATGCCTAACGCCGCAAGCAAAGGCGAGCGCTTGCGCGAGTCCAGTAGCACGAAGTGCTACGATTTTAGCTTGCCTTGTTGAGCTTTTTATACACTGTTTATCTGCCTCGAAAAATGGACTTTTTGTGAGACACCATATTAAATACCTAGCTACATCATACAAAACTATCTTCTTCACAGAAAGAATTTATATGGAATTCATCTTTTATCGTTTCGTTAAGGGATAACTAACTGCTAAAAAGGCTGGTTATTGGATGTTTGGGCGAGTAAATTTACTAATACATGATTAGTATATAAAGAAAGACTATGAATGCAGGAATGAAGCTAAGCGAGTAGTCGGTTATAACCGGATCTTGGTTTTCTATTTAGTTTGTTTGAATCACAATAATGCACAATAGATTGTTCGGCACCAACAACAGCACCAGTTCTTGCGCCAAATTCTGTGGCGATACAAAGCCAATTTTCTGAGGATATATTGAGTCGTTGAAGAATCGGCAACAGAGAGCCATCTATAGCGCCACGTTTATCTTCTCGGATGATTCGCCCAGTCATATCAACCCATTCAAGGTAATCTGATAATTCAAAAGGTAGCCCATCCGGCATGTTTTCTCTGGGGTTACCAACAAAAGGATAAAGCAATTTTAGTTGTGACCATTACAAAATACAACATTCGCTTTATATAGCGTTACAGTTGAACGTCAGTAAATCGCTTAGTATTGTGCTAGTGTTATTTTTAGCGGTACTGATTTTTACCTTGTCGCCAAGGAAGGCAATAACATCTGAACACATTTGAAGGTCTAATGTGGATAAAACCCCTTGGTTTGTAATAACAGGATTGCTCCTGATCGTGCTCACATGGCGCGCTATTCAATTGTTTTTAAACAAACGCAAGCTGACACATCCCCTTGATACATATCAGCCCACTTATCAACAATTTATCTCTCTTCTCGACGCTAATAACGCCCATCTTATGTGGCTTACAACCCAACAAGGCCATATCTTATATGCCAACAAAGCGCTTGCGGAATTACTTAATACGCCACAAGAAAAAGTGCTAGGAAGCGCTTCTGAGCTTCCATTATCAGACGCAGCAAGAACGCGGCTTGCCGTATTGTTAGACTCTCCTATTGGAGAAAGAGAGGAATGGTTAATTCAAGAAAATGGAGCCCCTGTTTGCTACCTAGTAAAAAAGCATCTTCTTGATGACAATACTGTCGCTTGCTCAGCCTACCTGATCACCTCTTACAAAGAACGAGAAAATGCACTAATTGAATCAGAGCTGCGCATGAATGAGGCATTAAAAGCCACCAGTATTGGTGTCTGGGAATGGGACGTACGAAACGATAAGTGGTTCGCAAACCCCTCTTACTTTTCTATGCTTGGCTATCCTCCTATAGAAGGGTTAGGAAACCGCCAAGCTGAAATCGAAAAAGTTCATCCCGATGACCGGCCGCTTGTTTTTGACACTATTCGAGCTCTTCTCGAAGGCAAGTCCCAATTAAACCAATATAATTATCAAGCACGAATTCGCCATGCTAATGGCGAATATCGATGGATTGCCGTCCGCTGTACCGTAACGGAATTCGATGAAAACGATGTGCCAACTCGACTACTGGGTATCCGCATTGATATTGATGCCCTTAAAAAAGCGCAAGAACAAGTCGAGTGGCTCGCCAGCCACGACTCTCTCACTGGATTACCAAATCGCTCCTCTTTGTATAAGAGCTTTAATACACTCATCCAATGCAGCGAACTCAAAAAAACGGGCTTGGCTTTAATATTTGTAGACCTTGATCGCTTTAAAAATATCAACGACACCATGGGACACAACATAGGCGACAAGCTACTAATGTCCGTGGGTGAAAGAATGACCTCACTGATAAAAGAATCCGGCTTCGTTACTCGTCAAGGCGGCGATGAGTTCATTATACTTTTGCCCTATGTAACCGAAGAGCAGGCAAAAGAAAAAGCGACCGAAATTAGCCAAGTGCTTTCACATCGCTACCAGATAGAACAACATCAATTTGTTATCACACCCTCTATTGGCATTAGTTTATTTCCCCGCGATGGCCGAGATTTTGACACCTTGTATAAACGCGCAGATACCGCCATGTACAGCGCCAAAAAAGAAGGTCGTAATCGATTAACGTTTTTCACGGCGGAAATGCAAAGCCACTCAGAAAGAGTATTGCTGCTTGAAAACGCACTCCACGACGTGATAGAAAAGCAAGAACTCAGCTTGTTTTTTCAGCCTCAAATGGACCTAAAAACAGGCCAAGTCATCGCCGCTGAAGTGCTGCTAAGATGGCATAGCAAGGAACTAGGCACCGTCTCTCCAGCCGAGTTTATTCCCATTGCGGAAGATACTGGTCAGATTTTAATGATTGGTGAGTGGGTGTTACGCGAAACGATTAACCAACTGAAAAACTGGCAAGAACAAGGAATAACGCCAGTAAGACTGGCTGTAAACCTCTCACCTATCCAGTTTCAAGTCCAAAACCTGCCGGAAATCATCAAACATCGACTAGACGAGTTTCAAGTACCGGCTACGCTACTTGAAATGGAATTGACTGAACGAGGTGCAATGGCCGATCCGCAAAAAGCCATTGAGATGATGAAAGCGTTTCAACAGATAGGAGTACGCACCTCAATAGATGACTTTGGCACAGGCTATTCATCTTTAAACTATCTACAACAGTTCCCTATTTATAAGCTAAAAATAGATCAATCCTTCATTCGGGACATGACAACAGATACAAATGACTACGCAATTATCAGTGCCATCATCAGCCTTGCTCAACAACTTGGCATAAAAACCATTGCCGAAGGCGTCGAAACTCAAGAGCAACTTACCATGCTGAAAGAGTTAGCATGCGATGAAATGCAAGGTTATTACCTTAGCAAACCTTTACCCTCAACAGACTTTCAAAATAATTTCTTAGCACATTAACAACAGAGTAGCCTCAATCACTTAACTCTCATACCGGCTATTAATGCAGCAGTCGTCAAAGCCGCTAGAAAGTTATGAGGGATAGAGACTGGCAGGTTGTAGATGTGTGTCTTGGTTTAGCGCCCGCAGCATGCGCGGCTTTGGAATGAAGGCGAAGCCGCAATGGAAAAGCCGTCGCTGTGACTGCGATTGTTATACGTGACTTTCTGTATGCAGTGAATGAATCCTACCATCACCTTATAACCATTCATTTATCACCGCTTTTCTTTTTTGATATTGTAAAGTTAATGACCTCAACCGGGACCATACTCAGCTTTATATCGTTGTATTTCAAAACATTCCTTAGTCGCTCATAAGTCAGTTTCAAATCATATTTTGCCATCAGAGGCAAATCGGCCTTTTTTGGGGCCGGCTTTTTGTTATCGAACAAAAGCCACATTTTAACTGAATAATCTTTTCCAATAACCTCAGACTGATCTTCTTTCACATACTGAAGAACAGCATCCGTATTACCGTTCCCGGAATTACTAATGTGATCTCGTATTTCTTTCAGAAAAACTTCGTCCCCTAGAAAAAATTCACAATAGAACCGTGCCTGGGAAAATAGGTAGTTTATCGCATCCGCACCACCATGCTTTTTTACATGAATAATCCACGCTGGGTCATTTCCCTTATACTCAAAAAAATCACAAAACTCTTTATCTTTAGATCCTTGACCTATGCGCAACTTCGCCTGATCAAATAGAATGGCGTTGCCATTCATTTCACAGTATCTTTTATTAAAAACTTCCTCTCTGTTTTGGCTTCGTTCAAGATCTGCAATGCAGATATTCTTAAATTGTTCAGAAATATCCTCTTCTTCGATGACGTCATCTACAAAGTTAGTAATCAGTTTGTAGAATTCATCATCAACTTTTCTCCAAACACCATTTGACAATACAAAATATTCTCCTTCACACTCAATCTCCGCGACCATGCAACGGTATAACTCCCATTTTTTATAACCAAGAATTTGGTCTTGCTCATGGGAATACGCATAAATATACTTTTTCTTGGTATCGTCTGGTGTGAGAGCATTGAAATCCAGTACGTTATTGGTCTTTAGTTGAGAAACGTCTATGTGGGAGTAAATTTTGTTTTCTTTTTTATTGTAGTTTGTGTAGGAAAAGCTAAATTCATCGTCAGCGATAAACTCCGGAATAGATAAATGAATTCGGTCGTACTCTTCATCTATAATTTTTTCAACGAGCTTTAAATCAAGCTCCTCTGATTTTTCTTTTTCTATATTCTGAAGATTCGGATAATTCGGGAAAAGCTCCTTATATTTATCGCTTCCATATTCCTCTATAAAGATCTTTCCATACTCAATAAGTTTATCCCAGGACAGCTTTTCATCACCTATTATCTTAAGAGTTAAAGTGTCTTTTCCCTGCAGTGTCACTTTGCTATTGTCCGGAAGGTGTGCTGATATATATTGCAGAAATTCGGCTTCATTTAAACCAAAAGAAAATGAGTCGGACGGCTTGCTAAGTTGCCGATCAATATTTTGCGTAGTTATGGCGTGCGTGCTGCTTTTGGTTTGTCTTAATTCTTTATTACCACACATGTTCATTGCGGCCTTAATGCCGAAATCATCAAGAAATTGAAACTTCCTTAGAAGGGTGCCTCCTCCTATTCCAAAAGAAGCAGCCAATACTCTGGCTTCGATATTGATTAGCAATAGTCCACTCGGTCGCTTTGAATATGAATCAAAGTATATTTTTCGGTCATCTTCATTCATTTTGTCATTTACGAAATCTAACCAAGGAGGATTTTCTGGTTTGACAGTGGTGGCGTGTTTGCAGAAAAACCTGACCGGATACCCATCGACTTCAAAATCTCTGATTTTAAAAGAGTCGCTCTCATTTGGTAGCTTGGCTTCATCTATAACGTCAGCAAAGGTCTTCCCCTCTTTTGCTAGATATATTGATATTTTCCCTAGCTCGCTAGCCATGCAGACTCCCCTTAATCCACCGTGCCGTATTTCCGCCTTAACGTATAACGCCTCAATGCAGCCGACGCGATAGCGGTCGGCTGCATTGAATTGTTAAATTTTAGTTATCCTTTGGGAGGAAAAGGATCGTTACCATGGCTATCCTTTCCGCCAATTTTTCCATCTTTATTATGAATAACTAGTTCGGTATTTTGATTTTGGCTAATTTCCCTTGCTCGGTCGACAGCATCCTGCTTCTTATCAAAATGACCGGACGAACGTTGGCCACCACTTTGCTTAATGTCCCAACCACCATCAGGGTTTGAAACAACATGTGTAGATTTACCAGTCATTGTATTTCCTCCTATGGCGTGTACTCAGTTTCTTGGCATTTAGGACATGGCGGCAAGGTGTCTGAATTGTCATCTAAGACAACCACCTGCCCACAGTTATCACATGTATATGCACCTTTTCCTGGTTTTTCCCCAGTAGTAGACATATCGTTTCTCCATTCACTTCCCTTGAAATGGCACTGCACTTACCGTGAGGGATACGCGGAAAGATGCCAAGAAATTTAACTACTAAGCGGTTATACAGTGGCGAAGCCATGGCTATAACCGTCTGTTGAACGGCCGCGTTATCTATAGGGAATTTGCTTTTTCAGAATTGGCGACGTCCCTGTTAATATCGCAGTGCTTTTTCTCTCTTGCTAAGGGATATTCCCAAAATTTAGGCATGATTTACGTTTATTTTTTATCACAACCTGACTCTTTTTACTCGAATCCTAAGCATTAGGCAATACTCGATCCTCAGGTTCCATGACCTGATCCGCTTTCAAGGTAATGTATTTATGCCTGAGTCTGTTAACGACTATTCAAATGATGGGCTAAAAGTCATGCTCTTGGGCGAAGCTGACAGAGTGATTCAATAACATCAGTTATAAGCACTTCTTTTCTATAACCTGACAGACATTAATTTACCGCGCTTACTCTAAGTGTCTGGCCTAACCGATATTATTGAAATTTTCGCTTAGAAAGCCGAACAAAGGCAGTTATTATGTTATCTCTCACAATACTATATTTTGATGTTGGCCAATACATAAGACGATGAAAGACAATATTACGATATCCATTTCTTCAATTCATGGAACCAAGCATTTCAGCTTCGGTAAAAGAAGCCGTCACACCTTCAAGCTCATGAGCTACTTGATTTTTATTGGCATTCTCTTCACGGCTGGCGTCATCTACTATTTAATTAACGATGCAGAATTTTCTAAACTTAAGCTGCGCGAATTAGAGGATAAGTCCTCCTATCTCAATAAAGAAGTCACCTCGCTAACAACATTAAAAACAAACTTAGAACAGGAATTATCGGAACGAGAAGAAAAAATGCAGTTGGTTACAGACCGGCTAGATGATCTAGAAAAAACGCTGGGCATGGATAGTGACAGCAAAGCTGGACTAGAATCTCGTTTGGATACCGCTGCCATCACCTCATCAATACGGGTGGCAATGCTGACACAAATACCCAGCGGGCCTCCCGTAAAAAATGCTAGAATTTCTTCAGGCTACGGAAAACGCGTCCATCCGATCACAGGGAAAATAACCTTTCATCGTGGACAAGATTTTGCTGTGAATACAGGCACGCCGATTTATGCCCCTGCGGATGGAACTGTCGAAGTAATACGACCAGGAAATAAAGGGTCTGGTAATTTTCTTCGTTTGCAGCACTCTTACGGTTTTTCAAGCTCTTATTCTCACTTAAGTAAATTCGCGGTGAAAAGAGGGGATTTCGTGAGCAAAGGCGATTTAATTGGTTATTCAGGAAGCAGTGGCCTTTCTTCTGGGCCACACCTTCATTATGAAATACGATTTGTCGGACGATCATTAAATCCCAAACCATTTTTGGCTTGGAACGTCGATAATTTTGATAGCATTTTTAACAGTACAAGAGGTGTGGGATGGGAATCTTTGGTGGGCAAAATAGAGTTAAGAGTCAGTCAGCAGCTACAACTCTCATCGCAGAAGGTTGCACAATCAACGGCAACATTCAAGTAGCCAACCGACTACAGATTGATGGGCATGTTGAAGGCCAAATAGAGGTCATTAATCAAATTAAAATCAGTGCATCTGGCAAGGTATCAGGAGAAATTACCACAGAACGCCTGATTATCAATGGTCATTTTGAAGGCACCTGCTACGCGAATTACGTGGAAATTTTAAGCAGTGGTGATGTCGTGGGCACCATTTACAGTGACAACTTAAGCATCGAAGCTGGCGGTAAGTTTGTTGGCAACACAAAACCAGCTAAAACAGCGGCATCAAAGCAAGAAATTGAGGGGCTAGCTCAAACCAAGCATTCAAAACAAGAAACTAAGGATATCGATAAAAAGGTTTCCCTAATCAGCAATAGCCCTAGCTCTTAATAGCATTACTCAGGATGAGGCTAGTAATCTAGAAATGATAACACCACTAGGATTCATGGACGTCAGAATGCATCCAAGAGTTCGGCGTTGGTTGGGTACTTTTCCAATAAGGCCACTAACTTCTGAGCGCCTTCTAATGGCGTAAGATGAGTCAGTGCACGTCGCAAGGTTCGCACCTTTTCAATATCTTTAGCATCAATCAGCAGCTCTTCACGACGGGTACTGCTTTTAGCAATATCGATTGCAGGGAAAACCCGTTGATTCGCCACTTCACGGGATAATACGATCTCCATATTCCCCGTACCTTTAAACTCTTCGAAAATCACCTGATCCATGCGGCTTCCCGTTTCCACCAGCACGGTAGCTAAAATGGTCAACGACCCACCATTTTCAATCTTTCTTGCCGCGCCAAACAGTTTACGCGGTATTTCCAACGCTCGACTATCCAGCCCGCCCGACATGGTTCGGCCATTACCTCGCTGCTCTGCGTTGTGTATGCGAGAGAGCCTTGTCAGCGAGTCGATAACTATCATCAAATCCTTGCCTTCGCCAGCTTGTTTGCGAGCCGTTTCAAGCAGCTTATCCGCCACACGAACATGCTGGGTGTAGTTTTCGTCCGAAGACGACGCATGCACTTCTGCCGACACACTGCGTTTAAAATCCGTTACTTCTTCAGGACGCTCATCAATTAGCAAGGCATACAGCTTGATCTCAGGGTAAGCTGCTGCCACCGCCTGACAGATGTGTTTTAACATCGTCGTTTTGCCGGATCCCGGCGGCGCGACAATCAACCCGCGCTGCCCCATACCAATTGGCGTAATCAAATCCATCGCTCGCACAGTGCGCTGCTTAGAACCAGACGCTAAATGAAGACAAGGAGAAGGATGAACAACAACGCCATTGAAAAAACGCTTCTCTGGATCATTAGGAAATTGATCCTCGACCACATCGTCAATCGGAGCTACATCTACCTGTCTTTTGCCTTTCAAACTTAATATTTTTCTCGCCATAATATCGATGGATCGCCTTTGGTAACAAAGTGAATGGATCTGTTTATCGTCTTATGACGAAGTATTTTTGAGATGAACTAATGAATCTATAGACTTATAAAACACGCTACCCCAACTTTAATAATTAGTTTTCGTTATAGTCCTTGCAATTAGTGATCGCAGCAATGCTAACAAAGACATGTCCAACCTGAACTGCTGCAATAACAAGAGTGCCCAGCCTCATTCTGGCATGTACTTTCATATTCACGCAAGACATCGCATTTAATTGGAGAGACGTCACTTTGAGGGATGTATAAATCTTATACTGAACTGAAACAATACTCGGCAAACGCTTCGAAATGTCCGCCGTTTTTGCTGAACGTATTGTCAGTAATAGAAACACTACCATCTGAGCTAGAGATCGCTAGGAAGTCAGAGTCCATTTTTTGCTGACAGCCAACAGGTGCCACCATGGCAAGCGCACCACTTGGCGACGGATAATACTTCATACCTTCCCCAGAACTTGCCATTGTCGATCAGCCAATTAGCCTCAAAATCATGGCTTTGACGTTATCTATTCTGATTCACTCATAAGGTTTATTGAAGCCCCACTGTTTGCAATCATAACAACAGGACCCCAAGTTAAACATACTATTTTCTTAAGATGCATATCTCATTAATGACAGGAACACTTTTCGGATGAATCGAGTCGGTTTCATTGATTCATGAAAAGACCATTTTTTAATTAGATAATATCCATGACTCCAACCCTATTGATTCAGAAAATATGCTCTCAGATTGTCAATATCTGAAAAACACTCATCCCCTAGCGGAAATACAATTTCTGCGGCTTCAATAAACAAAAGATCATTACTGATACAGTAATCAAGACAACATTTGATTGCTGATATTTCATCACTACCATATTCGGTTATTAGCGACTCTTCATTATTTTTGATAAATTCTAGGATGCTGGACGGCTTATCGGAAACTCCACTACTACAGTAATTTGAGGATATCAGACCATTATCGCTATCGGAAAGACCAACCAGTGGACTACCATCTACATTAGTTAAGCTGGTGAAGTAGCCTCTGACCTCAGGAAATTTGTCTGAGATGAGCGAAAGAGAAAAGTTTCTTGAGTAGTGGTACGGGTGTAGATATCCAGATATTGCAGCTGCTGCCATTGAGAAACTTGGTGAAATATCACCCATAGTCTCTCCCTTTCCTTGTCTTACCAACTCCCCCCATGGCACTAGATTATCTTTGTAGAGATGTTCATACATTGCCTTCTGTTTTTCTTCCGATGCAGGAATAGATTTGCTTCTTGCTTCTGCACACGAAGGGTCTATTATAATGTCGAAGAAAAACTGTTTTAGTTCATTCTTAGATATTGAATGAAATGTAATATCATATCCCATGCTACTTCCTATAATTCAGAATATTAAGAGACTATAATTTAAATTAGATAAATAAATCCAATCCTATTTATTTTTCCAACATACATTTAATATTTTCAATCGGTCTGCGTTCCCCTAGTGTTGAGCGCTTAAGTAAGTTTATAAACTCGTCAGCCGAAACTTGCTTATTAACCTTCTATTCGATATTCAATGTAATCAGACGCTGTGCCCAAAATGGTTGTAGACTTATAAAACACGCCACCCCAACTTTAATAGCTTGAATTTGGGGCAATATCGCCATTTACTTCGCCATCAACTTCATCAGGATCGATACCATTAATTAGCAAAGTTTCCCTTACCATTTCTACATGTTGAAGTACCAACTGATAACGATCACCGTACTCATACTTATTCACTTCTATCGCTTGTGGCATGTAGGTAAAAGCAATCTTTAGTGCTTCCAATATAGCTTGTTGATCTTCTTCACTCATTGTAAGTTCCATTCAAAAATAAAATTTTAATTTGATTACCATAAAATTATTTAGGTTTTTAAACACATTTACCCAGCATTTTATCATTCAAAACAGCTTATTTGACTATTTAGGTTAGGTCGACACTTGAAAGCGAATAAAATGCATCGTCAAATCCACATCGATATCTTCGAAGAGGCGATAGTCACTGCCAACAATACGAGACACCGCGGACTTCCAAAAATGAAGCGCGCCAGTATTTTCTTTTAAAACACGGATTTGCCACTTCCCTGGATAGGATTTGAGAATCAGTTCAAGAACTTGCTTACCAACGCCCTGCCCTGTAAATTTGCGTAACACAAAGAACTGCTCAATATCGTAGACAGACCTATTAGCAGGATATTTGCGTACCAGGGCAAAACCCGCTAATTCCCCCTCCACATAGATAAAATATGGAAAATGATCTTCTCTTTGCCAGTAAACATCAAACTGAGACAACCGGAATGGAAACTGCCCCTGATCATTTGGCGCCCATCCCATGAATTCAGACATATCATACACATAGTAATGGAATAAGTTCTCCAGTACACGTCGTGATGTCGACTCAATGTTGATCAATGAGACCTTCATGACTTGTCTAGCGGTTTGGATAGCGATCAAGATACTTTTATTCCCCTGTCCCTAAGTGTCTTTTATTCATATAGCTTGCTAACGCAAGAGAATCACCATGCGTACTTTCACTAAGGGCACGATAGACACCAATTTGATCATCCTGTTTTCGGTGTTGACCTAATTTGTCCTTCGCTTGAATATCATCAATAACGATCCTAAAACCAACAATCGCTTGAGATAACGTTTGTTTAAACGCCAATGGCATGAGTTCATTGTTATTATGAAGTTCTGGCTCATATTTAGAGACTAATTCATCCATGAATATGGCAGTATCACGATCACTTAATAGTTCCACGCTTCCATAGCAGTGAACTGATGCATAATTCCATGTGGGAACCGCAGGCTGAGTCGCATACCACGTGGGCGAAATATACGAGTGTGGGCCACTGAAAACAGCTAAAACACGCTGCTGCTCTAATGCTTCCCATTGAGCATTCGCTTTTGCAAAATGACCATATAGACATCCCTTTGAATGTTGAGAGGCTTTATAAATAAGAGGAAGATGAGTGGCATCTAATGTGGAAGAAACAAGCAAAGCAAAACCAAACTCACTGATAAAATCAAAAATCGATTTTTCGTCAACCATTTCCATATTTTTCGGAATATACATACGCTCTTTACTCCTAGGACTGAGGCGTTTTCAGTTAGAGATAAAATACCAACGTTGGGAGAAAAGAAAGTATCATAATTGAGCCATTAATTCGCCTTACCACACCTTATCTAAATCCTTTGCATACAACATTATGGCTTGTTGATAGGTTTTGATTGACTCATGATTCGTCGTCGATATCAACAACTCAAGCAATAATGCAGTGGCTTCTTTATGACGACCTAGGTTATACAAACACATAGCATAAAAAGGTTTGACTTCAACCTCATTGGGATACTCAGCAAGCGTTAACTCAAAGTAGTGAAGAGCCTCCTTATAAGAGCCAATACCTCTAAGAGTACTCGCTAACCCAAACAGTGCATCGAAACGCTCTTGCTTTGAGAGCAAGCCAGACAATGCCGATTCATAGTGGACAATGGCCTCATGCTCCCTACCTTCATTGTCATAAGACCAAGCAATCTGTAGATGCGCCTTTGCCTTCCAATCTTCATCGTATAACAAGGTATTAAGCCGCCTTCTGGAGTCGTCATATTGACCAGACTGACGCAGTGCTATCGCTTCTTCTAAAACCGACTCCATCAATTCTTTAACCTCATTCAGCCAAACCTCTTATTCCGTTATTTTATGAAGAGTATCTCGTACGGCATCCACAACCACTTGGACACAATAACCATGTTCTATGCGTTCAATATACCAAAAGTGACGTTAGAGACGACCGCTAAAATAAACCGCTGCAGATCAAGAATTCACGCAGGAGACTAAACAAGATCGGCTTAAGTTTGCCCTATCCGCCGATATTAGGAAAGGTAGGATACTATGTAGCCATTTACCTTGGCTACATAGTACATAGTGGCGACTTATGACGAGATTGAAGGTTCTCGTGATATCGAGACGACCCACCACGAGAACGAAACAAAGGAAGGTTATTTTGAGACCTTTGCACGATGTCACGAGCGACGCCAAGACGCGGCAAAAACAGACGAGAAAGCGGAGTTTATCGCTATAAATGAGCATTTTGAGCCTGTTTTTAACAAAGTATTGGCAAGCACAGTAGTCGTGCGAAAGTCTCATTTTAAATCTTTTGCATCATCCGCATTAACCTGCTTCTCGGCTTTTATAGCGGCGTTGTTTAGCAAGTTATACCACTTGTCACCGTTTTTCACGTTCTTCTCAAACCAGGCATAAACAGGCTTAGCGGCTTCTTTAAACTGAGCTTTTTCCGCAGGCGTTGGGACATAAACTTCACCACCAGCTTTCTTAAAGTCTTTATAAGCTTGAATGGATTTCCGTTTTGGCGAGGCAAAGGTCGCTTGCTGCAAATTATAAAAACCATCCACCACGACTTTACGCAGGTCTTTTGGCATTTTCTCAAACACATCATTGTTCATGAACCAAAGCGCCGACATATAAGCATGCCCATCAAGCGTTAGGTATTTCAAACCCGCATCGGTAAATTTCATTCCCATTATATCGGTAATGCCATTTTTGGAACCATCCACTACACCAGTTTGCAAAGAAGTAAAGAGATCGCCCCATGGAATCGGTGTTGGGCTTGCTCCCATAGCGCGAACCAGTTGCTGTGGTAGATCGGCAACAATCGTACGTATCTTCATGCCTTTTAAATCAGCAGGTGTTTTCACCGTATGTTTGGTATTCGCAAAATTACGCCAGCCGCCTGTATTCCCTATTGTCATTAGACGAACCGAATTACCAGAGTCTTTTAAAATTTGCTGACGCAGCGCTCGAGTAAAATCGCCCGTTCTAAAGACGGTTTCAGCCACACGGTCATTTGGCAAGATATAAGGCAAATCCAACACTTGAATGTATGGGAACATAGATGCCGCGCCGCCAGACGTCGAGATATAGATATCGATCGATCCGGACTCTAGCGCTTCAAGGCACTCAACACCGTTACTACAAAGCTGAGTTCCCATGTAAATATCCACGCCAATTTTCCCATTTGAATGGGACTCCACATAATCCTTAAAGACAATTAAGCCATCGTAATCCTCATCACTTTCATTGGCGTTAGAAACAGCTCGAAGATTAAACTCTGCGGCATACGCTTGTTGAATTCCACCCAGCATGACACACACGCCTATCAGAGCGGAGGCAATCACATGATTTATTTTTATTTTAGGTAACATTGACAAGTCCTCTGTATTGTTTGCTTGATAGCACTATCCAGCGACCAAACCAAGTAGTCTTGGCACGGTCATGGATATGGAAGGGAAAAACGTTATTAAGAATATAATGGCGATTTCAACCGCCAAAAACGGCAAAATTGCCCGTGAAATGGTTTCCACTCGCTCACCTGAGACACTGGAAGCGACAAATAACACCAAGCCCATTGGCGGGGTTGCTAAGCCAACGGTCAAGTTAACGCTCATGATAATGGCAAAATGGATGGGATCGACGCCAAGGTGGATAAAGATCGGAGCGAGAATCGGCCCTAAAATAATAATGGCCGGCCCTGCGTCTAAAAACATGCCGACAATAAACAACAACACGTTGATCAGAAATAACAGAACGAGCGGGTTGCTACTCAAAGACAACACCCAGTTGGCTAAAATTTCTGCACTATGCGACAAGCTGACCACGGTTTTAAAGGCAATCGCCGCGCCAACCAGTAATAAAACCACTGCCGATGACTGAGCCCCTTTGACAAAAATTGCAGGTAAATCCTTTAGCTTGACCGTTTTCATCACCCAAACACTGATAATCAGCGCATAGGCAGTTGCAATGGCGGACGCTTCCGTCGGGGTAAATAAACCACCAATAATCCCACCTAAAATAATGACCGGTGCCAGAAGCGGAAAAATAGCCTTACGTGTTGCCGTTGCACGCTCAGGCCAACTGGCTTTCGCACCAGCGGCTGGAAAATTGTACTTTTTCGCCATTAAGGCCACCATAAGCATCAAAGAAAGGCCGATCAAGATCCCTGGCACAATACCGGCGGCAAATAACGATGCGACAGACACCTGCATGGTATAAGCGTAAATAATCATGATGCCAGAGGGCGGAATAATGGGCCCAATGACGGAGGAAGCCGCAGTGATGGCCGCAGCAAACTTACGAGAATAGCCATTCTTCTGCATGGCGGGGATCATCATGGAACCAATGGCTGACGTATCGGCCACTGCTGAACCGGACAAGCCAGCAAACAACATACTCGACAGAATATTGACATGGGCCAAACCACCACGGACATGCCCAATAAATGATTGAGAAAATTGCACAAGATTATAAGTGATTCCCCCTCGATTCATGATCTCGCCTGCGAGCATAAAAAAGGGAATCGCCATTAAAGGAAAAGAATCAATACCATTATAAATATTGCGGAACAGCAGAGAGATATCTCGCTCCATTCCAGTAGAAAACAACATAAAACCGGGAGCTACCAGCATGGCAAAAAAAACAGGCATGCCGATTAACAATAGTACTAAAAATAAAGGTAAAAACAGGGCTAGCATACTGACTCTCTCTTTTTTATTTTTTTTGAGACGTTTACATGACTACTGCGCTTGCCAATACTTTGTTAAAAACAGACTCAAAATGCTCATTTATCGCTTTCTCGTCTGTTTTTACCGCGTCTTGGCGTCGCTCGTGACATCGTGCAAAGGTCTCTTTTTAAGTAACGCTCTGTATTTAAACTATTCTGCACTAACGTTTTCTGAGGATAAAAAATGCAGTTCAAAGTCTTTTTTATAACCCATTAAACATCCAAGCTCCCTTAGACAAAGTTCAATGTTGGCGAGCAGCATGGTCGCAAAACAAATCGGCATGGCCAGATAAATCCACGCACGAGCAATAGGCATTGAAGCCGCTCTCACCCTAAAACCCCGCTCAAAAAAATCCACGCCTAAAAAGCTGAGCTTTAACAGCACAATACCGGATACAACAAACAAAAAGAGTTTAAGTAGGCTGGATGCTTTTTCTGGCAAGGCATGCACAAACATATCAATGGCGACAAAGGAACCTCTTCGATAAGCCTCTCCCGCTACCATCGCCATCATCCAGATCATCAAAGCACGGGCCGCCTCTTCAGGCCAAGGCAGAGCGTTATTTAAAACGTAACGACAAAACACCTGAAGCAAGATTATGCCAAACATCGCGCTGACCAAAACCCAAGCGATTTGTCTGCCAATACAGCTGATCCACTCATTGATGCGAGCTAAAACGGTCACCAATATTTTTATCACTATCATCGTGCGCTCCCCTTTTAAGGGCTGTTTTTATTGTGATTAAGGCACTTCCTGACCCGCAGCGGCCGTCCATAACTCAAACCAAGTTTCACGATCTATGTCTATATTTGAGACATGGGATAAGGCTTTGATGCGATCCAAATTGTTCGTTCCGACCACAGGAACAATGCAAGCTGGGTGTGCTAACAACCAAGCGAGTGCGATTTGATCCACTGTGCAATCTTGTATGTCAGCCATACGCTCAAAAATGGGGGCTAAACGTTGTGTTTCTGGTGACGAACTAAACAGCCCACCACCAGCAAGAGGTGACCAAGCCATCGGTGTCATACCGTCAATTTGCATGGCGGAAAGGTTGCCATTGGTAAACTCATCACGATGCAACAAACTCATTTCCACTTGGTTTGCCACAAGGGAATGCGTCATGTTGGCTTGCAATAATCGCCAATCCCAAACGGAAAAATTTGACACCCCAACCGCGCGAACCTTACCGCTATCAATAAGAGCATCAAGAGCATGGCCTGTTTCAGCGGCATTCATGAAAGGATCAGGTCGATGGATCAGTAGGAGATCTAAATAATCGGTATGAAGGTTTTTTAAGCTTTGCTCAACGCTCTTTTCAATATAGTGAGCGCTGGTATCGTAGTATTTGACGCGACGACCAGGGAATTTGTCTGACAAAAGCGCAATATCACACTTGGAAATGAGTTCCATTCGGGAACGTAGCGAGGAATCTTTTTCTAATATCTGCCCAAACAGCCGCTCACACTCATAATCGCCATAAATATCAGCATGATCGAACGTTGTTATGCCTTGATCAAGACAAGCATCCACTTTCTCTCGGATATGAACATGAGATGTATCCACCGCATCGGCTAAGCGCCATACACCGTATACCAAACGACTAAACTGCAGATCAGACCGACCAATTTGCAACTTTTCCATGAATTGTTACTCCCGAATAACACACTTAATAGCCAGATTCGCCCTAAGCAACTCTGGCTCATTTATTTTTATTATTGCCCTATCTAGATCGCTCTCAGCTTCAGAAGGCGACAGAATTGGTTGTATATTTACCCTATCAGTGTATGCTCTTGATGTAAATCAATAGTGAATGAATTTATTGTAAAAACACTTTACTAGTGATGAAGTTAAAGTTCTGTCCGAGGAGTATCGGACATTTCAACTTACACAGAGCATGCTGACTTATAAAATAAATATGACTATTTTCAGTAAATTGGGTGAGTAAGTGAAAAACAACAACACAGCAAAACAATTACCGATATACATTCAAATCAGTGAGCTCTTACACCGAGAAATTGCGGCAGGCCATTGGCTTCCAGGTGACAAACTGCCAATTGAAGCGGAGCTTGCCACAAAACTCGGTGTCGCCGTTGGCACCTTGAGAAAGTCTCTAGCAAAATTGGAAGAAGATGGCTTGCTTGAACGTCGTCAAGGGTCAGGAAACTATGTAAAACGCGCCCCCGATGGACAAGCTATTTACCAGTTCTTCCACCTTGAATTACATGAAGGTGGCGGCATTCCGACGGCAAGTACCCTGAGTGTTTCTGTTGATGACAACGACTACGTGTCCAAGCAACTGGCCCTAAAAGAAGACGAGCCCCATCAACTTTGGTGTATCAAACGTGAGCGCTATTTAAACCGTCAATTGGTCGCCATGGAACAAATTTGGTTCCGTCACGCCCATGCCAAATCCCTACAAGCATCCGATCTACACGAATCCTTATATCTCCATTATCGCGAAAATTTTTCCTTTTGGATTAGTCGAGTAGAAGACGAGATTGATTGCATCTGCCCATCTGAATGGGTAACGCAAGGACTGGGACTCGCCCCAGAGACTGTGTTGCCAAGAGTGCAACGTAGAAGCTGGTCCAACGAAGGCAATATTGAAGAGTTTTCATTCACTTGGTATCACCCTGAAAAAGCCAGATACATAGCACGATGGCACTAGTCATTTCTAACCACCGCTCACAAATAAAAATAAGAGGTTAAACATGAGTAAATCTGTAAGATACGGCATGCTCGGCTGCGGAATGATGGGCCAAGAACATTTACGCAACCTTGCTCTTATTGATGGCGCAGACGTCATCGCCATCACCGAACCGGACCCAACCATGCAACGTCGTTGTGCTGAGTTAGTGCCGGACGCCCACTACTTCCAAACACTGGATGATATGCTAAATGCTGATCTGGGGTTAGAAGCCATTGTCATTGCCACACCAAACTACCAGCATGCTAACCAGTTATTGGAATTGTTTAGTAAAACAGCGTTACCCATCTTAGTGGAAAAACCCGTGGTAACAAGCTTGGAACAAGTCGCCAACATCCGTGCCGCTGCCGCCAAACACCCTGCCCCTATTTGGGTTGCCATGGAATATCGCTACATGCCCCCTGTCAGTCTGTTCCGCCAGCAAATACAGGATGGCGATATTGGTGAGATGAAAATGCTCAACATCCGTGAGCATCGCTTTCCCTTCCTAGAAAAAGTAAACGATTGGAACCGTTTTAACGAAAAAACGGGAGGCACATTAGTTGAAAAATGCTGCCACTTTTTTGATTTAATGCGCTTGCTGACAGGATCAGAAGCCAAACGTATCTATGCTTCTACCGGGCAAGATTGCAACCACCTCGACGAGCGCTACGACGGTATGACGCCCGATATTATAGACAACGCCTTTGTTATCGTCGATTTTGCAAGCGGTCAACGGGCTTCTTTAGATCTCAATATGTTTGCTGAAGGCTCTCGCTACCAAGAAGAAATCTGCGCCATTGGTCCAAAAGCCAAATTGGAGTGCTTTGTTCCAGGCCCTGGGCGTTTTTGGCCAAGCGAAACACTGGGCCCCGCTCCGGTACCAAAAGTCGTGTTGAGTCCACGCTCCCCCAAAGGCCCCATTGAAAAAGATATTCCAGTGGATGATAGGTTACTTGCCGCTGGCGACCATAATGGTTCAACGTTTTATCAGCATCTGGGATTTTTCAAAGCGATTACCGAAGGAGCAGCCGTCGATGTCTCCATTGAAGATGGACTTCGAGCGGTGGTCATCGGTTTAGCCGCCCAGCATTCCGCCCAAACAGGCCAATCAGTTAACCTAACGGATGATGGTTTTCACTTTTCTTAAAAAGCTTTTAAATCAATAGGTAAGCTGGATAAACTTGTCACGATAAGAAAAATTCATTCACTATTGATTTACTTTTTAAAAACAGAAGATTAAAGTGAACAGACAAATTGATTCACCATTGATTCACTATCTATGGTGTATCAGATCCAATAATAATAAAATTTTCGGGAGTAGCTATGAGTGTGATAATTTCCAAACTGGCAGAACAAAAGCAGGTAAACGGTCTCGACTTTCCATTGCTTGTCACACCGCCTAATCATGATGTCCAAAAGGATGAACCAAGCTTTCTAGACTGGGTGTCTGAGAATAAAGCGGAACTTCATGATTTACTCATTAAGCACGGCGCTATCCTGTTTAGAGGCTTTCCTGTTGACTCGTCACAATCTTTTGAAGAAATGCTCAACCAGACGGACTATGAAAATATGCCCTATGTGGGTGGCGCTGCCCCACGAGAAAAAGTAACGGCGTCGCGTATTGTCACCGCCAATGAATCGCCCGCTTCTGAAACCATTCCCTTTCATCATGAGATGGCACAAGTCCCCACTCCACCGGGTTATATTTTCTTTTATTGTGAAACACCCGCTAACAAAGGCGGGGCGACCTCCCTACTTCATTCAGGTGAGATCTGTCAGAAGTTTTTCGAAATCGATGAAGATTTCGCGCAAAAAATTGAAGAGCAAGGCGTACGCTATATTCGTGTTATGCCTGAACAAACGGATAACAATTCTGCAATTGGTCGCTCGTGGAAAGAAACCTTCAACGTAGAAACCCGAGAGCAAGCCGAAGAAAAAATGCGCGAAGCTGGCATGAGCTGGGAATGGCTTGAAAACGGTAACTTGAAAACAGAAACAGCGATCTTAAAAGCCATTCGTTTTGATGAAGAAACACAACAAAAAGTCTTCTTTAACTCCATCGTCGCGGTTTATACCGGTTGGAATGATGCCCGAAACGAAGGTAAAAAGGCGGTGTCCACCGCCAACGGCGATGTCATGGACGAAGCTGTTTTACAACAACTGATGACCGAAATGGACGAAAGCTGCGTTAACTTCAAATGGCAAGCGGGGGATGTACTCTGGGTGAATAATCATACTGTACTGCATGCTCGTCAACCATTCGAAGGAGAACGGCGCATTCTCGTCTCTATTGCCTGCAAATAAACACTGACCACAATAGACAGGATTTGATTAACCAGAGACCTTTGCACGATGTCACGAGCGACGCCAAGCAAAGGTCTTTCCCCCCTATCGGCAAGAATAATGTTAAATAGCCTCAATACGCCTTAAAACGTTGATGTTTATATCTTTAGCTTAGCGGGCATTTAGGTTAAGCAGTAACCCCTGCTCAATGGCATAACGCGTTAATTCCGCTGAGTTGGTTAAACCCAGTTTTTTACGAATATTCGCCCTATGATTATCCACCGTACGCTTACTTAGTTTTAATCGTGACGCGATGGCTTCACTGCCGTGTCCTTCAGCGACCAAGGTAAGCACTTCGATTTCACGCGTGCTAAGCGGGCTTTCATCTAGATTATTTTGACCATCCTGCCAGGCCATTTCTTGAGCAATCGCTGGGCTGACAAAACGCTTTCCGCTCATAGCCCCCATGATGGCCTTTACCAGATCTTCTGAGGCATCCAGCTTAAGCACATAACCGTCAATCTTAGCGATAGACGAGGCGCGCTTAAAAATACTCAGCTCAGTATGCATGGTCAGCATAACGATGGCACCTTGATAACCACGAGAACGTAAGCGCTCGGCAAGCTCCAAACCATTTCCCTGTGTTAAGGAAATATCCAACACACAAACATCAGGTTTTTTCCCCATGATGATTCGCTCAGCGTCAATGACATTGGTAGCCGTATCGACCACACTAATTTGCTGAGACTCTTCCAACAAGGCTTTAACGCCCTGCTGAAACATCACATGATCATCTACCACAACCGCATTAATCATGAATTGGCACCTCTAACAATATAGTGGTTCCATTGGAACCTTGGCTATCAACACTTAAACTTGCCCCAAGAATCATACTTCGCTCGTTCATCGAGTTCATACCATAACTGTCTTCCGCGGTCTCCTCTTCCATACCTTTACCATCATCCGTTATCTGCACTCGATAGATATTGCCTGTTACGCGAAACGATAAGGTAATTTCTTGTGCACTGCTGTGTTTAATCGCATTATTCAAGGCTTCTTGTCCAATACGATACACCTGATAAGCGCCCTCTTGACTCAAAGTAACTTCATCTTTCGAAAATATTTTGAGAGTTATGCCAGCCAAACTGCAGTTATGCTGTGCCAAACTGATAATGGCTTGCGTCGGTGAACCTGACATAACCTCTATAGGTTTTAGATTACGAATGACGGATTTCAATGTATTCGAGGTATTGGCGACTTCAGACTTAAGCATCTCCCCCAAATTGGACTCTAGCTTAGACGCATTGAGGTTGATTAACAGCTTAAGTGTAGACAGCCCTTGGCCAACCCCATCATGAATGTCCCGTGTTAGCCTTTCGCGCTCAATCTCACGGATCGATACCAAACGGTTAGATAAGGTTAATAAGGAACTCGCCATCGCTCTAAAGCGCTGCGCTACATTAAGTAATAATATAATAGCAGCAATAAATAATGTGATATTCAAAGGCTGAGCTGGACTATAGTTAAAGGCCCAGAAAAACTGGGCTAGCCACCCTAAAGACGTCAATATCAACAAAAGACGGCCAGAAAACGGGGATTTACTTTCTGTTCGCTTGAAAAAAGCGTGTCTAAATAGTGCATGAAGCAAAATGGCCGCACTTAATACCTGGTTACACACCAGTAACCCTTGATAGAAAGTCCCATTGTAGGGTTCTAAAAATAGGCACAATAATACAAATAGATTGATCAAAAACAGCAAGCCGGTTAAACGCGCTACTCGCTGCCTTGGGGATAAGAGAACGACCAAAACAAAAACGGCAAAGGTCGAAAATAGAGCAGGAAACGGCGAATGAGCAGAACCATAACCCAGTGTGTCTGGAAGCAGCAAAGAGTCACTTAAAATCCCACCAGCAACACACACAACGTAAGCACCAAACAGGGAGTTATCCCGCTCTTTAAACCCCACCGCCCGCATAAAAATCGAGAATAGACAAAAGGAAAGTAACAGAGCAACCATGCTACCTTGGGCTATTTTGATCAAGGTATCCGAGTCTTTGGCTTTTAACGCAAGGGTTTCATAATTGCCAACTTGAACCTGTTTAGGATTAAGTGTTAGGGGCTCTTTGTTACCGATAAGATGAACCAAAATTTGGTTCTCTCTGCGAAAATCGAGAAAACTAAACCACAGTTTATGGCGTGGTAGAAGATAAATCCGCGTTTGTGAATGTCGATAAAAACGTGCGGCACGGTTTTCCTCTAATTGAGTGAGCTTCACGCCATTCACATACACTTGCGCATCGGCAAACAAAGGACCTAATGACAAGGCTAATTGGGCATTTTTATAATGCCATCCGACCAAGAACGTGGAACGAAACCAGCGTTGAGTCAGTAGAGGAAAATGAAAATATGGCGGTTTATAGTCTGTGATTTTCTGCCACTGAGATAACGACGTTGGACGGCCATAGCTATCCATAGAAGGGTTTCCCTTACCTTGATAAACCTCCCAAGAAGACATAGAAATAACGGTTGGATCAACGATTTTAGGCGCTTCTGCTTTGACACAAGTGGAGAAAAAAGCCGTAAGAGAAAGCAACAAGGCCATAAAATATATCATGACGCTTTAAACAATTCCGATTGCCAAATTTGTAGCATTTGGCCAATGTCTGGAGAGGTTCGATTGACTAGACTATTTTTCAACACATACGCCACATCATCAACTTGCAAGCTGGCTCTTTGTTTCGCGGAATACATTTTTTCTACTTCAATATTAGGCGTTAAATTACAGGTAGCCCCTAAATAGGACAGAATATAGGACGCGTGAATTGAGGTTGTGTATTCCACTAATTTCATTGCCAACGCCTCGTTAGGATTCCCTTTCATCGCGGCGGATCCTTCCGTCCAAATAATGCCTTGCTTCAAACCATTGCGGGGCACGGGTAAGACAGTCTTGATTTGACTAAAACCCGCCCGTCTTAGCGCAGAAGTAAGATAGGTACCTGCTCCTATTATCGTTTTTAACGAACCATCCACGATGCCTTTTTGACCGATACTAATATCAGGCACAAAAATAGGTTGATTCTTGAATAAAGCCCGAAATGCTTGCCGCAAAGTCTCTAACGCATACTTATCTAGCGGTTGGTAAGGGTCAATGCCTAAATAAAGCGCTATCGGTAAAATCGGCCAATCCCCCCAGTCCATGACACCAATTTTGCCGCGGTTTTTTCGGGCAAAACAGGGCGCATAGCTCTGGTAGTCTTCCTCTTTAACATAGGCGGTATTAATCGTTGGGCCAATCCAGCCCCAACGAGTGGGTAACCAATTCCTGGGCGGATTTTGTTTTGGCAAAAACTGCTCGCGAAAC
Organism: Marinomonas spartinae; assembly: GCF_016461715.1. Taxonomy (GTDB): domain Bacteria; phylum Pseudomonadota; class Gammaproteobacteria; order Pseudomonadales; family Marinomonadaceae; genus Marinomonas; species Marinomonas spartinae_A. The sequence continues at coordinate 39,518 of NZ_JAEMUI010000015.1, read as the reverse complement.
TGGGGATAGTATTGCTCATAACGTGATTGCCTCAAGGAATCTGAAATTGTAGCCAGAGATCCTTCACGGTCTAATCGTTCTAACCAAGGGCTATCAATAGAGGTCACGTCGTAATCTAAATGGCCCTCACCGCTTAATTTTACATAAGCCGCCGGACTGTCATTGATAACCTCACTCAACACATCACATTTATTCAAATGCTCAAACTCATTAAGCAACGCGGGTAAATCATAGCCATCCCAGCACAAATAACGCAAAACAAGGGGTTGAGCAAAAGCCTGCCGCGAAAAAGCAGCATTCCCCAGAAAAATAGCGCTTAATTGAAGAAAACGACGTCGGTTCATCTAGATGGTCAAAAGTAAAACAGGCATCAGTGTCCCTTACCTTTTGACATTGTTCAATAGGTATAAATACCTATCGTGTTTGCACACAAATACCAACCCCATTGCACTTCTCCCTCATTTCTTTCTGTATGAAACTCGCCAAGAATAGAAAAAAGCGTCAACAACTAGGCAAAATAATGATGAAAATAACACTTGCTCAGATTGAAATAGATGACAACGATTTTACAAAAAATGCCGAGAAGATCGTTCATATCATCGAAAACCATACTCGTTCAAACATTATCCTCTTTCCTGAATTGGCTGTTACGGGTTTCCCTACAGCAGACAATCTAGAAGATAAATTTACCCAATCTCAAGACGCTTTTGAACGTATTTGCCAAGCAACACTTACCACACAAAGCCACATTCTAATAGGTCAAATAGAGCAAGACGGCACAGCCTTCTACAACAGTGCGTTTTTGATCCACCAAGGGAAACACCAAGTTTTACATCGCAAAGCGCATCTCTGGCTGGACGATATTGGCTTATTCACACAAGGCAATCGCTCTTCACTGGTACACATTCTAAATGCCAACGTTGGCGCACAAATCTGCTTTGACTTGGAGTTTCCTGAAGGCAGCCGAGCGCTTGCACAACAAGGCGCCGATCTGATCCTAATGCCTAATAGCAATATGCACCCATACGAAAATACCCATTTTATTTTGAGCCAAGCTCGCGCCATCGAAAATCAAGTCTTTGTCGCTACCTGCAACCGTGTAGGTTCTGGTCACGGCGGCCAATTCGCAGGCGAGAGCTTAGTGGTGTCTCCGTTTGGAGAAGTGCTGCTTCAAATGAACGAGGAGGAATCGATTCAAACCCTGCAACTGGACATGGAACAAGTCCAGTTATCCCGAAAGGATTATCAATACATAAACCACCAATAGAGTGAAAACATCATGAAAGCGAACACACAACTGAAAAAAACACTTGGGCTCGGCAGCCTAATACTGTTTGGTTTGGCCTATATGGCCCCGATGATTGTCTTCGGTACCTATGGCGTTATTTACAAACAATCCGGCGGCCAAGTGGCATCGTCCTATGTCGTTGCCATGATTGCTATGCTGTTTACTGCGATTGGCTATGCGGTGATGGCGAAGAAAATCCCTGAATCCGGTTCATCTTATGGTTATGTAAGCAAAACCTTTGGCACCAAATTCGGCTTTTTGATTGGCTGGGTGATCTTGCTGGATTACCTTTTCTTGCCTATGGTAATTTGGCTCATCGGCGGTGTGTATCTAGAAGCTTACGCGCCCTCCATTCCAGGTTGGTTCTGGTTAGTCGCGTTTATCGTGCTGACGACAGGACTAAACATTGTTGGCTTTGGCGTCGCCAAAAAGGTCAATCTTGTGCTGATGATCCTGCAATTGGCCGTCATCATCGCTTTCTGTGCTTTGGCTATGATGATGGTGTCCGACCCAAGCCATGCAGCTGTCGTGACAACGACAACGGCCCCTACCCACCCTCACGTTAGCCTGGTGTTCGTTGGTGCCGCGATTGCCTGCTACTCTTTCTTGGGCTTTGATGCGGTTTCAACGATGGCGGAAGAAACAGAAAACCCAGTGAAAAACGTTCCTAAAGCCATCATTTGGGTAACCGTAATTGGCGGTGTCATCTTCGCTGCGGCGTCTTTCATTATGAGTACGGCTTTTCCAGATATTTCTATTTTCAATTCAGACTCTGCGGCTGCGGATATGGCAAAACAAGTGGGCGGTATTGTCTTCTCGTCTATCTTTGTAGCCACCTTGGTAATCGCTCAGTTTACATCAGGTCTAAGTGCTCAAGCTGGTGCCTCACGCTTAATCTACGCCATGGGCCGTGATGGCGTGTTGCCAAATAGCTGGTTTGGAGGGTTACACGAGCGCTTTAAAACCCCTTATGTGAGCATTCTTTTAGTGGGTGTTGTGGGTTTCTTAGCATTGAAACTCAGTGTTACCACCTCCACATCCTTTATCAACTTTGGTGCTTTCTTGGCCTTTATGTTTGTCAACCTTTGTGCAGTCGTCTCTTACTTCCGCATGCCACAATCTGAGAAATCAGTGGGCACTTTCCTTACTCATGTGGCAGCACCAGTATTAGGTATTCTTTGTATCCTAAAACTGCTTGTTAGCCTTGATGAAGATGCCATTACCTTAGGCCTATGTTGGTTAACCTTGGGAGTATGCATTATGCTGTTTTTACTAAAACGCGGCGCAAAACTCGAATTAGAAATAAAATAACGTTATAAGCGTCACACAAAAAGGCCAAGTGTTTGCTAGTTTTTAGCAACACTTGGCCTTTTTTAATAAACGCAATTGACCTTAAAGGCTTTTCTATTTACAGCCAAACAAGTCCGCTATATGGCTTTGTTGTCAGGGCTTCTAGCCTACTTTTCAGTGAGCCTGAATGTAACTCTAATTTGTGACCATCAGGGTCTAAAATATACAACGACTGCCCTTCACTCTTGTTTTCTTTCCAGACGTCAACACCTTGCGAAACGATGCGTTTTGTAAAGGCTTGAAATTCGTTCGGAGCGATATCAAAGGCGATATGGGTGTAATCGCTTTTAGGGCAAGGCTCATCACAAGAAAGACAGAACCAAAGTTCACCTACCGACAAGTACGCCCCCTTGTCCCACTTAACGTGAGCAGTGAAGCCTAAAGTATCTCGATAAAACCCTAGAGAACGTTCCAAGTCACTCACTGCGATGGTGATATGATTAAGGCCTAGAATCACGGTTTACTCCAACAACATGCGCTTATTAACGTCCGTTGGTTCCTGTGAGCGGAATGATATTGCTCGGAAACGTCATTGACTCAACTTCACCGGCAAACTCCTTCGCTACTTTCGAAACGGTTTTGCTCACATAAGCATACTGCTTCGAAAATGGCGGCCAATAATCACCAAGCCCCAGAGCATCGTTAATGACCAAAACTTGTCCATCGGTATCAGGGCCCGCACCGATACCGATGGTAGGAATAGACAACGCCTCGGTGATATCACCTGCTAGCGCATAAGGGATATGCTCAAGCACTACCATAAACGCCCCGGCATTCTCAATCGCTTGAGCTTCATTGATGATTTTCTTCGCTTCCTCGCTAGACTGGCCAACTTGCTTGAAATTTTTGGCCGTTTGGGGGAGCAACCCCGTATGCCCGACCACTGGAATATTGTGCTTCACTAAGTGCTGGATAACTTGGATATTAGCGCCTTCCAGTTTCACGCTATCTGCCCCCGCTTGGATAAGCCGCTGAGCGTTGGAGAAGGCGGTTTCCGGATCAATATCTGTGCCATAAGGTAGGTCTCCTATTATATGGGTTTGCTTCGCACCGCGACGTACTGCCCCGATGTGATATTCCATATGTTCTATAGTGACCTCACGGGTGCTATCAAAGCCCATTTCAACCATCCCCACGGTGTCACCAACAAGAATCACTGGAATCCCAGCTTCCTCAAGACTTCTGGCAACCGGGCAAGTATAAGCAGTTAGCATGGGGATAGGCTTTGTTCCCTTCATTGCTACAAAATCTTGCGGATTCATTTTCATTGTTTTCTTCTCCTGTTTTTGTTGCTAAGAAACTAACACCAAGGTTTGTTAAGCGCGTTTTTCCACTTTCCATGGTGGGTTTAAACGGTTCTCCCCCGCCCAATACAACTTAATTTTATTACCAGACGGATCTTTAATGATCGCTTCTTTCCAAAGGTAAGGTTGTTCTGTTGGCGCTTGTTCAAAGACAATCCCTTTTTGAGCTAGATCCTCACACAGCTCATCAAGGGCTTCATGTTCAAAATAGATAACCGAATGATTTTCAAATGTATCGCTTTCAAGAGAAAGAGAAAATGTTGAAGTCCCATCTGGGCAAGAAAAACGAGCATATTGAGGGGCATCAACTATTTGCGTAAAGCCCAGTTTTAGATAAAACTGCACGGCGTCTGCCATATTGCTAACCGGTAAAGTGACCTGATTAAGTTCCACTGTTACTCCAAGTACATCGTCGTAGTGACTCTCCACGAGGCTAGCCTCTAATAACACACAGATCAATATAAAAAAGATGACAGTGAGGTGACGGTCAGATCAGCTCTGAGTGAAACGTTATGAATTAAAAGCGTACGACTGCAAACTATGTATTCGGATCCATCGATGGCAGCATAAACGTCAACAAGTAAGATGATTTTTAAAGCATGTATAAAAGGTTTTTATTGCTCTTTGTCTTGACTCACTTCACTAAATAACCATTCTCGGAAAGCCAGCATTCTTGGTAACGCAGCACATTCCGAGCGATAAACCACGTAATATGCTAAAGGCGAATGGAATTTAATCTCTGGAAACAAACGAATCAAATGCCCCGATGCTAGGTCATCTCGGACCATAACACTACGAGCAAGGGCTATTCCTCGCCCATCTATAGCCGACTGAAGGACGGCTGCGGAATTATTGATTTGAATATTGTGGGCTGTCGCATGATCTGTCACTCCCGCTTTTTTTAACCACTCCGACCAAGTCGGGAATCCCGTGTGGGCATCCATAGACAAATCATGAATCAAGGTTTCTCGAAGCAGTTCACTGGGATGATGAAAACGATGCTGTTCACGCAATAGTCTAGGAGAGCAAACAGGATACACCTCTTCGTCCATCAGCTTCTCAGCTTTCAACCCCGACCAATTCCCCAATCCATAGCGAACCCCAATATCGACGCGTTGAACTGCAAAGTCGACGGGCTTTAGGTTGGTATCCAAACGAACATCGGTTTCTGAACATATATCCTGAAACCGATCCAGTCGTGGCAATAACCATTTAGCGGCAAATGCCGGACTCACTGTCACCGTCAGAACACCGCTTACGGAGCTTTCCTGCAAGCGCTCTAGCCCAATGGTTAATTTATCAAACCCCGCTCGAATGTCAGGCAATGCTCGCTCTGCGGTTTCTGTAGGAATCAACCGAATTTTCCCACTGTTCATCCGATGAAAAAGAGGTGCATCAAGCCATTCTTCCAATGAGCGAACGAGTTGTCCCACGGCAGCGGGGGTCACATGCAGCTCTTCTGCTGCCGCTGAGAAACTCTGATGCCGGGCACTGGCTTCGAAGGCCCGGAGCGCATTAAGGTGTATAGGCAGCTTCATAACGATAAACTTTTTCTTTAGCGGTAATACAGATTATCTCGTTTGTGAATGGAAGTAAATCCGTGAAGAATACCCATCAAGCCGATAAATAAATGCCCCTTTGCCAGCATCGGTGAGTAAACAGTATTTATCTAAAAGAGTCTCTGAAAAGTTTTTCTTTATAGTAATACATCAGAAATAACGGTCAGAAGGCCGAATAAAAACGTAAACAGCAAAGAGTGAGGACACGACACAACCGTCCTACTCAACACCAACAAGTCCCGCGTTGTGCGGCTAAAGAGAGATTAAGCGATGAACAATCAATTTGCAGGTAAAAAACTACTGGTTATCGGTGGAACAAGCGGAATAGGCTTAGAAACGGCACGAATGGCCCTTGAACAAGGAGGTCAAGCTGTGATCATAGGCCGCCGCGCAGACAAGGCAGAAACAGCACGCACTGAGCTGTCTTCTCTAGGGGCAGTCGAAACGTTGACCGCCGACCTGACCACAGATGAAGGTACGCAAGCGCTACTAAAAGTCATTGATGACAAACATTCAGACGTTGACTTATTGCTCAACGCAGCAGGTGTGTTCTTCCCTAAACCCTTCTTAGAACATAGCGCATCTGATTACGATCAATACATGCAAATTAACCGTGCATTTTTCTTTATTACACAAAAAGTTGCCGCCAACCTGATCGCAGGAAACCGTCCAGGTGTTATCGTCAATGTAGGCTCTATGTGGGCTAAACAAGCGATTGCCGCGACACCATCGTCAGCTTATTCCATGGCGAAAGCAGGTCTGCATTCTCTGACTCAACACCTAGCAATGGAATTGGCTGCCAACAATATTCGTGTCAACGCGGTATCACCAGCGGTGGTACAAACACCAATTTATGAAGGTTTTATTCCTAAAGAAGAAGTTCACCAAGCGCTTCAAGGCTTCAATGACTTTCATCCAATTGGCCGTGTGGGAACCTCTCAAGATGTCGCAAATGCCATTACTTTCCTATTCTCTGACAAAGCAGACTGGGTCACTGGCGCTGTGTGGGATGTTGACGGCGGTGTAATGGCTGGTCGTAACAAATGAAGTGTGACAGACGCCCTCAAAATCTTTGAGTCTAAATGCACGATAGACATCAATATCACAGAAATGAGCAGATGAGAAAAGCAATCAAACAAGTTAAAGGCTTTATTGTACTCTAAATCTGGGACATTTTTACGGCGTGGCTAAAAAGGATTTTGTCATGAGACAAGAAGAAAAATAACATGGCGTTTCTTGGCTGAAACGCCATGATTCAGGGAAGACAACATAGTGACTCCCACAAGGCTGGCCTTTAATAATACAGATATAAAAAGATAACAGTGAGTGAGGTAACAGTCAGATCAGCTCCGAACTAGTACCGTTAATAGTACTCTTATTACATCAACCACCGAGACAGGTACTATATCCTCTCCGGTACTATATCTTCTCCGCTAGACGGCTGACTTTATCCAACCAAACTGCTCGCTTGACGCTAGTAGAATGCATTACTGGACCAAAATAAGTCGACGCCCGATTTTTTATGCCTGAAAATTCCAATATAGCGCTCTTTAGGTGTTTGTATATGACATTCCCTTGGACGTATTTATACCAAAATGGAGGCGTATCAAGTGTAACAATCAGCTCAGATGTTCGCCCTTTCAGTAACTTTTCTGGTACGGCCTTACCCTCAATATATTTGAATGCAAAATTGGGCAGAAAGCTTCTATCGATCATACCTTTGAACTTTGCAGGTACCGTCCCCCACCAAACAGGACTAACAATCACAATATGTTCAGACCATTTAACCAATTCCTGAAATCGTAATAAATCTGGCTCTAATAAAACGGTTTTATCATACCCTTGCTCTAAACTAATCTCGAAGTTCATTTCACCAATGTCAATCCGTTTGACTTGATGCCTTACCGATGCAGAATGCGCGTAACGCTCAGCTAAGTTTTTGCACAAACTATTGGACTTAGGATTTGCATTAACAACTAATACTTTTTTCATGGATATCACATCCCTCTTGAATAAAAGCATAGTGTAAGGTCTTACCTATAGGTCAGAGTCAACTCCTTGAAGACAGGCATCAATTGATTTCTTATATTCCTCAATGCGTTGCTTCTGAACGTTTAATGCCTTTATCTGAGCTTCAACATCGGAGTGTCTTTTACTAAGAAATTCACTCACTCTTTGCCATTGAAAATCCTCTTCTTCACATTTTAAGGCAACTAATTCTGAAAGTTTGATCCCTATACTCTGCGCTTCTTTTATGATCTTAATTAAGTTGATGTTCGACTCGTTATACACACGATACCTGCCGGAGCGAGGAACCTTCAGTAAGCCTAATGATTCATATAATCGTATGGCTCTTTGAGTTGCCCCAGATACCTCAGATGCTTCCTTTATAAACACTTAAGCCTCCTGTTTTAGAAACGAAAATAAAGTAAGGTGGGCATAATCTCTCGCTATACCTTTTTACTGATTTTTCGTAAGCAATAAAGCAAGCTCTCTTTTTAACTCGCTTAGTGGCATTTCATGCCCACCATTAAATTCAATTAGTTTTGATTTTGCGCCAACGGATTGAAGATGTCGGTGAAAATTTAGCATGTAAGAATAATGCCAACGATCATTTTTTCCTATGATGGAAATTACACGACCACAATTTGATAAATCTTTTTCTGAGTCCCCCCAAGCACCAGCACTTCCAATAGATACCACCCAAAAATCATCAGGAAGCAAGCAATTTTGAATAAGCTTACTGGTAAAAAAGCCACCATTAGAAAAGCCAATTATCCCCTCAAGCTTATCCCCACGCTCAAAGTTGGCACTACTTGTTATCGTCGAAAGCGTCCTTGCCAACTCATCTACATTATCCTGTGGCCAGCAAAGCTGATTATCATTTTGATGACATTTAGTATCCGATCGAGGTAAATAGAATTTAATAGACAAGACATGGCCAATTTCATCTAGCTTTTGACGATTAGCCAGCTCTTGATCTGACACATTAGGTAGATCCATCCCATGTAGATAGATAACAACAGAATGACTATCCCTATCTCCGAGGAACTGAGCATTACGCAACCGCTGAGAATCAATTGCATCACAATAGAAATATGTGGCAACGCCTCCAATCAAAATGCAGATAGCAAGTATTATTCCTTTAATATGGCCCTCCAGAGTTCATGCCTGACTCTTCGGTTATACGTTATCGCTTTTGGTACTAAATAATGAAAAAACCGACTTCTTTAACCTCTTTGCCAACTTTTTAACATGGTAGCTTGTTAAAAACGCTCCTAGGACTTTTATACTAGTCAATTCATATTTTTGCTAGCATTAGCCTCTTACCTAAACCAAGCATACCGAGACTTGCCAATCGCTCTTAATCGGTTGTACTCGGTGAAAGAACACTCTTAATATTTTTTGCAAACTCTTTAGGCTTCTCTTGAGGCAGCATATGGCTTTCACCAAGTATTTCTTTTAGTTCAGCATTGATTAATAGCTCTGAAGTTCTAACTGTCACCAACTTAAAAAGATCGCGAGTTTGTTCACCATAACCAAGAATAATTGGAATACTGACTCTTGATATGGTGTCGGTATTTATCAAAGGCTGTTCCTTTTGATTTAACTGATGTTTCAAAGTACCACTTTTCGCAAGTTGCAGAGCTTTTACTGCCTTACTTTGATTTTGGAAATACCCTTGTTTATTTCCTGAACCATCAACCAATGACTCCACTGCTTTCTCAAGGTTATCATTTGACAGTTGATCAAAAATTGGACCAAACATTTTGTTAGCATCAAGCTGCCAAGCACTCAAATGTGGCTCCTGCAAACACCCAGGATAACCTGGCTCATAAAGAAAAGCCTTGGATACAGGCAAGACTTGTTTTACCAGGGCATTCAACACTACATCCGCCCCATAAGACCAGCCAACTATATTTACAGATTTATCTTTTGACAGTTCATTAACTAACTTTGCTAAATCAGTGGCGTGAGTATTTAAACCAAAACCTTCGACATCACTTTCATCAAAACAACGTAAAGTAATTGATACTATCTCAAAATCAGAGGTTAAATACTCCAAATGATCGTTCCACATTGAACAATCAGTAAGCGCCCCATGCACCAAAACGAGGTAATCCCCTCTACCTTCTCGAGTACATTGCATTATAATTCCTCCTTAAAGAACTAACACTCCCAACTGTGGCCTGCGTTAGCACATTGAGTTCTAAGGGTGATGTCGTATAAATGAACGCATTGTCAGACCTGGAACCGTCTTAAACTCAGTGGGCCATGGCTGCCCTTCATCAGCTGCGACAAATACGAAGTGATCGCCCTCAATAGCGTATATGGCAGGCAGTCGTTTTCCCACATCAGGTCCTATGGAATCGATCCATGTAATACGCTTCGGATGTGCAGAAGGATCGATGTCGAAATCCCCTTCAATCAAAACCGTTCCGTCGGGCGTACGGACAGAGAACTGCGTCCCGAAAAAATAGCAAAGCGCTCCAGGAACCGAGTGCTCATCTGGAGGGTTGACTTCGCCATCCGCTTCCAAAGCAACCTGTTGCCACGCGCCTTGGAGTATTTCTATTTCATTTGCAATTAAATGCTCTTCTTTGTTCATAGCCGATGTTATGCCCATACGATGAATGCCTCACTTTTGACAGTCATTGTCTCATTATCAGGATAGCCAAAAGTGTGGTTCAAGACCCTGTTAGATCAGCAAGCGCACTTACTTGGAAAGAACATGACTTGTCGTCACATCAGCAATCAATTTGTCACCAGCACCAGTGACTGTTGTGCGCACGATACTTACCGTTTTGCCACGTTTAACAAACTCCGATTTTGCCACAAATTCGCCGCTTGTTTGGTTTGAAACGAGGTTGGCATTCAAATTGATCGCCAAAGGAAAGCCCTGCATGCCTTCTTTAGCTTCAACACCTCCCATAACCAACACGGTAGCAGTAACATCAGCAAACCAAAGTATCGCCCCAGCGTGCGCTGTACCGAATGGATTTTTGATACCTGCGGAGACAGGCATCTCTGAGATCACAATACTTTCTGAGTGCTCTTTGATGGTAAACTCAATGTTTCCTTTGACTTTCATACATCATCCCCTTTTCCCTTCAGAAGAAACCTCCACGAATATAGGCTGAAAACCCCATGCCTAAACGAGGTCTTTGCCAACTCTATCACGCTCCCTAAACGCATAAAACTATAATTTATATGACTTTTTTAGTTTTATAATACTGAGACTATCGATAGTTGATCGCCTCTCGTTATAAAATACGGCCAACTTAAATCAACCAAGAGAGTCATTTAATGCGGGTGTTAATTGTCGGGGCCGGAGTGGCAGGCTGTGCATTATATCGACGTTTGAAACCATTAGGTTTCACAATAGATATCATTGAAAAGTCAGCAACACTCAGTAGCGAAGGTGCAGCAATATGTTTGCCCGCTAACGCCATGCTGGCACTGGATAAACTAGGCCTGAGTAAACCCGTTCTCAATCTTGCCTATCAAGTTGATCAAATTGAATATGCCTTATCATCAGGCAAAACCTTGGCGAGCGCTTCTTTGCATACCGCCCCATTAAATAAAGCCCCTTTTGTTGCGTTGAAGCGCGATGACCTTATGTCTTTGTTGAGAAAGGACATAGCAGAAGATGTGCAACTAAACACATGGCCTGAAGACATTAAACAAGATAACAACGAAGTACTTGTGACTTTCCAATCTGGTGAGACAAAAACCTATGATTTGGTGGTCGCAGCGGATGGTATTAATTCTTCAGTTAGACAGATGGTGCAACCCAATTCTGCACCCCTAACTCATAAAGTCACCAACTGGAGATTCACGGCTAAAAAGCCTGTGGTAGGTATTCAGCCAACTTACTATGTTGGTAATGAATCAGCCTTTATGATTTACCCCATCAGTGAAGATGAAGTCTATTGTTACGGCCAAATTATGGATGAAGACGGCAAGTTTGCCTCGTTAGCAAGCAATAAAGCCATTCAAGAAGTTTTTTCTGAGTATGCATCACCCGTTACTGAATGCGTTAACAGCCTGAATGAGGATCAACACATAGTGCTTGGTCAGTTAAAGACCGTGCAACACACAGAGCCGCTTTTTAATCGGGTGGTGTTAGTCGGTGATGCCTTACATGGTTGTCCGCCAAGTTTGCAACAAGGGGCTGGCATGTCTTTAGAAGATATCAACTGTTTAGCGGATTTTTTAGAGCAACATGAACTGCATGATGCTTTAAAACAATATCAGCAGAAAAGAGCCGACAGAGTCACTTGGACCGTTAAAGAGTCGAATAAAATTATTAAGTTAGCAGGTCTAGGCCGCTCGCCTATCGGGCGATTTATTCGCAATACCATAATTCGTCTAAAAGGCCCTGCCAATGTTGTAGGATGGCGAAAATTGCTAACGGAGATGGATTAAAAAACACGGCATTAATTTAGCCTGATCTGTTTTCGGCCACAAGTTGTGAAGGAGTATAGATAATGGGTTCATAACTTAATTCTCCCAGAATGAGCGGAGAATTAAGTTTCGCAACGCGAACAATTAAATTAAAAGGAAACAACGAACCGCCCTTCGAATTTATAGTCAAACTTTTGTGATACGTAGATATAAATTGTTATGTAACTAGCACCTTTGATAAACAAATTGACCGTTTTACGCCAACATATTTACCGTATGCACGCGATTCTGAGTAAGAGTTACGTTGATAGAAGTTTACCGCTTTTAAGTTCACTCTACGTGTAGACAGAACAGCTTTTTTATAGCCTTTTTCAACCGCATAACATTCAAGCTGCTCAAGCAAATAAGACCCCGCACCAGATGTATTAGAGTACATTCGCTTTAGTTCACAGACTTCATTTTGATAATGTCTAAATACCCCACACGCTACAGAGAATTTGTTTAGATAGACTACAATACACCCATCTTTCGATGAATCAAAAACCTCAGGTAAAAACGAGCTTTCACCTGAATCACCAGTAATCCGACTAAGCGACCTGTTCAACTCAGCAACAAGCAATTGAAAGTCTTCGTTACTAGGTTCTACTTTCTTGTGTTCGAATTTCATACTTTCCACATAACACCTCAATCATTTTTACCTTGCCTTGCTATGTTTACTCGTTCTGTTGTCCCCCCTAAAGCCTTTACCAGCTAATATAGAGTTCTGTATACCACGATTAAAGCAAAATATTCAGTCCCATTCTTCCAATCAAGAAAGTAAGCAGAATTAAAAAGCCAATGCGGATAAAGCGACTTCCATACCTAATTGCCAGAAATACACCAACAAGAGCCCCAAGAATATTGCAACCAGCGACGAAGAGGCCCACATCCCATAGGACATTGCCTGACGGGATAAAGAACAAAAGGGCTGCTGTGAACGTTCCCATATTAATTAATTTTGCCGATGCCGAGGCATTTAAGAAATCGAATCCAAACCCTCGAACAAATAGGAAAATGAGAAAGCTACCACTACCTGGTCCGAATAACCCATCGTAAAAGCCAATCAAACTTCCAAAGATTATTCCCTTGGCGATCTCTTTGCTACTGACTTCTACGTGCTGATGCTCCCTTCCTAGATCCTTTTTTATGAAGGTATATATGGCCATTGTGACAAGAAGAATAAACACCACAACCTGCATCGTTTCTTTGGGAATCAAAGAAACAGACATGGCGCCTAAGTAAGAAAAAAAGAAAGCAGACAAAGCAGTCGGAATCATGATTTTCCATACGATCTTGACACCTTTTGCATACCGAAATATAGAAGAGAGCGTTCCAGCCCATACGGCAAATTTGTTTGTGCCAAATACCGTCGTTAACCCGTAATCTGGTAACGCATGGAGCAAGGCAGGCATCAAAACTAATCCGCCACCACCGACAGCGGCATCAATTAGCCCACCACAAAAAGAAAAGAACCCTAATGTATAAAGATCCATTACCATATTTTTCTTACCCTAGAGCGCCCTGCCAAAACGGTGACAAGGGGTATATTGAAGGGAGGCGTTATTTCGTTAATGGCCGTTTTGCAAGAAAAGTCTGCTCAAATTCCAGCATTCCATAAGAGGTCGTTTGTTCAGAAAGCAAACAATCTGCTGATCTTTCTAGCGTCGTTTTATTCATGTCAGTCCCTTTCGTCGGTCTCAATTTGCATGATTTGCCGCGCCTTTATATGACGCCTTGATACATACCCAAATTAATCGGCTAGAAAGATAAATAAAAGTGACTTATATTGATTGGTAAATTCATTTTAAGTGATCGGTCATGGAATTATCTCAACTGCGCATGTTCAAGAAAATTACAGATAATGGCAGCATTGCAAGAGCGGCTGAGCAGCTTCACTGTGTCCCTTCGAACATAACCACTAGAATTAAGAATTTAGAGGAAGAGTTAGGAGAGCCACTGTTTATTAGAAAAGGACGTGGCCTGGTTCTTAGTCCTTCTGGTGAAGTTTTCTTAGAATATACAAATAAAATCCTCTCACTTTGTGAAGAGGCCAAAAGGTCCATTGGCGCTGGATCCTCTCCTATAGGGACACTTAGTATTGGTGCAATAGAGTCCTCAGCAACGAGCAGACTACCGAAGTTATTGTCGTCTTATCATCTATCGTATCCATCGGTGAATATCGAATTTTCTACCGACACATGGAAAAATTTGGAGAACAAGGTCGTAAAGCATGAACTGGACGGTGCCATTATTGCGGTCAAGACAGCTCACCCATCACTGCATTGTGAAGCCATTTATTGGGAGGATCTGGTTGTGATTGCTTCTTCCGCCTTTAACAATATTGAGTCTCCTGAAAGCCTCGTTGGTAAAAACATCTATATGTGGCCTGAAGGTTGTCCCTATCGAAAAGCCTTGGAGAATTGGTTATCAGAAAGTGGTATTTCAGTGCCCATAACAAGCATCGCAAGCTATGGCACCATTCTTGGCTGCGTGAGCTCCGGTGCAGGCGTCTCCTTAGTTCCCAAGGGAGTATTTGAACAGTTCAAGCTTATTGGCGGGATAAAAGGGTATTCTTTTGCGGCATTGAACCCCATCCATAATTATTTTATATGGAACAAGGAAACAGGTCACCATCCCGCCAAAGAGGCTTTTTTAACGCTTATAAAATCTGAAATGTAGATTTGAGTAGCTGATCCATAGGTTTGATTGCTCAGACATAATAACTTCCCACGAGGCTAGCTTCCTATTCCATGGGGTAGCGTAACAACACTTTATTAGCCTTTTATTTTAAACGATAATGTTGATGACAGCGTTTTTCGAACAGGACAATTTTTTACCATTTCCAAAATATCGTTGGTTTCTTTTTCCGATATATCTCCATTTAATTGAATACTGTACTCAAAGCACGCTTCACCAGGTTCAGTTCGATCAATAGTGACATGTGTTGTAACAGAGTCTAGGTTGATTGACTGTTTGTCTGCGTACATTCGTACCGACATATTCATGCAACAAGCAAATGCAGCTTCAAGTAGCTCATGAGGTCTGAAGCCGTCACCATCTCCGCCTTTATCTGCTGTATTATCGCTAAATGAGGTAGCCGCACTGTTTGTAAATTTTGTTTTATAGGGTTTTAATTCACTATCTGCTGTAATCATAATTAAATCCTACCAAATTTTTTATTCGCTCGTAGGGCATTTTGAGGCTAATATTTTGTTATACAAGACCTCTCTACGCGACCCTACATAAGTAAGAATGTTTGGTTAATAACTTATTTTGATGCTTGGCGTCTAATCCACTCTTGTGCAGCGTCAGCCATAGTCAAGCCAGTTGCATTCTTCATCCAATCCATAAAAGTACGATCAAATTTAAACGATTCACCAAATTTCGATTTGAAATATCTACGGACATTCTGGGTTGTTTTATAACTATCCGTGATTATTGTATAATCATCTATTGGATTTTTATGCCAATCAAACTTTTCCATGGTTTTGAAATCTCCTTTTTGTGTAACGCCCACCAATGGCGCCGTAGTGTCGTTGGAATTTTTTGTGGTATAGCTATCACAAAAAAGGCGACGGAACGGATATCGCACATGGGGAAACGGTTATATATTGCTTGGCTTTGCGATGAATGCCTGTTTTTCACGACCATTAAATCCCACCCTTTCATAGAATTCCAATACACTTTCCTCGCTACGACCTGTCATTAACATCGTTTTATAACATCCCTGTGACCAGACATAGTCCAAAACTGAGGTTAAAAGTGTTTTACCATATCCTCTATTTCTGTACTCTGGGTGCGTCACCACATTCTCTATCAAACAATACGGTCTACCACCCCGAGTCAGATTTGGCACTTGAACTAGCTGACAGGAACTCACAAGCGTACTTTTTAGAAAAAGGCCCCAGTAGGAAATAGCGTCGTTTTTCGCTGACTGTGCCCATATTTCTGAAGCCTTTTCAAATTCGAGGTGTTCGTCATCAAGATGAAGGTGCCTGTAAAGTCGTAACAACCCTTCTAGATCGGCTTTTTGAAGCTTCTTAATTTCCATGTTACCTATTCCTTCACATACCGACTTGTTAAGTAGCAGATAACACAATACAAAGGCTTGTGCATTGTGCCGTAAACACTAAAACTGACTCAGACTGACCATGTCAAGCGTTAAAAATCCCTCTTAATGATTGTTATGTGATAATTTTACGGCCACGTTCTAGCACCCAACAACGCTCATTTTTGGTGTAACCAAGTGGCCCATAATAGTCATTGGCTGCCGGGGCGGCGATGAGAAACAGTTTACAAGTCGGCTCTATGTGGCCTTGTGTTTGAACCTGTAACTGCTTACCTATACCCAACCTTTGATATTCTTCATCAACCGCTAGATCTGACAGATAGCAGCAATAATGGAAATCTGTAACAGAGCGAGCAACACCAACAAGCTTGCTGCCGTCCCACGCTGTGATAATAAGATTGCTGTTTTCCAGCATACCATTGATACATTTGATGTTTTCAATTGGTCTGCGCTCCCCCAATGTTGAGCGCTTAAGTAAGTCTATAAATTCCTCGGCCGAAATTTGCTTATTCACTTTGTATTCGATATTCAATGTAATCTCCAATCACATAATGCTGAATGAAGCTGCGCATTTTAGCGTCAGCTTGCTTAATTTGTCCGGCCTCCTTCTAAACGCTTTCAGTCCCGCATCAATCTCTCAAAAGTGTGATCTGCCATACCTGCCGACAGTCCGCCATCGACGTTGATTGATTGACCCGTCAAGTAGCTACAGTCAGGCGCAGCAAGAAAATGACATAGTGCCGCCACCTCCTCAGGTTGACCAACCCTGCTCATGGGGCTTGTTCGCTCGGTCATTACCACTTCAGGATGGCCAGGATACAGCATCTCGGTCCATATGGAGGCTGGGCAGATCGCATTCACTCGAATCTTTCGCGGAACCAATTCCATAGCAGCCACTCGCGTTAAACTACAAACCGCTGACTTGGTTGCGGAGTATTGACCGTAACCGGGATAACCGACTTTTGACACGTCGGACGACGTATTGATAATCGACCCACCGTCATTCATATGTAGCGGCGCAAAGCGCAAGCCGTTGAAGACCGCTTTTACATTGATCTCCAAGATTCGTTGAAACTCATCGGCACTTTGCTCGGCAATGGTCGGCCCAGAATTTTCAATTCCGGCATTGTTCATAACAATATCGAGCTTGCCCATGCGTGCCTGCGCTTCCTCGAAACACGCGCGCAACTGATCCTCATCGGTCACATCTGCTTGCAGGAATATTCCGTTTATTTCATCGGCGAGATGTGTTCCATCACGACGACCAACGATCGCCACCTTGGCGCCTGCAGCGGCAAAGCGTCTTGCGCTTGCCAATCCGATACCTGAAGTACCACCTGTAATCAGGGCATTTAATCCTTTAAGAGAAAACATTCATACCTCTAAAATTGTGTCGGCGATAATGCCAGTGCCGATGATATTATATAGCGTTTTCCTAACGTCCTACTTTTTGATACAACATCAACAAGCATCGAGCGGTCAGAAAAACCCTTCTAACGGATCGCCTCCCTCATAGTGTTCAAACTGCATCAAAGCACCTATAAACAAATTATGCAGATCAAGCTGAGAACCGATATCAAGTTTTTTGTAGCTATTACGCAAGTGAACCCGTACGGTTCCCGGAGAGATAAATAGCTTGTCGGCAATGGCTGCTGGAGAATACCCCTGTAATACCATGCGGATAACAGCACATTCCCGTTCTGTCAGTTTTGAGGAGCCAAAATTAGCTAATGCCTGATCTAACTGACGGTTAAGGGGTTTCGACAGTTGTTCCCCCCAATGCTGTTGACACAACATATCAATAAGAGGCGTCAAAATGTCAAGCAGTTGCTGTTCTGAGGGGGTTAAGCGAGACGAACTCCCTCTACCATGACCAATACTCAGATGCAGAAACTGCCCTCCTGGGAAGATAATCAGATAGCCACACTCATCTTCAAGTCCAATCTTAACCAAATACTGCTTGTAGAACTCACTCTGACGAAACCCATCAGGGACGAGTTCGTCATAAGTGAAAAATTGGCTTTGCGTCAACTCGACACTCGCGCGGTAAAATGGGTCCAGTAAATAGGCCCCCGCAAGATACATATCAATTGACTGATTACCTATCTGCTCGGTTTTCTCCGACACCAAAACTTCAGGCTTATCCTCAAATAAAATCAGTGTTATCTCATCCGCAGGAACAAATAGCTTGATCACTTCAACCAGTAAGTGAGGAAAGTCCTCACTACCGATCTGTGGAACGAGCTGGATCAAACCTTCGGACAAACGGGTAATCATTGCTATGGCTGTTGGGTGTATTGTTCTGCTCATCAGTACCTCATTTGTATGTGCCTGCTTTATCCGTTGCAGGACATACAAATTCCCCCAGCAACGAATAGCCCATTATAACTGCATGATCACCGTTTTTACTTGTAGGAAGTGTTCTAATTGCTCAGGCCCCAAATCACGGCCGATACCCGACTGTTTGTAACCACCAAACGGCAACGAAGAATCCATCGCATCATGGGTGTTCACAAAGACCGTACCGGCTTCCATTTTCTTAATCAGTCGATGTGCTCGGCTCACGTCCTGAGTAAACACAGAGGCTGTAAGACCATAATCCGAATCATTCGCTAGGCGCACCGCCTCTTCTTCCGTCTCAAACGGAATAACAGCCAGTACAGGGCCAAAGATCTCTTCGCGTACGATTTTCATTGAATTATTACAATCGGCAAATACCGTCGCCTGCATGTAATAGCCAGGGCGATCCACTTGTTCGCCACCGCACACCAATCGAGCGCCTTCGGCTTTACCCGATTCAATATAGTTAAGTATCTTATCCAGTTGACGACGACTAATTTGTGGCCCTTGCGTAATGCTCGTATCAAGCGGATCGCCAATCACCATCTCATTGGCCGCTTTTGCAACGGCAGCAACGGCTTGGTCATATAAGCCACGCTGAACATATAGACGCGAACCAGCAGAACAGGTCTGACCAGAATTAAAGAAAACGGATTGCAATGTTCCTGTGACGATATCCTCTAGATTGGCATCATCAAAAGCAACCATGGCAGATTTTCCGCCTAACTCTAACGTAGCAGGATTCATGTTTTCCAAAGCGGCTTTCCCCACCAGCTTACCCACGGGTGTTGAGCCAGTGAAGGATACTTTGTTGATTCCTGGATGGCCGGCCAGAGGGCTACCAATCTCAGTCCCCGTGCCAATGACAATATTCACCACACCATCCGGTAATCCAGCTTCCTGCCAGATTCTCATTAAATAGATCATACTCATCGGCGTGATCTCTGCAGGTTTCAGCACAATCGTACAACCCACCACCAGCGGTGCGCACATTTTCCACATCGCCATGTTCAGCGGCCAGTTCCATGGCACAATCGCACCAACAACGCCAATCGGTTCTTTCAAGGTAAAACCAAACGCTTCCCCAGGACAGGAGACGTTACGGGTGCTGCCTTCTATCTTCGTCGTCCATCCGGCCATGTAACGCAAAAAGTCGATCGACCCAGCAATATCCACTTCATGACAACCACTGATCGCCTTACCCGCGTCAATTGCTTCCAGTTCAGCCAAAGTCTGAGCGTGAGCTTCCATCACATCGGCCATGCGGAATAATAGTGCTTGACGCTCATTTGGCTTCATCTCTGCCCATGGGCCCGTTCTGAATGCGCGGTTAGCGGCGGCAACGGCCCGGTCCAAATCGGCTACAGTCGCTTTAGGTACTGTCAACAAATGCGCACCATTGGACGGGTCTTCAATATTGAGCGTCGCTCCATCCTCGCTATCGACAAATTGACCGTCGATAAACATCTTCTGATGACCAGCTTCAATAAAAGCGCGGGTCTCTGGTGTGACATTGTATTTTTCCAGCATTGCTTTAATCGTCTCATTCATAGCGGTTTTCATCCTGTTTTTGTGGAAATCAAACGAAGGGGGTCGGTTGAATTAGCGTCAAGGCTTCCGCTTACCGCTCAACACAACCTCCACTACTCTGAATCCCTCCGGGCCAAAGCGGTATACCCTTTGCAGGGTATTTTTTTGCACCGAATCACAGTCAACTACGCCATAGGGGTTATTTTCTTCTTTTCGACCTCACCTCAGAATAAGCTCAATGGTCTGCGATGACCCCATGCAGACAGCGGCTACTTACTTCTTGAAAGGACAACACTATGACGAATCACTTATCTCTAGCGAAGCGAAATCCACCTCAGTTTGAACTCTCTCAGATTAAATCTCTGGTCAGAGAACTGTATGGTCTAGAAGGTAGCTTCACCGCACTGAATAGCGAACGGGATCTCGCTTGGCTGGTTCGTAATGAAGAGGGCCCTCAAGGAGTGATCAAAATTTCCAATGCGCAAGAACCCGAGGGGATTGTTGACCTTCAAATAAAGGCGGTCGAACATATCCTTGAGCAAGACCCGACATTGGTCGTACCTCCTGTTATACCAACCCGTCAGCATAACGCCTACGAGTGGATTACGTCCGAGCTAAGTGGTGAGCGTCATATGATCCGCCTGATTGCCTTTATGGATGGCCGTGTTGTGGAAAATACCCCAGAAGCCTATTGCGATGAGTATTACTTTAATATCGGTGCCACCATGGGACGGATGAACGCCGCGCTACAAAGTTTTTATCACCCCTATGCAGGCAGTAACCAGCACCTTTGGGATCTAGGACATTGTCTGCAATTACGCGATATGCTCCCCGGCCTACCAGAAGGGGAACTGCGCGATCTGCTCACTTCTACCTTCGATAAAGCAGAACATCACACCCTGCCAGCCCTGAAAAAAACACGTTGCCAATTAGTTCATCAGGACGCTAACGACGCCAATGTGATGGTAAGTCATGACGATCCGACTGAAATAGCCGCGGTTCTGGACTTCGGAGATGTGGCATTTAACAGCATTTTGGCAGAAATCGTTACCATATCTGAGACCTACGCCGAAGACGAGGAAGACCCCATCCGCCCCTTATTGCATGTTGCCCAAGGGTACGACAGCGCCTATCCCCTCACAGGACAAGAAGTTGATTTACTGTTTGATGTGATGCATCTACGACTAGCGATAGCCTCTCTTATCATCAACTACCGCAAACTCAACGACCCCGAGGCAGGAACCCATCTGGAAGATCGCCTCTTTACCAAGATGCTATTCAAGCTGAACGAAATGGGCCAAGAAACCGTTACTCGTCGGTTGCGTGACGCCTTACGCTTCCCCGTCTACAGCCCAATTGACAACAAGGGGCCCCAATTTTCAGATCATCAAGATGAGTTAGTCCAACACAGAGAGCAACATCTGGGTAAAATTTGGCATTTTTATGATCAACCATTACACATCACGCGCGCTCAAGGCGGCTGGATGTACAGTGCAGATGGCACAGCCTATCTTGATGCTTACAATAACGTTCCCCAAATGGGCCACTGTAACCCGCATATTGTCAAAGCAATCGCTCGTCAGGCCGAGGCACTGAACACCAATACACGCTATATGTGTGACATTGTCGCGGACTACGCCGCAAGACTGACCAAAGACCTTCCCGACCATCTGGACACTTGCATTTTTGTCAATTCCGGCAGCGAAGCCAACGACCTAGCGATACAGATAGCCCAGTCTCTAAGTGGTCATCAGGGTGGCTTAGTCCTTAATAACGCCTATCATGGTTGTACTGAACTGACGACAAAATATTCTCCAGAGTCATGGCTGCATCTGCCAGAAGCTCAATACCCAACACAGATCGAGTGTCTAATCGAGCCGGATATGTACAACGGCCCTTACGCGAACCATCCCGATGCGGCAGCCCTTTACGCAGCGGATGCTGACCGTGCCATACAGGCTCTAAATCAGCGCGGCTTTCAGCCAGCCGCCCTTATCGTCGATACGGCCATGTGTGCCCACGGTGTCATCACTCCGCCCGACAGCTACTTTGACCGAATTGCCGATAAAGCCCACGCGGCGGGCGGTTATGTCATCGCCGATGAAGTGCAAGCAGGCCTCGGACGAATGGGAACTTTTTGGGGCTTCATGGGAGCGGGATTGAACCCAGAAAAAGTCGATTTTATTACCATGGGTAAGCCTGTCGCTAACGGCCATCCACTGGGAGTGGTGATTCTTTCTAGCAAGATGATGAAGCAGTTCATCGGTGGCACCCACCCTCTTCTGTTCAGTACCTTTGGCGGAAATACCGTTGCCTGTGCGGCAGGAATGGCCGTGCTTGACGTCATCGAACGTGAAAAACTGGTACAGAAATCCAATGACATTGGCGACCAGCTACGCGCAAGACTCCGCCAGTTGGCGGAAAAACACCCCCTTATCGGTGATGTCCGCGGGCGCGGGATGTTAGTAGGTTTGGAGCTCGTGACAAACAGGGAGAACCGCACTCCAGCGGCAGAAGAAACGGAGCAGTTAATTAATGAGATGATCCAACGTCAAGTCATGATCGGAAAATCCCTTCCGGGCACCCTAAAAATTCGGCCATCACTGACCTGGGGGAAAAAGGAAGTGGATTTCTTTATCAACGCAATGGACGAAAGCCTGAAGGCGCTTGGCTAAATTAGCGACTCCGCACTTTTAAGGAAGCAAGAAGACACTCTGTCACTAAATAGCCTGGCCGAATCGGCCAGGCTATTATAAACAACAAGACTATTTAAAATGTGTTAGGGTTAAACTTGTCTTTTTCGTTGGCATTTCCAGTTCCCTCCCCTTATTTAATGGAAGGGAACGACACTTTCTTCATCAAAAAGAAGACAGATCAATCATTTTTCAACTTTTTTGCTTTTTGTTAGGTGAATGCGATGCAGCTCTCTCCTCTAGAAGCATAAACGAGAGCCTGACACGCTAAGGTTTTCTGCGACGAAGGGCACACTTAGCCACCCAATTGCCCTAAAAATTAAATGCGAAAGAATTAAGGTTCGTGTTTATCACACAGGTCTAAAAGATTGGGTGAAAGCAAGCAAAAGGAGGCATATCATGCAAATGAGGTCGTCTAAGTAAAAAAGTATTGTTACACTTTTTTCTTTCATCGAACTGCACTATAAGTAGAGGTGTTTTTAAATATATCTGCCGAATAGAAACCTTTGTACGAAATCGCAAGCACGCCAATGGGAGGCTCTTTTTAACCACAAGGTGGCAAACGCAGTAATCGTGCAATGATCTCTAAAACCAAAGGGGAACAAGATGAACAATAGTTTCGATACCCAACAACAGATCACTGTTAACGGCGAGCAATTTCATATCCTTTCCTTAAAAGGGCTTGGCGATAAAGCCAAACGACTGCCATTTTCTTTAAAAATATTGCTCGAAAATCTTCTTCGCAATGAAGATGGCGTTAATATCAAAGAACACGATATCCAGGCTTTACTAGACTGGGACCCTCAAGCCAAACCTACTTCCGAAGTTGCTTTTACCCCCGCCCGAGTTGTCATGCAAGATTTTACAGGTGTCCCAGCCATTGTGGATCTGGCGGCTATGCGTGACGCCATGGAAAAGTTAGGCGGTGATCCCGCTAAAATCAACCCGTTATCGCCTGCGGAACTGGTGATTGACCACTCCGTGCAAGTCGATGGTTACGGTAATTCTCGTGCTTTTGATTTAAACACCAAACTGGAATATGAAAGAAACAAAGAACGCTACGAGTTCTTACGCTGGGGTCAAAGCGCCTTTAATAACCTTAAAGTCGTGCCGCCTGCTACCGGCATTGTTCACCAAGTCAATTTAGAATATCTGGCCCGTGTGGTATTTAACGAAGATCGGGACGGCCAAAAATTTGCTTATCCAGATACCTTAGTAGGCACTGACTCTCATACCACCATGATAAACGGCTTAGGCATTCTGGGCTGGGGAGTGGGTGGCATTGAAGCCGAAGCGGCTATGCTTGGTCAACCCATTAGTTTACTGATCCCTCAGGTCGTTGGCGTTAAATTAAGCGGCCGCCTACCAGAAGGCACCACCGCCACAGACCTCGTTCTAACCATCACTGAAATGCTGCGGAAACATGGCGTTGTTGGTAAATTTGTCGAATTTTATGGTGACGGTCTCGCTGATTTACCCCTTGCTGATAGAGCAACCATTGCTAATATGGCGCCAGAATATGGGGCAACCTGTGGTATTTTCCCGATTGATGACGAAACCATTAATTACCTGCGTTTAACCAACCGTGACGAAACACAACTTAGCCTAATTGAGGACTACGCAAAACACCAAGGGCTATGGCGTAATGATGGTGATGAAGCCGACTATACCGATGCCCTTGAACTGGATCTTGCTAGTGTTGTACCAAGCCTTGCTGGCCCTAAACGCCCACAGGACAGAATTGCTCTTGATAAAGCAGGTGAAGCGATTCGCCAACATTTAAAAGGCTTTCAGGACGAGCGTCTGGCGCGTAAAGAAAAGAGCAGTGAAGAACACATTCGTATAGAAGGCGAAGGCCCTGTCACCCATCCTGATGAATCCGTTGATGAAGCCCCCATAAAAGGTGCCGCCATCGTACATTATAACGGCCAAGAATTTGAATTGAGTGATGGCGCTTGTGTTATCGCGGCTATTACCAGCTGTACCAATACTTCCAATCCAAGCGTTATTTTAGCGGCAGGTTTAGTGGCTAAAAAAGCAAAAGAATTGGGGATTAATGTTAAACCTTGGGTTAAAACATCACTGGCACCTGGCTCTAAAGTGGTCACCGACTACTTAGAAAAAGCGGGATTAATGGATGACCTAGAAAGCCTTGGCTTTAACCTTGTCGGCTATGGCTGCACCACTTGTATCGGTAACTCAGGTCCATTAGCCAGTGAAATATCCGACGCCATTCAAAAAAACAAACTGATCGTCAGTGCCATTTTATCGGGTAACCGAAATTTTGAAGGGCGAATTCACCAAGATGTGAAAATGAACTTCCTCGCCTCACCACCGCTTGTAGTCGCTTATGCCCTTGCTGGTCGTACCGATATCGATGTGTATAAGGAACCCCTAGCGCAAGACACAAACGGCAAAGAGATTTACCTAAAAGACATTTGGCCAAGTG
The DNA here is from genome assembly GCF_016461715.1 of Marinomonas spartinae. GTDB lineage: Bacteria > Pseudomonadota > Gammaproteobacteria > Pseudomonadales > Marinomonadaceae > Marinomonas > Marinomonas spartinae_A. The sequence continues at coordinate 14,489 of NZ_JAEMUI010000015.1, read as the reverse complement.
TTCAAGAAGTCAGTGATCTTGTCAAAGACATCGTGACCAAAGAAATGTTCGCAAAAAGCTACGCTAACGTATACAAAGGTGATAGCCGCTGGCAACAAATTAAAATACCCGATGGCAAACTTTACGACTGGAACGACGCATCAACCTACATCAAAAAAGTCACCTTTTTTGATGGTATGAGTATTGACCCTCCAGGTGTTCCAACCATTGAAGGGGCTCGCTGCTTAGCCAAACTTGGAGACTCAGTCACTACCGACCATATTTCTCCAGCGGGTTCAATCAAAGCGGACTCACCAGCGGGTTTGTATCTGCAAGAGCATGGTGTCGAAAAAGCGCAGTTTAATTCATACGGCTCGCGCCGAGGCAACCACGAAGTCATGGTCCGCGGTACTTTCGCCAACGTAAGGCTGAAAAATCTGCTTGCCCCTGGCACCGAAGGCGGCATTACGCGTACTCAGCCTGACAATAACTTAGCCAGCATTTATGACGCCTCAGTGACCTATCATAAGGAAAATACCCCACTCATTATTTTAGCGGGTAAAGAGTACGGTACAGGTTCATCAAGGGATTGGGCGGCGAAAGGCTCATTGTTACTGGGTGTTAAAGCCGTCATTGCAGAAAGTTATGAGCGAATTCATCGCTCTAATTTAATAGGCATGGGCGTCTTACCGCTTCAATTCAAAGACGGTGAAAGTTACGAATCGCTTGGTATAACAGGACAAGAACAATTTGATATTACAGGCTTACTCGACAAAGCCGATGACGTCACCGTTGTGGCGACCGATAGCGAGGGTAATAAAATCACCTTCAATGCTGACATACGCATTGATACACCAAAAGAATGGGATTACTACAAACACGGCGGCATATTACAGTACGTACTACGAAGTATGCTCGACTAGTCCCACCCATTCCATAAACATTTAGCCTAGTTCGTACTAGGCTGAATGTTTTTTATTGCACTCTTTTCTCTCTAAAAATCAAACGTCAGCTTGGCTAATTTTTTTCACCATGTTAATGCTCACGGTTTCATAACCCATTTCATTGTAAAGCTTTTGTGCAGCAGCATTATTAGAAAAAACATGCAAACCAATATTGACAATATTATGTGTCGCGGCGAAGTCTTCAATTTCCCGCAAAGCAAGCTTGGCATAGCCTTTTCGACGATGCTCAGCCTTGACTTCTAAATCGTAAATAAACACCGTACTCGTCGTTGCACTGTTCTCCAGCGACAACCAGACCATACCCACTGTTTCGTTTACTTCTGGCACTTTCATTTCAAAAAAATGATGGTTTTCCGTGTCTATTCCGCACGGTAACAATCGCTCAATATCACGCCTAGCTCGAGATAATGATCCAGACCTTTGCCACCGACCCGCCTCTACATTCTCCTTTGCGTATTGCACTATCAACTCTTCAATATAAGGTGCAAAAAAAGGTTTTGACATGGGTACCAAGAAAGACATACTGACTCCGATTCATACACGGCAGAAAAATTCCTGCGCCATTATATAAGTATGCCGTAACACTTCATGGCAAAACAACAGAAAACAGACCGTACATTCGTCATTTATACCCTTTTAAATCACGCGGACAAAAGACCAAAATTCTGCAAAGCTTTAATAGCATTGTCTACGCCATTTTCGGCCTGTTGCATCGTTGCAACAACACGGGCCCTTGCACGCATTTCAGCACTAGCCGCGACGGTAATGGCCTTCGTTAAGTCTGCTGAGGTCAAGGTTTCACGCGGCAAAGCTCTAGGTGCCACACCAAGTGTTTCCAGACGCTGTGCCCAAAATGGCTGATCGCCAAAAACAGGCACAACTACCGATGGAATTCCTGCACGGAGCACAGCATGGGTCGTGCCTGCGCCACCATGATGAACGGCCAATGCGATGCGGGGGAAAAGCCAATCATGTGGAATATGGCCAACACTTAACATCTTGTCTCGACTGGCCTCAGACATGTTTTTGACATGCAAACCACCCCAGCCCGTCGCGAGGATAACCCTCTGTCCGGTCTCTTCAATAGAGGCCTGAATCATATCCGTAAAAGCTTGGGCATCATGATGGAACATACTGCCAAAACCGATATAAATGGGCTTGGGCCCCGCCCGAAGAAAGTCAAGCAATTCTGACGGGGGCTTCCAAGTGGCGCTCGTTTCAAGCATCCATGGTCCAGTTGTCTGAATCCTTGAAGGCCAGCTTTTGCGTGGCTCAATAAGGCATGGGCTGTAAGCAAACATCTTAGGGCACTGAAATTTCTTCTGATAGTATGGACCAAAACGTGGATAAGCTGCTAACCCCAGCCGTGGCCGCACCACTTTGTTATAAACTGGTTGATAGACATACCACACAATCTGGCGAGTAAGATGACCAAGACCAACATTCATCGCCGGTGGCAAGCTCTTCATCCAGCCAGGCAAAGGCATGATAGGCACATGATGCGATGGCATGGTTGGTACTAATTGCGTTTCAACGACAGGAATTCCGAACACTTCACCAAGCGATTGTGCCAAAAAATACACCATGCCATTGCCAATCAATAAGTCTGCACCTTGTGCCGCTTGCCGCCCCTGTTCAGGCCAGTTCTGACTCATTTCCAAAAGTTTGGATTGAAACGCCTTCGCTATAGCGAATGTTGATAAACCGCGTTTTTGCAGGTCTTTGTCACAGTGCATCCAGCCCATGAAATCGCCAGTTAAGGGCGAAAATTCAAGTCCGTGATCCACAACAAGATTTTGACAACTCATATCCGTGGCAACTCTAACATGGTGACCTTGGTTTTTAAGACCAACAGCAAGTGCAACTAGTGGGCGTACATCCCCCTCTGTACCGATCGTAAAAATAACAATCTGCATAAATGAGCCTTTTAAAATATCATCCAATAATAAAAATCAAACCATCCATTGATAAGAAATCATAGTTCATACAATAGAGTTTGCCAGTGAGAAGCAGAGTTAGTGACAAGTTAGGATCAAAGGATAAAGGCCCAATGAAAAAGACCTATTTTAAACTGTGGTGCATTAGGAGGGTTTTAGTAATAAGGGATTAGTAAATGAAGAGTGGATTGGGCTGATTTTAGCAAGCTAAGCGCAAAGCTGCATATTGTTTGGTTTAGGACTTATAAGATGTTTGAAGTCCCCAGTTACCCAAGGACAGCTACAAAGTCTGATTAGGCTTGCTGACGTGAGCAACCCACTCAGTAGACTCCTTGCGTTCACTTGTGTATGACCACCAATAAGCTCTTTGGGGGTTGTGATTCCAAGACTCTGCAAGTCTGAAGCGCCAGCCTTGCCAATATTGGGCAAGTCAGTCAATTTATAGGTTCTGTTAGCAAGCCCGCTTTTTCTACCTAGAAAAGCACACCTATCATCTAGATGTGCTCTCCAAGTGATGGTTTAGCCCTAAGCAAGTGCTTGTCTAAAATCATCGATCAGGTCATTCGTATTTTCCAGCCCAAGGGATAGTCGAATTAGATTGTCATCTATGCCCATACTGGCACGGCGCTCTGGCCCCATTTCCCAGAAGATGGTTCTAGCCACTGGAATCGCTAGGGTGCGGGTATCTGATAGATGACTAGATAAAATCACCATTTGTAGACGATCTAAGAACGCCAAACAGTCAATAGTGTCGTCTAGTTCAAAGCTTAATAAACCGCCATATAAACCACTAAAGACCTCTGCTGCTCGTTCATGTTGTGCATGACTAGCAAGGCCAGGATAGTAGACTCGTTTGATTTGTGGCTGTTGTTCTAACCATGTCGCCAGCGCTAATGCGTTATCGCAGGTCGCTTTGACTCGTAGTGACAAGGTTTCAAGGCCTGTGGCAATACGATGAGCATCTTCTGCTCTTAAAGTCGCCCCCATATCGCGTAAACCTTTTTTACGAATCTGGGTGATGCCCCACTTAGCTGGGTCACCTTTTTGGTACGCCGGGTAAATATTAGGGTATGTACTCCAGTCAAATAATCCAGTATCTGAGACAGAGCCCCCCAGGGCATTACCATGCCCGCCGATGCCCTTACTTAGAGAGTGTATAACTAAGCTTGCACCAATGTTTTTAGATTGCAGCAAAACAGGCGTGGTCATGGTGCTGTCTACCACATAAAGGATAGCGTGCTGCGCGCACAGTTGGCCGATTTCTTCTAAAGCCGCGACTTGTGTACCTGGGTTAGCAATCGTTTCGACAAAGACCATACGCGTATCAGAGCGAATGGCCGATGCAACCTGCTGTGGGTCTGTGGCGTCAACGAAGCTTATCTCAACTCCCAATTGAGAGAGGGTTCCCATAAAGCTATTCGTGTTTCCAAAAAGGAATTGACTACAAATAATATGGTCACCATGACGCAGTAAAGCGATCATCATACCTGAAATCGCAGCCATACCTGTGGTGAAGCAGCAGGTACTGTGACTGTCTTCTAGCATATTAATTTGAGCTTCTAGAGCGGCACCCGTTGGGTTACCTTGACGCGAGTAAACATAACCGGATTGCTTGCCTTGGAAAGTATCGACTAATGCTTGAGCACTTGGGTAAGCGTAAGTAGCGGAAACATGTAACGGCTTGCGCACTGCGCCGTGCTCCGTGTTGGAACGGCGGTCGGCATGTAATAACTTAGATTCTGAGAAAGGTTTTGCTGTTGATTTACTCACTTGATTTGCCTTCATTTTGATAAGGTGTAGCGGTGTTGATAAACCATATCATGCTCTTCTATTGGTCCACTAGAGGAGTTTTGCTTTGCATCATCAGCTTAGACAAAAGTTGAACGTATTGACAGCCATGTTAGACGGTTTGTTTACGACAAATTGTTCAGTAGAAACCCTTCAGAGCCAGCAGCAAAAAGGAGGGAACGGCGCCCTCCCAAAAGAACCCTTTTTAAATACTTGGTATGCTTATTTTGCTAAATCTATCCACTGACCTTGCGTAAGCTCACCTAGATACTGTGGATTGAGTTTAAACACAGAATTCGGCGTACCCGCAGCCGCCCAAATTTCTGTATATTGGTGTAGGTCTTTATCTAGGAGAGTTTGGACCTTCTCATTATGCGCTACGGGAGGAACCCCACCTATAGCGTAGCCAACTTTCTCTCGTACAAAGGATGCATCTGCTTTTTCCAATGTAATCCCTGTTGCTTCTTTAACTTTGTCGGTGCAAACCATGTTAGAACCGGATGCGACAACCAAGACAGGTTCCCCTGTTTCACCATCTTTAAAAATTAACGATTTAGCAATTTGGGAAACCGTACAGCCAACAGCCTCAGCGGCGTCTTTCGCTGTCCGAGTTGAACTAGGCATTTGCTGAACAACAAAGTCCTGTCCATGCTGAGACAAAAAAGCTTGTACTTTCAATGATGAAGCCTTCAGTTCTGTTGACATAATTCCTCCATATTCTAAGTAAATCAACGATAAACATAACGCCGCAGTCGCATACTTAACGAGTCAGGTTGAGCGACGTATTTAAACCATTTTGGCGGTTATCGTTGAAATATAGGACTTATAAGCGTCGAGTTACTATTCCGTTGAGCAAGAAAAAACTCTTCATATATTGACCTATCTACCAATGAATCATTAATGGCAAAACTGGGCGCAAGTCTTTGGATAATCCCCTACGCCCATTATCCAGAGTAAGTACTGCCATGTGCTCACTACCAAGCTCAATGTCAAGCCTATCCGCCGATAGCAATGTAAGAAGCGTATCAGACATTTTCTCTAGTGGGACCGATAGTTGCACGTTGCTAATAGACTTAAAGGTTCCTATTTCTTCAATTCTGCTAACTGGACCGATAAAAGGCACGTAAATACATAAAGGCTCTTCTAATATCTCAGAATTCTCTCCCACATGGAATGCATTGGGTGGCTCAAAATAGTCTGGTTGATATTTCCACCCGCTAAACGGCATACCTAATTTGGAGTCATTAGTTCGCGTTAGAACGATTCCAAACGGAGATGCGTTTTCTGTTTGTATCCGTTCAGGGAATCTCAGTTTTTTTGCTGGACCATTATTCGACTCTTCACTATCACGTACGTATAGTATTTCGAGCATTCCATTAGAAAATGCAAACCGACGATTTGAGGTACCCTGCCCCTTATGATCCCGACTAAAGCTTTCATTAAGCCCCATAGAAACTAAAAGATCACCCGCTTCTTTTGGTTTATCAGTCAGTATAAAAACGTGATCTAACTCTAAATCCACCACTCAACTCCTTTGAGAATATAACGTATCAACCTCACGCTTGTTGTGCACATTGCTTTATGAGACGACGCCAAGACGCGGCAAAAACAGACGAGAAAGCAGAGTTTATAGCTATATATGAGCATTTTGAGTCTGTTTTTAACAAAGTATTGGCAAGCACAGTAGTCGTGCAAAAGTCTCACATTTATCCTAAAAGACTTTTTGAGCCACTACCAGTACAAACACGCAAACTTGTGATTGTTTTTCAGACGATCCGTAGTCAATACGCATGTCAGTGCGCCAACCTTTTGCTGTAACCAATAGTCCACTTGATCAACTGCTATAAAAAAACCACTTCTCCATCCCAGAAAAGTGGTTTTCGTTTATCTCTGTATTGACTGGCTTACTATTTTAGCCAGCAATTTTAATAGGATATTTAGGACCGACGCTTAGAACCAGTGGACTCGGAACTAATGGTAAATTTCTCCACAATGCCTTTAAGTCCAGACGACATCTCTGTTAATTTCTGAGAAGTGCCAGCCCCCTCTTCGGCTTCAGATGTTGTTTCAACATTTTTAGCCGCGATACGGTTTAAATTGTTACTCGTATCATCAATCGTTCTAGCCTGCTCATCGGACGCAATGGCAATATTCCCCATCAAATTGCAGACCACTTCAATAGAATCAACTATTTCTTTAAGGCTCTCAGACGAGTTTTCAGAGATTTCTGCACCTACTTGTGTTTTTTCAACCACCACTTCAATTAACCTAGCGGTTTCATTTGCCGCTTTTGTACTTTGTGCTGCCAAAGCACGAACTTCATCGGCAACCACAGCAAAACCTCTTCCAGCTTCGCCCGCTCTAGCGGCCTCAATCGCCGCATTCAAGGCTAACAGATTTGTTTGATTTGCAATGTCTTCTATCGCAGAAAGAATAGAAGAAATATTGCTGCTAGCCTCTCTGATATCATTCATTGCTGACACGGTTTTGCCCACAAGATCACTACCAATCGTAGCCGACTGCTGCGCTTTTTTACCCAGCTCATCAGCCTCCTTAGCCGTATTGGCCGTAATCTTGACTTGTTCATTTACCTCAACAATCGCCGCTGAAATCGACTGTATTGATTGTTCAGAACTTGCCGTGTTAGATAATATTGTTTCACTAGAAAGCATGACCTTATTGCTTTGCTCAACGATGCTATTGGTATAACCTGAAATATCCGTAACGATACTTTTCAGATCAGCATTTGTTTTAATCAGTGCATTAGTGATGACATCTTGTTGGCCTTTAGACGTTAAATTACTTGTCAAATCACCTTTTGATATTTTTTCTAAACTACTAACAAAAACTGTTTCCAGCTCATCTGCAAAGTTATCTAGCGACGATGCCATATCCCCAAGTTCATCTGAACGTTTTATATCTGTTCTCTTACGAACATTACCACTTGCCAATTGATTAACAATGTCAGTCATTTTAAGAATAGGATTGGTAATAGAGCGGCTCAATACAATACCTATTGCAATAGTGATGGCGGCTGTAATCAACATTGAAAATATGATTGCCCATTTTATTGCACTTACCGATGCAAAAGCTTCACCTCGTGACTTTTCTGCGACAATCGCCCATGTTGCCCCCTCAAATTTTAATGGTGCATAGGCAGACAACACCTCACGCCCTAAATAACTGTCAATCAATTTTGAGCCTGTTTTACCCGACAGTGCAGCCTGAATTGCTATACTTTTTGCTTTATTATTTTCTGGATTAGAAAATGCATTAGCAACAGAGTGATGTCCGCTATCCAAATAAGAGTTGGAACGCATTAAACCATCTTTGCCAACGAGGTAGGTTTCACCTGTTTCTCCAAGTCCTGAACGCTGAGACATAATATCATTAATAACTTCTCCAGAAAGCTCTAAAATAACGACAGCGACGACATCACCACGCAAATTAAAAACAGGCGCACCAATAAAGAATCTCGGGCTATTATCCCGATAGTGATAGGGTGTAAAATCCTGAAACGCCACACCTTTTTTCTCTATAACCTTTTTCCATAAAACCGAGATTGGGTTTTTATCATCGAAATTCTTTTTTATATTTGAGCCAAGTTCCTTACCTTTTTTCACACTATAAATAATATGACCTTTATCAGCGGATAATAATAAAAGATCTCGATAACCCAGGACATCAACATATTTTAATAGATTATCACTTTTTTCTTTCCAAATGGCTTTGTAATCTATATTGTCGACGCCAAACTTATCATTTTCAGATTTGACTTCTTCTAACTCTTGATACACTTGCAGCGCGCGGAACAACGCATGCACATCTCTGCTATTTGATAGAATGGAAACGTCTTTTTTGGCACTATTAAGATAACCTTCTATTTGATTCGCCTTAACATCTCGTGAACTTACCAGCTGATCCAATGCATCATGCTCCAGTGCCGAACTCGATTTCATTAATGAAATGATAGCGACAATGGCAACTGGTAATATCCCTATTAAAGAAAAAGCAAGTAACAACTGACTTCTAAGTTTTAATTTTATTTTCATATTACCATCCCGATAAAAAGGAATTTTTTAAAATATTTGAGCAAGTGACAATGCATCTTCGTTATTGTCTTATCGACCAGTGATCATCACTCACCTCAATTTCCCATAATGGAAGAGAAGCCATTGGTAATGGGGTGTAAGAAACCTTCTTATTGACTGCAACAACCTTGTTAGGAGCTGGAACAACAAGCATATAAGCATTTTTGTAGACATGATCAATCATTTTGGTTAGGACTTCACTGAATTGCGGTGTGTTGATGGTTTCTTTAAACATTTCATCAATATACTTACCCATCTGAGGATCCGCAGGCATCGTACTCCAAACACTATTTGGTTGATAAACAAAGGTTGCAGCCCATGGATGATTGAAGTACCAATCATCATCCCCCCACACAATCAAATCCCACGATTTTGTATTCTTACCTGAATTGGTAGACAGAATTTGTCCAAAAATAGTCGTTTCATCAACAATTTCAAAATTAAGTTTTACCCCAACTTTGCGTAAATCTCGATCTAATGAACGCCAAAGAAACATGAACTTCTGTTGAGTTAGCACTTTAAGCTCTAGCCCATCTAAAATGCTTTTTAGTTCCTGACGTATTTCTTTTGGCGACTCAACTTCAGAATAAGCCTTCAGGTTTTTTACAGCATCTTTAACACCAGGAAAATTAGGTGAAGCCAGTGTAGGCTTTATTTGACCATAACCAGAAAACGCATAAGTTAATAACTGTTGTTGATCTATTGCTCTGTTCAGAGCAAGACGAACTTTTTTATCTTTTAGTTTTTCATTACCATTAACCATATTTATATGAATAGCTATATTATCTGTTGATGGCCCTGTAACTAATTTTGCGTAAGGAGAAGAATTGACTAATTCAACATCAGAAAATGCAATTGGCATAATATCCAGATAGCCTTCAGATTCAATAACATCCGAAAATGCAACCTTTGGATCTAGATTTGTATAAATAGTGAATTTTTCTACTTTCACTAAATCTTTATCATAGTAATTAGGGTTAGCAATCAATACTGCTTTATCTGTTTTTCTATCACCTTCGATATAACCTTCACTAAGAATATAAGGGCCTAATCCATAAGGACCAGCCTCAGCCAAATTTGGACAGGTCGCTTTACCATTCCAACCAAATTTTTCGAGATATTTTGTTGTATAAAACTGAATCCAAATAACATCATTCAAGAATGCCCCATACTTTTCTTTTAGATAGAACCTTACTGTATAATCATCAACTTTTTCCGTACGGTCATATACGGTATTAATTTTGCTAAACAAAAAAGGTTTCTTTTTAAAATACTCCATATTTTCAATGACGGCATCGGCATTGAATGGCGTTCCATCTTGAAACTGAACACCTTGGCGTAACTTAAATTCATAGACAGTATCACTAATTTGCGAATAAGATGTGGCCATATAGTATTCCCAACCACGTTCATTGTTAGCGGGTCTTAAAAGTGAACCATTTACCGCATGGGATGTGTAAAGATAAGGAAGGCTTGAGACATATATTTTAACATGGGAACCTTTCACTGGTGCTGCACCAGCTGTCGGAAAAAAAGATAAAACCAAAAACACAAAAAATAATGAGCGTGCGTTTCTTAAAAATGAACTACACATATATTTCTCCAAAATTCAGCAACATAGGGCGAATGATTCATTCGTTTTTTTCATTCATCTAGTATTTTTAATAAAGATTGAACCAGACTAAAAAGTCCGATTTATTAATCTATTATGATGCTTAGGAAGATGTGTAGTCCTGTTCACTATCTAGCATCATCATATATCTAAGGTCATCACTGACTTGACGTACCTATACGGAGATAACTAGGGTCAATAATTCAGGTATATCACGCTTTTATCTATTTCTATTCGCGTCAAAAAAAGCATAGCAGTTGTTTTTTGGAGTGCAAAAATAATATGTTGATTTTAATGAAAAATTACATATCATTACTCTCTGTTAATGTTTTATTGCTGGCAGCTTGGCGCGGTATATCTACTTTGTCTTCTATTGCCAATCAACGCCCTAAATCATTCGAGTTCACTCACCACATTTTTTTAATGTATGTTCATGACGAAACGCTTAAATAGAGCCTATGCTCTAGTGCATCTCCCATGACTATTCTGGATTTTTCTTCGTTAAACTCCGTGGCAAAAATACCGTGCTGACGGTTCTTAATGTGCCACTGCTGGCGCCTGTAATGATGCAGAGACTTATGATTAAGAGAGAACGAGTTCTGTAATACGACCGATCTATGGTGGTTTTACCATTGATTGTTTTGAACCACTCTACCGCCATAACACTGCATATCGTCGGCCGCTTTTCGGGGAATTGGGGGGTAATTTTGCTGTCAGAGGGCCTTGTTTTCATTACTACGAGCAAGAGGGTTTGCGTGAACCAGAACACTCCAGTGCTGGGTACTGTGTTTACAGTAGGCACTCAATAGCATTAGCTGCCATATTCGCAATCTGAACGCGGCGGGCTGAAGCTAAAGAATAGCCGCAATGCAGTAGCTGGCTTTTTACATGATTTGGTTCCAGAACCGAATGAAAGCTCTCAAGCAAACTGAGATAGAAAACAGGTGTACATAATGCTGTGTTAAGGGGTGGGCTAGTACACCTGAATCAACACTCATTTTCATAAGCTCTGGTAGTTTATGAACACAGAAAGCTCGTATCAAAAACGACTAATTTGTTGATTTTAATCGATCTGTGATGAGGTTTGACAATCTGTGTTTCTACTTTCTCCCCGTCAGCAAAAATACAGGAAAATCACCATATGGTTTGCTGATGACACTGGCATCCTCCACTTTCAAATCCCTAAAACCCGCTTTTATTGCTGACTCAGCAATAACATCACGCTCGAAACCAAAGTGGAAAACACCAGTATCTTCACCATGGAAGCTACCATCTTCTTTATCCAAGTCAGAAATACCAATCACTCCGCCTTCATCAAGCATGGAATAGAACTTTTCGAACATAGCATCGATATGTTGCACATGGTGCATGGTCATCGAAGAGATAATGCCATCGAATGTCTGATCAATGGACGAAGACTCTAAATTCACTTCAAGAATGGCTAAATCACAGTGTAGCCCATCACGTTTCTGCTCAAGCTGTTCAATCATGGCTTTGGAAATATCTACCGCAGTGATTTTTTCAACATACGGTGCAACGCGCTCCAATAACAGCCCCGTACCCGCGCCAAAGTCCAATAAATGCATGCCCTTTTCTAGATCCAACCTTTCCACAATCAGGTTGGCGATATTGTCTACGTTTGAGACCCTTCTGCTCTCCTTTTCATAAGAAGCCGCTTTGTTTTTAAAATAATCTTTTGTCATACCACTTACTACCTATAGGAACATTCACATCCGAGTCTCACCTCAAGCATAGAACTTTCTCTTGATTGGTTTTACTCGATTAATTTGCCTTTAAACAGCAAAAACCACTTTTTTGGCTAAAGGACTATTCATTCTGGTCTTATATAATGCCTTGCTAAGCGAAAAATCATGGTCGGTTATAACCTCGAAACGATGACCAACTATAATTTTCCGTTTAAGCAACCAATTATACGCTTCCTTCTGATTCTACAACTAATACCCTTGCCTCACCACGAGGGTGCGCAACATGCTCAGTACCAATAGATGCATAAAATATATCACCCATCTCTAAAACCGCTGATTTCTCAATTCCATTTTCTTTAAATAGCATTTCAACAACACCATCTAAAACAACAAACACCTCTTCACCATCGTTTATATGCCACTTATAAGGCTGATCAGTCCAATGTAAGCGCGTCGTAATGCCATTCATATTAGCGATATCTTTTGCCACCCAAGCACGCTCAGGTTTAAACCCTTTACTTCTGATTATTTTCATAACGCCTCCAAATGATCAATAAGCGTATAACACCCCGTAAAGCGGTGAACAACGAGACGACCAATCCATTGTATCCTATACACCTAAACTGATTTGAAAAAAATCGCCAAGCGTTAAGCATTGAGAATCGGCTTTAAAGGCTGTGTTATAAGGCATTTTCCACTGAAGCTAACGACTTGAGAATAATAGCCTCCCCCAAAACCTAACACTGCCAACACGCCCCCATCATGTACTTAGGCCTTACTATAAGTTCACTTTAATAGATTCAAAAACCTTTATATACATGGACTTGTTTTCGTTATAGTCCTTGCGACTAGTAACCACTGCCATACCAACAAAGGCATTTCTCACCTGAACAGCTGCTGTGACATAATAGGTTTTCTCCGACTCACTCGGGTATGCACTTTCATACTCGCGCAAAACACCGTATTTAATTGGAGAGACTTCACTTTGAGGGGTGTATAAGCCTTGTAATGACCAGAAGCGATACTCGGCAAACTCTTCCAAATTTCCGTCATTTTTAGTGAACGCATTAGCAGTAATAGAAACGCTCCCATCTGGGCTAGAGATCGAAAGGAAGTCAGAGTCCGTTTTTTGCAGCCAGCCGACAGGCGCTACCAACCCAAATGCACCATTTGGCGACGGATAATACTGCATATCCCCCTTAGCACTTGCCATTGACGACCTGCCAATTAGCCTCAAAATCATGGCTTTTATTTTATCCATTCTGATTGACTCATAAGATCTATTGAAATTCCATTTTTTGCAATAATAACTGGAAAGCAACGGAGTGTTAGATGCCCCACTTTATTGCTTTGTTAGGCTATTTTTTGCGCAACTATGTAGGTGTGTAACTCTGGGTACTGGTCAAATTCTAAGTGTTTGATAGTACAACCATTATCGAGGAAAACCTTTATAAAGCCATTTGTTCCTAAAGATGAGTAATACATCATTGGCCCCATCGTATCGTCAGTGTGATTTCCTGGCTCATTAACTCCACCAAATGAAAATATCATGATGCCGTTGGGATTTAACGCACTTGCCAATTTTGATATCACACTAACTTGCTCATCCAATGGGATATGCCAAATACTATCCCAAGCGGTTATGAAGTCATATTTTTCTGATAATGGATAGGAACAGATATCTTCTTGGTAGAAATTCCATTCTGGATTACGACTCCGAGCTAGTGCGATCATTTTCTCTGAGATATCTAAGCCTTCTGGCTTAAAGCCTTCTTTGGCTAGCAAATCCATTATTCTCCCAGTTCTTCCGCAACCAACATCAAGAGCCTTACCTCTCGACTTTATAAAGTTTATGGCTCTTCTGTGTTGATCGATTCCGTTTTTCATATTAAACCGATCATCAGACCAAAGATCCGTAATTGTATCGTAGTTTTTACCTGTTTCTACAGGATTCATAATGTATTGCCTAATCCCTATTTAAGCCGAAATAAACTGCAGTAAAATTTAATATTATAATGTCGCATAGCGAAAGGGTAACATTAAATTAAATCGAAGGTTTACAGTCGACTTCAATGTTTTGTGACACTTCCATAAAATTGCTAGTGAATATCTATTTTCAGATAATACTTTTTGAAAACTCTAGCAAACTGCTATACATACCTTCTAGATTATTATTAGATACTCTTCGATTTAACCATATGGAATTCCAATTTAATTGTTTTGATGCAAGATAGTCATTTTCGTAATCATCGCCAACATACCAACATTCATCAGCTGAAACACCGGCTAATTTATTAGCATATTCAAATATTTTTGGGCTTGGCTTTGCCTCACCAACATCTGCGGGCGTAACAACGAAAGAAAAATAATGATCTATACGTAATTTTTTTAATTTCGACTTTTGTTGATTG